>CAWFBJ010000020.1:0-174451 GCA_963814055.1 uncultured Alphaproteobacteria bacterium
CGATCGCCACGATCCGCAGGAGCTTGTGGGATTCTTTCAATGATGCCAGCCTCGACAGGCCTGGCCATGGGGGGAGTACTCGGTCGGTGACCAGCACCCACCTCTCGCCCATGTGCAGCAGTTGCTTGGCTTGCCGGCCGCTCTCCACGATCTTCCACGCGGACGCCCGCTGACCGCAGCCAATGCGCCAACGTCACAGGGTAGTGCTCGTCCAGGCAGAGAACGACCACGTTCGGCCCTTCCAGCACCTCGCGGTCATGTCGATCCGGTGTTCGCATAGGCGCCGCCCTGTTTCGGCAAGCTGCGATCAATATAGCGCATAGTGGTAGCAGTGGGTCAAAAGCAGACTTATCTGCTGCCGCTTCGCCCGGCGTCCGCTTCATGGGGCTCGCCGCAGCAGCGGCGGCCGTACTGGTGCTCGCATCCAGCGGCGCTGGAGCTCGAAGGACAAAAAGGTCCGCCTGCAAGTCGCGGGCGCCTTTCCGTCCACTACGGGCTTGCTTGGTCCGACACAGCAACAGCAGAAAGACGAACCGGCTGTTCGAGAACTTCACGCGCGTGCAGACGTTCGGCTGGCCCGACACGCACTGGGTCCGCATTACAGTCGATCCCGCCGATCCGCAGCTCTTCCGCTTCAAGGCCGAAATTGTGCCGGAAAACGCCGTCAACCGGCGGAATTGATCGGTCGAACTCTTGTCCGATGCGGCAGCTCGGGATCGTACTGCCCGTTCGCGGGCCGCACAGGGCTCACTGGGCAGGTTCGTCCACGAGGGCATCTCATTGATGGCGTCGGCGCATTTTTCCGAAGTTTGCTGCAAAGGAGAGCAAAAGACCGCTTCCAGACAACCTTTCCTTCGTCACGGGCTGTGTCGGTCTAACCGTTGACCGTAGGCTCGAACATACGCCTGCACTGCCGGCTTCAGGTGACGCCGTCCCAGCTTGATCAGCTCCTCGCGGCGCTGGTTGCGTAAAGCCCGGATCATCTCGGCGTGATCGCGCCGGGAGTTGTTCAACGCATCCGCCTGCGCGTGAGCGTAGGATCGAATGCTTAAGACCTTTTGCGCCAGATTCTCGATACTTTCGATCAGACAGTGATTGCCGCACAGCGAAAAGAGCGTGCGGTGAAATTGCACGTTGCTGTAATGCACTGTCAGGAAATCGCCTGCGTCGATCGCGTCGCTGTGCTGCCGCTGGAGCGCATCGAGAGTTGCGAGTGCCTTCGCCGGAATAGGAAGCGGCAGGATGCGCAGGGCCATCACTTCGAGCATTTCGCGCACGTCGTAGATATCGCTCACTTCCTCGGGCGAGAGATCGCGCACGACGGCCCCGCGGTTCGGGATGCGCCGCACGATGCCTATCTTCTCGAGCTCGAACAGCGCGAGCCCGCACATCGCCGCGGTGCGTGTGGAACTCATCGCACAAGTCCTGCTCGACAAGCCGCTCGCGCGGATGCCGGCGGCCCAGCACGATGTCCTCCTCGAGTTTGCAGGCGATCCGAACGGCTGCGGAGGATTGGGCTGAAGCGGCCGGTGCCGGCCGTACCGGCATTCGGTTCGGCGCCGGCTTGTCCGCCTGCAGACGTCTCTTTTTCCGGGAAGCGCGTCCTCATTCAGGCGACCTATCACAAGGGTCTTTTGTATACAATCTGATGGACTATCTTGTTTGCAACAGGATCCTGAGGGATAGTGAATGCGTCAGGCTCGAAGTGCTTGGCCAAGAGCCAGCCCCGTACGGGCGGCGACAGGGAGGAGCTGGACAATGTGGATTTCACGGCATGCTTGGCCTGCGGCTGCCATTCTTCTCGGCTTGGGGATCGCACTGGCATCCCCTGCCGCGATGGCACAAAAGCGCGAGTTCACCTTCGCCTACGACCAGCCCAAGAATAGCGGCTACGGCATCGGCGCGGAGATCTTCAATACGAAGCTAATGGAGCTGAGCAAGGGCACGCTCTCGATCAACCAGTATCCCAGCGCCCAGCTCGGCACCGAAGCGCAGACCATGCAGAAGGTGCAGACCGGCGATATCGACTTCGTCATGCTGTCGACGGCCAACGCTTCGACCGCGCAGCCCGAGTCCGGGGTTTTCTCCATTCACTTCATCTTCCGCGACGAGGCGCACGCCATCAAGGTGCTGGGCGATCCCACCGTCATCAGCGCAATGAAGGAACTGTACGCAGCCAAGATCAAAGGCGCGCACATGCTGGCCCTCGGCTCCCAGGGGCTGCGGCACATGTATGGCAAGAAGGCCATCCAGAAGGTCGCCGACCTCAAGGGCGTCAAGGTGCGCGTGCAGGCGACCGTGACCGAGGACACGCTGTTCCCGGCTTATGGCGCGCAGGTCGTGCACATGCCGTTCGGCGAGGTGTACACCTCGCTGCAGACGGGCGTCGTCGACATGGCCGAGAACGGCATCAACAACTACCTTGTCAATAAGCACTACGAGCCCGCACCGGTGCTGTCGCTCACCGAGCACGAAGCCAACAACGCCGCGTTGTTTGTCAGTGACAAGGTCTGGCAGAGCCTGACAGCGGAACAGAAGGGCTGGGTGCAGGGGGCCGCCGACGAGATCAGCAGGAACGAGCCGGCGGCTGCTTTCAAGCTGGAGCATGAGGCGCTGGCGAAGCTGCAGAAGATCGGCGTCAAGATCGTCAAGGACGTCGATAAGAGCGGCTTCCAGGCCGTCAGCAGGCCGATCCAGGACAAGCTGGCAACGGATTTGGGTCCAAATGCCGTGAAGGTGCTCGGACTCGTCCGCAACGTGAAATAGCCTGCTGCAGATGCGGGGAGCCACCGGTTCCCCGCCTTGCCGCCCGACCTGGAAATTAATCGATGGCCGGCTTCGATAGTCTGGTTCTGCAAGAGCAGCGCCACCTGAAATGGCGCGCGCTCGATCCGCTCGAAAACATGCTGATGATTCTGTGCGGGGTGTGCATCACCGCCTTCAGCGTGCTGGTGCTGGCGGATGTCATTACCCGCGCCATCGGCCGGCCGTGGCTGTGGGTGCAGGAAGCGACGATGACGTTCTTCATGTACGGCATCTTCATCGGCGTCGCCGCGGCCACGCGGCGCAACGATCACCTCTACCTCGCCGTGCTCGCTGAATCCCTGTCGGGCAACAAGCGGCTGTTCTTCGAATTTTTTAACCGCGCTCGTCGTGCTCGCGGTGGCGGGGTGCATGATCTACTACGGCTACCTCAACTTCCTGGACGGCTTCAAGAGCCTGCGCATGCCTTCGATGACGCCGATCGCGAGCCTTTATGCTGCAATCCCGATCAGCGGCGTCCTGGTTGCCTTATTCACAATCGAGCAGATGGTGAACGGCTGGCGGCATGGCTTCGCCGATCCGACCGGCGCGCACGAAGAAAAGAGGCAAGCGCTGTGACCACCAACGGCATGCTCATCGTGCTGATGGGCTTCATGTTCCTGTTTCTCGGCTACATGGGCGTGCCGGTGGCCTTCGCACTGATCGCCTCGGTGCTGCTGGTGACGGCGTTCACGCCCATCAGCCACGCCTCGATGATCGCGCAGATCTTCAACGGCATGGACGTCGAGGCCCTGATGGCGGTGCCGTTCTTCCTGCTGGTCGGTGACCTCATGACGTCCGCCAACGTTACCGCCCGCATGATCCGGCTGTCGCAAACGCTGGTAGGGCATCTTCGCGGCGGCTTGGCGCAGGTGGTGACGATCTTCAGCATGTTCTTTGCCGGCATCTCCGGCTCGTCGGCAGCCGACGTTGCGGTGCTCTCGCGCTCGATCGCGCCGGAAATGAACCGCGAAGGCTACGACCGCGCCTTCACCGCCGCGCTGATCGCCTCCGCGGCCACCATGGCCAACCTCATCCCACCGAGTATCATGGCGATAGTGTACGGCGCGACCGGCAACGTCTCGATCGGCGGGCTGTTCCTTGCGGGCGTGGTGCCCGGCGTCCTCGTCGGCATAGGGCTGATGATCTACAGCCATTTCTTCGGACCCGTAGGGCTCAAGCGCCAGCGCGCGACTTTCGGCCAATTCTCGACCGCTGCGAAGGAGGCGGCGATCCCGCTGATGATCCCGATCATCATCATGGGCGGCATCCTCACGGGGCAGTTCACCCCGACCGAGGCCGGCATCATCGCGGTCGCCTACATCGTCTTCATCGCCATTCCGATCCTCAACTCTCAGCCATCTGCCCCACCTGCCGCGCGACATGGCGATGACCGGCCTGCTCTACTCGATTCCGCTCATCACCATCGGCGCGGCATCGGCATTTGGCTGGATGCTGGCCTATCTGCGCGGCCCCGCGGTGGTGTCGGAGTGGATCGCGCATGCCGCCGGCGGGGACCCCACCAAGATCATGCTGCTGCTGACGCTGCTGTTCATCATCGTCGGCGACTTCATCGACGCCATCCCGGCCATCATCATCTTCATGCCGCTGATCATCGACCTGACCAAGAACGCCGACATCAACCAGGTGCACATGGGCGCCGTCATCATCACGACGCTCGCCTTCGGGCTGATCACGCCGCCCTACGGGCTGTGCCTGCTGATGGCCTCCAAGTTTGTGGGCGTAAAGTTCTCCAAGGCCATGTTCGCGTCGCTGCCGATCTACGTCGTGTTCTTCGTGGCGATCGCCTTCACGATCTTCTTTCCGGAGGTCGTGCTGTGGCTGCCCAAGCAACTGCTGCCGCAATCGGTCGGATGCTTCCGCGCGCCGGACGGGCCGGGCTGGATTTGCCCCTAAGTGGGTGTCTCGGAAGAATTGGAAGCTTTCGACAAGCCGGTTGCCTTACTCCACGCCGACACCCACCTGTTCCGCATCGCCAAGCCGCTCTACAGTAGAAAGACGAACCGGCTGTTCGAGAACTTCACACGCGTCGAGACGTTCGGCTGGCCCGACACGCACTGGGTCCGCATTACTATCGATCCTGCCGATCGGCAGCTCTTCCGCTTCAAGGCGGAGATTGTGCCGGAAAACGTCGTCAACCGGCGGAATTGATCGGTCGAAAGCGTGTCGGATGCGGCAGCTCGGGATCGTACTGCCCTCCGCGGGCCGCACAGGGCTCACTGGGCAGGTTCGTCCACGAGGGCACGTCATTCCGCGCTCCGTAGCCGGCCCGGGTCCGAGTTGGGTCAAAACGAGAAGTAGCTTGCCTCAGGCCGCATGAGTCCGGTTAGCCCAATAATCGGACGTGCCGTAGGTGTCGTGTGGGGGGCGCCTGACGGTGATACCCTTGTTTGTATTCTTGATCGTGGTTATGGGGTTTGCGCTCTTCGGCAGTCCTTTGCCAGCACTTCTGCTTCCCTCACAAACGGTGACTCCACCATCTCTTCGCTCGCCATTCGCGGATCGTGAACGGTCGATCAGTCCTCGGCGCCGATGCGGTCAGCCAACCAAATCAGGAGCGCGCCTGGTGCCATCGGAGCGAGTGCCAGATAGTTTCTTATCATCAAGGGATTCAACGCCTCATTGAATGCAGTATTGCCTTTGAGGTAAGCACCAAAGAAATATGTTCCCGTCAGCAGCACGCCGGCGGCGAATAGTCCGTAACCGGTAGATTTGATAATCCCGCTCATTAAGTGATAGCCCCGCTTCGCCACGTTTCCACGCACGGCTTCGGGCTGCAAGAGACTCCTATGGATTAGTCTTGATCTGTTGCGGAACGGCAACGTAGCGGCTTCTTGGTTAGTTCGACTTTTACCGCCTTCTTCGTAGGCTCGCCGTTTAGCTGGACTTTGCGTTCCCGTGCGGCAACAGGTACGTACGTAGGCAATGACCACGCGACCTCAGCCGTGACGATTAGTTCGCGTCTTTTCAACCACGTCGTTGCCTTCCGCCTGTTTCTGATGGGGCATCGCGCAAGCGTGCGTCCTTGGCCCATGTGCAGTTTGCAGGCGAAAATCCTTTTGCCTTGTCCAAGCGCGTGAGCCTATGAGCCGGTGATGGTTTAACACCCAAGTCAGCCAGGAAAGCAGAAAAGGAGTTGCGCCATCGCTTGCAGACGGGTGTGGCGCTTCCATAAAGAGCATTGCTGAGCGCCATATACTCACTTGTTTTCTTGGCGCGCCTGGAATGGCCGTGCCGTATGTTTCTCTTGCTTTGTTCCCGGTTGCGCTCGCGGTTCAGGCAACCGCATGAGCCCGTCGAACCGTTGCGCAAGTTTGCTCCGGTTACAATGGTTTCGGCCCCGCAGTCACAAAGACAGGCCCACGTCGCGTTGCGTTGGAACGTGCCTGCCCGGTAAAGAACCAAGAGGCGCTGGAACCGCTTGCCCGTCATATCAATGACCTGGGTGCCTGCCATCGCTTGTGAACACTCCCTGCGGCCGGCGACGGTGCCTATTCGATCACCTCGTCGCACGGCGGTTCCGGAGACTATTGGGCCAATCGTAACTGCATGTCTGCTCGATGAATGCCAAAGCGGGTGGCGGCAGGGCGCGGCCGGCCACTGAAACCACCGAGACTGTGCGCACTACTTCCGGGTCGGCCACCAGCCGATGGCGGATGCCGGGATGCAGGGCCGAATATTCCGGCAGGAAACAAATACCCATACCGGCCGCAACCATTGTCATGATCCAGTCTTCCCGCTCGCTCTTAAAGCCTCGGTGGAAGCCGACCCCGAACTCGCCGCAGAGTTCGATCAGATAGTCACGGTATTCGCAGTTCACGCGTGACAGGTAGGTCTGGTCGTGGACATCGGTTACATGCAGCGTGTTCCGCTGCTCGAAAGGGTGTCCAGCAGGAAACGCCAGCCCGAACCTCTCGCGATAAACCGGCACAACTTTCAGACGTGGATCGAACGCCTCTGGCTGGGCCATTAGCGCCACGTCGAGGGAACCATTGAGCAACAGTTCGCTCAAGCGCGCAGGCACATTCTCGACCACGGTCACCTCGACTCCCGGATGGCGCTCTCGAAAAGCGTTCAGAAACGCCACGAACAGCACCGGGCCGATTGTGCACATCACCCCAAGTGTCAATGGCGCAGCCTCAAGCTTCAAGAAACTGCGCGCGATTGTCCGGGCATGATCCCGGCGTTCCAGAACGTCCCTCAGGTGGGGGCGCATCAGCCGCCCAAACTCCGTTAGCTCAACATGTCCCTTGTCACGGCAGAACAACTGGCCGCCGAGCTCAGCTTCGAGTTTTTGGACGGCGCGGGTGAGGGCCGGTTGGGTCACATGGCAGCGTTCGCCCGCGCGATGGAAATTGAGCGTCTCGCAGACCGCCAGAAAGTACCTGATCTCGGTCATCTCCACGGCATGCGGCTCCTGATGTCGCCGAGGCATCGGGGCGATCATTAAACGGCATTTCCCATGCAATTGCGAGGTCTTCACACTATTCGGGCGCCTTTAGTCGGCGCGTTGGTTATCGGGTCGCCACCCATTCTTCATCGGCCTCGCAGTGAGGAAGGAAACGTCATGCTCGACACAGCAAAAATCGCGGATCTGAGGGTCGCGCTGCGAGGTCAGCTCATCGAGGCGACCGACCTAGCCTACGAAGAAGCACGGGCGCTCTACAACGGCATGATCGACAAACGGCCACTGGCTATTGCCCGCTGCGTCGACGTCGCCGATGTGATCACCGCGGTCAATTTCGGGCGCGACAACGGTCTCCCTCTCGCCATCCGGGGCGGCGGCCATAACGGACCCGGCCTTGGTAGTGTAGACAAAGGCCTGGTCATCGATCTGTCGGCGATGAAAGGTGTCCGCGTTGACCCCGAGACCCGGACTGCCAGGGTTGGCGCCGGTTGCACGCAAGGTGACGTGGACCACGCCACCCATGCCTTCGGGCTTGCCGTCCCGGCGGGTATCATATCGACCACGGGTATCGCCGGCCTGACGCTAAGCGGCGGGCACGGCTACCTGTCACGCAAGTACGGCCTGACCATCGACAACCTGCTTGAGGCCGATGTCGTGTTGGCCGACGGGAGCTTCGTCACCGCCAGCAAGGAGAAGAACCCTGACCTGCTATGGGCGCTGCGCGGCGGTGGCGGCAACTTCGGCGTGGTCACCAGCTTCCTCTTTCAGTTGCACCCGGTGAAGATGGTGTTCGCCGGACCAATTGCCTGGGACCAGAAGCACGCCCGCATCATCATGCAGCGCTATCGCGAGATCCTGCCGAAAGCGCCGGAGGAGCTTGGAGCCTTCGTCGGCCTGAAGAAGATCCCATCGAGTGCCCCGTTCCCGCAGGAGATCTGGGGCAAGCACATCTGCCTGCTGATGTCCTGCTACAACGGGCCGGAGGCGGAGGGTAAAAAGGCGCTGGAGCCGTTGCTCGCAGGTTTACCGGAGCCGTTCTTCAACTGGATGGGCACCATGCCCTATCCCGCTGTGCAGAGCATGTTCGACGGGCTCTACCCAAAGGGCATGCAATGGTACTGGCGTGGCGACTTCGTCAAGACACTACCCGACGCGGCGATCGATGCCCATCTCGAGCAGGCGGCGAAGACGCCGAGCGAGCTGTCCCTGATGCACCTCTACCCGATCGACGGCGCCGTTCACCGGATGGGCAAGGGCGATACGGCCTGGAACTGCCGCGACGCCACCTGGTCGATGGTCATCGCCGGCATCGACCCAGATCCGAACAAGAAGGCTGCTGTGACACAATGGACTAAGGCCTACTGGGAAGCGGTGCATCCCTTCGACCTCGGGGGCGCCTACCCCAATTTTATGATGGACGACGAAGGCGACGCACGGCTCAAGGCAACGTATGGCGAAAACTACGAGCGGCTAGCTGCCGTAAAGAAGAAATACGACCCTTCCAATCTCTTCCGGGTGAACCAAAACATCAGACCAGCCGCCTGACGCACGGCTGCACCACGGTGAGTTTTGCGCAGTACGTTGATGACGACGTGGCGTCACAGCGGTGCCATGTCCCTTGGTGAAAGGAAAAGCCATGACGGCGTTTAATGTTGTGCGCTTCCGCGTAAAGCCGGGCCGCGAACAGGATTTCCTCGATGCCCACAAGAGAGTTGATGCCAGCTGGTCCGGCCTCGTGCATGTCAATATGATCAAGACCGGGGAGCGCGCGTTTTGCATCGTCGCTGAGTGGAGCGACATGGACGCGCTTGCCAAAGCGCGACCGAACATGATCGCGACCCTCGATTCTTTCCGTGACACGCTCGAGGATCTTGGCGGCGGTCTCGGTGTAACCGACCCCGTATCAGGTTCGGTGGTCCTGGCGCTGAAATAATTCGAAGCTGCGCCGCAAATCTCAATGAGTGGCTAACGGCGAATGTGGGTCAAAACTCACCGATCCCTCGCGACAGGGAATCCCTCCAACTGTCGCCGTGCGGCCGCATCAAACCACGACAGCGACCTTGTAGACGAGCAAGAGAACGAGAGTCGCGGCGCTGATGACAATCGATACCCGATAGAGGCCGGCGAAATAGAAGGTGAGCGTCAACGCAAGCGCGATGGCGGCGAACAGCGCACCAGCGACGAATGGAGTGACCTGTCCGATGACAAGGGCGTCCCCATGCAGGTATTGAAGTCGGAAATACTCACCGAGGGAACGAACGATCACGAGCAAGAGAATGCCAATGGAAATCTGAGCAATCCTCAGTTCCGATAGCCGGGTCATGAATCAGACCAGGGAGAGAAGGACGAAGACGATTCCGAGCGTGGCTACGTTCCATACAAGCGAGCGGAACAGAAAAATCCCTGCGGCGTACAACGCGAGATAGGCGACACGAGCCCAGAAGTAGAGCTGAACACCCCACTCGGTCATCCAACTGTGCCTGGCCGCAACATGCGCGGCAAGCACGGCGGCCGCGAACAAAGGAAATGTCTCGACGAAATTTTGCAGAGCTCGCTCTAGTCGGCCCGCCACTCCGGTCAACGCAGGCACGGCCTCGTCCCGTGAACTCGCCGTCCAGATATAGCCGCGTTGAAGGCTTGCGCCATGCGAAGCCAGCACAATTTGCACCAGCCCGAGGACGACGCTGAGTGCGAGCATTTTGAGTTCAAGTGTCATTGGTGTCCTAATGGTGACCGCAAGCGACGTACACCATAGCATCGCCTGGAATTTGAGGGCGTAGACCACCAAAATTTGGCGCCGGACGGACAGACGCGACGCAACGGCGGCACCAACCACAGGAGCCTGCAACGGGTTACAAGCGGACGTCGATGAGCTTTCTTCAGAATGTCTGAAAGCGGACATTCCAAAGCATCCGGGTCGATGTCCGCTTTGTGCCAGAACCTGACTTCCCACGGAGCCAGCCAAGTGGTGCGCGACGTTGTTAAGTTATGAACGCTTGCCTACGAGAATAACCTCGAGATTGCAGACAAGAACGAGCCTATTGTTCCACCAACCTTGCCGAGAACGCCCTGCAGATTGCTGTAGAGCTGCCGATTTGAGGGCTGCGCTGCACCACTGATATTGATTCTCGCCGGCGTGCCTGGGCTTGTCGATTCATTTGCGCGTTTTGCACTGCAGGGGCTGGGCACCCCCGCGCCGATCGCGCCGACCCGGAATCTCGTAGTGACAGGTCGCTACCGATACGTGCGTAATCCGATCTACGTGGCGGTCGTCGCCATCGTTCTGGGTCAAGCGGTGTTGTTAGGTGATTGGCGTCTCATCGTCTACGGCGCGCTGTTCTGGCTCGCCTTCCACTTATTCGTCGTGGCGTACGAAGAGCCCACGCTTGAGCAAACGTTTGGAGGAGAGTACGAGGCTTTCCGTGCCAACGTCCCGCGCTGGATCCCGCGCATGACTCCGTGGCGTCCATCCAGAATGAAGGAATGAAGGTGGCATCAAAGGGAAGCAGTGTCGAGGATGTCTGGAATTGGCACATAGCGACGCTCTTCCTGCTTAGCTCACTTCCGCTTCCGACCAAGGGGGACATACTTCTCAACGCTGCTCGTGGACGTGCCGCTTCCCTACCGCGCAGCGGTTTAGTGCAATATCTGTTTCGCGACAATGATCCGACGGCGGAGCAGATTGACGTGAGTAGCCCGGCGGCAACGCGCTGGCGCAGGGCCTTTGCTCGTGTCGTGCGACTTCACTAAAACGAACGAACTAAGTGCGCGGAAACGACTTGCCTCGCGGATCGGCAGAGGCAGGTCGTAGACCGTTAGCCACCGCTATCAGCGATGCCTTCGGCATTCTGCTATTGGGATAACGCAGACGAGCGGACGTTGTGAGAACGTTTGCTTATGACCTGCAATACAACTTTCGTGCATTGAATTCCCAAGTGCGTCGAAGGACGCCTTTACAAGCCGACCGTCAGGAAATTGCCGATGGCCGGGATGGTTAGAAGGCCCGCGCCTGAAAGCCAGATCCATAACGAAACCTCCGTCGAATCGTCCTTGGCGCCAATGAAGCGTTCGTAGATCGCAGCTGGGATGCCGCCAAGGATGATGGTCGCGGTTGAGACCATTATAGATGCAAACATCAAAGTCAGCGGCACACTGCCGAACAGCAGCGCGGGCGCGAGGATTTGAAGATGAATTAGAGCGAAAAGCAAAAAGAGCTGATTGAAGATCCCATTGACCATCCCGAAGAAGGCGATGCCGACATAGTAGAGGTTTCGGTCCATCTTGCACCCTATCCGCTGATGCGCGGAATCGCTCCGAAGTACAGGAATACATTGAGCAGGAGGACACGCAGCCAAAACAGCCACACCACGCCGAACAGCCAGATAACGACTGGTGCGGCTGCCTTCGGCGTTACAAGCGCAACTACGGCGACGACCGGATCGGTAATGCGGCAGAAGAAGCGCCAGATGTAATTCGATGTATCGGGCTGCACAATCAGGCCCAGCAGCGCGCGACCGAGCAGCGTATACATCAGCGCCGCGAGAACGAAATTTGGTAGATGGTAGTACCAAAGAGATATTATTGGATATGTCGGACCCACGAAGCAGAACTCCAGCTAGACGACCTCGCCTAGCCTTCTAGGGCAACGGCGTTGACTGGTCCGCAAGAAGAAGCGGGGTCCCGAAGGACCCCGCCATTGTTTAATCCAGGCAATTGCTCGTTAGGTCGTTTTCTCCACAAGCACCGTGTTGCCACGAGGCTTACGAATCTCGTCGACGTAGGCTTGCATCTCGGCCGATGGCGCTTTCGTCATAAGGCTCACGACGTAGATCACTAGGAAGCCGAGGGGCATACCCAACAATCCGCAGTTGATGTTGTTGAGGCCGAACCAACCGACCTTGTTGGCCAGAGGGTGAGCGAGCGTCGGCCAGTGCTCCATGGCATTCGGCAGCGCCATGGCTTTAGCAATGTCGACGATCGGCGCGCCTGTGACAGGGTTATACAGTGACGTCATTCCGAAATACGCCACGCCTGCCCCCGGGAAATACCTCGTCACGACAAGGTAGAATAGGCACAACCCGAAGCCGGCGATGATGCCGCAGACGGCGCCCGCCGACGTCGCCCGCTTCCACCAGATGCCCATCACTAGGGCTGGGAAGTTGCCGGCCATGGCCAATGAGAACGCCCATCCGACCATCGCCAGGATGTCCGACGGTCTGGTCGCAGCCGTCGCGGCCGCCGCTACGGCAACGAAGAACAAGAGAACCCGCGCGACCGTCAACCGGCGAATTGCTGGGGCGTTCGGATCGAGCATTTTGTAGTAAATGTCGTGGCTGAGAGCATTGGCAATGGCGAGCAGTAGCCCGTCGGCGGTGGAGAGCGCGGCTGCGAGACCGCCGGCAGCCACCAAGCCCGAGATCACATACGGAAGGCCCGCGATCTCCGGCGTGGAGAGCACGATCACGTCCGTATTGATCACAAAGTCCTGCAGCCGAACGACACCGGGATGGCCAGCGATCGCTTTGCAAGCTGCAGCGACGGCATCGAGACTGGCGGCGTTTTTACCGCAAATCTGGATAAGGCCTAGTTCGCCCCAGGTGAACAGCCAGGGTCGGAGCTGAGTCAGGTCTCGCCCAATAATGTTCGTGTAGACCTCCAGCTTCGAGAACGCCGCGTAGGCCGGCGCCGAGAAATAGAGCAGGAAGATGAACAGCAGCGACCACGCCACAGATTGGCGTGCTTCACGCACGCTGGGGGTGGTGAAATAACGCATCAGGATGTGCGGTAGCGATGCCGTGCCGACCATCATACAGAAGATAATTCCGAAGAAGTTGAGCGGGCTGTAGTTAATGAAAGGCTCGATGTGCGGCTTGAGCGACGCCGCGGTAGCGAGTCCAGTCCGCAACATCTCTTGCTCGCGCGCCGTTATGTCAGCAATGGCCAGCCCATAGGTTAGTTCCGGGATCGGAATGCCATATTTCTTGGTCGACAGAATCACGATGGGCGTGAGGTAGGCGACAATTAGCACGATGTACTGCGCGATCTGCGTCCACGTCACCGCCCGCATGCCGCCGAGCATCGCGCACAAAAGAATGCCGACGAGGCCGGCGAAGACCGCATACTCGAACTGCATCCCAAGAAACCGGGAGGCGATGAGGCCGGTGCCGTAAATCTGCGCAGTCACATAGGTGAAGGAGCAGCAAACGAGCACCACCACGGCGAGGAAGCGCGTGAAGTTGCCGCCGAACCGAAACGCCATGAAGTCGGGCACGGTATAGGCGCCAAATTTGCGCAGGTACGGCCCGACCAGGATCGACACAAGCACAAAGCCGCCCGTCCAGCCGAGCACCCACGCAATGCCGTCGTAGCCGAGCAGGAACAGTGTGCCGGCCATGCCGACGAACGAGGCAGCCGACATCCAGTCGGCGCCCGTAGCCATGCCGTTATAGAAGGCAGGGACACGCCGGCCGGCAACATAGTACTCGGAAACCTCCGCCGTGCGCGTTGCCACGCCGATGATGGCGTAGACTGCCAGCGTGAAGAACACGAATAGATACCCGAGAACCACGTTCGGCACTCCGGCCTGCTCGAGAAGCGCAATCAAAACAATGAAGGCGAGGAAGCCCCCGGTATAGAGGCCGTACAGGCGGCCAAGAATTCCTCATGAAATCCGAGCGCTCAGCTGCTTGGGTAGCCATAATTTTTCCTCCGTCAATCGTCTTCGGCGACGCCGTGTTCGCGGTCGATTTTGTCTTGCTGTCTCGCGAAGGCGAACAGCATTACCACGAACACGATCAGCGACCCCTGCGCAGCCATGTAGAACCCGAGCGGGAAGCCCAAATACGGAATAGTGATGGTGTTGAGCTGCTTGACGAAAAAGTGGATGACGTAGCCGAAAAAGAACCACACAGCCAGATGCGCGAACATCAGGTTCCGTGTCCTCATCCAGTGAACTTCATCGTTGGATTTTTGCATGGGCCTCGTTGCCTCCCAGCAATGGTTGCGCATTGATTGCGCATTGATTGCGCAATTAATCCAGGAGGGGCCGATGATCGGCCGTGACGGCACCTCCCTTGCCGCTGAACCCGTTCGGTCTTAAAGCCGAACTCGGTAACCTTCTAAAGGCTGAATTAGAGTACCAAGGCTAGCATTGGACGCAGGAACGCTCTGCTTATACTTTCGTCCAAGAAGCACTGATAACGAGTTACAACACCAGCATGAACCTACTCCACAGACTGTTGGGACGCCGGCCGCCTGTCAGGGATCTACGCGGACTAGCCGATTTCGTTGACATGCAGTCGGCATTCCTGGTGCAGAAGGGCATCTACGAATACTCACGTGCGCGAGCAGGACATTATTCAAAAGTGCTGTTCGGTGAATCGGAATTCCGGCACGCCGTCGAGAACTCGCGCTGGCGTGCTTATCCGTTGGGTCTCGCCATGGTCGGGGAAGTTGTTGCTGGTGTCGTCGGCCAGCACACCGAGCAAAAACGGGAGATCATTCTGGGCGCAGTTGCAGCGCTCGTGCTCTCGGTGTTTGACCGTTATCCAGTACCGGCCGTGCTCGATGACGATACTTGGCACGAGGCGCGCGTCGATCTAGCAAAGCTACTCGACCTAATTGGCTTGCATAAACCCAAAAGGGCTATGGATATTCCCGAACCTTTCGCGAAGAGGTATTTTGCCCTCATGCCGATCCACGAGAAGCTTCGGGGCCAGGATTATCCCACCCTCAAGAACTATTTAAGGATTTCGCTGTGCAACATTTACGATGAGCTGACGAAACGCATCGACACGCAAGTCGTCACGGATCAATTGCTAACTCGCCGCCATTGATTTGAAGCCTCCCGCTATGTGTTTTGTATTGGTGCAAACGCGGCGATGAACAAGGGCGGCAAACCGCAGCACGAACGAAACCGCTTTATCATCAGCCTTCACAAAACGGGCATGAGACCGTCTGACATCGCGGCGCAATTCAAAATTAGCGTCGGTCGCGTGTACAACATTGTTGAAAGAGGTGCTGCTCTTGAGCAGCGTCGAGTAAATCTAAAGAAGAAGTATGGCAAACGCCCTGATCTTAACGCACTCGCTGATCGCACTCCAGTCGACGTTCTTATTCTTTTTGATGGAGATATCCCCGGCTGGGCCGAGCGCGTAACCCAACTTCGACGCGCATCCATTCCTATAACAACACTCGGCGACTTACGCACTGTGCCCGACGCCCAGTTGCTCAGAGAACCGAAAATTGGAACACGTCTGCTAGCTCAACTGCGGTTATTCTGCCCTTTTCGCAGCGATTGCCCCGGTAAAAAGCCAAACACACGATCTAAGCATAAAACGCATCGTTTGTTGAAAGATTCCGAGGCGCTAAACTGCTCAAGGGTGAGCGCTTGATGTAACGCTTCTTCAACGGGTCATCTCTTCCCGTACCCACCAAGAAGAGCAAGATGAGCGCACCGAGCAAAGCAGCAACGATATTGCCGCCCGTCGACGCGGTGTATAGGCCGAGCGTTGGTGCCAGAATACCGGCTATGCCGGCGCCGAGAATGCCAATGACAATGTTGCCAATGAGACCGAAACCATAGCCTTTGACCAATAACCCTGCGAGCCAACCAGCGCTCCCTTCTTGCCTGTCCCCCTGGCCGCCTTGGGTCGTCCAGACATAACTTTGGTTGCACCTGGCTTCTTCATTACTCGCCCTATGTTCTCGTAGCCAAGGGTGAGCGCTTCTGTGGCCTCGGCCGAGCGGCTTGCGGGTGCGAGCATGCCCGCGATCGTCAGTGTCGCGGCAGCGCCGATGCTGAACAATCGGATCATGAGCGTCTTCCTTGCTCTCGCACGGTCGTCACGGTGAGTTCCCTATGCGTTCGGTTCCGGGTCCGTCGCGACGGACGGCGGAACGGCGCTTCACCTGGCCCGCAGTCGACGCGGCCTCGCCCCTTTTGCAGGCAGATGCGGAGGCGGTTCACGGAGAACGATTTTGGCTTGACCACGCCGCCTCCACCTCCCGGGTTTTTGAAGCACCGGCTCCTAAAGGTAAACGGTGAGGGAGCGCCGCCGGAGGCACAGCCGCCGGACCTGCAATGGTAACCCCGAGGGCAGTTGTCGTGCGACCCCGGATTAACTTACAGGCTGCCGCCTGGGCGGGCGCAATCGGACCGGCAAAATCGAGCACCAAGATGGAGACGGCAAGGGCCAAGGTCGAAAGTATCGTGCGCTTCATTGCTTCCTCCTCTTCGCTTGCTGCCCGGCACCTGCGGGTGGCAGTTCGGAATGAATGCGGCCGGCGTGTTCAGCGGTCTGCCGCTCATGCCGCCGAGCAAAGGCCCCGGCCGAATGGCTCGGCCGGGCTCGCTTCTTGTGTGCGTGCCGCATCGAACCGCGCGTCTAGCGCTTGAGGGCGCGTTTGGGCGGGGCCAGCTGGCCCTTTTCCTTGGCCTTCATGAATCCGGGCTGGCACCCGTGGATTCCCATCACCCAGTTCTTTGGGCAGCTCTTACCGGCGCGTGCCTCCGCAGACTTGGCAAGGACAGCAAGCCCAACGACGGCAACGACTGCAGCCATCAGTCCGGTTGTCGTTTTGAGTCCGGTTTTCATTACGATCCTCCTTTGCCTAGGTTGGAGTTCCGGCGTCTCCACTCATTGGTCGCGGTTGCAACAGAGAAGGTTCAAAGATGCTCGCGATCAGCAGCGCCGCAACGCTCCAAAGAGTTGTGCCAAGTACCGAAAGCCTCCCGCTGAGTGAGCGTCCGCGAGGCATCCGGCTTTGACGGGCCGGCCGGGGCGGCGGTCTCCGGGGGGGAGGGCCACGAAGACATATGCGGGCGGCGGCGCGAGACATCGTGGTGCATGCAGGGTTCATGGCGACGACAGTGTTATGGATCACTGTCAACCTAGCCTGTCCGGCGACCGCGTCTTGACAGGACCGACAAGGATTGTCCTGAAGCGACAAACCGTGCTCGACCCTTCGGGACCAGGCGGGTAGTTTTGCACCGGGTTGGGCCGCTTACCGGGGAGCGCCCATGGACACGCCCCTAGATCTCAGGCCGATCCGGTTCGCATCCGACGATCTCCCCGTGCGAGATCGCCTTCCGGCGTAGCGCGACTTATGCGGCCCCGCGTCAACGGCGCAGACCTCGTATCCTATTTCAACCGCCGCTTCCGCCAGCGCTACGGCGTGAGTCTCTTCGGACGTACCGGGCAGCCGCGCCGTCCAAGGCGTGAACCAATCCAAGGCATGCGTCTTCGGGTGGTAGCGTTGCGGGCGCCCGTGGCCCGCCGTGGCGCCGAAAGTTCACCTGAATAATCATCGGCATGGCATTCTTTCATCGCGCAAAGAGGTCGCCCTGACGCCAAGCGGCGTCGGCCTTGGCCCAGGCTTTCGTGCGGGCTTCGCGGTCAAGCCACGCCGTGAAATAGGCAACCACCGTGTTCTCTGCGGAGACGTTCGAAGAGATTGGCAAAATGAGCCACGCGCACGTCATGGAACAAATGCAAAAGGGTGACGAAGCGCACCTCAATGCCGCAAAAAGTATGCGAAACAGTACGCCAGAACAGCAGCAAGCCGTGATGGCAGACTTTAAGAAGAAGTTTGATCAGGCTCCCAACGCTTAACCGGAACCGGGCCTTCTCATTGTCTGCCGCCAGAAACGCAACGGAACACATCGCCATTTATGCCGTTCGTCTTCTCGGTGGTTCACGCTCTCTGCGTTCGCGGAAAAGTCGAGGCCGACGAGAAGCAATAGGATGTCCAATCCTCCAACCCAACGCTCGAAGTAAACCGGCCAGAATTTAGCCCTAGACGGTGATTTGGTCCTACCCTCACTTTGCCACCGACAAGACGCGTCTTGCCGTCAGTGACTCTCCAAACAAGCCCTGGGCGCATGGCAGAACCGTTCCACTGTTTGCCAGGAAGGGACCGCCCCTTCTTGCCCCTAAAGCCCATTTGACATTCTCCGCAGACGATCAGACCTGCGATGTCGGCAGCCAGGTCTTGCGAATGGCTCGGGCTTGGCGCTGCCGTAGCGACGGTGGTGCCCAAGCACTGTGCTGGGTCGCGCGAGCTAAGCCGGTCCACCTGCCACGGTATGACCCAGGGATAGCCCAGACCAGCGCATCATACGCTTACGAACAAAGCTAAGATGTTGATTTCAATGGCGACCCCGGCAGGACTTGAACCTGCGACCCCCTGATTAGGAAGTCAGGTAGTCAAGTTTGTGAGCTGTTCTGCCGCCATCGTTGTGCCAGCCCTGCATCCAGGCGCGGCTCTATTTCTCGCGCAATAAACGTGCACTGGGCATTGGGCGCCATCACCTTGAAGAGTTCGCACAGCAATCGCGCCTGCGCTTGTTCGCGCAGTGCTCCCGCGGCGGTGATATCGCACACGCCGCCGTAATGCCAACGACCGACCTTGACGAGACCCGCCCTAATCCCCGCCTCTCGCGGAGAGCACTCAAGTCTGCAGACTGCCGCAAAATGCTCCGGATGGGAGCGCTTCAGCGCCAGGAGCAGGCGATCCCGGGCAGTCGAGGCGGTGGGAATTGTGTAGAAGCGCGCAAAACCCTCGTCATTGACGAGCTTTTTGGTCGGCCGCCCGGGCTCGCGTGCAGTGCGTTCGAGGAGGTCCGTCCAATGCGGCAAAATTGCCATTGGCAAGCAGGGCGTATCGCAGCATCTTCAAGGGCGGCAACGAACGCACCCCCAAACCAGTTGGAGGCAGAGCGATCGCAAACTCAGCGAAAGATTCGAACGGCCTGCCCGACTTGCCACAGCTGCTCGCGCACGACCTCATCCAGAGCGTCGATCATGGTGTGCAAGCTCATGTCCGAATACTCTGACAAGGCCCGCTGCACCACGCACACTGGGTCATTCTGCGATCCGGTCAGGGCATTCAGCCAACGCATGACGTCGCTCCATCAGTGAGGGTGGTGCCTTGCGTTTTCCAAGAACCGCATCACCTGATCGATAGCCTCGCCTTTGAGGGGGTGGCTATCAGTTCTGCCCAATCCCCGGATCAGTTCAGCCTGCCGGTCATGAGCAACCTGGCCGTAGCTCGAAAAGGTGGTGAGCACCTGCTCGTGGCCCAGGTTCTGGCTCCAGGCCTTGAACTCCTCGGGCGTACGACACACACGCTCGCCAAGCTGCGCCAGCGTCTTGCGAAATGAATGCGGATTGGCATAAGCCAGCCCGGCATCGGTGAACGCTTGCTTGAAGATGCGCCTGATAGGCGTTGCGTTCGACCAGCCTAGTCGCGCCAAACCATCGGCCTGAAAGCACTTATCCTCATTGATCCCGACCTGCGTGGCCGGAAACAGAGGGTCGCTGTCGCCGAACAGCTTGTCCTTTCGCAGGTACTCAACCCAGTCCATGACGATTTGGCGGATCTCGTCGCCGACGGGGAAAAACCACGTCGTGATGGTCTTTGAGAATTTGGTGCGCACCTCCCGCGCATCCTGCAGCAGCCGTCCCTGCTCCACATCCACGTGCTTCAGTTTCAGCGATGCGATGGCGCCGTCCCGAGCGCCGGTCAGGAGCGTGAAGGCGATCAGGGCACGATTGCGCAGTTCGATGTCGCTGGTGCTCGGCATTTCCTGCACCACATGCAGGATCTGCTCGAGCGTCGGCACGGGCCGTTCGTGCGTCGCCTTCGCGATCCGGCTCTCTTTTTCGGAGAGCGCGAAATAGTCCGCATCGGCATAGGTCAGATGTGACCGGTAACCTTGCTGGCCAGCGAGCCAGTGGAAGAACGCCCGCAGAGCATTGAGGCTCGCGAACAGCGTGCTGCTGCTGAGCTTCTCGCCCGTGCGCTGACTGACCTGGTCGGCCAGCTTGCGCTTGAACCCCACGGCCTGCTGGATATGAAATCTTTTGAAGTCGCGGTATTTGGTGTACTCTTCGAACTTGCTCAGCGCGGCTGCTGCCGCGTCGATCGAGTGCTCGCTCAAGCGCCGCGCCTCCTTGAGGTAGATGAAATAGGCGCGCTTGATGCGCTCATTTTCCGGACTGTGCGTTCGCATAGGTTTCGGGCTCCTGGGCCAAGTCACTGTTTAGGGAGGGGCAGGCAGTATCTGCTATACGTTGCTGTGCCTGCGGCAGCTGGACCTGCAGATCGCCGGCAGAAGCGGCCAACTTCTGCAATGAAACCCGCCGGTACATGCGGGTGCCGCAATCGCGAACAGGTCCCCCTCAGGTTTCCAGAGCTCGACGTGATCGGCAGGTAGTCGGCCTTGCGCGACACCGGATTCTTGGGAGCGCGGCAGCGCAAGCAATAGAACTGGCCGGGCCTGCACCGCTGCCTGGCTGTGCTCGCGTCGGGCATGCAGAAAGCGGGAGAGCTCGCGGCCCAGGATCAGGATCGGACGCCGATCATCGACCGGCTCCAGCCCGGACTTGAGCCAAGTGCGGACCGTGTTCTTGTGCACCTCGAACAGCATCGCAACCTCCTCCACCGTGTAGTTTCTGTGGAGCTTTACGCGGCGCGGGTTGAGCCGCTTCAATCGGTCAGAGCCGGTTCGAACGAGGGCGCGGATGTCTTCTACTCGCCAGGCAGTGATGCGGGGCCCCAGCTTGACCGGCTTGCGGAAACGCCCGGACCTAACGCCCTCCCACCAGCAGCTCTTCTTGACGGGGATGATTGGTGGGATCGGCGGATTAGCCTTGGGGTCGCCGATGATCTGAGGCAAGCGCAGGAAGCCGGTTTCAGGTAGTTGGTGCATGTTGATCCGTCCCATATCTGGTGGACGGGACAACTAAGTTAGGCCAGCCTGCTCCGTCAAAGAGAACTCAGGATGTTCTCTCCATCCGAGTTTTCCGGGTTTCCCCTGGCCCTCGTCTCCCGGCAGGCTTAGGTGGCAGCATCACGTTAGCCAGTGCCTTGCGCACGTGATCCTCCGTGATGTTGAGTTCGGGATCGTTCATCAGCGCGTTGGCGGCAATTGCCATGGCGCGCTTTACCTTCGGAGTGAGCTTGATCGTCTTCGCATGCAGTTCCGCGGCAAACGCACGCAAAAAGGCACTGATCTTGCTATTTTGCCGTGTTGCTATCGCACATTCGATTGTGGGATCCATGAAATCGGGCGAATAACTCGCGCATGCATCTGACAGTTGGCGCAGTATCTTCCAAACGTCCAGCTGCACTTCATTGTTCGCGTTATTGTGTTGATCGAACATTGACTTAATCATTCGTTTAATCTTCAGCTCTCTGAGTTCTCGTGAGCCAGACAGTGATTCCCACGCGTTCCCGTCCTTGCCCCAACGCGGCATAAGAATGCTCGGCAGGCGTACCCCCGTCTCTCGGAGGTCAAGGACCAGAATTGCCAGTTGGTCGGCAGCGGCAGAAATCTCGCGACTTATCCGTAGCGCTTCTTTGCCGAGCCTGCGGTATTCGGCAAAGTCCTTCCGGGCCGATCGTGCTGCGTCAATAAATGCGGGCCAGGAGTGATCATCGTCGAAGTCGTCGACCAAGAGCTCGAAGGCTTCGCTCATATGCGAGGGATCGGCGAGCCGTTCCACCATCGCAATCTCCCGAGCGTAACTCTCCGCCGCATCTAAATGAC
Organism: uncultured Alphaproteobacteria bacterium; assembly: GCA_963814055.1. GTDB lineage: Bacteria > Pseudomonadota > Alphaproteobacteria > Rhizobiales > Hyphomicrobiaceae > AWTP1-13. The sequence goes on from CAWFBJ010000020.1 coordinate 21,786, forward strand.
TTTGCCTGTCAGTCGTAAGGGAAATAATCAGGGGATCATTGTCATCTATGATTGGCGTCTGACAAAAATTGCAAGTGTGACATACTTCGGAAATTAAGCGCGTTGTTTCATTGACTCGTTTCAGTTCCTCGAGCCGTTGATGCCAAAGGCCAGTGGATTCGATTTCGTCATCTTCAGACTCGGCGTCGCTGGGACGGCGATACAGAATTTTGTTTACATACAACAGGACTGGCAGTGGCGCGCGGGTATCGGACTTCATGAGCTGTCCCGGCAGACCTGAGAGGTGTTTCAAGTCGCGGCGTTCTGGGAAGAAGTCGCGGCGGTTCGATGAGCGAGCATGACGATGTTGGAGGAGCCATCACACAAAGAGTTTATCAGGTCCGCCCACTGCTGCATCATGGCGCGGCGTTCTTCTAGGTATTCACCTTGATTGTAGACGGCTCGGACCTTGTTTAGTGGGGCGTGGGCGAGTTGGCGCTCGATCACATCGGGCCGGAAGCCCATTTCGTTCAAGATGGTGGATGCCGTCGCCCGGAAGCCGTGGGCGGAGAAGCCAATACTGTTCTTGCCGTTGAACCCCATGCGCTCGAGCGCCCGGTTTAGAGTAGTTGCCGTCATGCATGCCTCAGGCTTGCGGTAGTTCGGGAAGAGACAGCCGCGTCCACCGGTGTAGGTGTGGAGTTCGCGCAGTAGGGTCAAAGCTTGTCGGGACAGCGGCACGATGTGCGGCTCCCGTTTCTTCATGCGAGAGGCGTCAATGCGCCATTCGGCACGATCGAAGTCGATCTCGGTCCACGGCGCGCTGCGCAGCTCCTTGGTACGCACGAACGTCAGTAGCATTAACCGCAGCGCGATAACGGTCGTGCGATAGCCGCCGTAGGTTTCCAGGGCCTTGGCGAAGTCGGCGATCTGGTCACGGGCTAGTGGCTTTGCATGCTTGGTCTTCGGCCGATGGATCGCCCCCTTCAAGGCTGCCGCGGGGTCGGTGTCTGCCCGGAGTGTCGCCACAGCGTACCTGAAGACGGCCGACGTCCACTGCCGGACCATCAGAGCCACGGTCTCAGCCCCCCTTCCCTCTATCCGCCGCACGATTTCGAGGAGGTGCGCCGCCGTAACCGACTTGATGGGTAGGGCGCCGATGTGCGGGAGAACATCGGCGGCCAGGAATCGTTCGACCTGCCTGCTGTAGTAGGGAGTCCAGAGTGGCTTCTTCCTCTCGATCCACTCCATTGCGACCACTTTGAAGGTGTTGGCATTGGCGGCATGGGTTGCCATTCGTTTGGCGTGACGGTCGTGCGAGGGATGGATGCCTTGCTTGACCAGTCTGCGCGCATCTGCCCGCTGTTCCCGCGCCCCGGCCAGGCCCAGCGCCGGATACTCGCCCAGGGCAAACAGATTCTCTTTGCCCGCGATCCGATAGCGGTAGCGCCATAGCTTGGCCCCGGTGGGTCGGACCTCAAGGTAGAGCCCGCCGGCATCGGTCAGCTTAAGAGGCTTGTCGCTCGGCTTGACGTTACGGATCTTTGCGTCTGTCAGTGTCATGATGATGCGGGTATCCGGCCTTAGTACCCGCTTTGATACCCGCTTTCTGCCCGGATGACAACGGACGCACACGAATGCGCTTGGATGCTAATAGCTTGTAATGTCGCAGCTTTACTGCGGGCGGCGGACGAATGCGGATGTAGACGGACGCTGATGCTGCTTATCGATCAGGACCAGCATGCCATGGGTTTAGGGGAGCGCCCCGCCGCAGGTCAAGGTTCGCGCGAAGGGAGCCTGCGGGATGACGCTTGTTACAGCAACAACCTCACACCCAACGTCACCCCCGCGTCGTGTCGGAGACGCGCCTCCGGCACGAAGGCGGGGGGCCAGGTCACGCCTCAGCGTGGATTAGGCGGATTGGAAATTGCGCGGCGCGGGCCGCGCCGACATGCGCATGGTCGGTAACCTTGAGGCTCGGTGGACTGGGTTCCCGCCTACGCGGGAATGACGCCAATTGAGGGTGCGCATGTCGCCGAACGTCACCCCGCCTCCGCGGAGGTGACGCCAATTGAAAGGGCTTCCCCTACTACGGCAACCGTTTCGGGCTCATGAAGTGTTCGAGCCGGCCGGCGCCGGGCTTGACTTTGGACCAGCTGCGCCCCTCGAACACGATGACGACGAGTGCGGCCGTGGGGAATTTCTGCGCCAGCGCCTGCATGACCTCCGGGTCGCCAGAGCCGGGGAGTTCCATGGCCAGCTGGTGCAGGCCGGGATCGTGCGCCACGATCATCGCATGCTGGATTGCGCCGTCGAGTTTGCGGATGCGTTTGAGGAGAGTGGACGGAGCACCGAGATAGAGGGCGTCTTCGTAGAGAACTGTGGGGGCCGTCGAAAAGTGCGGCAGCACGAGATCGAGCGTCTGGCGCGTGCGCACCGAGGGCGAGCACAACACGAGATCGGGTGCGATGCCGTGATCGGCCATGAAGGCGCCCATGCGCGGGGCTGCCTCCAGCCCGCGCTCGTTCAACGGGCGATCAAAGTCCTGCTGCCCGGGGTTGGCCCAGCTCGATTTGGCATGGCGCAAGAGTGACAGGGTGAGCATCGTTATTTCACAAACACGAACCTCATCCTGAGCTTGTCGAAGGATGGGCACCGGCTGCGACCTCCATGGCTCGACAAGCTCGCCACGGAGGTCTTGGTTGCTATCTGTTTCCCCGCTTCACCAGTCCGGCGAAGCGGACGGCTTCTTCGGCGGCCTTGAACAGCGCCTTGGCCTTGTGGCCGCACTCGGCCTGCTCGGCCTTGGGGTTGCTGTCGGCGACGACGCCGGCGCCGGCCTGCACGTGCATGACGCCGTCCTTGACGAGAGCAGTGCGCAGCACGATGCAGCTGTCCATCTCGCCGTCGGCCGAGAAATAGCCGACGCATCCGCCGTAAGGCCCGCGCTTGTCCTTCTCCAACTCGTCGATGATCTCCATGGCGCGCACCTTGGGTGCGCCCGAGAGCGTGCCGGCGGGAAAGCCCGCCATCAGGGCATCGACGACGTCGTGCTTGCGGTCGAGCTGGCCCACGACCTGGCTGACGATGTGCATGACGTGGCTGTAGCGCTCGATGGCGAAGCTGTCGGTGACGCGGACCGAGCCGATCTTGCTGACGCGGCCGACATCGTTGCGGCCGAGGTCGAGCAGCATCAGGTGCTCGGCGCGCTCCTTGGGATCGGCGAGCAGCTCCGCTTCGAGCGCCTTGTCCTCCTCGGGCGTGGCGCCGCGGGGTCGCGTACCCGCCAGCGGACGGATGGTGACCTCGCCGTCGCGCACGCGCACGAGTATTTCGGGACTCGAGCCCACCAGCGAGAAGCCGCCGAAATCGAGGTAGAACAGGAACGGCGAAGGGTTGGTGCGGCGCAGCGCGCGGTAGAGCGCGAGCGGAGGCAGGGTGAACGGCACCGAGAAGCGCTGCGACAGCACCACCTGGAAGATGTCGCCGGCGGCGATGTATTCCTTGGCCTGCTCCACCATGCCCATGAACTCGGCCGGCGAGGTATTGGAGACCGGATCGGGCAGTGCCAGGTGGGCGCCGGACATGGATGTCGCGTGCGGCAGGGGCTCGTCCAGCGCGTGCACGACGCTGCGCAGGCGCTCCAGCGCGTGCTCGTAGGCCGTCTGCGCCTCGATGCCGGGCTTGGGACGCACCGGCGTGACGACGATCATCTCGTCCTTCACGGCATCGAAGACGACCATGATGGTCGGTCGAACGAACACCCCGTCGGGCACGTCCAGCGCATCGGGCTTCTGGTCGGGCAGGCGCTCGATGAGCCGGATGGTGTCGTAGCCCATGTAGCCGATGACGCCGGCAGCGATCGGCGGCAGCTCCTGCGGCAGGTCGATGCGCGAGGATTGCCAGCAGCTCTCGCAGCGATTCCAGGGCGGGCTTGGGTTCCGGCTCGAAGGCATGCATGTGCGTTTGCGGGCGGCGATTGATCTCGGCCCTATCGCCGTACGAGCGCCACACGATGTCGGGCGCGATGCCGATGATGGAATAGCGTCCGCGAACCGCGCCGCCTTCGACAGACTCCAGCAGGCAGCTCATGGGCCGGCCATCGCTGAGCTTCAGCATGGCGGAGACGGGCGTTTCGAGGTCGGCGATGAGCCGTGTCCACACGACCTGCGCACGGCCCTCCCGATAGGCCGCAGCAAACGTGCTGCGCGCCGGCTCGGCATCGAAATCGCGAGGGGCGACGTCCAGCTTCGTCATGCGTTCGCATCCTGCCTGAGTAGGCGCGCGGGCGACCCGTCAGTCGTCGCTGGTGTCCTGCGGTTGCTCGGTCTGCGGACCCAGCGCCTGCTTGAGCTGTTTCTCGTTGATTGTATAGCCGTACCGCGTGCGCAGACCGCCCACGTACTGTTCCAGCAGGTCGACGCGAATCTGCTTGGCGAGTTCGGCCTTCAGGGCGGCGGTCTGCTCGAGGGTCGGGACAGGCGCAGCGATGATGTCGGCCACGCTGCAGGATCACGCGCGCCTTCCCGTCTGGCGTTGGCACGGAGGTGGCAGCGCCCTTCGCAAGACCGAAGGCCTGCTGCACGGCAGCCGTCGGCAGACCGGGCGGCGTTGCGGATGCGCTTGAAGGGTTCGGTGCGCACGACCTTGGCGCCCAGCTCCTTGGCCACCTTCTGCATCCCCTCGCCGGCTGAGGCGCTCGATCTGCCTGTGTGCGAGCGAAGGTTGCGATCTCCTTGCGCTTCTCGGCCTCGATGTAGTTGGCGCGCACCTCCGCCTTGACCTCGTCGAAGGTCTTCTGCCGCTCCGGCGTGGTCGAGACCACGTCGAACCAGGCATAGCCGCCGTCCGCAAGCTCCAGAGCCTCCGTCTCGACACCCGGGCTCGCCTCGAACATGGCCTCCGCGATCCGTCCCGCATCCGCGTGCTCGATGGCGGCCTTGCCGTCGGCCGTCTTGCCGAGGCGGTCGATCTCGGCAATCTCGCGGAAGGGAAGCTTGAGCTGTTCGCCGATCTCCTTGAGCGGCTTGCCCTTGGCGCGGTCGGTCTCGGCACCGTCGTGCAGTTCCTGCAACTTCTGGCCGACGCGCTCGGCGGCGATGCGCTCCTTGATCTCGCCTTTGACCTCATCGAAGGTGCGCTGCTTGCCGCGGCTCGATATCGGTGACCCGCAGCAGCGCGACCGAGAACTGACCTTCCACGGGGCGCGACAGCTCGTTCTTCTTGAGCGCGAACGCGGCCTCGGCGATCTTGGGGTCGATCATCTCGGGGCGGGTGAGCAGGCCGAGGTCGATATCGGCGGCCGGGAAGCCGAGCTTGGCTGCCGCCTCATCGAAATTCTTGGCCTTTGACGAGTTCGGCGTAGGCTTTGTCGGCGGCCGCCTTGTCGGGGAATGTAAGCTGGGCGATGCGGCGCTTCTCGGGGATGTTGTAGGTTTCCTTGGCCGCCTCGTAGGCTGCCTTGATCTCGTCGTCGGTCACAGAAATGCGCGACAAGGCCTCATCGCGCGTCAGCAGCAGCAGGTTGGCCTTGCGATGCTCCAGCGCAATGTACTGGCGCTTGTTCTGCTCGTAGAACTCCTGCAGCTTGGCTGTCGTCGGGATCGGCGATCTTGATGTGCTTGTCGTAGTCGGGGGCGAAGTATTCGATGACACGCGTCTCCTCGCGGAAGCGATGCATGACATCGACAAGCGAGGCTTGCGGCTCGACGCCGGCTCCCAGCGTCTCGGTCAACTGCTCGCGCAGGATGTCGCGGTGGCGGGCCTGGATGTATTGCCCTTCGCTCTGGTAGCCGTTCTGCCTGATCAGCTGGTTGAACTGGTTCTTGGAGAACTGCCCGGTCGGCCCTGCGAACGCCGGATCGCCGCGGATGACGTTGGCGACGATGTTCTCGGAAACCGTGAGCCCGAGTTCGCGCGCGTTGATGTCGACGGCGGCAAAGCCGATGAGGCGGGCAAGCGCGCGTGTCTCGACGCCGAGGAGCTTGGCCTGCTCGGGTGTGAGGCGGCGGCCGAGGCGGCGCGAGATGGACTGCATTTCGTCCTGGTAGGCTTGGCGGAATTCCTCCGTCGTGATCTCGGTCTTGCCGACAGTGGCCAGCGCACCCTGGCTGGAGCGACGCACGACGTCGCCGATGCCCCAGACGGCGAAGGCGACGATCAGAAGCGCCAGCAGGAACTTCGTGAAAAGGTTGCGTGACGCCTCGCCGCATTTGGTCGAGCATGACGATTTTCCAGGTTGCCGCCCGGCGGCCTGCGCCGGTTCATGCCGTCTTACCGGCGGCCCCGCGGAAGTCCAGATTTTTCCGCGCCCAATGGCCGGCCTGGTGCATATTATGGGCTCGGTATCGGGCAAAAAGAAGCGTTGACCGGCGGAGCACTCATGGCAGCGAAAAGTGGCATTCGGCCGCTCGTGGCGGGGAACTGGAAAATGAACGGCCTGGCAGCCTCGCTCGGCGAGGCAAGGCGCGTGCGGGAGCGGTTGGCAGAGCCCGGTTTTGCAGCCGGCGTGGAGGCCATGATCTGTCCGCCGGCGACACTGCTGGCGGCACTTGCCCGTGAAGCCGAAGGATCGCGGCTGCTCGTAGGGGCGCAGGATTGCCATCGGGCGGCGAGCGGTGCGCATACCGGCGACGTTTCCGCCGAGATGCTCAAGGACGCGGGCGCCAGCGCCGTGATCGTGGGCCATTCCGAGCGCCGTGCGGACCACGGCGAGCGCTCCAGCGACGTGCAGGCGAAGGCATTGGCGGCGCATCGTGCGGGGCTCACGGCCATCGTGTGCATCGGCGAAACTGCAGGCGAGCGCAAGGCCGGTCTCACGCTTGCGGTGGTTGCGCGCCAGCTCGGCGCTTCGCTGCCTGAGCAGGCGAATGCGGCCGACACGGTGATCGCCTACGAGCCGGTGTGGGCCATCGGCACGGGGCTGACGCCGTCGGTGGCCGACGTCGCGGAGGTGCACGGCCACCTGCGCCGGGCCCTCGTGGAGCGATACGGCGCAAGAGGGCCGCGGCATGCGACATTCTTTACGGCGGGTCGGTGAAGCCCGACAACGCGCGCGAGCTGATGGCCGTGCCCGAAGTCAATGGTGCGCTGGTGGGCGGCGCGAGTCTCAAGGCCGCCGACTTCCTTGCCATCGTGGCCGCCTGCGCGTCTTGACCGGTGCCCGAAAAGAGACTTAGTGCGACCCTAACCAGATCCTTTCCTTCTCGCGACGTGTGCCGGAGCTCACGAGAGTAATGTCACGAGGCTTGCTGTCCGTAATGTTCTTGAGTGTGCTGGCGTTCACGCTTGCCAATGGCGGCGTCCGTGCCGAGCCATTGGATGCGGCCACGTGCGGGCAGCTCAAGGGCGAGCAGGTGCGCATGGAGCAGACCGGCGTGCGGGGCAACATGGCGAAGGGTCCGGCGTGGGCCAAGTCCAATCTCGCCGCTGACAAGCTGGACCAGATCCGCCGCCTCATCGGATCTGGACGAGCAACTGCTTTTCCGATGTTCGTCGCGCAACCTCGTCGAGCTTCCGCCCGATGCCGATGCCGACCCCGCTCCGACGCCCGCCAAGGCAGACGACGACGGCAAGGACCCCGCATCATCCAAGACCGACGCTGCGCCGGCCCCGCAAAAAAAGCCCGGTACGGCGAAGGCCGCCCCGGCGGAGCAAGCCAAAACTCCCGCTGCTAAACCCAAGCCCAAGGAAGCAGCAAAGACGGCGCCCACGACCCCGAAGGCGCCTGCGAAGGACACGGGCGCCACATCTTCTTCCGACAAAGCCGCTGCTGCGGCCAAGACCAAGGCAAAGTCCAAGGCGGACGATGCCTATAAGCCCCCGCCGGTCAATCCGGCTGTCGACCCGTTCGCCAACGCGCCGGCGCGACAATAAATGGGCTTGGGGCCTGCCCGGAATCTGTGGTCTAGGCTGCTGGCGGCGCGTCCGCAGCTGGTGTAAAAGCCCCCCAACGACGACAGCCGTCCGATATAGAGGTGCGCATGGCCCCCGTTCTCCTCGTCATTCACATCATGATAGCGCTCGCGCTTATCGCCGTGGTGCTGCTGCAGCGCTCGGAAGGCGGCGCGCTGGGCATGGGTGGCGGAGGCGGCGGCGGCGGATTCATGACGGGGCGCGGGGCGGCGAATTTTCTCACGCGCGTCACTGCGGGGCTCGCGGCGGCGTTTTTTTTCACCAGCATGATCCTGTCGCTGGTGGCGTCCCAGCCGACGCAACGCTCCATCCTGGACGTGCCGCAGGCACCTGGTACCCAGCCGACGAAGGCGCCGAGAGCGCCGGCGGCACCGCCCTCGCAGCTACCGACCATCGACCTGAACAAGACCAACCAGGGCAACCAAGTGCCGGACACGCCCGCGCCCGAGACCCCGCGCGTGCCGCAGTCGAAGTAGGCGAGGCACGCCTCAGGCGAACTCGGTGACCTCGCCGGCTTCGTTGTCCAGCAGGATCAGCAGATCGAAATATTGGCACGTGGGCTCCGACCCCGTGCGCACCTTGACCGAGGCGCGCCATTCCGGACCGTGGGCCGCCTCTGCTGCCGCGCGGGATTTCCAGAGATAGACCGCGCCGCCCTGGGAGCCGTCTTCGGTGCGCATGAAATGCTTGCGCAGGAGGTCGGGGTTGGCCTGCCATTTGGCGACGACGCTGCGGGCGCCCTCGAGCTCGGTCTGCCGGTCGAGGCCGGGCGGGTTGTCGAACAGCACGAGCTCGAGGATCATGGGCAGCCTCCCGTGGGGTTACCCAGCCACTTAACCATCGCCGCCGTCATCCCCGCCAGCGCAGCGTGAGCGGGGATCCAGCCCAGAACGCCGACGTTGCTTATATGTCTGGATTCCCGCTCGGCGCTTCGCTTGGCGGGAATGACGGGTGTGCGGCACCCCGGGGGAGCTACAACGCAATCTCACGTCCCGCGGCGAAAGGCCGTGGATGGAACACAAAAAACACACTTCGAATCGCGGCCGGGCGATGTATTCTGCAAGTCCATGGCGCGGTACATCTTCATCACCGGCGGCGTGGTCTCTTCGCTCGGCAAAGGGCTGGCTTCAGCGGCTCTTGGGGCACTTCTTCAGGCACGCGGCTATTCTGTTCGACTGAGGAAGCTCGACCCCTATCTCAACGTCGACCCCGGCACGATGAGCCCTTACCAGCACGGTGAGGTGTTCGTGACGGACGACGGGGCGGAGACCGACCTCGACCTCGGCCACTACGAACGCTTCACCGGCGTGCCGGCGAAGAAGTCCGACAACATCACCACCGGCCGGCTGTACCAGGAGATCCTCGCCAAGGAGCGGCGCGGCGACTACCTCGGCGGCACCGTGCAGGTGATCCCGCACGTCACGGATGCCATCAAGCAGTTCGTGCTGTCGGGCAACGACGGCATCGACTTCGTGCTGGTGGAGATCGGCGGCACGGTCGGCGACATCGAGGGCCTGCCGTTCTTCGAGGCCATCCGCCAGCTCGGCAACGAGCTGCCGCGCGGCGATTCCGTTTTCATCCATCTGACGCTGGTGCCGTTCATCCCGAGCGCGGGCGAACTCAAGACCAAGCCGACGCAGCACTCGGTGAAGGAGCTGCGCTCGATCGGCATACAACCCGACATCCTGCTGTGCCGCTGCGACCGCGAGGTGCCGGCGTCGGAGCGCAAGAAGATCGCGCTGTTCTGCAACGTGCGGCCCGAGGCGGTGATCCAGGCGCTCGACGTCGCCTCCATCTACGACGTGCCGCTGGCCTATCATCGCGAGGGGCTCGACAGCGCAGGTGCTGGACGCGTTCGGCATCAAGGATGCGCCGGCCCCGAAGCTGGAGCGCTGGCAGACCATCTCGAATGCCATCGCCAACCCGGAAGGCGAGGTGACGATCGCCATCGTCGGCAAGTACACGGGACTGAAGGACGCCTACAAGTCGCTCAACGAGGCGCTGTTCCACGGCGGCATCGCCAACCGCGTGAAGGTGAAGCTCGAGTGGATCGAGAGCGAGGTGTTCGAGGGCGAGGACCCGGCGCCCTATCTGGAGAACGTGCACGGCATCCTGGTGCCCGGCGGCTTCGGCGAGCGCGGCTCGGAGGGCAAGATCCTGGCGGCGCGGTTCGCGCGCACGCGCAGGGTTCCCTACTTCGGCATCTGCTTTGGCATGCAGATGGCGGTGATCGAGGCGGCGCGCGATCTGGTCGGCATCGGCAAGGCCGGCTCTACCGAGTTCGGGCCGAGCGAGGAGCCGGTGGTCGGCCTGATGACCGAGTGGATGCGCGGCAACGAGCTGGAAAAGCGCAAGCTCAACGGCGACCTCGGCGGCACCATGCGGCTCGGCGCTTATCCGGCGACGCTGGCCAAGGGCAGCAAGGTCGCCAAGATCTACGGCGACACGCAGATCTCGGAACGCCACCGCCACCGCTACGAGGTGAACACGAAATACCGCGAGCGGCTGGAGAAAGCCGGCGTGCGCTTCGCCGGGCTGTCACCCGACGGCCTGCTGCCCGAGATCATCGAGCTGCCCGATCATCCCTGGTTCATCGGCGTGCAGTTCCACCCCGAACTCAAGTCGCGCCCCTTCGAGCCGCACCCGCTGTTCGCGAGCTTCATCGCGGCGGCGGTGGAGCAGAGCCGGTTGGTGTGATGACTAGGCTTTCCGATGATCCTGATTATTTGGCTCACGGACACTCGTATCTTGCCGGCGACTACATCGCGGCCCTGAACCACTTGCGGGTTTGCTATGAGCGTTTGAGAAGGTCGGGGCCAAGCGATCGTTCCAGTTTCGTGCTCAGCCGTATGGCGCATGTTTACGGATTGTTGGGCGATACCCTCAATGCGCTTCGGAGTTTTCGGATTGCAGAGTGTGAAGCGCCCGCTTCGCTCGTCATAGCGCATTCGTATGTTGCTTTTCTGCATGATGAACTCGCCGACTACGACCTTGCGAGGAACGAAGCGGCCCGCATAATTCGGGGATACGAGGTGGGCGGCTTCAATGAAGAGAGCCGCAAAGTGTTCGATCGAGACTACTTCATAGAGATCCAGGCCTTGCAAGCATCCGCGGCAGGAAAATTGGCCGCAATCAGCAAATAGACCGGTGACATGGGCCCCCGCCTCCGCGGGGGTGACGCCAGTTGTTGGGTTCCTACCAAGCAACGAACGTCATTCCCGCGGAGGCGGGAACCCAGTACACAGTGCATCGGTGGGCTGCTATCAATTTGCATGCCCAAGCAGCCCTGTGTGTACATGCTGGCGAACAAGCGCAACGGCACGCTGTACATCGGTGTGACCAGCGACCTGCCAAATCGCACATCCCTTCACAAACAGGATCTGATCGAGGGCTTCACGAAGCGCTATGGCGTGCATCGGCTCGTTTACTACGAGATGCACGACATGATGCCCGATGCGATCCGGCGCGAGAAGCGGCTCAAGAAATGGAACCGGGCTTGGAAGGTGCGGTTGATCGAGAGCATGAATCCGGAATGGACCGATTTGTTCGACGAGTTCTGGGGTGCGATCAACGAGGGACCCACTGATCGCGCGCGGCGACACACCGGCCGTGACCGCGTGGATATGTGACATGGGCCCCCGCCTGCGCGGGGGTGACGTCTGTTGTGAGTGGCCAAGTTCAATAGCGAACGTCATTCCCGCGGAGGCGGGAATCCCAGCGCACAGTGCACTAGTGGGCTGCTCTCCTAACACGCATGCCCAAACTGGCCTCTACTCCACCTGCTCCCACGGATACGCATTCTTGATGTGCTGGTTGAAGTAGGCGCCTTTGGAGGGGGATTGGCGGAAGTCTTCGAAGGTGTCCTGGGGCACGCCGCTGTAGCGGTAGATGGCACCTGAGACGAACTCGACTTCCAGCGCCTCGGCATCGTCGTCGTAGCCGATGGCGGCGATGCTTTCGGAAACAACGGGCTCGCGAAACATTGCTCCTGCTCCAGCGCTTGCCCAAGTCTGCTACGCAGCATTATCGAGGGCAAACATGCGCGGCGGGGCGGAGCGTGGGGCAGGTCCCGGATAGCCTCGCCGGTGGCTCGGCTTCCGGGATGGCGGGCCGGCGTCTCACCCGCCCGTGCGCTTGAACTTCTGGGTGCGGCGGCCGAAGCCGACTTCGGCGGTGTAGAGGTTGCCCTTGGAGTCGATCGCCATATTGTGGATCCACTTGAAGTCGCCGGCCATGCGGCCGGGGCGGCCGAACATGCCGAGGCGCTTGCCGGTCTGGCGATCGAGCGTGCTGACGGCCATGTTGGCGCCGTCGGCGACGAAGATGTAGCGCTGCGCTGCGTCGTTCGACAGCACCAGGTCCCACACCGAGCCGTTCTGCAGCGTCTCGGCGTCGAGCTGGAATTCCTTCACGAACGTACCGTCCTTGTTGAACACCTGGATGCGGTTGTTGGCGCGGTCGCACAGGTAGACGAGGTTGTCGCGCGACAGGCGCACGCAGTGCACGGGGTTGGAGAACGACTTCGACAGATCGGTGATCGCCACCGGCTTGTAGGACGGCAGCTTCTCGTCGGTCGGCTCCTTGGTGCCATAGGCGCCCCAGTGCCGCTTGTAGGCGCCGGTCTTGACGTCGAACACGACGACGCGGCGGTTGAGATAGCCGTCGGCTACATAGAGTTCGCCGGCGGCATCGTCCGTCACCATGTGCGCCGGCCGCCCGAGCTGGGTCTTGCTGTTGGAGCCGCCCGTCGAGCCGGCCTTGCCGATCTGCATCAGGAACTTGCCGTCGGGCGTGAATTTCAGGATCTGATGGTCCTCGTTGCCGTTGCCGGCGACCCAGACGTTGCCCTCCTTGTCGACGTGAATGCCGTGCTCGGTCTTGGGCCAGTCGTAGCCCGTGCCCGGCCCGCCCCAGCTCCTGAGCAGCTTGCCGTCGGGGGAGAATTGCAGCACCGGCGGCGGCGCGATGCAGCAGCGTGTCTCGGGCGGGGACTTCTGTGCGCCCTTCTCGTCGTCGACCAGCGTGGCGGGCCGATGGATGATCCAGACGTTGTCCTTGCCGTCGACGGCGATGCCGGCGACCTGGCCGAGGATCCATTTGTCGGGCAGCGGCTTGGGCCAGTACGGATCGACGGCGAACTGGGGCGCCTTGGCGTTGGATTGCGCGGCGACAGGAGTGCTGGCGGCGACGAATGCGGCAGCCAAGGCCGCAAGCAGCAGGCGGTGCATGAGCGTCTCCCCGTTATTGGCCTTCGAGGCAATGCCGTGTCGGCTCTTATGGTGCAAGCCTACGCCAAAGTTCCGCATGGGTCGAATTGTCGAGCACGCTGCCGCGTGGGGCACAGGGATGCCGGAAATGCATGCGCGACCGTACCGCCGCAGGCCTGGAGCGAACCTCACGGGCAATTGACATGGCCATGCTGGACAGGAGCCGGGGTTGGCCCCACGTGTCGGGAGTTGGAACAACCCTGCAATCGGAGTCCCCATGGAACGCCGTCTGAACTATGTCAAAGCCTCGCCGGCCACGTATCAAGCCTTGCTGGCGCTGCAGGCGGTGGTCGACAAGAGCGGGCTGGAAAAGCCGCTGCTGGAGCTGATCAAGATCCGGGCCTCGCAGATCAACAAGTGCGCGTTCTGCCTGCACATGCACACGCGCGATGCGCGCAAGGCCGGCGAGACGGAAGAGCGCATCTATCTGATCGATGCGTGGCGCGAGTCGCCGCTCTATACGGATCGCGAGCGCGCCGCATTGGCGTGGACCGAGGTGCTGACCCTGCTGCCGCAGACGGGCGCGCCCGATGACGTCTATGCGCAGGTGGCTGCGCAGTTCTCCGAACCCGAGATCGCCGACCTGACACTCGCCATCGGCGCCATCAATCTGTGGAATAGGTTCGGCGTGGGGTTCCGGCTGGTGCATCCGGTGAGGCCGAAGATCGTGGAAGCGTGAGACGGGCTGTGCACACCGAGCCGTGGTTCGACAAGCTCACCACGGGGTTGAGTGTGTGGCTGAACCATAGAGCGTGCGACGCGCTCGCCTCGTCCTGAGCTTGTCGAAGGACGGGCCGCATGCACCAGGCCGTGCTTCGAGCCTCGGAACAAGCCTGGAGAGATGGCCGTTCAGGGCGTGCCGGATGTGGCGGGTGTGCACGCCGGCCCCGGCGCGTGTAGGCTGGTGCCTCGCAATCACAGACTCGGCAGGAGAGCGTCATGGGTTGGTCGATCAGGCTGTTCGATGTCGCCGGCACCGCCGTGCGTATTCACCTGACATTCTTCCTGCTGCTGGCGTGGATCGCCGCGATCCACTGGACACGGGGAGGCGCTGCTGCCGCCGTGGACGGCGTGGTGTTCGTCGTGCTGCTGTTCGCGTGCGTGCTGCTGCATGAGTTCGGGCATGTGTTCGCGGCGCGCCGCTACGGCATCGGCACGTCGGATGTGACGCTGCTGCCGATCGGCGGGCTGGCATCGCTGGAGCGGATGCCGGAAAAACCGAGCCAGGAAATCTTCGTGGCGCTGGCGGGGCCGGCGGTCAATCTCGTGATTGCGCTGGTGCTGGTCGTGGTGCTCGGCGCGCGCTTCGACCTCTCGCAGATGGCGCAGCTGCAGGAGGCCACGACCACGCTCGCGGGCCGGGTCGCCGCCGCCAACGTGGCGTTGTGCGTGTTCAATCTCATTCCGGCCTTCCCGATGGATGGCGGGCGGGTGCTACGAGCGCTTCTCGCCATTCCCATGGGCTACACGCGTGCCACGCGGGTGGCTGCGACCATCGGCCAGGGACTGGCGTTCGTGTTCGCTTTCCTCGGCCTAATGGGCAATCCGATGCTGATTCTGATTGCCGTCTTCATCTTCCTGGCGGCCAGCGGCGAGGCCGGCTATGTGCAGGCGCGCGAGTACACCCGCGGCTACCTCGCCTCGCACGCCATGATCACCAGCTTCCAGACGCTGAGCCCTTCCTCTTCGGTGGACGATGCGGCGGCCCTGCTGCTGCGCACGACGCAGCAGGAATTTCCCGTGGTGGATGCAGGCGGCGCCTTGCAGGGCGTGTTGACGCGGGAGGCTATGATCGCGGCCCTGCAGAGCACGGGCGGGGCAACGCCCGTCGTCGACGTCATGGATAAGGATGTGCCGACCGTGCCCGAGAATGCCTGCCTCGATAACGTCTTTCAGTCGTTGCAACGCCAGGCCAAGCGTCTCGTCGGCGTGGTCGATCCGCGCGGGCGCCTGGCCGGCTACATCACCGCAGAAAATCTCTCCGAGCTGATTATGATCCAGTCGTCGCGCGCGGCGCGACCGGCGCCGCAACCGGCATCGCAACGGTCCGCTGCTGCTTAGCGCGCAGATATCGGCGGTGTCGTGCTCGCGACAGAAAGGCCATTGACTTTTGTGGGCCGACGCCTGCTTTCTCCACCCACGCACCGCTCGAGCCGGTTCGGCAAAACGCACGCGATACAGGACCCTCATGGCTGCCCGAATCTACAAGCCGGCCAAGACCGCTATGCAATCAGGTCCCGCCCGGACTAAAGAATGGGTGCTGGAGTATGAGCCCGAAGCGCCGCGCGAGATCGATCCACTGATGGGTTGGACCAGTTCGCGCGATATGAAGAGCCAGTTGCGCCTTGCTTTCGAAACCAAAGAAGAAGCGATTGCCTATGCCGAGCGCAACGGCATCGCCTATCGCCTGTTGGAACCACAGCGCCGCGCCCAGGTGCGCAAGTCCTACTCCGACAACTTTCGCTACGGCCGC
This sequence comes from uncultured Alphaproteobacteria bacterium, assembly GCA_963814055.1. Lineage (GTDB taxonomy): Bacteria > Pseudomonadota > Alphaproteobacteria > Rhizobiales > Hyphomicrobiaceae > AWTP1-13. The sequence continues at coordinate 37,419 of CAWFBJ010000020.1, forward strand.
AAAGGCGCCTGGACGCACTAGCGGAACGCGCTTCGCCGTTTGCGTCCGCTGCGACGGCTAGCGCAATTGCACCAACCCTGTTGACGTCTCGTCAACCTATCCACAGCTCATTCAGCCCGGCCGCGTCGCTTCGCTTGACACACTACCCGACGTAAGCAGAGCGTTGGGAACTTGCCATGGAGATTGTGCGTTTTCCATTGTGGTGAGCAGGGGAGGCGTCGATGGAGTCCCGAAGCCCGCAAGCGCGTGACCAGATGCGCCGGCAGCTTGCCAGGCAGCACAAGCAACAGGAACAAGAGCAGCTGACAAAGCGCTTTCGCCCTGCCGGTACAGAGCTACCGGAGAAGCAGGACCAGACGCGGCACAACCCTGTTACCGAAGCCCAGCAGGACGGATCGTTTACGTCGGATCAGTAGAGGCGCTTGGACAATCGCGTTGGATTTTGCGGACTTCGTCTCTCCGCACTCATCCTCATCCTCATTCGGCGTCCAGGCTTCATTCGGCGTTCATGTGCGCACCGCTAGTTTGGTGGCAGCGCTTCACGCACGAGCGCCGTCCCGGCCGTCTTCTTCATCCGCCAACAATGCAGGCGGTCGGGGCCTTAGCCCCGACCATCGCAGGCGCTGCACGACTGTGCGACGCCAAGTCAAACGTTGTCGGTTATTGTCCGCGTCAAGGTTCGCCGCCTCGCAAGCGAGCATGCGGACCTCCGTCGTCATCAGTCTTGATGGCCGCCGCGCCCCTGGCGGTCCATCTGCTTCCACCAGCGCTTGGAGCCGGTGCGGTAATCTTCCGGTTGCCGGAGATGACGCGGGGTATCATCGTAGTAATACCCGTAGACGCGAGGACCGGAGCGATAGTCCCGATGGTCCCGATAGTCGTTGTACGTGCCATAGCCCGGGCCCACATAGAGGTCCACGCCCACGCCTTGCGCGGAGGCACCGCCACACCACGCAGCCATGCTCACGCCGGCGGCCAGAACTGTCACTATTGATCGACGCATTGGGTTTCTCCTGATCTCTCCAGGTAGGAACCATCCATGCCGAGCAATTGTTCCCGACGTTGCCGCGATTTGCCGCTGACGATGCGGTGAGCCGATACGCGCTCCAATGCAGCCATGCCGTTCAGTATTCGCCGGGGCTGTGCAGCATCGCAATGCGCTTCGAGCCGATCAGCGCCTTGGGCGAGAACCAGGGTGGGAAGCTCTTGCCGCGCTGCGGGTCGGGATTGTCGTCGGCGGCAATTTGCGCCGCCCGCCACACACTCATCCAAACGAGCTTAGAGCAATAGAAGCTGCGGTCGTCGTTGAGATCGAAGTTGAAGAAATCGTAGGGCTTGCCGAGCTGCGATCGTGCCACGTCCAGCACGCGCTGGCAGACGGCCGGGTCCAGGTCGCGAAACCGGCCATGCCAGACCTGGATATTGATGTAGGACTTGAGCCAATCCGCATAGCGTAGGCGAATGACGCCGCCGTCGGTACCGTCGGGCCGCTTCGGGGTTGCCTCGATGACGTGGGGAATGCCCCGCGCGTCCACCTCGATCAGTCCCACGTGCCCCACGGAGATGGTGCGGCCGACCGCACCGGCACTGCGCGATGCCCCTTGGGGTGGTTGAGATTGCCCGGAGAAATAGAAGCGTTCGAACTCGTCATAGCTCATGGTCTTGAGCCGTTCCGCCACATCTGGCGAAAGTCCGGCAGCGGCAGGGTCTGCCAGCATCTGCTGCCGCGCCACTTCCCACTCGCGGCGTTCTTGGGTCGGTGCCGCCTGCGCCGAGCGTGTCCTGGGGACGAGCGACCCCTTCTTCTTCGGCCACACCAGGTCGCCCGAGCGGAACGTCGCAGCGTCGGGGAAATCCGGGACGGATTTCTTGTCCGGTGCCTGGGCCGATGTTGCCGATACGCCGGCACCGAATGCCAGCGGCGTGGCGCCGAGCCCGATCAGAAACCGGCGACGATCATAACTCATTTGGCAATGCCTCCAGCAACGACGCGTCGAACAATGGCTTTGCCGGCACTCTACTGCGGCGGCCGGCTTCGCGCCCCACCATCACTCAGGAAATGGGAGCCATCATGACAACGGCGAGTTCCAAGCGGTCCGCTCGCGGGAGCATGCGAGGTGGGATAGGATGGCCTCACAAGATAAAAAACAGGCCAGCGCTGTACTTGCGATCGGCCAGTTGGCCCCGGCGCCCAGGCGCAAGAAATCGTTCAACCGACAGGCGAGGAAACCTAGCATGTCCAGTCCAGGCGTTGCAGTCATCACCGGCGGAGCCAGCGGCATCGGCGAGGCCACGGCCCGCCGGCTCGCGGGCGATGGCTACGACATTGCGATCGTCGATGTGAATGCGACGAGCGGTGAAGCCGTTGCCAGGTCCATCGGTGATGCGGCGCGCTTCTATGCTTGCGACGTAGCGGATGCCAAGGCGGTCGACGCCGTGGCGGCGAAGATCGAGAAGGAGCAGGGACCGGCGCGCGTCCTGGTCACCTCGGCGGGACTGATCCCGAACACCGAGGGCATCATGGACATGGACATGGCGGCGCACGACCGCATGTGGCAGGTGAACTACCATGGCACGGTGCATTGCTGCCGCGCCTTCGCCCGGCAGATGATTGCAGGCAAGCGCGGCGCGATCGTCACGCTGGGCTCCATCAACAGCCGTCTGCCGCTGCCGATTCCGGCCTACAACATGGGCAAGGCGGCCATCGAGCGTCTTACGCAGCTGCTGGCCGTTGAACTTGGGCGGCACAACATCCGCGTCAACAGCGTCGCGCCCACATATGTCATGACACCGCCGCTCAGGGCCAAGGTGGAAGCGGGTCAGCGCGACCTCAACAAGATCATGGGCGTGCATGCCTTGCCCAAGCTGCCGGAGCCCGCAAACATCGCGGACGCGATTGCCTTCCTCTGCTCCGACCAGGCGGCCTTTATCACCGGCATCCTGCTGCCGGTCGATGCCGGCTGGCTCGCCGGTGTGAGCTATCGCACCTACGCGGGTGGTGTGCCGTGGAAGGAATGAGTGGGCAACCGGCGCCGACCGCGTGGTGAGCTTGTCGAACCACGGCTTGGAGGCGTGGCCGTCCTTCGACAAGCTCAGGACGAGGGCGAACGCGCGGAAAGGCCTAGCGCGCACCCAAGCGCTTCAAGCCGCTGAGCGCAATTTCGTTGGACGGCTCGATAGCCAGTGCGCGCCGATACTCGGCGACGGCGCGTTCGGTGTCATTTTTCTTGGAGTAGACGTCGCCGCGGTTTGCAAATGCCGTTGCGAACTTCGGGTAGAGCGCAATGGCCTTAGTGTAGTCGGCGAGCGCCGGGTCGAACTCGCCCCGCATCTCATAGGCGACGCCGCGGTTGTTGTAGGCGGAGGCGTTTTTCGCATCGAGCTTGATGGCCGCGTTGCAGTCGATCAGCGATTTGTCGTACTGCTGCAGCTCGTTGTTGGCGAAACATCGGTTGTTGTGCGCCTCCGCTGATTTCGGGTCGGAACTGATGACCTTGGTGCAGGCGGCGTGCTGTTTGCGGGGATCGCGCCCATCCTGGCACGCTTTGATCTGGGGGTCGTCACCGCACGCTGCCGTGCTTGCTGCCAATATGAGAAGGCACGCGATGCGGCGGACGGACATGGAACCTCTTGAGCGCTAGTTGGCGTGACGCTTGGTTCTAGCAAACATCGCATGCGGGCGAAACGAGACCGGACGGCCCTTAGCCGCCGCCCAGACCGGCATCCTGGATCAGCTTGGTCCAGCGTTCCACGTCGCGCTTGAGCAGGGCGTCGGTCTCCGCTGGCGACAGCTTCATGATGCGGCCGCCGGTCTTGGCGAACAGGTCGCCGACCTCCGGCATGGCGATCACCTTGGCAAAATCGGCCCGCAGCCGCGCCAGGACTGGCGCAGGCGTGGCGGCGGGCGCGAACAACCCGAACCAGCTTTCCATGTCGAGCGGGGCTAAGCCGGTTTCCATCACGCTCGGCACGTCGGGATGCATCGCCTGCCGCTCGCGCGAGGAGACGGCGAGCGCGCGTACCGTCCCGGCATCCACCTGCGCCCGCGCAGTCGAGGAGATGTCGAAGAACAGGTCGACGCGGTCACCGAGAATGTCCTGATAGGCCGACTGCGCGCCTTTGTAGGCCACGTGCGTGAGCTTCACGCCGGCGAGCTGCGCCGTCACCGCCATGGCGATGTGCTGGCCTGAGCCCTTGCCGGCTGACGCGAAGGTAATTTTCTCCGGATTGGCGCGGGCGAATGCGACCAGTTCCTTGAGATCCTTGTAGGGCAGCTCCTTGCGCGCCACCATCGTGTAGGACCAGGTGACGGCGAGGCCGATCGGCGTGAAGTCCTTCAGCGGATCATAGGGCAGCTTGGCATAGAGCCCGGGATTGAGCGCGATATTGGAGAGGCCGCCCAGTAACAGCGTGTAGCCGTCGGCAGGCGCCTTGGCTGCGGCCTCGGTGCCGACCAGCGTGCCGGCGCCGACGCGGTTTTCAACCAGTACCGTCTGGCCCAGCAATGGTCCCAGACGATCCGCAAGAACGCGTCCAACGGTGTCGAAGCCGCCGCCGGGCGGCTGCGGCACGATGATCTTCACCGTACGGTCGGGATAGGTCTGCGCGCTGACCGGCTGAGCCAGCCCGAAAGCCAGCGCTGCCAGGACGACGAGCGATCTCGCGATCAGTGCCATGTTTCCTCCCCGGAGCCTTCATTCTGTCTGCGATGTACTGCGGACGTTGCCGCAGGCGCAGGCTAAAGCGAGACGGTTACCGAAGGAAGCGCCAACGCCGGGCGCGTCCCATCAGGTTCCATGCTTGGACCAATAAGCAGGTGCGATGATCGATCCGAGGCGGTGGGCGTCAGTACGTCGCCCTGCCGCCGGAGATGTCGAACACGGCGCCGGTGGTGAAAGAGTTCTCCGCGGATGCGATCCACGCCACGAGCGAAGCCAGTTCTTCCACCTTGACGAAGCGGTTGCGCGGGATCTTCGACAGCATGAAGTCGATGTGTTCCTGGGTGATCTGGTCGAAGATTGCCGTCTTGGCTGCGGCGGGCGTCACCGCGTTGACGGCAATGTCGTAGCCGGCCAGTTCCTTGCCGAGCGACTTGGTCAGCGCGATCACGCCGGCCTTCGATGCCGAGTAGTGCGCGGCGTTCGGGTTGCCTTCCTTGCCGGCAATGGAGGCGATGTTGACGATACGCCCGTAGTTCTGGGCGACCATCAGTGGCACGACGGCCCGCGAGCAGATGAACGGCCCGTCGAGGTTGACGCGCATCACCTTGCGCCATTCCTCCACATCGGTTTCCCAGACCTTGGCGTTGGCACCGGCGATGCCGGCATTGTTGATCAGGATATCGATACGGCCGAGGGCCTTGACGGTGGCATCCCGCGCCTTGGCGACGGCATCGGGCTCGGTCACGTCGCAACCGATTACGACGACGCTTCCGCCGAGGGCGGCAGCGGTTTTTTCGGCAAGTGCAGTGTCGCGGTCCCAAATCGCGACCTTGGCTCCCGAGGCCACGAACCGCTCGGTGATCGCCTTGCCGAAGCCCTGCGCGCCGCCGGTGACGACGGCCGTTCGGCCTTTGAGATCGATAGCGTTCGCCATGTTTCCACCCCTGTTTCGCCGTTCGGCCTAGATGTGCATAGGGCCTGGAGCGGCACAATAGCGGCTTCGACGGGCTGTCATCCAGCATCGGCGACCACGAAGATTGGCTGGCGAGAGACGGCGCAGGCAAAACGCTCAGACTGCTCATTTGGCACATTGCCGCAGTGGTCACCTCTCGCCTTGGACCTCTACCTTGGCCCTCGAGGCAACCTGGCATTCCGAGTGTTAGTGCAACAATCTGTTAAAAACCCTCCGCCGGGGCTGGGTAAAATGCGTAAATGGCACTATATCGAACCAAGGATTAAGCCGGTGTTCGCGATGCCCACAGGCGACTTTCCTTCAATCGAAGCAATATCAATAGACTATGACGTTGGTAGAGCATTGCAGATCCGATAGAGAGGACCATGCTGAACAGTAGGATAATGACCAGCCGTTTTTCGACGAGGCCGCTGTATCTCCAGGTGCGCGACGCATTGGGGGAACGCATCGCCGGCGGGGAATGGAAACCCAGCACGGCCATTCCCAACGAGGGCGATCTCGCCCGCCAGTTCGGCGTGAGCCCCGGCACCATGCGCAAGGCCCTGGATCTTCTGGAAGCCGAGCGCCTTCTCACGCGCCGTCAAGGTCGAGGTACGTTCGTCAACGACCAGTCCTCCGAAGAACTGGCCGTGCGCTACAGCAACATTCGCGGCAAGGATGGTGCCCATGTCGCGGGGGAAGTCGAACTCCTCGATATCGCGGAAGCCGCCGTCAGCGAGGCCGAGTGCATGCGATTGCGCTTGCGCATGCACGAGCGGGTTTGCCGCATCCGCCGCGTGCGTCTCAGAGACGACAAGCCGTACATGCTCGAGGAGGTGGCCATGCCAGCCGCGTTGTTCCCCGGCTTGTCGGAGAAGACCGTGTCGCACCGCATCGTCGTGCTGGCGCAGCAGTTCGGCATCCTGCTGGGGAGGGGCGAGGAGCGGATTACGATCGGCAGCGCTTCTCCTGAAGTCGCAAAGACCTTGCGGGTCGAGCCGGCGACGCCGCTGCTGAACCTGGATCGTCTGGTGTGCACGCTCGACGGCCGGCCCGTCGAATGGCGGCTCGGACAGTGCCGTATCGGCGACACCTACTATCTGGCGGAATTCAAGTGACGTCGCTCTGAGGCGCCGGTCGCGCTTGGGGCTTTCGGGCAATCGTGCCAATCTCGGGTGAGTGCTGCATCCACGAGGTTGTCCCCATGTCTGCTCCGAGAGCGTCAAGCGCGCTTTCCCGTTTTACCGTGCTCGACCTCACGCGCGTGCGTGCCGGCCCCACAGCGGCACGTCAACTCGCGGATTGGGGCGCCGATGTCATCAAGGTCGAACTGCCGGCACATATGGAAGAGGGTGAAGGGCTCGGCGGCGCCCGCCATGGGCCGGATTTCCAGAATCTGCACCGCAACAAGCGTGCGATCGGCCTCAACCTGAAGTCGGCGCAAGGCGTCGAGGTTTTTCACAGGCTCGCTGCCAAGGCCGACGTCGTGGTCGAGAACTACCGGCCCGACGTGAAGCGGCGCCTCGGCATCGATTATGCGACGTTGAGCAAGATCAATCCGCGGCTCGTCTACGCAAGCATTTCCGGTTTTGGCCAGGACGGGCCCTACGCGGACCGGCCCGGTTTCGACCAGGTTGCGCAAGGCCTGGGTGGCCTCATGTCGATCACCGGAGAGCCGGGCCGCGGGCCGATGCGCGCGGGCATTCCGATAGCAGACCTGTCGGCGGGCATATTTTGTGCGCTCGGCATTCTTGTCGCCCTGCTCGAACGCGAACAGTCCGGAAAGGGCCAGGAGGTCGCCACCTCGCTTCTGCAAGCCCAGATATTCATGCTTGATTTCCAGGCCTCGCGCTGGCTCAACGACCGGGAGGTGCCGCCGCAAGCGGGCAACGACCACCCGACCAGCATTCCAACCGGTGTGTTCAAGACGCGCGACGGCCATATCAATATCGCGGCCGCAGGTAGCGCCATCTGGGAGCGGCTCTGCCGCGCCATCGGCGCCGAAGAACTGACCGGCCATGCCGATTATGCCAATGCTGCGGCACGCTCGAAAAATCGCAAGGCGCTCAACGCGGCCATCGATCAGCGGCTTGCGGATGGCACCAGTGCCGAATGGGTCGAGCGCCTGAACAAGGCGGGAGTTCCGTGCGGTCCCATTTACTCCATCGACAAGGTGTTCTCCGATCCGCAGGTCGAGCACCTGGGCATGGTGCAATCCATCGATACGGGCGATACGCGCGGCACGCTCAGTGTCGTGGGCCAGCCGGTGTCGCTGGCGCGCACCCCGAGCAAGCTCGTTGCCGCGCCGCCCGAAGCCGGCCAGCACACGCACGAAGTGCTGCGCCAGTTCGGTTTCAGCGACGCGGAAATTGCCGACCTGCAGAGCGCCAAGGTGATCTGAGCGCCAGATTGATCGGATACTAAGCCTCGCACGCGCCCTCGTCCTGAGCCCGTCGAAGGACGGGCTGTGTTTGCCAATGCCGTGGTTCGACAGGCTCACCACTGGGGTCGGTGCGGGTTGGCCGGCTCAGCCCAAATCGAAAAGACGCTAGCGGCGGCGCCGCAGCACGGCCACGACTTCCACGTGTGCCGAGAACAGGAACTGGTCAATGGGCGTCACGGCTTCGATGCTGTAGCCGCCGTCGACGAGAATGCGCAGGTCGCGCGCCAAGGTTCCCGGATCGCAAGACACTGCGACGACCAGCGGCACGAGCGATTGCGCCAGCCGCTCGGCTTGCGCCTTGGCACCGGCGCGCGGCGGATCGAACACGATGGCGTCGAAGTCTTTCAACTCGCGCGCCGAAAGGGGCTCGCGGAACAGGTCGCGCAGTTTCGTCTCGATCGGCTTGAGCCCTTGTGCACGCCGGGCGGCGGCATCGAGCACGCCGATGGCGGCCTGGTCGCCGTCGACGGCGAGCACGCGGCCCCGGTGCGCGAGCGGCAAGGTGAAAGTCCCGACGCCGCAGAACAAATCGGCCACGCGCTTGGATCTGCCGACGGCATCCACGACAAGCCGACTGATTTCCAGCTCCGCTGCTTCCGCCGCTTGAACAAAAATGCCGGGCGGTGGCACGACATCGACACCGCCGAAGGACAAAGCGGGCGCAGCGTGTTCGACTAGGGCTTCTCCATTGACGGTGATGCGAGCGATGCCGTGTGCGCCGGCAATCTGGGCCAATCCAGCAATTATATCAGGGCCGAGGCGGCGAGCGTCGTGGTTGATGGAGACGTCCAGGCCGCCATGCGTCAGCAGCACGGTAAGCCGGATTTCGCGGCCCGGCATCGCCGCGGCGATGGACCTGAGCGCCCCTAGCCGGGTAACGATGGCGGGTTCCAGGATCGGGCACTCTTCGATGTCGACAAGATCGGTGCTCTTGCGGCGGTGATAGCCGAGCGTGACGGAGCCTCCCGCTTCCTGGCGCGCAGTGAGCACCGCACGCCGCCGCGACCCGAGCGCTATGCGCCGCAGGGGTGCGATCTCGGGCTGGAGCCCGTGCTGACGAAAGGCATCGACGACGATGCTGCGCTTCCAGTCGGCATAGAGACGGTCGCTCATGTGCTGGGCGACGCAGCCGCCACAGATGCCGAAGTGATGGCAGACCGGCGCCGCACGATCGCCGCTGGCAGGCGAAACGACGCCGGGCATGCCGTTTCCGGCAAGCCGCACCCGTTCCCCCGGCAGGGCAAAGGGCACATAGCGCGGTCCGTTGTTGGTTTCGGCTATGCCGTCGCCCTGTGCGCCCAGGCGGGCAATATCAAGCTCGATCGTCACTGTTCATCCTAATGCGTCGCGGCAGCACCGTTGGCTTGGTGCCGCGTCGGCCAGGCGTAAAGGTCACGGTTATTTGATGTCCGGCACCATGGTCCAAGGCATCCGCCACGCATCCTTTTCCGTAAGCACACATCATTCCGAACCGAGGCAACCTGCATTGATGAAGCTGGTTGCAGGAAGAATGATACTATCCCTACCCGCACGGGAACTATGGAGAATGCCATGAATCGCAGACAGACCCTGAAGCTTCTGGCTGGGGCTGCCGCCTTCGCCGGTTCCGCAACGACGATCGGCCGCGCGGCGTTCGCGCAGGCCAAACCTGCCTTCGTGCTGCCGCCGCTCGGTTATCCCTACGAGGCGCTCGAGCCCCACATCGATACCGCGACGATGAACTTTCATCACAAGAACCACCACAATGCGTTCATCACCAACCTCAATGGCCTGGTGGAAAAATATCCGGACCTGACCGCAAAGGCGCCCGAGGCGATCCTCTCCAATCTGTCGGCGGTGCCGGACGCGGTACGCACACCGGTTCGCAACAACCTCGGCGGTCACTGGAACCACACGTTCTTCTGGGAACTGATGACGCCAGGCGGAGCCAAGGCGCCTGCTGGCGAGTTGAAGAGCGCAATTGACGGCACGTTCGGCGACTTCGACAAGATGAAGGCCGCCGTCAAGCAGGCGGCCGTCGGCCGGTTCGGCTCGGGCTGGGCATGGCTCGCGGTGAAGGACAAGAAGCTGACGATCTTCAACACGCCGTACCAGGATAGCCCACACATGGACAACGCCGCCATGGCGGTGGCCGGCATCGACGTGTGGGAGCACGCCTATTACCTGAAGCACCAGTACAAGCGCGGCGACTACGTCGACGCGTGGTGGAATGTGGTGAACTGGGACAAGGCGGCCGCCAACTTCAAGAAGGCCACGGCGTAAGCGGAGGACTGTCCTATCGTGCCGGCGGGGCCTGAGGGCGAGAGCCGATCCCCAGGCTCCGCACTCTACCTCGTCCTGAGCTTGTCGAAGGACGGGCCGCGCGTGACAAGGCGTGGTTCGACAGGCTCACCACGGGGGCTACTCCGCGGCCCGGGATCGTTCGAAAAAAGAAGCCCTGGCGGTTACCGCCAGGGCTTTTTCCTGCTGCCAGATGGGGGATACGAGGGGCAGCCCGGAAAGTTGGTCTAGGGACAAATCGTCCATAGGCCCAACTCCAAGGGCGCGTCTAGATGGTCTTGAAAATCTCTAGTGCGTAAGCGCGGAATTTCTGTGGATACCCGACAAATGGCGCCGCTCAGGCACGCTCGGCCTGGGTGCCCTTGCCGAGTTCCCCGCCCAAGGCGGTAAGCACGGCAGTCACGATCTCGGGCGCGTTCAGACCGGCCTGCCCATACATCTTTTCGGGTTTGTCGTGCTCGATGAAGACATCCGGCAGCACGAGGGGACGGACCTTCAGGCCGCCGCGATCCAGAAGCCCTTCGCTCGCCAGATACTGCAGCACGTGGCTGGCGAAGCCGCCAACGGCGCCTTCCTCGACCGTGATCAGCACCTCGTGGTTCTTCGCCAGGCGGCGCACGAGGTCGTGGTCCAGCGGCTTGGCAAACCTGGCGTCGGCGACGGTGGTCGAGAGACCGAACGCAGCAAGCTGATCGGCAGCCTTGAGACATTCGCCGAGGCGGGTGCCAAGCGACAACAAGGCAACCGTCGTGCCCTCGCGCACGATCCGTCCCTTGCCGATCTCGAGCGGGCGACCTTCCGCCGGCAGTTCCACACCGACGCCTTCGCCGCGCGGGTAGCGCACGGCAGATGGCCTGTCGTCGATGGCTGCCGCGGTGGCGACCATGTGCTTGAGTTCCGCCTCGTCGGCGGCCGCCATCAGCACGAAGTTCGGCAGGCAGCCGAGATAGGCAAGATCGAAAGAGCCGGCGTGGGTCGGACCGTCGGCGCCCACGAGGCCGGCCCGGTCGAGCGCGAAGCGCACCGGCAAACGCTGGATCGCGACGTCGTGCACGACCTGGTCGTAGGCGCGCTGCAGGAATGTCGAGTAAATGGCCGCGAACGGCTTGAACCCTTCCGCCGCCAAGCCGGCGGCGAACGTCACGCCGTGCTGCTCGGCAATCCCGACATCGAAGGTGCGCTGCGGAAACTCTTTGGCAAACAGGTCGAGCCCGGTGCCGGCCGGCATCGCCGCCGTGATGGCGACGATCTTGTCGTCCTTGCGCGCTTCCTCGATCAGGCTCTGCGCGAACACCTTGGTGTAGGAGGGCGCGTTCGGCTTGGCGGCCACCTGCGCGCCAGTGATGACGTTGAAGCGATTGACGCCGTGGTACTTGTCGTCGGAGGCCTCGGCCGGTGCGTAGCCCTTGCCCTTCTTGGTGACGATGTGAACGAGGATCGGCCCTTGCCTGGCGTCGCGTACATTTTTCAGGACTGGCAGCAGCACATTGAGGTTGTGCCCATCGATGGGTCCCACGTAGTAGAAACCGAGTTCCTCAAACAGCGTGCCGCCCGTCCAGTAGGTGCGCGTGTATTCCTCGGCACGGGCGGCCTTCTCCTCCCAGAATTTCGGCAGCCGCTTGGCGAGCTGCTTTGCGACCTCGCGGAAGTGCAGGTAGGTGCCGCTGGAGCTGATGCGGGCGAGATAGTTCGATAGCGCGCCCACGGGTGGGGCAATCGACATGTCGTTGTCGTTGAGGATGACGATCAGGCGCTCGTTGCGGGCACCGGCATTGTTCATGGCTTCGTAGGCCATGCCGGCGCTCATGGCGCCATCTCCGATCACGCACACCACGTTGTGCGATTTGCCCTCGAGGTCGCGGGCGACGGCCATGCCGAGGCCGGCCGAAATCGACGTGGAGGAATGGGCGGCACCGAACGGATCGTATTCGCTCTCCGTGCGTTTGGTGAAGCCGGATAGGCCGCCGGCCTGGCGCAAGGTGCGGATGCGGTCGCGGCGGCCGGTCAAAATCTTGTGCGGATAGGCCTGATGGCCGACGTCCCAGATCAGCCGGTCGCGCGGGGTGTCGAACACGTGGTGCAGGGCAACGGTCAGTTCCACCACGCCCAACCCAGCACCCAGGTGGCCGCCCGTCACCGATACGGCGTCGATGGTTTCCCGGCGCAGCTCATCCACGACTTGGCGCAGGTCGGCCTCCGGCACGCGCCGCAGGTCGCCGGGCGTCTTGATCGTATCGAGCAGGGGCGTTCTGGACGCTTCAGTCATGTCTGCTCCTCGGCTTGCGCCGCCAACCCGATGATATTCCTGCCAGCTGGGCATACGCCGCCCACGGAGACATTATAGTCCGATGCTTTTGGCAATGTGGAGACTTAGCGTCGCGGCCGCTCGACTCCCTTTCCCCGCTGAAGTGTGGGTAGAGGGAACCAAACTCACTCCTGGGGCTTGAAAGGCTCCGTTCCCGTCGGGACCCCCGAGGGGCCCAGGGTCAGTTTCTCTACCTTGGCCTCGGCCTGTTTCAGCAGCCGGTCGCAGTGCTCTTTCAGGGCCTCACCGCGCTCATAGATGGTGATGCTTTCCTCGAGTTCCACGTCGCCGCGCTCGAGCCGGCCGACGATGGTTTCCAATTCCTTGAGCGCTCGCTCGAAGGTCATGTCCTTGATGTCGGTGTGCTTCACGACGGGTTTGGCCATCGTCATACCTAAGAGTTCCGCATCGCTTGGTTGCGCCGTCCGCAAATCAGCGTGCCGCATCCATCAGCACGTTGACGTGCACGGCGACCGATTTCGCCAGTGCGGCGAGGTTGTAGCCTCCTTCGAGCATCGATACCAGCCGCCCCTGTGCATGTTTGTCGGCGACCTCCGCGATCTTGGCCGTGGCCCAGCCGAAATCGGGCTCGGTGAGCTGTAAATTTGCCAGTGGATCGTCCCGGTGGGCGTCGAAGCCAGCGGAAATGATCATGATGTCGGGCGAGAAACTGCGCAGCGCCGGCAGGATGCGCGATTCGAACGCCTCCTTGAAGGGATCGCCGCCGTCGCCCGGTCGCAGCGGCGCGTTCCAGATGTTGCCGACTCCCGTCTCGTTCAGCGCGCCTGTGCCGGGGTAGAGGGGCATCTGGTGCGTGGAGCCCAAGTAAAGATCCTTGTCGCTCCAGAACACATCCTGCGTGCCATTGCCGTGATGGACGTCGAAATCGACGACGGCGATGCGTTCGGCGCCGTATTTCTTGCGTGCATACAAGCCGGCAATGGCCGCGTTGGCGAAGATGCAAAAGCCCATGGCGCGCTCGCGCTCGGCGTGGTGTCCGCACGGCCGGACTTGGGCGAACACGTTCTTGATGCCCGACTTTGGATCGAACACGCGGTCGACTGCCATGAGCCCGGCGCCGACTGCACGCAAGGCAGGTTCCCATGAGGTGGCAGACAGCACCGTATCGGGATCGAGCCGGGCTGGTTCTTCGCCGGGGCCCGGGCGCGCGCTCTTCACCCATTCGACATAGGCGCGGGGGTGCGCCAACGTGATCTGGTCTTCCACGTCGTCGCGGAGGGGTGCTTCCTCGCGTTTGAGCTTGCCGAACAACTCGTGCGCCAGAACCTTGTCGATCGCCCGCATGCGATCGGGCCGCTCGGGATGGCCGGGGCCGGTGTCATGCTCGACGAAGGAAGGATGGGTGATGAGAAGGGTGCTCATGGAAGAGGCCGATCGCGCCTGACTTGCAAAAGAGATGGCGGCCATCTAGGCAGACAGGTGCGCCGATGTCATCCGCAAACCGCAGACCGGTTAAGCTGCGTCCGCTGCCGGTGCCATTGGTGAACTTACCGGGAAGCAGGAGCTGAACCGATGTGCGGTAAGTTTACCCAGATGTACTCCTGGCAGGATGTGCATGCCTTCTCCCAGCCGCTCGGCGACAAGCGCGACGACGATGAAGTCGTGATCTCGACGCCGATGCGCATGGCGAAAATCATGCGCCTGGATGGGAATGGCGCGCGCGAGCTGGTCGAGATGCGATGGGGGTTTGCAGGCAGGGACGATACGGTGCCCACGCGGCCCAAACACATGCACGCGCGCGGCGAGACCGTGGATGCGCTGCCTACGTTCGCGCAGGCGTTTGCCTCTGCGCGCGGCATCCTCATGGTCCATACCTTCAACGAGGGGGAGGAGCTGCCGAACGGCAGGACCAAGCAATGGGTCATCACTCCACAGGACGCCCAGCCTATCGCGATCGCCGTGATCTGCGAAGAATGGCGCAACGGGGAAGAAACGCTGCAGACCTTTGTGCAGGTGACAACGCCTGCGAACACGCTCATCTCGCGCATCACCGACCGGATGCCGGCAATCCTGCCGCGCGAGGCCTGGGCGACATGGCTTGGCGAGACGGATGCGCCACTGGCAGACGTGAAGGCATTGCTTCAGACTTATGAGGACGGTGGAAACTGGATCATGACGGAGCAGGCATCAAGCAAACCGCCCCGGAAACCGAGATCGCAGAAACCGAATTTGCAGCGCGACCTGTTCTAGACCGAACTCTTCGACGCAGGAGAATTGCATGGCAGCCACCGACAAGATACTTGCCCGCAAGGAGGGCCGCGTAGGCACGCTCGTCTTCAACAACCCGGAGCGTCACAACGCGGTGTCGCTGGAAATGTGGGAGGCGGCCAGCAGGGTCGTCGAAGACTTTGCCAAAGATGCCGACGTGCGGGTGCTGATCGTGACCGGTGCCGGCGGCAAGGCCTTCGTTTCGGGTGCGGATATTTCCAAGTTCGGGGATGAGCGCGCCACCGAGGCTGCTGTCGAGCGCTACAACAGCACCTCGCAGGGGTTCTATTCCAGCCTCTACAATTTCCCCAAGCCGACGATGGCCCAGATCCAGGGCTACTGCATCGGCGGCGGATTGAACCTGGCGATCAGCTGCGACCTGCGGTTCTGCACGCATGCCTCGCGCTTCGGCCTGCCGGCCGCGAAGCTCGGCCTCGGCTACGGCTATGCCGGCCTGAAGCGCTTCTTCGACACCATCGGTCCGTCCAATACCAAGGACATTTTCTTTTCGGCGCGCCAGTTCAGCGCTGCCGAGGCACAGGCGATGGGGGTGGTCAACAAGGTGCTTGCCGACAGCGAGCTCGTGAGCTTCGTGCGGGACTACGCCAACACTATTGCCGAGAATGCGCCGCTCACGATCAACGCCATCAAGCAGATTGCCATCGAGGCCCTGAAGCCCGAGAGCGAGCGCGATCTCAAGCGCACCGCCGATCTGGTTGCACGTTGCTTCGCCAGCCAGGACTACGTCGAAGGCCGCAACGCCTTCATGGAAAAGCGAAAGCCGGTATTTACGGGCAAGTGAGCTGACGCAGCGTGCGGCGGCATGGTGTCACCGATTTGGCACCTTCTCGCCGCTATCTGGCCATGCTGGAACCCGTCCCGGTGTGACGCGTTGACGGTTGCAGAGTTTGCGGCAAAGGTTTAGCTGCAGTCGAGCGTCGCAGATTAGGAGATACGTTGATGTCCAGCATTGGGGCCCGCGCGGTCAGTGCGCTACTGTTGACTGCAGCGCTCGCGTTCCTGTTCTGGCTCAGGCCGGGCCTTGAGCCTGGCATGCTCGCAGCAACGCCCGAGAACAGCATGTACGTGTTTGCGGGTATCTTCGCGGTCTTCTTCGTGTACCTCGTCGTGCAGGGCTATCCGATCTCGCATGGCAACATCGGCAGCTCGAGCGCCCATAACCTCGACAACATGATCTCGGGCATTCCGGCTATCGCCGCCCTGTTCGGCATTTTCGTGCACTTTGCCGGCTTCTGGCCGCTGTCGCCGCTCAACCTTCTGCTCGCGGTGATGACCATGGCCGTGGTGGTCTACGACCTGTGGGTGCTGGGCGGAGCCGCATCCAAGATCAATCGTCTGACCGACGAGTTCAAGGCGGAGCGATAACCGTCTTTCCGGTTTCAGATTGAGCCGAGACAGTCTGCATCAACCCAGTGGTGAGCCTGTCGAACCACGGCGTTGGGGTGTGCAGCCCGTCCTTCGACAAGCTCAGGACGAGGGCGAGCACGTTGTTGGGTGATTCCACCGAAGTCGGAAGACCTCTGGGCGCCTGCTGCTTTTTAGCCGCCGCCCGTTTTTCGCGGCCCGCTGCCCTCGCCGATATCCCAGTACAGTCCGGCCATCACCTCTGCCGCCGAACGGCAGAGCGGCATCAGCACGTGCTCGTCGGGTGCGTGCTGCGAGCACGAGGCGTAGGAGTGCGGGATCCAGATGGTGGGGATGCCCAGGATGTCCGTGAACACGTCGTTGCAGATCGAGCCGCCCATCTGGGGCACGATCGCAGGCTTGATGTTGGCGGATTGCTGCAGCGAGGCGGCGACGAAGGCGGCCCACGGGTGATCCGGTTCGGTGCGCGTCGCGTTAAAGCGGCCGTCGTTGGCCGCAGGCGGCGGCATCACCCGAACCCGTGCAAAGCCGCGGTCGTCGAGATGGCGCTGCAAAGTGGGCATGACGGCATCCATGTCCGTGCCGGCGATGAACCGCAGCTGGCAGTTGGCCACGGCCTTGGGCGGCACGGCGTTGACCGGCCGGCCCGGCGTGCCCGCAGTGAAGGCCAGCACGTGGAACACGTTGGAGCCGTAGACGCGCTCGGCCGGTGTGTAGCCCCGGCTCGCCCCACCAGGGATCGACGGCAGGCCCGTCCTCGCCGCCGTCGATCTCGACATCGGCCAGCGCCTCTTTCACGGCCGATGACATGACCGGAGCTTTCAAGGCTGGCACGAGCAGCTCGCCCGTCGGGCTGACGATCGATGCCAGCGCGTTGGCGAGGATCAGAGCGGGATTGGCGATCAGGCCGCCCCAGTTGCCCGAATGGTGCCCGCCTTCGCGCAGGTCGCAGACGAGATCGAAGTTGATGGCGCCGCGGCACCCGAGCGTCAGGGTCGGGCGCTCCGGCCTGACGCGTGGCCCATCCGAGGCGACGAGAACGTCGGCAGCAAAATCCGTTTTGTGCGCGGCAACCAGCTCGGCCAGGCCCTTGGAGCCGGACTCCTCGCCCATCTCGATGATGAACTTGGCATTGAAGCCGAGCCGGCCGCCGCGTTCGGCGCGCACGGCGTCGAGGGCGGCCATGTTGAGGGTGTGCTGACCCTTGTTGTCGGCGGTGCCGCGGCCGTAGAGTTTGGTGCCGTCGCGCGCCGTGACCCACGGACCTTTACCCTTGGTCCATTGGTCCTCCAGGCCGCGGATGACGTCGCCGTGGCCGTAGCCGAGCACAGTGGGGAGGCTGGAGTCCTCGACATAAGTGGCAAGCAGCACGGGACCTTGGTTCGGCAGCGGATTGTCGTAGATGCGCGTCGTGAAGCCGAGCCTTGCGAAGGCGGGCGTCATGTCCTCGTCCAGATAGCGCTGCAGCTCGGGCAGGCTGGCGGGGAGCTTCTGGCTCTCCGTCTTGAAGGCGACGCGGCGGGCCAGCTCGGCCTCGAAGGTGCCGTCCTCCACATAGGCCCGAGCGCGCGCGACGGCACCGGCGCGTGTTGCTTTGCTGCTGGACATGGACGGCTGACCTCGGGTTTCAGGCGGCACTGTAGAGATGACACTCGGCGAAGCCGCCGCCGGTGGCAATCGGCGCCGGCGCAACCGTTTTGCAAACATCCATCACGCGCGCGCAGCGCGGATGAAAGCGGCAGCCCGGCGGAACCTCCAGCGGATTGGGATAGGCTGCGCCGAGCTGAGTATCGGGCACACCGAGGCCGGGCTCGGGCGTCAGTACGGAGGCGAGCAGCGCCTGGGTATAGGGGTGCTTGGGCGCGCGGAACAGCGTATCGGTGTCGGCCTCCTCGACGATGCGCCCGAGATACATCACCGCCACGCGCGTCGCCATGTGCTCGACAACCGCGAGATTGTGGCTGATCAGCAGGTAGGTGAGGCCCATGTCGCGCCGCAGCTCCTGCAACAGGTTCAGGATCTGCGACTGCACGGAGACGTCGAGCGCCGAAGTGGGCTCGTCGCAGATCACGAGGCGCGGGCGGTTGATGAGCGCGCGGGCGATGGCGACGCGCTGGCGCTGCCCGCCGGACAGTTGGCTCGGGAAGTTGTCATGGAGACTGCGTGCGAGGCCGACGCGTTCCATCATCTCTTCCACGCGGCGGCGCCAGGTGGAGCTGTCGCTGCCGCCCTGCACGCGCAGCGGCAACGCGATGATGGAGCCGATCGACTTGCGCGGATTGAGCGAGGAATAGGGATCCTGGAATACGGGCTGCACGAGCGCTGCGATGGTACGGCGCGGCAGTGTGGTGGTGGGCGCGCCGTCGATGCGAATTTCCCCTGCCGTCGGGGGCAGAAGTCCAAGCAGCAGGCGCGCCAGCGTGGTCTTGCCGCAACCGGACTCGCCGACCAGTGCCACCACTTCTCCGGGCCGGACCGCGAGACTCACGTCTTCGACGGCGCGCAGCATGCGCCTGGGCTTGAATAGGCCGGCCGACACGCGAAAGGTGCGCGACACGCCACGCGCTTCGAGCATCGGGGTGGCGCCCGACTGGGCCGCGATGGCGGTTGCAACGGTCATGAGGCCGCCCCTGCAGCGACCACGGTGGCGCTTGGGGCGATCTCGGCATGGCGGATGCAGCGCACGAGGTGGCTGTCTCCGAGAACCGCGTCGAGCGGAACGGGCGAGCGGCGGCAGGGGTCGATCACGTGACGGCAGCGGCCGGCGAAGTGGCAGCCGATCTGTTCGCCGACGAGCGAGGGCACCATGCCGGGGATGGTGCCGAGCGGCTCGCCGCGCTGCGTGCGGCCGGGCACGGGAATGCAGGCCAACAGCCCGCGCGTATAGGGATGGGCTGGGTTGGCGAAAATCGCCGCGGCGGTGCCGGTCTCGACCACCTCGCCTGCGTACATCACCACGACGCGCGTGGCGATGCGGGCGACGACGCCGAGGTCGTGCGTGATCAGCATGAGCCCCATGGAGAATTCGCGCTGCAACTCGGCGAGCAGGTGCAGGATCTGCGCCTGGATGGTGACGTCCAGCGCCGTCGTGGGCTCGTCGGCGAGAATCATCGCGGGCGCGCACATCAGCGCCATGGCGATCATCACCCGCTGGCGCAGGCCGCCGGAGAGCTGGTGCGGATACTGCTTGAGCCGGCTCCCAGCCGCCGTGATACCGACGCGTTCCAGCAGGTACACCGCGCGCTCGCGTGCCTGCCGGCGCGAGACACGATTATGCCGGAGCAGTGCTTCCTCGAGCTGGTTGCCGATGGTGTAGGCCGGGTTGAGCGACGTCATCGGCTCCTGGAAGATCATGGCGGCGCGCGCACCGCGGATATCGGACATCTCGCGTTCGGAGACGTTCAGCATGTCGCGGCCGGCGAGTTCCAGGCGCTTGGCGGTGCGTTGTGCGCGGGCCGGCAGCAGGTCCATGACGGCCAACGCGGTCAGCGTCTTGCCGCAACCGGATTCACCCACGATGCACACCGTCTCGCCGCGATCGACATGAAACGATACGCTCTGCACGGCATGCAGCGTGCCGGCCGGCACCGGCAGGTCGACGCGCAGGTCTTCGACCGTGAGGATGCGCTCGGTCATCGCATTGTCATCCCGGAATTGCGCGTCAGCGCAATATCCGGGACCCAGGGCCACAAGCGGCACCCCGTGGTGAGCTTGTCGAACCGCGGATCAGGTCTCCGCAGCCGTCCTTCGACAAGCTCAGGACGAGGATGAGTGTGTGGCCCTGGGTCCCGGCTCGTCGCTTCGCTCCGGCCGGGATGACAGCATGGGGTGCGCGACAACATCATGCCTACCCCCGGTTCTCGGGCGCGGTGACGTCGCGCAGGCCGTCGCCGAGCATGTTGATGGCAAGCACCAAGGCGAACAGGGCAATGCCCGGAATGGTGATGAGCCAGGGATCGAAGAACATCAGGCCCTTGGCCTCCGACACCATCAGGCCCCAGGACGGCGTTGGCGGCTGCACGCCCAGCCCCAGGAACGAAAGCGCGGCTTCGAGCAGGATGGCGTGCGCCATCTCCAGCGTGGCGACCACGATCAGATGGTTGAGCACGTTGGGCGCCACTTCGGTGAACAGGATGCGCGTGGTGGAGCAGCCGAGCGCCTGCGCGGCGGTGATGAACTCGCGCGCGCGGATCTGCTGGGTGGCGCTGCGCATGACCACGGCGAACCGGTCCCAGATCAGCAGGCCGAGCACCCAGATCACGACGGTCAGCGACGAGCCGACGATGGACACCACCGCCAGCGCCACCAACACCACCGGCATGGACAGCCGGGTCGTGACGATGAAGTTGACCACCATGTCGGTGCGGCCGCCGAAATATCCCGCGAGCACGCCCAGCACCGTACCGATCACGCCCGAGATCAGCATGGCCGAGAAGCCGATCATCAGCGAAATCTGCGCGCCATAAAGTAGGCGCGAGAGGTAGTCGCGCCCGAGCTGGTCGGTGCCGAGCGGGTGCACCCAGGTGGCCTTGGCGCTGGCGTGCCAGATCGGCGGAATGAGTTTGCGGGCAAGCTGCTGGTCGTAGGGATCGTGCGGCGCGATCAGCGGCGCCAGCACCGCCATCAGCACGATAGTTGCCAGAATGGTGCCGCCAATCAGCAGGCCCCAATGGCGGAAGATGCGGCGGCGCAGGAGTGCGCCCGGCGTCGGCGCCAGGATCTCGGCTGCAGTCGGGATGCCGGCTCGGTGTAGTGCCGTCTCAGCCATGTCACGCCACCCTGAGCCGGGGATCGAGGAAGGCATTGAGCAGGTCGGCGACCAGCGTCAGCAGCACGTAGATCACCGACAGCACCAGCACGATGGCCTGCATGGTCGGCAGGTCCTTGCGCTGGATGGATTCCCACGCGAGATAGCCGAGCCCGTTGATCTGGAAGATGGTCTCGATGACGATGGAGCCGCCCAGCATGAAGCCGAATTGCACGGCGGAAAGCGAGACGACGGGGATGATGGCGTTGCGCAGCGCGTGCTTGAACAGCACCTTCATCGGTCTGAGGCCCTTGGCGCGGGCCGTGCGAATGTAGTCGGAGGACAGCACCTCCAGCACGCCGGCGCGGGTGAGGCGCATGACGGCGGGCGTCACGTAATAGCCCAGCGCGATGGCCGGCATGATGAAATGCTGCCAGGTGTCCGATCCGGTGATGGGTAGCAGCCGCCAGTTGACGCCCAGCCACAAGATGAGCGTAAGGGCGAACCAGAAGCTCGGCATCGCCTGGCCGACCACCGCGATCGTCAGGGCGAAGCGATCGAAGATGCTGTTGGGGCGCACTGCGGCGAGCACACCGAGGGGGATAGCGAGGAGAAGTGCAAAACCGATGGCCGCGGCACCGAGCAGGATGGTGACGGGGAGGCGCGCGAAGATGATGTCGGCGACCGGCTGGCGCATATGGTAGGAGCGGCCGAAGTCGCCGCGCAGCGCGCCGGCGAGCCAATCGAAATACTGCACCGCGATCGGCCGGTCGAAGCCGTAGAACTTGCGGATCGCCTCGATGTCGGCGGCGCGCGCGCCTTCACCCGCGATGGCGATGGCGGGATCGCCTGAAACGTAGATCATCGAGAAGGTGATCAGCGAAACGGTGAGCGCGACCAGCAGCGCCACTCCCAGCCGTTTCACTGTGAAGCCGAGCATCGGCAACGCCTCTTCAGTCGGCGACGAGACGAGCCGGGTATCCTGATGCGGTCGTCTCGCCGCAAACACCACCTCGTCCTGGGCTTGTCGAAGGACGGGTCGCGCACGCAAGCCGCGGTTCGACAGGCTCACCACGGGGTTGGAGCGAGCTCATGAGGTTGTCAGCCTCGCAATCAGGATTGCACGGGTACGGTTCACTTCCATTTCGCCGCGTAGAACTGCGGGATCTCGTCCGACGTCGGCACGAAGGCCAGGTCCTTGGAGAACGCGTAGTACTTGGCGTAGGTGAACAGCGGCACCCAGAAGCATTCCTCTGCGATGCGGTCGAGCACCTTCTGCCAGGCGACCCGGCGCGCTTCCGGATCGAGCTGGGAGTCCGCGGCATCGATCAGCTTCTTCACCTCCGGGTCCTTGGTAAGGTCGTCGGGCCCATGCAGGAAGAAGTGTGCCGTCATGGCCGAGACGTCGGGGATCGAGTTGGAGCCCCAGGTGCCGTGCGCGAGCGGCGTCCTGCCTTTGCGCGTGGCCTCCAGGAACGCGGTGAACTGCTGATAGGTGAGCTTCGGCCGCAAGCCGACCTTGGCGAGATCGCCGATCACGGCCTCGGTGAACTCGCGGTCGCGGTAGGCGAACAGATCGAATTCGAAGCCGTCCGGGAACCCGGCCTCCTTCAGCAGGGCCTTGGCCTTGGCCGGATCGTAGGGGTATTGCGTCACCTTCTGGGAACATCCGAACTGGTCGGGATGGCAGGGCGAGTGGGCGACGACCGAGGCCGGGCCAACCAGGTTCTTGGTCAGCGACTCACGGTTGATCGCATGCGCCACCGCCTGGCGGACGCGCTTGTCGGTGAAGAACTTCTGCCCCGACACGCCATGCGCGTCGAACTGCAGGTAGGAAACGCGCAGCGTCTTGGCGTTCTCGACGACCAGCGCCGGGTTGGCCGTCAGGCGCTCGGCCTGGTCCTTCGGCACGTCCCAGATCCAGTCGATGGCGCCGGTCATCAGCTCCGCCGCGCGCGTGTTGGAGTCCTTGATGGTGCGATACAGGATCTTGCCGATCGCCGGCTCACCCTTGTACCCGCCCTTGAAGTAGTCCGGATTTTTCACCATCAGGATCGATTGGCCGGGCTTGACCTCGGCGATGCGGTAGGGGCCGGTGCCGTTCGGCGGCACGGCGCCGAAGTCCTTCTTGCCGTCGGGTTTCACGGGCGCCTTGTCGTAGTGGCCCTTCTGCAGGATGAAGCCGAGGCCGGCGAGATTGGCGAGCGCGGGCGGGAATGGATTGTGCAGGTTGATGCGCACCTTGTAGGGATCGACCTTGTCCGCGCTCTTGATGAAAGCCAGCAGCGCGTAGTTGGAAATGGCGTTCTCCTTGTTGGAGACGAAGTTCAAGGTGTAGGCGACGTCGTCGGCATCCAGCGGCTGGCCCGAGTGGAACTTGACGTCCTTCCTCAGCTCCATCTCCAGCGTGGTCGGATTGACCCAGGCCCACTTGGTCGCCAGCAGCGGTTTGATGTCACCGCTTTTCGGGTCGATGATGACGAGCGTGTCCCAGGCTTGGTGGCCGATGACGACCAGCTCGCGCGTGTTCAGGAAGAAGGGATCGGCGATCGGGTTGTCACGGTCGGTGGCCCAGACCAGCGTGTCGTCCTTCTTGCCGGCCTCGACCGGAGCAGACGCCAGGGCCAACGCGACAAAGACCCCGGCCAGGGCCACGCTCAGACGCTTCATGGACACAATCCCCATTGTCTCGACAGACGGCTGAAAAACGATCTTCGGTTTGCGCGCGATTTGCAAGGCTAATTCCCTCTCCCCGCGCTTCGCCGGCCTCCTCCTTTCTCCATCAGCGCGGGGAGAGGGCTAGGGTGAGGGGCTGCCACGGGCACGGTCGGAAGCTGTTGCGGCCCCTCACCCCGACCCTCTCCCCGTAAGGACGGGGAGAGGGAGGTGGTGCCGCATTGGCCACGGGCACGAAATGTTGGCATCATGCCCGTTCGCTGCTCCCATCACCTCTCGGAAAATCCACGCATGAACCGCATCACCGGCCGCTCCGCTTTCCTTGCCCTGCTGAAGGACGAAGGCATCACGCACCTGTTCGGCAACCCGGGAACCACCGAGCTTCCGATCATGCACGCGCTCAAGGAGCATCCCGATCTCACCTATGTGCTGGGGTTACAGGAATCGCTGGTGGTGGCGATGGCCGACGGCTACTCGCGCGCCAGCGGCAAGCTGGTCGCCTGCAACGTGCATGTGGCGCCGGGGCTCGGCAATGCCATGGGCTCGCTGTTCAATGCGAAGTTCACGGGCACGCCGATGATCCTGACCGCCGGCCAGCAGGAGCAGGGCCACGGCCTCACCGAACCGCTGCTGTATCATCCGCTGGTTCCGATGGCCGAGCCGCTGGTGAAGTGGGCGGTGGAGGTGACGCGGCTGGAGGACCTGCCGCGCATCGTGCGCCGTGCCGCCAAGGTGGCGATGACGCCGCCGACAGGGCCGGTATTCATTTCGTTGCCGGGCGACATCCTGAATGCGGAGGCAGGTATCGAGCTGGGCGCCTCCACCCGCGTCGACACGCGTACGCGGCCGAGCGATGCCGTTCTCGACGCGCTCGCCAGGCGGATGCTGCAGGCCGAACGGCCGGTCATCATCGCCGGCGACGAGATCGTGAAAAGCGATGCGCTGGAGGCCGCGGCCGCGTTCGCCGAGACGCTGGGCGCGCCCGTCTATCAGCAGAGCGCGCCCTACGGGTCGCATTTCCTCTCCGAGCACGTCTGCTATGTGGGCTCGCTGTCGCGCGACCAGAAGCAGGTGAGGGGCCTGCTCGCCAAGCACGACCTGCTGATCGTGCTCGGGGCCGACCCGGTGCGGATGTCGGTGTGGAGCGAGGTGGAAGCGAAGCCCGACGACCTCCCGGTGCTTCACATCGGCCAGGTCGACTGGGACATGGGCAAGAACTTCGCGGCCGAGATGGCCGTGCGGTCCGACGTGCGCGAGACGCTGCTGGCGCTGACGCCTGTTCTCAAGAATCAGGGCGGTCAGCGTTTGGCGTCACGAGCCAGGGCATCGCTTGCCGAGCTTGCCAAAGACAACTGGACCGCACGGCGCGCCAGGCTCGCGGACCGCATCGCTGGCCGCAAATCGGCGAAGCCGATAGACCCCGATTGGCTCACTCTGCAAATCGCCGAGGCCCTGCCGCGCGATGCCGTGCTCGTCAACGAGGGGTTGACCTCGGCGCGCCACATCACCGACCTGGTGCCCTATCGCGACCGCTACAGTTTCCACGCACTGGCATCCGGCGGCATCGGTTGGGGGCTGCCGGCAGCGGTCGGCGCGGCGTTTGCGCAGGCGCCGCGCCCGGTGTGCTGCTTCTCCGGCGACGGCAGCGCCATGTATTCGATCCAGTCGCTGTGGACCGCCGCCAATGCCAAGCTGCCGATCACGTACGTCATCGCCAACAACGGCGGCTATCGCATCATCAAGCAGCGTCTCAAATCTTTCCACGGAAGCGAGCACTTCATCGGCATGGACTTCGAGGACCCCAAGATCGATTTCACCGCATTGGCGAAATCGCTCGGCATGCCGGCCGAGCGGATCAGCGACCCCGATGCATTGGCGCCGGCCCTGCAGCGGGCATTCTCGGCGCCGGGCCCAAAGCTACTTGACGTTCTTGTCGAGGGGAGCATCTAGGGGTTTTTTGAAAGGCGGCGGTTCTTTGGCAGGGGCCTGGTTACGGATGAAATCCACGATCGCCGTGACCGCCGCCTGTTCGACACCGTTGTACCCATGGTGATGGAAGGCACCGCAGGCCGTAACCGCTATGTTGGGTCGGCCGCCCTTGATCGTCGCCGACATCTTCTTGGCCAACGCGAGGCTGGTCAGGCCGTTGTAGATGTTCACAAGGTCGCTCGGTGGTGTCACGAAGCAGCTGTCCTTCTCATGTCCCATGACGAAAGTGGGCACAGTGATGCTGGAGAGACTTGGATTCGCGCCCAGCACATTGCCCATCTCGCCAGCCGGGTCCGACTTGGTCACGGTGGAGGTCAGCGCGATCCCATTGGGCAGGGCGCCGCCGGTCAGGCGTGCCGCGGCGTTGAAAGCCGAGAGCGTGCCGTTGCTGGTGCCGATCAGCCAGACGGGCTTGCCGGGCCACTGGTTGCGCACCACCGAGATCACCTGGGCCAGGTGGTCGGCATGCGCCTGCGTCAAGCGCTGATTGGTAAGCCCGTTCGGCCCGGCAAAGGCCGGTTCCGAGTCGAGCATCGCGACATTGAGCCGAGCGTTGAGAAAGCGCCGGGCCGAACGGATCAGGAAGTTGCCCTGCGAATCCCTGATATCACCGGCCCCATTGAGATTGAGCACCCCATTGCCGCCCGTCAGCAGCACGACGGACGCAAACGGGAGCACCTTATGGACGGGGGAGTAGGGGCGGACCTTGACGGCCAGATTGGAGTCGATGGTGATGGCCTGCGGGCCCTGCGCGAGGGCCGGCGCCGTGGCGCCAAGCGTCAGCACGAGCACCAGGGCAAGAGCTCCAGGCAGTGATGTCCGGGCGCTGGCGATTTGACGGCACATCGGTCCCTCCCTTCCTTGCAGTGCGATGGACGCAGCCCGCTTGCGCCCAACGCGCCAGTGCGCGCCCGCCGTGAGATACTATCACGCCTGCTGGCGCGTTACGATTTCCCGGATGCGGATATTGCGCTTGCGCGCAAGCCTGGATGACACACCGTGATGCACGCGCTCCCTC
This sequence comes from uncultured Alphaproteobacteria bacterium, assembly GCA_963814055.1. Taxonomy (GTDB): domain Bacteria; phylum Pseudomonadota; class Alphaproteobacteria; order Rhizobiales; family Hyphomicrobiaceae; genus AWTP1-13. The sequence goes on from CAWFBJ010000020.1 coordinate 64,105, forward strand.
GTCCTGAGCTTGTCGAAGGACGGGCAGTGCACCGAAGCCGTGGTTCGACGGGCTCACCACGGGGTTGGAGCAAGCAACTAGGCGCGCAATTCCGGCCGAGGCACCCGCTCAGGTTTTGCCGCGGGTCGCCTTCCACGGCGTGATGCCGGTGGGCGACGTGGCGCTGCCGTCCATCGCGGTGCCGTCCACGCGGCCCTTGTAGATGGTGGTGCCGGCGGTGAAGGTGAACTCGTCGGCGTTGAGGCGGCCGCCCTTCACGGGCGTGACGACCTTGCCGTTGACGAGCCGTCCGGTGAAGACCTGGAAGTTCTGTTTCAGTTCCAGCCGGCCTTCGGGCGCTTTCCATGTGCCCGCAACTTTCGCCGGCACGATCCAGAGGAAGGCGTTGCAGTAGTCCTTGCACTTCGCCACCGGGTCGATGGTCTGGTCGGGCTTCCAGTCTCCCATGTCGAACGAGTTCGAGACCACGCGCGTTCCGGGTTTCATGCCTAGGATTTTGGGGCGCAGCTTGAGATTGATCTCCGGCAGCAGGAACATGGTGATGACGGTGGCCTGGGAGAAGTCAGTCTTGAACAGGTCGGCCTTGACGAAGGTGGCCTTGTCGGTGACGCCCTCCTTGGCCGCGTTGGCTTTCGAGAGCTCGACCATCTTCGGATTGTATTCGACGCCGAGAGCCTTGGCCCCGCGTTTGGCCGCGGTGATGACCGTGCGGCCGTCGCCCGAGCCGAGGTCGATGACGTAGTCGCTGGCGGTGACGTTGGCGATGTCGAGCATCCGGTCCACCAGTGTCTGGGCCGTCGGCACCCACACGACATCCTTGCCGTCCTGATACTCCTTGGGCTGGTACTGCTGGGCTGGCTGCGCAAGGACGCAGATCGACGTCACGGCTGCGGCGAAATACACCGCTGCGATCCTTCGGAAAACCGATGGCTGCATCACGACGATCTCCTCGAGCGAGCGGTCGAGGCGCCAGTGGCAGCGCCTCGCCAGTCAGCGTGCAAAAAAGCTAGCGTACCACCCACTCGGCTTCGCGGCACACGTTCACGTTCATCCGTTCGCGTGCGGCACCGTTGCTGAACTTGGCCTTCAGGTCCCGGCAGCAGTCGCGGATGCCGTCATACATGTCGAATACGCGGCTGGCGCCGGCGCCGATCACCTCGGTCGCCCCCAGGCGGTCGGCGCGCCAGTCATTGGAACTGCATTCGGAGAACTGGAAAGTCTCAATGGGAATATTGCTGCCGTTGATAACGGCCATTCGGTAATCCTGCTGCTGGGCTGCGGCAGGGCTGATCGAGACAAAAGCCGCGAGAACCAAACCGGCAAAGCCACCACGTACATCGACCCGCATGACGTCATCTCCTTCAATTTAAGCAATGCATCGTCAGCTCCCGTTCGGCAGCGGCCCGGGTTCGCGTTCCCGCGCCGCATCTGCTTTCAAGAACATGAAGCTGGACGGTGTTGCGCCGTCGGGTGCCCCGGAAACACCCGTCCTGTCGGTTGGCTGAGGCCGTCCTGCCCGCACGGAAACAAGGCGATCTAGATAGCGCGCTTTTTTGGAGTCAAGATTGCTGCAGAGGTACGGGGCCAACCCGATGGGGGCGCGTGGCGCGCTAGCCACACGCATTCTAGATTCAAGTTGACCCGCCCAACGTGCGCCGACCCCGGTGGTGACCAAACGTAGCCCGTCCTTCGACAAGCTCAGGACGAGGACGAGTGTGAGGCTTGTGGTTCCATTTCTGAGCCGGCCAACGAGCGTCCACCCCAGTGGTGAGCCTGTCGAACCACGGCTTTGGCATGCGCGGCCCGTCCTTCGACGAGGCTCAGGACGAGGGCGAGCGTGTGGTCACGCCGTCCTCGCATGGCGCGGACAACAAGCTCCAACCCAGTGGTGAGCTTGTCGAACCACGTGTTGGCATGCGCGGCCCCGTCCTTCGACGGAGCTCAGGACGAGGGCGAGCGTGTGGCGTGCGATTCCATTTAGGATCGCAAAGTTTCGGGCGCGCGCCTACCTCTATCGATAGAGGTACTGCGGAACAATGAGCGTAAGGGATGGAAAGATCGTAATCAGGGCCAGCACCAGCAGAAGGGGAATGAGAAACGGCATCACGGCCCGCACCGTGCGATCGAAGGAAATGTTGGCCACGCGGGCCAGGATGAAAAGCACCATGCCGACGGGCGGCGTCAGCAGGCCGATCATCAAGTTGAGCACCATGATCACGCCGAACTGGACGGGATCGATGCCGGCCTGAATGACCGCCGGCATCAGTACCGGAACCAGGATCGAGATCGCCGCGATCGTCTCCATGAAGCAGCCGACGATCAGCAGCAAGATGTTGATGAGCAGCAGCAGCACGAGCGGGTTGCGCGAGATGCCGAGCAGGAACTCGGTCACTGCTTCGGTCACGCGCGCCGTGGTCAGCACCCAGCCGAACAGGGATGCGGCGCCGACAATGATGAGGACCGCCGCGGTCGTTTCGATGGTGTCGAGCGAGACCTTGTAGAACTGCTTGAAGCTCATGGGGCGATAGGTCGGAACCAGCGCGCGAATCCATCGCAGATAGCCGTAGAGCAGGGCGCAGGCGGCAAAGTTCAGCAGCAGTGCCCACAGGATGCCGCGCACGGCGTCGACGATGTTGAGATAGGCGAGCCCGGATGCGACGCCGAGCACGGCTGTCATGAGGAGGAGCGCGCGGCCGAGCGGGAAGCCCAGGTGCTCGAGCTGGCTCGACAGCGGATAGAATACGAGGCCGAGGAACAACGCCCAGACGCAAGCGGCCACCGCGGCTTCGGTCGGTGTGAAAATGCCGAACGACATGCCGCCGATGATGATGGCGGGGGTCATCAGCGCGGGCAGGGCATTGACGAAGGTCGTGCCCAGTACGCTCAGCCGGAAGGCCTGGTCGCGCCCGATGCCGTGACGGTGCGCGTACCAGGTCACATACAGCATCAGGAATCCGGCCATCATGAACCCCGGCACGAACCCGGCGGCAAACAGCTGGCCGATCGAGACGTTGGCCATCACGCCGAAGATGACCATCGGCAGCGAGGGCGGAATGATCGGCCCGATGGTGGCGGAGGCGGCCGTGACGCCGACCGCGAAATCGGTCTTGTAGCCGTGGTCGCGCATGGCCTTGATCTCGATGGTGCCGAGTCCGCCGGCATCGGCAACCGCCGTGCCCGACATGCCGGCGAAGATCACCGAGCCCACCACGTTGACGTGCCCGAGCCCGCCCTTGAGCCAGCCGACGAGCGCGACGGCGAAGTCGTAGATGCGGTTGGTGATGCCGGCGGAATTCATCAGGTTGCCGGCCAGGATGAAGAACGGCACGGCCAGCAGCGGGAAGCTGTCGACGCCGCCCGCCATGCGATGGAGGATGACGAAGTCGGGGATGCCGGCGATGAGGTTGGTATAGACCAGCGAGGAACTCGCCAGCGCCATGAAGATCGGTACGCCGATCAGCAGGGTGACGAAGAAGACGAGAAACAGCAACGTCATCTGCAATGCCTCAATCGACCATCAGGCCTTCGCCGATCGACTTCTGCGCCGTGCGCCAGCCGTCCCGCGCGTTGCGAAAAAATGTCACGATCTGACGCATCAGCATGAGGAAGCAGCCGAGCGCCACGCCGCCGTAGACGATGCTCATCGGCAGGTCGATGATGACCATGCGCTGCCATTGCATGCGCTCGACGATGGTGGTGGAGAAGTAGGCCAGCAGCCCGATGAACAGGAGCTTGAACGTATCCACCAGAGCCAACAGGACCCTGGCTGAACCGGCCGGCAGGAAATGCAGCAGCACCTCGACCGCGATGTGGGAATTCTTGCGCACCACCACGGCGGCGCCGATGAAGGTGACCCAGATCAGCGCGTAGCGGGCGATCTCTTCGGTCCACGCCAGGCTGTCGTTGAGAACGTAACGCGTGAAGAACTGCAGGAACACGATCGCACCCATGGCCCAGAACACGGCGAACGCGATCCAGTCCTCCAGCCGGTGCTCGATCTCGGGGTCGACATCCTCGACCACGATCAGGTGCTCGTCGCCCGCGGGCGGCGCTGCTGGACTTGCTGACATTTCACTCCCCTCCAAGAGAAAAAGTCGTCATGCCTTTGACCATCGAGGCCAGCCTATGGTCCCTCCCCCTGCATCGAAGGCGGGCCTTCGATGCGTAAGAGGGGGGAGGACGGAATGCCATGGACTTAGACTGCCGCGCGGAAACCGTTCAGCGAGCTCAACCGGCAGGCTAAGTCCGATGGCATTCCTGGTGGGGGTGAAAGAGAAACTCCTGACCACGACACCCCCACCCGATGCGTCCAGCGGCTTGGCCCGGCCGTTGCGTTCGTGGGTGCGCATGGCGTAGGCCGGTCCAAACCGCGGACGCATCGCCCTCCCCCCTCTTTCGCGACGAACGCATTGCGTTCGCCGCAGGGGGAGGTGAACTGCGGTAACAGCCCGACCATAGCAACGCTCAGGTCAGCGCCTGCAGCTGCTCGTACTGCTCCTTGGTCCAGAAGGCGAGCGCTTCGGGGCCCAGGTGCGCGGGGATCGCAACCTTGCGGAAGGCCTCGCGATCGGGGCGCGTCACGGCCTTGCCGAGCTTCTCGAACTCTTCGGGCAGCTTCTGCTCCGACTCGCGGATGGCATCGGTGGCTTTGGATGCCGCCTGGGTAAGAACCTCGGCGAAGGTCTTCTTCTCGCCGTCGTTGAGCTTGCCCAGCATCGGCCGGCCGATGGCCGTCACCAGCGACTCGGTGATGTGGCCGGTGAGGTGGATGTACTTCTGCACCTCGTAGAACTTCTTGGCGAGGATGGTGGGCAGCGGGTTCTCCTGGCCGTCGACGGTGCCCTGCTGCAGCGCGAGGTAGACCTCCGCGAAGGCGATCGGCGTCGGGTTGGCGCCGTAGATCTTGGCAAACAGCACGTACAGCGGCGCCTGCGGCACGCGCAGCTTCATGCCCTTGAGGTCGTCCGGCCCCTTGATCTCCTTGTTCGACGTCAGGTGCCGCTCGCCATAGTAGGTGAGCGCGACGATGCGATGGCCTGTCCGCTGCTCGTACCCGGTCGCCAAACCGCTGAACAGCTTGGAGGCGCGATAGGCCTTCCAGTGGTCGAAGTCGCGGAAGATGTAAGGGGCGTTGGAGATCGACAGCGGTTTGTGCACGCCGCCGACGAAGGCCGCGCCGGTATAGATGATGTCGACCGTGCCGAGGCCGAGCGCCTCGTTGATCTGCGGTTCGTTGCCGAGCTGGGAGGCCGGGAACACCTGGATCTCGTATTTCCCATCGGTGCGCTTCTTGATCTCCTCGGCCGCCCACAGGGCTTCCGTATGGTAGGGCTCGCTCACCTCGTAGACGTGCGCCCACTTGACGATCGTCGGTTTCGCCTGGGCGAGGCTCGGCGTTGCAAGCCCGGTCATCGTGCCGGCGACGGCGCCCGCCGACGCGGCGGTGCCGAGGAACTTGCGGCGTGAGATGCCTGTGTGTCTGGGGATATTGCGTCCGGTCATGTACGTTTCCTCCGTCGTGAGCCTGATGTTTTGAATGCGCAGGTTTGTTGGGGGCAGAGCCCCGGGTGTCGGTAGGCCGGCGGCGCGGGCCAGATGCTTCAGGTCCTCCCCTGCGCTGCTTGCCGCGTGCGCGGCTGGGCGCTGCCGATCGTCCTGGATTGATGCTCGGCGAGCCGCCGGTAGCGCGAGAGGCTGCGCGTCAGGTGCGCCCGCATGGCTTTGCGCGCCTCCGCGGCATCGCCATCGCAGATCGCCTGGAAGATGCGGCCGTGCTCTTCCTGGATGCGCGTGAGATACAAGCGCTGTGCCGTGGCCGGGGTGACCAGCGACATGCGCACGCTCTGCCGTGGGATGATGTGGTGCCCGAGCAGCTCGAGCAGCTCGGCAATGCGCGTGTTGCCCGACGCCTGCGCGATCGCGCGATGGAAGGCGAAGTCCTCGTTGACGGCGCCCCCGCCCGTGGCCAGCACCGTCTCGATCGAGCGCAGCGCACGCTTGATCGGGGTCAGGCGCCCCGGCGTGATCCGCGCCGCGGCCAGTGCTGCAGCCTCGACCTCGATCGCCAGCCGCAGTTCCATGACTTCCAGCACATCGCCGATGGAGCTCAGGCCTTCGGGATCGATGCGGAAGGGAACCCGGCTGGAGTTGCCGGCAACGAATGCGCCGGAGCCTTGGCGGGTGGTCACCAGGCCGTCTGCCCGCAATGCGGCAACCGCTTCGCGCACGACCGTGCGGCTGACGCCCATGGCGGTCATCAGTTCCTGCTCGGTCGGCAGCCGCGCGCCCGGCGCAAACCGGCCCTTGCGAATCTGGCCGGCGATGCGTTCCACCACTTCGTTGGTGAGATTGCGCGCCCGCAGCGGTCGCGACAGGCCGCGCGTGTCGGAGACAGGGCGTGGCGCCGGGCTGACAATTTGTCGGGTCATCGTACAAATTCTAGGGGCGGCGTCACAGTCGTGCAAGGATTTGCTTTCCGGGATGCGATCCCTGCATGCGCAGGCGCGCCGGGCACTGTGGCGAGAAGCGAGCCGTCGAGGGGCAGAGGCGTCCACTGGCGCGAGGCAGATGGGGCATTGCATCGCGATCGGCGGCAGAGATTGCCGGCAGTCGGCGACCCGCATTGGTCGCTTCTGTATATCTTCTGCGTTCACCACAGAGGTCGCGACCCCTCAATCGCCCATCCGAAGGTCGCGCAGCCGGGCGCGGTTAACCCCCCGCGTATCGTCGGAATTGGTTGAGATCGCAACGGCCAGCAATTGTGAAGGTTCCTGGCCGAAAGCGCGGACATGGTCGGAGACGAGATCGACGCTTTCGTTCAACCATTGCCGCCTGGGCGCATCGGCGGGCCGCAGTATGACGAACCTGCCGCGTTCGCCCATATGCGGGCTGGGAAGTATTGAGCCGCGCGGCTTATCGCCACCAAATACATAGACAAGTGTTTTCACCGAGCGCGACGACAGAAGTGCCATCGCGCCCTTCGCTCTGTCGGCACTGGCACCAAAGATAAAGTAGATAGCAAGGGCACGGTCATCTTTGCCCCGCCGCGTGAGGTCGGTTGGCGGGACACCCTCCTCCACCTGCCAGCTCCATTGCGCTTTGGTGATGGAGAGCTTTTGCTCTTTCACCGCGCGCCAGAGCAAGCCTGCGGCAGCATCCGCGGTCACGTCAATTGCACTGGCTCCGCTTGACTTGAAGCTGGCCGGCGCAACACCAAGAAACGTTACGACACTCCAGCCAGTCGCAGCGAGGTCGGGACCAAAGTCGATGGCCTCGCCATGAGCGCTGCCGCTGATTGTCAACGCGAGGACTAACGCCACGAGAGGACGCATCTCGATCATTGGGTTTAGGCCGGTTTGCCGCGCTTGATTTTCTCGAACTGATACCGACGACGGCGCATCACCACGCCAGCTCCAGGATCTCCTTGACGTCCGCTTCCGTCTTGATCGGTCGCGGGTTGACTTGCACCGGGTGGTAGGCAAGCGCGCGGCGGGCGATCTCGTCGAGGTTCTCGCGCTTGATACCGACGCCGCGCAGCGTCACCGGCTGGTCGAGCCCGGCGATCAGTTCCTTGACAAGTTCCGACGTCGGCCGTCCCGGCGCGCCCATCGCTTCGGCCAGCGCCTTCTGGCGGTCGCCGTTGACGGCTGCGTTCCATTGCAGCACCGCCGGCAGCATCACGCAGGACGTATGTCCGTGCGGCACGCCGAAGGTGGCGCCCAGGGCGTAGCCGATGCCATGGCTCGCCCCCGTGGGGACGCCCGACGCCGACGGCGCGATCGCCTGCCACATGCCGATCTGCGCCTCGAGCCGGGGCGCAAGATCGCGCGGGGACCGCTTGATGGCCGGCAGTGCGCGGGACAGCAGTTTGAGTCCCTGCAGCGACAGGGCTTCCGTCGCCAGGCTGGCGCGCTCGTTGCAGTAGTTCTCCACCGCATGGTCGACGGAGCGGATGCCGGTGCAGAACAGCAGCCAGTCGGGCGTGTCGAGCGTGGCGGCAGGATCGAGCACGACGGTGCGCGGTGCAAACAGGCGGTGCTTGAAGGACTGCTTGGTATTGGTTTTCGACTGCGTGATGCCGGCGTTCTCCGTGAACTCGGACGCCGAAAGCGTGGTGGAAACGGAGATCATGCGTACGGCATCGGCGGGCGCGGTGACGGGAGAGAGCTTGGTGCGCTCGAAGCCGACGCAATAGGGCTCCATGGCGTCGGGTGTCTCGATGCCCATCCAGAGACAAAGCTGCATCGCCTTGGTGGCATCGATCACCGAGCCGCCGCCCACGGCCACCAGCAGATCGGCCTTGGCCGCGCGCGCGGCGTTGGCCCCAGCCACCACGTCTTCGCGCGGACTGTGCGATTTGATGGTCGCGTAGGTACCGGCGTGAAGGGATCCCAGCGCGCGCTCGAGCCGCTGCAGCGGTCCATCGTTTTTCTGCGCCAGCGAGCGCGTCGACGTGACGAAAATGCGCTTGGCGCCGTACCGCTCCGCTTCAGCTAGCACCGCCTCGCCCGCCGGCGTGCCGAACATGATGCGATCGTGTGCGGTGACGCTGAAGGTTGCGGCCTTGAGACCGGCTGCTGTGGTGTCGCTCATGGTTCACTCCGGCGAAAGCGTGTGTTGAGGCAGATGAGACGGCTGAGCCAGCTGCGCCCCGGGCCATGCTATCTGCGCGCGGCGCAGCCGGGAACGGCTAATCGCGCGTCCGTTGTTGTCATCCCTGCTGCACAGCACCGGCCGAATTCGCGCGCTCTCAGCGCGCTGACGATGTGCCGGTGGTTTCCATCTTTGCCAATTTGCCGCCTTGGGATTGACGCTTGTCGGGCGTTAAGGTGCGCCATGTCGAAACCGAGGCTGATCATCAAGAAGCATCCCCGTGGCGAATACGAGATCGGAACCTACACCGAGGACGGCGCGATCGTTGCCCGCGTGACCGTTTGGGACGGGAAGGGAATCGATAAGCGGCCGGATGGAGAAAAAGAGGACGTCGCGCTGGAGCAGGCGCGGCGGCTGGTCGAGGCGCTCGAGCAGGTGCTGGCGGATGCGTAGCAGACCGCATGCCTGCAGCTGTTCTGTCCTTGCAGAATCGCAAGCTACCCGCTTGCCCTCGTCCTGAGCTCCGTCGAAGGACGGGCCGCGCATGCCAAAGCCGTGGTTCGACAGGCTCACCACTGGGGTCGGCGCAGGACTCAAACTAGATCGGAACGCCCTCAGATCGGCTCATCGGCATGCACCTCGACGACGCCGGTCGCGCCGTCGAGCACATACACCGTCAGGTCGGGGCGCTCGCGCGCCAGCCGCACGGCGAGCGGCCGGCCTGCTCGTTCATGGGCCCTGTGCTGGTCCTCGGTCCAGAGACTGTTGGCCGGGTCCTCGCGATTGAGGGACGCCGTGTAGGCCTCGGCCCACGCAGTCAGGTCGCGGGTCAGCTCCGGCGAGAGGCCCAGCGTATCGGGCGCGAAGTCGCCGTACCGGCCCTCGTCCAGCGTCCACAGCGGATGGCACTCGTAGTCGGCCATGATCTTGACGCGCCGGGTCAGCAATGGATCGGGAGGACCATTGTCGTTTGCCAGACCGGAGTGCGGCGACGGGCCGGATGCCGGCGCCTCGGCCAGCAGCCAGATCGTGCGCGCCACATGGGCCGCAACGGCTGCCCCGGCAATCGCGAGCAGCTGCCAGGGCACGTCCTTCCATGGCACCAGCCTGCCCGTCAGCGCAGCCCACACAACGAACGCGGTCGCTGCGGTGTAGACCACGAACGCGTTGGTGGACTGGCGCCGGCCTCGCGGATCGGGCGGGTCGTCCACACCGAAGTAGCGCGGCGCGACGTAGAAAAGGTAGGCCACCTGCGCCAGGCTCGACGCGGCGAAGGCCCATGCGGCCAGGTCCAGCAGCAGCATCAGCAGCACGCCGCCGGCCAGGATCAGCATGGCCGCGCCCAACAGCCAGACGGTTTGCGCCGTCTCGGCAGCGGTCGGCTTCTTGAGGGCGATGGCGGCAATGGCCCGGTCGATGAAATACGACGTCAAGCCGGCGCGCGTCGCGACATAACCCGCAAACGCGTAGAACGCGCCGATCAGGCGCAGTGCGATGTCGGCAATCTCCAATCCGCCCGATGCCATGCCGCAGCCCCAGTTCGTTCAGGGCCTCCGGCATAAGCGAAGATTCGCGGCGCGCATAGGACGTGCACGCGCCGGCGGCGTCTTCCGGATCACTTGAATGCGTGCCGATCGACCCGATCTATAAGTCATCACCCACACTGCCGTCGCCGGCTGGCGGGAGAGCGCCATGAAGAACAGTGGATCCACCGCGATCGACTACAAGACCCACATCCTGATCGGTGTACGCGCGAACGGCGTGATGAGCGTGATCTGTCACTGGCATCAAGTGCCGCGGCAGAGCGAGGTCGAGGCGAAGGCCGCCGCCACGCGCGAGCCGTTCACGATGTTCATCCTCTGCACACCGACATCGATCATGCAAAGCGAAGCCATGTGATCGCGACCGCCTCAGGGGGGAGGCGTTGATGCAGCCGCAGTCGACTGCAGGGTCTCACCGAGCACCAAACCCATCCCGCGTCGAATTTGCGCGTTGTTCGGGCCGCCTTTGCTGAAGCGCTCGACCAGGGTTTCCCGGCTCAGGTGCGGCTGGTCGCGCTGAAGCTGCGCGAGCCCGAGACGCGCCGCGTCGATGTCGCCGACCAGCGCCTGCGCGGCAGCAAGCGCCAGGACGTTGCGCGGCTGTTTGGGATTGAGCGCGACCGCGCGACCGAAGTACATGACGGCCGTGTCGAAATGCTCCAGCTCCAGCTCCGCCGCTCCCGCCAGGGCCAGCCAATAAGCCAAGTTTGGATCGCGCGGGCTGAGGCGCATGGCATAATGGATATGCTCCAGCGCTTCCTGCTTCTGTCCGAGCCGCAACAGCACCCGTCCGAGCTGGGCATAGGCCGGGGCGTGGCTGGGGCTGAGCTCGATCGCCTGTTCGAGCGCGTGTTTGGCCTCCGTGAGGCCGCCGCGCGCAAAATGCACGAGTCCCAGGTGCGCATACGCCGCGCCCATGTGCGGGCGCCGTTTGATCAGGCCGTCGAGCAGCGATTCAGCCTTCGCCAGATGCTCCGAGGGGTCGGGCGCGAACAGCTGCATGGCCATGTTGATGTGATAGGCGGCCAGTCCCAGCTGTGCGCGCGCATTGCCGGGATCGCGATCCAGCGCCGCCGAAAAGAGCTTCTCGGCCTCCTGCAAGGCTTCTTTGCCCAGGACGCCCGTTGCATAGATCTTGGACCATCCCTGGAGCACGGTGGTGTGAACGTCGGCGGCCCGCGATCCGCGTTCGCCCGCGATCCGCGTCACCTCGATCTGCAGTTCGCGGCACAGGCCGTTGATGATCTCGTCCTGAATGGCCAGCCGGTTGTGACCGGAGCGCTCGAAGCGGCGTGACCAGACGCGAAGCCCGGTCGCCGTTTCGACCAGTCCGATGTTCACGCGCAGATTATTGCCGCGCATCGAGGTGCTGCCCTCGAGCAGATAGGCGACGCCAAATTCGGCGCCGACCCTGGCGGCATCTGCGCTCTGGCCGTGCAAGGTCCTGGCGGTTTCACGCGATATCACGCGGATCGCCCCGGCGCTGGAAAGGGTGGTTGTCAGCTCGTCCGTGATCAGGTTGGCGATGGCGCCCGATGCATCGCTGGCCTGCGCATCGTTGGCGCCCCCGTTCGACGTGAACGGCAGCACAATCAGTGTGACCACGCCTTTTTCGAAGCGTGCCGTCGTTGCGTCCGGCGCTGTGACGCGCTGCGGCGGGCCTGACGCCGGAAAAATCGGCCCCTGCATGGACAAGACCGATGCGTCGGGCGCAGGCGCAGAAAACTGCGCGCTCATCACGAGCAAGACGAGGCCGGCCAGTGCGGCTGCGCCGGCGACAGCTCCCGCAACCTTTCTGGAGGTGGGCCAAGATCGCGGCCAGGACCGCGGCCAAAAATGCACCGAGGATCGGGACTCGATCCAGGGCGCCGCTGCCCTGGAGAGGGAGAGCCACTGCGGCAAATTTGGAGCGGCAACTTGTGGCGCGGTGCTTTGCAGCGTGGTGCCGGATGAAACCGGCCGTGGTGCAGCGTCCGGCGCCGGTGGCTGCCGATTTATCGCCGCGGGCGTGGTGCGTGCCAAAGCGCCGTGTCTGATCTGCTCGATCAGGCGCTGCGTCTTGGCTTCCGGCTCTACCGAGAGCTCTTGCCGCAGAAGCCGGGCAAAGGCCTCGGCCTGCGCAAGTGCTTCGTTGTGGCCGCGATGGCGGGCGTAGAGTTGAAGCGCCAGGCGCTGCCAGTCCTCGCGTAAGGGGTCGATGCTCAGCAATCGTTCGACTGCGGCGATCGCGTCCTGGCCCTTTCCCAGCGCATCGGCGCAACCTGCATACCGCTCGAGTGCATCGGAGCCGATGGCCTCGAAGCGCCGGCGCTGCTGTCGCAGCCAGGTCTCAAACAGTTCTTCCTTGATGGCAACGCCGGCCAGAAGCTCGCCGCGGAACAATCCGATCGCCCGCGTCAACGCGTCGAAGTCCGTGCTGGCGGCCAGCGCCTCCAGTTCCAGTGCATCGACCCAGACCGCGCCCGGTCTCAACCGTACGGTGTGCGCGTCGGCCTCGACAATCTCGTGAGGGCGCACATCCTTGCGCAGCGACGCGAGGGCTTGCCGCAGGCTTTGGCGTGCCTGCTTTTCGGAGCTGTTGCCCCACAAGAGGGTGGCGAGATGTTCGCGGGAGGCAGATTGCTGCGGACTCAAAGCCAGGAAGGAGAGCAGAGCGCCGACCTTCCTGGTGGAAAAGACGATCGGCGGACGGCACGCTTCATCCTGTCCAGCGGCAAGTCCGCCGAACACACGCAGGATGAAGCTGTCCCCTCGCATCATCTGCTACGCACCAACACTCCGGCGCCGTTGCTGCAATGCACCAGTCGCCGATCTAAAGAGATTCCGGAAGCATCCTAACGAGACTTTCACGGCACTCAAAGGGCGTTTTGACGGCGATGGCGCGGGCGTTTGACGCCGCTTTGACGACAGCATGCCAAAGTAGCTTCCCGGAGCCTGGGTTCACATCGAGCCGATGCTCCGGTGAACGCAATTGCGTGCGGGCACCTTGGCGTTCCGCCCCGGCTGGGGAAACCCAGTCGGGGCGTGTGCCGGACGGTTGTGCACTTCCCCAAGTTGCGGAACTGTTGTCCCAAGGCGATCCGCGTTTCGCGCCGGCCCTCTACTTATCGTCGTTGGCAAACAGGGAGCTGATCACCTCTTCCTTGGTGCCAAGCTCCATCAGGATCACGCGGATGGCGGTATTGAGCAGATCGCGCGCGGCCGGGCTCACCTTGGCGTAGTCGGCCCAGGCGGTGCGCTGCGCCAGTTGCAGCCAGTCCAGATACTCGCGGTGCGTCAGCGGGCGCACCTGCGCCCCGGCGCGCTGGAAGGTCGCGAGCGCCCGCTTCTCCGCCTCGATCTGCGCGGTCTCGAAATAGGCGTCCGCCACGTCGGCGGCTTCCTCCACCGCGTGCTGCTGGTCGGGAGTCAGGCGGTCCCAGGTGCGTTTCGACATCAGCATGGGTGAGAAGCAGGTGAGAATCGAGGGTCCGCCGAACGTGCCGAATTTGCTGTGCTCGGAAAGGCGCATGCTGATGAAGTCCTCGTAGGGCACCACCACGCCGTCGAGTGCGCCCATTTCGAGCCGCATGGTCATCTCGCCCCAGGGGTCGTCGGTGATTTTGGCCCCGGCGCCGGCCAGCACTTTTTGCGCCAGGCCGCAGCTTTGCAGGTTCATGCCCTTGACCGACGCGGGGCCGGTCACCTCCTTGGCGGTGGCGAAGCCGCCACGCATCCACCACCAGGTGACAATCCTCAATCCGTTCTTCGCCGCCACGGCCTGGAGTTTGTCGTGCACCGCCGATCCTTTCAGGGCACGCGCGGTGGCGAGGTTGGGGATGAGGCCCGGCAGCAGCGCAAGGGAAAACTCGGGCACCTTCTTCACGCCGAACACCAGCGGCAGCACCGCAAAGTCGAGCTTGCCGGCCTGCAGCGCGTCGAGCTGCTCGTCGCGCGTCAGCCCCAGGCCGAGTTGCGGAAAGATCTTGGTCTTGATCTCCGGCGCGCGCAGGCTCAGTTCCTCGGCAAAGATGCGCGACGCGCGGCCGCGCGCATCGCCGGTTTCATGGAATTGATGCGAGATCCGCAGGTCTTGTGCGGCGGCCGGAGCGACGGCGGAAGGGGCGAAAACGATCAGGCCGAGGACGAGCAGGAGTGCGCTGTTTGCTCGGAATGAGAACAGCACTCCCCGCCCTGAGCGAGCCTGCCCTCGGACTTGTTCCGAGGGTCGAAGGTCGAACGCCACACTCCAAACTGAGGTTCGACACGGCCCACTACGAGGCCCGGTTATAGCTCCGCTCGCCGTTTCGAACGGACAATCGCTCACACGCCCAGCGTGCGACGTCGTATGTCTAAGCAATTCCCAGTCAAGTCCCGCCGCTCGACCTGCTCCCTTTTCGCAGGCTTTCTTTTTGCACCAGCCGGCCTTGTGACGTGCCGGCCACCCACACCCAATCTAGCATAGAAAACCGCGGCAAAATGATGTTTCAAGTCGCTGCGGCCGCGACTCCATCGGTCTCGTCATCCGCCATCCGCCTGCACTCGGGCTTGTCCCGCGTGTCATCCCCGAAGCCGACGCATCAGCGGAGGCTATCGGGGACCCAGAAAGCAGAGCCGAAGGACGAGGATGGATGCCGTGCGCACGTATTCGCCGCCGCCCTCAATTGCTCGTGTCGCAGCCGCCGCTTTCCACCTGGCAGAACCTGGCCCGCCCGGGTCCCGCGGTTGCTTCGCACATTTTCATCGCGTTCAGGTTGGCATCGATCTGGTCCTTGCCGACGCCCCATCCCGCCCCCGGCGTTGCCGGCTGAGGGTCGTAGGCCACTGCAAAGCACTCCCGGCTGAACGTCGCCACCACCTTGCAGCGTGCGGTTGCCTCCAGTGAGGAGCCCTTGACGAATGCCTTGCACCGCGCCAGCGCCAGATCGGCGGCCTTCTCCTTGGGCTCGTTGGCGACCATGCCGAAGGCGATGCCATGCTTCACGACGTCTCCCGTCGAGCCCACCGCCACGGCGCCATCGGCGACGGCGCCTTCGCCCATCAGGATATGCATCGCCACAACCGCCAGCAGTGCATTGAGCAGGTGTCGTCCGCCGATCGCCATTCTTTGCGTCCTCCGGTCCCGGTGCGGCGGCCCTTATAGCGCAAACCGCCAAGCCGCAATCCTTCGCCAGCAACATCTGCCTCCTCGCCCCCGAGCCACCGCGCTCACCTCCCCACTCGAGCCGCATTCACCTCCCCGCCCTGAGCCTGTCGAAGGGCGCTGACTGCCGCCGTTCAAATCGTAGTTGCGCCAGAGCAAGGTGCCCATCACCGGTTTTCACGGCTGAGTGACACGGCCTTCCCGGATCCGCGCAACGCACCATATGTGCGCCGTTGGCTTGCCGGCGCGTCCCCTGCCGGTCAGGTCCAACAGCGAGATGACCATGAGCACCGCTACAGCCGGCGCCTTATCAGGGCGCCGGCTTTTTTTGATTGTGCCGCATTATCCCCGCCCGCTCCGATTGTGCTATCATGTATAGATCACAGTAATTATCCAAGTAACCTGAGTACACCTGAATAAAAATGGTCCAAAATTGAATATTCGTATTGACAGCGTTACGCTGGTCAGCTATAAATTCGCTATCATCTCGAAAATTGCGTGTTGGGGCGTCCATTGTTATGGCGGGCGCGTCCTTTGCTGCCTCCGCCTCCGCCTCCGCCTCCGCCTCCTGGCCCCCGCCCTGAGCTTGTCGAAGGGCGACCTGAGCCTCCCTGCCCTCGCCCTTCGCGCCGCGTCGCCGAGACCCGCCGCCCATGACATTTGCTGCCAAGTACACCCCCGCGCAGTGGGCCGAGGCCCAGCGCCTGCGCGCCGAAGGCCTGACCTTCCGTGCCATCGCGAAAAATCTTGGCTTTAACAGCCCCGCGACCGTTTCCACGCGCGCTCGCAAGGAGGGCTGGTGGGGCAGCGAGAACACCGGCGTTGCCGGCCTGGCGAAAGGCAAACCACGTTCTGCCTCGCCGGCGACAGCCACGATCCGCCGCGCCCTGGCGGTGCGTCTCTACTGTTTTATCGAGCTCGAGATGCGGATGAAGGAGTTGCGCATGAAGAAGCAGTTGGACGCCTATGAGCAGTCCCCGGACAAGACTGAGCTGCCCGTGGTGACCAAGGAGGAGCGCGAGAGTTTCGCCGCGCTCATCGAACAGATCAATCAAGTGACGGAGATGGCCTCTGAACCCGCCCTCGCTGCCAACGGGAGGAGAAAGTCCGCCAGCACCAACCCCGAGCTCACCGCCCTCAGCGACGACATCGACACCGCCGGTCTCGCCATCGCATCCGAGAAGGACGACCTCCGCGCAGAACTGGCGGAGCGTCTTGGAAAGCTGTTCCCGCAGTCCTGAAGGCCTCGATTTTCTCGCCAGCCACCTCACGCGGGAGCACTTCGACCGCGTCGTCAAATACGACTGGTGCGTCAACGGCCGCGACGACCAGCTCGCGCCGGTCCTGGCTAAGGGCGGCGGACGCTGGCACACGTGGCTCGTGCTCGGCGGTCGCGGCTCGGGTAAGACCCGTACCGGCGCCGAATGGATCCGCGCGCAGGTGGCCGGCGAACCGCCGCTCGCAGACCGCCGCTCGCACCGCATCGCCCTCATCGGCGACACTATCGCCCAGGTGCGCAGCGTCATGATCGAAGGCGTATCGGGCCTGCTCTCGGTCTTTCCGCCCGACGCTCGCCCCAAGCTCGAAGTCTCGAAGAACCAGCTCGTGTGGTCGAACGGAACCGTGGCGCAGATGTTTGCCGCCGACGATCCCGACAGCCTGCGCGGACCGCAGTTCGATGCCGCGTGGTGCGACGAGCTCTGCAAGTGGCGCCGGCCCGATTACGCCTGGGACACGCTGCAGTTCGCATTGCGTCTCGGCCGGTGGCCGCAATGCGTGGTCACCACTGCACTCCATCCCCCTCGCCACCGTGCGCCGCATCTATCGCGACCGCTACTGGTTGCTAGCGTCATGCCCTCACCTGTCCGCGCCGCTCGGCTTCTTCCACTTCGATGCGGCCGTCAACCAGGGCGTCACCGGTGCCGCGCGCCTGCTGCAGGAGGCGGTCGGCGCCGAAGTCGATGGCGAGATCGGTCCCGAGACGCTCGGCAAGGCTGCCGCGCGTCCGATCGCGGAAACGCTCGTGCTCTACGCCGAAGCGCGCCGCCGGCACTACCGCTCGCTCGCGACCTTCTGGCGCTTCGGCAAGGGCTGGCTCATCCGGGTCGACCGGACGCTCGAAGCCGCCCGCGCCATCACGCCGACCCAGCCTTCCCCTTCCCCGTCCCAGCAACAGGAGCAAACATCCATGACCGATACAACCCAGCCTCCGGCCGCCACAGCGCCCACACCCGACACCAAGTGGTGGGGCCAGTCGATGACGATCTGGGGCGTCATCATCACCACGCTCTCCACCGTCCTGCCAGCCTTCGGCCCACTCCTCGGTCTCGACGTCACGGCCGAACTGGTGCGCCAGCTGGGCGACCAGATCGTCGTCATCGTCCAGGCGGTCGGTGGTCTGATCGGCACAATTTTGACGATTTGGGGCCGTGCGCGCGCCACAACCACCCTCGAGCGCAAGCAGATAACCATGAATATGTAAGGTGCCTGCGCCTCCGCCCGCCGCTAGCCGAGCCGCCCGGCACACCTATATAATCAGCGAGGGTCGGACCCGTCCTGCCGAAGGCGGGCAAACACCGGTGCTGACCCCACAGGCGCCGGGCGTTGCAGGAGGCACAACTTGCGGGTTCTGATTGTCGAGGACGATGGCGATCTCAACCGGCAACTCGTCACGGCGCTCACCGACGCGGGCTACGCCGTAGAATTCCGCCTTCGATGGCGAGGAAGGCTTCTTCCTCGGCGACACCGAACCCTACGACGTGGTCATCCTCGATACCGGCCTGCCGAAGATGGACGGCATCCGCGTGCTGGAACAATGGCGGCGCTCGGAACGCAACATGCCGGTCATCATCCTCACGGCGCGCGACCGCTGGAGCGACAAGGTGGCGGGCATGGACGCCGGCGCCGACGACTACGTCGCCAAGCCCTTCCACATGCAGGAGCTGCTGGCGCGCGTGCGGGCCCAGATGCGCCGCGCGTCCGGTCACGCCAAGAGCGACATCGAGTGCGGGCCGATCAGGCTCGACACCAAGACGGCGCGTGTCACCATCGACGGCCAGCCGATCAAGCTCACCTCGCACGAGTATCGCCTGCTCGCCTATCTCATGCATCACAACGAACGTGTCGTGTCGCGCACCGAGCTGGTCGAGCATCTCTACGAGCAGGACTTCGACCGCGACTCCAATACCATCGAGGTCTTTATTGGCCGGCTGCGCAAGAAGATCCCTCCCGATATGATCAAGACCATCCGCGGCCTGGGCTATCGCCTCTCGAAGGAAGGCGATGAAAACTAACTCGCTGGCTTTCCGGCTGTTCGTCACGGCTGCCGCCTGGGTGCTGGTGGTGCTCCCCATCGCCGGCTGGATCATCTTCTCGCGCTACCGCTACGAGGCGTTGACCACCTTCGACACCCGCATCTCCTTCTTTCTGACAGTCGTCATCAGCGACGCCGACGAGCATTCCGAGAATGGCCCCAACTCGCCCAACAACTGGGGAGAAGGCCTGTTCGAGATCACGCACTCGGGCTGGTACTGGCAGATCAAGCCGCTCGATGGCCGGACCGGGCCGACACTGCGGTCGCGCTCGCTGTCGGGCGACGTCATGCCGCTTCCCAGCGAATACAATGTCGAGCCCAACGAAAGAGAGGTGCGCTGGGGCAATCTGATCGGACCCGGAGACCAGCGCGTGCGCATCGCCGAGCAGGTGTATGTGTTCGGCGACGGCAAGGCGGCCCAGCGCTATTCGGTTGCCGTTGCCGGCAAGCTGAGCGAGGTCGAAGAGACCGTCGCTGCCTTCCGCAGCCAGCTCATTCAGGCGCTGGCGCTGGCCGGCATCGGTTTGCTCGCCGTCACGCTGCTCCAGATCCGGTTCGGGTTGTTTCCGCTGTCGCGCATGGAACAGAATCTGGCTGCGATCCGATCGGGCGAGGCCGCCAGGCTCGAAGGGGATCCGCCCGCCGAGATCAAGCCTTTGCAGCAGGAGCTCAACGCGCTGCTCAAATCCAACCAGGAGATCGTCGAGCGTGCGCGCACCCATGTCGGCAACCTTGCGCATGCGCTCAAGACGCCGCTAGCGGTCCTCATCAACGAGGCGCAGGGCGATGACTTGCCGCTGGCCCGCAAGGTGACCGAGCAGGCCGACAACATGACCACGCAGGTCAATCTCTATCTCGACCGCGCCCGCATGGCCGCGCGCATCGGCGTCATCGGCCGCGTGACGGAGGTGCGCCCCGTGAGCGAATCCATCGTGCGCGCGCTGGAGCGCATCTATCGCGACAAGGACCTCACCTACTCGCTCGACTGTCCTTACGGCACCCGCTTCCAGGGCGAGCGGCAGGACCTGGAGGAGATGCTGGGCAACCTGCTCGACAACGCCTCCAAGTGGGCGCGCTCGCGGGTCAGCCTTGTGACCTCGACCACCTCGCAGACCGCAGGCAACGGCGCATCGGGCAACTGGCTCGAAATCAGGGTGGAGGACGACGGGCCGGGTCTCACCGCCGACCAGATCGCCGAGCCCATCGCGCGCGGGCGGCGTCTGGACGAGACCAAGCCCGGTTCCGGCCTCGGCCACTCCATCGTGGCTGATCTGGCCTACTGCTACAGCGGCAAATTCGAGTTGGCGCGTTCCGAGTCCGGCGGCCTGTCCGCCCGCCTCACGCTTCCGCTGGCCACATGATCCCAGTCAAATTTGGCGTCGGACAAGCCGAGCGCACGGCAGGCCGCACTTTTGCCCGAATCAAGGCTGCATCAGAATGTTAAAGTAGCGGTTCTTTCGGGCCTCCCTGGCTTGAGCTTTGGCGGGGCTATTGAGTATGCCCATACGGGGGAGGATTGAATGAAGACGACACTGCTGGTTTCGGCGCTTGCCGCGTCGCTCGCGCTCATGGGCTGCGAGACCAATCAGGATGGCGGAACGGTCGCTGGCGCCGTGGTGGGCGGCATCATAGGTAATCAGTTCGGCAAGGGCGGCGGCAGG
Source organism: uncultured Alphaproteobacteria bacterium (assembly GCA_963814055.1). Classification (GTDB taxonomy): domain Bacteria; phylum Pseudomonadota; class Alphaproteobacteria; order Rhizobiales; family Hyphomicrobiaceae; genus AWTP1-13. The sequence goes on from CAWFBJ010000020.1 coordinate 84,334, forward strand.
GTGGCTGCCACGGTCGCTGGCGCCGTCGTGGGCGGCATCGTCGGCAACGAGATCGGCCGCAAGCTCGATGATCGCGACCGCCAGTTGGCGCGCGAGGCCGAATACGATGCCTGGGAGCGCGGCCCGCCGAACCGGCCCGTGCGCTGGCGCAATCCCGACAACGGCCGCTACGGCGAGATCGTCGCCGAGGACTACTACGAGCGCGGCGGTTCGCGCTGCCGCAACTTCGTGCACAAGGTTTGGATCGACGGCCGTCCGCAGGCCATGCGCGGCACCGCCTGCCGCAACCCCGACGGCACGTGGAGCCAGGTCGGCTGAGCGCAACGCTCCGCCGTCGTATGCAATCGCCCCGGCTTCGGCCGGGGCTTTTTGCTTTTTCGGGCTGCGCCTCTACGAGTGTTCGGGCCGCCGTTACCCCCGGTCACCCCTGTCAGGCTTCGGCGTCATCATCAGTTCGCGCTGCTTGTCGCCGATCTCGCGCATGAGCTTGCTGGCGATCTGTTGCAGCTCTTGCAGGCCGCGCTCGGCATCGGCCCAGCGTTCATCCTTCACGGCCGACGCGACGCCGCTCATGACTTCCGCGCCTTTGTGAGCGTCCCTCAGCATTTTACGGTTTGCCTGTCTTTTCGGTGTGCTCGGTGCGGATGGAGCCCAGCTCTCTCAGAGCTCTGTTGATCGTATCGATCGTTACAACGAGGGCGCGTTCCGCGCCCGGCCAGTCCCGGCGCTGGGCGGCTTCCAGGGCTGCGTGCGACATCACCGTCACAACGCGTATTTTTTCCAGGATTTCGGAAGACATGGGAAAGACGCTTACTGCGCCGCTTCCAGCCGCATGCCGAGGCTGATGAGCCGCATTTCGCGCGCGCCCAACTGCGTTTCGCGCAATTCACGTTCCGCTGCCAGCCAGTCTCCACGCGATGCCGCCGCGGTGGCGTTGTCGAGATGCTCTTTCGCGCGGCGAACCTGTTCGGCAAAATTGCTCATGACACGGTCTCCATGCCTCTTACTGCTGAGTAAACGCTTGGTTTTTGCATGCGGTTCCTCAGTCCAATGGCGCGAAAAGCGGCACGAGCTGCTTCTGCCCGGTTCATAAGCCCTTGGTCGCTGCAAATTTCCCGTATTGCCGCTGCGAGCCCGCGCGCCAAAACCTATGAGCGAAGCACCCGTTCGACGTTGCGACGCTCAGAGGCTTCTGATCACCGCCACGATTTCGGAGATGTTGGCGGGCTTCGCGAAGAACCGGCTGTTGGCGACTGCCCGTGACGGGTCGGCGCTATTGCCCGAAGCATAGATGACCGGAATGTCGGGCCGTGCCGCACGGAATGCCTCGGCTACATCCCAGCCGTTGAGATATCCGGCAAGCTGGATGTCGGTGACCAGCACGTCGATATGCTGCTCGGTTTCCAACAGGCCGACGGCGCCTTCTCCTGTACTCGCTTCCAGCACCTCCCAACCGGCATTTTTCAGATGGTGCACGATTTCATCACGCAGGAGCCACTCGTCTTCGACGACGAGGACGACCGCTGATGAACGTCCGGCGCACATCCGGCGCAATCCCTTCAAAGCCTGAGTTTGCCAGATGGCAGCTCACGTCTGCCGTCGCGCATCTGCGCTACGACATAGGTGTGAACGTGGCCTGCTGAACCGGGTTCCGGGAGGAGCATGGCAAAATCGATAATGTGGAGAATGCTGGTTAGCTTTTTGCAACTGCGTTGCCAGGCTGCCCTACGTTGGGGTGTGCGCCGCCTGGCGTCACCGCATCACGCGTCCGATAATTGCCGCGGCAACCTTGCCGGGCTCGATGCGTTCGATCGCCGCCGAATAGCGCCCCGAATAGACGAGCTTGATGAGGTCCGTGCGCGCTGCGTCCGCGTTGTCGAAGCGAACCGCAAAATCGTGCTCGCCGCACCGCACGACCTTTGCGGGCAACTGCAGTCCCTCGAACGCCACCGTGACCTCGCTCCCGGCCCCGGCATGGGGCGAGCCCACCAGTCGCGCACCGCCCAGCGAAAGATCCAGCACGCGATGGAGAGATGCTGTTGTACCCGCATGCACTGTTGCCTCACCGCCCGCCGCCAGCCGTTCGGTGGAGCGGTAGCGCGGCTGCTCGATGCAAACCATGCAGGCGATGGTCAGCACGATCATATTGTACCAGCTCCAGAACAGACACAGCGCACTGGAGTCGCGCAGCTTGGTTCCGTCCTCGATCAGGAACGCCCACACCACGCCGACAATGGTCAGGAAGAGATACACCAGGAACATGTTGAGCAGCGGCCATTGCACCAGGCGCTGGCTGCGGTCTCCGCCCTTGGCCGTGACCTTGAACTTCTGGCCCTTCGGCTTGGTCAAGCCGTGCGCCACCGCCTGCAGGATTTGCGAGCCGGCCAGCAGCTGGGTCACGTCCGTCATGATGGGCATCACGCGGCTCTGTGCCATCCATCCCGTGGCGATGGACGAGGCCACGAAGTGCGGCACGTAGTAGGACAGCGTCGTGACCACGTCCGCCTGCACCGCATTGACGTTGAGCAGCAGATAGAGAATGGGAACGATGATACCGAGCATGCGGAAGGAATAACTGCCGAACCAGTAGAGAAACGCCTCGATCAGGCTCACGCGGTCGATGACCGACAGTCCGTTGCCGCGCCGCAGCGGCCCGAGGGGCCCGCGAAAAATCTGCATGAAGCCGAGCGCCCAGCGGCTGCGTTGCGTGATGTATTCCTTCAGGCCCTCCGGCGCGAGGCCGAGCGACAGGCGCTCGTTGAGGTAGACGGTGCGGTAGCCGCCCTGCTTCATCTTGAGCGTGACGAGATAGTCTTCCGTCACCGAGTTCGGTCGGGAAGCCGCCGAGGCGCTGCAGCTCTGCGAAGCGGATCACCGAGGACGTACCGCAGCAGAAGGCGGCGCCCCAAGCATCCTTGGAGGCCAGCACCACATCGAAGAAGTAACGCTGTTCGTCGGGCCAGACGCCTGCAATCGACAGGTTGGATTGCAGCGGGTCCGGATTGATGAAGTGCTGCGGCGTCTGCACGATGCCGACGTCGCTCTCGCGGAACAGGCTGAGCGCCCGGCGCAGGAATTGCGATGTCGGTACGAAATCGGCATCGAGGATGCTGATGAAGTCGGGCGGTTCCGCAAGCGCTGCCACGTGCTTGAGCCCGTTGTTGATGTTGCCAGCCTTGGCGTGCGCATTGTCGGGCCGCGTCAGATAGCTGACGCCCAGCCGTCGCGACAATGCCTCGAGCCAGGGCCGGCGTCCGTCGTCCAGCACCCACACGCGGAAGCGGCCATAGTCCATGGATGCCGCGCCGACGATCGTGCGCTCCAGGATCGCCTCGTCCTCATTGACCGTGCAGATGAACACGTCCACGAGGGGCTGCGGCTCGCGCGCATCCAGCCAGGGGAGATTGCGCTCGACCTCGGGCGTGCGATTGCTGAGCCGCGTCAGCCCGATCAGGCCTATCGTCGTGCCCATCATCGCCAGCGTCTCGATGCCTGCGAAGAGCACGCCCACGATCCAGTCGATATCCAATCCGACCGGCGGCAGGGTCGACAACCAGCGCCACACCATGTAGCGCCACATCAAGACGACAACCACGGCAACCACGGCGGCGCGGGCGCGCTCGTCGTTGGGCCGCAGCCAGGGCAGGGCCACCAGCGCCACCCCGGCGACCAGCAGGCCGGGCGCCAGCGTTTCGAGCAGCAGGCTTATGGTCGGGTTCATTTTTGGAAGGTGACGCGGCCGGTACGGCCGACGTCGCACTGTCCTGGCGTGGCGAGACCGGGCAACGCTACCGTCACGCGATAGGGTTCCTTGGCAAGTGCCGAGGGCTGGATGGCGAGATTCGCCGGAGCCGCCGCCACGCCCGTCAAGCCGATGATGCGCCCCTGGTGATCGCGGCTTTCCCCGCGCAGGCGGAACGTTGCAGGATCGCCGATGCGCAGCCGGTTATAAGCCGTCTCACCGACAGTCGCCGTGACGACCACGCCCGAGCAATCGAGGAGGCGCACCAGTTCCTGGCCGCGCACTACGGTTTCGCCGGGCGCCGTCAAGACTTCCCAAACGCTGCCTCGAACCGGAGCCGAGAGTTCGGCTGCCGCGAGCGCGGCAAAGCGTATCGTCTCGTCGGAAAGCTCCGTGCGCAGGTTTGCGAGTTGCGTCTCGCGCTCGCGCAGCTCGGAGGAAACTTCGCTCAGGCGCTGCGCCACCTCGTCGGCGCGCTGCGAGGAGCGCGGCCGGTCGTTGTAGCTGTCGCCGATGAACACCCCCTTGCGCAGGGACGCCGCTTCCACCTCGATGCCGGCGAGGCGGTGACGCAAGGCGGCATGGGTCTCGGTCGCAACCGTTACATCGCGCCGCGCCTTCTCGAACGTCGCATTCGTTATCGTCTTGGACTCGGCCAGCGGTGTGGCCCGCGCCAGCGCGCGCTCGGCTTCCTGCCGGTTGGCGGCCGCTGCGGCGATCTCGCTCGTGAGTTCGGCTATTCTCGCCTCCAGTTGACGCGAGCGCCCGTCCATGAACGCCTGTGTCTGTTCCGACAGATCCTTGTGCATCACTTCCAGGTCGTTGCGCCGGGAGGTCAGGCCTGTCCGTTCGCTCTCCAGACGATTGATCAGGCGGTGCAGGTCATCGAGGCGCCCGCGCTCGGCGCGCCGGTTGATGATCTTCATCAGCCCCGCCGCCGGCTCGAGCTGCATGCCGACAGTGGTGGCGCCCAAGCCGGCGCCGATCTCGCCTTCGATCGGTGCGCGCAGCGTGATGAGGCGCGCATTGATGACGGCCTCGATGCTGGTGGTTTGCAGCAGTGTGCGTACGGGCAGCCAGCCGACGGCGACAACCAGCAGCGCTCCTATGCCGACCTTCACTAGTCGGCTGCGGTGGGGCGCAACCAGCTGCGCGACACGAGATAGATATTCCTGCCAATGCTTTTGGTCGGGCATGCTGTCGGGATGCGCATGCCGCTCGAAGGCGTCGCGCAGCATCTTGATGCGCCCGGCAACGTCGAGCCTGTGGAGCGGCGTTGCCGCGTCTGTTTTCGCTGCGGGCTCCGCATTCGGGAGCCGTTTCTGCTGTTCCGGCGGTGATGACGGTCTGGCTGAGGCCAGCGAAATCGCCTGCTGCGCTTCGGCCTCGTCCGCAGAAGCAGCGCTTGCGGCGCGCATTTTTGTTGGGCGGCCCATTGCCGTACCTTCTCTTTACTTGTGGCTCGCGCGATCGGCTGCAGGCGGGCGATGCAACGCGACCAACGCATTGGATTTGTATTGTGTTTTATTGATCAGGGTTTGCGGCAGTGTTAATGCCCGACGGCATGCGGCGACACCGGACGCCTGAACGGGGCCGCGGCGGTTGCTCGAGGCCGAAATGGTGCCGGCCTCAATCACTTATTGACGCTTTGGGTCCTCATCAGGCCCGCTTTTTCGGCCTCCGCCATCCCGGAAGGCTGATGTAAGACATGCGTAACCATCTTCTCTGATTGAGTGAATTTACGCACCGCAGCTTGCAAAAGCTGGCGCAATCGCCGCTTGGACACAAGCATTCCAGCGTCCCCGCGACACTTGCTGCCTTTGCGGCCAGCCTGCCTTGCCACGCTACCGCCCCAGCCCTATTGCACATGAGACCGGTTCCAACCCGCCTGGCCACCACGATCGGCGAGCTTCATGTTTCTCTGGATCGCTTTTGCGTTCCTGACGGCCGCGGTTCTCGCCGCTGTGCTGGCACCCCTTGCGCGCGCCGCCCGCCAGGACGAGCCGCTTGGATCCACGGATGCAAGTGCGGTGGCCGTCTATCGCGATCAACTCCATGAGATCGCGGCGGATCAGACCCGCGGCGTCTTGAGCGCCGGCGAAGCGGAGGCCGCCAAGCTGGAGGTCTCGCGCCGTCTTCTCGCCAGCGCCACGCGCGCCGAACGAGCCGAACCCCAAGCTTCGCCTTCCCGCGTGCCGCTGGAGTCGAGGCACGCGACTATCGCGCTGGCCGCTGCCGTAGCCATACCCCTGCTGACTCTGGGCCTCTATCTCGCCCACGGATCGCCGGGTGCGCCCTCGAGCCCCTTCGCCGCCCGAACGGATGCTGCCGTCGAGCAGGCCGCGCTCGCCAATGTCATCGCCCAGGTGGAAGCGCGCCTGCGCAAGGATCCAGAGCAGGGCAAGGGCTGGGAGGCGATTGCGCCGGTCTATCTCAAACTCGGTCGTTTCCGCGATGCTGCCAACGCCTACGCCAACGCCGCCCGCCTCAACGGGGAGACGGTTCCTCTGCTCGCGGGCCGTGCCGAATCCGCCATGCTTGCGTCCGACGGAGTCGTCACCGAGGAGGCGCGCGTCGCCTACGAAAAGATCCTGAATCTGGAGCCGGGGCGTATGGAGCCCCGTTTTTGGCTGGCGATGGCGAAGGAGCAGGATGGCAATCTCGCCGATGCGCTGGCCGCTTACAAAGCCATTTTGGCGGATGCTGCGGTCGACGCATCTTATCGTCCGCCCCTGCTGATGCGCGTCCAGGAGGTGACCGCCCGTATCGCAGCCATTCAAGGCAACGCACCGCCTGGGCCCACGGCAGCAGACATGGCAGCTGCTGCCAAGCTCGCCCCCGAGCAGCGGTCGCAGATGATCGCCCAGATGGTCGACGGCCTGGCTCAGAGGCTCAAGAGCAACGGCCGCGACCTGCCCGGTTGGCTCCGCCTCCTCAATGCCTACGCCGTGCTCGACCGCAAGGACGACGCCCGTGCCGCGCTCGCGGAAGCGCGCCGCAACTTCGATGGTGATGCCGGCGCACTCGCCGAGCTTTCCAAGGTCGCCAGCACTCTTGGGCTCGGCTCATGACCCGCAAACAGCGCCGCGCGACGTTTATCGGCCTCGCCGTCAGCATCCTCGCCGTTGCCGTATTTCTCGTGCTCTTTGCGCTGCGAGACACCATCGTGTTCTTTCACACGCCCAAGGAGGTCGCGGAAAAGCAGATCCCGGCCGGCAAGCGCATCCGCCTCGGCGGACTCGTCGCCGACGGCAGTTTGAAGCGCGGCGAGGGACTGACCGTGACGTTCGCCATCACCGACACCGCCAAAACCATTCCCGTCAGCTACACGGGCATCCTTCCCGATCTCTTCCGCGAGGGGCAGGGCGTGGTGGCCGAGGGCAAGCTCGATCCCGCCGGCCGCTTCCATGCCGACACCGTGCTTGCCAAGCACGACGAAAACTACATGCCGCCCGAAGTCGCCAAAGCCCTCAAGGCACAGGGCGTGTGGAACGAGGGCAAGGCCAAAGGCGCGGTGCCGAAATGACGTCGCTGACGTGTATCATGGTGCGAATGGCCAACCCCATCGTCTCCTCCCCCCTTGTGGGGGAGGGACAGGGAGGGGGGGATTGCAGAACATTGGCCGTCGGGACTCCCCCCACCCCTAACCCCTCCCCACAAGGGGGAGGGGAATTCGGGAGCACCACCCCATGATCGTCGAACTGGGACATTTCGCCGTTGTGCTTGCCCTGGCCGTGGCGCTGGTGCAGATGGTGCTGCCCGCCTGGGGCGCGCACACCGGCGATGCCCGCCTGATGCAGGTCGGCGAGCCTGCCGCGCTCGCGCAACTCGCACTGCTGGCCATCGCCTTCGGCGCGCTCACGCACGCCTACATCACGTCGGATTTCTCCGTCGAGAACGTGTGGGCCAACTCGCATTCGGCCAAACCCCTGCTCTACAAAATCTCCGGCGTCTGGGGGAACCACGAAGGCTCCATGCTGCTGTGGGTGCTGATCCTGGCGTTGTTCGGGGCGGCCGTTGCACTCTTCGGCCGCAACCTGCCGAACACGCTGCGCGCCAACGCGCTGGCCGTGCAGGCTGTCATCGCCGTCGCCTTTCTCCTTTTCATCGTCTTTGCATCCAATCCCTTCACGCGCATACCGCTGCAACCGGAAGGGCGCGGTCTCAATCCGATCCTGCAGGACCCCGCGCTGTCCTTCCACCCGCCCTTCCTTTATGCGGGCTACGTCGGCCTCTCGATGGCCTTCTCTTTCGCCGTCGCCGCGCTGATCGAAGGCCGCACCGACGCGGCCTGGGCGCGTTGGGTCAGGCCCTGGACGCTCGCTGCCTGGATCTGCCTCACGCTCGGCATCGCCATGGGCTCCTGGTGGGCCTACTACGAGCTGGGCTGGGGCGGCTGGTGGTTCTGGGACCCGGTCGAGAACGCTTCCTTCATGCCCTGGCTCGCCGCCACCGCGCTGCTGCACTCCGCGCTCGTGATGGAGAAGCGCGAAGCGTTGAAAGTGTGGACCATCCTGCTTGCCATCCTTGCCTTCTCGCTCTCGCTCATCGGCACTTTCCTGGTGCGCTCCGGCGTCCTCACCTCCGTGCACGCGTTCGCCGTCGACCCCGCGCGCGGCGTCTTTATTCTCGCGATCCTGGTCGTTCTGATCGGAGGTGCGCTCGCGCTCTACGCCTTCAGGGCGCCGCAGCTGCAGCGGGGCGGCCTGTTCGCACCGATCAGCCGCGAGGGCGCGCTTGTTCTCAACAATGTGCTGCTGACCGTTGCTTGCGCCACCGTCTTCATCGGTACGCTCTATCCACTCGCGCTGGAATCCCTGACCGGCGACAAGATTTCCGTCGGTCCTCCCTACTTCAATCTCACCTTCGGCCCGCTGATGATTCCGCTGTTGCTGGCGATGCCGTTCGGCCCCTTCCTGGCCTGGAAGCGCGGCGATCTCCTCGGTGCCATGCAACGCCTGTTCGCCGCCGCCAGCGTCGCCGTTCTGGCACTCACCGTTGCGTTCGCACTGTATTGGCGCGGACCCTGGCTCGCACCGTTCGGCATTGCGCTCGGCGTCTGGGTCGTTGCCGGCGCGCTGTCGGAATGGATCACCCGCGTGAAGCTCTTCAATGCGCCGCTGGCCGACAGTATGCACCGCGCCCGTGGCCTGCCCCGCGCGGCCTACGGCACCCTGCTTGCGCACGCCGGCATCGGTCTCGCCGTGATCGGCATCGTTGCCACCACGGCCTGGCAGAGCGAGGTCGTACTGTCGATGAAGCCCGGCGACAGTGCCCAGATCGCGGGCTATGAGCTTGCCTTCCGCGGCGCTGCACCCGCCCAGGGTCCGAACTATCAGGATCAGGTCGGCATATTGACTGTTACGCGCGGCGGCACACCGGTCACCGAGCTCAGCCCCGCCAAACGCACCTACGACACTCCACGCCAGACCACCACGGAAGCGGCCATCCATGTCTCGTGGCGCGGCGACCTCTACGCCGTCCTTGGCGATGAACTCACCGGGGGCGGCTTCGTCGTGCGCCTTTACTTCAATCCGCTCGTGCGGCTGATCTGGCTCGGCGCTCTCGTAATGGCGCTCGGCGGCCTGCTCTCCCTCTCCGACCGCCGCCTGCGCGTCGGCGCGCCTCACCGCGCCCGCCGCCGCCCCGTCTCCGCTCCCGCACCCGCGGAGTGAGATGTCAATGTCTGCGTCGTTGAGGCAACATCATTCCCTGGAACGCGCCGCCGCGTTCCCTCCCCCCTTGTGGGGGAGGGACAGGGAGGGGGGAATTGCAGAACGACAAACGTCGGTGCTCCCCCCACCCCTAGCCCCTCCCCAAGTCGTGTCGAAGACGCGCCTCCGGCACGATGAGGACGGGGAATCTCCTGAGCAGCATCATCGGAGTGCGTTCTTGGGCGGTGCCCGCGCTAGCACGCATACTGGTGTTGGGGCTCGTATGCCTGTTCACCCCCGCCCACGCCGTCGAGCCGGGCGAAATACTGAAAGACGGTGCCCTCGAAACCCGCGCGCGCACCATCTCCCAGGAACTGCGCTGCGTCGTGTGCCAGAACCAGTCGATCGACAATTCCAACGCTCCCCTCGCACACGACCTGCGCGTGCTTGTGCGCGAACGCCTCACCGCCGGCGACACCGACAGCCAGGTTCTCGCCTTTGTCGAAGCCCGCTACGGCGAATTCGTGCTTCTGCGTCCGCGCTTCAAGCTGCAAACACTGCTGCTTTGGCTCACGCCGCTGCTCCTGCTCGGCGGTGCCGCGGTCTTCTTGGTTCGCGCGCGCTCTGGTGAGCCAGTACCCGGCGCGGCGCCCCTGTCCGCCGACGAGCAAAAGCGCCTGGACGAGCTGCTCGCGCAGGACCGGCCTGATCGCTGAGGCCTAGGCATGCATCAGGTCGACGTCCGCTACACCAAGTCCTTGGTCCGCGAGGCGGTGAATGCCTTTTACTGGCGCACGCTGAGGCGGCGCTTCGGCTGGTCGGGAGCGGTGGCTCTGGTCGTGACGCTGGTTGCGTTTAGCGTGCTGGTGCTCGGCGGCGACAGGTCGTGGGTGGTGGGTTTCAGCGGCGCCGGCATTCTGTTCGTTCTGCTCATCTTTCTCGTGGGGTATGTTGCGCATTATCGCAACGCCACCGGCCGCCTCGAGCGCATGGCCAACCCCGAGGCCCGTTTCGTTTTCACGGAACGGGATTTCACCGTCACATCGGACCTCGGATCTGGCACGCTGTCGTGGTCGTCCGTGCGCGAGGTCTGGGCATTCCCGCGGTTCTGGCTGTTCCTGCTGTCGAAATCTCAATTTCTTACGCTGCCCATCGAAGGCGTCGGCGAAGACGTGCGGGCGCTGATACGCAGCAAGGCTGACGTGTCGTAGAGAGCGCTCACCCGTCACGACTTGGCGGGCCGCGCCTTGCTCTTGTCGGCGGCCGCGCCGTGCAGCCGTTTGAGCAGCGCCTGCGTTGCCATCCCCGTCACCGTGAGTCCCTGCGCCTTTTCATAAGCCTCGATGGCGATGCGCAGCGCCGGCCCATATGCGCCGTCCACCGCTCCATCGTAGAGCTGCCGCCGCTTCAATGCCGTCTGCAGGTCGCGGATCTGCTCGGCCGTGTTCAGGATTGTGGCGCGGCGGAAGGCATCGAGCTTGGTTGCAAATGCAGCCGCGCTGACACCCGTATTGGCCACCGTCTCGGATTTGTAGCGCCGGACGACTTCGCCTTCTTTCATGTCCACTTTCGATTGCACGTAGGTGCCGACGTTTATGCCGATCACCTCGGGCCCCTGCGCCGTCTCCAGGAGCAGTGGCGATCCCGAAGATGCTCCGCCCGTGTCGCAGGTGTGCAGCAGAAGTGCGTCGGGTTCTGCAAAATCCTCGGTGATCGTTTTCCACTGTGCGCCCTCGAAATTGCGCGTAATTCCACAGGGCTTCGCATAGGCCAGCTTCCAGGGCGTGAAATCCCGATGGTACGACACCTGGAACACGCGCTTGTCGGCCGCTGCGGCGATGATCTCTTCTGTTGGCAGCGGCCTGACCGGCAGCACCCCCTTGCTGCAGGTGGGCCGCGCAAGGCGCACGAAGGCCCAGTCCTTGGTCGCGTCGATGGGCGGACGCATGTTCAGCGTCGGGGCGCCCGATATCACGTGCTGGGCGGTGGTGCCGGTCGCGTGGCCGGCGACACGCGCGTAGTCGCGCACCGCATCGTAGTTGCGGGCGAACCAGAAATCCGAGATGCGCGGTGGACGTTCCCCGGCGATCCTGAACAGGCAGTGCCCCGCGGTCGCCACGATGTCTGGGGCCACGCAGAACGCCGTGCACACCATGCGCGAGCGCGGGTTGAACAGCAGCCCCATCTTGCCCTGCAGCTCCTTGTACTGCGGCGGGAGAGGCACGCGCTCATCGCCGCCGATCACCGCCACGGGCTGTGGGCGCGAAGAATCAGAAGGTTGCGGGGCGGGTGTCTGCCAGGCTGATGCGCCGGCATGGACCCAGGCATTCGCGGCCAGCACCAGTGGGAAAAGGCACACACGCGGCCGGCAAAACCACCTGTGTCCTGGTCCTTGCCTGTGGTTCATGGCCAAGTATTACCAACTTTTAAGGTGGCCGAAATGGCCATGTAATTTTGCACTCCCTATACCCTGAGGGTACAGGACTTTCCAATTCCCGCTCGCGAGGTCAAATCGCATGCATCGCTCTCTCCCCCCTGAGTGCCAGCCACGCAGGAGCCGCTGGCCCCTGGCCGCGGCGTCGGCCGTGGCGGCCGCGGCCCTGGCCGGTACGGTCTATTTCGGCATTCCACAGTACAGCGTGCAGGCGCAGCAGAGGACGGACCCCGGCGTTGTCACGCCGTTCGGGCGGGCGCCGTTGTCGTTTGCCGACATCGTCGAGCGCGTAAAGCCGGCCGTGGTCAGCATCCAGGTTTCGAGCAGCGGTCCCAAGGTTGCGCGCAACGAGCCCAAGGGCGGCCGGGGCGAACCGAGCGACAAATTCAACAGAGGCGGTAAGGGCGGTGGCAAGGACATGCTTCCCGACCTGCCCGACGACCATCCCCTGAACGAGTTCTTCAGGAACATGCCCAAGGAGTTCCGCGGTCCGCGGCCGACTCAGGCGCAAGGATCGGGTTTCGTGATTTCCGCTGACGGATACGTCGTCACCAACAACCATGTGATCGACAACGCCGGCACCATCCAGGTGAGCTTCGACCAGAACAACAAGTACGACGCCGAGCTGGTCGGCACCGATCAGCGTACCGATCTGGCGCTGCTCAAGATCAAGTCCAGCGGTAAGACCTTCCCGCACGTCAAGTTCGCGAGCAGCGTGCCGCGAGTCGGCGATTGGGTCATCGCGGTCGGCAATCCGTTCGGATTGGGCGGTACCGTCACAGCCGGTATCGTCTCCGCACAGGGCCGTGACATCGGGTCTGGTCCCTACGATTACATGCAGATCGACGCGGCCGTGAACAAGGGCAACTCCGGCGGCCCCACGTTCAACCTCGACGGCGAAGTGGTAGGCGTCAATACCGCCATCTACAGCCCATCGGGTGGCAACGTCGGCATCGCCTTCGCCATTCCCGCCCCGACCGCGACCGATGTCGTGGAGCAGCTCAAGACCTCCGGCTCCGTAAAGCGCGGCTGGCTCGGAGTTAGGATCCAGAGCGTCGACGAGGACGTGGCGGCAAGCCTCGGGCTCAGCGAGGCCAAGGGCGCGCTGGTCAATGACGTGACCACGCCGGGCCCGGCGGCCGAAGCCGGTCTCAAGAACGGCGACACGATCCTCTCCGTCAACGGCACCAAGATCAACGACAGCCGCGACCTTGCGCGCCAGATCGCCACCTTTTCGCCCGGCACCAAGGTGGACGTGAAGGTTCTGCGCGCCCAGCGCGAGCAGACGATCGGGGTGACGCTCGGCTCGATGCCCACCAACCTCGAGTTGGCCAAGGCCGAGCCTCCCGGCCGGCCTTCCCAGGGTCCCGAGGCAGCGCAGCTCGGCCTGACCGTGGCGCCGAGCAAGGACGGCGGCGGCGTGATGATCACGGACGTGGATGCGGGGTCCGATGCGGGCCAGAAGGGCATCCGCGTGGGTGACCTGATCCTGGAGATCGGCGGTTTCGCGGTCACAGGCCCGGAAGACCTGTCCAAGGCCGTCCGGGAAGCCAACAAGCTCCAGCGCAAGGCCGTCTTGATGCGCATCAAGTCAGGCAGCGAGACGCGCTTTGTGGCCGTCCAGCTGAAGAGGAGTTGAGTTTCTCCATCCCTGTTTCAGGAGCGAGGCGGTCTGTTCCCAACTGGACAGGTCGCCTCGCTTCGCGTTTTCTCATCGCCTCGGCATGGTTCGGTCGTGCGGATCGGACTGGCCCTACAACACAGATCAGCCGGGCGCAGCCATGCGCGTGCTCGTAATCGAAGACGACCGTGAAACCGCCCTGTTCCTGCAGCGCTCGCTGAAGGAGAACGGTCACGTGACCGAGATCGCCGGTGACGGCGAAACCGGTCTTGCGCTTGCCCGCGAAGGCGGCTGGGACGTGATCATCGTCGACCGCATGCTGCCTCGCCTCGACGGCCTGTCCTTGATCGAAAAGCTGCGTGGCGAAGGTGCGCGCACGCCTGTGCTCATTCTCTCTGCGCTGGGCGAGGTCGACGATCGCGTCAAAGGTTTACGCGCCGGTGGCGACGACTATCTCACCAAGCCGTACGCCTACACCGAGCTCCTGGCCCGGATCGAGACGCTGGCACGGCGCCCGGCACCCGAGGAGCAGGTGACGCGCTACACCATTGGCGACCTGACGCTCGACCGCCTGTCGCACAAGGTTACGCGCGGCGGCCAGGCCATCATCCTGCAGCCCCGCGAGTTTCGGCTGCTCGAGTATCTCATGCGCAATGCCGGCCAGGTCGTGACCCGCACGATGCTGCTCCAGAACGTCTGGGACTATTATTTCGATCCCCAAACCAATGTGATCGACGTTCATATCTCGCGGCTGAGAAGCAAGATCGACAAGGGCTTCACCAGGCCGCTTCTGCACACGGTGCGCGGGTCGGGGTACATGATCCGTGACGGCGCTGACTAAACTCATTTCGTCCATCCCGTTCCGGCTGACGGTTGCCTACATGGGCGCCTTCGTCGTGGCGGCGGCCCTGATCGTCGGGTTCATCGCCTGGCAGGCGAACGCGCTTCTGACTGCCAGGGCCGTCGAAGCCATGTCGACCGAGATCGCAGCACTGCGCGAGCAGTTCCAGGCCGGTGGGCCGCCGCGCCTCATCGCGGCCATCAACGAGCGTGTCAGCGAGCCGGGCTCGAACCTCTATCTTCTGCTCGACGCAACCGGCCGCAAGATTGCCGGCAATCTGCCGATGATGCCGCCGGAACTTGCCGACTCCGGACAGGGGCAGGTGTTCACCTACGTTCGAACCTCCGGCGGCATCAGGATTGGCAAGCGTCTGGCTGTGGGTGAGCCGGTACCGGTCCGAGGTGGCCTTACGCTTGTCGTCGGCCGCGACATCGAGGATCAGCGGCAGTTCGCACTCACCATGGGTCGCGTCGCCTTGTGGAGCGTCGGCCTGCTGTCGGTGCTGGGTGTCGGTGCCGGCATCCTGATCAGCCGGGGCATGCTTCGCCGGATCGATGCCGTTACCGAAGCCAGCCGCAAGATCATGTCCGGTGACCTTTCCCGGCGCGTTCCGCTCAGCGGTTCGGGCGACGAGCTCGACCGCCTTTCGGAAAGCCTCAATGCGATGCTCGCGCGCATCGAAGAGCTGATGCTGGCGCTGCGCGAGGTCTCCGACAATATCGCCCACGATCTCAAGACGCCGCTCACGCGGCTGCGCAACCGCGCTGAAGCTGCGCTGCGCGATCCCGGCGGCGGTACCGCCTATCGGGATGGCTTGGTCAAGACCATGGAGGAGGCGGACGACCTCATCACCACCTTCAACGCGTTGCTATTGATTGCGCGCCTGGAGGGAGGGGCCATCGCCGAGAGCATGGCATCTGTGGATCCGGCTGCCATCGTCAGCGACATTGCCGAGCTCTACCAGCCGGTGGCCGAAGACGCCGGTTTGGGTCTCGCGGTCTCGGCCCCGTCGGGCCTGAGTCTTGTCGCCAACCGCGAGCTCGTGAGCCAGGCGATTGCCAATCTGGTCGACAACGCTATCAAGTACTCGGCAGCAGGGGGCGCGACGCCGCAACCTGTCGAGGTCTCTTTGCGCGGGGTTGGCGACTCTATCGAGATCGCCGTGGCGGATCGCGGACCCGGAGTCGCTCCTGAAGACCGCAAGCGCGCCTTGCAGCGGTTCGTGCGTCTGGAAAAAAGCCGATCGCAGCCGGGCGCAGGCCTGGGCCTGAGCCTCGTTGCCGCGGTTGCGCGCCTGCACGGCGGCTCCGTCCGCCTCGAGGACAACGCACCCGGACTGCGGGCTGTGCTTGTGCTGCCGCGCAGCGGACCGGGCGCGGTGCCGGCGCTACATGTCAGTCCCGCCGGGCCGCACTAGCAGATTGCAGTATCAACTTTATTTGCGACCGAATTGCATTTTCCGTTCCTGCTTTGCCTGAGCAAAACGCTTCACCCTTACCGGATCCTCGCCCCCTGGATCGACCTCTCTGCAAGGTTGGCGAAAAACTCGCACGCTAGGCCTCGGCTTGTGGCAGGCCGTCAGCCGCGGGGAGGAAGCGTGAACATCGGGAGCTTGACGCCCAAGCAGATTGCAGCCCTCAAGCAGACCGCCATTGCCGCCTTGACCGAGACCGATGTTCAGGCTCTGACACCCACGCAAATCGGAGCGCTCAAGTCAACGCAGCTCAACGCGTTCGAAGCTGCCGACCTCCAAACTCTCAGTTCCACCCAGATCACCGGCTTCTCCGCCGGGGCGGTGAGAGGACTGTCGCTCAATGTCCTGATTGCGCTTACCGAAACGCAAACCGCCGCCCTCACGCCAACCCAGATCAGAGCGTTGACGCCGGCGGCGTTGCAGGGACTGAGCCCGGAGGATCTTGAGCTTTGGAGTTCCGAACAGATAAGCGCACTGAGCCCGGCGCAGATCGGCAGCCTGGCGACATCGGTGCTCGCCGCCTTGGCACCGGTTCAGTGGGGCGCCCTGACGACCAAGCAGCTGCAAGGTCTTAGAACCCAGCAATTGAACGGGCTGCCGGCCGAAGCCCTCAACGGCTTGTCCGTCGCCGATCTGTCGTCCGCCCAGGTGCGCGGGCTGAACGCGACGGCCATCAGCAGCTTGAGCGAAACGCAGGCCGCAAGTTTCACTAGGACTCAGATTTCCTCCCTGACGACGACGGCCCTGCAACTTCTTTTCCCTGCTGTACCGCAAAGCTGGAGCAGCACGCAGCTGGGGGCTTTGACGGGCAGGCAGCTCGGCGGCCTAACGATCACAGCCATCGAGAGCCTCGCCACCGATCAGCTCGCCGTGCTCACGACCGCGCAGGTGCAAGGCCTTACGACAGCGCAGCTCAACGGCCTGTCGGAAACGAACCTGAATGCGCTCGACGTCTCCAGACTGTCATCGACGCAGATCAAGGGGCTGAACGCGACAGCGATCGAGGGTTTGTCGGAAGAGAATGTACAGGCACTGACAGCCGTGCAGATCAAAGTGCTCGCGACCACCGCGCTCGAGGCCCTGAGCGCGGAGGAGGTGCAAGGCTGGAGCGCATCCCAGCTTGCGGCACTGGCTGGCAAGCAGCTCGGCGGCCTGTCGACGGCCGCACTCGATGACTTCTCGACCGCACAGCTTGCGGCATTGAAAGCGGCGCAGGTGCAGGGCCTCACCACGTCGCAGCTCAACAACATGTCGGAAACGAGCTTTGCCGCGCTGGACAAGAGCAAGCTGACGGCTCTCCAGATCAAGGGGCTGACGACGACCGCTCTGTCGAGACTGTCGGAAACCGATCTCGACAGTCTGGTAGCGTCACAAATCAAGGCCCTCACCACGACCGCTCTCGAATTTCTTTCGGCCATGCAGTTGCAGTCGTGGACGCCCACCCAGATTGGTTTCCTCGCACCGGCGCAGCTGAGCGGCCTGACGATCACGGCGCTCGACGGCTTCTCCACGACACAGCTCGCCGCCCTGACCTCAACCCAGGTGCAGGGACTTACAACCTCGCAGCTCAACAACATGTCCGAAACGAGCCTGGCTGCGCTCGATATAGCGAAACTGTCGACCGCACAGATCAAGGCGCTCACGTCCACGGCGATCGATCAACTTTCCTCCGGTGACCTCAGCGGCCTGACTGCCATCCAGATCAAAGCGCTCTCGACGACCGTGCTCGAGTCCCTCAGTTCCACTCAGGTGCAGGCATGGACCACAGGGCAGATCAATGGCCTTGGTGCCGCGCAGCTCGCCGCAATGACGACCACCGCTCTTGACCGGTTCTCGGCCACACAGCTTGCAGCCCTCACGACCACCCAAGTGCAAGGCCTCACGACCACGCAGATCAATGGCTTATCGGAAGACAGCCTGAATGCGCTCAATGTGACCGGCTTCTCGACACTGCAGATCGGTGGCCTCGATGCGACCGCGATCGAGAACCTGAGCAACACGCAGGCGCAAGGCTTGACCGCAAGCCAGATCAAGGCACTCGCGCCGGGCGGGTTTGCTGCGCTGAGCTCCACCGAGCTTCAGTCCTGGAACGCGACCCAGCTCAGCGCTCTGACGCCAGCGATGCTGGGCGCACTGTCAGTCGATGCCATCGAGGATCTGTCGACGACGCAGCTCGCATCCCTGACGACCGGCCAGATCCAGAGTTTGACCGCAACGCAGGTGAACGCGTTGTCGGCTGCGACCGTTAACGCGCTCGATCTTGGTGATTTCTCTTCGACGCAATTGGCGGGCCTTAATGCCACCGGGGTTGAAAAGCTCACGAGCACTCAGGTCCAGGCATTCACGGCGACCCAGATCGGCTCTCTCTCTGCTGTAGGAATAGAGGCCCTCATAACGACGGCGTTGCAGGACTGGGCACCCGTACAGTTCCAAGCGTTGACCGCGAGCCAGCTCGGCGGCCTCACCGCAACCGCGCTCAATACCTTCTCGACAACGCAATTCGGCAGCTTGGGCACGTCACAAGTTCAGGGCCTCACCGCGGCACAGTTGAACAACCTGCCTGCCGCAAGCCTCCAGGTGATCGATGTCTCCGAGCTGTCCGCCGCGCAGCTCGCCGGTCTCGATGCGACGGGCGTCGGGAACCTCGCGACCACTCAGGTAGCGGCCCTGAGCACCGGACAGATTCCGGCTTTGTCGACTGCTGCGGTCGAGAGTCTCATTGCGACCATCGTTCAGGATTGGACCACAACAAAACTTGCGGCTCTGGCCTCCACCCAACTTGGCGGGCTCAGCACGACTGCGCTCAACAGTTTCTCGACAACACAGCTTGGCAACTTGAGTACACTGCAGATACAGGGATTGACCGGGACTCAACTCAACAGCCTGTCCACGGTGCCGCTGCACGCGCTGCCGATCGCCAACCTTTCAGCCACCCAGTTTGCGGGCCTCGACTCCACGACGGTCGAGGAATTGACCGCCACGCAATCGGGCGTGCTCAGCGCGGCGCAGATCGGGGCAATATCGCCCACCGCCATCGTTGGCTTGACGACGATAGTCTTGAGCAGTCTCACCACATCGCAGGCCTCGGCCCTTACTCCGTTTCAGATAGCGGCGATGTCGGCGACGAGCTTTACCGCGTTGACGAGCACGACCGGCATTCCGTCTCTCAGCACGCTTGCGCTCGCCGGCCTGAGCGTTGCCAAGATCGAGGCGCTCTCGTCTGAGCAGATCGCCGCGTTCACAACGACGCAAACCGCTGCGATGATGCCGGCACAGCTTTACGCCCTCCTCACCTGAGCCAGCGTCGCCGCCGGCATTTCTCCGGCCCTGGCCGTGCACGTCGTGGAGGCCGGCTGAGCCCTTGAGCAGACCGTGCGATGCACCGTAGTGTGAAGCCCTATCCTTCGCCAACCGTGCAGGTATCACACTGACCCAGGTTCCCCTTCACCAGCGCATCGTCTCCTTCCCTGTCGTGCACGATGGCGAGCGCGCGACGGACGTGCTTGCCGACCTGTCCCGCCGGTGCAGTGAAGAGGCCAGCCTCGCGCCGCTCGGCACACTCATCGCCACTCCCCAGGTCAATAAGCTTCTCTCCGGCATCTTCGGGGCCTCGCCCTATCTGGCTGAACTCATCGCGCGCAATCCCGCGGGCCTTCATGACGCGCTCGCCACGGCGCCGGATGAGCGATTTTCTGCGCTGGTCGGCCGCATGACCTCCGCTGTCGCCGCTGCTGAGGCCATCCCCGAGGCCATGCGCGCGTTGCGTCTCTTCAAGTCCGACATCGCGCTTCTCACCGCGTTGTGCGACCTCGGCGGCGTGTGGCCCGTGATGACCGTCACCCGCCGGCTGTCTGAAGCCGCGGACGCCGCTGTCGGCGCCGCCGTCGACTTCCTCTTCGCCCAGGCTCGCGCCAAGGGCGATTGGATGGCACCCGATGCAACAGGCTACATCGTGCTGGCGATGGGCAAACACGGCGCCTTCGAGCTCAACTACTCCTCCGACATCGACCTCATCGTTTTCTACGACATGTCCCGCGTGCGTCTGCGGCCCGACCTGGAGGTGCAGCATTTCTTCGTGCGGCTCACGCGCGATCTCGTGCGCCTGCTGCAGGAGCGCACCGAGCACGGCTACGTCTTCCGCACCGATCTGCGCCTGCGGCCCGATCCCGGCTCCACGCCACTCGCGATCTCCACCGACGCGGCCTTCAACTACTATGAGAACGTCGGCCAGAACTGGGAACGCGCAGCGCTCATCAAGGCCCGCGCCATTGCCGGCGATATTCCGGCCGGCGAGAGCTTCCTCGCCGAGCTCGCGCCTTTCATCTGGCGCAAATACCTGGATTTCGCCGCCATCGCCGACATCCATGCCATGAAGCGGCAGATTCACGCCTTCCGCGGCTTCGGCGAGATCGCGGTTGCCGGCCATGACATCAAGGTCGGCCGCGGCGGCATCCGCGAAGTGGAGTTCTTCGTGCAGACCCAGCAGCTGATTGCCGGCGGCCGCCAGCCGGAGCTGCGCGTATCGGAAACGTTGCTGGCGCTGGAGCGTCTGGAGGCACGAGGCTGGATCGAGGCCGAGGTCAGGCGCGAACTCGGCGAGGCCTATCGATTTCTCCGGGCGATCGAGCATCGCTTGCAGATGATCGCCGACGAGCAGACCCAGACCTTGCCTTCCGATCCCCACAAGCTGGCGGGCCTCGCCCGCTTTTCAGGCTTCGCCGGAACCCCGGAATTTTCCTCCCGGCTAACCGCCGAACTGGAACGCGTGCAGGATCACTACGTTCGCCTGTTCGAACAAAGTCCCGAGCTGACCACAGGCGGTGCAAACATGGTCTTTGCCGGAGAAGCCGACGACCCCGGCACGCTTCAGGCACTGAGCGCCATGGGGTACAAGCGCCCCGAGGCCATCATCGCGGGTGTGCGCGGATGGCACCACGGCCGCTACCCTGCGGTGCGCACGCCCCGCGCCCGCGAGCTTCTCACTGAAGTTCAGCCACTTCTGATCGCCGCGTTGGCCAAGACCGCCGATCCCGATCTCGCCTTCGTCGGCTTCGACCGGTTTTTGTCCGAGCTGCCGTCCAGCGTTCAGCTCTTCTCCCTCCTCAAGCAGCACCGGGGTTTGATCGAGCTGATTGCAGCCATCATGGGCACCGCGCCGCGGCTCGCCCGTATCCTCAGCAAGCGGCGGCGCGTGCTCGACGCCGTGTTGGCGCCCGGCTTCTTCGGCAGCATACCGAGCGCGCGCGATCTTTCAGCCATTGTTGCCTCTGAGCTGGAAGGTGCCAACGACTTCCAGGAAGCGCTCGATCGCGCACGCCTCATTGGCCATGAGCAGGCGTTCCTGATCGGCGTGCGCGTCCTGACCGGCACCATCAGCGCCGCCCAGGCCGGTGATGCTTACGCGCTCCTCGCAGAGATCCTCATTCAAGCCATGCAGTCCGTCGCCGAACGTGAGATGGAGCGCACCCACGGACGGGTGCCGGGGAGCGCGGTCTGCATCGTGGCCATGGGTAAGCTCGGTGGCTTCGAGATGACGGCCGCCTCAGACCTCGACCTGATCGTGGTCTACGATTTTGCCGCGCATGCGCAACACTCGAACGGTCTCAAGCCCCTGCCTGCAACCCAGTACTACACCCGCCTGACTCAGCGCTTTATCAGTGCGCTGGCTTCGCAGACTGCCGAGGGCAGCCTCTACGAGGTCGACATGCGCCTGCGGCCCTCGGGCCAGAAGGGCCCGGTGGCCACCCAGCTCTCCAGTTTCGTCGACTACCAGCAGAGCGAAGCGTGGACGTGGGAGCACCTGGCACTCACACGTGCACGCGTCGTTTCGGGTCCGCCTGACCTGCACCAGCGCGTCGAGCAAGCTATCGGCCGGGTTCTGACCCTACCCCGCGACCGCACCAAGATCGCTGCCGACGTCCATGAGATGCGGACCCGCATCGACAAGGAGAAGGGCACCAAGGATCGTTGGGATTTGAAACAGGTCCGCGGCGGCCTCGTCGATCTGGAATTCATCGCCCAGTACCTGCAACTCGTGCACGCGGCCGAGCACCCTGGCATATTGAGCCCCAATACTGCCACGGCACTTGCCAATCTGGATCGGGCCGGTCTTCTACCCGCGGGGGCAGCCGACACCCTGCTCCCCGCCGCGCGCCTGTTCCACAACGTCACGCAGGTGCTGCGCCTGTGTCTGGATGGCCCCTTTGTGCCCCAAAAGGCCCCCGACGGCCTCAAAGCGCTGCTGGCGCGGGCCGGCGAGGCCCCCGATTTTGCCCGCCTGGAGGCGGATTTGACGACGCGCCAGGGCGAAGTTCTGGCGCTTTTCAATGAGCTGGTTTGTTAGGCGGCCGCGACGGAAAGACGGACGCCGGTCGTTCAAGGAAGGCAATTGAAGTTCGCCGCTCCTGCATTAAGGATGGTGTCGGAAGGGCGATCGAGATAGCCGCTGCGAGGCATAAACCCGGTGCTGGCGCACAAGATCGGACCTGGGCCCGCTCTACGCCCAGGGCCGGACGAGAGCGAGGACGAAGCGACTCTGCTCGCGCGCGTTTCTGCGGGTGAGACGCGCTCGTTCCGCGCCCTTGTCGACAGGCACCTACCGATCGTTCTGGCCATTGCCAGGCGCATGCTGCGAGACGATGCGGAGGCCGAGGACGTGGCGCAAGAGACGCTGCTGAGACTCTGGCGCAACGCAGGGAGCCTTGAACTGGGTGAAGGCGGCGTGCGGCCTTGGCTCCGGCGCGTAGCCTCCAACCTGTGCATCGACCGGGTGCGGGCGAGGCGTAATACGAGTCTCGGAGACGAGGTGCCGGAAGAAAGCGAACCCGCTACTCAGGTAACGCATTTGGCGGAACGCGAGCTTACGGTGCGGGTCGATGCGGCACTGAAGTCGTTGCCCGATCGGCAGCGGCTGGCACTCACCCTCTTCCACTACGAGGGTATGAGCCAGGTCGAGGTCGGCGAAGTAATGGAAATATCGGACGAAGCAGTCGAGTCGCTTTTGGCGCGCGCGCGACGGACGCTCAAGGTCGCGCTCAAGGATGAATGGCGCGGGTTGCTGCCGGAAACTGACTAGGCTTCAACGAGGGCCGGAAAGACGTAGGTGCCGACATGACGAACATGAGCAATACCGGCATGATGCTGGCCGACTTCGAGCGGCTTCTCGATGTGTATGGCGGCGATCGCACGCGTTGGCCCGCTGAGGCACGCGCTGCAGCGGCGCAGCTTGTCGCTCGCGACGCGAAAGCGCGCCGAATGCTGGCTGAGGCTGAGGTGCTGGATCGCGTGCTGGAGCGTGCGCCGTTGCCCAGCCTTGCCGTGGAGGCGGCGCTCGCCGAGCGGATTGTAGCTGCCGCGCAGCGTTCACCACGCATTGTGAAGATTGCAAGCGGACAGTCGTCCGTAGTTTCTCTTCCGGATGGCCGGGCACTGCCGCCGCAGCGATCTGCATCCTGGAAACTCGGATTGCGGGGCGATGTGCGCGCTGCAGCTTTGCTTGCAGCCTCGCTGATGGTCGGCATTTTCATCGGCATTTCCAACGTGCCGCAAAGCGTCGTGCCCGCGTTGGCCGATTTGGCGGGACCGGACCGGGGCGCCTACAGCCTGGCGCAGGTCGAGCCCTATGATGAGGATGTGCTGTGACCCTGGCAGCGACCGGTACGGAAAGTCCGTCAGCTCCGCGCTGGATGGTGATTGCGCTTTTCGCGTCTTTGGCACTCAATTTGATAGTTGCTGGAGCCACAGTCGGTTTCGTGTGGCGCCACGGCGGCGCGGCTTCGGATGCCCAGGTGGCGCATTTACCGCCCAATCTGCTCAGCTATGCGAGTACGCTGCCGGCGGCGCGGCGAAATGAGCTCTCCTTGCGTACCGAAGAGCAGCGGAAAAACGTGCGGCCCCTGCGGCGCCAATTGCGTGAAGCGCGCGAGGAAGCGGTGACGGTGCTGGCCGCCGAGCCCTTTGACGGCGCACGCTTTCAGGCGGCACAATCGGCGTTGCTTGTGGCCGATCAAAAGGCCCGCGAAGCGGTCCACCAGCTCTATGCGCAGATCGCCGCCAACATGACCTCCGAGGAGCGGCGTGGGTTCGCGACCTGGCGCCAAGATCGACGCAAGATGCGCAACCTGCTGGACGAGCCCGAGAAGCAGGCGGGCAAGTGATCGTCCACGTTGGCCCGCTGTCGTTACGGTTTTGTATCGGCCGGCAGACTGGGTCTAGCCCCGCGGCGGAAAGGCGACGTATGCCGACCAGAAACCGGAATCATCGTCCCACAGGCTCAGTGTGGCGCCCTGCATCTCCAGAAGCAGTCGGGCGAGCATGACCCGCAAGCTGCCCCCGGCCAGAGGATAGCGTCCTGCGCTTTCCTGAGCGGCACCGTCGAGGATCGAGCCGGCAGGCTGCTCAGATCCGTTCGTAATCCTGATTTCGATGCTACGGGCGCCGCCCCGCCGGCGTCCCTTGACCTCCACCTCGCCACCGGCGGGTGCCCGGGCGATCGCTTCGCGCAGGAGATGCCGCAACGCCTGACCTGTGGCGCGCCGTTCACAGGGAATGTCGCACGCCGCGCAGTTGGTCACCGATAGCTTGACGGTCGTGATCCCCAGGGCTGCCCAAGCTTCGCGTACGAGCCCGCCTGCCGCGACGCGCTCGCAGCGGCCGGCCAGCCTGTCGGCCATCACGGCCGACATGGTCTCGGTGACCGCCAGGGCATCTTCGGCCGACCGCAGCAATTGCCCACCGCTTTCGCTGATGTGGGCCGCATATTCCTGGTAGCGGGTGTGCCCGAGCGGCCCGTAGAGCTCGCGCAGCATGACGTCGGAAAAGCCGATCATGGCGTTGAGGGGTGTGCGCAACTCGTGGCTCATCTGCGCCATGAGCTGATCTACGCCGGTCGAGGCATTCGAGTCTTCTGGGACATCGAGGGGCTGTTCTTCCTTGCCGGCGCCCAATGTCAGGAATGCCGCTGCGGCGCCTGTCGTCATCAAGAAGGCCAAGTGCATCGCCTGCAGGCCGCCTATCGTGCCCGGTCCCGCGGCACCCGGATCGTGCCAGCCCATGGTCACGATCACCGCCAGACCGAGGAGGTGCATCGCTGCCGCCCCCTTGGCCAGCCATTGTCGGCTGATACTGGAGCCCGCTCGTGCCGGCCAACGCCGCGCGCCGCGATGCTCCATAATTCCCGCCCCTAGAGGAGACAGAATCCCCCATTGGGGTGACGTGCCCAGCGTCATCCCTCGTCCCTCGCCCGAATTGTCAGTAATGCTGCCCAGAACCAGACTCGGCGGCGAAACACACTGCCGAATCACTTAGTTAGTTTGACTGAGAGCCCAATGGGTTGTCGAGAGGCGAAACGGCCCTGAGGCAAAAATATGGCAGCTGTGTCCGCGTTTCTACTCGAGCATCTTCGACACGATCTCGAACACATCGTGCGAGAGGCGTTTGGTCTTGGCGATGCGCTGGAGGGTTTTCTTTGCAACTCGCCGGCGCTGGGGCTCCAACGCCTTCCAGCTGCGGAAGGCAGAAAGCATTCGCGCCGCTACTTGCGGGTTGAAATCATTGAGCTCGAGCACCCGGTCGGCGACAAAATCGTAGCCCCTGCCGTCGGGCCGATTGAAGTTCACGGGGTTTCCCATGGCAAAGGTGCCAATCAGCGCCCGGACCTTGTTGGGGTTCTTCATCGAGAACAGCGGATGGCGCGTAAGTTTTTTCACGGTGGACAGCGAGGACGCCAAGGGTGAGGCGGCCTGATATGCAAACCAGCTGTCGATCACCAGGTGATCGTCCTTCCAGCGCCCGTAGAACCGGTCGAAAGCCTGCGTCCGCTCTGGGGCGTTCAGCTCCGCGAGCATCGACAGGGCCGAGGTCTCGTCGGTGAGGTTGCGACTTTGCGCGAAATGCGCTGCGGCGCGTGCAATGTCGTCCGGCTGGCCGCGGCTCGTCAGATACCCAAGCGCCACGTTGCGCAGGGCCCGCCGCCCTGCGGCCTCCGGGGCCGGCGAATAGGGCCCCTTGGCTTCCATGCGCCGATAGATCTCGGCGAACGTGTCGTGGAGCCGGATGCCTACGGCCTTGCGCAGCGTATTGCGCGCCTTGTGGATGGCCAGCGGATCGACATCCTGGCCGATAACCCGCGCCATGTCGCTTTCGCTGGGGAGATAGAGGAACTGCGCCCGGTAGCCCGGTTCCAGGTCGTCGTTGGCGATCGTCAGCGACAGCGCGTCGATGAACGGTTTCGGCCTGAGCGGGACGCTTGCCCGCCTGCAGCTCCGCGGTCGCGTGCAGGAGTACGCGCGTCGCATAGTCCTGGGCTGCCTGCCAGCGATTGAAAAGGTCGCTGTCATTGGCCATCAGGAATTGCAGTTCCGCGTCCGTGCGATCGATGGTGAGATTCACAGGAGCGGAGAATTCTCGCAGCAGCGAAGCTACGGGAGGGGAGGGCACATCGCGGAAGCGGAATTTCTCGGTGCGCTTGCGCACTTCGACCAGCCCGTTCTCCAAGCGCTCGCCCGAAGCCAGTGTCAGCTCCAGGTTCTGCCCATTGCCGCCGAGCAGCCCGAGCTTGATGGGGATATGCAGCGGTTTCTTCCTTGCCTCCCCCGGCGTGGGCGGCAGCACTTGCGTCACCGTGAGTTCGGCGCTCTTCGACTTGGCATCGTACTTGAGCTGGCACACCAGTTCGGGTGTTCCGGCCTGCGAATACCAGGTCATGAACTGCCGCAAATCTCTGCCTGTGGCATCTTCGAAACAGGTGACAAAATCCTCCACCGTCGCCGCCTGCCCGTCGTGACGATCGAAGTAGAGGTCCATACCCTTGCGAAATCCGTCTTGCCCCAGCAGCGTTTGGATCATGCGGACGAGTTCGGCGCCCTTCTGGTAGACGGTCGAAGTGTAGAAGTTGTTGATCTCGATGTAGCGGTCCGGGCGCACAGGATGGGCGAGGGGTCCCGCATCCTCCGGGAACTGCCGCGCTTTCAGTTGGCGTACCTCGTTGATGCGCTGCTCGGTGGCCGAGCGTTCGTCGGCGCCGAACTCCTGATCGCGGAATACCGTCAACCCTTCCTTGAGACAGAGCTGGAACCAGTCGCGGCAGGTGATCCGGTTGCCGGTCCAATTGTGGAAGTACTCGTGGGCGATGACACGCTCGATGCCCATGAAGCTGCTGTCGGTGGCGGTCTCGGGCGAGGCCAGAACGAGGGCATCGTTGAAGATGTTCAGTCCCTTATTCTCCATTGCCCCCATGTTGAAATCCGACACAGCGACAATGTTGAACACGTCGAGGTCGTATTCGCGCCCGAAGCGGATCTTCGTCCCATTTCATGGACCGCTTGAGCGAATCCATCGCCCACGCGCAGCGGTCCTCTTTGCCGGGCTCGACATAAATGCGCAGATCCACCGCCCTTCCTGACATGGTGGTGAAATCGGACGCGAAAGAGGCCAGATTGCCCCCCACCAGCGCGAACAGGTAGGACGGTTTTGGATGGGGGTCGCGCCAAACCGCGTAGTGACGCCTTCCCGCATCGAGGGTGCCCCGTTCCACCGGATTGCCATTGGAAAGCAGCACCGGGACCTCGTTGCGATCGGCTTCCACACGCACCGTGTAGGTCGCGAGCACATCGGGGCGATCGAGGAAATAGGTGATGCGGCGGAAACCCTCCGCTTCGCACTGCGTGCAGTAGATGCTCCTGGAAAGATAGAGGCCGGTGAGCGCCTTGTTGGCGTCCGGGTTGCAGCAGGTGGTTATTTCGAGTGTGAAGGCACCCTTGGGAGGCCCAGCGATGGTGAGTTCCTTGTCGGTCGTCTTGTACTCCCCTTTGTCGAGTTTCCGCCCGTCGAGCCACACCGACTCCAGTTCCAGCAGCTCCCCGTCCAGTTTGAGTGCGCCGGGTTTGGCCACAGAGGGGTTCCCGCGCATGCTCAGTCGCGAGCGGACACGGGTGCGCGTCGGATGGAGCGACACATCCAGGTTGACCGTGTCGATGAGATAGCTGGAGGGTCGGTAGTCCTTGAGCAGAATCGGGCGCGGGGTATCGGTTTTCATGTCTGCTCCGGTCGGAGGGAGAACGCCCAACAAGACCCCTCCTTCATAGAAGAATGGGCTCCTGGCGCAAGCTTGGCCGGCGCATTACCCTAAATGCGCAATTCGGCCGGGGCCACCTTGGCGCCGGTGCGCGTTAGGAAAGCCAGCCGGCCGCCTGGTCCCACAGCAGCTTGATATTGAGGGCAATGAGGGTCGCCGCGATCGCGATCGCGAAGGCAACAAGCCAAGTTGGCGCTTTGAGTGCGCCCATCTTGGCGCGGCTGGCCGTGAATTGCACGAGAGGCACGACGGCGAAGGGCAACTGAACGCTCAGCATCACTTGGGTCAGTATCAGCAGTTTGCCGGTTTCTTGCTCGCCATAGAAAATCGTCACACCAGCCGCGGGGATGATGGCGATGCCGCGCGTCACCAAACGGCGCAACCAGGGCTGCAGGCGAATATCGAGAAAGCCCTCCATCACGGCCTGCCCGGCAAGCGTGGCCGTGACCGTCGAGTTGAGCCCGCAGCACAGCAGGGCGATGCCAAACAGCGTTGGCGCCCAGGCCGAGCCCAGCAGCGGGTGCAGTAGCGCCTGCGCCTGGCCGAGCTCCACCACCTCGGTGTTGCCGGTCTTGTGGAAGCTCGCGGCTGCCAGGATCAGAATCGAGGCGTTGATCACCAGCGCAAACATCAGTGCCACGGTTGAATCGATGGTGGCAAATTTCAGCGCCTCCCGCTTCTCGGGCAGCGACTCGCCATAGTCGCGCGTCTGCACGATGGCCGAATGCAGGTAGAGGTTATGCGGCATGACCGTGGCGCCGATGATGCCCATCGCCAGGTACAGCATCTCGGGGTTGCGCACGATCTCGGTGGTCGGCGCGAAGCCGCGGATCAAAGGTCCCCACTCCGGGTTGGCGAGCGCGATCTGGATGGCAAAGCAGGCAGCGATGACGCCGAGGAGCGTGATGATGAGCGCCTCGAGATAGCGGAAGCCCAGTCTCTGCAGATAGAGGATCAGGAACACGTCGAGCGCGGTCAGCACAACGCCGATTTCCAGCGGAATGCCGAACAGCAGGTTGAGACCGATCGCCGTGCCGATCACCTCGGCAATGTCCGTGGCAATGATGGCGATCTCGGCGGCGAGCCAGAGCGGATAGGCGGCCCAGCGCGGATAGGCGTCGCGGCAGGCTTGCGCCAGGTCGCGGCCGGAGGCGATGGCAAGCCTCGCACACAGCGCCTGCAGAGTGATCGCCATGATGTTGGAGATCAGCGCGACGACAAGCAGGGTGTAGCCGAACTTGGAGCCGCCCGCGAGCGAGGTCGCCCAGTTGCCGGGGTCCATGTAGCCGACGGCGACGAGATAGCCCGGGCCAAGGAACGCCGCGAACCTTCGCGCGCTGGTCCCGCCGCTCACCTTGATCGAGCGGAACACATCGGAGAGTGACGCTTCCCCCCTTTCGCGTCGCCAACCCGCGCCGCGGCCGGTGGTTTCGATCGCACCTTCGATTTGCTTCAGCACTGCGTCGCTCCCACCATGCGCAAATCCGGCACGGCCGCCGGATGAGAGGCGTCACCCTATTGCAGTTGCAAATCATTCGCAATAACAAATGGTGCACGGCACACAGCCTTTGTTGGGCCCACGGCGGGCGTTGCGCCGCAGCTGGCTGGCTAGCCGGTTTGCTCCTAGCGGCAGATTTCGCGCGCGATGCTTGCTTCGCGGTTAGTCCTTGGCAGGACGGGAAGTCTGAAAGCGCCGCTCCCTTGCTCACCGCGACAGCGATGGCTGCGGACGATAGGGGCATGGTCCTGGGCTTCTGCCCCCCGGCCCGGTCCATGGGGCATGGCGTTCCAGAATTACGCGCTACCCCAGGAACTCTCGTCTTACCTTGTCCGTGTGTTCGCCGAGCCCTGGCAGCGGGCCGAAGCTGGGATTTTCTTGCCCCTTGAACCGCGCTGGCGGCGCGGGAAGGTCGATCGGGCCGTTCGGCGACGCCACCGTCACGCGCCGGAGGTGCGGATGCCGCAGCACACCCAGCACATCGTTGACCCGCGCGAACGCGATCTGCGCGTCGTCGAGCTGCCGGGACAGCGCCTCCACCTCCTGCGTGCTGAAGTACCGCCCTATCAACCCGTCCGTCTCCGGCCGATTGGCAATGCGGGCCGGATTGGTGGCGAAGCGGGGGTCCGTCGCCAGCTCCGGCCGGCTCAGCACCTTGTTGCAGAACACGGTCCATTCCCTATCGTTTTGGACGGAGATGAGGATGGGGCTGCCGTCGCGGGTCTGGAACACGCCGTAAGGAGCGACACTAAAGTGCGTGAGTCCCACGCGCTTGGGCGCATCGCCGTACTCCCCGAACAGCAGCGGTATCGCCATCCACTCCACCATGGCGTCGAACATCGAGACACGGATGTCGGCTCCCTGCCCGGTACGGCCGCGTGCAATCAGTGCCTCGAGGATTGCTTCGTAGGCGTGCAGGCCCGTGCCGATGTCGACCAGGGATACGCCGACACGCGCGGGCGCCTCTGGTCCCCCGGTGATCGATGCCAAGCCCGACTCCGCTTGGATCAGCAAATCGTAGGCCTTGCGGTCGCGATAGGGGCCGTCATCGCCGTAGCCCGAAATCGAGCAGCAGATGAGTTCGGGATGCTTTTCGCGCAGGGCTTCCATCGGATAACCCAGCTTGGCGAGCGATCCCGGCTTGAGATTCTGCAGGAACACGTCGGCCTGTGCGAGCATCGCCTCGAACAGTCGTCGGTCATCGGCCTTCGTGAGATCGACGACCACCGACTCCTTGCCGCGATTAAGCCAGACGAAGTGTGTGCACTGACCTTTGACGACATCATCGTAGTAGCGGGCGAAATCGCCCTCGGGGCGCTCCAGTTTGATCACCCGCGCGCCCGCGTCCGCCAGGCGCCGCGCGGTCATCGGTGCTGCTACGGCCTGGTCCAATGAAACGACGAGCGTGCCAGTCAGCGGTTTGTTCATGCCGAGTATCCGATTGTCATTGGCCGATCAGAGCAAGCCACGGCGCGCGAGATTGCGCATCAGAGCGCCCGTGCCGAACTCCCACGGTGGTGCTTGCGTGGAGAGTGTCATGCGATTGACCAGAGTGCCGAGTTCCGGCGCGGCGATCGTTGTTACATCCCCGACCTTATGTGTGAAGCCTCCTCCACTGGCCTCGCGATCCTTGATCGGCGAGAACATGGTGCCCAGAAACAGCACGGCCCCGTCCGGATACTGGTGATGGCGCCCCATCAATTGCTTCACCAAATCTTCGGGGTCGCGGGCGATCTCCGCCATGGATGAACGCCCCGAGAGGTCGAAGCCGTCCTCGCCTTCGACTTTCAGGCTCACGTCGATGCGGCGCACGGTATCGAGCGTGAAATCGCCATCGAAGAAGCGCACGAATGGTCCCACGGCCGTCGACGCATTGTTGTCCTTGGCCTTGGAGAGCAGCAGCGCGGAGCGGCCTTCCACATCGCGAAGGTTTATGTCATTGCCGAGCGTGGCGCCGACGATCGTGCCCTTGGCGTTCACCACCAGCACCACTTCCGGCTCAGGGTTGTTCCAGGTCGAGATCGGATGCAGCCCGGCCTCCATCCCATGCCCCACCGCCGACATGGGTTGCGCCTTGGTGAAAATCTCCGCATCGGGGCCGATACCGACTTCCAGGTATTGCGACCAGGCGCCTTGCTCGATGAGCACTCGTTTGAGTTCGGCAGCTTGCGCACTCCCGGGCACGAGCTTTCGGATGTCGCCACCGAGATTGGTCGCAACGCTGGTTCGGATCGCTGCAGCCTTTTCCGGTGCGCCTCGGGCCTGCTCTTCGATCACGCGCTCCAGCATGGACAGGGGAAAGGTGACGCCGGCTGCCTTGATTGCCTGCAGATCGTTGGGTGCCAGCAGCCAGGGTTTGCGCGTGTCGCGTTTCTCTTCCGGAGTGTTGGCGAGAATGTCTTCCAAATCTCCGATCTTGCGGGCCTGCCCCTGCCGAACGATCCCCGCAGGGTCGGGTGCCTCGCACAAATCGCGCATGGTCGATGCAAGTTGCGAGATGTCGTAAACACCGTCAGCACGGACAGCGACCACGGAGGGGCCACCTGCGTCGGGCAGCCACACGCGTCCTGCCAGCGCACCCTTGGTGCCGTCCCTGGGCAGCGTTGCATGGGGCGTCATTGCATCCACGACGCTCGACATTCTTCCCCCTCCCGGCATTTCTTCTTCCCACTCGACGCGGGATGAGACAGCGGCCGGAGTTTGCTAAGGTCCCCGTCAACAGCGGGCCACAGTACCCGCTCATCACGGGAGCTTCCAGGAGGTGTCATGAGCGTTCGCGTCGAGAAATCCGGGTCAGTCTGGACGGTCATTCACAGTCGCTACGAGGCGCGCAATGCCATGGACCCCAAGAGCGCCGATGATCTGGTGGCGGCCTTCGAGCAGTTTGATGCAGACAAATCGGCCAATGTGGCGGTGTTCTGGGGCGAGGGCGGCGCGTTCTGTGCCGGTTGGGACCTCAAAGCCGTTTCCGATCTCGATCAGGACAATCCGGTCGGCAAGCTCGACTTTCCAAAGGGCGGCGGCAAAGCGCCGCGCGGTCCGCTCGGACCCTCGCGATTGGAGCTTTCCAAGCCCGTCATTGCCGCTGTCGAGGGGCCGGCTGTGGCTGGTGGCATGGAACTCGCCATGTGGAGCGACATGCGCGTGATGGCGGAAAGCGCCTATTTCGGGGTCTATTGCCGGCGCTGGGGTGTTCCGCTGATCGATGGCGGCACTGTGCGCCTGCCGCGTCTGGTCGGTATGGGGAAGGCGCTTGAGATCATCATGACCGGCCGCAAGGTCACGGCGGAGGAAAGCTATCGCATTGGATTGTGCGAAAAGGTCGTTCCGCATGGAAAAGCGCGCGAGGCCGCCGAAGTGATAGCGCAGGAGATCGCCCGCTTTCCGCAGGAGTGCATGTGTGCAGATCGCTTGTCGGCCTACCGCGCCTGGGGCAAGCCCGTCCGCGAAGGTCTGGAAAGCGAGTGGGCGACGAGCGCTGCTATCGTCAAGGCCGAAGGTATCCGCGGCGCCACCCGCTTTGCCGAGGGCAAGGGCCGGCACGGCAACTTTAAGGACATCTGAGGTCATGTTGCTGCTGATCGGTGCGCTGCTGTCCGGTTTCCTTGGCTACAAGATGATGGGCTGGTGGGCACCGGCAGCCGTTGCGTGTGCCGTCCTTGCGATGCAGGCCGTCTCGTATCAGGGCGTTGTTTCGACTTCCGGCAGCGTCAGCGGCTTTGTGCAGATCCTGGCGATGGGCGGTCTGATGAGCCTCATCATGTTCTACGCAACATTCAGCATGGGCCGCTCGTTGGGCCTGAGAAAGAGGAGGAAGCCGCGATGAGCGCGCAACTCAAGGACCACGTCGTATTGGTGACCGGTGCGCTAGGCACCCTCGGCGCTGCCATGTGCAAGGCGATCGAGGCGGCGGGCGGCAAGGCCATCCGCAGCGATCTGGCTTCTCGCGGCAAGGTCGACATCGCGCTCGACGTGACCAGCGAAGACAACTGGAAGGCGGCCATCGCTGAAATCGACAGCGCGCACGGCCGTCTCGATGGCCTCGTCAACAACGCGGGCGTTGGCACGCCGGGCGATGTCGAGCAGACGAGCTTTTCGGAATGGCGCCGCGTCATGGCCATCAACGCCGACGGTGTGTTCCTCGGCTGCAAGTACGCAATGCCGCTGCTCGCCAAGTCCAAAGCTCCCTCGATCGTCAACATTTCCTCGGCATCTGGCATTGTCGCCGGTGCAAATCTTGCTGCCTACAACGCGTCGAAGGGTGCCGTGCGCATGCTCAGCAAATCCGTGGCGCTGTCGGGTGCGAGGAAGCGGCCACCGGTCAGATCCAACTCCGTGCATCCGGCCTTCATCGAAGGCGACATGGTCGATCGCATGGTCAAGGGGCGGCCCGACCCGGCCAAGGCCATGGGCAAGCTGCACGCCCAGATTCCCATCGGTCGCCTTGGTCAGCCGCAGGAGGTGGCCGACGCGGTTGTTTGGCTGCTCTCTCCAGCCTCATCGTTCACGACCGGATCGGAAGTGCTGGTGGATGGCGGCCTGATCGCAGGTTGATCACGCGATCGTTCTTGCAGCTTACCAAGCTTTAACTGGCGCAATTGCCGGGCGCTGACTTCAATCGATTTTCGCCAGCTGCCGATGCTAGTACGGCGGTGTCGCGGAGATCGGAAGATGCAGGCGCCGTTCGTTCCTACCCCACGGAAGGCCGGGCGTTCGGTGCTGGGCCCGATCGGGCGTCTCGTCGCGAGCCTCATTGTGGTGCTCGTGCTCGCCGCTCCGACGGCGCTGCGCGCGCAGGAAGCGCCGCGGCTGCGGCTGGAAGCCGACACTGCAGCGACAACCCAGGATTACGGACGCCTCTTCGACGCCGTGGTCGAGACGACTGTGAAGAACTTCTGGGACAATGAGCGGTTGGCCGCCATCGGTTGGAAGCAGCGTGCAGCGGAGGTCCGCCAAAGTGTCATTGATGCTGACAACCTCGATGCAGCCGCCAGCCGCATCAACGCGCTGCTCGACGAACTCAAGACCTCCCATACCGCGCTGCTCACACCAGATGACGTAAACTACTACATCCTGATGGCGGTTTTTCGCGGCGCGTCGATGCCCCAGGAAGAGTTCGACGGTCGGTTTTGGGGCGCGGGCGTGACGTTCGCCGGTATCGGTCATTTCTCGGTGCGGATCGAGGGGCGCGACTTCGTCGACGCATTATTGGAGGGATCGCCCGCCGCTCGTGCCGGTCTGAAGGTAGGCGACGAACTCCTCAGCGTCGATGGCGCTCCCTATCACCCCATCCGTTCCTTTCGCGGCAAGGTCGGCCATGAAGTTGCTGTGGCGGTGCGGCGTACGGAAGGTGGCGCCATCGAAACTGTGCGCATCAAGGTGATGAGCATCGCACCGCTGCATGCCTTTCGCGAGGCAACCGGTGCGAGCGCCCGCGTCATCGACCGGGATGGGCGACGCATCGGCTACGTGCGCGTGTGGGCCTCGGTCGGCGAGGAGTCCGGCACGGCCCTGCAGAACGCCCTGTCCAGCCTCGGGATCAATGAAAGGCCTTCGAGGTCGAAAGGCGACAAGGACCGTTCCCCCCAACTCGACGGCTTGATCGTGGATATGCGCGGCAAGATCGGCGGCACGGCCAGTACCGCCAAGCGCTACCTCGATCTGCTCGATCCACGTGGTCCACTGCTCGGCTCGCGCGACAAATCCCAACCCTCGCGCGCCGCCACGGCGCTGCGCGGGCGCACCGCCGTTCTGATCAACCATCATACGCGAAGCACAGCAGAGCTGTTCGTCCACGCCTATAAACGCGAGCGGCAAGGTCCGTTGATAGGAACCCGTACCGCTGGCGCCGTCAGCGCCGCGAGCGCCTTCGCCATGCCCGGTGGCAATCTCCTGTATGTAGCCGTGTCTGGCCTCGAGATCGATGGAGAGGTTTTGGAAGGTCCAGGGGTTGCCCCAGACATCGAGGTGGCCCGGCCGATCCCCTATGCGCAGGGCGCCGACCCCGTTCTCGACAGGGCGATCGACGTTCTCGTTGACCGCGCGAAGGCCCGTCGGCCTATTCTGCCCGACCGCAAAGACGCCGGTCCGTAACCATCCCTAACCCCCGCGCATCCCGCCTCGTCACAATCGATGCTTCTCAGCGCGCCGGGACTCGCTAGACTACGGCACGCCATCCCACTGGCCAGCCAGACATTCCAAAAAATTGCCCAAACAGGAAACGCCCATGCCCCGGAAGCCGACGGCCGCCCAGATCAAGAAACTGCGTTCGCGCCAATGGTTTAACAATCCCGACAACCCGGACATGACCGCTATCTACCTCGAGCGGTACATGAACTACGGGCTGACGCGCGAAGAACTCAGTTGCGGCAAGCCGATCATCGGCATCGCGCAATCAGGCTCCGACCTGTCACCCTGCAACCGGCATCACCTGGTGTTGGCTGAGCGTGTGCGCGAAGGTATCCGCGAGGCCGGCGGTATCGCCTTTGAGTTCCCCGTCCATCCGATCCAGGAAACCGGCAAGCGCCCGAGCGCCACGCTCGACCGCAACCTCGCCTATCTGGGCCTCGTAGAGCTCCTCTACGGCTATCCCATCGACGGCGTGGTGCTGACCACCGGCTGCGACAAGACCACGCCATCCCAGCTCATGGCAGCCGCGACGGTCGACATCCCGGCCATCGTGCTGTCCGGCGGCCCTATGCTCAACGGCTGGTTCCGCGGCGAGCGTACCGGTTCCGGCACCATCGTCTGGAAGGCGCGCCAGATGCACGCGGCAGGCGACATCAGCTACGAGGAGTTCGTGGATCTGGTGGCATCCTCCGCGCCCTCCATCGGCCATTGCAATACCATGGGCACCGCATCGACCATGAACTCTCTGGCCGAGGCGATCGGCATGTCGCTGCCGGGCTGCGCCGCGCCGCCCGCCCCGCACAAGGAGCGCGCGCAGCAGGCCTACGAAACCGGAAAACGCATCGTCGACATGGTGTGGGAAGACCTGCGCCCGTCCAAGATCATGACGCGCGAGGCGTTCGAGAATGTGATCGTCGTCAATTCGGCGATCGGCGGTTCGACCAATGCGCCGATCCACTTTAATGCGATCGCCCGCCACATCGGTGTCAAGCTAGACAACGACGATTGGGAGAAGCTCGGTTACGCCATCCCGCTCCTCGTCGACATGCAACCCGCCGGCCGCTACCTCGGCGAGGAGTACCACCGCGCTGGCGGTGTTCCCGCCGTGGTCAATGAGCTGATGAAGGCGCGCAAGATCCACGAGGCCGTGCTCACCGTCAACGGCAAGACCATCGGGGAAAACTGCGCCGACCGCCCCATCCAGGATCATGATGTGATCCGGGCCTACAAGAAGCCGCTGAAGGACAAAGCCGGCTTCCTCAACCTGAAAGGCAACTTGTTCGACAGCGCCATCATGAAGACCGGCGTGATCTCCGACGAGTTCCGCAAACGCTATCTCGAGAACCCGAAGGACCTCAACGCATTCGAGGGCCGCGCCATCGTGTTTGATGGACCGGAGGACTATCACAAGCGCATCGACGATCCGGCGCTGAAGATCGACGCCTCATGCTTGCTGTTCATGCGCGGTACGGGTCCGGTCGGCTATCCAGGCGCCGCCGAGGTAGTGAACATGCGGCCGCCGAACTACCTGATCAAGAAGGGCGTCACAGCACTGCCCTGTATCGGCGACGGACGTCAGTCCGGCACCTCGGGTTCTCCATCGATCCTGAATGCCTCGCCGGAAGCGGCTACCGGTGGCGGCCTTGCCATTCTCAAGACCGGCGACCGCGTGCGCATCGATCTCAACAAGCGCTCGGCCGACATCCTCATTTCCAAGGAGGAGTACGACAAGCGCCGTGCGACACTTCAAGGCCATGGCGGCTACAAATATCCCGATCATCAAACGCCCTGGCAGGAAATCCAGCGTGGGCTAGTTGATGAACTCTCCGACGGCATGGTGCTGAAGCCTGCGGTCAAATACCAAAAAATCGCAGCGACCAAAGGCGTGCCGCGCGACAATCACTAAATTCAACACTGAATTCGCATTCAACCCGAGGTGACATCATCTATGGACCGTCTTCGCCCATACGCGCCGCAGCTGCTCAGCATCCTGCGCATCATGTCGGGTCTGATCGTACTGGAGCATGCCACGGCCAAGTACCTAAATTTCCCGACCAGTCCGATGAACAATATGAATCCTGATGACCATGAGCGGCGCGGCCGGCATAATCGAGCTGATTTTTGGTTCGCTTCTGGTCATTGGGCTCTTCACCCGGTTGTCGGCCTTCATCCTTTCGGGCTTGTGCGCAGTCGCCTACTTCTATGCTCATGCGCCGAGGGGCTTCTTCCCCCTTTTGAATGGCGGAGAGTTGGCTGTGATCCTCACGTTCGTGTACCTGTACCTGGCGGCTGCTGGCGGCGGTCCTTGGAGTGTTGATCGGGCGCGGGGCGGAGATTGATCGCTGAACTCTTTGGCCTAGATGTCGAAGATCAGGCAGGTCGTTGTACCGTGGGCGAGCAGGGTGCCGTTGGCATCGATGATCTTGCCCTCGGCAGTGGCGGAACGGCGGCCGACGTAGAGTGAGCGCCCCTCAGCACGGATCGGCCCTGTCCTTTCAGTGATCGGACGCACCATATTCACTTTGAGTTCCAGGGTGGTGTAGCCCAACCCTCTCTCCAAGTGGGTCTGAATCGAGCAGCTCATGCATGAGTCGAGCAAAGTCGCGGCCACACCGCCATGTACACTGCCGATCGGATTGTAGTGCCGAAACTCCGGCGCCATCGTGAAGAGCGCGAAACCAGGTGCGACCTCCGTCAGGGCAAACCCGAGGGTCTTGGTGATCGGCGGCTGAGCCACTTCCCCGCTTGCGATGCGTTTCAGGAATTCGATCCCGCTGTGGCCCTTGATTTCATCCAACGAGGCGACATGGCCTGCGGCATTGGGCTCAGCCATGTTCTTCACTCCTTGTCGCTGACTTTACGATTGCCTTCGAGAGGGCCGGCGTTGATGACTGCTGCTAGTTCGTCTCCTCGCGCCGAAGCGCGAAATCGAGCGGCAGTGCGGTGGTGTATTTGATCTGCTCCATCGCGAAGGCCGAAGAGACCTTGGAAATCTCGACGCGCGAGATCAGCTTCTTGTAGAAGGCATCATATGAGGCGATGTCGGGGACCGCGACGCGTAAGAGATAGTCGACGTCCCCGCTCATGCGGTAGAACTCGATCACCTCTGGAAAATCGACAACGGCGCCATGAAACTTCTCGAGCCACGCCAGCGAATGCTGATCGGTCTTGATCGAGACGAACACCGTGACACCCGCATTCACCCTCGCTGCATCCAGGACCGCCACGCGTCGCTTGACGACGCCGGCCTCCTCCAGCTTCTGGATGCGCCGCCAACAGGGCGTGGTCGACAGCCCCACCTCCTTGCCGATGTCGGCTACCGAACGCGTGCAGTCTTGTTGCAGAATCCTCAGAATCTTGACGTCCATCTCATCGAGCATGGCCTGAATCACTCCCAGGGGAGGTTGGCCGGTGCGGACACTGTTTAGAACAGTTTTCCACTTGCCGGTAAGATGGCTGCCTATCGCGGCAGTAATATTGCGTCAAGCTGCGTTTTCACAATGTTATTTTTTCATGAACGCACATATTGTCAATCATCCGTAGCCGTCGCGAAGGACGTCGTTCCCGTGAACAAGATCACCTACCTCACCCCCCATTTCGCCGTGACGGGCGCGCTGCTGCCGGCTGATTTCCCCGGGATTGCCGCTCTGGGCTTCAAGTCGGTCCTTTCGAACCTGCCCGATGGCGAATCGAGCACGTACCCTTCGGCGTCCGAAGAGGCGGAACTGACCAAAGATGCTGGGATGGCTTTCCGCCACGTCCCGATCATCAAGAGCGAGGTTTTCAGCGACCGGGTGGTCGAGGGAGTGAGCCAGGTGCTGGCCGAGCTGGAGGGCCCGGTGTTGGCGCATTGCGCCTCCGGTGTGCGCTCGGCCATTGCGTGGGCTGCCGCCGCAGCCCGCACCCAACCGGCTGATTGTGTCATCGCGGCGCTGAAAAATGCGGGCTACGATTTGGCCGCCCTCTGCGATGAACTGGAGGATCAGCGCGGGCGCGCCCACCCCGCAACAACGCCCGCGGCGCTGGATTGCCACTGCGAGGAGCAAAGCGAAAACATCGCTTAGGAAGCCACTTCAGCGGGTCTGCAAAGCAGTTGTCAGAGCATGTTGTGCGTGCCGTCGCAAAACGGTCGGTCGTCCGTGCTTTTGCATCCGCACAAGTTGAAGGTCCCTGAACTTTCCGCGACGAAGCGGTGTGGTTCGAAGCTTGTGGTCTTGTGGGCACCGTCGCAAAACGGCTGCCTAGCCGAGCGGCCGCATGAACACCAAAAGTATGCTCTGCCGGCCTCGAGCGTCACTTGATAGGGTCCTTTTTGAGGGCAAAGGGACTCTTCATCCGACATGGCATTTGTCCTCAGGCCAACTAATCATAGAAATTGTAAGGCAATTGCCATGCTGGCCGCAAAGCTCGAGGCGCTCCCAGCCAGCCGAGTGGCTGGGCCATTCGT
Source organism: uncultured Alphaproteobacteria bacterium (assembly GCA_963814055.1). GTDB lineage: Bacteria > Pseudomonadota > Alphaproteobacteria > Rhizobiales > Hyphomicrobiaceae > AWTP1-13. Next base: position 124,247 of record CAWFBJ010000020.1, read on the forward strand.
TGTTGTGGCTCAGACGACGTTTAACTTTTGCTTCTCGACTATCTTTACGCCGGCGTCGTCGAGCCAAGTAAACTCGAATTCACCAGGACCGGGCACCCTCATGTGGAAGGCAATGTAGGGATTGGCGGAGATGCCGGGATGCAACTCGGCGGAGAAAACCTCTGTGCCGCCAAACTTGGCGCTGAACGAATTGATGATGGAACGGGGTATCGGTTTGCCGTCCGCTTCCTTGCGCTGACCCGTCTCCATGACGTGCGAGATCAGGGTCTTGATCTCGATGACCTCGCCGACCTTGGCTTGCTCGGGGAGCCTGATGCGCGGCTTCGACATGTGGATTGCTCTCCTTGCCCTAGCCGCCGCAGCCGCCGATTGTGACTTTCACGGACCGCTTCACCTGCAGGAACTTGCCGTCACTGAGCTCGGCTAAGGCAATGATGTCCTGTGTCCTGGCAAGACGCATGCGGCTCGCCGCGGCTGCCTTGCCCGACTGGGGCGTGAACCGGAACGTGGCCACGCCGGGCTGGGGGTTGCCGGTCGAAATCACGTACACCGCTTTGACGTAGTCCTTCTCGGTCATCGGGCTGTCGACGTTGATCGTGAATGGCACGGTATTGCCGTTCTCAGCGATCTCCGGCAGGTCCATGGTCAGTTTTCCCTCGGTCGCCTTGGCGTCACCGAGCACTTTCTTCACGGCTTCTTCCCAGCCCTGGGCCGCGGCCTGCGCCATGGCCTCGCCGACAGCCAGGGCCGTAACGGTCGCGACTGTAACGCCGACGACAAATTCGCGTCGATCCAGTGTCCTCATAACTTGTTTCATTCCCACGATATAGGGCGCGGCGCATAGCTATTCCAGGCGCCGCGGACGCATTTGAACCTTGCCAGACTATGGAACAAGGCCGTCCGGCTTCGGTGCGCTTCTTACATTGCCACCGGCCCTTAACATCATAGAATGGACCCTCGCAATACACAACGCGGCGATCTTGCGTCGCAGCGGGTTTGATGTGTCGCATCCACATTGGGGAGGACGAGATGAGGGGCTTTTCCAGGCGTGATTTCAGTAAGCTGGCCGGCGCAGCAGGTGCAGGCGCTTTGACTTCTGCCGCCTGGGGCACCTTTGCGATCGCCCAGGGTGCCGCCAAAGTCGTGATTGTTGGCGGGGGAGCGGGTGGGGCCACGGCGGCCCATTTCATCAAGAAGGAGGCCCCCAACCTCGATGTTACTCTGATTGAAGCCAATGCGATTTACAGCTCGTCGTTTTTCTCCAATCTTTACATCGGCGGGTTTCGAACCCTGGAGTCCCTGAACCATGGTTACGCCGGGCTACGCCGCCTCGGCATCAAGGTGGTGCACGACTTCGCAACCGACGTCGATAGCACCAAGAAGACGGTAAAGACGCGGGGCGGCCGCACCTACGCCTACGATCGGCTGGTTCTGTCGCCGGGCATCGATATCAAGTACGACTCGATCAAGGGCTATTCGCGGGACGTTGCCCGCGCGCTGCCGCATGCCTACAACACCGACGCGACCCAGAAGCGCCTTCTGAAGCAGCAGCTGCAAAATCTGCGGGACGGCGGCACGGTGGCGATGGTGATGCCCAACAATCCGTTTCGCTGCCCGCCCGGGCCTTACGAGCGGGCCTGCATGATCGCGCACTACCTCAAGACGCGGAAGCCGAAGTCGAAGCTCGTTATCCTGGATCCCAAGCGCGCGTTCTCCAAGCAGCCGGTCTTCGTGGAGGCATTCGACAAGTACTACAAGGGTGTCATCGAGCTCAATCTCTCCACCGAGATCGACGATTTTTCGGTGGTGAGCGTCGATCCCAAGACCAAGGAGATTGTGACGAAGGCCGGCAAGAAGGTGCGTGCGGACGTCGCCAACATCATCCCGCAGCAGCGTGCGGGCGAGATCGCGGCCAAGGCCGGTATCAACGAAGGCGATTGGTGCCCCGTCAATCCTGAAAACTTCTCTGCCAAGAAGGTTCGGGACATCTATGTGCTGGGCGACGCCGCCATCGCGGTGGAGATGCCCAAGTCGGCATTTTCGGCCAACAGCCAAGCCAAGGTGGTCGCGTCCGACATCGCCTCGGCGCTCGCCAAAAAGGACAAGTTCGAGGCCCGCTATCGCAATACCTGCTGGTCGCTGCTGGCTCCCGACGACAATGTGAAAGTCGGTGCCAACTACGCGCCCAAGGACGGCAAGCTCGATCCGTCGGGCTCGTTTGTCTCGCAGCGAGGGGAGGCCGCCGACGTGCGCAAGCAGAACTATCAGGAAAGCATCGCCTGGTACGACAACATCACCGCTGAAATGTTCGCCAAGACCACACCTGCCGCGGCAGCCAAGAAGGCGGGATAGGGGCTCAGCCGGACTTCGCAATTGGTTGTGGGCATGGAACGGACCCAGCCGTTTTCATGCCACTGAATTTTTGCCGGTGTTCGGCCTGATAATCGGGCCACGGCTATTTGTTGATCTTTTTGTCAGGCGGCCGCGGTGCTGTTTTTTGTGCGGGCTTGGGCACCGAAGCGAAGAATGCGGCCAGCGCCTGCACCTGCTCTTCACTGAGCGAACTGGCAACCGACATCATCACCGGATTGGTGCGGGAGCCATCGCGGTAGAACTTCAGCGTAGCGATGAAGGAGTCGGGCGGCCAGCCGATGATGGAGGGAATGCCGGCGTCAACACCGTCGACGCGGTGACAGCTGGTGCATTCCCGTGCCAGGTGGCGGCCATACGCCTCGAGCTTTGCGTCGCCGGCCAGGGCGGGCCTCGTGTCTGCCGCCAGCAACGCGAACGCAGCCACAACCGCGGTCTTGACCTGCTGGGGTCGCCCAGTAGCCGGGAGATGATTGTTATGCGGCATGCAGAAGTCCGTTTGGCGGCTGCGAGGTTTTTCAGGCGAGACAAAATCGCTATACTAGAGCGTCTATGTCGACACTACATTTGGCGTGAGCTGAAGACGACGTCCACAAAGTCGGCGACACAACCTGTACAAGTTGACGTTTACGTCAACTTCCAATAGTTTTAACGCATTGAATTACCTTTGTGCGGCGGCGCGATTCGTGCGCTTGCGAGGAGATGGCAGCCATGCCTGAGCTGGTCTTCGTTGCCCTTTGCATCGTTGGCGCATTCGTCTTGGCAATGCGGCGGGCGCCTCTGTGGGCCTGGACAGCTGGCCTGGCGGTGGCGGCCTACGTTTGGCAATCGGGCATGTTGTACGGCGAGCCGGCTGACCTTGAGCCCGGCCTGCTCGGCGTTCTGGCCTGGCTGCTCATCGCGGCGCTCGCGGTGCTATGCGTGCCAGCGATCCGGCGTGCGGTGCTAATCCAACCTTTGTTCCGGAAGATCAAAGGCATTCTGCCGCGCGTATCTGCAACCGAGCAGGAGGCGCTCAATGCCGGCACGATCGGGTTTGACGCCGAGCTGTTTTCCGGCCAGCCCGACTGGGACAGGTTGCGGGCCGTTCCTCCCATCACCTTGACGGAGGAGGAGAAGGCATTCCTCAACGGACCAACCAACGAACTTTGCCGCTTGGTCAACGACTGGACGATCCGGCACAACGACAAGGAGATCCCCGAAGCGGTTTGGGATTTTGCCAAGAAGAACGGTTTCCTCGGCATGCTCATTTCCAAGGAGCATGGCGGTCTCGGATTCTCGGCTCAGGCGCAGTCCCTGATTTTGGGGCGCATTGCGTCCCGGTCGCCGGATGTGTGCACCATCGTCATGGTGCCCAACTCGCTGGGGCCTGGTGAACTGATCGAGAAATACGGCACGCCTGAGCAGAAGGAGCACTACCTGCCGCGCCTCGCCAAAGGGCTGGAGGTGCCCTGCTTTTCGCTCACCGGCCCGACATCGGGTTCGGACGCGGCCACCATGCGCGACGTCGGATACGTTACGCGAGGGAAACACGAGGGCAAGGATGTGGTCGGCATCCGCGTCTCGTGGGACAAGCGCTACATCACGCTGGGTCCGCAGGCCTCGCTGGTCGGCCTTGCCTTCCGGCTCATCGACCCGGAAAACATTCTCGGCCGCGGTGAGGAGATCGGCATCACGGTGGCATTGATCCCAGCGGATCATCCCGGTGTCAGCATCGGCCGGCGCCACCTGCCCTCGGGTTCGGCGTTCCCCAATGGGCCGAACTGGGGCGACAACGTTTTCATTCCGATCGACTGGGTGATCGGCGGCGAGAAAATGGTCGGCCAGGGCTGGCGCATGCTGATGGAGTGCCTTGCCGCCGGGCGGGCGATCTCGCTGCCGTCGTCGTCGGCGGCCGGCGCCAAGTCTTTGCTGCGCAACACCAGTGCCTATGCCCGCATCCGCAAGCAGTTCGACCTCCCCATCGGCAAGATGGAAGGGCTCGAGGAGCCGCTCGCCCGCATGGTGGAAAACGCCTACGTGATCGAGGCGGCACGCGGGGTTACGGCGTCGATGGTGAGCCGGGGCGAGAAGCCGTCGGTGATTTCGGCGATCATGAAATATCAGACCACCGAACGTCTGCGCCGGTCGCTGAACGATGCCATGGATCTGCACGGCGGCAAGGCCGTTTGCGATGGTCCGTCCAACTACGTGCAGTCGGCCTACCAGGCGATGCCGGTCGGCATCACGGTGGAAGGCGCCAATATCCTCACGCGCTCACTCATCACGTTCGCGCAGGGCGCGTTGCGCTCGCATCCCTATCTCTACAAGGAGATCCAGGCTTGTCAGGACGCCGACGAGGAGCGTGGGCTTGCCGCGTTTGACGAGGCTTTTACCGGTCACGTGGCCTTCGCACTGTCGAACGTCTTCGGCGCGTTCTTTCACAACGTCACGTTCGGATACTTCGGGCACGTTCCTGAGAAGGCATACGGCACGGCGGAATGGTATCGGCAGCTTTGGCGCTCTTCGCGCAACTTCGCGCTCGTCGCCGACCTGACGGTTGCCGTACTCGGCGGCGGCCTCAAGACCAAGCAGAAGATCACCGGCCGTCTCGCCGACGCGCTTTCGGAACTCTACATGCTGTCCTGCGTGCTCAAGCGCTACGAGGACGACGGCAAGCCCGCCAACGACCGCCACATCGTGGCGTTCGCCGCCCAGAACGCTCTGTTCCGCTTCCAGGAGGCGCTGCGCGGCACCGTCGACAATTTCCCCGTTGCGCCGGTGCGCTGGCTCATGCGGATGGCGGTGTTCCCGTTCGGCACGCACTACAAGCCGGCGCCCGATTGGCTCGGCCACAAGTGCGTCGAGCTGGTGCTGGCGCCGGGCGAGGTGCGCGATCGGCTGACGCGCTACATCTATGTCTCGCAGAACCCCAACGATCCTACGGGCCTGCTCGAGGTCACGTTTGCCAAGGTGGTGGCCGCGGAAGTGGCGGAGAAGAAACTCGACCGCGCGGTGCGGGCAGGTCAGGTCCGCCGGGTACACGGCACCGACTGGATCGGCGATGCCGCCAAGGTCGGGGTCATCACCTCTGAAGAGGCGGCGCTGCTGCGCGAGGTGGAAACTTTGACCGCGCGCGTCATCGCTGTCGACCACTTCGATCCGGCCGAGGTGCGGCCGCACTACATGACACCGGGTCACAATGCGCGGGCCGTACAGAGCGCCGCGGCGGAATAAGGGTAGCGTATCATGCCGGACATCAACGCACTGCGCGATTGGCGCTTCTCGATCGACTTGCAGGGCATCGCCTGGGCTGTCTTCGACCGCGAGGGCGAAAGCCAGAACTCGCTTGGCCGGCGTGCGCTCGAGGAACTGGGCGCGATTGTCGAGCGGGTCGAGCAGGGCGCGCGCGACAAGAGCATCCGCGGTCTGGTGTTCATCTCCGGCAAGGAGAAAGGCTTCATTGTCGGCGCTGACGTGCGTGAGTTCGAGCAGCTGCCCACCGAGCGCGAGGTCATCGACAACGTGACCTTGGTCAACGCCTATCTCGATCGCATCGAGAGGCTGCCCATCCCTGTGGTGTGCTGCATCAACGGCTTCTGCTTGGGTGGCGGGCTCGAGCTCGCACTTGCGTGTCATTGGCGCATCGCCACCCGCGACGACGGCACGCGCCTTGGCTTCCCCGAGGTGAGGCTCGGCATTTTCCCGGGCTTCAACGGCACGGCGCGATCCATCCGGCAGGCGGGCGCACTGGCCGCCATGCCGATGATGCTCGCCGGGTCCATGGTCCGCGCCGGTGCTGCCCGCGGTATGGGGCTTGTCGACGAGTTGGTGCCGAGTGCATCCAACTTGCGCTGGGCCGCGCGCAAGGCGGTCGAGCGCAAACGCAAGTCCAAGTCAGCGCCCATTTGGAAAGACTTGGTGCGGCAATGGCCGCTACGCGGCTTGCTGGCAAAGAAGCTGCGCACGGAAACAGCCAAGAAGGCGCGCGAGGATCATTATCCGGCGCCGTTCCGCCTGATCGATCTGTTCGAGACCCATGCCGGCAATCTCGAAGGCATGAAAGTCGCCGAGACGCGAGCTTTCGCGCCGCTCATGGTGGGCGAGACGTCGCGCAATCTACGTCGCGTGTTCAAACTATCGGAGATGCTGAAAGCCCAGGCGCCGAAGGGCCTCAACTTCAAGCCGCTGCGCGTGCACGTGATCGGCGCCGGCGTGATGGGTGCCGATATTGCCGGCTGGTGCGTCGCTTCGGGCATGGAGGTATCGCTGCAGGACGTGAACGCCGAGCAGATCGCCAAGGGTATCGCGGCGCAGAAGAAGCTGTTCGGTCGCAAGTTCAAGACCAAGGCCTTGCGCGCCGCGGCAGTGGCCCGGCTCATTGCCGATCCCAAGGGCGACCACATTCCTCGCGCCGATGTCGTCATCGAGGCGATCGTCGAGCGGCTCGAGGTCAAGCAGAACCTGTTCAAGTCGATCGAGGGCAGGCTCAAGCCGGGCGCGATCATGGCAACCAACACGTCCTCCATCATGATTGAGAACATCGCGGAGCCGCTCGCCGATCCCGGACGCCTCATTGGCATCCACTTCTTCAATCCCGTTGCGCAGATGCCTCTTGTCGAGGTCATCAAGGGTGAACGCAGCCGCGAGGACGAAGTCCAGAAGGGTTGCGCGTTCGTGACCGCCATCGATAAGTTCCCGTTGATCGCCAAGAGCAGTCCCGGCTTCGTCGTCAATCGAGTGCTTGGCCCGTACATGATGGCCGCTCTGCAGCGTGTGGAACGCGGCGAGTCCAAGGAGAAGATCGACGAGGCGGCGCGCGCTTTCGGCATGCCGATGGGGCCGGTGGAATTGGCCGACACCGTCGGGCTAGACGTGTGCGCCAGCGTCGGCAACATCCTCAAGATGGCACCGGCGGGCGAATCGAAGCTCGATCAGATGGTGGCGGCCGGGAAGCTCGGCAAGAAATCGGGCGAAGGCTTCTATGTCTGGAAGGACGGCAAGCCGCAGAAGGCGCAACCCGAAAAGCCCTGGGATAAGGTTGAACTCGAGCGGCTGGGCCGCGAGCTGGTCGCCCCCCTGATCCGCGAGTGCGAACTGGTGCGTGACGAACGCATCGTAGAGAGCGCCGATCTGGTCGATGCCGGCGTGATCTTCGGCACCGGCTTTGCGCCCTTCCGCGGCGGTCCCCTGCACTTCGTGGCGAACGCGCCGAAGTCGAACATCGCGGTGCTGCACAGATCGGCAGCGGAATAGGTATTGGTCCCGCCGGGGCCTCGACACCATCAAATCGAATTCCATTCAGGGTCAGACCCGCTGGGTCTGACCCTCATCTCCGGAGCCTTGTCATGGACCAGACCTTGCGGCGCGTAGCAGTCATCGGCGGCCTGCGCACACCGTTCTGCCGCTCGAACACGCTCTACGCCGATCAGTCCAATCTGGATATGCTGGTCGGCGTACTGAACGGTCTGGTCGACAAGTACAAACTGGCTGGTGTGCATATCGACGAAGTGGTGGGCGGCGCCGTCGTTTCGCATTCCAAGGACTGGAACCTGGCGCGCGAGGCAGTTCTCGGCACCAAGCTGGCGCACAGCACGCCCGGCATCACCATGCAGCAGGCCTGCGGCACCAGCCTGCAGGCTGCCATGTCGATCGCCGCAAAAATCGCCACGGGTCAGACCGAGAGCGGCATTGCCATGGGCTCCGATACCACCTCGGATGCGCCCATCGTGTTCAAGCCGAAGTTCGCGCATCGCCTTGTCGAAGCGCAGAACGCCAAGTCTATTGGCGAGCGCCTCAAGGCTTTCAAGGGTTTCTCGCCAGCCGAGCTCGCGCCGCAGCCGCCCTCGGTGAGCGAGCCGCGCACGGGCCTCTCCATGGGCCAGCACACCGAGCTCATGGCGCAAGAGTGGAAGATTGGCAGAGGCGAGCAGGACCAGCTCGCATACGAGAGCCATAGGAAAGCCGCTGAAGCCTATCGCTCAGGTTACATGGATGACCTCGTCATCCCGTTCGCCGGCGTGTTCCGCGACAACAACCTGCGCGAGGACATCAGCCTCGACAAGATCGCCACCCTGAAGCCTGCGTTCGACAAGGAGCGGGGAACGCTGACCGCGGCCAATTCCACCCCGCTCACCGACGGGGCAGCGTCAGTCCTGCTCGCCTCCGAGGAATGGGCAACCAAGCGCGGCCTCCCCGTGCAGGCCTACCTCACCTACTCGCAGACTGCGGCCAACAACTTCGTCGAGGGGGAAGGCCTGCTGATGGCGCCGACCATCGCTGTGTCGCGCATGCTGGATCGCGCGGGCCTCAAGCTGCAGGATTTCGACTTTTACGAGATCCACGAAGCCTTCGCTGCCCAGGTACTGGCGACGCTCAAGGCCTGGGAAGATCCAGTCTACTGCAAGAAATTCCTCGGTCGCGACGAACCGATGGGCACGATCGACCGCGCCAAGCTGAATGTCAAAGGCTCCAGTCTTGCTTTCGGTCATCCGTTTGCTGCGACCGGCGCACGCATCGTGGCCAACCTGGCCAAGCTGTTGTCGGAGCAGGGTGGCCGCGGGTTGATTTCCGTGTGTACTGCCGGTGGCATGGGCGTCGCAGCCATTCTGGAAAGCGCCAAAGCCGGCGAGATGCGGGTCGCGGCCTAGTCTGCGGCCAGCTCAACGGTAAAGGCTGGATCGAACCCCCGATCCTCCTTGATCCCCACGTAGCCGCGCGGGTTGGCCACCACGCGGCAATCGCCGAGACGATAGTCGGTAGATGCGTGGAGGTGCCCGTGCACCCACAGAGTGGCTTCGGCCACGAGTGTGTCGAGGTCGCTGGCAAAGGCCGCTGTGAGCAGATCGTCCCTGTAACGCGGCTGAACGCTTTGGCGGCTCGGCGCATGGTGCGTGATGACAATCTTGGGGTGAGGTGAGCTTCGCGCGAGTTGGTCTGACAGCCACCTGCGCGAAGCCTCGTGTTCCGCGAGCGCCTGCTCCGGCGACCACGCGCCCTTGCCGACCGAAATCAGGCGATGATCGCTCATGCGCCGCGCCGCGTAGTGCATGGCGCGCGCCTGCTCGCGCACGCCGGCGTATTTGTAGTCGGTCCAAAGAGTGCAGCCGAGAAATTCAACGCCGCCGATGACGACGCTATCGCGTTCGAGCAGATGGATGTTGGGGTGCCTGGCCGCCTCCGCGCGTCCGTCGGCCAGTTCGGCATGGCGATCATGACCGTAGAGCTCGTGATTGCCGCCCACGTAAATTACGGGTTTGGCGTTCAAACCGTGGCTTGCGATGAAGCGCACGCCCTCGGCCAGGCTCTGGCAGATGTCGCCTGCAATGATCGTGACGTCGTGGTCAGGGTGCGGCGTTGGTAGATTAAAGGGAAAGCGCCGGTTTACGTCGATGTGCAAATCGGACAGGATCCAGAGCTTCATGTGAGCAGTCTTCGCGGTTGGCGGGTCGACATATGGAGCGGCCCAAGCCGCCTGGCGGGAAAGTCCGCCGCGCTCAGTTGCTGCTCGGCCGGCCGTTGCTCTTCTTCTTCAGATGCTCGACGCATTGAGCGCGGATGTCTCTCAGTTCCTTGAGCGTGCGGTCGAGGTCTGCGCGCTTCAACTGCAAGTCTTCGATCGTTCGCTCCACGCCGTTGAGCAGCATCTGTGTCTGCGCGATCTGGGCCGGATCGGCGTCATAAAGCTTCAAGTACTCCGCGATCTCTTCGAGGCTGAAGCCCAGATTCTTTCCGCGCAGGATCAGCTTCAAGCCGTGCTCGGTCTCGGCGCGAATAGGCGCGTGCCACACCGCGTCGCGCCGGCGAGATCAGGCCTTTAGATTCGTAGAAGCGAATGGTCCTGGTCGTGACATTGAACTCACCGGCGAGTTCGCCGATGGTATACAGGAGACCGCCTTCTTCCATAACTGCAGACAAGGTCATGATCCGCTCGCGATACGGCGCAGCTCAGCTAGCTTTGCGCCGTGTCTCCTCTTCTGCTTTCAACTCCTTCTTGGAGAGCTTGCCGATCATCGTCTTGGGGAGTGCGTCGCGGAACTCGATCTGCGCGGGCATCTCGATCTTCGAGAGCTTGACCTCGAGATGCTTTCGGATATCCGCCTCCGTTGCCGTCATACCCGCCCTGAGTTTGATGAAGGCCTTGGGGGCCTCTCCGCGATACTGGTCCTTGATGCCGATTACGGTCACTTCTTCCACCGCCGGGTGGTCGTAGATCGCCTCCTCGATGCGGCGCGGATACACGTTGTAGCCCGAGCAGATGATGAGATCCTTGATGCGGTCGACGATGAAGATGAACCCCTCCTCGTCCATAATGCCAACATCGCCCGTACGCAGGAAATCGCCGACGAACTGATTTGCCGTCTCATCAGGCCGTTTCCAGTAACCCTTCATGACCTGTGGGCCTTTAACGCAAATTTCGCCCTTTTCCCCGAGGGGCACTTCCTGGGTGGGATCGGCAAGATCGCGCAGAGACACGATCGTCCCCGGCAAGCGGCTGGCCGATGGAGCCGCTCTTTACCGGGCCCTCTACAGGGATTGCAGGTTACGCTCGGCGAAGCCTCAGAGAGGCCGTAGCCTTCAACCACCTTGCAGCCGGTAACTTTCTCGAACCGTTCTTTCACGTCGACCGGCAAAGGCGCTCCGCCCGAAACGCAATACTTCAGGGAGGAAAGGTCGAAACTCTTCAGCTTAGGGTGGTTCAGCATGGCGATGAACATCGTTGGCACGCCGGGCATGACCGTTGGCTTGGTCTTGTCGATCAGCTTCATGGCGTCGTCCAGCACGAAGCGTGGCATGATTACGATCTCGGCGCCCTCCTGCAGCGCGAAGTTCATTACCGCGGTCATGGCGAACACGTGAAAGAACGGCAGGGCCGCCAGCGTGCGCTCCTGGCCGCTTTTCAGGTTGGTGGCCCAGGCCGCGCCTTGCTGGCAGTTCACCGAGATGTTGGCATGCGTCAGCATGGCGCCCTTGGGCGTGCCCGTTGTTCCGCCAGTGTACTGTAGGACAGCTACATCGTTCAGCGAGTCGATCGCGGGCTTTTGAAAGTCTGCCGGCGCCCGCGACGACATCGGCATCAAAGACAATCCTTGCGGCCACGGGCGACCTGCTGGGATGGGCAAGCTCCCTGCCCTTGAGAGAGCTTGAAAAGGACGGATTTGGCCGAGGGCAGGAGAGCAGGGAAGGACGCGACAATCGCCCGCTTGAGCGTGCCGGCCTTCATGAGGCCCTCGACCTTGTCGAACAGGAGCTTGAGGTCGAGCGTGACCATCAGCTCCGTTTCGCTGTCCTTCACTTGGAAGGTCAGTTCGTCGGGGGTATAGAGCGGGTTATAGTTAACAATCGTGCCGCCTGCCTTGAGTGTGGCGAAATAGTAAATAATGAACGTTGGGCAATTGGGCATGAAGAAGCCCAACTTTGGTGCCTCGTTTGACACCGAGCTCCTGCAGACCGGCGGCGGTCCGTTCGACAAGCTGTCCAATCTCAGCATAGGTGAGCCGTTTGCCGAGGAAATTGGTGCACGTCCGGCTACCGTGGGCGGCCACCGCCGTGTCGAGCAGCTGGCCCATTGGTACGGGTCTAAACTGCTGGAACCAATCGACATCTTTCGGGTATTTACGCAGCCATTGGTAGGGTGTGGCTTCCTGTGATCCGGCGGTAGCCTTCTGCGCTGAACTCATTCCGGGTCTCCTCCCGGGTCCCAGAGCACTTTCCGCCCTCTAACCCTATTCTTGAGCATTCATGAGCCTGTGGCTCGCGCAAGACATTGAACACGCTTTTTTGACCCCTGGCCAGATCGGTTCCCCCGTCGTGCAAGGCTTTGGGCTCGAAATTTGCGCTGCAACAGGGGCACTTTGCATCCGCTAGACTAGCGGGCCTTTTGCGTATATGTGGACGCCTCAGCGAACCTTCCGGGCGCGCCTGGATTGAGCAACACCAATTAACCAACAAGGTCCCGACATGCCTGCTTCTGGGCACGGTGGGAGAGCGAGATGGACGAAGTAGCCACCAAGATCGTCGATATCCTGAAGAAGCATATGAAAGAGCCCCGCGACGACATCGGGCTCAATACGGCGCTGACCGATCTCAAGATCGAGTCTCTCGATTTGGCGATGATCGTCTTCGACATCGAAGATAGCTTCGGGATCGAGATTCCCTACAACGCCAACGAGGAAGCCGCCGACTTCAAGACGGTAGGGTCGGTGGTTGAACGGGTGCGCGCCCTAATGACGGGCCCCGGCGCGGCTGCCGCCAAGGCATGATACGCGGCGACCACGGCTTGCTTGCGCCATGGGCCCGGCAGATCAAGAGAATAAGGCTTAGATGACAGTATCAGGCGGACCACGCCGCGTGGTCGTTACGGGCATGGGGACCGTGACGCCGATCGGCACGACCGTGGCCGATTTCTGGGCCGGGTGCCGTCGTGCCCAGGTCGGGGTCGGACAGATCGAGGGTTTTGACATTCAAGACCTCAAGATCTTGATCGCAGCCCAGATCAAGGACTTTGACCACAAGGCGCGCCTCAAGCATTTCAAGCGCGACAAGATCATCCTGCACGCCGATCGGTACTCCTGGTTTGCAGCGGCTGCGGCGGACGAAGCCGTAAATATGGCAGGCTTGCAGGTTCCCTTTCAGGATCCCTATCGCGTTGCTTGCATCATCGGGTCGGGCGGTGCCGGACTGGTTGCCGTTGAAGCCGCCTACCACGACCTGTTCGTCAAGAACAAGCGTGCCACCCATCCTTTGACGTTGCTGCGCATCATCGGATCGTCAGGGGCAGCGCATGTCGGTATCGAATATGGCGTCAAGGGGCCTACTTTTGCGACCTGCAGCGCCTGTTCTACGGCTGCGCATGCCATTGGTGTCGGCCGAGACTATATCCGCCACGGCCTGGTCGATACGGCCATCGTGGGTGCTTCAGAGGGCGTCATAAGCTACGGTACGATGAGGGCGTGGCAGGCGATGCACGTTCTGTCGCCACAAGGCATCTTTCCGTTCGCCAAGAAGCGCAACGGCACGGTCCTAGGCGAGGGTGCGGGCATCCTGGTGTTGGAGTCGCTCGAACATGCCAAAGCGCGCGGCGCTACGATATTGGCGGAGGTCTCAGGATTCGGAATGACCTCGGACAGCAAGGACATGGTCAACCCCGATATCGAGGGACCCAAGGAAGCGATGCGATTGGCTCTGGCAGATGCCAAACTGGCGCCGTCGGACATCGACTACCTCAACGCTCATGGCACGGCGACCGCTATCAACGACGTCAACGAGACACGCGCGATCAAAGCCGTCTTCGAGGGCCACGCCGAGAAGTTGGCGGTCTCGTCGACCAAGTCCATGCACGGCCACCCCTTGGGCGCTGGCGGCGGCATCGAAGCCATCGCTTGCATCAAGGCGATGCAAGATGGGTGGGTTCCTCCGACGGCCGGTCTCGACGAAACGGACCCCGAGTGTGACCTCGACTACGTGCCCAACATGGGCCGCGACAAGAGGGTCACCTACACCATGTCGAACTCGTTCGCCTTCGGCGGGTTGAACGCAGTTCTGATTTTCGGTCCTCCGCCGGCGTGAAGTTATGCGCCTTGGCTTACCGTTGGAACCTGTGAGACGCGGCAGGCATACCGCAATCGCCGGATGATCAACGCCAGTGCTCCGCGATCCATGGCGTCGGCCGGACGTGCTTGTAGAGCTTCTTATACCAGCGTGGGTCTGACCATCCGTCCCGCGCTTCGTCGATATCCGGCTTTCCCGTAAATGAAATGATCTTGGCTTCGGGCGGGAGCGCAGGCGGCGCTACAAAATTCAGCGGCCAGCGAGGCAGGATCGAATGCTTGAAGCTGACGCACCACGGCGCTGGCCAGAAGACCTTTTCTCTGATCGTGCGCGAAATGTACGTTTGGCTGTTCCGATGAGTTCCCAGCACGGCCTCGGGTTCGTCGCGTAGGCGCTCGTGAATGTAGGGATGGCTTCCGACCCGAAAGCGGTAACAGGAAGTATTGCCGATACCCGACCCCATCTGTGTCCAGTTTTCGATAACGCAGAAGGTCCGATCTGGTTCGTAGTCAAAAAACTCGTCGAGCGATCCGGTTATCACGATGTCGAGATCGAGAAACAGGACATCGCCGGATAGGCCTGGGACGTCCTTGGCCCAGAGGGAGATCTTGCGCCAGGGTAAGTTGGTGAACTTGCCAGGCAACGTAAGCGAGGGCATCGGCAGAACTGTAACATCGGGATCGATGCCCGTTGCCTCGTCCGTGTAGCAAACAAGTCGCGTCGGTCGCGCAGTGTTGCGCCGGATCATCGACCACAAATTGTTGACATAGACCGACGGATAGCGGACGCCCCACTTCATGCAGACGATGGTCTGAGTAGGAGCGGTAGTGATTGTCACGCTCACGGTCTCCTTCTGGGGGCGTATGACGCTGACCACAGGTGGTGTCCCCGTTCGGGCCACCATGCATTTTAGTTTCTATATTGAACGCGACCTGCCGCAAGGCGGCCTAGCTTGCGCATGTCGTCCGTCTTGTCCAGTTCGGCATCTACTGTTCCCTCACGGGCCCCGCTGGCCGTGATACGACCGGAACCATTCGACGAAGCGGGTGATGCCGTCCTCGATGCTTGTGTGGGGTGCGAAGCCGGTAACACGGGATAGCCGGCTGACGTCGGCGTAAGTCGCGAGGACGTCCCCAGGCTGCATCGGCAGGTAGTGCCTATGAGCTTCCCGGCCCAGCGCTGATTCCAGTGCAGCGATAAAGCGCTCAAGCTCGATCGGGGTGTGATTGCCAACATTGTAGATGATGTGTGGTGCGTGCGTCGGATTGATGTCTCGAGCATCCTGGTCGGGCGGCACATCGACCAGTCGTACCAAGGCCTCGATTACATCGTCGATGTAGGTGTAGTCCCGCTGCATTCGACCATGATTGAACACATCGATGGAATGCCCTTCCAGGATGGCTTTCGTGAACGAGTAGTAGGCCATGTCCGGGCGGCCCCACGGTCCGTAAACCGTGAAGAAGCGCACGCCGGAACACGCAATTCCGTAAAGGTGCGCATATGTCTGGGCCATCAACTCATTGGCGCGCTTGGTTGCCGCATAGAGCGACACAGGCGCCACTACAGGGTCATCCTCATTGTAGGGCAGCTTGCTGTTGGCCCCATAGACCGAGCTGGATGACGCATAGACGAGATGCCGAATAGGCTGCGCACGGCAAGCCTCCAACACGGCCAGAAAGCCGTCCAGGTTGCTGCTGACGTAAGCGCGCGGGTTGCTCAGCGAATAGCGCACGCCGGCTTGCGCAGCCAAGTGGACAACGCAATCGGGCCGAAAGTCTGCGAACACCGCGTTGAGGGCATCGTAGTCCGTTACATCTTGGACGGAGAATGTGAACCGCGGATGCTGGCCGATGACGTCGATCCGCGCCTTCTTCAGGTTCACATCGTAATAGGCATTCAAACTGTCCAACCCGTGTACCGTCGCTCCTGCCTTCAGCAGCCGCGACACGAGATGGAAGCCGATAAATCCAGCGGCTCCGGTAATGAGCACCCGTTGGGCCTTCAAGGCATGCTCGGTCATGCAAGTGCACTCTCATCAGCCGTTTGCCGTCGGTCCTGTGTGGCGACGTTGCAGTAACGCACGACAATTATGCGCGCACAATTGCGGGGTGGACAATGGATCAAGGTTAGCCGTCACGACCTTTCGTGACCTAAGATCGTAGGCAAAGGCGCTCCTGCCCCGGATCAGCCTTTTTTCTCGATGGCCCGCATCCGCCTGCTTATATGGCCGAATGGGTCGGGCTGGTGGGCCCGGCAGGACTCGAACCTGCAACCAGACGGTTATGAGCCGCCGGCTCTAACCATTGAGCTACGGGCCCGGCCTCAGCGGGTGGCGCCTCTAGTACACCACTTCGTGGCGCCTTGGAATGTTGGGATTGGGCTTTGTTCCGACAAAAATCTCATGTTCCGTTCTCACTGCCGGGCGTGTGAGGACAAGCATGAGTATGCGCAGATCGACCATCCTTTCGGCCGGCGCTGTGGCGGCCTTTGTCGCGGCAGCCGCCATCCTCAGCGCGGAGACCAGCATGGCAGCGGACAGCGACAAGATGGACCGGACGGTGAGTGTTTCGGCGACCGGCAGCGTTGCCGCCGAACCAGACGTCGCCCAGATTTCCGCCGGCGTCGTAACGGAGGCCGAATTCGGCCAAGGACGCGATGGGCCGCAACAGCGTCGTCATGACCAAGCTGATCGACGGATTGAAGGCGGCCGGCATCCAGCCGAAAGACATCCAGACCACGACCCTCAACGTCGAGCCGCGCTACACCCAGCCCAAGGATGGACGTGTTGCCACCGTCAACGGCTACCGCGTGGTCAACCAGGTGCGCCTTACGGTGCGTGACGTAAAGCGCCTGGGCGATGTCCTGGATCAGGCGATTGCGCTCGGCGCCAACCAGATCAATCACATCGCCTTCGACATAGCCAATCCGGAAATGTTGAAGGACGAGGCGCGTAAGCAGGCGATGGAGAACGCCCGCCGGCGCGGCGAACTCTATGCCAAGGCCGCCGGTGGACAGCTGGGTCCCGTGCTGCGCATTTCCGAGAGCGCGGGCGAACCGCACCCAATGCCCGGCGGGCGCATGGCCATGAAGGCCAGCGTTCCCATCGAAGCCGGCACGCGCAGCCTCGAGGTCGAGGTGCACGTGACCTACGCCCTGCGCTGAGCCGGCTCCCATGTCGACACAAGTCCTCCTCGCGTTCATCGCCGCCTGCGTGCTGCTGGCTCTGACGCCCGGGCCGAACATGGCGTTGATGATCGCCAACACTTTGCGCCACGGCTTGCGCGGGGGCTTGGTGACCCTAGCGGGCACCACGACTGGACTTGCGCTGCTGGTCGCCGCCGCAGCTGTCGGCATGACGTCGGTCATGGTCTTCATGTCGACCTGGTTCGACGTCGTGCGCTGGGCAGGTGCGGTCTATCTCGTCTATCTCGGGGCGCGCCAGCTTTGGCAGTTGCGAGGCCGCGGCGCCCAAACCGCGATCGAAGCGCCGCCGGTGAAGCGCGGCAACTGGTATTTTCAGGGCCTGTTCGTAAGCCTCTCCAACCCCAAGGTAATCCTGTTCCTGGGGGCATTCCTCCCCCAGTTCGTCGACATAAGCGCCGATCCCGTTGGCCAGCTCACGGTGCTTGCCGTGCTGTTCGTCGTTGTGCTGGCGGCGGTCGATATTGCCACCACCTTCGCAATCGCCAGGGCGCGCGCCACCTTCAGTGCCGCTCGGCTGCGTCTCCTCGACGGGGCGGCCGGCATTTTCCTGCTGCTCGGCGGCCTGGCGCTGGCGGCAATGCGGCGGCCGTGATACTGGCTGTCACCCCCGCACACTCTGTGCGAGGGCTGCGATACAACCCACCTCCTTGACGCGATCCCATGAAACGCATCGGCTTTACCTCTGGCTCATTCGATCCCGTTACCAACGGCCATCTGGATGTGATCGTCCGAGCCGCGCGCATGGTCGACACGCTCGTCGTCGGTATTGGTGTGCATCCCGGGAAGACGCCATTGTTCTCACCCGACGAAAAGATCGAAATGCTGAAGGCTGAAACTGCAGCCGTTGCCAGAAAAACCGGCTGCAAGATCGAGGTCGTCACCTTCAGCAACTTGACGATCGAAGCTGCCGAGGCGGCCGGGGCCACGCTCATCTTTCGCGGTCTGCGCGACGGCACGGATTTCGACTACGAGATGCAGATGGCCGGCATGAACGGAGCGATGGCTCCGGATATCGACACGGTATTTCTGCCGGCCAGTCCGGATGTGCGCCACATCACGGGTACGCTGGTGCGACAGATCGCGCTCATGGGTGGGAATATCGCAGAATTCGTCTCGCCTGCCATCGCCAAGCGGTTGAAAGCAAAAGCGTCGAGAAAAAAGGCCTGAGCGCCTCCCGTTGCGCGGGTGCCGCAGAAAGGCCATAAGCGGCATGTCATTCGGCCCTCTGAAGTCCTGTCGGCCGGCAGAGATGCTGGCATCATTTCCGCTAACAACCCGTTGGAGCTTTCTGTGATCCGTTTTGCGCTGAGCATCGCTCTCGCCCTCTTGGCGTTCGCGTCAGTAACGCAAGCCCAGGCCCCAGATCCCCAGAATACCCTCGTGATCGAACTCAAGACCGGGAAGGTGCTGATCAAGCTTCGCCCCGATCTGGCGCCGAAGCATGTTGAACGGGCCAAAACGCTTGCCAAGCAGGGTTTCTATAACGGCCTCAAGTTCCACCGCGTCATCGACGGTTTCATGGCGCAGACGGGTGACCCGCAGGGCACGGGTTCGGGTGGCTCCAGCCTGCCCGACCTGCCGGCAGAATTCACGCGCGAGACCTACAAGCGGGGTAGTATCGGTGCTGCGCGCACGGCCAATATCAACAGCGCCAACAGCCAGTTCTTCATCTGCTACGACGGCTGTCGACCTCTCACGGGGCAGTACTCGCTGTGGGGTGAGGTGATCGAAGGCATGGATAACGTCGACAAACTCGCGCGCGGCGAGCCGCCGGCGCGTCCCGACGTGATGGTGAAGGTCTATCTGCTGGCCGACGCGAAGAAGTGACACCGCCGATCGGGTGAGGCATCCGCGAAAGCGGCGGTTCAGTAGAACTAAGTTCAATAGCTATTCGTGTGCTGATGCGGTGGCGATAGCGGAGTTGGAGATCAAGACATGGCGAACGTGAAGGATCCCGAAAACACACTGATCATGGAGACGACCAAAGGCCAGGTGGTGATCGAATTGCGTCCTGACCTGGCGCCCAAGCACGTCGAGCGCATCAAGAAGCTGGCGCGGGAAGGCTTCTACGACGGCATCGTCTTCCATCGGGTCATCGACGGCTTCATGGCGCAGACCGGCTGCCCGCATGGCACCGGCACCGGCGGCTCGGACTATCCCAATCTGCCGGCCGAGTTCAACGCCGAGAAGCACGTGCGCGGCGTGTGCTCGATGGCGCGCTCGCAGAGCCCCAATAGCGCCAACAGTCAGTTCTTCATTTGCTTCGACGATGCCACCTTCCTCGACAAGCAGTATACGGCGTGGGGCAAGGTCATCGAAGGCATGGACAACGTCGACAAGATTAAGCGCGGCGAGCCGGTGCAGAACCCGGACAAGATCAAGTCCCTGAAGGTCGCCGCCGACGTGAAGTGAGCAGGGCGGCCCGACCTGCGGCCCCCGCAGCGCAGCCTGCGATGCCGTGCTTCCTGATTGCGCCGGGTAGGGTTCGCTTGCCCTGCGAAGGGCTCCTGTCTCCTGAACCGTATATCGACCGCCGAGGGAACCGATGCAGAATACGCAAGGTGAAGAAACGCTTTTGGGCGTTGCCGTGCTCGACCGCACGCCCGCCCGATTGCTATTCACCGCCGGTGCGATCGTCATTGGCGTTTGCCTGCTGACGCTGTCGGCGAAACTGCAGGTTCCCTTCTGGCCAGTTCCGATGACCATGCAGACGTTGGTCGTCCTCATGCTCGGCATGGCGTACGGGCCGCGATTGGGAGCAGGCACCGTGCTTGCCTATCTGCTGGTGGGGGCTTTGGGGTTGCCGGTGTTTGCAGGTACGCCCGAACGCGGCATCGGTCTTGCCTACATGATGGGTCCCACGGCCGGTTTTCTGATGGGTTTCGTTGTGGCCGCCTGGGTGGCCGGCATCCTTGCTGAGCGCGGTTGGGATAGGTCTGTGCTCTGGTGTGCGGCCGCCATGCTGGCTGGCACAGTGATCATTATCGGGTTGGGTTTGGCTGCGTTGATCCCGGTCACCGGTGTTTCCAGGGCGATCGAGGTAGGGCTGGTACCATTCCTGGCATCAGGTGCCCTGAAGATTGCGCTCGGGGCGATTGCTTTGCCGCTGCTCTGGCGCGTCCTCAGCCCAAGTCAAGCCACGCGCCTCTGACGTGCTCGAGTGCCAGGAGCCTTGAGCGGTCGAACCGCCTATACTTGGCTCATGCGTACCGACCTATTCGACTTCGAGCTGCCCGACGGCCGTATCGCGCTTGAGCCGGCAGCGCCGCGCGATGCGGCGAAACTGTTGGTGATGGGCTCAGGTGGGATCGAAGACCGCATCGTCCGCGACCTTCCAGACTTTCTCCGGCCTGGTGACGCACTCGTTTTCAACGACACCCGTGTGATACGCGCTGCGTTGGAAGGCGAGCGAACTCGAGGCAATGCCAAAGCGCGCGTCTCGTTCAATCTGCACAAGCGCGTCGACGAAAGCCGCTGGCGTGCTTTCGCGAGGCCAGCAAAGCGGCTCGCCGTCGGCGACCACATTCGGTTCGGCCACGATGGCCGCGTGTGCTTCCTGGGCACGCTGGACGCGACCGTCACCGACGTCGGCAGCGACGGTGAAGTCGAGCTGTCGTTCAGCATGCACAGCGCCTATCTCGATCAGGCGATAGAGACGCTGGGCGATCCACCGCTGCCGCCCTACATCGCCGGCAAGCGCGACCTGCTGCCCGTGGATGCCGAACGCTACCAGACAATCTATGCCCGCCACGAGGGTGCGGTCGCGGCGCCGACAGCCGGTCTGCATTTCACCGAAGCGCTATTTGAGGCACTTGATGCCCGAGGCATTGCCCGTCATTTCGTGACGCTTCATGTCGGTGCGGGAACATTCCTGCCCGTAAAGGCTGACGACACGGTAGATCACCGTATACACGCGGAGTGGTGCGAGATTTCCGCCGCAACCGCCGACGCCCTCAATCACACGCGCAGCAAAGGGGGACGCCTGATTGCCGTTGGTACGACCTCCTTGCGGTTGCTGGAGTCGGCAGCGGACGAGGCTGGCAGCATCAAGCCTTTCAGCGGCGAGACCCAGATCTTCATAACGCCAGGCTACCGGTTCAAGGCCGTCGATCTTCTCATGACCAACTTCCACCTGCCGCGCTCGACGCTGTTCATGCTGGTTGCTGCATTCAGCGGGCTCGAGACGATGCTGCAGGTTTATGCGCACGCCTTGCGCTCCGGCTATCGCTTCTATTCCTATGGCGATGCCTGCCTTCTGCATCGGGCATCCGCCTCATGACCGATCGGTTCGCGTATACGCTCATCAAGACAGACGGCGGTGCGCGCCTCGGCGAGATCGCAACGCCCCGCGGGATCATCCGTACGCCGGCATTCATGCCGGTCGGGACGGCAGCGACCGTAAAGGCCGTTTACACCGACCAGCTCGAAGGCGCAGGCGCCGATGTGATCCTGGCCAATACCTATCATCTGATGCTGCGGCCGGGCGCCGAACGCGTGGCCAGGCTGGGTGGCCTGCACAGCTTCATGCGGTGGCGCAAGCCGATCCTCACCGACAGCGGCGGCTTCCAGGTGATGAGCCTCTCCAAGCTGCGCAAGATCACCGACGACGGCGTCACCTTCCAATCGCATATCGACGGCTCGACCCACGAGCTCACGCCTGAGCGGGCGATCGAGATTCAATGTCTGCTGGGTGCTGACATTCAGATGCAGCTCGATGAGTGCGTGGCGCTGCCCGCAACGCCGGCCGAAATGCACAAGGCCGTCCTGCGCTCGCTCGCCTGGGCGGAGCGTTGCAAGACGGCATTTGCGCGATATCGCCATGAAGGTCTCGCCAACCCGGGCCAGGCTCTATTCGGCATCGTGCAAGGTGGAACCGATGCGGGACTGAGGGAGCGATCGGCCGAAGGCCTCGTCGCGATGGATTTTCCGGGCTACGCCGTGGGCGGTCTCGCAGTCGGCGAGCCGCAGGAGGTGATGCTGGAGATGCTGGCCCTGACCACGGCGCGGCTTCCCGCCGAAAAGCCGCGCTATCTGATGGGTGTCGGCACGCCGACCGATCTGATCGAGGCGGTAGCGCGGGGCATCGATATGTTCGATTGCGTGATGCCGACCCGATCGGGCCGCCACGGCCAAGCGTTCACCTGGGCCGGCAAGGTGAACCTGCGCAACGCCAGGCACGCCGAGGATAATTCGCCCCTCGATCCCATCAGCAATTGTCCCGCCGCGCGGGACTATTCGCGCGCCTACCTGCATCACCTCGTGAAGTCGGGGGAGTACTTGGGTTCCATGCTGCTTTCTTGGGCCAATACGGCCTTCTATCAGGAACTCATGCAGGCCATGCGGGGGGCCATCGACGCTGGCCGGTTTGTGGCGTGGGCGCGAGAAACCAAGGCCGGTCTTGCGGCTGTGGAAGAAGGCTCCGGCGGGGAGGCCTAGCTATCGCTGGGGCGTGGCCTCCGAGGTCATCTCGACGGCGGCAGCCCGCGATGTGGCTCGCTCGCGCTGCAGCAGATAAAGGCCGGACATGATCACGATGGCCGCACCTCCCAGCGTCCATCGATCGGGCAGGTGCCCGAACACCAGATACCCCGCTGTGGAGTGCGTCAGTAGGCTGATGTAGAGAAACGGCGCGATGATCGAGGCAGGCGAATGGCGGTGCGCGAGTATGAATAGGTAGTGGCCGAGGCCGCCGTACACGCCCATTGAGAGTAGTAACAGCCATATGAATTTGTCGGCCGGCCAAACCCAGTCGGCTAATGCGAAGGGTGCGACCATCAGCGTGCCGGCGAACAGCGAGTAGAAAAGCGTCACTTCGGCTTTGTCGAAGGGCGCAAGATAGCGCGTCACGATGCTGAAGACCGCGTAGCAGAGCATGCCGGCGAATGCGATGAGAAAGGCCGGGTGCACATCGGTGAAGCCCGGCCGGATGGCAACAAGGATGCCGCCGAAGCCCACCAGAATGGCTACCGCGCGCCGCCAGCCGATCCATTCCCCGAGCATCGGCCCGGCCAGCAATGCCACAGTCAGCGGCGTGAGAAAGCCAACAGTGGTAGTCTGGTCGAGCCTCAGATGCTTGAGTGCGAGAAAATTGAAAGTCGTCGAGCCGAGCAGCAAGAACGAACGGGCGATCTGCGTCTTGAGTTTTTGCGTGCGCAGCAGACTAGGGACGGCGAGGAGGCCCAGAACCGCGATCATGGCCAGGAACTGGCCGAGAAACCGCATCCATACAACCTGAGCCGCCGGTAGGTCGGTTGCGGAACCCAGGTACTTCGCCGTTGTGTCGAGGCAAGCAAACAGAACCCACGCCACGCACATGAGGCCGATGGCACGCAGGGGTCTTGCCTGCTGATAGCTCGGGATGACAATGGGTGCTGCGGGTTTTTTCTGCATCGATCGGCGCGGTTGAGCGCCACTCGCCGAGTTAGAGCGTTTGGGGCGTCCTTATAGCCATTCTGGCTGATGCCGAATGATATTCCGAGCAAGGTCTGCGATGTCCGTGAAGCATGGCCGGCGCGCGCTAGCTAATTCGATATGGCTTCTGCGAATCGATGCCGGTTGAGCATGAGGAGGTGTCATCGACAAGGATCCTCAATCTGGTGTGAGCGCCGCGCAACCGTGGCTGATGGAACACGGGTGATGCAACTCCGGACGCGGCGGTTTGGGGCTGGATGGGCCATTGAACACCGTGGGTGCCGGAACAG
This sequence comes from uncultured Alphaproteobacteria bacterium, assembly GCA_963814055.1. Taxonomy (GTDB): domain Bacteria; phylum Pseudomonadota; class Alphaproteobacteria; order Rhizobiales; family Hyphomicrobiaceae; genus AWTP1-13. Next base: position 148,051 of record CAWFBJ010000020.1, read on the forward strand.
CGGGGATATGCCGTGGCGTCTCAGCCCACTTCCAATGGGGAAAACGCGGTCAATGGTTCGGGTTCGTCTGGGAATCAGCTAGAGCGGCGGTTGGATCGTGCTGGAGTTGTCTGTGTGTAGTTTTGGGGGGCTATGGCGCGAGCGATTGGGCACGCGCCACTTGTAGCCTGACAGGACCAGTTCAGGCCGGGTTGGGGTGACAGGCAAATGAGGGTCTCGCATCTCGGCCTAAACACGCGCAGCCGCCGGCTGCTTGGGGGTGTTGGCGCGGGCATCTTGGTTTTGGCCTTGGCGGGTTTGGGGTCTGGGGCTGCGGGTGCGGAGACTTTGAAGGAGGCGTTGCACGCCACCTACAAGTTCAACCCGCGGCTTGATGCGGCCCGGTCGATCCAGCGTGCGACGGACGAGGAGGTGCCGCGCGCCCTGTCGGGCTACCGTCCCTCGATTACGGGTTCGGCCGACACCGGCTACGAACTGCAGACGGTGCGCCCGACCGGCGGGATCGGCAGTTCCAAGACGGAGAGCAACCCGCGCGGCTACGAGATCGGGGCGGTGCAGCCGATCTTCCGGGGTTTCCGGACCAAGAACGCGGTATCGGCGGCGGAGGCGACGGTGCGTGCGGGCTGGGAGGCCCTGCGCACGACGGAGGGCTCGGTGCTGCTGGAGGCGGTGACGTCCTACATGGACGTGGTGCGCGACCAGGCGATCCTGACGCTGCGCGAGAACAACGTGACGGTGCTGACGCGCGACCTGAAGGCGACGCAGGACCGGTTTGCGGTTGGCGAGGTGACGCGCACGGACGTGGCGCAGGCGCAGGCGCGGCGTGCGGGTGCGGTTGCGGCGCTGGACCTTGCGCGTGCCAACCTGAAGACCAGCCGTGCGGCGTTCGAGCGGGTGGTCGGGCATCCGCCGAGCGGCCTGGTGGAGTCGCGGCCGACGACGCAGGTGCCCAAGAGCCTGAACGAGAGCACCGAGATCGGCTCGCGCGAGAGCCCCGGCGTGGTCGCGGCGCTGTATCGGGAGCAGGCGGCGCGGTTCAACATCGATTTGATCCGGGGCGAGCGGCTGCCGACGGTGCAGCTGGAGGCCAACTACGGGCGGCGGTTTGATCCCGGCGATTCGATTGAAGCGGTCGAGACGACGACGGTGACGGGCCGTGTGAGCGTGCCGTTCTACACCGGCGGCGAGGTCGAGGCGCGGATACGCCAGGCCAAGCACACGCACATCCAGCGGCTGCAGGAGATCGAGCAGGCGCGCACGGAGGTTCAGGCGCAGGTGGTGACGGCGTGGTCGCAGCTGCAGGCGGCGAAGGCGGCGGTTGAATTGGACCAGGCGAGCGTGGATGCCAACCGGATTGCACTTGCGGGCGTGCGCGAGGAGGAGCGTGTGGGCCAGCGCACGCTGCTGGACGTGCTGAACGCGGAGCAGGAGCTGCTCAACTCGGAGGTGACGCTGGCGACGGACCGGCGCAACCTGGTGGTTGCGTCCTACACGGTGCTGTCGACGGTGGGGCGGCTGAATGCGCAGGAGCTGGGGGTGACGGCGCTGGTGTACGACCCCGAGCAGCACTACCGGGAGGTGCGCAACAAGTGGTTCGACACCACCATCACCCACGGCGACGGCCGCCGCGAGGTGCTGCCCCCGCCCGAGCCCCAGCCCAGGAAATCACCGCCCAAGAAGTAGCACCACGGGGCATGTAAGTTTCCCCGATTTCGTCCGGGCGCATGGCAAAAATCCGGATCATCGTGTCTGTTGCAATGTCGGGCGACCGATCCCTTGCCTCCCCCCCGAAACCCTTGTATCCACCCCGCGTGGGGCCCGTAGCTCAGCGGTAGAGCATCTGACTTTTAATCAGAGGGTCGTCGGTTCGACACCGACCGGGCTCACCATAAATTCAAAGACTTAGGCCTCATCGTTCCCAGTCATGGCGGAGTGCGGGTACTGGGTGGGTACCGCGCGGTGGGAGCCGCGACGGAACCGCGATAGGGCTTAGCCCATCGTGATCGCCGCTGGTGACTCAGACACAAAGAGCGACGTGCTCTTTGTTTGTACGCGCCTCACTCGCGAGCGCTTTCTTCAATTCCAAGATCAAATGGATCGGAGTTGAAGGATGACGATCGCATCGGCCGCAACGGCGCCAGACGTAGCGGCGAGTGGCCCGCAACCTCCGAATAAAAAGCGAATGACCGGGAAAAAGCGTGACGGTCTGCCCACGCGCGGCGGCCCCGCTCCCTTCAAGTTCGATCGTGACTCTTACTACACGCCCGCTCAATTGGCGGAGATGAGCGGCTATACGGTGAAGACGCTCGCCACGCTGCGCAGCCAGCGAAAAATGTTCCCGTTCGTGAAGCTGGGCGGCACCATCTACTACAAAGGGTCCGCTCTCATCGACGTGCTCGAGCGCCACGTCGTCGAAGTCGGTCCAGAGAAAACCTAGAAAAATAGAAGCCCGGAGCAGCCACGCTCCGGGCTTCCGCGTATCGGCCTGCGCACCACTAGCTAATTCGTCTCGCGTATATTCCTAGCGCGGCCGCTCCACAAGTGTTTCGGAGCGGAAAAATGATATCGACAGCCCGCCGTGCACCCGCTGAGGCAGCGGATAAAAAAGCCTCGCCCGAAGGTCTTCCCTTCAGGGCTGCCGCCTCACAACCTCGAGGCCGAGCAGGCGCTGCTCGGCGCCATCCTCGTCAACAACGAGGCGCACGACCGCGTCTCGGGCTTCCTCGAGCCGCACCATTTCTACGATCCGCTGCACCAGCAGATCTACGAGACGCGGCCAAGCTGATCGCCGCCGGCAAGCAGGCGACGCCGATCACGCTCAAGACGTTCTTCGAGAACGCCGAGCCGATCGACGCCGACGCTGACCGTGCCGCAGTATCTGGGCCGCCTCGCCGCCAACGCCGCCACCATCATCAATGCCCGCGACTACGGCCGCACCATCCACGACCTCGCCACCCGCCGCCAGCTCATCCTGATCGGCGAGGACATGGTCAACGCGGCCTACGACAGCCCGGTCGACTTCCCGCCCAAGGAGCAGATCGAGGAAGCGGAGACGCGGCTTTTCTCGCTGGCCGAGACGGACAAGTACGGCCAGGGCTTCTCGTCGTTCGCCAGCGCGCTGACAGCCGCCGTCGAGATGGCGAACGCCGCCTAAGCGCGACGGGTGGCATGTCCGGCATTGCCACCGGCGCTCACGGCGCTCGACGGCAAGATGGGCGGGCTGCAGCCCTCGGACCTGATCATCCTCGCCGGCCGCCCCTCGATGGGCAAGACGGCGCTCGCCACCAACATCGCCTTCAACATCGCGCGGGCCCGCGCCGGTCGCTCAGCGCAGCGCAAGGATCTAAGCCGCGAACGATCCCGGGCATGATGGCGCAGTCGTCGGTTTCTTCTCGCTCGAAATGTCGGCCGAGCAGCTCGCCACGCGCATCCTGTCCGAGCAGACCGGCATTCCGTCGGAGAAGATCCGCCGCGGCATGATCAGCGAGGCGGAGTCAAGCGCCTTGTCGAGGCAGCGGAGATGGCCAGACCTGCCGCTCCACATCGACCAGACCGGCGGCATCTCCATCGCCCAACTCGCCGCCCGTGCCCGCAGGCTCAAGCGCCAGCAGGGCCTGGGCCTGCATCATGGTCGACTATCTGCAGCTGCTGACCGGCTCGCCAAGAAGCGCGTCGAGACCGCGTGCAGGAGGTGTCCGAGATCACCACCGGCCTGAAGGCCCTGGCCAAGGAGCTCAATGTTCCGTTCCTCGTGCTGTCTCAGCTCTCGCGTGAGGTCGAAAAGCGCAGGACAAGCGCCCGCAGCTGGCCGATCTGCGTGAAATCGGGGTCGATCGAGCAGGACGCCGACGTCGTCATGTTCGTGTACCGCGAGGAATATTACCTGGAGCGCGCTCAAGCCCGCGGAAGGCACGGGCGAGTTCCACAAATGGACCGCCGACATGAAACAGGCGAAGCGGCAAGGCCGAGGTGATTATCGGTCAAGCAGCGGCATGGCCGATCGGAGAAGGTTGGCTCGGCTTTGACGCAATCGTCACGAAATTCAGCGATCGCACTCCGGCTCTGTTAACGGGGGCGCGTCATGAGTATCCAGCACTGACTGGCCAGGGCAGAGGCCTCGGCTTCACGCTGTCGGTCGTGCTCATGGTCCTGGCAAAGGCTTCCAAGGAGGATGCCCGTCAAGGAATGCGAAGGCGAGTTGGCTCATCGGCGTTGCTGAACCACGGGACAATCACAAAGTGCAGCGACGTTTCGACGGACACCTCGCAACGCGACCGTCGACGAGTTCGAGCGGCAGAGGCCTAATCGCTCGTCAGCGTCGATATGACAGCAGGGGGCGCCGGACTCGAACGTCTACTACTTGAACGTCGCCGGCGAGCCGGTCGAGCGATCTTTGAGCCACTCGGCCTTGCCAAGGTGGGGCCGATGCACCGCAACGTCGAGGTGCCTGACTGCCAGCGGCTCACGAAAGACCACTACGCCCTCCGGCCCCCACTAAGCCGCTGCCAGCGCGGGGATCCCTATCGTTAGACTCTGGACTTGACCCAGAAGAGAGGGGCGCACAGCGCGCGCCTCAGCTTCTCTCTTGGGCTTCGCAATGGACGAAGAGCGTGCAGGACTTAGCTTGAAGCACCCCCTGCGGCGCAGGCCGGAAGTGGCGGAAGGCGCGAACCGACCCGCGAGCGGGCAGGCCTGCGATTCGCCGCGCGAGCGACGTCGCCGGCCAAGGCAGCGGGGCCGCAGCCATGGGTTCCAGCGTGGCAGACAGGGCCGGCCGACATGGACGAGCCACTATGCAGTATGCGGCCAGTGAAGCGTCCCGCGACAAAGTTCCGACTTCGCCCTCGAGTTCGCCCGGGGACCGAGGATTTTCGCCGCTCGGCCCCTGGTGGAAGTCGAAGTGGACCATTGGCTAAATTCGGAGGCTGGGCGCGAACTACTCGGCAAGAGCGGCTGCCAGAGCCAGGCGAAGGGCCGCGGCAAGCTCTGAGGAATGCGACGAGCAGCGCTGTTATCGCCACGAGGCTGGATCGAGCGGCGGCTGAGTACGGGACAGGCCCCGACCGCAAACGCAGAGCGGATACGGAGTATCGCCGAGACCATGCTGCAGGCGATCCCACGCCGAGGGGAAGGCAGAACGGACTGAAACCGAAGAGGGAAAACGGCAATGCTGCGCTTGAAGCTGATCGAAGACGGGCGGCCGCACATGCGAACCTATGAGCCCCGCGGCCGGCGGATCGAGGATCATGGCCCAGGGCGACGTTGTCCTCGTGGATCGTCTTCGATGCCGGCGCCGACCGCCGCTGGGACCTCGCTTCAGGCCAGGCGCAATGCGAACGCGAGGCCGGCCCCGGGCCAAGCGCGTGCCACCAGCCGACAAGCGAAGGGAGGACGTCGGGCGCGAGCAGAAAGAACTTGCGCTGTGAACTCGATCGAATGCGCTTCATCGGTCATCTCGGCGGCGAGCCCGAGCGCCGCACCTCGCAAGCCGGCAAGCCGTGGCTGTCGTTCGTCGCAGACCGTAGGCCATGACGACGATCAGCAATGGGTACGCGTGGCGGTGTTCGGTTTGCGTGCTGACGAACTTGCCGCGGTGCTCCACAAAGGCGATCGCGTCTACTGGGAGGGCCGCGTGAAAATCAATACGTGGACGTCTCGCACTGGCGAGCACCAAGGCCGGGCTTCAGGTTACAGCGTGGCGTTGTGATGTCCTTCGGATAGATCGGCGCAGGAAAGTTCACTCGGCCCAAGCCCTCGGCAGCAACCAGCAAGGACGGCAAGTCCGCAGCCAACAATTGGCAAGGCCCGCACGGTGCGCCCGATGATCACATTCCGTTCACTCCGGAGGTTCGGTGATGTGACTTGCGGTTCCAAACCGCGCGCGGACTTTGCCCCACAAGAACCGCCCATGACCGTTGCTGCCAGAACTCGCAGGATCAAGTCGACGTCAGCGACACCGCTGGCGCTCGCGTCGACCATCACGCCCCTGCCGTTGCGCGGGGACTCACGCCGCATAGAGTCCCGCCAGCGAGCCCAGGCGTTTCTCAGGCGCGCCGCTGTGGTTGAGCAAGGTCTGGAGCGCCGCCCGCTGAGGGCCGCGCTGAGCGGTTCACCGCCGCGTTCTGCGCACAAACCGAACGCGGCGCAGTTGGACCTGGTTGCTGAGCTGCACGCGCTGCTGGGCCTTATCAGTGATCCGCTTGCCGCGCACATCGTGCGAACAAGGTTGCAGATTTTGCCTGGCGCGCGACGCCCGCAGCTTTCCTTCAAACGCATCGCGGCAGACTTGGGCATCAGCGCGCGACATGCCAAGCGTGTCTATGCGAAGGCGCTCGATCAGATCGCCTTGCAGAGTCCCTCATTCGGGCGCGAGTCCCCTTATAGGACTTTGGCGCGAGCGGGAATTTGCTTAGCGCTGGTGAGCCGTCCGTCAGCAGTGTCTCTTCCTTGCCGGCCGGTGGGACTGGCGCTGCTCGGTTGCGCGGCGAGCCCGGCAGCGAGGAGCCCACAATGCTCAACGCAGACGCAGCAGCGGGACGCTTGGAAAGGGCCGGAAATGGTCGCGCGAAGCTCGAGCGCGCCATCGAGCAAGTCTAGCCAGATGTTCAGTAGGCGGAAGACATGTGCGGTACGCGGCTAGCTGCTCGAGAAGGTGGGCACCCACCCCCCATCAAGGTACTACCCACGTTTGCGCAATAACCGCGGGGGAACCGCCGCCCCGCGATTTTTGTAGTCACCGGGCGCGTTTCAGCCTTGCAAAGGTGGGCGACACAACTCGACCCTACACGGACCAAGAATTGATTCTGACGACGAGGAGAAACCTCATGCTCAGTGATCTAGACAATCTTCAGGCGCATCCCTTCGCCGATATGTTTCCGATGTACAAAGCTAAAGAGCTCGAAGAGCTTGCTATGGATATTCGGATGAACGGCCTTCTTCAAAAGATCATCCTAATAGAGGGACAAATCCTTGATGGTCGCAATCGTTATGCGGCGCTGAAGCTCGCGGGTGTGCGACCCACGTACGAGTGGCATTTCACCAATTTCGATGGAACGGAAGTCGAGGGTCTACGTCTTGTTGGGGCTCTCAACTTGCGCCGGCGTCATCTCACTACCGGCCAGCGCGCCATGATTGCCAGCATGATTGCGACTTTGCAGCACGGCGGTCCTCGCCGGCGCAACCATAGGAAAGTGGAGGGTGTAACCAGTGCCGATGCCGCATCTGCAATGCGAGTGTCTCCATTCATGGTGCGAGCAGCGCGTCGGATTCGACGAACGGCTTTACCGGCCCTCGTTGGCATGTGTGAGCGTGGCGAAGTTACAATCGCGTCCGCCGAACTTGTGGCCACCCTACCCGCGGAAAAGCAGGCGACTTTGACCACTCCTGACCTCGTGAATGAAACGGCAGCAAAACTTCGCGAGGCGAAGCGTCCCTTCGTTGCGTTTACAGAGCGGCGTTTGGTTGCAACGATCGGCGACCTCGGGGAGGAACTCTTCGCGCGAGGATTTGAAGTGGTCGCTCGAGAGGCCGAACCGGAGTCGCTACATCGTATCGAAATTACCTTGCGATCTCTTGAACAATTGCGCTCCTCGATTCGTGCGGTCCACGGGGCCATCGATTGAGCGAGCATTCCCTTGGCGATGCCTCAGCCGTTTCGGTGTTGGCCATGAGTTAGGATCACCACGACACGGCCTGACGCCGCGAGATCACTACCGCATCGATTTAAAGAAGCTGAGTTCGACGCTATCAGCAAGAACCGGTTAGCTATGTTAGCTTCCACCCGACAGCCTCAACGGCAATCTCTCAGCGACCGGCGCCGCAAGCTCTCTTCCCGGTCCGCTGCTTCCCAGGGGGCGCGAACGCACCAGCCGAAGTGGTCGCGATAATCGGTCGACCAGCGACGCCCAGTGAAGCCACATCGATAGTTTATATTGCTTAGCTGAGCCCGTACGGCTTGGCTGGCATATCGATGGCAGTACTCCTGGCCGGCGGCAAAGCTTGGCTGGCAGAAACCGATGAGGACAAAGGCGCACAGGGCATAACGGGCTGTCATCTCGGTAATCCTTCTGAGTGAGTGGACTGTCAAAGCGGATGCAAACTCCATGGCAGCGGGGCATGACTTTATGTTGTCGCCCGATGATCGGCTGGAGAGTCATGTCGTGCCCAGCACAGTACTTGGTCGTTGCGAAGACCAATAAGGTTCACGGGGTACGGAGACTTGCGTTCGGTAGGCCGATGCCGCGGACGTCATTCACGCGGGTTGCCCTATGAATTGGCGAACGGCGACTTAGGATCACATAGCTGACGTTGGCGTAGCTCCCCGACTATGTCCGCTTTGCCCCTAAAAGCAGACGTTCCTGAGGATACACGGGGATGTCAGCTTTGTGCCAAGAACGGACCTCGGAGTCGCTTGCAATCTACAGAAAGCCACCGCGCGGCTATCAGGGTTTCTTCCTATTGGCGTGGACCACACATCATTCAACCATCGACCACTAATGCCAGGTGGCCGCGCCAGCGTTCGCCGAGGGAGCATTGCTGCTTTCCAAGAATCTATCGCTCACAATGAAGAGGTCTCTATGCATCAGGTCATCGCCTCGATTGCTGCTTTCGCAGCCGTATTAGGCGCTTCAATGCCCGCACATGCACAGAGTGATCCACATGGCTGGCTCAACAACGAGACATTGAAATCCCGCTACGGGGACTTCGAGTTCAGGAATGGCTATCCCGTCGGCGACGCCGGGTCGCGCCTACTGGAAACGCAGAAACTGAACCGCGCCATCGAGGTCTACACCACGCAGATGATGCGTGTGAGTGAGATCGGCCTGAGGGAAGGTATGCGCGCCTTTGGAGCGAAGACGCCACAGCAGGTAGTGATCTGGGAAAACCTGATGGATGCCAAGACACTCCTGCTCACGGCCAATACCGAAACAGTCTACGCTCTCGGTCACATTGATCTGAAGACCGACGGTCCCACGGTCATTGAAGCACCCGCAAAAATGCTGGGCTTCGTGCAGGATGGTTTTCAGCGCTACATCACCGACATCGGTCCCCTCGGGCCTGACAAAGGCAAGGGCGGCAAATTCGTGATCCTGCCCCCCAACTATAATGGCAACGTGCCTAAGGGCTATTTTGTCTCGCGCTCGCCCACGTACTCCGTTGCCTTCGCCATGCGAGGGTTTCAGGTTGGCGACAAGACCGATCAGGCGGTGGCGCTCATGAAGCAGACCAAGGTCTACCCGCTGAAATCCGCGTCTTCGCCGCCGCCGATGCAGTTCATGAACGGGTCGAATAAGGACATCGACACGCTGTTTCCGGATAACCTCCGCTACTTCGAGCTGTTGGCCATGCTTGTCGATGAAGAACCGCGCGAACTTTTCGATCCGCTGGAACGCTGGCAAATGCAGGCGATCGGCATAGAGAAGGGCAAGCCATTCAGTCCAGACGACAGCGCGAAGGCGTTGCTGTCAGAGGCCGCGCGCATCGGTGGCGCCATAGCGCGTGCCAACACCTATGGTGCTCCCCCGGACGGCTTCTATTATCCCGACCGGAAGTGGCAGGGTGTTTCCGGTGCGAGTTACACATTCCTCCAGGACGGCACACCGCAGGTCGATGCGCGGAACAACGTCTACTATATGGCCGCTGGCAATACCCCAGCCATGATGGAAAAGAATGTCGGCCAAGGCTCTCAATACCTGTGGGCTTATCGCGATGGCAGTGGCGCCTTTCTCGATGGAGCAAAGACCTACAAACTTCGGGTCCCGCCAAACATTCCAGCAAAAGCGTTTTGGTCGGTGGTCGTCTATGATGCTCTGAGCCGCTCTGAACTGCAGAACGGACAGCCGCTACCGTCGGTGAGCTCCTACACCATACCAAAGGTCAACGCCGACGGCCAAATCGACATTTACTTCGGTCCTGACGCACCGAATACCGATGTTAATTGGATACGGACAGTTGCCGGCAAAGGTTGGTTCCCGATATTCCGGTTCTATGGCCCGACCGAGCCATTCTTCGACAAAGCATGGGTACTTAACGACATCGAGCTTGCGACGGACGCCACAGGAGGGCGGGCCCTGCAGTGAGGACGTCGTTGCCGTAGCCGTTTGACGATGTCGGATTTGGGTCAGAAGCGGACGTCGGCGAGCTTTCTCCGGAATGTCTGTTTTGCCCCTGAAAGCGGACATTCGAAGCGGTTTAGTCGATGTCAGCATTGTGCCGGTTCGCGGTATAGCGACGCTTGTTGCGCCCTCGTACGCGAAAGCCGCACCTTGAGAGACATGCGTGTTATCGGTGGAAACCCTCAGCGACTTGAGGGTTACTCTCGATTTACGTGGATTGCGACGGCTCGATCCTCCAACGCGCTTTTGCGTGAGCACGCCCAGCGCCTATGTCTGCAAAAGGGAAATTTATGGTGATGAATGCAACATCCCTGGCGCCGCCCCGCTGGCTGCAAATCACCGCCGCGGTTACGAACTCGGCGTTACACGCTCAGACAACCGTCGAGACCAAGGCCATCGGCGAGGATGCGTTCATCTATACGGCGGAAGAGCCCTACGCTGATCCCGTCATGGTTGAGCGCCAACGCTAACCCAGATTAGTGCCAAGCCGGGATTCTGGGCTCACAATGCAGCGGGCAAGCGAGAGCGGCTCATAGAGGCCATTCGGCAATTCGCATTTGACGCTGCTCCTCGTCCAGACGCCCGCCCCCTCATGGCTCCTGGGGGATTTGCTGGAGCCAAATGCCTGGATTGCTATCTCGCGGCCGTGTTCGCACCGTTGTTCCCTGCACGGTCGCATGCAGCTGCCGCTTCAGTGGAGCCCACGTGAACAAGCTTTCCCCTGGATCACCCCGCAGTGACGCACGGCGAAAGCAAGAGCTGACCGTATTCCTGGTGCTCACATTGCTGCTGGCCCCTGTCCTTGCGATCACGACCGTCGGCGGATATGGATTGGGCGTGTGGGTTTACCAAATGATCGCTGGCCCTCCTGGCCCTCCGGCGAAAGCAGCGCGCACTCCAGGTGTCGTCCCCAAAACAAAAGCCGAATGAGGCCTCCGATGCCGTCGTCACGCCGCGCCTTCATTCGTGGTCAGTGGAACCCGGCTTATCCGGGGCAGGCCGCCCGGTCCCTCGCCAGGTCGAGATCGTCAGTCTGATCGTGAGCACATGGCCGCAACATCTCGATGCCGTCGTCAGAGGCCATTCTGGCGCTCGGCAACACCGAGATTCACGGCCGCGACCCGAAAGGCAAGCTGATCGTGGTGCTCGAGGAAGCAAGCCAGGGCGCCGTGGGCGCCAAGGCCAACGCGATTTCCGGCCTGCCGCACGTTCTGTCCGCCGTAATGGTCTTCCAGGCCAGCGACGATGACGAAGCAGTCGCTTGAGGGGCCGCACACCATGACAGACCACAAGGTGAACCGTCGCCAGCTCCTGAAGGCACAGGCCGCCATGGCTGCCGCCGCGGTCGCCGGACTGCCTGGGACGGCCGACGCCCAGATCGTCACGGATCGCGCCCAGAACGAGCTGATCTGGAACAAGGCGCCCTGTCGCTTTTGCGGTACGGGATGCGGCGTCCTGGTGGCAACGAAGGACGGGCGCGTGGTCGCCACCCATGGGGACGCGAAGGCGGAGGTCAATCGCGGCCTCAACTGCGTGAAAGGCTATTTCCTCTCCAAGATCATGTATGGCGAGGATCGGCTCACGCGGCCCCTGCTGCGCAAGAAGAACGGCAAATACGACAAGACCGGCGACTTCACGCCCGTCACCTGGGACGAGGCCTTCACGGTGATGGCCGAGAAGTTCAAGGCCGCTCTCAAGAAGGGCGGCCCCTCGGCGGTCGGCATGTTCGGCTCCGGCCAGTGGACGATATGGGAGGGGTACGCGGCCTCCAAGCTTTTCAAGGGCGGCTTCCGCACCAACAACCTCGATCCCAATGCGCGCCACTGCATGGCATCGGCTGCGGCCGGCTTCATGCGCTCGTTCGGCATCGACGAGCCGATGGGCTGTTACGACGACTTCGAGGCCGCCGATGCGTTCGTCCTGTGGGGCTCGAACATGGCGGAGATGCATCCGATCCTGTGGTCGCGCATCACCGATCGGCGGCTATCCTATCCGCATGTCAAGGTGGCGGTGCTGTCCACCTTCGAGCATCGCTCGTTCGAGCTGGCCGACATCCCGATGGTGTTCAAGCCGCAGACGGACCTCATCATCCTCAACGCCATCGCCAACCACATCATCAAGACCAATCGCGTCAACAAGGACTTCGTCGCCAAGCATACGGTCTTCAAGCTGGGCCAGACCGACATCGGCTACGGTCTGCGGCCGGAGCATCCGCTGCAGCAGAAGGCCACCGGCAAGGACAAGGCCAACGACGCGACCGACATCACGTTCGATCAGTTCGCATCGTTCGTATCGGGCTATACCCTGCAGAGGGCGGCAGACGAATCCGGCGTGCCGCTCAATCGCATCGAAGCCTTGGCGGAGCTCTACGCGGACCCCAAGACGAAGGTCATGAGCCTGTGGACCATGGGCTTCAACCAGCACACGCGCGGTGTCTGGGCCAACAATCTCGCCTACAATCTGCACCTGCTGACCGGCAAGATCTCGGAGCCGGGCAACAGCCCGTTCTCGCTGACCGGCCAGCCATCGGCATGCGGCACCGCCCGTGAGGTCGGCACGTTCTCGCATCGCCTGCCCGCCGACATGGTCGTCACCAATCCCGAGCATCGGGCCAAGACCGAGAAGATCTGGCAGCTGCCCGAGGGCACCATCTCCGACAAGCCGGGCTTCCACGCCGTCCTGCAGAACCGGATGCTGAAGGACGGCAAGCTCAATGCCTACTGGGTGCAGGTGAACAACAACCTGCAGGCGGGCGCCAACATCAATCAGGAGGGTTTGCCGGGCTACAGGAACCCCGACACTTTCGTCGTCGTGTCGGACGCCTACCCGACCGTCACCACCTTGGGTGCCGACCTCGTCCTGCCCGTCGCGATGTGGGTCGAGAAGGAAGGCGCCTACGGCAATTCGGAGCGGCGCACGCACTTCTGGCACCAGCTCGTGAACGCTCCGGGCGAAAGCCGCTCCGATCTGTGGCAATTGATGGAGTTCTCGAAGCGCTTCAAGATCGAGGAGGTCTGGCCGGAGGAGCTGATCGCCAAGAAGCCGGAATATCGCGGCAAGACGCTGTTCGACGTGCTCTTCAAGAACGGCCAGGTCGACAAGTACCCGGTTCAGGACATCGAGGCGGGATACGAGAACGCCGAAGCGAAGCACTTCGGCTTCTACGTGCAGAAAGGCTTGTTCGAAGAGTACGCCGCGTTCGGTCGCGGGCATGGGCACGACCTCGCTCCGTTCGACACCTATCATCAGGCGCGTGGGCTGCGCTGGCCGGTCGTCGACGGCAAGGAGACGCGCTGGCGCTTTCGCGAGGGCCACGATCCTTACGTCAAGGCGGGCAAAGGCTACGATTTCTACGGCTTCCCCGACGGCAAGGCGCGCATCTTCGCATTGCCGTACGAACCGCCTGCCGAGAGCCCCGACAAGGAGTATCCGTTCTGGCTCTCGACGGGACGCGTGCTGGAGCATTGGCATTCCGGATCGATGACCCGGCGCGTTCCGGAGCTGTACAAGGCGGTGCCCAACGCGCTCTGCTACATGCATCCCGACGACGCCAAGGACCTGCAGCTGTGGCGCGGCGAGGAGGTCAAGATCGTGTCGCGGCGAGGCTATCATGCGCACCCGCGTCGAGACCAAGGGGCGCAACAAGCCGCCGCGCGGCGTGGTGTTCGTGCCCTGGTTCGACGAGAGCCAGCTCATCAACAAGGTCACGCTCGACGCGACGGACCCGATCTCGCTGCAGACCGATTTCAAGAAGTGCGCGATCAGGATCGAGAAGGTTTGAGGCGGGCCATGCGGATCTCGCGACACCTTCTGCTCGCCGCCTTGGCTGGAATTGCCGTGCTGGCGGTCGGCACGATCGCCAGCAGCCAGACCGGCCCCAGCGGATTGCGCTCGGGCCTGCGCGGCAATACGCCTCTGCAAGAGGAGGGGCCGGCGCCGCGCCTGCTGCCGCAGGCGAACACGGACATCCGTGAGGTCCGCAACTATCCCGAGCAGCCTCCGGTCATCCCGCACACGATCGAGGCCTATCAGCTCGACGCCAACGTCAACCAGTGCCTGTCGTGTCATGCGCGCTCGCGAACCGGCGACTCCCAGGCACCGATGGTCAGCATCACCCACTTCATGGATCGCGACGGACAGTTCCTGGCCAGCGTGTCGCCGCGCCGCTATTTCTGCGTCCAGTGTCATGTGCCGCAGCACCCGGTGAAGCCGCCGGTCGCCAATCGCTTCATCGACGTGGATACGCTTCTGAGCGCCCCGCCGAGAGCGACAGAAATGAGCGTCTCCAACGACAACGGCGCACCTCCTGCCTATTCCGTGCAGGCGCTCAGGCAGCGCATTCGCCAATTCGCGACGAGGTTGTGGCACCGGACCGAATGGGCGCGCGAGAAATTGCTCCAGTACTGGGCGATCCTCACGTCTCCGAGCCGGACGCTCAGCCTCGGGTTCCTGACCATCGGCGGGTTTCTGGCCGGGATCGTGTTCTGGGGAGGCTTCAATACGGCGCTGGAAGCCACCAACACCGAGAAATTCTGCGTCAGCTGCCACGAGATGCGCGACAACGTCTTTCAGGAGCTGAAATCGACCATCCACTACTCCAACCGCTCCGGCGTGCGCGCCACCTGCCCCGATTGCCACGTGCCCCACAACTGGACCGACAAGATCGGACGCAAGATCCAGGCGTCCAAGGAGGTCTGGGGCAAGATTTTCGGCTCGATCAGCACGCGCGAGAAATTCCTCGACATGCGCTTCGAGCTCGCCTCGCACGAATGGGAGCGGCTCAAGGCCAACGACTCGCTCGAATGCCGCAACTGTCACAGCGCCGAGTCGATGGACATATCCAAGCAAAGCCAGCGCGCCGCGAACGCCCACCAGCGATCCTTGTTCACGGGCGAGAAGACCTGCATCGATTGCCACAAGGGGATCGCGCACCGCCTGCCGAAAGGCGCCTACGATTTTGGCCTGGCACACGACGTATCGCAGAGCGACGAGCTCAAGGCGCTCCGCGCCTTCGTCGATGAGCGGGGGAGATAGGCGGGTCCGCGGGTCCGGCAGTCTTTCACAGCTGCGCATTGGTGCCCGGTTTGAACGGCAATCGGCATCGCGACGCCTTAAGTTTTCTCCACTCAGAGGGTCAACCCCGGGCGCCGATCCACCGTCGCCGAAGCCAAGCTTCAGAAGCTGAATTGACCACGCGGCGCCAAGACGGGCGAGGTCCGCTTGGGTCAACAGCACGCCTGTCGGGCGCCTGGCGGTAACGGCAGCAATGCCCCAGAAACCTGCCGACTTGGAGCGCCGCAACGAACTCACCTTCAGTGCCATGTGTGGACGGCTCCGCGTTGGCAAGAACTTTCGTCACGTCACAGTCTGGTCGGAGCAGCCATGTGTTCGGCCTTTGTGTGCGGTTCACATGACCGCTGGCCATAATGCCCTCCGCGGATCGGGTCCCTGTCAGAAACTCGCACTCGACAGTGCTTTGGCACTAGTGGGTTGTCCCGATCTCCGGATCGACCGGATCTGCATTACGTGCTGTTCGTCCTTCCAACCTTCACATCACGCCAGCTAACCGGCGCGATCTCATTCATGCCGCCAGAGCGACAGGTTCCTTGTAGCGCTCGCCTTTGGCAATCATCGCCCACGCCATGCGCGCGATCTTGTTGGCGAGCGCAATGGCAGCCACCTTGGTCGGTCGCCTGGCCAATAGCTGAGTTATCCAGGGCCGATGCTTGGTGCCATGGATCCTGGCATAGCGGATCACCGCCAGAGCGCCCGCCGTGAACAGGCTGCGCAGATATCGATCGCCTCGCTTGGTAATGTTGCCGAGCTTCTCCTTGCCACCGCTCGAGTTTTTCACCCGCGAATCCTAATTCCCTTTTGCTGGCCTCGTCCCGCATCCTGGACGCCATCCGCAAACGTGCAGACGCACTCGGGATCGGCGGCCATGACCAAGTCTTCCCAGATCGCTTTGCAAGGCCTGGCAACGGCCATTCTCGTGCTCTTGAGCCTGTGGACTGGCACGCAATGGGCCGCCGCCACTCTGAAGTTTCATCCCGCGCTCGGCGCCCCATGGCTGGCGCTGTTCGATTGGCCGATCTACGCGCTGGTGGCTGACGTTCGGCCGCCTGGCGCCACGGGTGTTCGACACCGCCGGGCTGATCGCCGCCGCCGGCGGCGTCTCGGCTGGCCTTGTTGCGATTGGGGGAGCCGCCTGGCGGGCGTCGAAGCCAAAGGTCGTCTCGACCTACGGCTCCGCCCGCTGGGCGGCAGTTTCCGACATGCGGTCGGCCGGCCTCTTAGGCGATCGCGGCGTCATGCTGGGGCAATCCGGCAACAGCTACCTCCGCGACGACGGTCCGCACCATGCGCTCGCCGTGGCGCCGACTTGCTCCGGCAAGGGCGTGGGCTTGGTCGTGCTGACGCTGCTCACTTGGACCGGCTCGGCCGTCATCCACGACATCAAGGTCGAGAACTGGGAGCTGACGTCAAGGTTGGCGCCAGCGCTTCTCGCACTGCTTCAAGTTCGATCCGACCGAGCCAGGCTCCACCCGCTTCAACCCGTTGTTGGAGGTGCGCAAGGGTCCGAACGAGGTGCGGGACGTCCAGAACATCGCCGACATCCTGATCGATCCCGAGGGTGGTCTGGGGTTGCGGCTGTGGCTTGCGGGGCTGCTGATCTGGATCGTTGGTCACGCGATTGCCGTGTGGGTCACGCGCGCCGATCCGGCCTTTCTGACCGTGTTATCGCGTCATGCCCGTCACAAGGGAGCACTCGTATGCTGAACCTCGCCGAGTACCGCAGCAAGGCGACGAGCCTGCCCGAGAGCAAGCACAAGGGAGAACGTCGATGAGACGTGTTGCAAGACTCACGGCATCTGCCGTCGCGGTCGTCACGGTAGCTTGGGCAAATCCCTGCCATGCGCAGCTCACCGTCTTCGATCCGGCCATCGGCGACGTGAAGGCCGCAGCCGCGGCATCGGCGCTACAGCCATCCGATCGCACCGCGTTGACGGCTCTGCGCCGGGTACCGACAGACGACGACAGCCTGGCGTCCGAGCCGACCGACCAGACCCGCAAGCTCGCCTTCCTGAAGTCGGGACCCGAGAAGGAGATTCTATAATCCGCACGGGCTGCAGACTCCCGTCTCGCCCTACCAGCTGATGGCCGGAACTATCAACTCGGCAAGCCTCGTCACCGGCCTCAATTCGGACCTGCCGGGGTTCGTCATCGCTGTCGTGACGGAGCACGTCTACGACACGGCGACGGGGCGCCATCTGCTGGTTCCGCAGGGCACGCGTCTTGTTGGCAAGTACGACAGCGTCGTTGCCTTCGGCCAGGAGCGTGCGCTTGTCGTCTGGCAGCGGCTGATATTCCCCGACGGGTTGTCGATCGTCATCGACAACCTGCCCGCCACCGACACCGGCGGCTACGCCGGCCTTGCCGACGAGGTCGACCTCCACACCTGGAAGCTGCTGAAGGGCGTCGCCCTCGCAACGGTGCTCGGGGTCGGCAGCCAGCTCGCCTTCGGCTCCAATGGCGCTCTCAATCTCCTGCATGGCGGGATGGTCCGCTCTGCTCGGGCCAAAGCGCCACCACGAAGCCGGTCAGGCATTGGATTAGGAACGCTCCACCCACGTAGGCGGGGATAGGCGCACGAGTGATGATCGAAGCTGTGCAAGGATTGCGCCTCCCGCTAGGGCGGCAAGCAAGGTTTGCGGTGAAACGCCACGCCGGTGCAGACTACGGACCGCCGGGCGTAGCACCGGCAATGCGGAGTGTGATCCCGATCGCTGCGTGGCCATGGACCGGCGAAGCCAATCCGATCAGCCATTAATAGAAGAAGGCATCGTGATTTGAGAAAGCCGAACCGCGTGCTCGAGCTGTCGGACGAACGCACCATGGTTGTTACACGGCAATCGCGCCTGATCACCAAGCGAGAGCAGTGTCAAATAGTACCGTACTCCTCAGCATATCCTCCGATTGGAGAAGCAGGGCAAGTTCCCCCGTCGTGTTCAAGTCGGGCCGAACCGGGTGGCGTGGCTTGAGTCAGAAGTCGAGGCATGGGTCGCCGCTCGCGTTGCCGAGCGGGACGCGTGCGTTCGGTGACCGACCGCACCTTTGGGTCTAGTCTTACTGTGTCATAAGCGACGTGTTCTCTAGCCATCGCGCGTTCGCATGCAGCATGGACATCGCGGCAGCCGCTTGGCAAGCGCGACGGCGATGAGCTTTCGCAGGGTCGATATGGAATTGGAAGTGTGGCGCTCAGGCCGGAGCGGCGCGTCCGCGCGGACGGTAGCTTTCGTTCGGCGTCGGCGCTCTTGCGATGAGCGCTTGGCGGAGGGCGCCTGAGGGGGGAATCGGACTCCTCTCTGCGACGAGGAATCCGTAGGCCGCGATCGAGAGCGCCGCGTGGTGATGGAATCCTCGCCAGCCTCGACCCTCGTAGTGGTCGAGGCCGATCTCCTGCTTCAGGTCCTGGAAGTCGCGCTCGATGCGCCATCGGAGCTTGGCGGTATCGACGAGCGTCGCGATCGGCGTGCCGGCGGGCAGCGTCGAAAGCCAGTACTTGGTTGGGGCGTCCTCGCCCTCGGGCCATTCGATCAGCAGCCATTCCTCGGGCCACGGTTCGGCACGCCAGTAGTCGCGATGGGACGGGCGAATGCGCAGGTGAGCGAAGCGCGAGACGAGATCGCCCTTGGTGCCCTCACGCCAACGCACGGTCTTCCACGCCCTTCGGGCCAGGCTCTTGGCAAGCTCAGATACCTTGATCGGTTTGACGTTGCCGTCCCGGCGCAGAAGCTTCGTTCTCCGGCCGCGACCACTCCACGCCCTGGCTGGCAGCGGCTGGGTTCCCGGCGCCCAGACGGTCATTGAGCCCTGCACGCCGACGACGTATTCAAGGCCGAGTTCAGTGAGCCCGCTGCGGAACGCCGTGTCATTGCCGTAGCCGGCATCGGCGAGCGCGACAGCCTTCGGCACGCCGTCGGCGATCGCCTGCCGGATCTGATCGAGGGCGATGCGCGGCTTGGTTTGGAACTCGATCCCATCGGGTATCCCGGCCTTGGCGCGACGCGCCTTGTCATTGGCCCACGGCTCGGGGAGATAGAGGCGCAACGCAATCGGCAGGCTGGCGAGATCGCTTGCCACCGAAAGCGTCACCGCGACCTGGCAGTTGTCCTGTTTGCCGAGTTCGCCGCAGTATTGGCGCGCCACGCCGACCGAATGCTTGCCCTTCTTCGGAATGCCGGTGTCGTCGATAATCCAGGCGCGGATTGGCGCGTCTTTCTCGATCTTCGGCAGCACGAACGTGCGCACGGCAGAAAGCAACCCGGCCTCGTCCCATGGTGCCTTCGCCACGAAATGATGCAGCGACTGGTGCTTGGCGCCGACCTCGTCGGGCGCAATGCGTGCCGCCATCGGCTCGACGCTCTTGCGGTCACCGGGCAGCAACAAGCCGGTGCAGTACGAGGCGAGCGGTCCATGCCGATCCACATGACCGATCACTTCGCTCAGATGCTCGACATACTCAGCAAAACGCGACGCCACACCCTTCGTGGCCCGCAGATCCATCGCCGCCCCCAAAACGAATCAGGAATCGGCTGCCTACCACAGTTCGTCAATTTATGACACAGTAAGACTAGCACCAGTGTGCATACCTTGTCACTGACTGCGGCCGTGTACCCCTGTTACTTGGTCGTCAATTTAGCTGCGGCTGTCCGGCCATGACGTCGCATTTGCCGCCGAGCCGTTGATGGAAAAGAGCAGGGTGGCGTAGTCTGGCCTTGCGTTCGGCGCACAACGGCGCCGCACCTGAACTCAAACGTGAGACGCATGGCCAATCCCTACGAGACGTTGGGCGTGGCACCCAACGCCAGCCAGGACGACATCCGCAAGGCCTACCGCAAGGCCGCCAAGGAGACGCATCCCGATCTCAATCCGGGCAAGCCCGAGGCGGAAAAGCGCTTCAAGGAGATCAATGCCGCCTACGACATCGTCGGCGATGCGGACAAGCGCAAGCGCTACGATGCCGGTGAGATCGACGAGACGGGTGCCGAGCGGCAGCCGGAGCGGCACTTCTACCGCGAATACGCCGAGGCCGATCCGAACATGCGCTACGGCCGGCGCGGAGCGTCGGCTTCCGGGCAGGGAAACGGCGCGGGCGACTTCGACTACGACATCTTCGCCGATCTCTTCCGCGGGCGCGGCGAGGGCGGCAACTTCCGCATGCCGCCGCAGGACGTGCGCTATACGCTCGAGATCGATTTTCTCGATGCGGTGAACGGCACGCACAAGGTGGTGGCGATGCCGGACGGCAAGACGCTCGACATCACGATCCCGGCGGGGATCAGCGACGGGCAGGTGCTCCGTCTCAAGGGGCAGGGATTGCCGGGCTCCGACGGCAAGCCGGGGGACGCGTATGTCGAGATCTCGGTTCGGCCGCACTCCGGCTTCAAGCGCGAGGGAGATGACATTCTGAGCACGCTACCGGTGTCGCTCGGCGAGGCGCTGAATGGTGCGAGCGTGCGCGTCGAGACGGTGGACGGGCCCGTCGACGTCAAGGTGCCGAAGGGCGCCAAGGAGGGCACGAAGCTGCGGCTGCGCGGCAAGGGCGTGTCGCGCGGCAAGGCGGGCGGACGCGGCGATCAGTTGGTCGAAATTCACATCGTACCCCCGGAGGGTGCCGACGAGGCGTTGGCTCAGTTCATGGCCGAGTGGGAGAAGACGCACCCGCAGAACCCGCGCAGGAAGGGCGCAGCTTGACATGATCCGCGAAAGCGAACTCATCGCACAGTTTACGTATCTGGAGCGGCAGGTGCTGCTGATCTGGATCGAGGAGGGGGTCATCGCGCCGCACCGCGACGAGGAGGGCTACCTGTTCGATCGGGTCGATGAGGCGCGCGTGGCGCTGGCCTGCGACCTGCACTACCGCATGGGCCTCGAGCACGCGAGCCTGCCGGTCATCCTGTCTTTGATCGATCAGCTCCATGACGCGCGGCACCACCTCCGGACGCTGACGCGCGCGGTGGCCGAGCAGCCGGAGGCGGTGCAGCAGGAGATCACCCGCCGGATGGGCGGTGGTCGATGTGTCCGCAAAGCGACTAGCTCAACGCTGGTTAAGTACGCAGCATCGCCCAATGTTCTGAAGTTTCACACAAGGTTCACCCTATGCTGCCCTTTCCCGCGGACATCTTTACCGAGCGCCAACGTCTCTCCGGACGACCTGGCGAACCTTGGACCGCTGCGCCGGCTGGCCGGTGTGTGGCAGGCCGACAAAGGCGTAGATATCAACCCCAGTCCCAGGGTCCGGAGCGCCGCGTCTTTCGCGAGCACATCCGGATAGACCCCATCGATCCGCAGACCAACGGCCCCCAGCTCTTCTATGGTCTGCGGTACCACATCCATATCAACACGCCTGAGGAAAAAATCACGTTTCACGATCAGGTCGGGTACTGGCTTTGGGAGCCTGCAACGGGCCTCATCCTGCAAAGCGTGACAATTCCACGGGGCCAGGTTCTGCTCGCATCCGGCCTTGCGGAGCCATGACAGCCAGCGGGAACGGCCGCCGACCGCCTTGCGGCCGGTCTTGGGATAGTGCGGCTCGATCACGCCTTCGAGCACGGCCCACGGCACCACCGTTGCCTTCG
This sequence comes from uncultured Alphaproteobacteria bacterium, assembly GCA_963814055.1. Classification (GTDB taxonomy): domain Bacteria; phylum Pseudomonadota; class Alphaproteobacteria; order Rhizobiales; family Hyphomicrobiaceae; genus AWTP1-13. The sequence continues at coordinate 169,808 of CAWFBJ010000020.1, forward strand.
GCAAGGAACACGTCACGCTTCGTGCGCTTCTTCTTGGTCGCAAAGTCGAGCGACGCGAAGCTCAGCTGGTGCATGGCGTGCACCCCCTCAAATCAATGGCACTACTGTGCCATGCTCGCAAGGTTGATCAGAGGTTCCCTAAAGCACACCAGGCACCGAATACCTCGAAGACAACGCCCGATCGCCGCAGCAATAGAAGTGTCACCAAATTTTTCCGGGAGGTTCGTCGCGGAGTCCCCCGCCAATCTCTCGAGTAGCGTGGTAAATCAACACCTCTCTTCGGGAAGCCCATGCGCGCAAGGCAGGAAGATCCGACCAACGAGACGAAGCCGTGGCGGGTTGCCGTCGTGGAATGCCGGGGCAGTTCCTATGATGTTGGGGTCCAGACCGCCAAAGGCTTCCGCAACAGCCCACGCGGCAGAACCTTCAAGCATCGTCGAGGGCGGGGTCGTTACGGGTTTAGCATCAAGAATGCACAGGCGGCGCTCGCCACCTATGCTCCCAATATCTGGGAGGAGTTGCACGGACTTGCCGACGGCTTAGAAATTCCATTTGAGACGGCTGTGATGCGGTATTCCAACGGCCGGCTTGCTTACCCCACCTACGGATGCTCCTCTCTTTCGACGGTGGATCTCTTCGGTCGCAACTACGACTACTCGGTAGGCAAGTATAACAGCATGCTGCTGGCCATACAGCCAAAGGGGGTAAACGCGAGCGTTGGCTTTTCCGACAGGTTCACAGGACGTGTCGATGGAATGAACGAACACGGCCTTTGCGTCGCCTTGCACCTGGTCAATCAATCGAAATCGTGGCGGCCGGGCTTGGGTTGCATTTTGACTGTCCGCATCGTGCTAGACCAGTGCGCTACGACTGCGGAAGCGGTCAAATTGCTGAAACGGCTCCCACACGGTCTTTCCTTCAGTTACTCGCTCAAGGACGCCAAAGGGGTGGGAGCCGTCGTGGAGGCATCGCCCCTAGAGGTCGTGGTCCGTGAGGGCGGGAACCTGGCCTGCACCAACCACTTTCAGACCAAAAAACTCCAGATGTTTAACCGCCGCTCCGCCTGGACCTACCAGCGCCTACCTCCACTTGAGGCCTGGTCCAAAGCGGGGCTCTCTCCCGAAGAGTTGTTTCGTGCGTTGAACAGATCCGCCTCACCCGTGTTCGACCACAGATATGCCTTTGGATGTGGCACCATGCATACGCTTGTATGCGAGCCGGCTTCCAGAAGGTTGCTGGTTGGCGTCGGAGGAGATGCAACGCCCGAACTGATCGACTTCCTTGCTTGGACACGTGGCGGGGCTATCGGTGTGACACGATTGGAGGGCCAGTTGGGTGGCAAGACAAGGCCGTTCGATGCAAGTCGTCTGGCTCGCCAGAAGTCACGGCCATGGCTTAGGTCGTCTCTCAGCCACTCAGCTCGGCGAAAAAGGCTAAGCACATGGACGAGAGGGCGGTCCACACAGTAGCACGTGCCCCAACAGTTTAGGCTGCCTCGGCGGGCTCGAGCACGTCACCTCGAACTAGCCGATCATTAGGTTGCAAGCGATCTCGCGCAAGACGAGGATGCCGCCGTCGGAGGACAGACGGCCCGCGTTGGAACAGTTGCTGTGAGAAGACCGGTTAGAAACGTAGCGTCCTTCATGAGGGCGGCGATCTCGCTGTTTGCGCGCAAGGGCGTGTCTGGACAGCGAAACCTTACGTAATTCCAACGCGTTGATCTCCGCTCCTCATCTCATCCCCAACAGCTCGGTGAATTGTTCGCCAAGCTAGCAATGCCCGCTTTATGGTTTCGTGCTTTGGAAGGACTGCATGATGGACCATCTTGTTCTTGGCGTCCCTGACCTCGAACAGGGCATCGACCTTGTCGAGCAGAAGACCGGCGTGCGCGCGAACTTCGGCGGCCGGCACCCCGGTCGCGGGACGCACAATGCGCTGCTCTCATTGGGTGGCCGACAGTATCTCGAAATCATCGCGCGTGACCCGCAACAACCGCAAACCACACCGCTCATGTTTGCCGGGCTGGAGGGCTTGAAGGAGCCACGGTTCGTCTCGTGGGCGGTCGCGATCGACAATATCGAAACCGTCAGTCAGCGCGCCATGGCGGCAGACTGCAAGGTTGTTGGTCCTACGGAGGGTTCGCGCGCCCGGACAGACGGCAAGCTGCTTAAGTGAAACTCTACGGTCATCGATCCTGCGATTGATCTCCTGCCGTTCTTCATCGGATGGGATCGGGAGACCCCGCATCCCTCGCAAGGCTCACCAGCCGGTTGCACGCTGCAGTCGTTTGAGATCCAGCACACTGAGCCGGAATGTCTGCGCGAGCTCTTGGCCAAGCTTGGTGTTGACGCAAGTGTCGGCCCAGGGCCCATCTCAAAGCTCAGTGCTCGCCTGCAAACCCCAAAGGGCGGGCTAAGTCTCGGCTGATTAGGCGCGATGGGACTGGACGCACATCATCATCCACGACATTGGACCGTGCCGAAAGCAGACTGATCGATCTCGCCCGCGCCATCCATCAACTCGCGCATACTTTGGGCGCTGTAGTCCTGCCCATTGACGACGCCATTGCCAAAGGCAATCGTGCCGCGCCGGTTCATCGCTGCGTAAGCCAGCCCTGGGCGCCCGACGAGGGCAATGACTTCTTCAAAAACGTTCCTGACCGAATTGCCCTTGATGGTGTGCTGCTTCTTGCCGAGCGACAGCCCCTGACAATCAACATCGGGTGTGATGGCGCCGAATCCGAACCCTCGAACTTCGCAACGAAGTCCATGGCTCGGCTGGTCCAGTTCTCAAGCGGAACGGCATGTGCCGCCGACCAGCCAAGCAAGAGGGCGGCGGCAGCAATTGAGAGCTTCACGCAAACCTGAATACCCAGTCGTGGCCCGCCTGACCCCGATCATTGGAGCGATGTGTGATCGACAAGCTTACCGTGGGCTGCGTTGCGATGCGCGTCCTAGGGAACCTCTGATCAACCCCGCGAGCATGGCACAGTGGTGCCATTGATTCGAGGGGGTGCACGCCATGGACCAGCTGAGCTTCGCGTCGCTCGACTTTGCGGCGAAGAAGAAGCGCACGAAGCGTGACGTGTTCCTTGCCGAGATGGCAACGGTGGTGCCGTGGGCCGCGCTCGAGGGCGTGATCGAGCCGCACTATCCCAAGACGGGCCCGCAAGGCGGTCGGCGGCCGTTCCCGCTGGCTGTCATGCTGCGCATCTATTGCCTGCAGCAGTGGTACAACCTGTCCGATCCCGGCGCGGAGGAAGCGCTCTACGACATCCAGTCCATGCGCGCGTTCTGCGGCCTGGAGCTCGGCCGCGACGCGATCCCCGACGAGACGACGATCCTCAACTTCCGTCACCTGCTGGAACGGCACGATCTGACGAAAGCCGTGTTCGCGGCCGTCGCCGAGCACCTGGAAGCACGCGGCGCACTGCTGCGCGGCGGCACGATCGTGGACGCGACGCTGATCGCGGCCTCGCCGTCGACGAAGAACCGCGAGGGCAAGCGCGATCCCGCGATGCGTTCCTCCAAGAAGGGGAACCAGTGGTACTTCGGCATGAAGGCGCACGTCGGCGTGGATGCGGAGAGCGGGCTGGTGCACACCGCGGGCGTGACGACGGGCAGCGTCCACGACGCCAAGGTGATGCCCCGCCTGATCCGCGAGGACGACCGCGCCGTGTACGGCGACAAGGGCTATGCCAGCGATGCGCGCAAGCGGGCGGCCGAAAAGGCCGGCGTCAAATGGGCGGTGAAGGAGAAGGCGCAGCCGGGGCGCAAGCTGACGGCGCGGCAGCGTGCCCGCAATCGTCGCTTCGGCAGCGTGCGCGCCAAGGTCGAGCACGTCTTCCGCGTCATGAAATGCCAGTTCGGCTACCGCAAGGTGCGCTATCGCGGCATCGCCAAGAATGGCGCACAGGTGTTCTCGCTGCTGGCGCTCGCCAATCTGTACCTCGCCCGCAGGCAGGCTTGCGTCCGCATGACGCCGGCGGGGGCCAAACGGCCCCCGCGCCACCGTCGAGGCGACGAAACTTCGCTGAGGAAAGTTCGCTCCAATGCCCCTGACGATCGCAAGACCGCGTTGCTCAGAGGTTCCCTAGCTTGACATAGCTCGCAAAACGGACGCCATCGACGTCCCCCCGCCCAACGGCGGCGCGCACTGCGCACCCCGGTTCACTGTCGTGCCGACAATCGCGAAACCGGCACTGGGTTGCCAGAGCCTCGATATCATCGAAATTGCTCTTGCTGCCTTCCGAGGGATTCCAGAGTTCGAGACCACGTAGGCCGGGGAAGTCGATAATCGCGCCACCTTCCAGTCGTGTGAACAGCTGGCGATGAGTTGTCGTATGCCGGCCGCGACCGTCGTGGGCTCGGACCTCCTGCGTCGCCTGCGCAGCGCGTCCCAGCAGCTGGTTCGTCAATGTCGACTTGCCAACGCCTGACGAGCCAACAAGGACCACTGTCCGGTTGCCATCGAAATATTGCTCGAGATCACGAGTGCCATCTTGGGCGCGCGCGCTGATTACATGAATTGCTACACCAGGATCGATGCCGTCGATCTGACCGGTCGGCCCGATAACATCATTGGGAAGATCGGCCTTGTTGACCACGATGACGGGTGTGGCGCCACTTTCCAGCACCAAGGCGA
>CAWFBJ010000021.1:0-79731 GCA_963814055.1 uncultured Alphaproteobacteria bacterium
AGCCGTCCGCAACTGACGAGGTCTTGATCCGGCGTGAGGGGCGCGCCGGACGCATCACCATGAACCGGCCCAAGGCTCTCAATGCGTTGACGTACGCAATGGTGGGCAGCATTTGGGACGCGCTCGTGGCTTGGCAGGACGATCCCGCTGTCGAATTGGTCCTTCTCGATGGTGCCGGCGATCGTGCCCTGTGCGCCGGCGGCGATGTGCGCTCGTTGTACGACAGCAGGGTACAGGGCTCCGGCCTTGCCCGCGCGTTCTGGCGCGACGAATACCGGCTCAACGCGTTGATCGGCCGCTATCCGAAGCCTTACGTCGCCATTCAGGACGGCATCGTCATGGGCGGCGGCATCGGGCTCTCCGGTCATGCGGCCTACCGCATTGTCACAGAGCGCTCCCGCCTCGCCATGCCGGAAACGGGCATCGGTCTCATCCCCGATGTCGGCGGTACATGGCTGCTGGCGCATGCGCCGGGACAGTTCGGCATTTATCTCGGCCTGACCGGCGAAAACATGAGCGCTGCAGACGCCATCCACGCTGGTTTCGCGGATTCATTTGTGCCCTCGGGCAAGCTTGAGCGCCTCGCCGAACAGCTCTGCGATCCAAAGGGCGGCGATGTCCGCGCCGCAATCGCCGAGCACACACAAGACCCTGGACCATCGCACCTGGCGCGTAGCAGCTCTGACATCGACAAGGCCTTTGCCGGTGAGAGCATCGAGGCCGTTCTGGCCGCGCTGGCAAAACATCCGGGTGAGTGGGCGGCGAAGACTGCGGCCACGCTAGCGCAAAAGTCACCAAAGGCGCTCAAGCTCACGCTGGCCGCCATCCGAAATGCCAAATCCCTGACATCGCTCGAACAGGCACTGATCGTGGAATATCGCCTCACCGTGCGCCTGTTCGAGGACGGCGAATTCCCTGAGGGTGTGCGGGCGCTCATTGTCGACAAGGACCGCAAGCCCAAGTGGTCGCCGCCCCAGCTCGATGGTGTAACGACGGAGATGGTCGAGCGCTATCTGGCCCCCCTTCCGCCCGGTGAAGACCTGACCTTCGAGGACAGCTCACGATGACGGGAGATCAACCCCAAGGCCCGCTCGCAGGCATGCGCGTTCTCGATCTCTCGCACGTGATGGCGGGGCCGGTGTGCGCCCTGATGCTCGCCGACATGGGCGCGGATGTGATCAAGATCGAGCGCATCCCCATCGGCGATGACAGCCGGCAGATGCTCACGCCGTCCATCAAGGGTAAATCCGCCGCATTCATGATGATGAATCGCAACAAGCGCGGGCTGGCGCTGGACCTGAAGAAACCCAAGGGCCAGGAAGTCCTGAAGCGACTCGCGAAAACCGCCGACGCGCTGATCGAGAATTATCGCAAAGGCACGATGGAGAAGTTCGGCCTCGGATACGATGTGCTCAAGGCCGTAAATCCTGGTCTCATCTATTGCGAGATCTCAGGCTTCGGCCGTACCGGGCCGATGGCAAACCAGGGTGGATTCGATCTCGTGACGCAAGGCATGTCGGGCCTGATGTCCATCACTGGCGAAGGCCCGGGCCGGCCGCCCGTCAAGGTTGGCGCCCCCATCACCGACATCACCGCAGGACTGCTCGCCTGCATCGGCATCAACGCCGCCTACGCGCACAAGCTCAAGACCGGTCAGGGCCAGCGCGTCGACACTTCACTGTTCGAGGCCGGCATCATCCAGACCTACTGGCAGTCGGCTATCGCCTTCGCGACCGGCGTGTCGCCCGGCCCGCTCGGCTCGGCGCACCCCCTGAGCACACCCTATCAGGCGTTTGAAACCAAGGACGGCTGGATCACGCTCGGCGCCCCGAACCAGAAGACGTGGAGCCAGTTCCTCAAGGTGCTCGACGCCCCCGACATTGCCGATGACTCCCGTTTTGCCGACAACGCCGGCCGCATGGCCAACCAGCCGGAGTTGATCGCCGCGCTGACGTCCCGCTTCCAGCAGCGCTCGACCGCGGAATGGCTTGCCCTTCTGGAAAGGGCGGGCGTGCCATCGGGACCGGTGCTCTCCGTGCAGGAAATGCACGCACACCCACAAACCAACGCGCGCGAGATGGTGCGCGTGGTCGAGCATGCCACCGCTGGCAAAGTGCAGACCCTCGGGTTGCCGATCAAGTTTTCCGGGACGCCGGGCGCGGTCAAAGGCCCGGCGCCGGTCTACGGGGAGCATGGCCGGGAAATTCTCGAGCAGGCCGGGTATACACGCTCCGAGATCGACACACTCATCGCCGAAAACGTGGTAGCGGAGCCTTCCACGCCATCCGGAGTCCAGAACGCATGACCGAGCGCGTCGTTGTCGACGGCCTGAGTGTCGCGAAGGTATTCTACGATTTCATCAGCAAAGAGGCGCTGCCAGGTACCGGCGTGTCCGAGGCCGCTTTCTGGGCGCGCCTCGATCGCCTCGTTCACGACTTGGCGCCCAGAAACCGCGCATTGCTGAAAAAACGCGACGACCTGCAGGCCAAGATCGATGCGTGGCAGCGGGCGCGCAAGGGCAAGCCGTTCGACTTGCCTGCGTACAAGGCTTTCCTAGTCGAAATCGGCTACCTCGTTCCCGAGGGGCCCGACTTCGCCGTCGACACCGCCCACGTCGATGACGAGATTGCACGCATCGCCGGCCCGCAACTCGTCGTGCCCGTAACCAACGCCCGCTACGCCCTCAACGCAGCCAACGCCCGCTGGGGCAGCCTGTACGACGCGCTTTACGGCACCGACGCGCTGCCCGAAGACGGCGGTGCCACCCGCGGCGGCAGCTATAATCCCGTTCGCGGCAGCAGGGTGTTCGCCTGGACCAAGCGCTTCCTGGACGAGATCGCGCCCCTCGCCGAAGGTTCGCACACCCAGGTGAAGGGTTACGCGGTTCACGACGGCCGTCTGGTGGTCAGCTTCGAAAGCATCGAGGAGACCTGGCTCGACGAGCCCGCCAAGCTGGTGGGCCTCGCCAATCCCGAGCAATTCGTGGGGTACCGGGGCAATCCGTCCGAACCGCGCGGCATCCTGCTCGCTCACAACGGCCTGCATGCCGAGATCCAGATCGATAACCGACACTATATCGGCAAGGCCGATATAGCCGGCGTGGCCGACGTTGTCCTCGAAGTCGGCCATCACCACCATCGTCGACCTGGAAGACTCAATTGCGGCCGTCGATCCCGACGACAAGGTTGCGGCCTATCGCAACTGGCTGGGTCTGATGCGCGGCACGCTGACCGACACGTTCCAGAAGGCCGGCAAGGAAATGACGCGCCGTCTCAACCCCGATCGGGTCTACACCACGCCCGATGGCGGCGGGGAACTGACATTGCACGGCCGCAGCCTGCTGCTGGTACGCAACGTCGGCCACCTGATGATGGACACCTCCATCATCGACCGCAACGACCAGCCCGTGCCCGAGGGCATCCTCGATTGCGTCGTGACCTCGCTCATCGCCATGCACGACATCAAGGGCAATACCGGTACGCGGAACAGCCGCATCGCCTCAGTCTATATCGTCAAACCCAAGATGCATGGGCCCGAGGAAGTCGCCTTCGCCAACGAACTGTTCGACCGCACCGAGGACGCGCTGGGCCTCGCCCGCAACACGCTCAAGATCGGCATCATGGACGAGGAGCGGCGCACCACGGTCAATCTGAAGGAATGCATCCGCGCGGCCCGCCATCGCATCTGCTTCATCAACACGGGCTTCCTCGACCGCACCGGCGACGAAATGCACACGTCGATGGAAGCAGGGCCCATGATCCGCAAAGGCGACATGCGCGGTACGCCCTGGATCAAGGCCTACGAGGACTGGAACGTCGACATCGGGCTTGCCTGCGGTCTGCCCGGTCATGCGCAGATCGGCAAGGGCATGTGGGCGATGCCTGACCGCATGGCCGACATGATGGTGCAAAAGATCGCCCACGTCGAAGCCGGCGCCAACACCGCCTGGGTGCCTTCGCCGACGGCCGCAACGCTGCACGCCTTGCATTATCACAAGATAGATGTGTTCAAGCGCCAGACCGAACTGCGCTCCCGTCCGCGTGCTTCGCTCGATGACATTCTCACGATCCCGGTCGCCGACCGCGTGAACTGGTCGCCTGAGGACATCCAGCGCGAACTCGACAACAACGCGCAGGGAATCCTGGGCTACGTGGTGCGCTGGATCGACCAGGGTGTTGGCTGCTCCAAGGTGCCCGACATCAACAACGTCGGCCTGATGGAGGACCGCGCCACCTTGCGCATCTCCAGCCAGCACATCGCCAACTGGCTGGCCCACGGCATTACCAACGAGAGCCAGGTGACGGAGACGATGCGGCGCATGGCGGCCGTGGTCGACACGCAGAACGCCAGCGATCCGCTATACCGGCCAATGGCGCCGAACTTCGATACTTCCGTCGCCTTCCAGGCCGCATGCGACCTCGTGTTCAAGGGTCGCGAGCAGCCCAATGGCTACACCGAGCCGATCCTGCATGCACGGCGGGTGGAGGCGAAAGCGAAATTCGGCGCCTAGCGACGTGACCTCACTTCGCGTCGTGGAAAATGATCCCCAGTGTATGCCGCTGGCCCGAGCGCAGCCGGCTGACGCCGTGACGCATATTGACCCGGTAGATGCCGCGCGTGCCTTGCACTGGTCGATGATGCACGGGAAAGATCACGCCCTCGCCTTGCCGCAACGGCACGACTTCGGCACGCGACTGCATGCGCGGTCGCTGCTCCGTCAGTACGAACTCGCCGCCGGTGAAGTCGGTGCCGGGTTCGGAGAGGAGAATGGCGATCTGCAGCGGAAACACGTGTTCGCCGTATAGGTCCTGGTGCAGACAGTTGTAGTCACCGGCTCCATATTGCAGCAGCAGCGGTGTCGACCTGGTCTGGCCGGCCTTGTGGTATCGCTGCAGGAATTCGTCGTGTGTCGCAGGATACTGCACGCCAATGCCCATCTGCGCATTCCAGCGGTTGGCGATCCCAGCCAGCTCGGGATAGAGCATCGTGCGCAATTTTGCGATCGTGCCCGGCAGCGGATAGGCGAAGTACTTGTACTCGCCGCGACCGAAGCCGTGCCGCGCCATCACGATGCGGCTGCGAAACGGCTCGTCCGCGCCGTAAAGAGCAGAAATCGCGCGGCACTCGTTGGGTGAAAGCAGCGGCGGCCCCACGACTGCACAACCGTGCGTATCGAGCTGCACGGCAGCGTCGGTCCAATTGATGACTGCGCGGCTTTTCGCAATGACGGTGGTGGAATCGCGCTTCAGTTCTGCTGTCCTCATGGCGCGTCTCTCGTGATGTTTCGCGAGAGACTACCGACGCTCATCACACGCCGCGACCCGATTCCGGTGCTGCCACGCATCATCCCGGAACTTGCGATAGAGAATATCCGGGACGCAGGGGTCGAGGCGGTGCGGCGCCAGCGTCCTGAGCCCCGGCTTTCACGCTCCACCGGGGTCGCCGGAGAGCGTTTGGTCAAGCCACGATCAACGGCTGTCCGAAGCCGTAGACTTGGCGCAACTTGGCGCAGACCTCGCCGTGCGTGATACCGGCGCAGGTCGCTTCGACAATCCTCTCGTAGACGTTCTCGGTCTTGCTCTCGGCCGCCCGCGCCAGGGCATCCAGCGCGCCGCGCACCTGCCCCTGATCGCGCCTGGCCTTGAACCGCTTGAGCCGCTTGATCTGCGCTTCCATCTTCCTGCGCGGCGGCGGCTTCAGCGCCTCGCGCGCCATCTCCTCCTCAGCCGGCAACCGATACTTGTTGACGCCCACCACCGTCTGCGCGCCTGAGTCAACTTTCTGCGCGAACGCCAGTGCCGAGTCGCCGCAGATCTGTTGTGGCAACCCCGCCTCCACCGCGGCGTACATGCCCCCGGCCGCATCAATGCGTGCGATCACCTCGCGGACCTTGGCTTCCATCTGGTCGGTCAGGGCCTCCACGTAGTAGGAGCCGCCAAGCGGATCGATCACGTCGGTGAGATGCGCTTCCTCTTTGAGGATGTTCTGCGTCGCGATGGCGATGCGCGCCGCCCTCTCGGTCGGCACCGACAGCACCTCATCGTAGGAGTCGGTGTGCAGCGACTGAAGCCCGCCGAAGATGCCGGCCATCGCCTGCACCGCGACCCGCGGGATGTTGTTGAGCGGCTGCTCGCGCGTGAGGTCCACACCCGATGTCTGGCCATGGAATTTGAAGCGCCACGATCTGGAATCCTTTGCGCCGAAACGGTCGCGGGTCAGCTCCGCCCAGATCCGCCGGCCGGCACGGAACTTGGCCACCTCCTCGAAGAAGCTCATCGAGATGTCGAAGAAGAACGTGAAGCGTGGCAGGAACTGGTCCGGATCCCAGCCCCGGGCGAGGCAGTCGCTGGCGTACTGGATCGCAGACGACAGCGTAAGCCCCATGGCCTCGGCCGGCGTAGCGCCCGCCTGCTGCATGTGCTGGCCAACGATCGACAGCGGGTTCCACTGCGGTACATGCTGCCGCGCAAAAGCAATGTGATCCAGAAGCACGCGCCGCGCGCCCGGCAGGGCCAGGCGGAAAAACATGTGGTTGGCGACAAAGTGCGAGAGATAGTCCGACTGGTTGGACGTGCCAGAAATGCGCGTCCACGGAATGCCACGGCGTTTGGCGACGGCCAGTTCCAGGGCCAGCAACGTGAACGGCGAGGGATCGTTGAGCGCGGTTGAGATCTCGCCGATGGGAAGGCCGTCGAGGCAAATTTGCATGTCCTCGACCGAGTTGACGGTCACGCCGCAGGTGCCCAGGATCTCGATCGGCATCTCGTCGATGTCGTAGCCGCGGTACACCGAGTTGCATGGGATCAGCGACACGGCCGTGCCGCCGTGCGCCAGGATGGCCTTCAGCCGCGCATTGTAATCTTCCGGCACGCCGAGGCCGATGAGCTGGCGCTGCGTCCAGGTGCGCCCGCGATGCATGGTGGCGTAGATGCCGCGCGTCATGGGCAGTTGGCCCGGGAAGCCAAGGGCATCCATATAGCGATCGCCGGCGTAATCCTCGGGCGTGTAGATCGGCTTCACCTCGACGCCTGAGCGGTTCTTGGGATTGCCCTTGCCGCCGAGCCCTGCCTGCACCTCCGCCCTCCAGGCCGCGCGCGCCTTGCCATAGTCGGACAAGGGCAAAGGTACCGCCTTGGAAGTACCGCCTGCTTTCGCACGCTTGCTCATACCAGCATCTCCTTCTCCTTGGCGGCGCGTGATTCCGCGGCGAGCGCGGCCACGCCGGAGACGATTTCCTCCCGTGACGCGCCTGGATGGAACACGTGCTTCACTCCCGCCTTCTTGAGCTTTTTCTCGTCCTCGTCCGGCACGATGCCGCCAACAATGACGGGGACATTCTCCAGACCGGCCTTTTTGAGAGCCTTCATCAGCTTGGGCACCAGCAGGTGGTCGGTGGCCAGCGAGGAAATGCCGATCACGTCCACGTCCTCTTCCTCCGCCAGCCGGATGACCTGGCTGATCTCCTGCCAGGGCGGCGTATAGAGCACTTCCATGCCGGCATCGCGCAGGAAGGCGGACACCACGCGGCTGCCGCGGTCGTGACCGTCCAGCCCGATCTTGGTGACGAGGATCTTCGGCGGATGCGCTTGGTTTCTCGGGCTCATCCCTTCCTCCGACTGCCGGCGGCGCCAGTACGCAACGCGGCCACAAACTGGGTTGCTATGGTCTTCGTATCGGAGCGTCCCGCGCCCCGCCTGTACCAGGCCTGCGTTGCATTGAGTGCACCGAGAAGCTGCAGGCGCAACAGCGTGCGGTCGAAGCCTGGTGCAAGATCGAGCGCATCGATGAGCCGGCTGAAACGGGCTTCATAGCCGTGGCGCAGCCGGCGCAGATCCCGCGCCGCTTCGGGCACGTCGGTCGGTATCACACGCACGATCACGCGTGCGAAGCCGGCGTTGTCGAGCAGCGCTTCCAGATGCGCCTGAGCCGCAGTTTCCAGCCGCGCCCATGGTTCAGCGGACTCCGGCACCGCATCTACTGCCTCGCCGATCCGCCGTACACCTTCCTCGTAGACGGCCACCAGCAGCCGGTCCTTGGATAGGAAATGCACGTAGATCGCACCCACCGTCACGCCCACCTCGCGGGCGATGTCGCGGATGGACGTGGCGGCGTAGCCATGCGTGCCGAACCAGTCGGCTGCAACGCCCAGTATCCGCTCCCGGGTCTGCTCCTCACCCCGCTGCCGGATAACCGTTTTGGCCGGTGTCGCCATTGGTTCCATGCACTATGAATGAACGTTCGTTCATTAGATGTATCCACCGAAGAAGGCGTTGTCAAACGCATGCCATGCAGCGGCGACGGGAGGGCATGCGTGCACGCCTTGGCGACAGGAGGAGATGCAGGCAATACAGCGCCATCGCGCGGTCACCCACCCGTTCAGTGCGTTTCTTCACGCGCTGCCCACAATCAATTGTCCTCTTGTTACGCACCAATCGCTCCGCTCCCGTATAGGGTACAATCAGGAGCAGCTTACGGAGGAAGCACCCCATGTGGTGGCGGTCGCTGGCGTTTTTCCTGGGAGGCGGCATTCTCGGCACCGGCTTTGGGGTCGCGCTCGGCTTCTTACTGTTTCCGTTCGTGTTTCCGCCGCCACCGGCAGCCGAGCAACTCACCGACACCGACAAGCGCGGGCGCGTCGTGGCCGAGGGCACGTTCATCCACGCCAACAAGAGCGATCCGGTTCACTGGGGCAGGGGCAGCGTTACCGTGCGGCAGGACAGCGTGTTCCTGGGTGAGGATTTCGAGGTCGGCCCCGGCCCCAAATATCACGTCTACCTGGTCCCCAGGGCGCCGATCCGCGGCTCAGGCGATCTGACCGGCCAGAAGTTCGTGGACCTCGGCCGGCTGCGCGCCTTCAAAGGCAGCCAGCGCTACACCATTCCCGCAGGTCTGGACCTTTCGGGGTTTCAGAGCGTTATCATCTGGTGCGAGCAGTTTTCCGTCCTGATTTCGCCGGCCGATCTCATGGGTAAGAGCTAGCAGGAAGCGTCCCTTAAGAGGCAAATGCGCAAAAGCAGGCCGCGCCATCGCTTTCTGCTTATCATCCGTGCACACTGCCACCGGCGCGGGCACTTCTTCGCCATAGCCAATCAGGAATGCCCGTTTTACTTTCATGACACTATAGTTGCCCAAGATTTGCACCCTCCGCCTCGAGGGTCGGGCCATGAGCGGTGGAGGCGCGGTTGGCGGCAGCATTCGACGAGATGACCGGAAACGGAGACGGGGTCCGCGACCCTTATCTCTCCGTGCATCAATGGCTGCAGACCCAGAAGATCGAGGACCTGAAGCGCAAGCGCGGCGAAGCTGAAGCTTTGTTCCGCCGCACCGGCATTACGTTCGCCGTCTATGGCGACGACGCCGCCACCGAACGCCTCATTCCCTTCGACATCATCCCGCGCATCCTGAGCGCCGCCGAATGGCGCCGCCTCGCCGCCGGCATCGAACAGCGCGTACGCGCGCTCAACGCCTTCATGTACGACATCTACCATCGGCAGGAAATCATCCGAGCCGGCCGGATTCCCGAAGACCTGATCATCCAGAACGTGGCCTTCCTGCCCGAGATGATGTGCGTGGAACCGGCGCGCGGCGTCTACTCGCACATCATCGGCATCGACATCGTGCGCACCTCGGAGAACGAGTTCTTCGTGCTCGAGGACAACACGCGCACGCCCTCCGGCGTCTCCTACATGCTGGAGAACCGCGAGACCATGATGCATATGTTCCCTGAGCTGTTCGCGCGCAACCGCGTGGCGGCAGTGGAGGACTACCCGGACAACCTGCGCCTGACGCTCGAAAGCGTGGCTCCCACCAATCTCGATCGCGAGCCGACGGTGGCAGTGCTGACGCCGGGCATTCACAACAGCGCCTACTTCGAGCACTCGTTCCTGGCCGACCAGATGGGCGTTGAGCTGGTGGAGGGGCAAGACCTCGTCGTTGACAACGGCGCCTTGCAGATGAAGACCACGCAGGGCCTCAAGCAGGTCGATGTCGTGTATCGCCGCATCGACGACGCATTCATCGACCCGCTTACATTCAGGCGCGATTCCGTTCTCGGGGTTCCCGGCCTGTTCGATGTCTACCGCGCCGGTCGCCTCACAATCGTCAACGCCCCGGGCGCGGGCATCGCCGACGACAAGTCGATCTATACCTACATGCCCGACATCGTGGAATTCTACACGGGCCGCGCGCCGATCCTGAAGAACGTGCCGACCTACATCTGCCGCAAGCCCGACGACCTCGCCTACGTGCTGGAGCACCTGTCCGAGCTGGTGGTGAAGCAGGTGCACGGCTCCGGCGGCTACGGCATGCTGGTTGGCCCTGCCGCCACGCGCGACGAGATCGATATGTTCCGCATGCTCGTCAAGGCGCGCCCCGATCGCTACATCGCCCAGCCGACGCTGGCACTCTCCACCTGCCCCACGCTCGTCGAGAAGGGGATCGCCGAGCGCCACGTCGATCTGCGGCCGTTCGTGCTGGTGGGAGACCGGGTGCGGCTGACGCCGGGTGGCCTCACGCGCGTCGCGCTGCGCGAGGGATCGCTGGTGGTCAATTCCAGCCAGGGCGGCGGCACCAAAGACACCTGGGTATTGCAGGAGTAGACGATGCTCGGGCGCACCGCCAACGATCTGTTCTGGATGTCGCGCTATATCGAGCGCGCCGAGAACATCGCCCGCCTGCTGGAAGTGGGCTATCGCATTGCGCTGCTGCCGCGGGAAGGTCATGGGCAGAACGAGGAATGGCGCTCCACGCTGCGCAGCGCCGGCTGCGACAAAGGCTATCTGTCAAAGTATGGGACTTACGACACGCTGAATGTCGTCAACTTCATGCTGTTCGACGGCGACAACCCCTCGAGTGTCTATTCCTGTCTTGCCACCGCCCGGCGCAATGCACGGGCTCAGCGGACGGCCATGACGCGGGAGATGTGGGAGAGCCTCAACAGTGCCTGGCTGACGTTCTCGGCCAAGGATGCCACGGCCCTGGCGCCGAACGCGCTGCCGCCGCTGCTCGACTGGATCAAGGAACGCTCGGCTCTCTTCCGCGGCGCGCTGCTCAACACGATCTTGCGCAACGACACATTCTGCTTCAGCCAGCTTGGCACTTTTCTGGAGCGCGCCGACAACACCGCGCGCATCCTCGACGTGAAATACTACGTCCTGCTGCCGCACAACGAGATCGTCGGCGGCGAGATCGACAGCGTGCAGTGGGCCGCGATCCTGCGCTCGGTTTCAGCCCATCGCAGCTACCGCTGGGTCTACAAGGACAGCTACAAGCCCTGGCGCATCGCCGACTATCTCATCCTCAACCGACAGATGCCGCGCTCCCTGCGTTCCTGCTACGAGGAGATCCTTTTGGCACTGGTCGAACTCGGCCATTTCTACGGCGCGGTCAACGGCCCACAGTCGCTGGCCAACGAAACGCTCAGGCAATTGGCCGACGGCGACATGAACATGATCTTCCAGTCGGGGTTGCACGAGTTCCTGGCCGATTTCATCGCCCGCAACAACCGCCTGGGGACCGAGATCTCGACCACCTACCATTTCACCGACGAGGCGGTGCCATGCTGATCACGGTCAGCCACGTTACACGCTACATCTACGACGAGCCCGTGAACTATACCGTACAGAGCCTGCGTCTGACCCCCGCTCAATTCGAAGGCCAGCGCATAGCCAACTGGCACGTACGAGTCCCGGGATGTTCCAAATCGCTGCAGTTCAAGGACGGATTCGGCAATGCCGTGGACCTCATCACCGTCTACGCCCGGCACCGCGAACTGGTGATCGAGGCCGGCGGCGCGGTCGAAACCAGCGATTGCAGCGGCGTGGTGTCCGGCCTCGCCAAGTCCATACCACCCCGCGTCTTCCTGAAGGAAACGGACCAGACACGCCCCGACTCCGCCATCCGGGACCTGGCTCAATCCGTTGGCGAGAAAGATCCGCTCGACCGGGTGCATGCGCTCGCAGGAATCGTACGCGATCGCATCGACTATGTTGCCGGGATCACCGACAATCACACAAGCGCCGCCGCAGCGCTCGCCGATGGCAAGGGCGTGTGCCAGGACCACGCGCACGTCTTCATCTCTGCGGCGCGCACGCTCGGCATTCCGGCACGCTACATCACGGGTTATCTGCTGATGGAAGACGCGCAACCCGCCGATGCGCACCACGCCTGGGCGGAGGCCTGGATCGACCCGCTGGGCTGGGTTGCGTTCGACATCGCCAACCGCGTCTGCCCCACCGATCGCTACGTGCGCCTCGCTGCCGGCCTCGACGCCGGCTACGCCGCTCCCATCATCGGCTCGCGCCGGGGCGGAGCAAGCGAGAAGCTCGAAGTGTCTGTCGCCGTACAGCAGCAGAGCGCGCAGCAATGACCGACGCGATTGCACCCGCCTGCTATCCAGCGCTGAGCTTTCTCAAGCCCCGTAGCGAGCTTGTCGAACCACGCGTGCGATCTTTGCCGCCGTCTTTCGACAGGCTCAGGACGAGGGTGGCGAAGGGGGCTGGCACCTGATGACCTACTGCGTTGCGCTGCGGCTCAACCGGGGGCTCGTGTTTGCAGCGGATACGCGCACCAGCGCGGGCAGCGACAACGTCGCCGTTTTCCGCAAGCTGCACTACTGGCGCAAGATGGGCGAGCGGGTCATTGTCCTCACCTCGGCGGGCAACCTCGCCGTTACCCAGTCCGTCATCTCGCTCTTGAACGAGCAACTGGTGGAAGAGCTATCACCCGGCGCCGAGAATTTCTTCACGGTGCCGTCCCTCTATCGTGCGGCCCTACTGGTGGGCGATGCCTTGCGGGAGGTACGAAGACGCGACGGTGCGGCACTGGAAGAGAGCGGTTCGAGCTTCAATGCCAATTTCATCCTCGGCGGCCAGATCGGCTCCGAAATACCGCGCCTGTTTCACGTCTATCCCGAAGGCAACTTCATCGAAGCCACGGACGACACCCCGTTCTTCCAGATCGGCGAGCATAAATACGGCAAGCCGATCATCGACCGGGTGGCGCAACCAAACATGCGGCTGGGAGAAGCGGCAAAACTCGCGCTGCTGTCTTTCGATTCCACGCTGCGTTCCAACCTTTCGGTGGGCTTACCGATCGATCTGCTGATCTATGAGCGCGACAGCCTCGACGTGCGGCGCGAGAAGCGCATCGAGCAGGACGACGAATATTTCCGCAACCTGTCCTCGGCCTGGTCTGATGCCCTGCGCTCGGCTTTTGCCAAGATCGAAGAGTTCAAGCTGTAGCCCCGCACACCTGTCTGCATATTAGGCAGGTACTGCTCAGCCCGCACGCGCATGCCCAAGTCGGCGGCACCCACTGCATTCTCAATTGGCAGACATCTGTTTGTAATCAACACTTTAGCTAGTGCGCCAATCCTTGGCACAGCTCTTGCGAAAATGCCGTCAGTGCCGTGCGCTTCGGCGCGGGCGCTCCGGTAGCGCGCACATGGGGATAGCCGTCATGCATGCACTCGCCTTCCGCTTCCTGACCATAGCGGCAATGGCCGCACTTCTTGTTGCCGCCTCGTTTGGACCGGCCCTCGCTCAAACGCCTCCGGCGCCCACACCCGACAAGGGAGACGTGGCATGGATGTTGATCGCGACTGTGCTGGTGCTGCTGATGACCATACCAGGTCTCGCGTTGTTCTACGCTGGCCTGGTGCGCGCCAAGAATGTGGTCTCGATGCTTCTGCAGGTGTTCGCCATTGTCTGCATGGTGGCCATCATATGGGTGATGTACGGCTACAGCCTGGCCTTCACCAGCGGCGGCTCCCTGAATGACTACGTCGGCGGCTTCTCCAAGGTCTTCCTCATGGGGGTCACACCTGAGTCCATGGTCGCCACCTTCACCAATGGCGTCGTCATCCCCGAGCTGGTTTACATCTGCTTCCAGATGACCTTCGCCTGCATCACGCCGGCGCTGATCGTCGGCGGCTTCGCGGAACGCATGAAATTCTCCGCTCTGATGCTGTTCGTCGCGCTGTGGGTCACATTCGTTTATTTCCCGATCGCGCACATGGTCTGGTACTGGGCCGGCCCCGACGCCCTTGCTCAAGCCGCCAAGGCTGTGGCTGAAGCTGCGGGCCCCGCGAAGGCCGAAGCCGAAAAGGCATTGGCCGCCGTACAAGCCGACTCGGGCCTCATCTTCCAGTGGGGTGCGATCGACTTCGCCGGCGGCACGGTGGTGCACATCAACTCGGGCATCGCCGCCCTCGTCGGCGCACTGATGTTGGGCAAGCGCATCGGCTTCCGCCAGGAACCGATGACACCTCACAGCCTGACCTTGACCTGCGTCGGCGCCGCTCTGCTGTGGGTCGGCTGGTTCGGCTTCAACGCCGGATCGGCTCTCGAATCCGGCTCGGGCGCGGGCCTCGCGATGGTGAACACTTTCGTTGCCACCGCCGCAGCCGGGCTGTCGTGGATGATCATGGAGTTCGTGTTCAAGTGGAAGATGTCGCTGCTGGGCCTCGTCTCGGGCGTGGTTGCCGGCCTGGTGGCGGTTACGCCGGCGGCGGGCTTCGTCGGACCGATGGGCGCGGCCATCCTGGGCGCGGCCGCAGGTGTCGTGTGCCTGTTCTTCTGTACGGCCATCAAATGGATGTTCCGGTATGACGACAGCCTGGACGTGTTCGGCATCCACTGCATCGGCGGCATCGTCGGAGCCCTCGGCACCGGACTGCTGGTCAGCCCCGAGTTCGGCGGCACCGGCATCCTCGACTACGTCGTCAACCCAGGCGCGGCGAAGGTGGCGGAGTACGTCCGCGACGCGCAGCTGATCGCCCAGGCCAAGGCCGTGGGTCTGACGCTGTTGTGGTCGGGAATCGGCTCGGCGATCATCTTCAAGATCGTGGATATTCTCATCGGTGTCCGCATCCATCCGGAAGCCGAGCAGACCGGACTCGATCTGTCGCAGCACGGCGAGCGCGGCTACGTCTACGACCACTGAGGCAGCAAACACCCCGGCGGCATGACACGTTGAGCCCACTCGACGCCGCCGCCACACCGGATGCCCGCGGAGCTACCGCCGCGGGCATCCATTTGTTTGCGCGTCAATTCCGGTTGGTCACTGCCGCACCCGCTCGCCGAATGCGAACGTCACTGATGCGCCCTTTTTCTTGGCGCGCCAACCGCGCTAAGGTGGCGCCAATCGCCAACCGATGTCGATTGGAGCGCACACCTCGTGAGCACGAATGCCCCCAGCGATCCCGCGAACTTGTCCGCAACGGAACTGATCGGCCTGTATCGCGCGAAGCGGCTGTCGCCCGTTGAAGCCGTGAAGGCTACGCTGGCGCGGATCGAACGCTTCAACGGCGCGGTCAACGCCTATTGCCACCTCGATGCGGAAGGTGCGCTGGCGGCGGCCAAGTCATCGGAACAGCGATGGATGGCAGGAGCGCCCAAGGGGCTGGCCGACGGCGTGCCGCTGGGCGTCAAGGACAATATCGCGGTGGCGGGAATGCCGACACGCTTCGGCTCGAAGCTCACCAGCACCGATCCGCAGACCTTCGATGCGCCGGCCGTGGCGCGCCTGAAGGAGCACGGCGCGGTCGTGCTCGGCAAGACGGCGATGCCCGAATACGGCTGGAAGGCCACCAGCGACAGCCCCCTCACCGGCTTCACGCGTAACCCCTGGGATACGCGCATGACGACCGGCGGGTCCTCGGCGGGTGCGGTCGCGTCCACGGTGCTCGGCATGGGCGCGATCCACCTCGGCACCGACGGCGGCGGCTCGATCCGCATCCCGGCGGCCTTCACTGGCTGTTTCGGGCTGAAGCCGACGCGCGCGCGGGTGCCTGCCTTTCCGACGTCGCCGCTCGGCACCATCGCGCACCATGGTCCGCTCACACGCACGGTAGCCGATGCGGCGCTGGCCATGTCGGTGATTTCCGCGCCGGACACGCGCGACGTCTACGGCTGGATCTCGCCGGCTCCGGACTTCAGCAGCGGACTGGATGACGGCGTACGCGGCCTGCGGGTGGCCTACTCGCCCAAATTGGGGTTTGCGCGACGGGTTCACCCCGAGATCGAGAGTGCAGTCGCGGCGGCCGCGAAGACCTTGGAGAGCCTCGGCGCCAGGGTCGAAGAAGCCGATCCGGACATCGGCGAAGATCCCATCGGCACCTGGAACACATTCTGGTGGCCGTCCATGCTCTACCAGTTGCAGGCGTTCGGCGACCGCGCGCGCGACCTGGCGGACCCGGCCCTGCTTGTCGCCGCCGACAAGAGCGAAGCCGTTCCCGTGTTCGACACCATCCGCGCGCAGCTGCACCGCGCGCACCTGCACAATGTGATGGCTAAGTTCCACGAGACGTACGATCTGCTGCTCACGCCATCCCTGCCGCTGCCGGCGTTCGAGGTCGGAGACCTCGTGCCACGCTCGGGAGACTGGGGCACGGCTTGGTGCGACTGGGCGCCCTTCAGCTATCCCTTCAACCTGACCACGCAGCCGGCGGCCTCGGTTCCATGCGGGCTGACGAAAGCGGGATTACCGATCGGACTGCAGATCGTCGGGGCCGTCGGGGCGGATGATCTGGTCTTGCGCGCGAGCCGTGCCTTCGAGACCACCCACCCCTTCCCCACACTCGATACGCCACGTACGGGAACCTGATCCATCGTCAACGCACTTGAGCCTCGAGCATGCCCGTGTGAGCATGCCCGACAAACACACGCTAAATTTCGCAGGAGGAAATTGTGGCCGAGGAAATCCGCATCGAGTTCACCCGCTTCTCTGCTTTCTATTCGCCACTGATCGCCACCATGGCCGGCGGTTTCCTGAAGGCGGAAGGGCTGGAGGGGAAGCATTCGGTTTCGGCGCCCGGAAAATCGGCCATCGCCGGCCTGCTCGACGGCTCGGTACATGTAGCGCAGTCGGCGCCGAGCCAGGGCTTCACGCCGCTGGAGCAGGGCAAGACATCGCCGACCCTGCATTTCGCGCAGATCAACGAGAAGGATGGCTTTTTCCTCGCCGGCCGCAATCCCGACCCGGCCTTTACGTGGGACAAGCTCAAGGGCAAGAAGGTCATCATCGACCACGGCGGCCAGCCGATGGCCATGTTCAAGTATGCCTGCTTCAAGCGCGGGCTGGATTTCAAGGCGATCGAGGCGATCGATGCCGGCTCGACCGACAAGATGATCGCGGCCTTCCGCAAGGGCGAGGGCGATTTCATCCATCTGCAAGGGCCGGCGCCCCAGCAGCTCCAGCACGACAAGGCCGGACACATCGTCGCCAATCTTGGCGATGCGATCGGCCCGTGCGCGTTCTCCAGTCTGGCTGCCACGCGCGATTGGCTGAAGGCCGACATGGCAAAAAGCTTCACGCGCGCCTACCGCAAGGCTCGCGCCTGGCTGATTGCCACGCCGGCCGCCGAAGTTGCCAAGGCGGAAGCATCCTACTTCAAGGACATCGATCTCGCCGTCCTGACGACCACAATCGCCACGTACCAGAAGCTCGGCAATTGGAGCCCGCACGTGGAGATCACGCGCCCGGCGTTCGAGGCGACCCTCGACATCTTCGAGCACGCCAAGCTGATCACCAAACGGCACAAGTACGAAGACGTCGTTGCTCAACCGCCGGCGGAGTGACGGACATGGCTGATACAATCGGCTGGATCGGCGTCGGCAGCATGGGTCATCGCATGACCAAGCATCTGCTGGCCGCGGGGCATACGCTCGTGGTTGCGGATGCCGTCAGCACCGAGCGGGCTGCCAGCGGGTGCCCGGATCGCCAAGAGCAATGCGGAGGTGGCGGCGCTGGCCGACACCATCATTCTATCGTTGCCCGACGGCAATGTGAGCGAAGCGGTTGCGCGCGAAATCGCGGCCGCCTCGCCGCGCAAGGTCAAGACCGTGATCGATACCTCGACCATCGGCATCAAGGCGGCGGAGGCCGTGGCGGCGACGCTGACAAAGGCCGGCATCGCCTTCGTCGATGCGCCGGTATCGGGTGGCACGGCGGGGGCCGACAAGGCCACGCTCGCCATCATGCTGGCCTGTCCGGCCGAAACCTACGAACGCCTCAAGCCGCTGATGAGCCTGATGGGCAAGCCGTTCTACGTCGGGCCGAAGCCCGGCCAGGGCCAAGCGGTCAAGCTGCTCAACAACTACCTCTCCGCCACGGCTCTTGCTGCCAGCTCCGAAGCCATCGCCTTCGGCATCAAACAGGGCGTTGCGATGCAGACCATCCTCGACATCGTGAACGTCTCGACAGGTCGCAACACGGCGACCGAAGACAAATTTCCCCGCCGCATTATCAATGAGAAATACGATGCCGGATTCACGGCCAAGCTGCAGCTGAAGGACATCAAGCTCTATCTGGACAACGCGCGCGAAGCCGGCATCAGCGACGAGATCGCCAGCACGGTCGTGGGCGTGTGGACCGAGATGGACAAGGCATTGCCCGGCGCCGACATCACGCAGATGTACCCATACACGCGCGATGGCCGACGGAGCGGGGCGAAGTAGGGCGATCCAATAGGCAATCAGCTCCCGGCGGCATCCAGAAGATCAACCCGCTTCTTGAGGATCGAGTCGGCCTTGGAGGCAGGAATTTTGAACTCCCAGCCTTGCGTACGCTGGTTGATCTCGTCCGCCGTCTTCTTGGCCTCGCCCTCGCCAGTGGCCGCGATCGACAACCAATGGGCATCACCGTCCTTGCGCAGCCGCAGCGTGGTGGCGGGGCCGTCCGCAGATTCGATCTTGACCGTGCTGACGACAGCGGCAGCCGGGGCCGCATCGAGCTTGCGAACATCGTCCATATCTATGCTTGCCAGCGCCCGCGCGATGCTCTCGGCCGCGCCCGCATCCTTCAGCTTCTTGTCCGCCGGAGGAAAGCCCGCAAACTGCAGCTTGCCGGCAGTTGGCTCGGGAACCGACTGCTTGGCGTCCTTGTCGTTCTTGGCAGGCGCTGCCTGACGTTCGATGCGCAAAGGTTGCTCGCCCGGAATCTCGATGATGACCCGGCTGATCTTGGTGGCATCGGCCGTATACACCGAGGTCTTGAGCCAATCCTTCGCCATGGCGGAAGCATCCAGCTCGGCATTGGCGAGCCAGGTTTGCGGATCACCCGGCTTGCGCACGTAGGTACCGGACTTGCCGGTGCCGAGGAGGTCCAGGCGCTTTTTGCCGATCACGACCTCGCCCATGACGTTGCCCTTGGCGCCCAGGAGGCGAACGAGCCGCGACTTGGCGCTCTTGTCAGCGGGGTCCTCCAGCTCAAGGGCGGCGTACCTGTCGGGCCTGCGCGTTTTGCTCTCGATGAGATCGGCCTCGGCGAGGCCAACCAGCAGCGTGCGCACCTTGGAGGGATCGGCTGAATAGTTGCCACGGTTCTTGAGACCCCAGCTGCCGCCTGCTCGCTCGAGCACCATGGTGTTGTCACCCTGGCGGACCTCGATGGTGGCGATCTGACTGGCATCGCTCACCAGCGTGGGAAAGAGCTTGGCGCCGGCCGCCCTGCCCGTGCTCCACTGATTGTTGGAGGCAAAGCTGACGACGGCGAACAGCACCGACAACGCCGCGGCAATCGCGAGGTAGACGAAATTCCTGGGTGTCATGGCTGCGACTCCGAGGAGGTCTGAGTTGGCGGCGGCGGGGCGGACGTACGCCGGCGGCGATAGGCTGCCCAACCGATGCCGGCAAACCCGATCAGCAACGGCACGGCCGCGATGTTGGCAAACTTCAAAACACCATCAAGACGGTCGATGTCCTTGCGCAACTCGCGCTTCACTTCGCGCAGTTCGCGCCGCACCGACAGCATGTCGCCGCGGAACTTCTCGATTTCTTGGCGGTCCTTATCGGTCAGGACCAGATTCTCGCCGTCACTCTGCTTCTCGAGGCCGGCAAGCTTGGTCTGCACTTCCCGCAACCTCGCGGTCAGCACCTGCTCCTTGTTGCGGAAGCGCTCCTCGGCATCGCGGCGCAGTTCGGCGACCAGCTCGAAGGGCCGGTCGCTGATGCCGCGGCCGCGTAGCGAGATGAGGGCGTCCGATCCGGAGAGGTTCTCCAGCGCGCCTAGCACAAACGCGCCGTTGTGGGCGTTCGGGATCGCCACCTGCTGGCCCAGGAACTCGCGCACCTCGACCCAGAACTGATCGTTGAGGAGATCGGAATCGGCGACCACTACGACGTTGATCTTGCCGCCCGTCACCTGCTTAGGCCGAGCCGGGGCTGCGGCGTCCGATTTTTTCTCAGGAACCGGCGCCTTGGCAGCGGGCGGTTTGGCCTTGGTCTTATCCGGGGCCTTGTCGGCTTCCGATTTAGCGTCTGGAGCGGGCGGGGCGGGCGGGGGGCCGTCGGGGAATGCGCTCTTGGCGTCGCCGGAGATCCGGGCCGCCAGCACGAGCTGCTTGCCACCGCGCTTGTAGTTGCGGAGCAGGCCCACTGCGTCGGGCATCATGGTGACGCTGTCGGCGGGAATCTGCATGGCGTCGGCGGTGGTCCGGATGATGGGGGCGAACTGGGTGGTCGCATCCGGAGCCTTGTCCAGGAAGCCCGCGCTGGCCAGATTGAGGCGTTCGATGCCGCCCGCGAGCGGATCGCGCTCATCGAGATTGCGGCGGTCCAGGCCGAGCCACAGCACGTACTCCGTGACGCTGGCGCGCGGTCCGCCGCCGAACTGCACGCGGCGCGCGCGCGTGATGTCGCCGACAACCGTCTTGGGATCGAATACGACGCCCCAGGCCTTCAGCAGCTTCTCGAACTCGGAAAGATCCGGCGGCCCCTGCATCATCATCATCATGGGGTTGCCCTGGCGATGCGCTTCCGCCACGGGATCGACGAACGCCAGCACCTTGCCGCCGGACAGCGCGAACTGGTCGATGGCGTAGGCCGTGTCGGCGGACAGGCCCTCAGGCTGCACGACCATCAGCACGCCGATGTCGGCCGGGATTTCCTTAGCGTCCTTGGCGATCGTCTTGAGTTCGAAGAACTCGCGGATCTGCTCCAGCATGACCACCGGCGGCGAGGGGGGACGCCCCATCATCGGATTGCCGGGGCTGCCTTCGATGGGGATGCCGCTGATGAGGCCCACGCCGCTCTTGGTCTGGTTCGCCAGCGTGACGATCAGCTTGGTCACGTCGTATTCGAGGAACCGCTCGCGGTCGGTCGACAGGAAGGGAAGATTGGACTCGGTATCGGTGGAATTCGATCCGACGATGCCGAAATAGCCCATCTCGCCTTCCTGGTTGAGGCGAATGCCCTTGAGGCCGGCGGCCACGGCGCGATCCTCGGCGTCGGAAAACGGCTCGGGATCGAGGAACGCGACCTGCAGCTTGCCGCGCGCGATGCCGCTGTATTGCTCGAGCAAGGTGCGTACCCGCTCGAACATCTTGGCGTAGCTCGGTGCCGCTTCGCCCAGCTTCTTGGAAAAGTAGACACGGATGTCGACCGGCTCGTCGATGGCCCGCAGGGTTTTGCGCGTGCCCTCGGAAATCGTGTAGAGGTGATCCTTGGTGAGATCGAGCCGCGCATCGCGCAGCGCGCTCGAAGCGATCAGGTTGACGGCCAGCAGGATGACGGCGCCCAGCGCCAGGCCGCCCCACGCCAGCTTGCGGCGATTGATCCCACCCGCAGCGGCAGCCGCGCGGTCGATAACGCCCGTGGTTTTTTGCGTCGTTTGAGCCATGGAAAGCGGACCTTCAGGCGGCTTTGCGCTGATCGATGATGATCTTGTTGGCAAACAGGGCGAACGCGATCAGCGACAGGTAGAAGACGATGGCGGGCAGGTCGACGATGCCTTTGGTGATGCTCTCGAAATTGCCCAGGAAGCTCAGGGATGCGATCGCGGTAACGAGGGCCGCAGGGGCCCAGCCGCGGAAGAGATTCTGCACCAGTTCCAGCCCGCTCATGACGAGCAGGAAGCAGACGGTTGCCGCCACGATGAACGCCACCACCTGGTTCTTGGTCAGAGCCGAGATGCACGACGCAATGGCAAGGTAGGCGCCAGCCATCAGGAAGCTGCCGAGGTAGCTCGCAAGGATGACGCCGTTGTCGGGCTGACCCAGCACATTGACCGTGATCCACATGGGAAAGGTCAGGATCAGCGCCAGGCCGATGAAGGCCCAGGCGGCGAGGAACTTGCCGAGGATGGCCTCCCACGGCGAGATCGGCAGCGTCATCAGCAGCTCGATGGTGCCGGTCTTGCGCTCTTCGGCCCACAGCCGCATGCCGATGGCCGGCACCAGCAGCAGATAGAGCCACGGATGATAGGTGAAGAAGGAAGACAACTCAGCCTGGCCGCGCTCGAAGAACGCACCGACGTAGAAGGCGAATGCGCCGGTCAGCGCCACGAAAATGATGAGGAAAACCATGGCGATCGGCGTGGCGAAATAGCCCGCAAACTCACGCTTGGCCACGATCCAGATGTTCTGCAGCAACTCACGCATTGGTCTTGTCCAAGTCGGAGGAGGTGATCTGGCGGAAGACGTCGTCGAGCTTGCCGCGCTCGACGAAGATCTCTTCTACCACCAGTGATTTCTGGCGGATGGCGGCGGCAACATCGGTGACGATGCCGGCGCCGTTCTTCGGGATGGCTCGCAGCAGGAGATGGCCGTCGGACGTGCTGACGGTCTCGATGCTGCCGACGCCAGCAACGGCGGCCAGGGCATCCTTCAGGGCTTCGGCTTTGTCGGCTGCAACACGCACCGCGACCGCTCCGTGATAGGGAACCCTGCGCATCAGGTCCTCGGCGGTGCCGTCGGCGACGATGCGTCCCCTGTTGATCACGACAGCGCGCGTGCAGACGGCCTCGACCTCTTCGAGGATGTGCGTGGAGACGATGATGGCCTTCTCCTTGGCCATTTCCATGATGAGCTGGCGCACCTGGTGCTTCTGGTTGGGATCAAGCCCATCGGTGGGCTCGTCCATGATCAGCACCTCAGGGTCGTTGAGAATAGCCTGGGCGATGCCCACGCGGCGCTTGTAGCCCTTGGAAAGCGTTTCGATCGTCTGCTCGAGCACCGGACCAAGACCGGTCCTCTCGACCGCCAGCCCCACCGCCTTGGCGAGCGCATCGCCTCGCAACCCCCTGAGCTCGGCGACGAAACGGAGCAAACCCTTCGGCGTCATCTCGGCGTAGAGCGGCGCGCCCTCGGGCAAATAACCGAGCCGCTTCCTGGCTTCCTTGGGATGGTCCTGAACATCAAAGCCGGCGATGCGCGCCCGGCCCGCATCCGGCTCGAGAAAGCCCGTGATCAGGCGCATGGTGGTGGACTTGCCGGCACCGTTGGGGCCAAGGAAACCTAGGACTTCACCGCGCGCCACATTGAGCGTGATGCCGTCGACGGCTCTGAGCCTGCCGAAACTTTTGGCAAGACCCTCCGCTTCAATGAGGGCGGTCATTGTTCTCTCTCCCGGCGTTCCCCGCGCACTCCTGTTCGTAAAGGCTTGGCAAGTCAAATGAATACGGTTTCATGGGGCTGCGACCAAAATTGCTGATCCGGACCGCAGCGAAGGCGTAACTCGGGACGAGCGGTCTGGCAGTTTTGTAAGAGAGCAATTGGCAGTGTCAACCCTGGAGTGCCAGGGTTCGTCGGGCGATCGCATGCTGCTCAAGGCTGAGGGGTGCGGCCAAACCTGTTGTGCCAGGACGTAAAACTCGTCCTCGCAAAAAAAGAGCCACGCCCCCCGGCGTGGCTTTACGTGTGCCCAACTCGTGGCCAGGCACACCAAATCATGGAGACCACCAATTCAATTGCGCCCGCAAAGGCGCGGCGAAACTCCTAGTCCGCCCAAACGTATCCGAAACGGGCCATGCAGCGCCGCATCGCATGGACAGCACCTTCGTCGCGATCCGAGGCTACCCTGCGGCATCGAGACATTGCCCAATCGAACGATTCACCGACTGGGCCGCCGTCCGCCCGTTGCCACCGTGCTCCGTAGTTATTGGCACAGCCGCCTATGAGAACAGCGGCAGAAAGGGCCGCAACCGTAAGCAACTTCATAGCTCCCCCAACTCCAGACTAAGCCAAGAGCATCCTTACCAACAGGGCTGAGGGGAGACTAACCGGTTGTTTGGCTTATAAACAGCCTGTGCAACTCTTCTTGCGGGGAGGTGCAGCAATCAGGTCACACGGCTTACTACGGCGACGGGCGGCGGCGTGCGCAGTGTCTGGTAGACGACGCAATAGCGCTCGGTGAGCTTCATCAGGGTGGCGCGCTGTTCCTCCGTGAGGTCGCCATCGATGTCGAAGGTGAGCCGGATGTCGCGGAAACCGACAGGGGCCTCCTTGGCCACACCCAGGGTACCCCGAAAATCCAGGTCGCCCTCGGCCCGAATCCTGGCATCCCGCACGTTGAGTCCCAGCGCCGTTGCAACCGCGTTCAGCGTCACGCCGGCGCAAGCCACAAGCGCCTCGAGCAGCATATCCCCGGAGCAGGCATGCATCCCGGTGCCACCGGTCGCCGGATGCAGCCCCGCTTCCACGAGCGCCTTGCCGGTCTGCACCGAGCACGTCACGCCTGCGCCGATGTGTCCCTCGGCCTTGAGGGTAATGACAGCGGATTCCGGCTGCTCCCGGTATCTGTCCTTCAGCGGCGCCTGCAGCGTTTTGAGGGCGTTGGCGTCCATGGCTGTCCCCCTTATGTGCGAGCAGCGGCCGCATCAAATCGGCGGCGAGCGTCGGCCATCGTGTGCTGGTTGAGCAGCGCCCACTCGCCCAGCGCCTGCACGGGAACCCTCAACGAGAGGCCGAGTTCAGTCAAGGCGTACTCGACGCTGGGCGGAACGGTCGGATGCACGGTGCGGGTGACCAGTCCGTCGCGTTCCAGCGCGCGCAAGGTCAGGGTCAACATGCGCTGCGAGATGCCGCCGACCTCGCGCTTGATCTCGCTGAACCGCTTGGGGCCGCTGCCCAGCAGGTTCACCACCAGCACGGTCCACTTGTCGCCGATGCGCGCAAGGACGTGGCTTATGGCCCGGCAGTCGCCGGATAAATGCGTGTACCTAGGTTTCAAGAATGTGCCTCCTTGTTGCCTGCGCCAGAGGTCACCTATGTAGTGCTAGTTACAAACTTATACCAAAGATCAGGAGCCCGTCATGTCCAAGATCGTCGTTATCGTCGGCAGCCTTCGCAAAGAGTCGATCAATCGCAGGCTGGCCGGCGCACTGACCAAGCTGGCGAAGCCCGGCACGCAATTCACGTTTGCCAGGATCGATGACCTGCCGCTGTTCAGTCAGGACTTGGAGCCGAGTCCACCGGCGGCGGTGACCCGCCTGAAAGGCGAGATCGAAGCCGCCGATGGAGTGCTGATCCTCACGCCCGAGTACAACCGCTCGATCTCCGGCGTGCTCAAGAACGCCATCGACTGGGCCTCGCGCCCCTACGGCAAGAATTCATTCGACGGCAAGCCGACCGCTGCGCTCGGCACCTCGGGGGGAGCCGTCGGCACCGCCGTAGCGCAGCAGCATCTGCGCAGCATCCTTGCTTATCTCAACGTCATCCTGATGGGGCAGCCCGAAGGCTACATCGTTTACAAGAAGGACATGGTGGACGACGCCGGAGACGTTGCGGACGAGAGCGTGCGCAAGTTCCTGCAGCTCTACATGGACAAGTTCACGGCCTGGGTGGAGCGGTTCGGCAAGTAACGGCCGCCCAATACTCCGTGTGCATCCGGCACTATGCCGCGGCCGGCCATGGCAGGAAGAGGAACTTTCCGCTCAGCTCTTGGTTCTCCAGACTGAACAAAGTTATTCACTTCTGCACACGGAGTACACCATGCCGGTCCTTCTCTGGTTGCTGGGCGTACCGCTCAGTCTCGTGATTCTCCTGCTGCTGTTCGGCGTCGTCTAGGCCGCAATCCCATCGGCCGAACTGCGCGCGAGAACTCGCCGCATTCGAGATGCAAAGAATCGGCGCGGGTGCTCGTTAGACGTTTGAGCGAGCAGGCCGTTGCCCCGGCCGCACCGGTATGACCGATAAAATAAAAAACCATTGAGGGCGTACCCTCAATGGTCCTTCCCGCACCCATCGCCGGCCAGACGAGCGCCGGCGACGCTTTTGTAGGAATGCCCGTGGGACCGGGCACCACCGTGACCTCAGCGCGACGAACCCCGCATCAAGCCTGAAATCGGCCACCGTCGTGTTGTAAAAAGAGTGCCGTAGACGATCAACGTCTAAAGGCGTCTACGCTCGGCGGGAGCGAGAGGGGATCGGGGTTGGCTGAAAACTGGGGCGAACTCGTCAAGCGTTACAGGCTGCGCCACGGCTTGACGCAAGGGCGCATGGCGACCGTGATCGGCGTGTCGCAGCGCACCGTCTCGCGCTGGGAGCGAGGAGACGACAAGCCCAGTCTCGATCTGCAAAGAAAACTGCGGGACATGGGCTGGGAGCCACCGGGAACGCTGCTGGCAAGCCTTGCGCAATCGGTGCGGCACTGCCCATTCCCGCGCGCCCTCTCGCGCACGCACAGGCTGCGCCTGCAGGCGCTCTCGGGTCCGGCCATCAGGAAGCGACCAACGGTGGTTGATTGGATCGGCCGCGATCTCGCGCCCATCGCCTGCGGGATTCTGGAAGAGATGCTAGATGACCGCTCGCTGCAGAAGAGCATTGCTGCCAGGGAGATCGCCTGCATTCTGACCACGACCCGCAGCGTATTGCGCACGAAAGAGCACCGGCAGATCGGGACCTATCGCACGTTGATCACGTACTTCTTCCATGAGGGAACACTCTACAGCGACGCGATTTCCACGCCGGCCCGTTCCGATGCGGCACTTGGCTATCGGGCGATTGCGATGGACGATGCGGTGTAAGATGGGTCTACCCGTTCGGGTTCAGAACAGCGTGCGCTGCTCCGGCGTAGCCGGAGTCCCCTGACCACGGCGAGGCCCAGAGCTCGGGGCGAAGCGCGGCATCCAACCTCTACCCCTCTACGCGCCTTGCGATGAACGTGCCGTTCGGTTGATGAAAAATCACTTCGTCGACGATTGCGCCCTCACCGCGAAATTCGACGACGAAGCCGTCCAGCTCCACAATGCGGAACCTCCGCCCTTGCTGTGGCGCAAGGCGATAGGCCGGCTGGTTGTCGGGCTTCAACACAAGTCGGCCTTCCGTATCCAGCGTTACGCAATGCGTCGTGACACCACCCTTGAAATTGCCGACGCACCGTGCGCGGAAAGCCGGGTCCGTGCAGTCGCCCGCCGCAAGACGCTCGAACACGATATCTTTCACCATCGGCTCGAGCGGCGTCGAGAGACTGACAATGTTGCCCTCGCGATCCGTCAGGAAGGTGATGGCAAGCCTGTCCGGCAGCAGACGATCCGGCACCTCCGGCAATGCAAACGTCTCGTAGTGGCGGTGCTCCATGGTCGCGAACATGCCGCGCCACGACCAGTGCAGCGTCCCAACCTGCTCCTTGATCGACATCTTGCCGTAGGCCGGATGCTGATAGTCGCCGGCATAGTCCGAAAGCTCATGGGCCGGCCGCGTATTCATGTGGCGCGCCTTCTCCCGCGCGGTCTTGTCGGCCTGCATATGGGCGATGGAGTCCTCGCGCCGCTTGCGGGACCGCTCGCGCCAGTCGACCGGCTCGCGGCCGCGCAGCCGGTCGATGATGTGCCAAGTCAGGGTCGGCGGCACTTCGCTCGGGCTGCGATTGGTCAAGACGGCGACGCCGATGCCGAAGTCCGGCACAAGCGTCATCAGCGTACCCCAGCCGGTCCAGCCGCCGCTGTGCTGAACAAGCCGGTCGCCACGATAGCTGAAGCATTGGAAGCCGAGGCCATAGTGCGCTTCGCCGAATTCCGCGTAGCCCGGCGTTGTGTTGTAGACACGTGGCGCATGCAGCTCGCCGACGAGCGCGGCCGGCAGCAAGCGCTCACCTTCGAATTCGCCCTTGCCGAGATGCAGGCGCATCCAGCTCGCGAGGTCTGTGACCGACGTATTGATCGCCCCGCCAGCGAGAGTCCGGATCGGGAGGCGCAAGGCCGGCAGCCGCGTGTCCTCGTGCATCATGTACGGCCGGGCGGCATCGGCCGAGGCCTCGAGCTCTTCCAGGGTAAAGCTGACCGTCATGCCGAGCCTGTCGGTCAGCCGCGTGCGCGTGAAGGCCTGGTAGCTTTGTCCGCTGAGCCGCTCGATGAGGAGGCCAAGGACGTTGTAGCAGAGGTTGTTGTATTGGTAGGCCGCGCGGATATCGCGGCTCAATTCGAGATACGGCATGATTCCCAGGAAGTCAGCGGCCAGCCGATCGCCTGGAAGATGCACCCAGTCATGGCGTGGCAGACCGGACTGATGGCACAGGAGGTCGCGCACCGTGACCCGCTCGGTCGCGACCGCATCGTGCAGGCGAAACTCGGGAATGTAGTCGCGCACCGGTTTGGTCCAGTCGAGGCGCCCCTCATTGTGCAGGAGCGCGACACCCGTAGCGGTGAACGATTTGGTGATCGAGCAGATCAGGAACTGCGTCGCGGTGGTAACGGGCAGGTTTGCTTCGACATCGCGCTGACCGTAAGCCTTCGCGAGCGCGACCTTGCCGTCCTGCACCACGGCCAGAGCCGCGCCCGGCACTTTCCAGTCGGCCATGGCATCAGCGGCAAGACGATCGAGCTCGGGAACGAACTCGGCCATCGGGCGGGTGTGCGCTTCAGACGAATGAACCATGATAGGGTTTCTCGCCTTGAACAACGATGGCGCCCATGGGAGGTCAGGGGCACGCGCCGACGTTCTAGCAAGTCATCCAGACGAAGTCTTGGCCAACCGACCACCGCAGAACGACGTGTATGAGGCGTGCAATGCCAAGCGCGTTTACCCGCAAGACCGGTCTGCTGAAAGCTGCCTTCGACTGCTCATGAGCGAACGCACTACTGCTCCGGCGTGAAGCCTGACGCTCTCACGGCCGGCGCCCAGAGCTCGGCGTCGGCGGCTTGGATCTTGCGAAGCTCGGCGGCAGACGTCCCTGTCGGCACCAGGCCGAAGGCCAGCAGCTTCTCCTTCACCGGCGGCGACTGCACGGCCTCAACGATGGCCTTGTTGAGTTTGGCGACAACGTCGGCCGGCGTCTTGGCCGGCGCGTAGACGCCGTACCACCCGCTGCCCTCGATGTCGTAGCCGGCCTCCTTGAAGGTCTGGATATCGGGCAGGAACGGCGAGCGGGTCTTGCCGGAAGTGGCAAGCACCTTGATGCGGCCGGCCTTGTGCTGCTCCAGAACGTCGGTGGAAGTGGTGACCACAATGGCGATCTGCCCGCCCATCAAATCGGTGAGCGCCGCCGCCGATCCACGGTAGCCCACATGGCGCAGATCCAGCCCCGCTGTCTTGGCGAACGAGACCGCAAAGAAATGCGGCAGCGTGCCGGCCGCCGGCGTGCCGTAGTTGCCCTGGGCCGGATTGGCCTTCACCCAGGCAACCAGCTCCTTGAGCGACACGGCCGGCACCTGCGGCCCGGCCGCGATCGCGAAGTCGAAGGTGGCGACCTGCGACACAGGCTCGAAGTCGGCTACCGGATCGTAGAGCAGCGCCTTGTAGACATGGGCATAGACCGACATGGGCGCGACCGGGGTGAGCAGGAGAGTCTTGCCGTCCGGTGCTGCAGCCTTCACCGCCTGGACACCGAGGCGGCCCTGGGCGCCGGTGCGGTTCTCGACGATGACCGGCTGGTCGAGGGCCGTGCGCAGGCCCTCGGCGATGTGCCGCGCCAGCGCATCACCCGACCCGCCGGCGGCGAACGGAAAGATCAAGCGAACCGGCTCCTGGGCGTGCGCCGGCACCTGGATTGCCGCGATCAGCACCACGGCGACGACCGCCAGCATGCGCGGAAACTTGTGGATCATTGAGCGTTCTCCCAGACTTTTTCGCCTCTATGTTTTAAGTGAAATATCAATATGATGATTAATTTGTTTCACGTGAAACATTAGGGTTTCGCACCGCGGCCCACCGCCGATGTCTCGTCCCCGATGTCCCGCCCTACGTCTCGTCCCCCAAGTACTTGCTCCACAGCTCCGGGGCAACGTCGGCCTCGTCCCACACGCCGATCAGGATGCCCTTGCGCTGGGATTTGCCGCGTGCAGCCTTCATCTGCTGTTCCGAGCGCGTCGTACGCTGGGATAGGCGCAGACCCCAGACATTGAGCACCGCCATCAGACGCTGGCGTTCGCCTTCGAAGGCCGGATCGGCGCCGAGGTCGCGGAACTCATTGGGGTCGGTTTCGAGGTCGTACAACATCGGTCGGAAACCCGGCGCATGGATGAGCTTCCAGCGCTTGTCCGCCACCATGAACAGATTGGCATCGCGCGGCGCGATGCCGAGCCTTGCCGTGAACGGCTGCAGCGCATAGTCGTATTCGCTGATGGCAAAGCGGCGCCACTGGGCCGGATGCAGTCCACGCAGGAAGGCCATCAGCGAGCGCCCCTCGAGCCGGTGTGATTGCTCGGCAGGGTCGGCGCCCAGTTCCTCCAGCAACGTCGGGATCAGGTCGATCGACTCGACGAGTTCGTCGCAAACCGTGCCGCGCGCGCTGTCCGCCTCAGCAGATGGATCGCAGATGATCAGGGGGATCTTCACCGACGGCTCATGGAACAGGTCCTTCTCGCCCATCCAGTGGTCGCCAAGATAGTCGCCGTGATCGGACGTGAACACGATCAGCGTATTGTCGAGCAGCCCCCGCTGCTCCATGAATCGGAACAGCACTCCCAACTGGTCGTCAATCTGCTTGATGAGCCCCATGTAGACCGGGATGACCTCGGCCCGCACCTCGTCGCGCGCAAACGCCTTGCCGACGCGCCGCTCCATGAACTCCGCCGCCAGCGGGTGCGGGTCGCGCCGCTCCTCCTCCAAGCGCACCACGGGCAGCACGTCGCCGGGGCCAAACATGGCGTTGTATGGGGCGGGCGCGATGTAGGGCCAGTGCGGCTTGATGTAGGAGAGATGCAGGCACCAGGGCCGGTCGCCGGCTTCGGCGATGTAGTCCATCGCCCGCCGCGTCATGTAGGGCGTTTCGGAATCTGCCTCGGACACGCGCGCGGGCTTGCGGGCGTGCCGCATGGCCCAGCCGGAGGCAAGCGCGTTGCCCTCGCCCTGCGCCGCGTTGGCCCAGTCGTGCCAGGGATTGTCGCCGGCATATCCTTTTTCGTTCAGGTACTGGTTGTAGCGGGGCATCTGCGGATCGTAGCGCCCGTCGGGACCGACACCGTGCAGGCCGTCGTCACGCTCGTAGGGTTCGAAGCCGCATTCGCTTACGCGCACGCCAATGATGGAATTGGGATCGATGCCGAGCCGCTGCATGCCCTCCTGGTCGGCGACCATGTGCGTCTTTCCGACCAGCACCGCCTCCACCCCAAGGGGCCGGAGATAGTCGCCAAGCGTCATTTCGCCGACCTTCAGCGGCACGCCGTTCCAGGTGGCGCCGTGCGATTGCACGTAGCGGCCCGTATAGAAACTCATGCGCGAAGACCCGCACACGGGCGACTGAACATAGGCCCGTGTGAACCGCACGCCGCGGGCCGCAAGCGCATCAATGTTGGGGGTGTGCAGTTTTGGATGGCCGTAGCAGGACAGATAATCCCACCGCAGCTGGTCGCACATGATGAAGAGGATATTCTTGGTTCGGCGGGTCACGGGTCAGTCTCGGGCGGCGGTCACCCTACCTTAGCATCGAAGGAGACCACCTCACCTAATCAGGTTTGAAACCCGAGGCTTTGACAATCGGCCCCCAAAACGCCGTGTCGGCCTGCTGAATTTCAGCGAGTTTGGCCGGCGAGGTGCCCGTCGGCTGTAGCCCCAACGTGGTGAGCCGCTCCTGGATCTCAGGCTTGCGAATGGCGGCCACCACGGCGGCGTTCAATCGTGCGACAACTTCGGCAGATGTCTTGGCTGGCGCATAAAGCCCATGCCAGCCGTGGCCGTGAATGGCGTAACCGTTCTCCGCAAACGTCGGCACGTCGGGCAGCGCCGTCGAACGCCTGTCGCCTGAAGTCGCAAGCACACGTATGCGGCCCGACTTGTGCGTCTCGACGAAGTCCTGGCTCGACGTGAAATGGATTGGCAGGTGCCCCCCAATCAGGTCGACAATGGCTTGCGCATTGCCCTTGTAGGCGACGTGGCGGAAATCCAATTTCGCCTCTCGTGCAAACAGGACGGCGAAGAAGTGCGGCAGCGAACCCGCGGCCGGCGTGCCATAGGTCGCCTGGTTCGGGTTGGCGCGCAGCCATGCCACCAACTCCTTCAGCGATTTGGCGGGAACGCTGGCGCCGACGGCCACCCCGAGATCGAACGTGGCGATTTGCGTGATCGGAGCGAAGTCTGCCACCGGATCGTAGCCGAGCTTCTCGTAGACGTGCGGAAACATCACCATCGGCGCGATGGGCACGAACAGCAGTACGTCGCCGGTGGGGGGAGCGTCCTTGACGAACTGCACGCCGAGCCGGCCTGCCGCTCCGGGCTTGTTTTCCATGATGACCGGCCGGCCGAAATCTGCCCGCATGTGTTCGGCTATCATGCGCGCGACCCCGTCGCCGACGCCTCCCGGTGGATATGGGCTGACGATTCGAATGGGCTCGGCGCCCATCTGGGCATGCGCTCCGGGCAGCGCTAGGACTCCGAAAGCGATTGCTGCGGTTACTGCGTGGATCAGGCGCATGATAGCCTCCATCGCGGTCGCTGCCGACGACAACTTCGTCTTGACCCGCCCACGATCCCGCCGAATGATCCATAAGTGAACCCTGGTTCTCATTATATCGCTATAAGGACAACTGATGGGTGTATCCAAGGACATCGGCAAGCATCTCAAGCTGCGCGACCTGCGCATCCTGCAGGCGGCCGCTGACAACGGAAGCATGGCGAAGGCCGCGAGAGATCTTGCTATCACTCAGCCGGCAGTCTCCTACGCTGTCGCCGAGATGGAGCAGGCCTTGGGCGTGCCGCTATTGGATCGCACCTCCCTGGGAGTGACCCCGACCGTTTACGGACAGGCGCTGCTCGATCGCGCTCGCATCATGTTCAACGAGCTGCGCCAGGGAATAAGCGAAATTCAATCTCTGGCGGATCCCGCCATCGGCGAATTGCGAATGGGCACAACCCCTCCGATGTCGGCCATCGCCTCCGCGGTCTTCAACGAACTCGTCCCCCGCTATCCGCGCATGACTTTCGCGCTCACGGTTGCCGCGACCGATGTCCTGCTCCAGGCTCTGCGGCAGAGGGACATCGAGCTCGTTATCAGTCGGCTCGCTGATTTTGTGGCTGACGAGCACCTCAAGGTCGATACCTTGTTTCATGATGAACTCGCCGTCATCTGCAGCAAGCAGAACAGGTGGGCACGACGCCGTGGCGTCAAGCTGGCCGACCTCATGGATGAACCGTGGGTGTTGCCGCCTCCGGCAGGGTTTCTTACCAGGATCATCCGAGGCGCCTTCGCAGAGCATGGCCTCGAGATTCCTCGCGCGACCGTCACGATGTCCTCCACCTACGCGCTGAGCGTGCTGGTCGCCAACGGTCCCTTCCTCGCCATGCATCCGGGAACGATGCTTACGACGCCGAACGAGCATCCCCAGCTGACCGCAGTCGACATCCGGCTGCGAAATACGCGCGGGCCGATTGGGCTGATCACGCTCAAGAACAGGTCGCTCAGCCCGATTGCCAGGCTCTTTCTTCGCACCGCGGCGGACGTTGCGAGGTCGATCCCTCATGCCGGTCCGCGGCCGTCTCCACGTAGGCGCGCGTGAACCGCACGCCTTTCGCCGCCAGCGCATTGATGTTGGGGGTGTGCAGTTTTGGATGGCCGTAGCAGGAAAGATAGTCCCACCGCAGCTGGTCGCACATGATGAAGAGGATGTTTTTCGTTTGCCGGCCCAAGCACGTTTTCCGCTTTTGGAGGTGCCAGACGGTAGCACACAGGCGCGCGGCGACCAGCAGCGTTGCCGCAATGGGACCTTGCGCCGGGGCGCCGATCAGCGCACATTATAGGTAGTTCCAGGGGGGCCGGCGGAAGCTGGCTGAGATGGCGCTGATACCGCGCCGCCACCCTTAGAACCTGATCCGGGTCATGCCGGCGAAGGGACGGAAACGATGGCGCACTCCAAGCTCATTGCCGGTTTGATCGGGCCCGTACTGGCAGCAATGGGCATTGCCATGCTTGTCAACCGCGAGCTGTTTCCGGTCATCATCGACCAGATCTCGCACGACTACGGCCTGATCGTTCTATCGGGCATTCTCTCGCTGCTCGCGGGCATTGCCATCGTGCGCGTCCACAATGTCTGGAGCGGCGGCTGGCAGGTCATCGTCACGCTGTTCGGCTGGCTTGCGATCGTGGGCGGGCTCGCACGCATGTGGGTGCCGCAGATGGCGGGCCCGATCGCGGACTCGTTCGCCGCCAACTCGGCGGCTCTACTCATCACCGCCGTGGTGCTCGTCGCGCTGGGCGGGTTCCTTTCATACAAGGCTTACGGCCCCGAAACCTGAGGTCACCATGAACAAGATCACGCGCAGCAAAGACCTGATGATCCCCAAGGTCACCACGGGGCCGATCAGCGCCAGCACCAAGGTCTACACCTCCCCCGAAGGCCACGCCGACGTGCGCG
The DNA here is from genome assembly GCA_963814055.1 of uncultured Alphaproteobacteria bacterium. GTDB lineage: Bacteria > Pseudomonadota > Alphaproteobacteria > Rhizobiales > Hyphomicrobiaceae > AWTP1-13. The sequence continues at coordinate 34,501 of CAWFBJ010000021.1, forward strand.
TGCCGTTCCGCGAAATTGCACTCAGCGAAGGCGCCGCCGAGAAATCCTTCCGCGTCTACGATCCCTCCGGTCCCTACACGGACGCGCACGCCACCATCGACGTCGAGAAGGGCCTGCCCCGCATCCGCGCCGCCTGGGTGCGCGAGCGCGGCGGCGTCGAGGAATACGTCGGCCGCGACATCAAGCCGGAGGACAACGGCAACGTCTCGGGCAAGCATCTCGCGCGCGACTTCCCCAACAAGCCCGCGCCTCTGCGTAGCCTGCCCGGCAAGCCCGTGACGCAATACGAGTTCGCCAAGGCCGGCATCATCACCAAGGAAATGATCTACGTCGCGCACCGCGAGAACCTCGGCCGCAAGGCCGCGCTAACGCGTGCAAAGGCGGCCGTTGCCGACGGCGAAAGCTTCGGCGCGGCGATCCCCGAGCACATCACACCCGAGTTCGTGCGCGAGGAGATCGCCCGCGGCCGCGCCATCATCCCGGCCAACATCAATCACGCCGAGCTGGAGCCGATGATCATCGGCCGAAATTTCCTGGTGAAGATCAACGCCAACATCGGCAACTCCGCCGTCACCTCTTCCGTCGAGGAGGAAGTCGAGAAAATGGTGTGGGCCATCCGCTGGGGCGGCGACACCGTCATGGATCTCTCCACCGGCCGCAACATCCACAACACGCGCGAATGGATTCTGCGCAACTCGCCCGTCCCCATCGGCACCGTGCCGATCTACCAGGCGCTGGAGAAATGCGACGGCGATCCCGTCAAGCTGACCTGGGAAATCTATCGCGACACGCTGATCGAGCAGTGCGAGCAGGGCGTCGACTATTTCACCATCCACGCTGGCGTGCGCCTCGCCTACGTGCCGCTCACCGCCAACCGCAAGACCGGCATCGTCTCGCGCGGCGGCTCGATCATGGCCAAGTGGTGCCTGGCGCATCACAAGGAGAGCTTCCTCTACGAGCGCTTCGACGACATCTGCGACATCATGCGGGCCTACGACGTGTCGTTCTCGCTGGGCGACGGCCTGCGCCCCGGCTCCATCGCCGACGCCAACGACGCAGCCCAGTTCGCCGAGCTGGAGACGCTGGGCGAACTCACCAAGAAGGCCTGGGCCAAGGGCTGCCAGGTGATGATCGAAGGCCCCGGCCACGTGCCGATGCACAAGATCAAGATCAACATGGACAAGCAGCTCAGGGAGTGCGGCGAGGCGCCCTTCTACACGCTAGGCCCGCTGACCACCGACATCGCGCCGGGCTACGACCACATCACGTCGGGCATCGGCGCCGCCATGATCGGCTGGTTCGGCACCGCCATGCTCTGCTACGTCACGCCCAAGGAGCACCTCGGCCTCCCCAACCGCGACGACGTCAAGGTGGGCGTCATCACCTACCGCCTCGCCGCCCACGCAGCCGACCTGGCGAAAGGGCATCCGGCGGCGCAGCTACGCGACGACGCCATCTCCGACGCGCGCTTCGACTTCCGCTGGGAGGACCAGTTCAACCTCTCGCTCGACCCCGACACGGCGCGCTCCTACCACGATGAGACCCTGCCCAAGGAAGCCCACAAGGTGGCGCACTTCTGCTCCATGTGCGGTCCGAAGTTCTGCTCCATGAAGATCACCCAGGACGTGCGCGACTACGCCGCCACGCTGAACGAGGCGCAGGTCGAGCTGGCGCAGGAGACCACCGTGGTCGATCCCGCGGCGGCGCAGGCCGGCATGGATCAGATGAGCGCCAAGTTCCGCGCGATGGGCGGGCAGGTGTACGTCGATGCGGAGCGGGTGAAGAAAAGCAATGAGGCGTTGAAGTAGGCGGGCTTGCGCGCCGCACCCGTCATCCCGGAGGCCGCCCCGCGGCCATCCGGGATCAGGGATGACAACTTGCCCGTCGAGCGGCGATGCTGCGGTTTGCATCACGTGCAATGGAGGACGGTCATGACCCGAGAACAGCGCAACATGGATCTGATGCAGACGCTGGACGATGCATGGAATGCTCAGGACTGGGACACCTTCGACAAACGGCACAAGCACGACGTGACGGTGCGCTGGCCGGCCCAGCCCTCGACGCACGGCCGACACGATCACCGGGCGGAAGGCGTGCAGATGTTCAAGACGTTCCCGGACAACAAGGTGCACAATCGGCCCTACAAGGTCTTCTTCGCCAGCGGCGACTGGACCTGCTCGGTCGCGCGTTTCACAGGCACGATGCAAGGGCCGATGCCCGCCCCGAACGGGGCCGAGATTGCACCCACCGGCAAATCGTTCGAGGTCGACTTCTGCACGGTCGCGCGCTGGAGCGACGACGGCGAGATCATTGAAGAGAACCTGTTTTACGACATCGTGGGCATGATGCGTCAGTTGGGGATCGGCGCGTAGGGCATGGTGCCTGGGTCCCGGCTCTCCGCGCGCACGCACCGGCCGGGATGACATGGGCGTGCGCCTGTCATCCTCGGGCTTGTCCCGAGGATCAATCTCTCCGCAAGCGCCGGAGCAAGCTTATGATGAATGGCCGGGACAAGCCCGACCATGACAGGTGGCTCGTCTCATCTGCCATCCCGCAGGCCGCGCAGCGGCCATCCGGACCCTTCGGCAGACTTATCCCCACCGTCACGCTGGCATGCTATACTTCGGCCAAGCTCCACATTTGCGCCCTGAGCATCGCCGGCCTCAGTTCCTGGCCTGGTTGGGCGCTTTGGAACGGCAGGCTCTTGCAGGGTGCCACGATTCCCGCGCCGGTTAGCCGAAGCGTAACGCCTCGCCTCTAAGCTCACCATCCGGTGCATGTGAATGACGAGGCGATCCCGAATGTGGTCGCGGCGCTTTCTCTGGTCCGGCTTGTGGAGCGGCGCTGCGATCGCGGCCGCGACTCTCGCGCTGATGTGGCTCGGCATGTTGGCCATCAGCGGCCAGGGCCGGGTCTCCTTCGTCATCGCCAATATTTCGCTGCTGGGACTAGGCGGCATCGTCGCCTATCCGGCATGCTGGTACGTCCTCATTTTCCGGGCGGGCTCTTACTCGGGGCCCCGGGTGGCCTGGCTCACGGCGCTGACGTTCATTGCCAGCAGCGCGCTCGCAGCCATCCCGTTCGTCGCCTGGGCGGCATACGCCAAGGCCTCGCCGTTACTCGCCCTAAGGTTTGTGGCGATGGGAATGATCGTCATGGTGATTCCCTATGCCGTGGTCGCGACACCCATGGCCTTCTGGCACCGCCACCTTCTGCGGGGGTGGTTCGCCGCGGCGCCCGCGGTTGACACTGCAGCCGAGCCTCAGCCGCGGGGATCGTAGGCCGCCTCAGCCCCACGCCTCTATTCCACCCGCCCATTTATCTCGCCGCGCTCGACATTCCCGCCGGCAGGCGCTCGCCGCGTGGCTGGCAAAGGACAGGGCGCGGGCGTGCGGCGGCCCTAACGGGGCGGCTGCCGCGCCTTCTTGTTCGGTTCGGGCTTGGGTTCGGACATGGGATACAAATCGTGGATCTGCATCATCATCTCTCGGCATGAAGCCACGCGTTGCGCCTGTGTCGGCGCGGTGGGATGGTTGAGAACCCCAGTCTCCTTGTCCAGGCGCACCGACTCTGCCACGCATTTGTTGACCTCGGCACGTATGAACGCCTCGTATTCCCGAGGGGCTGACTGCGATGCCGCCGGGCCGCCAAGCCCGGCCAGCGCTACAGCAGCCAGCAATGTTGAGCGCGCGCGTGTGGCCATTTCCACATTTCCCGACCCGTCAGGTCAAAAATGTAGCGCTAGAATATTGGCAGCACAAAGAAAAAGGCTCCAGGGCCGCTTGGGTGCCATGTTCCGGAGGAGCACCAGGCAGCTCCCTGCCAAGGCGCCGGTGGACCGGGCATCGGCTTCGCCTTCGCTCTGGACCCTCGCGCCATCGAAAAGCCGCGCCGAACGGTTGCTGTCGTACTGCAGCGCGACGTTCACGGAACACGGCATGACCTCACCCTCGCGACCCCCCGCGACCTGGACCGCCGGCGACCGGTATGAGCCCTACATTGGGCGCTGGAGCCGGATGCGCGCGTTCGCGGTACGCGGCCGCAAGCCGGCATGAGGTCGGCCGGCCGGAAAACATCGTTCTCAGGATGGCGCATGCAGGCGTTTCGCACGTTGGCGCTGCTGCTCTGTGTCGGCTGCGGGCTCGCCTCAAGCGGCGTCGCAGCCTGGGCCTGCGCCTGCTGCACCAACCAGGGCCAGCGTTATGTCGGCGTCACCAAGCTCGACTCGACGCTGCGCGAGGAAATCGGCCGGCTGCGCTTCATGGCGGAGGCCGAGCTCTACACCGGCGAGCGCGACACCTCCGACATCAAGGGCATCGCCAACCCGTCCGGCACATACGAGATGCATGTCTCGCAGGAACCGGGCCGTTGGGTGTTTGCCTTCAACGACAAGGCCGGCCGCAAGGGAACCTTGACTCTCGCCATTCCAGCCACGATCGCGATCTTCTCGGTCGACCCGCGCCTCGACGAGCGCGAAGGCGGCACCGGACCGTCGTTGTTCAAGGAATGGAAGCTGACGTCCAGCGCGTCGGGCACGGGCATCTTCACGCCGGGGGTGGGCAGCGGACAGCGCATCACGCTGATCGTGCAGGCGCACGGCAACAACTGCACCAGCCCCGACATGGCAACGCACTGGACGCTGATGGTGCACGGGCCGAAGGCCGACTATCATTTCTTCGGCAAGTTCGTGCAGTAGCCGGATTTCGCCGTTCGCCGATCTCCTGTAGCATTGGGCCAACTGCGCAGACCCAAAGCGCCGGTAGCAGGGAGAATGCCCATGAAACTCCGCACTATATCGGCTGCGATAGTCACCGCGCTTGCCATCGCACTCACGTCCCTGGCTGCTTTGGCCGCCGACTTCCCCGCGCCAAAGGAAGGCAGCTGGACCGCGCGCGACTTCAAGTTCCACACCGGCGAGGTTCTGCCGGAGGTGAAACTCGCCTACACTACCGTGGGCGAGTCCACCGGCGAACCGGTACTGGTCCTGCACGGCACCACCGGCTCCGCGGCCAGCATGCTCGGCGCAACCTTCGGCGGCGAGTTGTTCGGCAAGGGCCAGGCGCTCGATGCCAGCAGGTATTACATCATCATCCCGGACGGGCTCGGCCACGGCAAATCATCGAAGCCCTCCGACGGCCTGCGCGCCAAGTTCCCCAAGTACAACTATGACGACATGGTCGAGGGCCACTACCGCCTGATCAAGGAAGGCCTCGGCATCCGCCATCTGCGCCTCGTGATCGGCAACTCGATGGGCGGCATGCATACCTGGCTGTGGGGCGCCAAGTATCCCGACACCATGGATGCGCTCGTCCCCATGGCGTCGCAACCCTCCGAGATGGCGAGCCGCAACTGGATGCTGCGCCGGCTGATGATCGACACCATCCGCACCGACCCCGAGTACAAAGACGGCGACTACACCACGCAGCCGCGCTCGATGAAGATGGCCAACACATTCTTCGCCGTAGCCACCAATGGCGGCACGCTGGCCTTCCAGAAACTGGCGCCGACCCGCGATGCCGCCGACAAACTGGTCGATGCGCGGCTGGCGGCGCCCTTCAAGGCCGACGCCAACAACTTCGTGTACCAGTGGGATTCCTCGCGCGACTACAACGCCTCGCCGGGGCTGGAGCGCATCCAGGCCGCGCTGCTCGCCATCAATGCCGCCGACGACGAGCGCAATCCGCCCGAAACCGGCATCATGGAGCGCGAGCTCAAGCGCGTGAAGAACGGCCGCCTCTACCTCATCCCCGCCAGCGAAGACACGCGCGGCCACGGCACCACCGGCAACGCCAAGTTCTGGGCCAAGCAACTCGGCGATTTCCTGCAGACGGTTCCCAAGCGGGCGATGTAGCGGAGCCAAAGGCCGTGCTCGGCGTTATGCAGGAACACGCTACCGGCGTGCGCGACCTGCCGTGGAGCAATGCCCGATGTCCGACGACGAACGCGCCATTCGCGACCTGATCGCCACCTGGATGTCCGCCAGCCAGGCCGGCGACACCGATACGGTGCTGAGCCTGATGACGGACGACGTGGTGTTCATGGTCCCCGGCCGCGAGCCGTTCGGCAAGGCGGCGTTCGCCGCCGCCTCACAGAACATGAAGGACATGCACATGGAGGGCACGAGCGAGATTCGCGAGCTTAAGGTGCTCGGCGACTGGGCCTACCTGCGCGGTCATCTGCTGGTGGCGATGACGACACCTGCCGGCAACATCGTCCGGCGCGCGGGCTACACCCTCAGCATCCTGCGCAAGGAGCCGGACGGCAAATGGCGGCTGGCACGCGACGCCAACCTGCTGACGGTTCAGGAATAGGCGATGGCCGAGCCCCGAGAGGGCATCCCAAGCTTGGCACCGGTCAGTACAGGGCGCTTAGCCCGCGCGACTTGCGAAGGCCTGTTCCAGACGGGCGACCTGCGCCTCCACCGGACTGCCCGCGGCGTCCGGTTCGCCCACCACCACTTGCATGGCGCAGTCGAGGCGCACGATCCGATCATTGAGCGCAAAGCTCGCCGAGATGAGCTTGCGCAAGCCTTCCGGCAGCTCGTCGAAACCCTTGATGTGTCCCAACCGGCCCGGCGCCGTCAGACGCACGCGAGCGAGCTTCCTGCGCACCTCAACAAGCGTGATCTCGCCTTCCTTGTGCGCGCGGCGGATCATCAGCCACGAGGCAAGCTCGAGCAGGCGGGTGGTGAGGCGCATGCTCTCGGTTGCGTAGAGCATCGCCGGAGGGCCGCGCAGCTGGCGCGCTTCCTTGCGGCCCGCCCCGTCGAGGTAGGTCGCGGCGTGCTCCACCAGGGCCATGCCCTCGCGGAAAATCGCATCGAACTGATCGGAGGCGGCGAAGCGCTCGCCGAAGGAGATGGTGACGCCGCTGTCGGCAGGGCGTTCGCTGCTGTTGACTGAGGTACCCATGACCGAACTGGCACAACCGCTTACTGTTGACTGACCATACGCGAGCCACCCTGGCAGGCGACAGTTAACAAGTCACCCACAAATGGTCCGAAAAGTTGACGGCCGTTATGAGGCGCGTGCCGCAGGCAACGCTGCTGACAGGCAACCTACTGCGCAACAACAGGAAAGGCCGATTATTCGGCCGGTCTTTCCACAGCCGCCGGCGGCGCGCTGGATGCTTTGGGCACACGATGCGCAGCGTGATCGCGTGCCACGTAGGTGTAGACGACCGGGGTCACAAACAACGTAAACAGCGTGCCAACCGTCATGCCGGCCGCGATCACCAGCCCGATCGAAAACCGGCTCGCCGCACCCGCACCGGCGGCGATCAGCAACGGCAGCATGCCCACCACCATCGCGGCCGTGGTCATCAGGATGGGACGCAGCCGGATCGCCGCGGCGCGCTCGATCGCCTCGCGCCGGCTCAGGCCCTCGTTCTCCTGCAGATGATTGGCATAGTCCACCATCAGGATGCCGTGCTTGGAGATGAGCCCGATCAGGGTCACCAGCCCCACCTGCGTGTAGATGTTGATGCTGGCGAGACCGAGATTGATGGGTATCAGCGCACCAAACATCGCCGTCGGCAGCGCGATCAGGATGATCAGCGGATCTCGGAAACTCTCGTACTGCGCCGCCAGCACCAGATAGATGATGATGAGCGCGAATACGAAGGTCACCGCCAACCTGCTGCCTTCCTGCACGTACTGGCGGCTCTCGCCCTGGAAGTCGTAGGAGAAGCCCGCGGGTAAAACCTCGCCTGCCTTCGCCTTCAGGAAAGTGATCGCCTCACCCACCGTGCGGCCAGGAAACGGCACACCGCTCAGGATCGCCGAGTTGAGCTGCTGGAAGGTCGTGAGCGCGTTGGGCTGCACCAACTCGCCGATCGAGACGACGCTCGACAGCGGTACCAGCGTGCCCGTGCCGGTGCGCACCTGATAGCGCTTGAGCCAGTCGGTGGTGAGCCGGTACTCGCGCGGCACTTGCGGAATCACCTTGTAGCTGCGGCCGTACAGGTTGAACTGGTTGACATAGTTGCCGCCGAGCAGCGTCGCCAGCGACCCGCCGATGTCCTGCATCTTGATGCCGAGGCGATTGGCCTTGTCGTGGTCGATCTTCATCTCGATCTGCGGCGTCTCAAACCTGAGATCCGCGTCGATGAAGATGAACATGCCGCTTTTCTGCGCTTCGGTCTTCAGCCTATCCAGCACCTGGGCGAGCTGAGGATAGTCGGCCGTGGTCGTGATCACGAACTGCACCGAGGCGCCGCCCCGCGAACCCGGCAGCGACGGCAGCGGGAACGTGAACACTTGCGCGTTGGCGATGCCGGCGACCTTGCCCTGCAGCCCCGCCAGGATCTGCTTTTGCGTGCGCGTGCGCTCCTCCCACGGCTTGAACAGGATGCCCGAGAACGCCTGGTGCACGTCGGTGAGACCGTTGATGGTGAAGACGTGCTCCTTCTCGGGCACGGTTTCGAACACCTTGCCGAGTTGCGCCGTCGCCTGTTCCAGATAGTCGAGGTTGGCGGGCTGCGGCGTCTTCACGACGTTGAACAGGATGCCCTGGTCTTCCTCGGGCGCCAGCTCGCTTTGCGACGTCATATACATGATGGCCGTCGCCGCCATGACGACCACCAGCACCATGATCGTGACCGGCCGCCGATCGAGCGTGCGATGCAGCCGTCCCTCATAGCGCCGCCGCAGACTTCCGAACACGCGATCGAGAATGCGGACAAAACGGCCGCTGCCGTGCTCCGCCTTCAGCAGCTTGGAAGCCATCATCGGCGACAGCGTGAGCGCTATGATGCCCGAGACGATGACGGCGCCGGCCAGCGTGAACGCGAACTCACGGAACAGCGCACCGGTCAGGCCGGCCACGAACCCGATCGGCGCATAGACCGCCGCCAGCGTGATGGTCATCGAGATCACCGGCACCGCGATTTCGCGCGCCCCGGTAATCGCCGCATCGTAGGGCTGCATGCCCTCTTCGATATGCCGATGGATGTTTTCCACCACCACAATGGCGTCGTCGACCACCAGGCCGATGGCAAGCACCAGCGCCAAAAGCGTCAGCAGATTGATCGAATATCCAAGCGCCAGCAGAACGAACATCACGCCAATCAGCGACAGCGGAATGGTGACGACGGGAATGATGGTCGAGCGCAGGTTGCCGAGGAACAGGAAGATCACCACGATCACGATCAGTCCGGCCTCGATCAGCGTCGTCTGCACCTCCTTGATGGACGCTTCGATGAACTTGGTCGCGTCGTAGGCAATGGCGGCTTCCATGCCTTCCGGGAGCTGGCGCTGGATATCCGGGAATGCCTTGCGCACCTTGTCGATGACGACCAGCGGGTTGGACGTCGGCGTGGCGAACACACCGATGAACACGGCCTTTTGACCGTCGAACACCGAGGAGGAATCGGCGCTCTCTGGGCCCAGCTCGATGGCGGCGATATCGTCGAGGCGAACCAGTGCATCGCCCCGTGTCGCCACCACCAGCTTGCCGAAGGCAGTGGGGTTGTCGAGCAGCGTCTGGGCATTGATGCTCGTCTGGACGAAGTCGCCCTTCACCTGCCCTGCCGCCGTGACGAAGTTGTTCGCGGTCAACGCCGTGCGCACGTCGAGCGGCGTGATGGCGAGCGCCGCCATCTTGTCGGGGTTCAACCAGATGCGCATGGCGAAGGTCTGGCCGCCCAGGATCTGCGCGTTGGCGACGCCGTCGATCGTCTGCAGACGGGGTTGCACGACGCGCGTCAGATAGTCGGTGATCTGCGAGGCGGTCATCACCTTGCTGTTGAACGACATATACATCAGCGCGGTCGTATCGCCGGTCTGGCGCGTGACGATTGGATCCTGCGCCTCGCGGGGCAGTATGTTCTTGACCTGCTGAACCTTCGACAACACGTCGGACACGGCGCGGTCCGCGTTGGCGTCGAGGCGCAGGTTCAAGGTGATGGTGCTGACGTTCTGCTGCGACGACGAGGTCAGCGTGTCGATACCCTCCGCACTTGCGACCGCCGACATGATGGGGGTGGTGATGAACCCCCTGATGAGCTCCGCATTCGCGCCGGGATAGGCGGTGGTGATGGTCAGAGTCGTGTTGGTGATCTCGGGATACTGCCGCACCGACAGATTGAACAGGGCCGCCAGTCCGACCAGCAGTATCATCAGGCTCACGACCGTAGCGAGCACGGGCCGGCGAATGAAAATGTCGGTGAACGACATGGCAACCGCTCCCCTATTGCTTCGGCCGAACTTCGGGCCGGGACAGCGGCTGCGTGTTGTCGATACGGATGGCGGCACCAGGATTGAGCTTCAGCTGGCCGGTCGTAACCACCTGCTCGCCTGCGGCGACGCCGGAGAGGATCGTGACACGATCCTCGCGCGCCTCTCCCGTCTTCACGAAGCGGCGATCGGCGACAAGCTTCGGTTCGGCCGGCGCCCCCGCCTTGTCGTCTGCTTTCGGGGCCTCGGACGCCACCTGTTTCACCGCATAAACGCTGTCGCCGTAAAGGCTGTAGGTAATGGCCGTGCGCGGCACGGTGATGACGTCCCGCGGATCGCCCGCGAGCACGACCACGTTGGCGAACATGCCGGGAAGCAGTTTGCGCGTGCCGTTGGGCAAACTGCCGCGCACGAGCAGGGTGCGTGTGTCCTGCGCCACGCGCGCGTCGAGGGATTCGATCTCGCCCTTGAAGACCTCGCCGGGGAAAGTGTCCACGGTCACCTCCACCTGCTGGCCAACGCGCAGCTTGCTGATCAGCTGTTCCGGCATGGGGAAATCGACGCGGATCGGGTCGAGCTGCTGCAGCGTGACGAGCACCATGCCCGGCGACACGTACTGCCCCCTCTCCACCTTGCGGATGCCGAGCCGGCCGGAGACCGGAGCCTTGATCGTCTTCTGCGCGATCACCGCCTCGATCCTCTTCACGGCTGCCATCGCGGTGTCGCGCTTGGCGCGCGCCGTATCCAGGTTGGCCTCCGACGTAACGCGCTTGGCAATCAGATCTTCCTGTCGCTGGAACGCGACCTCGGCTTCCTGCAGGGTTGCCTTGGCGCTCGCGAGGTCGGCGTTTTCCACCGCGATGTCGAGCTGCACGAGGCTTGAGCCGCGCGACGCGTCAGCGCCGCTCTCAAGATAGACTTCCGTGACGATGCCGGCGACCTGGGAGGTCATGTCGACGCCGTGCGAGGAGATCAGCGTGCCGATCGAAGGCAGCTGCTCGATCCATTTTTCCGTGCGCGCGACCTCCGATGTCACCGTTGCCGGCGGTGGCACCTGGGACGACAGGATCGTCTTGATCATGTTGGGCTTGAAAGAGAAGTTGAACCACGCGAGCCCCCCGAGGAGAAGGACAGCGACAAGGCCGGTGATGATGAAGCGTCTGGTCATTGGGGTGCTTGAGGGCTGTGGTAAGGATCGCAGCAGATGTGGAGCCAACTTACATCGCCTACCAGTGGCACAGCCAATTGGCAAAGATTCGTGTGGCCGCCTTGCATCGCCATCTAGTGGGAATGCGGTGCATTTATGGTGCGGCATTAACGCCGCCTAAATGACAGCATTCCACAGTGACGTTGCAGACGTGTCAGTAACATGGCCGCGATGATCAACCTCAAAGCACGCGAACGCGACGAATTCCTGAAGGCTTTGGACGAAGCCCGCCGGGCCGCGCTGGCCGATGACGGCGAGCCTGTTGGCGCGCGCAAGCCCCAAGCGGCTTCGTATGGCAGCGCCGAGTTCTTGCATACGGTCGACCGCATGGCGGGGAAGCTTCGCTCCTACGTGTCCACCGGCCTGCTGTCGCGCCTCTACAGCGAAGGCTTCTCCCGTCCGCCCGCCGCAGAAGCTTCACCCGAGCCGCCCCCGCCGCCCAAGTCCGAGCACGAGCAGGTGGTGGACGAGTTGCACATCACCCCGAACCTGACCTCCACCGACCTCAAGCTCATCCGGCGCAGATTTGCCAAGGCCAATCATCCCGACCGCGTCGCGCCGGCCGTGCGCGATCAGGCGACCCGGCGCATGACCATTGCCAATTCGCTGATCGACGAGGCCCTGCGGGGTGCCAAGCCGCGCCCGCGGTAGCGCTTCCACCGAAACGCATGGCTGCCCGGATGCATCGGCGGGTCGATCAAACCATCATGGTTAATGCAACGTCACCTCCGCGCAGGCGAAGATTCACGCAAATCTCGCCAATTCTCAGTCTGCTGGCGTCAATTCCCGCCGGAGTGACGCTGGAGGCTGGTTACCGGACCCTCGGCAGAAAACCTGCAATTTGAAATAAATCCGGCCGCCGCCGTTGCCCGAACTCCAAGACGATTGGGGTAGAACCAAGAGGGTGGCGACTGTGCCCCGGCTCATTTCTCTGGTTGTGCGTTCATGTCTGAAAGCAACCCCCTCTCGCTCCTGCGGCGTCGCAGGGACGGCATTCGGGACTGGCTCGACGAGGAGGCGCCCTATACGGCTGCCGACCAGAAGCATCTCGACAGCGACACTCCCGAGCGTGCCTACTGGCACCACGGCTACCAGGCGGCGCTGACTGACGTCCTCGATATGCTCACGGGCGTCGATCAAAGATACGGCAGCGAGGACATCCCCAACTAGTTCCAGCCGCCCGGCCCGGATGCACCCGGTTGCCAGGTGGACTCAGGTCGTGAAACAGCTCGCATTCGCGTTCGAAAGCCGCCTTCGAGGTCGGCAGGTAGCTGAACTTGAACAGCGTTGCCGAGCCGATGCAATTGCGCAGCTTGCTCTTCACGTCGGAATCGGCACGGCCGACGTGGTTGATGCAGAATTTCCCTTCGGGACTGGTGTAGCCCAGCGCATAGACCCCTGCCGAGCTGCGCGTGATGGCGGCATCGATGGTGTCGAAGTTCAGCCGGTATGGGCCCAGAAGTCCGGTCTTTGCCCCAGTTTTTAACAAGGCTGCACCTCCAGATGAGTTCGTGCCCGCCGGGGCCATACCCGTGACACAGGATAACTGAGTCGGTTTACGCTGCGTAAACGCTCAATGCTGGCAGAACGTGCGCGACTGGCTGGTCCACGCGCCAAATCCTGTCGCAACCATGTTGGCGATCACCCGGCACACGTAGCGCTTCTGGGCCGGATCGTTGTCCGGGCCTGCATGATACCGCGCCACCGCCATGGTCCAGTTGCCTTCGCGCGCCTTCAGCTCCTTCAAAAAGCGTGCTGCATATTCGACATTGGCTGCCGGTTCGAACATCTGCTCGACGGACCCGAACTGCGTGGCGTGAAAGTGATGGTTGATCTGCATGCAGCCGACGTCGATCAGCTTTATCCCGGCCGCCCGCGCACCTGCGAACCGGCGCAATGCCGCTTCCTTGTCGTCATCGTAGGAAGCTTTGCCTTCGATGTTGAGCGCATAGGGACGGAGTAAATCGCCGCGACCGGTCTCGGTCAGCCCCACGGCATAGAGCACACCCAAAGGCACGCCATGCTTCTGGGCCGCGTGCGTCATCTGGCGCTCGCAGAGGTTGCTGGCCCCGGCGCCGGCTGCGGCCGCTGGCAGGCTAAATGTACACGCCGCTGCTACGAGCAGTGTTGCGAGCTTGCTCGTCTTCACCGTTCCTCCCTTTGCCGAAAGCATTGTTCCCGCGCTCGTTCTGCGGCCGCCCATCCTGCGACCGCTCTCCGGGCGACCTTCCTTCCGCCTGCGACGACCCGGACTGCCCACCGCCGTGCATCGGCGTGTTGGCCTGGCCGTTTCCGCTCTGCGCACTGGCGCCGCCGGGATCGGCAACCCTCACCTCGACGCCATCGATCATGTATCCGGCGGAGCGCAGCAGCGCCGAGAGCGTTTCGCGATCTCTCTGGATCAACTGCGCGGTCTCGCCGCGTCCCACCTCGAGATCGAGCCGCAAAGTCTGGTCCTTGACCGACATGCGTATGGTGACGGTGCCCAGTCCTTCAGGCTGCAGTTGGATGTGCAGCACTTTAACCGCCGGCTCATGTTTCACCGCAAAGGTCGGCGCATCGGGCCGGCCTGTCTGCGCGGTGAGCGTTCCAGCCTCGCTGGCAACGCGATCTGCAATCTGGTGTGCGACCGCGCCGCCGGCAAAGCTCGTATTAATGAGGGCATCGGAGCGCCCGATCGGGGCCGCGCCGTCGCCGGCGCCGGTCAGCGCCTCCGGGGTCACTTGTGGTTCCGCCATGGGCGCGGAACCGCGCCGCCCGTCGTTGCCCAATTGTCCATCGCGCACGGGCGTGACGGCCCTTTGCGGGTCAGCAAGCTGCGCCTCCCCGCTCGGTTCCGTGCCGCTTTCTGCCTCAAGCCGCTGAACATCCCCGGAGGATGCCGTATCCCTCTGCACGCCGGCACGAAGCGGCCTGCCGCCTTCTGCGACCAGGCGCGCCGCCCATTCCACCCCGGCGTCGACGACGGGCGCCAGATGCGTTTCGCGGCGAACCACGGTCAGCGTAACAGGCGTCGGTGTCGCCTTTGCCTCATCGCTTTCAGGCTCCTCGGTCCGGACGGGGGCCTTCGTCAGGCTTGCGAAAATGAGCTGCTCGGGAGACAGCGCTTCGCCCTCCCGAGCCGTCACCGCGGCCTGCATCAGCGCGGTCTCGGCTTTGGTCGCCGTTCCGTTGGCGACGCGCCCGGCCATGGCCGCCAGCCCATTGGCGCCGGCCGGCGCCGCGTTTCCGTTCAACACCTGCATGAGCGCATTCACGTCGATGTCGGTCAGACCGCCACCTCCGCTGTCGGGCTGCGGGCGCTCCTGCTCCGGGTCGGGTGCGTGCCCATCGCCTGCCGCCGCTTCGACACTGCTCCTCAGCCAGTCGAGGACCCGGCTGATGTCGCTGCCATCGAGGGGCGCTTCCTTCGCCGGTACCGTCTGGTGGTCTTCCTGCTCGCGATTGCTGGCGAGTTTCGAAAGCAACCCTGAAAAGCCGCCGCTTCCTTCGCCGTCGGATCCGCCCTTTCGCCCGGCGCTCCGCGACCGGTCGGCCGTCGCCTCTCCTGCCGCAATCGGCTGCGATACCGCGCCTGTGTTCATCGCTTGTCTGCCCCGCTCAAGATCTCGTCTACCTGTGCGACTGCCTTGCGCGCTTGCGTCAGCGCCTGGCCTGTACCCTCGCCTGCCGGACTGACCGCACCTGGCGGCTCGGCATCCGGCGTATCGGGCATGCGACGCACCTGACCCGCAACGGACAGCGCCGCGTCGAGCAGTGCAGTATCCGTCTCGGCCAGTTTGCTGCGCTCCACCGCACCCAGAACTTCAACGCCGCGATCGAACTCCTCGGTGACGATCAGGGCCGCACCTTCGTAGAGCCGCGCACGCTCTCGATCCGCGCTACCTGCTTCCGCTAGCGGCTGGGCACTTGCGGCAGCGAATTTCGCCATCCCCATCCTGCCCTTGGCGACGGCTTCCTTGGCGATTATCAGATACACCTCGCGCCGGTCCGACTGGGCCACACCGCCCAGCATGCGTTCCAGGCGGTCGAGCCGGCCCGACTCCGCCGCATCCGTATGGCCTGCAATCGCCAAGGCAAACTGCTGCCGGAAACCGCCGGCGTACACCGAGTTGGGGGAATCGACGCAGATACTGGGTCGCGAGCGCCTCATAGCGAACGGCGTTGCCGCTTGCAGCGAGCAGGGCAATCTGGCGCCGCAGCGCGGCCTCCTCGACGATCGTGCCGGGGGCAAGCAGGCGGGCATCGTCGAAGTGGACCAGTGCTTTTGCGGGCTCTTTCTTCGCTGCCAATTCTCCCTGCACATAAGCCACGAGCCCCGCCGTGCCAGGATCGAGCGCACGCGCCTCTACGCTCGCCAGCAGTTCTGCGGCCTCGTCATGCCGGCCCTCCCCATAAGCCAAGGTACCCTTGAGCAGCTTTTCGTTGATGTCTGTGCTCGCGCCGCTGCGCACCAGCTTCTGCAGCGCGCGCGCGCTGCCGCCGCTCAGCACGAACACCACCGCTGCCCGCGCATTCTTCGGATCTTTCCACCCCTCGGGCTTGAGGGCGTCGAACTGCTCGGCAATGTGCGCGAGCAGCACACGCTGCGCGGCATGGGCCCTGGTATTTCCCCGCACGACCTGGTCCTGCAGCGATTGCAGTGAGCGCACGAGTTCGAACGGCTCACCCTTGCCGTCCTGGCCGTGGGCGGCACCCATGGACCCCAGCACACATGCGATCATCACGCCGGCGAGCGTCAGGACGCACCTCACTGCCTGGGTCTCCGCAACAGGATCTCGATGCGCCGGTTCTGCGCCGCGTCCGGATCACCCGACACCCTGAGGCTGCGATCGGCATATCCCTCAACGCGCTCGAACCGTTTCTCGTCGACACCCCCGCGCACCAGCATGTAGTAGGCCATGTGTGCGCGCGCTGTCGAAAGCCGCCAGTTGTCGTAGCTGCCCGATCGGTAGGGCCGGCCGTCCGTGTGGCCGCGCACGATGAGCTGTTCCGGATAGGTCTGCACGATCTTGGCGATCTTCTCCATGATCACAACCATTGCCGGGCGCGGCTCGGCGGAAGCGATCGCGAACATGCCGAAATCGTAGTCGTCGGTCAGGCTGATCAGAACACCGTCCTCGGCGACCGTTACATTGATGTTGGGGATCGACCCTTGCAGCTGCGAAGCCACACGCCTGATGTCATTCTCGATTTTGGCTGCCTCTTCGCTCAGGGCCTTTTGCGCTTCGGCTTTCTGTGCCTCCGCCTTTTGCGCCTCGGCCTGCTTCGCAGCCTTCAGCGCTTCCTGAACGGCCAACTCGTTTGCCTTGTCTGCGGGAGCGGCCGCTTCGCGTAGTAGCGCAGCGTGATCGCGCGGCGTCTTCGCCTCGCCGCCCGCTGCCGGCGCCAGCTTCTGTGCCTCCGGACCCTGCACGACCTTGGGAGTTGCGTTCGTGTCCTGCTCCGTCTTGGCTTCACCGCCAAGCGGGCCGACAACGGCTTCCTTGGCTGGCGGTCCGATCTTCGCCTTGGTCTTGGTGGAACGCTTGTCGGGCGCAGCGTGCAGCGCTGCCGGATCGAACGGATCACGAAACGCATCGCTCGCGTTGCGGGTTTCCTTGCCCGCAGCCGGCACAGCATCGGTCGGAGCTTCTGCGGCAATCCTGGCCAGCACACCGTACGGATCGCTGAAAAGCGCCTGCTCGGTGTATCTTGCCGTATTCGTCGTACTTGCATCCTCCTTGGCGTCGCTCTTGGGCGCTGGGGGATTGGCTTCAGACTTGTCCTGCGCCTTCTCCTTGCCCTTGTGCATGTCCTTGGGATCGCCGACCGAAGTTTGCTTGCCCTGCTTGCCTTGTTCTCCGCTCTCGACGGTATTGAGTCCGCGCGAATGAGGCGTGCTGTCCGTCAGGCGCATGGGATTGAAGTAGTTGGCGACCTGGGTCAGAACGCGCTGGTCGGTCGAGTTGATCAGCCACATGACCAGAAAAAACGCCATCATGGCGGTCATGAAGTCGGCGTAGGCGATTTTCCATACGCCGCCGTGATGGCCCCCTTCTTCGGACGCCGCGCGCCGGCGAATGAGAACCAGCTCATGCGCGTTGGTATCTTCGTCGCCTGCTTTCACCGTATCGCCTCGTCGAGCTTCGCCATCCAGCCCTTAAGTCGTGTTTCCAGCACGGCCGAGCCGGCCACGATGCGTACATCGCAGTCATCGCTCGGAGTGTAGGTAACAGTGGCCGCCTTGCCCGAGAGCTGCCCGCGCAGGGCCTCCAGAACATCCGCCGGGCCGCTGATGCTAAGGCTTACGCCCGAGTCGGTTGCCATCAGCATGTCGAGACTGGATTGCAGTTCTTCAATCGCCTGGCGGCGCAGCTCGACCGCAAGAAAGGGTTTCAGGATGCGCGCTGTTGTCTCCGCCACCCGGCTCTCGAACTCCTGCACAGCCGCGAGCAGGCGGTTTGCCAATTCCTCTCCCGTTCCGGCCGCCCACTCCTGCCTCTCGGCGGCAAGCTGGGCAGCGAACTCGGCCCTCTGCTCCTCGAGCTTGGTCTCGAACTCGGACTCTGCTGCAGCCCGTCCATCGTCAATGCCGCGCGCAAACGCCTCGTCGATCCTTGCCGCCGCTGCCACGCTGTCGTTCTTGACCGGCGCGCCGCCCGCGTGCGGTGCCCGGGCATCACCATCGGCACCGAAGTCGGCTAGATAGCGGGCCGCGGGAACCGCGATCATGCGCTTCTAGCTCCCCGCATCCATTGCTTGAGTATGGCGGCCGCCTGCTCTTCGTCGAAGTCGATCATCTGTTCGAGCCGCTTTTGCGGTGTACGCCCGAGCTTGCTCGTCAAATCTGCTATGAGGTTGGGCGACTGCTGCTCCCTGGCAACTTTGCCGGCGGCGGAGGCCTGGGTTATGCCGGGCGCGGCTGACGTGTTCGGCAGCTGCGGATTTTGTTCCGGTAGGTCGGTCCTGGCTTCCAGCAGCATCTTCATAGCCGGCCGCAGCCCAAATATTGCGATCAACACAACAGCGATCAAAGCCAACGCCTTGATCAGGTTGCCCGTGTGATCCATCAGGAGCTGAGTCATAAGCCCAGGTGCGGGCAGGGCCTCCGCGCGGTCGTTTGGCAGAAACTCCACCGCCGCGACGGTGATTCGATCGCCCCTTTTTGCATCCACTCCGGCCGCAGAGCCGACCAGGCGCTCCACTTCCTTGAGCTGCTTGTCCAGCGCGTCGGGGGCGGCGCCATCGCCGATCGCAGCGATCATGCGTTTGCGGTTGACGACCACCGCAATGGCCAGATTCTCGACCTTGTAGCCTTCGCTGATCGTCTGAGTGGTCTTGGAACTCACCTCGTAGTTAGTCAGCTCTTCGCGGCGCTCGTTCTGCTTCTTGTTCTGGTCGCCGCCGGGACCGGCGGTTGTCGCTTGATCCGCCGGAATGTTCTGCTCAACCCCAACAGTCGTTTTATTGGCGTTGCTGTTCTGCGAGCTACCCGTCTCCTTGACCGTGCGCACCGACCGCTCGGTCTTGCCCTCAGGATTGAAGTTGGTCTCGTTGATCTGCCGCTTGTCGGTGTTGAGCCGCAGTGCGACGCTGACGCGCATATTGTCGAGCCCGAGATAAGGCGCCAGGGTCTGCATCACGTTGTCATGCAATTCCTTGCCGAGCGTCTTTTCCAGCGTAAGCATCTTCGCCGGCGAGGCGTTGAACGCATCGCTGCCCGCGGCCATCAGCACGCCGTCCGTATTGAGCACCGTCACCTGATCGACGGTCATGCCAGGTACCGCTGCAGCCACGAGATGCCTGATCGCCGCCGCCGAGGAAATATCGTCGACCAACTCAGTGCGGATGATGACGGAGGCCGATGGCTGCTGGCGCGTGCGCCGGAATGATCCCGTGTCCTGCAGCACGATGTGCACGCGCGCGCCCTTCACGCCTTTCATGGCCTGGATGGTGCGCGCAATCTCGCCTTCCAGTGCCCTCAGCCGCGTGATCTCCTGCATGAAGGACGTGAGGCCCATGGACCCCATCTTGTCGAACAGCTCGTAGCCCGCATTGGAGCTCGTCGGCAGACCCTTTTCCGCGAGCAGCATGCGTGCCTGCGACGTCTGTCCGCGGCGTACCGAAACGGCGTTGCCTTGGGCGTTCACGTCGAACGTGACGCCCGCCTCCTTCAGGGCCGCGCCGATGCGGCTGACGTCCTGCGCATTGAGACCGATGTAGAGCGTCTCAAAGTCGGGGCGGCTCAGGTAGTAGCTGCCAAAGCCGACCACGGCAAAAACGGTGACACCTACAATGCCGAGGCCGGCAAGACGGCGCGCGCCCAGCCCCAGGAGGCTGGTCCATAGCCGCTCAAGCTGTTCCAGCCCGAACATTCTCAAAACCCCGGATCTGCCAATCGATTGAACGCTGATAGTCCGGTACGAACCTTGCGCGAGAATTGCGCGATCGCGTTGCGGCAGCCCACGCAATCAGGCCGCACCCCCAAACGAGGGCGCGGCCGCAGCAGGCGCAACTATTCTGGAAGCCTTATTGCCGGAAGAGCGAAAGGATCGACTGGCTCGACGTGTTGGCGATCGACAGCGATTGGACGCCGAGTTGCTGCTTGACCTGCAAGGCCTGCAGCTTCGTCGACTCCTCGTTCATGTCGGCATCGACCAGCTGGCCGACACCGCGGCTGACGGCATCCATCAGGCTCTTGACGAAATCCTGCTGGATGCTGATGCGCGCCTTGGACGCACCAAGAGCCGTCGCCGCATCCGTCATCCGGGATATGGTGCCGTCAACCACGCCGATGATCTCCTCGAGATCGGCCAGGTCGTCGACGCCGTCGGTCAGCGCCGCAATATTCACCGCATCGGTCGAGCCCGCGACGGAGTAGTCCACGCCGCCATTGGTCGTCGTGCTTTGGGTGTCGAGGATGCCCGACTGATCGTTGGCGTCGAACAGCTTGGTGTTCTCCAGGTCAATCGTGATCGTGCCGATCGAGACCACGCCTCCCGACCGTGAAAATGACGAGACGATGGACTTGACCGCGTTATAGCCGGGATCAGAGCTGTCGACCGACAGCCAGTTCTGACCGGAGAATGAAGCGGATTCGGCGATACCGCGAAGCTGGGATTGCAGCTCGGTGATTTCGCTTTGGATCTTGGCGCGATCGACGCCGGGCTGGCGGGCGGCGACCAGCTTACTCTTGATCTGGTCGACAACCTTGATGGAGCTGTTGACCGCCGTGTAAGCGGTATCAACCGTTGCAGCACCGAGCCCCAGCGCATCCTGCACCGTCG
Organism: uncultured Alphaproteobacteria bacterium; assembly: GCA_963814055.1. Lineage (GTDB taxonomy): Bacteria > Pseudomonadota > Alphaproteobacteria > Rhizobiales > Hyphomicrobiaceae > AWTP1-13. The sequence continues at coordinate 55,151 of CAWFBJ010000021.1, forward strand.
AGAGCGCCGCATTATCGGAACGCATAGTCGTTGCAATCGACCAGTAGGCGGCGTTGTCGGATGCGTCGGCAACTCGGTAGCCGGTGGAGATACGGTTCTGTGTCTCCGTGAGCTGCTTGTTGGTTTGGCTGAGCGTCTGCAGCGCAGTCATGGCTGCGACGTTGGTGTTGATGCTACTCATCTGTGCGTCTCTCAAAAAAGGTTATCGGAAACGCAGTACATGCCGGCTCGCGCCGGTATGGCAGAGTGCATCACGCCTTTTTGGGGCGTCTTGACCGGTCCAACGCTACAAAGGTTAAAGGACCTACGATTTGGTAAGGATTAGATGACAATTCTTACTCATGTATTAATCTCTTGAGCTTGCGCCGGGCCTAACAGCCGAATTTGCAACGCCATCGGCCACGCCCTGGAAAGGGCGTGGCCGATTTGCAGCACTGCGCTTAGTGCGTATTACCGGAAGAGCGAGAGGATCGTCTGGCTCGAGGAGTTGGCGATGCTGAGCGCCTGTACGCCGAGCTGCTGCTTGACCTGCAGGGCCTGCAGCTTGGTCGACTCCTCGTTCATGTCGGCATCGACCAGCTGGCCGACGCCGCGGCTGACGGCATCCATCAGGCTCTTGACGAAGTCCTGCTGGATGCCGATGCGCGCCTTGGCCGCACCCAGGGCGGTGGCCGAGTCGGTCATCGACGAGATCGCCAAGTCCACATAGCCGATCATCTGCTCGAGATCGGCAAGATCGTCGTCGCTATCGGTCAGCGCGGAGATGTCAAGAGCATCAGCGGAGCCGGCAACCGAGTAGTCTACGCCGCCGTTGGTGGTGGTATCGATCACGTCAAGGATACCCGACTGATCGTCGGCGTCGAACAGCTTGGTGCCGCCGACATCGATGTCGATGGTGCCGATCGAAACCGCGCCGGCCGTGCGCGAGAACGAGGCGACGATGGACTTGCTGGCATTGTAGGTCGCAGCGCCGGAGTCCACCGACAGCCAGTTCTCACCGGAAAACGAGGCCAACTCGGCAACGCCCTGCAGCTGCGACTGCAGCTCGGTGATTTCGCTCTGGATTTTGCCGCGATCGACACCGGGCTGGCGGGCAGCGACCAGCTTGCTCTTGATCTGGTCCACCACCTTGATGGCGCTGTTGATGCCGGTGTAGGCCACGTCGACCGTGGCGGCACCGAGGCCGAGAGCGTCTTGCACGGTAGACATCGCCGCGTTGTCGGAGCGCATGGTGGTGGCGATCGACCAATAGGCGGCGTTGTCGGAAGCATCGGCGACGCGGAAGCCGGTGGAGATGCGGTTCTGCGTTTCAGTCAGCGATTTATTGGTGGCGGTGAGCGACTGCAGCGCTGTCATCGCCGCAACGTTGGTGTTGATGCTGCTCATTTGCGGGACCCTCGAGACATAATGCCAACAAACGGGGACATACCGGGACTTGGCCGGTGTGGCAGAGTGGCATCAAGCCTCTTGGAGCCCCGTCTGTGTGCGCTCCGACCTGCCATGGGAAACATGGTTAAGCAAAAAAGGTTGCATATCGCTTAACGCGTAAGCCTCGCGTCAGACAAATGATCGGACCAGCGAGCCCACCAGCAAGTTCCAACCATCGATCAAAACGAAGAATAAAATCTTGAAGGGAAGCGAAATAACCGTCGGAGGCAGCATCATCATGCCCATGGACATGGTCAGCGTCGCCACAATCAGGTCGATGACCAGGAAGGGCAGAACGATCAGAAAGCCGATCTCGAAGCCGCGTCTGAGCTCGGAGATCATGAACGCCGGGATCAGCACCCGCAATTCGACATCGCTGCCATCGGCTGCCGTTCCTGACTGAGCAGGCGGGATGGGCGCGGGATCCGCCTGCGATGACCCTTTTTGCCGGGACGGTGGCGCCAGTTCCTCGAACAACTTCAGGTCCTTGTCTCTGACATTGGCGCGCATGAAGGCTTTGAACGGCGTGCTGATGCGTGTGAAGGCCTCCTGCTCGTTGATCTTGTTCTCCATCAGGGGCTGCACGCCGTTCTGCCAGGCTTGGTCGAACGTCGGCCCCATGACGTAGAAGGTCATGAACAAGGCGAGGCTGATAAGGATGAGATTTGCAGGCGTGGTCTGCAGCCCGAGCCCCGCGCGCAGGAAGGAAAGCGCCACCACAAAGCGGGTAAAGCAGGTCACCATCACCAGCAGGCCAGGCGCCACCGACAGCACCGTAATTACGAGGATGAGCTGGACGATCCTGCCGGCTGCAGTGCCGTCCGTCCCAGGGATGAGCGTCTCCAGCTTGGGCACCTGGGCCGAGGCCGCCGTAGCGCTCAGCAAGACCAGCAACGCGATGAGGGCGAGTTTCTTCACCATCCCCTCATTCAACGATCAATGTGTGGACGATCAGGTCTCGCACCTTGCCGCCACTGCGGATGCGCGCGCGGTCGTTCAAATCCTCGCGCAAGTGCAGCAGACCGCTCGCACCCTCGATGAGAGGCAGCGAAAGCGTGCGCAGATAGGCGACCGTATCTTCGGTGATGGTTGCAGCAAGCCCCTTCGCATCCCCTTCCCCATCGATCACGATCGACGCCTCCAGCCGGATCCACGTGTTCTCGGGGCTCGCTAGATTGGTGACGATTGGACTCATCGCGTGGAGACTGGCCTTGTCGGAGAAGCGTCTTTTGGCGCTTTCGCCGGTCTTCGTTTCCGTCTTGGCCGCCGGCGGCGGTTGCCGCCCCATCTTGGACAGGACCTGAAGCCCGAACATGCCGCCTGCACCCACCGACAGCCCGGTTAGAACGGCCATCGCCATGATCAGTGACAGCAGTGTCGGACCCGCGGCCGGTGCTATGGCCGTTGGCGCCGCCTGGGGGGCTGCTGCGGCGGGTTTTGCCATCGCGCCTCGCCGCCCCCGCTAAAACGGCGAAAACTTGTCGAGCAGCTGCTGGCCCCAGGCCGGCTGCTGCACATCCGTAATACGCCCGCGTCCACCGTAAGATATGCGGGCTTCCGCAATCCTCTCGTAGGAGACCATGTTCTCGGTCGATATATCTCGCGGACGCACGATCCCCTGCACGGTAAGCACGCGGACTTCGAAGTTCACGCGCACCTCTTGCGTGCCACTGATGATCAGGTTGCCGTTGGGCATCACGTCGGCCACCACCGCCGCGACCAGCAGCTCGATGCTTTCGGAGCGGTTGATCGCGCCTTCGCCCTTGGTCTCGCTCTTGGAGTCGATTTTGGAGTCGATCGTGCCGCTTCGCTTGCCGTTGAGCAGGGGCAGCTTCGTGTCCCAGCTCGTGTCGAGGCCGAAGCTCGTCTTGTTGTCGCGCTTCCGTTCGGATGTGTTGTCCAGCGTCGCCTTGTCCTTGATGGAGATCTTGACCGTGACGACGTCGCCTACCTTCATCGCGCGCGGATCGCGGAACAGGTCGGCACTCGTATCCTGCAAAACAGATTGCACCACGCATAGGTTGGTGCCAGCGTCGGTTCGTTCGGAACGGCGACCCTGTTCGGGCGCAGGCCTGCACCGACGGGCGTGAGCGCCGGCTCCTTACCGATGTCGTGTATGGTGGAGCCACACCGAGAGCAGCACCAGACAAAGAGCGATCAGGATAGTTGATCTGATCATTTTGCCTTTGCCTCGATCGCGGTTTTCGAGGCGACCGGCGCCACCTTGGCTGCACCGCTGATTGTTGCCGTCAAACGGACAGCCTGGGTCAACTCCATCTCGTTGAGGATCAGGCTGGCGGCGCGCGGCTCGAGCTTGGTCAGGACGGAGGCCGCCGTTTCCTCGTCCAACGCCGCCAATTGCACCGCCGCCGCATCAGGGCGCATGCGGGCATAGATGAGCAGTACCGTCTCATTGGCCTTCTTGGAGAACTCATCCCGGCGCGCCAGCCACTTTTGATACTCCTCCGTCTTCTCCTCCAGCAGCGCGATGCGCTTGGTTATTTCCTGCTCCATGTCGGCGAGCGTCTTTTTCTGCCAGGCGAAACGCGCGTCGGCCGCCGGGTCGGCAATGTTGGCGCAGTACTCGTCGGGACGGGCCCCCGCGATGGATCCAGTTCTCCAGGCTCGCGGTGGAACGCGGCCTTGTCTGGGACAAAGCGCCCTTGCGCTCGTTAGGCATTGTTCTTGGTTCGAGCACCGTCTCGATAGCCGCCGCGGGCAGCGGCGCGGGCTTGATCTTCGGCCCAGCCGTCCTGACCGATGGCACCACGGGTGCTTTGGCGGGAGCGGGCCCGGTCGACACGGTCGGCTCCCAGCCTTGCTGGGCAAGCGCATCATAGCCTGTCGAGCGTCAAGAGCAGCGCGATGGACAAATCCTCGGCTAGTTCCGTGCGGCTGTCGGGCGCGAGCGCTGCCGTGTCAAGAACCGGCTCCGGCAGCCATGGACCGACGTACTGCTCGTGCCGTGCACGCGCCGAGGTCAGCATATCGAGACAGATTCGCGTCGTCGTGGTCATCAGAAACGCTCTCGGCTCTGACACTTTGTCGCGGACAGCCCCATGCCAACGCAGGTACGTTTCCTGCACCGCGTCCTCAGCGTCGGCCATCGACCCAAGCATGCGATATGCGAGACCGAGCAGTCGCCTGCGGTACGGCTCAAAGCTCGCGGCTGGATTCGACATTGCGCTCGTGGAGCTCACGTCATGCGCCCCGGCCCTAACGCGATGCGGCGGGAGCGGGCCAGAGCCAGCCCGCCGAGGACCATGGCGATCAGCCCCAACACCAGGGCCGCGGCGCCACCGACTACTCCGTTGCCGGTGCCGGGACCACCGTTGGCGATGGCCAAAACCAGCCCGCCGTTGACCACGGCGATTAGCCCCGCCACCAGGGCCACGATGGCTCCGAGTCGCCCGGAGGCGGTGCCGAAACGACTGGTGGGGCGGGCCAGAGCCAGCCCACCGATGACCACGCCGACCAGCGCCAGCACAGCGACCGTGGCGGCCCAGAGTCGCCGGGGGGTCAGGCCGTAAACCGTGGTGGCGGCTGGCTCGGAAACGTGCGCGGCCACCAGCACGGCATGCACAAGCCCCCCGAACAGGGCGGCTGCAGCCAGGGCGGCGAGAATAAGAGCGAAGGTTCGTTTCATAGATACCGCTAGTCTCCAACGGTGAGACGCGATAGGGCTTCGGAATGTGACATGGCTGCCAGCGAGGCTGAGATCGGCGGACCTGTGCGAGTGGTCGCATAACGGTGGATTCGGTAGACGATGCCCCCGCGAATGTTTGCTATCGTCGGTCTCGCGGTAGAACAGACTCGCGCGATTTACACGAACTGGCTTCTTCGGCCAAAGCATTTGCGAGGAAACTTCCCGACGTTCTGACCTAGCGTGCCAGCTGGGTGAGTTGAATGAGGTTGCCGCACGTGTCGTTCAGCCTCGCAATGGTCGAGGCCGTCACGTCGGTGGGCGGCATCGTGAACTCGGCGCCGCGGGCCCTGATCCGCTCGTAGTCGCCTTTGACATCGTCGGTGTAAAACATGGCCGCCGGCTGGCCCTGTTGGAACATTGCCTGCTGATACGCCTTGGCTGCGGGGTTGTCGTTCAGCGCCAACTGCAGCTCAGTGCCGTCCGGCTCCTCGGGTGAGGCTATGGTCAGCCAGCGAAATGGGCCATTACTGAAATCGGCCTTCTTGGCAAAGCCCAGTACCTCTGTATAGAAGCGCAGGGCCTTGTCCTGGTCGTCCACGTATACGCTGGTCAACTTGATTTTCATGTCGTTTCTCCTGTGCGCCGGGCTAAACCGGCGAGGTGTAGTGAATGAAAGAGTCATACGGTGAAGGACTAGCGACCCACACCGACCCCGAGTCATGCGGAGCTGCCTGCGAGGGCGGCGTCGAAGCGTTGACAGGGGCACGTGCGGGCCGGGTATTCAGCCGCGAAAGAACATTCCTCCGGGGTGCCGACGCTGTAAGGAGAAGCGGAAGGCCCCACCCGGCGCATCGATATCGCGAGACGCGACGGGACCCCGCGCGGTCAGAGACCCCGTGCACGTACGGAAACACCTCGCACGGGAACCGGGAGATCCCGTGGTCGCCCGCGGCGATGGCGCTGCGGGACGCGTCGGGAAGTCCAAGGACGTACGCCGACGATGAACGACCACGGGAAGTCGGACAGGCCGGTAGTACCTGTGAAGTCTCCGAACAACGCCGGGCAACCGGCCGCGGAGGGGATGGAGGGAAGGGGTCTGGCCAAAGGAAACCTGCGCCAGCAAAACGCGCCCCGGACACCGAGCCGGGACGGCGCGCCCAGTGCGCTGGAGCGGGTACGTCAAGCGGCAAGACGGGATAGGAAGATGCGGTTCACGGCGCTCCTGCACCACGTCTACGACATCGAACGCCTGCGGGCGGCGTACCTCGCGTCTGAAGGAGAGGCCGCGCCGGGCGTGGATGGCGAGACGTGGCGGCACTACGGCGAGGCGCTGGAGGACCACCTCCACGACCTCGTCCGAACGGCTGAAGCGCGGGGCGTACCGAGCGAAGCCGGTTCGTCGGGTGTACATCTCGAAGGCCGACGGGCGGCAGCGGCCGCTCGGCGTTCCCGCGCTGGAGGACAAAATCGTCCAGCGCGCCACCGTCGAGGTGCTCAACGCCATCTACGAAACGGACTTCCTCGGCTTCTCGTACGGGTTCCGACCGGGGCGCAGCCAGCACCACGCGCTGGACGCGCTCTACACGGGACTGCTGACGAAGAAGGTGAACTGGGTGCTCGACATCGACATCCGTGGGTTCTTCGATGCCATCGACCACGGATGGCTCGTGCAATTCGTCGAGCACCGCATCGCGGACCGACGCGTCGTGCGGCTCATCCAGAAATGGCTGAACGCCGGCGTGTTGGAGGAGGGGAAGCGAACGCGGGTGGAGGAGGGGACGCCGCAGGGCGGCAGTGCATCGCCGCTGCTGGCGAACATCTATCTCCACTACGTGTTTGACCTGTGGGTCCAGGCATGGCGTCAGAAGCACGCGCACGGCGACGTCATCGTCGTGCGGTTTGCCGACGACATCGTGCTGGGATTCCAGGTCAAGTCGGACGCCGAACGGTTCTGGGCGGAGCTCGCCGAGCGGTTTCGGAAGTTTCACCTGGAGCTGCATCCCGAGAAAACGCGCCTGCTGGAATTCGGCCCGTACGCGGCCGACAACCGGCGGCGGCGCGGACACGGGAAGCCGGAGACGTTCAACTTCCTCGGCTTCACGCACATCTGCGGGAAGAAGAGGAGCAACGGACGCTTCACGGTGCGTGCGGCAGACGATTCGCAAGCGATTGCAGGCGAAGCTGAGCGCGGTGAAAGCCGAACTCAGACGACGCATGCACGACCCCATCCCGGCAGTGGGCACGTGGCTGCGCTCGGTGGTCGGTGGGCACATCCGCTACTACGGCGTGCCCACGAACAGCCACGCGCTGCACATCTTTCGGTTCCAGGTCGGCCGGCTCTGGCATCGCACGCTGTCGCGACGAAGCCAGAACGGCCGCGTCCCCTGGGACCGGATGCGGCGGCTCATCGACCGCTGGTTGCCTCCTGCCCGCGTGTGTCATCCCTATCCCCTGCGGCGGCTTGGCGTCATCACCTGAGGCAAGAGCCGGATGCGGGAAATCCGCTCGTCCGGATCTGTGGAGGGGGTGATCAGTGATGGTCATTCCTACTCCGACTGGTCCGCCGGACCTGTCACATCAGCGACGTCTCGTCCGTCAGTACAATGACGGACCGCGCTGGAGGAATGTGACTGATGCCCACACCTGAGCGGCTCGCCGAGCAATTCGAAGAGCACCGGCCGCACGTGCGGGCGGTCGCGTATCGCATGCTCGGATCGGTCAGCGAGGCGGAGGACGCCGTCCAGGAAGCCTGGATCCGATTGAGCCGCACGGATGTCAGTGGTGTCGACAACCTGCGGGGATGGCTGACGACGGTCGTGGCGCGCGTGTGCCTGGACATGCTGCGAACGCGAGCGTCGCGCCGGGAGGATCCCTTGGACGTGCACGTGCCGGATCCGATCATCCGCGCGATCAGTCGTGGGGACGAAGGGCCCGAGACGGACGCCATGCTCGCCGACTCTGTCGGTCTGGCGCTGCTCGTCGTCCTCGAGAAGCTGGAGCCGGCGGAACGACTGGCGTTCGTGCTCCACGATGTGTTTGGGATGACCTTCGAGGAGATCGCGCCCATCGTGGATCGCTCGGTCGTCGCCACGCGCCAGCTCGCGAGCCGCGCGCGCCGACGGGTCCAGGGCCAGGCGCCGACCTCAGACGCGGACCTGCGGAAGCAGCGCCGCGTCGTCGACGCGTTTCTCGCGGCCGTCCAGGACGGCGACTTCGAAGCGCTGGTCGCCGTCCTGGATCCGGAGATCGTGCTGCGGGCTGATGGCGGAGCGGCGAAGGGCATGTCGCGCCTCGTGCGTGGGGCTCAGGCGGTCGTGGCACAAGCCGCGGCGTTCTCGAAGCTCGGGTTGTCCAATCAGGTGGTCCTGGTGAATGGCAACATTGGCGTCGTGGCGCGCCTTCCGGACGGGCGCCTGCTGTCCGTGATCGGCTTCACGATTGCGGGCGGCAAGGTCGTTGAGATGGACATCCTGGCGGATCCAGACCGGCTCAGTCGGCTCGATCTGTCGGCCATCGAGCCCTGAACCATTGGCGGTCGTCACATTTCTTCCGGTCGTTCCGTCATCCTTGTGAGGGGCGAATCAAGCCGATTCGATCGAAACGGCTTCGCGGCGCCCACAAGGAGGCACGTCATGAACATGCAAGCCACTGGGCAGACGATCGCCGCACCGCGACCGGTCCTCTCGCCCACGGAGAGGTACCAGATGTCTACTGCAACCGCTCGGACCGTCTCCGCTCCCCGCTGGATGCTCTGGACCGGCCGGCTCCTTTCCTTTCTGGTGGTCGCGCAGCTGCTGAGCAGCGCTTGGTTCAGGGCGACCTACCACACCTACGCGGTGGCCGAAATTGTGACGGGCTATGGCTATCCCGAATCGGCCATCGTCCTCATTGTCATTGCGGAATGCGCCTTGGTGGTGCTCTACCTTGTCCCGCAAACCTCTGTCATTGCCGCAATCCTGCTGACCGGCTATCTCGGCGGCGCGGTGGCCACTCATTTGCGGATCGCAGACACGGCGCGTGCGGCGATTCCGTTGGTCGTCGGAATTCTCGCCTGGGGCGGCCTGTACTTGCGGGACAGCCGCATCCGCCAACTTGTTCCCTTCCGCCGGTCGGCGTGAGTGGGATTGATAGATCTGGAACTTCTAGGACGAGAACATGAAAAAGTCGGGCGCGAGCCAAGGCCAGTCGGCATCAGAGCTCATCTCGAAAAGAATCGCCGAACTCGGGGACTGGCGCGGGAAAACCCTCAGCAGAATGCGCACGCTCATCAAGGAAGCAGACCCGGACGTCGTCGAGGAGTGGAAGTGGGTCAAACCAACCACACCCGGCACTCCGGTCTGGTCGCACGACGGCATCATCTGCACCGGCGAATCCTATAAGAGCGTCGTGAAGCTGACCTTCGCCAAGGGCGCGTCTCTGAAGGATCCGGCCCGTCTCTTCAACTCGAGTCTCGACGGAAACGTACGCCGCGCGATCGACATCCACGAAGGAGAAGAAGTTGACGAGTCCGCGTTCAAGGCGCTCGTTCGCCAAGCGGTCGCCCTCAACAGGTCTGGCAAGTCGAAACCTTCCAAGAAGGGGAAGCCCGCCGCGGCCAAACCCAAAGGAGGCGGCCGGTAAAGGCAAGCTTTGACGAGGCGCGAATGAGCAGATTTCAAGCGGGGCTTGGCGGTGTGTCGTTCACGTCGAACGGATGCAGACTGCTCGGAGGTTTCTACAAGGCGGCCGGCGACACGCCGCGGCCGACGGCGATCCTGCTGCATGGTCTTCCGGGCATCGAGAAGCATCTTGACATCGCGTATGCGCTCCGCGATCTCGGATGGAACTGTCTCTATTTCCACTTTCGTGGATGCTGGGGTTCGCACGGCACGTACGATCTCGCAGGCCTCGCCGACGACACGCGCGCTGCGACTGATTGGGTCAGCCAACAGCCTGAGGTCGACAAGGAACGGATCGCGCTCATTGGTGCCAGCACGGGATCACATCCGGCGTTGGATCACGGCGCCGCCGATCCGCGCATTCGCGCGATCGTCGGCATCAGCCCCGTCATCGAGCCGAGTGCCTTTCATTTCCCCGAGGCGATGGCCACCGAGTTCGCCGGAATGCTGAATGGGGTGACAGGCCAGTCGCTTGCGGATCAGTGGCGCGCCTTACCTTCGCTCGCGCCTGCACTCTCCGCCTTCGCGCCGCGACCGGTCCTGCTTGTGGCTGCCGAGCACGATGACATCTTCCCGCCGTCGCAGTATGCCCGAACGATTACGGGCGTCGAGCATGTCGAGCTGATCAGCCGTCAGGATAGTGACCACAGCTTCAGCGCGTGTCGGCGGTGGCTGGTGAAGGTCGTAACGGACTGGCTGCTAAGCCGATTGAACGCGGGGTGAGTGTCTCGGCTGTGCGCTATCACGGAATCGTGCTAGTGGTCCGTAGTGAACGGCCCGCGCCCGCTGCTTGCGCTCGCGGCCAACGGGCCGGTGGCCTTGGGCCTTTGGTCCTCGAGAGGGTCGGGAAGGTAGCCAGTTCGTTCAAGACTGCCCGCTGATTGACCGCGTACATTCGTGGCGTGGCCGAGAAACTGGGACCCGCCACGAATCGGCTGGTACGCAGGAGTCATCGCAGATGGCACCGCTGATCGTCATGCTCGCCGCTTGGCTGGTCGCCCGCTTGGCTGGGACCGCAGGTCTATGGCTCCAGGCTGATTCGTGGACCGGCGCGCTCCGCATTGCCCTGGCGGCGATGTTCGTGTTCACGGCCGTCTCGCATTTCCACCCCCGCACGCGGCCCGACCTGATCCGGATGGTGCCCGCGAGCCTGCCCGCGCCGGCGCTGCTGGTGTCGGCAACCGGTGTGCTCGAGCTGCTCGGAGCCATCGGTCTCATGGTGCCGCGAGCGCTGCCCGCGGCCGCCTACGGCCTGATGGCGCTACTTGTGGCCATGTTCCCTGCGAACGTCCACGCCGCACGGGAGGGACTGATGATCGCAGGTCGCCGCGCGGCGCCGCTTGTCTGGCGCCTTCCGCTGCAGGTGTTCTGGATCGCAGCCCTGTGGTGGGTGCGGGCGCCGCCATCGCACGAGCGCCTCTGAGCAGCTCAATGCGCTCAAGGGGAGATCGTCATGCGGAAGATCATCGCGGCACTGCAGGTCTCGCTGGACGGGTTCATCGAAGGCCCGAACGAGGAGCTCGATTGGGTGGATTCCTGGGAGGACCCCTTCGACATCATCGGCAACGTCGACGCGTTCATCCTCGGTGCGCGGATGTATCCGGGATACGAGCAGGACCTGGCAGGCGGTGCTGGACAATCCGAGGAGCATCCTGCCGTTCACCGGCAGGCCCGCGACCGAAGGGGAGATCGAATATGCCGAGTTCGCCGGCAGGACGCCGCACGTTGTCGTGTCGAGCACGCTCCAGACCGTCTCGTGGAAGCACACGAGAATCGTTCGCGATCTCGAGGACGTTCGCCGATTGAAGGAGGAGCCAGGCAAGGACATGCATGCCGTCGGCGGGGCGACGTTGGTCTCGAGCCTCATGAACGCGGGACTGGTGGATGAGATCCGACTCGTCGTGCAGCCGATCGTCCTGGGCGGCGGCAAGCCGTTGTTCAAGGACGTGAAGGAACGGCATGCACTGACGCTCCTCGAGGCGAGGCCCCTGAAAGCAGGTGCGGTCTGGCTGAACTATCGCGTGCCTCGCCGACAGCGGGGAACAGCTGCCGAAGGTTAGGGGGAAGACCATGCTCGCACACTCAGAGGTGGCAACCCGGCTTCCGGCCAAGGACCTCACGCGAGCGAGGAGGTTCTACTCCGAGAAGCTTGGCCTGGAGCCCATCGAAGAGAGGCCCGGAGGGCTGCGGTACCGCTGCGGCAGCGGTTCTTTCGCCCTGTTCGAGTCCGCGGGGGCGGCGTCCGGCACGCACACGCAGATGGCGTGGGAGGTGGCCGATATCGAGGCGACTGTCGCGGCGCTCCGGAGACGCGGCGTCGTCTTCGAAGAGTACGACCTGCCGGGCCTGGAGACCGTGAACGGCATCGCCACGATCCAGGGGAACTATCCGAGCAAGGGCGTCGGCGAGCGAGGCGCCTGGTTCAGAGACAGCGAGGGGAACCTGCTGGGCCTCGGCCAGCCGGTACGGTGATGACCGCCGGGACCCGGATGCGCGGCTTGTGGGTCTGTCTCGGCCTCGTGTTTCAGCTCGCGTGTGGTGCGCCGTCTGAACAATCGCCGAGTCGGTCACCGGTCGATGCCGTCCTCGCGCAACTCGGTGACGCGTTCGTCTCCAGTACGGCGAACGTGAACGGGACGACGCTCCACTATGTTCGCGGCGGCTCCGGTCCGGCGGTCATCCTGCTCCACGGGTTTCCCCAGGACTGGTCCGTGTTTCGCCGAATCATGCCGCGGCTGGCTCGCACGTTTACGGTGGTCGCCGTGGATCTCCGCGGGATTGGTGGATCCACGCCAGCCGCGAACGCGTACGACGCGGCGACGCTCGGCGAGGACATCCACCAACTGGCGCTCCACCTCGGACTGGAGAAGCCGTACGTGGCCGGCCACGACAACGGCGGGATGGTGGCCTATGCGCTGGCTCGCCTCCATCCACAGACCAGTCGCGGCGTGATGATTCTCGACGTCCCGATCCCCGGTCTCGAGCCATGGGAGCAAGTGAAGGCCGACCCGGCGCTCTGGCATTTCGGCTTCCATCAGACGCCACGCGCCCCTGAGCGCCTGATTGCCGGCCGTGAGGCCATGTATTTCCGGGAAGTGTTTTTCAATCGACTCGCACGAAATCCCGGCGCGATCTCCGACAACGACCTGGCTCACTATGTGCGCTCGTACGCCTCGCCCGAGCAGCTTCGAGCCGGCCTCGAATTCTACCGGGCGTATCCCGAGAATGAGCGGTTCAACGCGGCCCAGCGCGAGCCGATCGATGTGCCCATCGTCCTCGCCGGCGGTGAGCACTCGCTGGCGCCCCTGAACGCGACGGTTGCGGAGTCGCTGCGAAATCACGGCTGGCGCAACGTGTCCATCGAGGTCATAGCAAACAGCGGACATCAGGTGATCGACGAGCAGCCCGCGGCCGTTGCCGAACTGCTCGAACGCTACGCGACACGATAACACGGATGACCATGGCCTTCACCGAATGAATATTCGAACAACGAGGTACCTCAGTGAGCAGACCAACGATCTTTGAGGCCGCAGCCGCCGCGTGAGAATCGCTGGCAGAGGGTCAACCAATCGTGTCGACGCAGAACCAACACGAGGGAGGGAAATGACCATGAGACCACTAACGGTAATCACAACCTACCTGTGCTGCGCGGCTGCAATCGTGACCGGCATGACAGCATCTTCAAGCCAGGTGACGCAGCCAACAATCGAGCAAATGCCAGCCACGCTCGAAACGGAGTTCGCATTGAGCGCGTTGCCGGCGAGAATGCGCGGCCACGCCAGCGTATAACGGAGGTACGTCGTTATGAAGACACTGCTCACGATCCTGACGAACGCCACACATCTCACGCTCACCGATGGAGAAGAATATCCGTCGGGCTTCTGGGCCGAGGAGTGTGCCGTCCCCTATCAGATGTTCAAGGAGGCCGGATACGCCGTGGACTTCGCGACGCTCGGCGGCATTGCGCCGACCGTTGACAGTCGAGTATCGACCCGGACTTCATGAAATGGGTGCGGCCCTCTTTCATGCAGATTGACGACGCCGCGGCGGCAGCGAAGTACCGGAAAACGATCGAGCAGGCAGGAGGCCTGCGCTCCCCGAAGGATGTCGCCCGGCTGACCAAGGATGACATCGCATCCTATGATGGGATCTACATCGTCGGCGGCCACGGCTGCATGGAGGACATGCCGGCGTCTCCTCCGATGACCAGGTTCCTGCTCGCGGTGCTGGCCCTGAATAAGCCTCTCGCCTCGGTCTGTCATGGACCCACCGCGTTCCTGTCGCCGCGCGACATGGCAGGCCAGTCCCCGTTCGCAGGGTACCGAGTCACCTGTTTCTCTCACGTCGAGGAGTTCTACACGAAAGTCAATGGACGGCTGCCGCTCGTGCTCGAGATCGAGCTGAAGCGACTCGGCCTGGAATACTCCAAGGGTCCCTACCCCTGGGCCTCGCACGTCGTCGTCGACCGCAACCTGGTGACCGGACAGAATCCATTCTCGTCGGAAGCGATGGCGAAGCAGTTCCTCGATCTGCTGGAGAGGAGCCATGACAACCTCTACGATCGTCGCGCGAGTTGAGGAGTTGATTCGACGCGCAGAAGCCCTCGACCAGGGCGGCGCATCGGAACGTTCGCGGGCGCTCGCCACCCGATTGCGCTCGACGGTCTTGCGACCGCTCGCCGACCTGGGCGACACGCTCGATCGGACGACAGAGCTGGAGTCGCAAACCGCAGGCGTGCAAGAGCTCCTGTTCGAGTTGGCGATCGACCTCACGCGCGCGTGTGCGACCGACCAGCGCGCCGCGCTGCTCGAGGCGTGCGCGGGCGCCCACTACCTCGTGACCATCGGTCGGGACGACGCTCAGGAGCGAATCACCAGGCTCGCCGAAATCGCTCGGGACGTTCCGGGCGACCCGAAGGGCGGCATTCGCGTGCGCGAAAACGGTCCCTACCTGCTGACGGGCGGCGCACTCATGTCGAACTTCCTCGGTGAGCCCACGACGGCGCCGCCGGTTGCAGCCCTGTGCCGGTGCGGCCGGTCGGAGTCGAAGCCATGGTGCGATGGCACTCACGCGACGATCGGCTTCAACGACAGGAAGCATCCCGACCGCGTCGCCGACCGGCTCGACACCTACGCAGCACGGCAATTCACCATCCTCGACAACCGAGGAATCTGCGCGCACTCCGGACGGTGCACTGACGCGTTGCCCACGGTGTTTCGCGTCGGTACGGAGCCGTTTGTGGCCCCGGCAGGCGGCAGAGCCGACGATATTCTGCGCGCGATCCAGGCGTGCCCTTCGGGGGCGCTCGGAGCGGCGATCGCCGAGCGCCGCGCCGCCGATGTGGTCGATCGGATTCGCCCGCCCGCGATTGAGGTCTCGAAGGACGGGCCGTATTACGTCACCGGTGGCGTGGATCTCCGGGACGACGCCGGCAACGAGCCGGTGCGATCGGCAGGTGCCTCGGGAGAGCATTTCGCCCTCTGTCGCTGCGGGCAGTCGAAGAACAAGCCCTTCTGCAGTGGCGCGCACTGGTACGCCGATTTCCACGATCCGGTGATCGACCCGGACCATGAGCCAACCCTCTTCGAGTGGGCGGGAGGCTATCCTGTTTCCTGCGCGTGACGCGCCTCTTTTACGAGCGCCACGTCCCTCAAGATGATCTTCTGGCGCCGCTGTTTTCGCGGATGGAGCCCGATCACCCGGAGCGCGTCGCCTCCTGGCTCTCGGAGGTGTTCGGCGGCCCCAAGTTCTATTCGCAGCGCTACGGTGGCTACACCCGCATGATCTCTCAGCACCTGAACAAGCACTTGACGGAAGCGCAACGCGCCCGATGGGTGTCGCTGCTGTGCCGAAGCGCGGACGAAGCGCTGCTCGCCGCGGATCCGGAATTTCGGGCGGCGTTCGTCGCCTATCTGGAGTGGGGTACGCGGATCGCGGTGGAAAACTCGCAGGGCGACTCGCGCCCGCCGGAAGGGATGCCGGTCCCACGCTGGTGGTGGGTGTGCGACGCCACACCGTCTGCGCGCCCTCCGTCGCGACCCACCGCACGCGGCCGCCATCGCGGATCTCGCCCCACCCGAGACGCCCGCTGCCCGGGGAAGCGCTGAGCTTCGAACGGCACATCAAAGGCTTGTTCCGTGCGCGGGATCGCGGAGCGATGCGCTTCGCCTTCGACCTGTGGTCGGTACCAGACGTGAGGACCCACGCCCAGGCGATCCTGGCACGCCTGCGAGCCGGCACTATGCCATGCGACGGAGCCTGGCCGGCAGAGAAGGTCGCGATCTTCGAACGGTGGGTCAGCGAGGGGTGCGCGGATTGACAGCGACGAAATGGTTCCCGGACCTAGGCAGAATTCGCGACGCTCGACCGCGCACGACCGTCGACGCGCGCGGAAGGTCATCACCTGTAATGCTGCGAGGCGTTTCCGTGCTCGACCGTCATTTCGTTGCGCCAAGCGTTGCGCCAAAACGCCTGTGATAGCGCTTCGCCCACGTCGCCATTTCGTTCAGGACGGGACCCAGGCTGGTCCCGAACGCCGTCAGGCAGTACTCCACCTGCAGATGCGGCTCACTCACGACCGTACGGGACACCAGTCCATCGCGTTCCAGTTGGCGCAGCTGCTGAATCAATACCTTGTGGGCCACCTCCGGCATCGCCCGCTGAAGATCGTTGAAGCGCCGCGGTCGGCCGCCTTTCAGCAGCCACAGAATCAGCGGCTTCCACTTCCCACCGACGATGTCGATCGTGAGCTGCACGGGGCACGCATACGTGTGCTGTCGACTCGGAGACATCCCAGGCTCCTTGCGGGGCGCAACGCACCCGGCGGTGCGTTGACGAGCGACCAGTCGCGATCGTTAATGGATTTCGATGATCGCACGCCACAGCCAATGTCCTCGACCGTCGTCGAGGATCCGCGGAGCGCAGCGGTTCTGCCGGAGCAGCGCAACACGAGTGGCAGGTGCAAGGAGCAATGAATGAACTCGCCAAGACAGGTGGTTTGGATGGTGGGACTGTCCGCGATGGTGACGCTGCTGTGGGTGAGCGGCGCGGCACAAACACCCTCCCACTCACAGAGCCGATTCGAACATGTTGTCGATCTGACCCATGCGCTGGACGAGAGCACGCCCTATATTCCAGTGCCGAACATCACCTTCCCATTCAAGAAGACGCCGATCGCGACCGTGGCCAAGAACGGCGTCGCGGCGTACCGGTGGGAGATTCACGAACATCTGGGAACGCAGATCGACGCGCCGAATCACTTCTTCGAGCAGGGACGCTCGCTCGAGCGCCTGCCAGTCGAGAGTCTGGTCGTGCCGCTCGTGGTCATCGATGTGTCGGCCAGGGCCGAATCCAACGCTGACACGTCGGTGACCGTGGCTGACATCGAACTGTGGGAACGCCAGCACGGGCGCATCCCGGAGCATGCGGCGGTGATGATGGCATCGGGGTGGGACCGACGCATCAACGATGCGAAGACCTTCGTGAATGCTGATGCCTCCGGAGCGATGCACTTCCCGGGATTCTCCGCTGAAGCAGCCGCGTTCCTGGCACGTTCGCGCCAGGTGTCCGGGATTGGCGTCGATACGCTCTCGCTCGATCCCGGTCTCGACGTCACGTACGCCGCTCACAAGGCCTGGCTGGCCACCGGCAAGTGGGGGGTCGAGCTGGTTGCCAACCTGCGGCAAGTCCCGCCGGTGGGTGCGACCGTTTTTGTGGGCGCAGCGAAGGTGACGGGTGCGACCGGTGGCCCCGTGCGTCTGATCGCCGTCTGGTAGGAGGTGGCATGGTCGTTCACCACATGCTTGCGATGGGCGCTGGATTCTTGCTGTCGAGCGCGAACCTCCAAACTGCGAACCCGCCGGCCCTCACCGGCATCTGGGAAAGCGAGCGCTGTGTCATCCAGGAGCGAGCCGGAACGCGAACGAGCTCCAGGAGCAGGTTTGTGTTCCTGGATGACGAATGGGCCCTCGAACTCATTCAGTACTCCGACGCGGCGTGCACGACGCCATCGCTGCGCGCCTTCTTTCAAGGCCGGTATCGAGTCATACGACCGTCGACCGTGGTGCAGGGCGCCTACGACGCCGACTTCGGATTCACGCGCAAGCGCCTCACGCTCTACGCGGATGCGCTGCTCGCCGAAGCGAATCGTGGTGCATGCGGGGAGCGCACGTGGACACGCGGTCGCGAAGAGGACGTGTCAGCAACAGGATGCTTGTGGGTCGTGCCCGTTTCAGCATGCACCCAGGAGTTCGATTTGGTGAAAGTCGACGACGACCGGCTGCTTCTGGGCGAGCGCCCGCCGGCAGGCCAAGATCTGTGTCGCGAAGACCGCCGGGCCCGCGCGCTGAGGTCACTTCCGCTCGTCCGTCGTCTCGGAGGGGCTGACGCCGGACAGCGTCACTGATGTCCGACCGATGAGCGGCGCTTCAAGCCAGGCCCGTGTTAGGACGTGTGAGGAATTGCGATGAGTCTGCAAGACCCGAATGTTGTGAATCCGGCCCGCAAGAAGCGGGTCGCTATCGTGATTGCGAATCGGCACCGAGGTCGGAAGTTTGGCATTCCCGTGAATAAGGAGGGCAGCACGTGGCGACAACATCCCCTTTGCGCGGACTGAGCACCGTCAGCTTCTTTGCTGCCGATCATGCCGCGGCGAGGAAATGGTATTCGGAGTTTCTTGGTGTGGAGCCGTATTTTGAACGACCTGGTTACGTTGAGTTCCGCCTCGGCGACTACCAGCACGAGCTTGGCATTATTGACAGCAAGCATGTTCCAGGCATTGAAAGCAAGAATGGCCGGGCCGGGGTTGTTGTCTACTGGCACGTCGATGACGTCAACGCAGCACTTGACAAGGCCGTGGCCATGGGCGCGACGCAGCTGGAGGCGCCCCTAGACCGTGGCGATGGCTTTATCACCGCTACGGCGGTCGACCCTTTTGGCAACATCCTGGGCATCATGTACAACCCGCATTACCTGGAGATCCTCGCATCGCTCAAGCCGGCGTGAGACGACAGATGGAAGCGCTCGGCTAGCACCGAGGTTCTCGCGTGGACCGATGCCGTGGACTCGCCTGAGCCTGCAAGTTGTCAACTCGACATACCGCTTTTAGCCCGTCACGAGGATGACGAACGACACGATCACCAGGACCCCTGGCGCAGCACCAAAGGCGACGCGCCGAGTGGCTCGGCCTTTCGGTGCTCGCATTGCCGTGCCTGATCTACTCGATGGATCTAAACGTCCTGAATCTCGCTGTCCCACACCTCACCGCCGATCTGGCGCCGAGTAGCGCGCAGCTGTTGTGGATTGTGGATATCTACGGTTTCGTGATCGCAGGGGCCTTGATCACCATGGGCACTCTGGGGGACCGTGTCGGTCGCCGCCAATTGTTGCTCATCGGCGCCGTGGTCTTCGGTGCGGCGTCCATACTTGCGGCGTTTTCATTCACGCCGACCATGCTGATCGCGTCCCGCGCGATCCTCGGCCTCGCATCCGCGACGCTTGCACCCTCGACGCTGTCTCTGCTGCGCACGATGTTTCTCGATCCACGAGAACTTACGTTTGCCGTGGGCGTGTGGATCGCCAGCTTCTCGGCCGGAGGCGCACTCGGCCCCCTGCTGGGCGGACTGCTGCTCGAGCATTTCTGGTGGGGCTCCGTATTCCTCGTGAACGTCCCGGTCATGCTGGTATTGCTCGCGGTGGGGCCGCGACTCCTCCCCGAATACCGCGATCCGAATCCTGACCGTCTGGATTTGATCAGCGCCGGCCAGTCGCTCGCGGCGATCCTCGCCGTCATCTACGGGATCAAACGGTTCGCGGAGGGCGACGGCACGTGGATTCCCGCTGGCGCGATCGTCCTCGGCAGCGTGATCGGCGTGTTGTTCGTCCGGAGGCAACGCGCGTGGCCAGTCCCCTGGTCGACCTCTCGCTGTTCAAGTCGGTCCCATTCAGTGCATCGCTGGCGGTCAACATCCTCGGGTTCTTTATCGCTTTTGGCACCTTCCTCGCCATTGCCCAGTACCTGCAGCTCGTGTTGGGCATGAGCCCGCTCCAGGCGGGCCTCTGGACCGCACCGTATGGGCTGGCGTTCATCGCCGGATCGATGCTGGCCCCGGCGCTCGCGCGCTGTCTGCGCCCTATACATGTCATTGCGTCCGGTTTCGCCGTGGCGGCTGCAGGATTTCTCGTGCTGACGCAAATCCGCGAATCCGACGGACCGGGGCATTGTCGTGACGGCATACGTGATCCTGTCGTTCGGGCTGTCACCCGTGTTCACGATGGCCGCCGATCTCGTTGTTGGTACCGCGCCGCCGGAACGTGCGGGTATGGCAGCAGGGCTCTCGGAAACGACGACCGAGCTCGGCGGTGCGCTCGGCATTGCGATCCTCGGAAGCGTGATCACGGCCGTCTACCGCAACCTGATGGCATCCACCGTGTCCGTCGATCTGCCTGCCGCCGTTACGGAGGCCGCGCGCGACACGATCGGAGGGGCAGTTGCTGCGGCAGCGACACTCCCCGACGGCACGGGAGCGGCGCTCCTCGGAGCGGCGCGCAACGCGTTTACCGAGGCCGTGGTGGTTAGCGCCCTGATCAGTGCCGGCCTGGCGATCGTCGCCGCGATCGTCACGGCAACGGCGCTGCGCAGCGCCGATTCCCAAGCGTCATCGGTCTCGGCGTAACCGGTCTCACGTTTGATCCCCGCTTCGAGGGTTCAGACGGCCGGTCCGGATCATCTTTGGCGACGCGGATCCGTGCCTATAGTTCTACGCGACGGCGGAGGTTCGAGGCTGGGCGACGACTCTCATCAGATCGAGAGTGAGTCCGAGCTGATTCTGACGCCCTTCTTCACATTATGGCTGGACCAATCAGCTCTGCTCGTTCCAATCGACGAGAACTAACGTGAGATCGTCACCTGGCGGTCGCCCGGACCATCTGTCGACTGTGGTCAGAAGATCGTCAGTCACACCCTCCGAGTGGAGTCCTGTCGCCGCGCTGAGCGACGTTTTGAGCCGCTCGAGCCCAAAGAGATCGTCGTCGGCGTTGCACGCCTCGATCAGGCCGTCGGTGTACAGGAGAAACCGGTCGTCAGTGCGCAGGGGCTCTTCCAATTCCGTGTAGCCTTGATTCTGGACAAAGCCAAGAATCAGCCCGTTCTGCTCCACTTCGTGCACCTCTCCATCTGCGCGCGTTGAGCGCAGCATCGGGGGGTGCCCAGCGGCGCCATACCGAATCATTCGAGATCGAATGTCGATGAAGAGATAGGCTGCCGTGACGTACTGGCCGGCAAGGCGTCCGCACAGCGTCTCGTTCATCCCCGCCAGCACCGCGGCAGGACTGTCGGCGTGATCTCTTTGTGCAGCGAGTGCGACTTTGACCATTGAGGCGATTAACGCTGCCGGGACTCCGTGGCCCGATACATCGGCGACGAGAATGCCGACTCGCTCGGGATCGATCTCGAGGAAATCATAGAAGTCACCGGCGACGGCAGTCATCGGGCGGTACCGTGACACGATGGTCAATCCGCGCATGCGTGGCATAGCCTGCGGCAGGATCGAAGACTGGATTTGCCGTGCGATGTCCAGCTCCCGGTTGATCGCGACCAGTTGCTGCGAGTCGGCGACCACGCGCCAAATCGCGACTGTTCCGAGACACGCGATAAGGACCGCAAACCCGAACGGCTCCAGGTCTGGACCAGGGAATGCGCAGGACTTTCATCCCGCGCAGGTTGTCGGCCACAGCCGCCACCGAAACGATCAGCGCTCCGATCCGAAGCGTGTGCAACTCGCGCGAGGGCGTCAGGCCCGGACGAAACATCCAACCAATGACACCAACGAAGAACGCGATCGCGATGACGTTGTTTGCCGTGATCGCCGAGTGTGGCTGGTTGAGCGTGGCGTCGGAAACGACGCCATAGACCGCAAAGACGGCCAATCCGATCGCGCCCGTGGTCCAGAAGCGACGCCAGGCAGGAAAGATGGCGCGCGCAAAGAGCACGATGGGAATCGGAACCGCATAGGTCATCGCGGCATCGATGCGCTCCCAAACATCCGTGGAGACATCGAAGGAGAGGCGGACGATGGCGGCGCGTTCCAGGAGCCGGGAGCCGTAAAGGAGAGCGAAGGCGCCCAGCCAGAGCAATGAGACGGCGCGTCGGCGCAGCACGCTGCCCAACACCAGCGTGGCCAGCGCGGTCAGCATCAGCAGCAGGCCGAGGACCAGACCTACCGCGTCGGCGCGCAGCATGCCGCGCAGATCGGCGGGGGTGATAGGCATGACGTCAGCTTCCCGGGTTGGGAACAACGAGACGGCCGGGTTTCACGGCCCCGTCATCGATTCCGCGAATTGACGGCCGTGAGCCAGGATGTTCACCAGCTTGCCGAATGGATCGCGCACAAAGAATCGACGGACCCCCCAAGGCTCGTCGGCCGGGCCATACTCGATCGGGATCTTTGCGTTCTTCACTCGCGCAAGGGCCTCTTCGAGATCGTCGACCTCGATCGATAGATCTGGCACTGGCGCGCCAGAGCCTCCTTCGGACATGAAACTGATCTGCGCCGTCATCATCTCGCTCGAGCCGTAGGTCGCGATCCATTCCATCGCCATCACGGTCTCCAGGCCGAGAACGTCCTGATAGAAACGCCTGGCCTCGGCCGGGCTGGATACCGCCACGTCGGCGACGATTCTCTTGACTTTCACGACGATCCTCCTTGCTGAGTTCGCGAGCACGAAATCCGGATAGCCGAATCGTTCCATCACCAGCAGTGCAGCACGCCGTCCGCCGACCGATGCCCCTGAAGTCGCCGCGCGTGCGCTTCGATGGTCGCCGCGATGCGGTCCGTCGCAGCGGGGACGTCGTTGAAATACAGTTGTGGCTCGGTCAGCTCGAGCTCCATGAGGATGGGATCTGCGTCGCCATCCCTAATCAGATCGACTCTCGCGTACAGGAGTAGGTCCCGCGACCAAGGTATCCCGTTGAGCACGCGCTCTGCGGCTTCCAGCTCTCTTCGCGTTGGTCGATGACGTCGCAGCGTCAGGTCTCCGTAGGGCTGAAATCGCCGATCGACGCCCATATCAGGGCCCGTTAGAACAGCGGCCTTCCGCATGGCATGGCTGAAGACCCCGTTTAGATAGACGAGTGCCATTTCACCCTGGTCGTCGACGGCCTGCAGATATGGCTGCATCATCACGACACGGCCGTCGGCGTGAAGCCGACGTACGTGTTCGGCAGCCAGGCGGCGCTCGTCGGGATCCTCCAACTGATAGCGGCCTGTGTCGAGACTTGCCAGGCTGACCGCTGGCTTGATCACCCAGGCACCGCGCTCGGGAAGCGACCATGCTTGCCCTGGTCGCAGCCACTCCGTCGGGACAACTGGAATGCCGCGGGCGGCAAGGTCGCTCAAGTAACGCTTGTCTGTATTCCACGCGAGCACGGGTGCCGGGTTGGCCAAACGCGGGACGCGCGCTGCCCATTCGAGGAATTCTCTTCGGCGTCCGGCATAGTCCCAGCAGGAGCGCACGACGACAAGGTCGAAGCGCGCCCAGTCGACGTCAGGATCGTCCCAGACCGCAGGCGTCGCATTGATTCCACGCGCAGCGAGCGGCGCTATGAGCCGCCGCGTGTCCGCGTCGAGCTGCGGCAGTTCGCGGCAGGTGGCGAGGGCGACCTTCGGCAATGTGGATTCGTTCATCATCATGCGCACAGAGTACAACCTGGTGGTACATTCACAAGGTCCAGATGTCACCGATATGAAGAGGACCACTTCTCCCACCGAGTTGCTCCTCCGGATCGACCGAGGTACCCGTGTGCCAATGCGGGTTCAATTGGAGCGCGAACTGCGGCGTGCGATCCAAAGCGGTCGGCTCAAAGCGGGCGCGCTTCTGCCTTCGACACGAACACTTGCAGCCAATCTCCATGTGGCCCGGGGGGTTGTCGTCGAATCGTACGAGCAACTGCTTGCCGAAGGCTACCTGAGTGCGCATCAAGGCTCGGCGACGCGCGTAGCCGGCCGTCGTACGGTTGACCGTGAACCGCCGCTCAACGAAGTGGCGCCTGTCCCCCGCGCTACGATTTCCGGCCGGGAGTGCCCGACTTGTCGTTGTTTCCCGCCGTGCCTGGGTCGCCGCTCTGCGCCGCGCATTTGCGTCGCTGCCCGACACCGGGCTCGACTATCCGGATCCGCGCGGCAGTGCAGTGGCCCGGCGGGCGCTCGCGACTTACTTGAACCGCGCCCGTGCGACTGTCGCTCGAGAGGATCGAGTGGTGTTCTGCAACGGTTCGGCGCAGGGCATCGGGCTTTTGTGCCGTGTGCTTCGCGAGCGTGGCGTGCGCCGAATCGCCGTCGAGGATCCGGGATACGCCGATCAGTGCACCAATATCCAGGCGAGCGGGCTGGAGACCCCGCGCGTTCCCGTGGACGATCGCGGAATCCGTGTTGATCGTCTTGGTCGGCTCAATGCCGGGGCCGTGCTCGTCACGCCTGCGCATCAGTACCCCACAGGTTCGGTCCTCGTCCCCGAGCGTCGGGCCGCGCTGCTCGAGTGGGCGGCGAAACAGCGTGCGGTCATCATCGAGGATGACTACGATGCGGAGTATCGATACGACCGAGAGCCTGTTGGCGCCTTGCAAGGACTGGCGCCGGAGCGTGTCGTATATACCGGTTCAGCCAGCAAGGTGCTGTCGCCAGCCCTTCGTCTCGGCTGGCTCGTGGTCCCTCCTGACCTCGTGTCCGATATCGCGGGCGCTAAGCAGCAGGCAGACAACGGCTCGTCGACGCCCGAACAGCTGGCCCTGGCAGAGTTCATCGAAACCGGAGCGTTCGACAGCCATCTGCGACGCACCCGCCATATCTACCGGC
>CAWFBJ010000022.1:0-27573 GCA_963814055.1 uncultured Alphaproteobacteria bacterium
TCAACGAACCTCGGACCGGTCGAATTTCAACGAGGTCGAACACAGCGCCACATTCGTCGAGGCCTTTTTTTCCATCGAGAGGATGCGTGATGTATTCGCCGCCACGCATTAGGCTAAGTACTCCGCCCTTCGTTTCGGACACGCATTCGACTTTGTATGTCCGGCTGTTAATCCCGTAGTACTCGCACACGATTTCGCTGTCTTGGTGGTCTGTGAGGCGTGACATGCTGCATCGTTCTTTGTTATCCGATGGCGGTTATGCCCTTGCCGAGTTGGTTGGCGTCGCGGGGCGCTTGCGGTTAGGCATCGCGTCCCAGCTCCGGGTAAGCCTTGCTCAGCTTGATGAAGTTGCCGTCTCGAATGAAGACGCAATGAAGTTTTCTGGCCCACGCCTCGGCGGTTGCA
The DNA here is from genome assembly GCA_963814055.1 of uncultured Alphaproteobacteria bacterium. GTDB lineage: Bacteria > Pseudomonadota > Alphaproteobacteria > Rhizobiales > Hyphomicrobiaceae > AWTP1-13. The sequence goes on from CAWFBJ010000022.1 coordinate 406, forward strand.
TAGGCGGCAGGGCCGTAGCCAAAGTAGCGCTCGATTGCGGCTTGATCCATGCTCAGCCATAAACCGGGCGCGAGACGCTTGGCGATCTCCTCAAGGTCGTCGATTGCTTGTTCGCTCATGCATGGCAATGTAGTGCGCGTCGGCACATGATGCCAGAGCCCCCCGCAGTAAGTCACCTCGTGTAGATCGACGGCACTATGTGCGGGATACCGTACCCCCCCATGGGCTTGAAGCGCCTATCCGAGCGAAACGACCCCTAACTTACGCTCACGTGGCGCTTCAAGTACCCTCACTTGCACCGCAGATTTTTGCGTGAGAGTTCGGCGACTCAAGCGCACCCCATAAGTTTCATGCCGCGTTCTATCTCCCCTCGCAACAACGCCAGGGCTCGCTCAACGCCGGCTTGCCCTGCGGCGCCCAGGGGAAAGAGATAACTACGCCCCGATGCCAACGGCCTTGGCGCCCAGCGACAGCGCCTTAAGAATGTGCGTGCCGCGCTGAACGCCGCCGTCCATCATGATATCAATCCGATCGCCGACGCTACACACCTCACGACCAGCTGGGGCAGTGCCACCTTGACTGTCGCTTAGGCCCGGACTTGGAGCAATGCTTGCAAGACTGCACAACCGATCAGACGTTTGCCAACGTACGTTCGTGCCTTTTTCTACCGGATAGGTTGCCCTTCTGAGAACAGCATCCGGGTTAGACGGGGGTAGGAGGCAGCTGCAGCAGCAGCCTGAGGCTTCCGCAGATGGATTGGGCTTGGTAGTGCCGGCCTGCCATGGCTGTGGCACAAAAATAGAGCGCCTAAGATGGACGCTCTAAGTTCGGAGTGAACATGAGAGCACGCTCCTAAGCGTGCTTAGGTCAACGTCACCCCTGATCACTAGGTTCCAGTCATTAGAGGGGTAGAAGCTGCTGCAATAACAGCCTGGGGCACTAAGCGGCAATCCTAGGCGGTGCATCAGCGCGTCGGATCAGTTCTTCGGTTGCAGCCACCAGTACATCGTAGGACGCTGGCTTCTGAATGTGCAGAGCGCCATGCGTGGCCCCTTCGATCTTCGGGTATCCACGATAGATCATAAAGGGAATGCCTCTTTCATCGAGGCGCTTGTAGAGAAGTGAACTGTTCTCGTCCCCCAACGCGTGATCAAGGATGGCGGCTGATAGTCCATCGTGCTCCACCAGTAGGAGAGCGTGCTTCAGCGTGTTGGTGGTCGTCTCTCTTACTATATTTTGGCCCCGTCCACGAAGCACAATTCCGGCTCCGGTAGCCAATCACCGGTCGGAAGGCTCGCGTGGCCCCGTAGCCGGAGCTTGGTACTGACGATTAGGCGCCGGGCCTCAATTCCGGAAAACATCAGGACGCCGTGCGTCTGAGGCGGTGGCCGCCACGTCTCCTCCACGGCGTCCATTAGTCGATGAACCTTACTCAGCGAATTTCTAGCAGCCGAGGCTTGCGTCCATATTGGTCTTCAAAATCGTCGGTCCACGAAGCAAACCTGCTCTCCGCCTCATCCCACAACACCCCATAACCGGGCACGGTTGAAGAGACACGGTAGTTGCCAAGCATAAGCTCGAAGCGAAAAGCACTCACTCGATCCTTCGGTTTCTGACTAGGACTTTCGGCTGGCGGCTCCAACCGAAAGTGGGAGACCCTCACCTTCCCGCCCTCGACAGAGAGTCCAGAGTGCTGAGTTTGCTTCGTTGTCTGCCTCATCGTCCCTGCCAATAAATTAGAGCGTCAGAGGACATCAATTTGAGCCACGCGGTTCACGTGTGGCAAGCACATTGCTTTTTCGAAAGTGCCAGATCCTGACAGAAAACCAAGGCAATGGCAGATACGTGAAGGCAATCACCTGCCAGCGCATCGACAAGGAAAAGAAATTGGACATGCTCGACACGCCGGAGGCGGCGCGAGAGACGCATCTCTCAGTGATTATTTAAATAAGCTCAGAGGCACAGACGAGGGGCCACCGTTCGTCAAAATCGGCAGGCGGGTTCTATACAGGCGAAAGGATCTCGAAAAGTGGATCCTAGCGAAACTGCGCACAAGCGGTCCGGGACATTCCACGCCATCGGGGCGCGCCTGTTGCGAACCTATGCCCATGCCATAGGTCTCGATCCGTCCTTCACCATCCACGATCGGAAGACTCTGCCGACCTGATGAACCTCGTCCGCCACGAGCGCGGGCTGTCGGAAAAGGACAAGCGCTTTCCCCTCAAGGCCACCTGCCTCGCGATCTACTCGCGTGCGGTCAATGCCGGGGAGCCGCTGGAAACTGTGCTACTCAAGCAGTTCCCCTGGTGCGTTTGGCATTCTTGAAGCAGCCATATAGCATGTCAGTCGCCGGCCCGGCTTCGGTGCAAACAACGCGAGATGGGGAGAAAACGATGACAGAGCGCACTGTAAAAGACCAACCGCCAGAATATCGCCACACGGATGAACAGCCATGGGAAACGCTGCGCTGGCCGGGTCAAGAAAGCAAGATGATGTATCATCCGCGCCCCGAGCGCCCCACCGAGCCGAACGCCGGCCTTGTCCGCTACGAGCCCGGTTCACACCATCCGCGCCACAGGCACGACTTCGCCCAGGTCTGGTACATTCTCGAGGGTGAGTTCAAGATTGGCGAAAAGCAGTACGGTCCCGGAACAATGGTCTTCCACCAGGATCCTCATTTCGAGGAGCCGCTTTCAACGGAGACCGGCGGCTTGATGCTCTTCGTTCAGTACCCTGGCCCGACCACGGGAGGTCGACCGATCTACGATGGTCGCTTCAACATGACGGCACGCCGGCCCGTGGAGGAAGAAGCGGTCGACGTGTGACGACCTCCGTCCACGGCGATACGCGACAGTGATTGGGTGAGTGATCAATTTTGTGGTTGCGGAACTCCAATTTGGGGAACCGCGCCTTCCTGTGACCTAGCCGCCGATCGAAGACCGCGTCGGTACGAATGTGATCATGTGTCGAGGACACAGTCGGTGACCTCGCTAAGCGGTCTTCGCTCACTAGTCGCTCGATTTCTTGCCGATACCGCCGCGCGCGGTGCCTGGTGGCCCAGCGTTGGGGGAAGCGATAAATGGAATGCGATGCATTTCAGCATTCATCACGTTGCCATTGACGGCTATGAGCGCCGACAAGATGTAGCGGCCGGGCGGGAGGCGGCCGGTCAGGTCAATCTGGAAACTGGCATCGGTGCCAGGCCGCGCGACGCCAACGAGCGCGACACGCCCGTCCGCACCGGTCACCACGTAACGGCATTCTGGCGCGGCGAGTTTCAGAATCGGCCCGGGAACGGATTGCAAGGGCATGCGCAATAGCCGATAGCTGCGCTGAAATTTCTCGGTGACTTCGATGTCGCCGGAGATGGTCAGGCGCTCGCCGCTCCATGCCACAGTCGTGACAAATGCGCGGCGCGGCATAGCGTAGGCATCGTAGGAGCCCACGCCCAGCGGATAGGTGAGGTCGCGAAACGCCTCCAGCGTTACGCTCTGCGGCGCCCAGCTCTTGAGCTTGTAGGGCCCGTTGGTCACCAAGAAATGACCGCTCGCCTTGTAGAACGCTGACAGCGCACCCCACCGCCGGCGCGCCTCCTCCTCTCCGACGTGGGCTAGCAAGGCCTGCGGCCGGAAAGCCTCGCGCTCAAACTGTGGTAGCAGCGATGCCAGCTTGGCGTTCATCTCGCCTGAGCGGACGAGATCGAGCCACGGGACGCCGCGCCGTGTCGCCTCGCCCTGCGAGAACGCGGCCCAGCCGCGCGTCACTGCCTCCTCCATCAACACCAGCACGTGCCAGGGTAGCGTGCTCCAGGGCGGCGCCACCACCGCGTTCCATTCGGCATCGCCGGCGGCGAAATCGAGATAGACATCGACGGTGAAGACCTCGCGCACGAAATTGACATCGCCAACTCGGAATGACTTGGAGCCAGCGTCGACACCGACAGCACGCACCGCGACGAGATGCCGGCGCAGGGGCGTAGTGGCGGCATCGATTAAGGGGTCGTAGAGAGCGTCCCCGCCTGCACCTCGAGCACTCCACCGGTAGGCGAACACGTAGGCGTAGAGCAGATCCGCCACACTCGTCTTTGTCTGGTCGTGAAAGGCCGAGCCGAGCATCTTGTAGGTGAGCTTCATCCCGGCGTTCTTGTCCAACCCCGGCGACGCAGAATGACTGTCCTGGTGGCGGAAAAACACGGCGTCGGGTGGAATCGCGATCGCTTCGCTCGCCACGGCGGAAGGCTCGGTGACTGCCCGGCTCTCCACGATCGGCTCGGCGGTGATGGACAGGCCGATGAACGTATAGAGCACCATCAGCGCGGTCAGCGGCACCTGCGTGGTCAGCGCCAAGCGATGCGGCTCAAATACGCCGAGCGCCCGCACGTGGGCGAGATAGACGGCCATCACGTGGCCGGTGACGATGGCCGCAACGGCCGCGTACCAAGCAAGGCGCGCGCCGGCGATGGCGATGTCGACGCGATAGCCGGCGGTTCCGAACAGGTTCCAGCCAGTGCCGAGCGGGTCGGAAAGGAGCGGAATGATGTATTGCCCCTGCACCAGGAGGAACACCAGATAGTGCGCCACGTGATAGCCGATGGCGATCGGGACCAGCGTCAGGGCGAAGTTGCGGGCGATCTCGAGCGGCGCGGGGCGGCCGGACGCCACCCAGCTCATGACCGCGCATATACCGAGATAGGCGCCGAGAAATAGCCCCCAGAAGGCGACGAGGCCGACGGTTCTAATCACCATGCCGCTCGTTTCGTCCGCTCCCGGCAGGCGGGAACGCAGCGCGCTTTCCAGCTCCGCCCACTCACCGGTGCCTATCAGCCCGTCGTAGAGCACGGTCGCCAGAAGCAGCAGCACGAAAGCCATCATCGACGTCGGCACCGGACGATCGTCGAGCAGCCCCGCGCCGGGCTGCCGCAGCAGCAGCCGGCCGTCTTTGGCCTCGGTCGGCGCGAAGCGGGCGAAGGTGCCAAACACCAGTGAGAACACCTCGCCGTTCTTCAGCCAGATGTCGCGGCCGAATACGAGCATGCCAGCCCAAGTCAGGGCCGAGTAGGTGATCGCCAGCCAGGCGATGTCCGCCGGCACGGCCGCGTTGGGATAGACGAGCTCGGTCCAGCAGAACGCCAGCAGGAGAATGCAGGCCGGCCACACTCCCAGCTTTTGCGGGTAGGGCCGCCCCCAGCCGAGTTCGCTTGTTCCGCGGAGGCGCCGGTGCAGCCATTCGGCCGCATCGAAGACGGTGCGCCAGGGATTGACGAGCGCCCAGATGTCGCCTGCGAACGCCGCAACGTAGGCAAGGCCCACCCACCAGATGATCCACACCAGGGTGGGCGCGATGTTGCGGTAGGGGTTGGAATTGCCGAACAGGCCAGCGAGGATTGTAACAAGGAACAAGCCCAGCACGGCGAGCCTGAGCGCCCAAACCACAGCGGGACGCGCGACCATCCGCCCAATCGGGTTGGCGAGCACATCGATTTGCGCGGAGGCGCGGGGCGCACTCCCGCGGTGCACGAACAACCCGAACACGACGAACGAGAGCGCAACCACCACCGCCGCGCCGAACAGATAGAGCGACAGCGGCAGCGGCAGCTCGTAGCGCTGGCCGAAGCCGTGCGCGCTCGCGGGCGCAATGCCGCCGAGCGCAGCGCATGCGGCTGCGGCCACCGCGGCAGCAGCCCTCTGCGCGCCGGCGCTAGCGCGGACGGACTTCGATGCGGACAAGCGGAGCCTCACCATGCGAATGGCCGCCCTTGGCGTTCGGCCTATGCTCCTCGATGGGGAACCTTCCCGTCGCGCGGGCCTCGAAGGCCATTTCCGCGACCGCACCCGGCTCCACCTTCGTCTCGATGTCGTAGCCGTGCAGGTGCAGCATGATCGGCTTGTCGGCGGTCCAGCGCAGCTTGACGGCGTCACCCTGCTTGACGCGGATCTGGCGCATGGTCTGCGCCACCTTGCCCTTCTCGATCCTGAGATCGAAGGCGACCTCCGCCCCTTGCGCGCGGGTGACGGTCGCCAAGCCCGCGACTGCGCCAAGCAGCATTGCAATTCCGAACAGCAGGCTCCGCGTCCACCTCGAGGGAGAGGTGACCGCACGTGCTTTTTCGTTGTGAGCGATCATCGTTTTGGCGAGGCCTCCACTTCGGAGATGCGGTTGAGCACCCAGGTCTGGTCGTAGGGCGAGGGTATCGCGGCCGCATCGCCAACGGCGAACCACATCAGCCGCCCGAACTCGTCGGTGAAGCCGCCGATCGGGTTCCACGCAGCGGCGGGCGGGCCGGCGATGCCGAGTTGCAGCCAGCCGTTCCAGGGGAAGTCCTTGAGTTTGACGGTGCGCAGGAACATGGGCGAGTGGAGGCCTTCGAGCGCGTCGAAGCCGACGTTCTCGATGCCGGCGGAAAACTCGGCATTGAAATATTCGCGCTTCACCGTGTAGCCGGCAACGAAGCCGCGGCACCCCGCCGTGAGCAATCCGACCAGATCCCGTTCGAGATTGATGCGTGCGACCGCGTCTTCCATGTCTCCCGTCTGCAGGCGGGCGAGATCGGCGTCCACGCGCTGCCTGCGCTCGGGCTCGGAGATCGAATCGGCCAGCAGGCGGTGGGCATGAAACCAGCCCGAGCGCGTCCAGCGCGGTCCCAGCCAGCCGTTCATGCCAACGGTGGCGGAAGCGACAAGATCGCGGGCGCCAACCTCGACGATGGCGGCGTCCCAGTCCGTGCCTTCGGCGCGCCAATCGGGTCGGACGAGGTTTTGCACCAGGGCGCCCTCCGCCCGCACCTTGAGGCCGTGTGCCACGGACGGCGCGACATCGCCACCGCCGCCAGCAAATCGCGCGACGGCGGCCTCCGCCAGGTCGGCATGGTGCAGATAGTCGCCGTGGAAGGGCGTCACCGGATAGGGATGAACGATGACCCCGCTGCCGCTCGCTTTCGCCGCCATGTCGCGACCGATGGCTCCCGCCGCGGCACAGGCTGACGCCTCATCCTTGGCGCGAGGCGAAAAAGGGTTGAGCCGGACCACCACGAAAGCGCCCAGCGACTCCACGGAGCCGATGCTGTCTGCAGGCGCGGCGCCGAAAGCGGGTGCGCCCCCGACGTAGGCATGCAGCTTGCCCGCGCGCATCAGCTCGGCCGCACGCTGCGGCGTCAGTGCGGCGATCTCGATCTCGTGGGGGTAATAGGAGGGATATACCGGCTGCTCGTGACCGCTTCTGGCCACCGGCGCGGCCAACAGGACGGTAACGGCAAGAATGATCGCCCGACGCGTTTTCATCGCCAGCTCCAGCTCAGCCTGGCAATACGCCTCATCCGCGCAGCGCCTTCATCACCTTGTCGTCGGCCAGCGCGTCCTTGGGGGCTCCGTGGAAGATGATCTCCCCACGATCGATGGCGTAGAGCCGATCGCCGATGCGGGTGGCTGCGGCCAGATGCGATTCCGCCATCAGGATCGACACGCCCATCGCCTTGATCTTCAGCACGGCTTCGGTGAAGCGATTGACGACCACGGGCGCCAGCCCCTCGAACGCTTCATCCAGCAGCAGAAGCGTCGGCGACAGCATGATGGCACGTGCTACCGCCACCATCTTGCGCTGACCGCCGCTGAGGTGCATGCCCCGGCGGGCGAGCAGGCCCTTGACCTCCGGGAACACGGCGAACGCCTGCTCCTCGGGATCGGAGCGCGGCCCGCCGCGCCTCTTGGCCACCTCATCGCCCAGCCAGCGGCTGATCATGAGGTTCTCGCCCACCGACAGGTCCGGGAACACCCCGCAGTCCTCGGGCGAATAGCCGATGCCGCGTTTGGCTCGCTCATGCGGCGGCAGGCGGTTGAGGTTCTCGCCACCGAAGGTGATCTCTCCCGCGCGCACCGGCAGCAAGCCCATGATGCTGTCGATGGTCGTCGTCTTGCCGGCGCCGTTGCGGCCGACCAGGCAGACGACCTCATTGGCGCCGACGTTGAGCGACACGCCGTGCAGGATGTGCGCCGGTCCGCGGTAGGTGTCGATCGCCTTGACCTCGAGCACCGGTCAATCCTTCCGTGTGAACGCGTCGGGACCGGAGGAGCCGAGCAGTACCATGGCGACCTGCTCGTTCTTCCGGATCTCGTCGGGGGTACCTTGGGCCAGAATGGCGCCCTGGGCCATGACCACGATGCGGTCGGAGTATTTGAAGACGACATCCATATCGTGCTCGACGATCACCGCGGTGATGCCCTCGCCGCGCACCACCGAAGCGATCGTATCCATGATCTGGCCCTTGTCGCGGGTGCTGACACCGCTGGTCGGCTCGTCCAGGAACAGCAGCTTCGGCTTCAGCGCGTAGGCCAGGGCCACGTCCAGCAGCTTGCGCTCGCCTTGCGCGAGATCACGCGCGTTGCCATCGCGTTTGGCGGCGAGGCCGAACTGACCGAGGATGGCGTCGGCCTCGCGATTGACGTCGTCGTCGAGGTGGGCGAGCGAGGCCAGATGTGCGGTCTTGCCCTGGCGGGAAAAGATCGCCAGCGCCACGTTGTCGAACGTGGTGAGATCGTCGAAAACGTTGACCAGCTGGAAGCTGCGGGCGATGCCGATCTTCACGCGCTCGGTTGTGGACAGCCGCGAGATGTCCTCTCCGCGAAAGATGATCTTGCCGGACTCGGCCGGCAGCAGCGCGCTGATGACGTTGATGAGCGAGGTCTTGCCGGCGCCGTTGGGGCCGACGAGCGAGACGAACTCGCGCTCCTCGATGCTCAGGTTGACGTTGTCGACCGCCCGCGTCTCGCCGAAGTAGCGCTTGAGATCGACGGTCTGGAGGAGGGCCATGTCAGCGCCTCCTCAATTTCGCGGCAAAGCGCCCGATGGTTCCGACAATGCCCGTGGGCAGGACCATCACCAGCACGACCAGCACGCAGCCCAATACGAGCTGCCAGTATTGGGAGCTCGCAACGGCATAGACCTTGAGATAGTTGAACGCTATCGCGCCGACGATCGGCCCGGTGAAGGTGCGAAATCCCCCCAGCACGGTCATGAAAACGATCTCGCCCGAGAACGGCCAGTAGAGAATGTCGGGGGTCGTCAGACCGTTGAGCGGCACCCAGAGCGCGCCGGCAAGACCCGTGAAGGAGCCGGAGATGACAAAGGCGATCCAGCGATAGCGGCGCACCCGGATGCCGATGAAGCTGGCGCGGGTCTCGTTGTCACGGATCGCCTGCAGCGCCTTGCCGAAGGGCGAATGCACGATCACCCACATGACCGCCACCGCAATCACGAAGAGGACCAGCACGTAGTAGTAGTAGGAGTAGACGAAGCGCGAGTAAGCGCCGGGACCCTTGAAGTCCACGAGGCCGGCCAGCAGCGTGATCTGGGCCCGTGGTACGCGGATGCCGTCGGTGCCGCCCGTCACCCAAAAAAACTTGAAGGCGAGGCTCCACAACACCTGCGACAAAGCCAGCGTCAGGATGCCGAAGAAGATGCGCGTGTGGCGCACGCACACGTAGCCGAACAGCGCCGAAACGACCAATGCGCTCAGCAGGCCGGCCAGGATGCACAGCTCCATGGAGTGCACGTGCAGGTCGCGCACGATGAACGCCACCGTGTAGGCGCCCATGCCGAAATATGCGGAATGACCGAACGACAGCAGGCCCGTGTAGCCCAGCAGCAGATTGAAGCCGAGTGCGGCGATGGCAAAGGTCAGTCCGTAGATAAGCAACTCGGTCTGGTAGAGACCGATGAACGTCGGCAGCAGCGCGAGCACCACCACGACGGACATGCCGAATGCAAGCAGCAGGGGAATCGAAGGGATCGTGCGTGTGGCAGCCGGCATCGCTTACGCCCTCCCGAACAGCCCGGTCGGGCGTATGAGTAGAACCGCGGCCGCGATCAGATAGAGCACCGCGAGTTCGATCTCCGGAAAGAACTGAATGCCCGCCGTGCGCACGAAGCTGACGATCAGAGCGCCGACCAGGGCGCCTTCAAGGCTGCCGAGGCCGCCGATGACGATCACGACGAACGCCAGAATGAGCGCGTCCACGCCCATACCGAGCACAGCCGCCTGGGCGGGCACCACCACCGCACCGCCGAGCCCCGCCATGAAGCAGCCGAGCGCAAACGCCTGCACATAGACGCGCCCGACATTGATGCCGAGCGCGGAGGCCATCCGGCGATCCTGGGAGGTGGCACGCAGGATGACGCCGAAGCGCGTGCGGTAGATGAACCCCCAAAGGCCGATGGCCGCAACGATGCCGATGCCGATGACGATCAGGTTATAGGCCGGGTACAGCAGTCCACCGATCGCAATGCTGCCCATGCCGTCCATGATGGAGCCCGCGCTCAGCGGTGTCCCGCCGAACAGGAGCTTCATGACGTCATCGAGGATCATCAGCAGTCCGAAGGTGACGAGCAGAATGTACTCCTCCGGCCGGTTGTAAAGCGGGCGCAGCAGCGTCGGCTCGATCACCGCACCCACCGCCGCAATAGCGAGCGCGCCTGCGGGCAGAAGCAGCAGCTGTCCGAGCAGCCCCACAACGCCGCTGCTGGTGGCGCCGAACACCGCGCCGACGGCCCAGGCCGACACGAAGGCGCCGAGCGCATAGAATGTTCCGTGCGCCAAATTGACGATGCGCATGACCCCGTAGATGAGGCTCAGGCCGGCGGCGATGAGAAAGAGGACGGCGGCGTAGAAAATGGAATTCAGGATTTGAATTGCCAAGGTATCCATTTTCTCACCCTCGACCCTTGCTCGCGTTGGGAGTTCTCGGTCTCGCCGCCGCAATTGCAAACGCTGTGGTCATGAAAGGCATGATCCGTCTAGCCGGGGGAACCATCGGCGCCGACGCGAAAATGCACGATGCGCGTCGGCGGCTGCAGCGAATTGCCGTCCAGGAAAATGCCGAGGACGACCGTGTATTGGCCCGATGACAGGCCCTCTGGAAGCTCGATGGAGAATTGCCCGTCCTCCCCCCAATGCATCTTGTCGACTTTGAGAACCGTGCCGTCGGGGCCGATTAGAAGATAGCGCGACACGACCAGCAATCCGCGCACCCCGTGGGTCGTCGTCCGCAACAGCGGCTCCCGCGTTGGTCTGTAGTCCCGTCCCGCCTTCAACATCATCTCGGCATCGGCGCGGACGGTGATCTTGCCTTTTTCCTGCGTCACCGTTTCGATGACGGCCCGCGGCGGTTTGACGAAGCGGTCGAAGGTGCCGAAGCCCAGCGGATAAGTGACCTCGCGGACGGCCCCCAGCACCACCGCATCGGCCGCCCATTGCTTCAGCCGATAGGGGCCGTTGGCGATCAGGACATGGCCGCTGTTGGCGGCAAACGTCCTGAGCGAACGCCAGCGCGCCCGCGCCTCGTCAGCGGTCACCAGGTCTTTCAGCGGCTCGGGGCGGTAGCTGTCCCGCTCGAACTGGACCATCAGGTCCTGCAACTTTGCTCCCAGTGCCCGATCGCGGACCAGGTCCAGCCAGGGAACCTGCCGCCTGGCGGCCTCCTCTTGCGAGAAAGCGCCGTAGCCCCGGATCACCGCCTCTTCCATCAGCGCCAGCAGATGCCAGGGCACGGTGCTCCATGGCGGGGCCAGCGCCGCGAGCTGCCGCTCGTCCCCCGGGGCGTCCTTGAGGTAGACCTCCAGCACCGGCGTCTTCACGATGAGGTTCATGCCCTCGGCGATGGCATGCGTTGTCGTGTCCACGCGCAGGACCTTGAATCCGACCAGGCGCTCCTGCATGGCGGCCTGCACGGCTTCGAGTAGGGGCTCGTGGGCATTGCCACCGCGACCCGCCTCCGCTCCCCAGCGATAGGCAAAGACGAACGGATAGAGCAGGTCCGCCACGGTCATCTCGGTGCCGTCCTCGAACGGTGAGGCGAGCACCTCATAGACGACCTTCGTCGAGCTGACCGCTCTGGCGCCCACGCGCTGCAGCATGCCCGTTGCGGGTTGAGGATGCAGGGCATCGGCCGGCACCCTGACGCCGCCGGACATGCCTGCCACCGTGGTGACTTCCGATTGCACGCGGTTGGGCATCCAGCTCGCGTTGAAGGGAAACGCAATCATGGCCGGATCGCCGATGGCAGACCACATCAGCCGCCCCGCCACGTCGGTGAAGCCGCCCACCGGGTTCCACGCGGCGTGAGCGCGCTCGCGCACACCGAGGTGCAACTTGCCATTCCACGGGTAGTCCTTGAGCTTGACGGTGCGCACAAAAATCGGGGAATTGAGGCCATTGAGCGCATCGTAAGCGACGTTTTCGATGCCCTCGGGATACGCCTCGTTGATGTATTCTTCCTTCAGCGCGTAGCCCACCACCGTGCGTTCGCAGCCATTGGTAAGAGCGGCCACCAGACGCCGCTCCAGATCCGTCCGCTCCGCCAGGCCGCGGATTTCGCCACGGACCAAGTGGTCGTAGGCCTCGTCGGCCGTCCGGCGCGACGAGGCATCGAGGCCGGGTGCAAGCAGCCGGTGCGCGTGGAACCAGCCTTCTTTCAGCCACGGCGGACTGGACCATCCGTCGAACTGGACGCCAGCGGCAGCGAGCAGGTGCTCGATCGGCACCGCCTCCAGAACAATCTCCGTGCTGTTTGCCACGGTCCCCCACCGCGCCCGGACAATCGTCTCCGCCAGTAGCCCCTTGGCGCCCACCTGCGCGGGCGCCGCCGGTCCAGATCCATCGCCGACGGCGGCCTTGATGGTCTCGATTCGATCGAGATGGTGCAGGTAATCGGCATGATAGGGGGTCACGGGATACGGGTGAAAAACAAAGCCGGCTGCCTTTTGCCCCGAGAGCGCTGCGAGAATTCCGCGAACGGCAGCGCAACGACCCTCGGCCGACGCGAAGCGCGCAGAGGCGGTATCCAAGGAAACGACCAGGAATGATCCAAGCGACGTCATCGCCTTCACGTAGCCCGGCACAGGCCCCGCAAAAGTCGGAACAGCGCCGACGTAGGCATGCAGCGTATTGTCGACGAGACCTTTGCCGGCAGCCGCCGGATCCATGGCGTCGATGCGGATCTCGTCGGGGTAGTAGGATGGATAGTGACCGACGGAGTGACCGGCACCACTGTGGCCGCCGACAAATAGAAGGGCGGCGGCCAAGGCTACGCCGACGGCGCACCTAGCTACCCCGCGACGGACGAGTTCGCGGGAAGCACAGCGACCGGGGTGCATCCGCCTTCCGGCCGACCCATCATGGCCCGAGCGCATTGTCAGAAATCTTCCGTCCGTCCCCAGCGGAAAAGGCCGTGCGCAAAGCACGGCCGCTCCCTCGGTCTGGATTGCGCTCAGGCCAGCCAGGTGGTCTTCAGCCAGTTGGCCGCCGCTGTCGACTCGTTATGCGACGTGCCGGGCTTAGGCCAATTGGGGGGCGCCGTGATGTCCCGGATGGGAATCGTGAGGATCGAGCTTGGATCCCAAACGGGGAAATCGTACTTGGGATCGTTCTTCGTCATCCCGATCACGGCATCCTTGTAGCCTTGGTGATTGTCCGGCCTGATGTAGAGGTAGCCCGCCGGCGTATCCATTCCCATGCCTTCGAGCATGGCAATGATGGCCTCGTCTTCCGGCCAGCCGCCGGCAAGGTAGTTGGCTTTCTCGATGGCAGCCTTGAGCAGATAGAGTGACGAGTAGGCACCGTCTGACTCGAAGCTCGGGTATTCGTTCCAGCGCTTATAGTAGCGCTCGACGAACGAGTCGTTGATCGGCCAGCGCCCCTTGGCTGGGAATGTGAAGAAGTAGTTGGCGTGTGCGCCGGCGAGCACGCCCTCGGGGTGATCCTTGCCGATGGCGTGCGGCTGTCCGCCGAAGGCCAGCGTGGTAGCAACCTTCATCCTGTCGAACAGGCCATAACGCAGAGCCTGCTTGTAGAACGCCACGTAGTCGCCGCCCCACACACCGCAGATCAACACGTCCGGCTTGTCGGAAATCAGCTTGGTGATGTGGGGGGTGAAGTCGGTGGTGCCCAGCTTCGGCCACGCCTCGGAGACGGACGTCGCTCCGGGAACGAGCTTTTGATAGGCGAGCAGGAAATGCTCATGCACGTTGCGGCCGTAGCTGTAGTCGGGCTGGATGGAGGCAACGCGCTTGGCGTCCGGCCAGGCCTTCGCCGCGCCGACCGCTGATGTGACGCCGTCTGCCGATTGGATGTTGGTCACGCGGAAAACGTACTTCGGGTTGGGCACCGCCTTGTCGAAAAGAAAATCTGTGCAACCGTCGTTGAACATCGTCAGCACCCCCAGCTCCTCGGCGACAGGGCCGAGGGCCGGCGTGTTACCGCTGGAGATGATGCCGGTAAACAGGTCGATCTTCTCGGAGAGCTTCATGCGGCGAAGCTCTTTTACGTTGGCGTCGGTACCGGCCGCCTCATCGGCCATGATGGTCTCGATCTTGCGTTTGCCCAGCAGTCCGCCTTCGGCGTTGATTTCCTCGGCCGCGAGCAGGTGCCCCTTTCGGCCGGGTTCGCCCAACAGATTGGCGGGGCCGGTGAGGAACGTGATATGGCCGGTCTTGAACGGTCTGTCCGGGATGTTGCCTTTCGGCTTGAAGGCGGCATGAGCTGGCCGCGGTCCGGCGAAGTAGGTGGCCGGCACCACAGCCGCTGTCGCAGCTGCAGCCGCACCGATCGAAACTTTGTTCAGGAATGTCCTGCGGTCGATTGGGTGCTTCATCAGGATACCTCCCTTGGTATTCAACCCACGCAAATTGTTGGCTGTTGGCCCATTCCGAGGGCTTCTCTGAGCAAGCTACCACGCCAAACCAACTTGAGCCATCCCTGTGCTGATGGACTATATGCTGGCGCCGCTGGGGCAGTGTTGAAAGCGTCATCAATGAACGCTTGGGCATCAGCTCATTAGCGCAGCGTTTGATTGAGAACACCAGCGGCGCTGCTAAGTCCTTCGAGATTTAGCGGGTAGAAAACTTGAAACGCCTGTTCAGGGTTAAAAAGCGTATGTCGTTGATGCTTAGCCATCGAGCAAGATCTCCGGCGAACTGGTAAGTGCAGGCGATGCAAACCCTTGTCTCCGGACAACTAATCTATATTAGGCGCGGGGGGTTACCGGACCAGGGTCGCTGTGACGACTGATACTCGATGAGGTGCTAGCGGAGGTCCGCTTCCACAAGCTCGCGTCGGAAGCTAACGTCGGCGCCTATTCCGGAATGTCTCCTTCACCTCTGAAAGCGGAGGCCTCCTGGTGAATGTCAGCTTTGTGCCAAAAGCTGCCATAGTCAGTTGGGTCTGTGGGCTACGTACCCTGTTCGGAGTCCGGGCTTAAATCCGCATCGTTCGTAGAAGCGATGAACGCGCGGATCGTTCCTACCGCTCTGCATTAGAACGTGGTGACAGTTCGAAGACCAGGCTTGGGCCAAAGCTGCTTCGACGACCGCGCGACCATGACCTTGTCCCTGGTGCGCCGGATGCGTCACGACGTTTTCCAGGAATGCATGTCTTCGTCCTTGCCGCAAAAGATTTGGTGCCGTTATCAGCATGCATGTAGCTACGATGATCGCATGCACTTCGGACACGAAGACGGTTACGCCGTCTTGAGCCATTGTCTGGACCCAGATATGTCGTGCTCGCTCGATCGGCTCAACAGGCGTACTAACGGCCAATTCCCGAAAGAGATCGAGCAACGCCCCCAAGTCCTCGTTCGTCACCAACCTCGCTACCGACATGTCCGGGCCTCGGATTTTCTCTTGCCTGGCCGAAATGGTAGCCCAACATGGAAGTTTGGGAATGTCTGTTCGGGGTCAGAGGCGGACGTCGGCGAGCCTTTCGGGATGTCTGCTTTACCCCTGAAAGCGGACATCCGCGAGTATCGCGGCCAATGTCCGCTTAGTGCCAGTTCCGGACCAATTGCGCGGATCTGTCGGCCGCACACACTAGCCCGCTGCGACAACCACATGCCCTTGTATCTTCGCGGCGACCGCGCCCTCGCCATGCTTGCGGCCGATCACCGAAGCTGCGTGATCAGTTGCTGCTTCGAGTTTTCCAGCATCACGGGCCTCGATCTCGTTGCGCAGGGGCGTTCCCTGACAGTACGCGATCGCCGGATGCCGGGGAGACGCACCCCGGCTGAGTTCGTCACGCGTTTCGATCGTCACGGTGTCGAAGCCTGCCGCCTCAAGCTCACTGCGGATCAGATCAACATCATGATAGCCGTGGGGTGTGCGGGCGAGGAACCGCGGCGGGTCATCGGGAAAAATTTCCTTCAGCGCACTCGTAACGTCATCGGCGAACACGTTCTCGCTGATTCGATCCCACACACTGAACACGAACCTGCCGCCCGGTTTCAGAACCCGTCTCGCCTCCCGATAGGCCGCGACCCGATCAGAAAAGAACATTACGCCGAACTGACAGCAGACCACATCGAACTCGCCATCGGAGAACGGCAGCTCGTGAGCATTGGCCTGTTGCCACGTGACGCGACTGTCGTCGCCCTGCAGCCTAGCGGCGTGATCCAGCATCGGCTGATTGAGATCGGTCACGACATAACGGGCGGATGAACTGAGACGTGGAGCCAGCGCGCGCGTTACGACACCGCTGCCGGCCGCGGTCTCAATGACGCTCGTGGGATTGCTGCTCGACACACGATGCGCCATATCCGCCGCAAATCCCCGGAAAATCAAGGGCACGAGATATGTGTCGTAGAACTCCGGGATCGAACCGGCGAAGACTTTGTCGGTTTCCGACATAACGCATCCTCCCGACTGCCACGGCAACCAGCCGATCCTAGCCTACTCGAAGGCGGGCGATCATTTGAGGGTTCATCATGACCAATCGCCAACTGGTCTCCAACGGCAATTCGATGAAGGAGCTGTCGGCTCTGGCCGAGGGCCGCTTCGGGTCACAATTCCCATAGACGGCTCGGCGCCGGTAACCATGTAACGGCAAATCGAGCCGCAAACCTGCCCCGGGTCAACGAGTTGCGCCACTGCCACTCAAGCGTGTGAGGTCTCAACCTAAGGAGACCTCCATGAACGATGCAGCATCATCTCAACCAAGCCGGCGCCAACCGGCAAGCACCAAGGGCAAACTCAGGGGGCCAAAGCCGCCGCTGCGGGTCGGCCATGTTTGGTCCATACGTGCCAAACTACAGCTGGAGCGGCGCGTGCGGGACCTTGCACTCTTCAATCTTGCCATCGACAGCAAACTGCGCGGCTGCGACCTCGTCGCTCTCCGCGTCAATGACGTGGCACCGAACGGTTATGCGATCGACCGCGCCAACGTCCGGCAACGCAAGACCGGCCGGCCAGTTCGCTTCGAGCTGACCGAAGTGACTCGGCAGGCGGTGGACGACTACCTTCGGATTAGCGGTCGCAGGCTCGGTCAATGTCTGTTCCCCGGCCATCGCGGCCCCGATCAGCACCTGACCACTCGCCAGTACGCTCGCCTTGTCGGTGAGTGGGTCCGCGGCGTCGGCCTGGACCCGCTCAAGTACGCCACGCATTCCATGCGCCGGACGAAAGCAACGTTGATCTACAGGCGGACTGGAAACCTCCGGGCTGTCCAGCTGCTCCTGGGCCATACAAAGATTGAAAGCACGGTGCGCTACCTCGGCGTTGAGATCGATGATGCGCTTGATATCGCGGAGAAAGTCGAGGTCTGAACTACTGGGGCAGAGCTGCCGTTCTCTGCCCCGCTCCCCATAGGGGCGTTTGTGCCAGGAACTGCCGTCGACGATGATGGCCGGGCGCGAGTTGGTCGAACGGGTCGAAGGCCCGTCCGGCCTTAGCGAACGCCTTCAAGTGGGTGACCCGACAACTGCTTGAACGGGCGCGAATTCCAGCAGCGGGTTCTTGAACACAATCTCTCCAACGCAACGCATGGCCCTGGCCCTGGAGGCGGAAGTAGACCACCGCCTGACCAATCCGGAGAGATTTCCGCCCATGTTGTGTCCCAACAGATAGTGCGCAAGCAGCAAATCGCCCGCACCGCCGACAATCTGCTCAGGTTGGGCGAGTGCGAATGGCGGATGTGCAATTCCAAGCAGAGCCATCCGGGCCATGTCGCCGCAAATAGGTCGCGGTGACCCGGTGCGACCCTGGCCAGACCCAGAGATTGCCCATATCGGACGATCGCTGGTCAGTCAGGAAGACCCCAGCCAACATCGTGAACGTGCCTGGCCGCCCGCTGGGTTCTGGTGGTGTCAAGCCGTCGAGATGCGGGCCCCCAGGGCGATGACGCCAAGGGGGAATGTTGAGCGAGACTTGTGCCTGTTGGGGCAAGGCCAACTTAAGCGGGTTGATCAAAAACTCTGCGATGCTCCATGCGGGACTGTCGGTCAGGAGTGATCGCAGCGGGTTTAAAGGTGCCAACGCGTTCTGCCAGTAGAAGTGATATCCGCGGTGATCGGGCGGCGGAGGCTTTTGCTCGATCAGCGTATCAACGTACAGCATCGCCGCACTAATCAGCTCGCGCTGAACGACATCGCCAATCACAACATATCCGCGTTCTGCGAACGCGCGCAGTTGGTCGTCACTGAGGGGAATCATGGATCGTGCGTGCCTACAAGGCGAAGCTTGGCGTCGCAGAATCTGTGGGCGAACGCACAGCATCGCAGCTTCAATCATGGAGAAGGCCCACCAGCAACGGTGCTCGCAAGACATTGTCTCCTCTCAAAACCCGCCTGATGAGCGGCCTGCTATCAGCAGCTGAGGAGAAAGACCGAAGCGATGTAGAGTAGACGGTTCATCATGGTGGTGCGCACCATAGCGTCTGGACCGGGTGATCTCAACAGGCAATCAAATCCATGGTGCGCTCACTCGCGACAGGAGAGTTTCGGGTCAGAAGCGGACAACGGCGTGCCTTTAACATGATGTCTGCTTTACCCCCGGAAGCAGACATCCCAAGGAGCATCAGCGAATGTCTGCTTTGTGCCAGGAACAGACCTCCTCGAAACATTTCGGGTTCGGGCGGCGAATGGCAGCCGGGAACCTGCGTGCGATCAACCGGTGTTTCGATGGCCTACCCCCGTTTTCTCCGCCGCCTTTGCACCGGTGCGGCGGCGGTCCTGGTCGCGAACCATCCAGTACGCGGCGCCTAGCGCCAAGATGGCGGCGGCGAGTGCAAGCAGCTGCAGCGCATCGGTCGCCTTCACGTCAAGGAGGATGAGCTTACGCACCACAGCAAGCAGCGCGATCAGCAGCACCGCACGCACCTGTATGACGCTGTCGACGCGCTCGGCAAGGACCAGCAGGGAGCGTTTGAATTCCAGCGCGATGATGACCGTGAAGATCATGCCGAACAGAGCCTGGAACACAGCGTAGTCGGTCGGATCGAGCGTGCTCGCCAGCAGGCTGATCAGGATCTTGAGCACCAAGTTCCAGATGGCGAGCGCGATAATCAGAGCGATCAGCGCGGTCAAGATCAGGATGCAGGCGTGCTCGAACTTTTCGTAGAATGACAGCGGCGCCCAGCTCTCGCGGGTATCTGCCAGGTCCTTCTTCAGGCCCATGGGTGCGGCTCACTTTGCACGACGAAAGGGAGCGCAAGGTAGTACAGGTTCTGCGGGGCTCATGGTTACACGACTAAGATGTAGGTAACGAGCCGGATTGGGTCACGAGTTCACCGGCCGCAACGCTCACCCCAGAACGGTAGAATTCCTTCAAATTCCAGACAGAACCGTTCCGGCGCACGGAACTGGCATTCAGTGTCATTAGCTGCTGTGGGCGAAACCAGTCGGGCATGCCCCTGCGAGGCCATCGCTGGCGTTTTGAGAAGTAGGTAGGCCATCCTCAAGGCTACCACCTGTGACGCTCCTGTCTCCTTTCTTGACCATCCGTGGACGTCAACGTGAAAATTCGCTCGTGCATTACGGCGCGCATGATGGCCTTTCGGCTTCATTGCGTCTTAATCCTAAGCTGATCAAATTGGTGGCCTCTGAAGTTGGCGGGACAAGGTTGCGAAAGTGTATCACCAACATATAGGAGCGCGCATGAGCCGCAGTTCCGGGGATCCACGGATTAGCGCAAGACTTGCGCGCGTCCAGCGTAAGCTGGGGAAAGCCAAGAAGGAGCTGGGCACGCTCCATGCTGCGCTGGACCATGTTCACAGCGGCTTGCTCATTTTGGACGGTAAGCTCCGAGCGGTGTACAGCAATCCCGCACTGCACCTGATGTTCAAGTCCTTCAGCGCCGAAGAAATCCGCAGCGGAAAGGTGTCCTATGAAGAGCTGCTGCGCGCCGCGTTGACTGCGTCCGCTGTCGATCTTGATGACTATGTAGCGAAACGCCTGGCCTGGGTGAGGTCTGGCGACCCCGCGCCGATGGATCTGAAGATGAGTAATGGCACCGTATTGCGTTGCCACCTTGCTGTTTTGCCTGACGCTGGTCGGATGCTCATCTATAGCGATGTCACGGACATTGTGCGGCACGCCCGGGAGTTAGAGCGGCTAGCGACCACCGACGGTATGACCGGTATCTACAATCGCCGGCATTTTATGGCTCTTGCTGACCTCGAATGGAACAAGGCGTGCCGGTACAATCGGGCCCTTACGTTGCTGTTGCTGGACATCGACTATTTCAAGTCGATCAACGATACCTATGGACATCAAGCCGGCGATGACGTGATTGTTCACTTGGCGAACTTGGCCGGCTCATGCAAGCGCGCGACAGACGTGTTGGCGCGCCTTGGCGGTGAAGAGTTTGCGTTGCTGCTTCCTGAGACGGAACTGCCGCAAGCCCTGATCTGTGCTGAGCGCTTGCGCGAAGAACTGGCCGCCCAACCTCTAGCAGTTGCGAGTCGACGAATCCGAGCTACCATCAGCATCGGTGTTGCTGCCAAGTCATCGAGGACTACGACCTTTTCTGAATTGATCAACATGGCTGACAAGGCTTTGTATGATGCGAAACGCGCGGGTCGCGATCGGGTCACCTGCTCGCTGGGGTCAGTCGATTTGGGTCCAGATGCAGCACAGCTCTCGTCTGCCCTAGTCGAGTAACGGCGAACGTCTCCATGCTGGGCTATGCGGGCGGATTTGTAGGCCCTTTGCTCATCGGTTGGACGCTCGATCTGTCGGGGGGATGTCGCCTATTGGGTGGGGGATATCGTTTTTGTCGGTGGCAATGTTGATGCTTCTTGCGCTCATCACGTTCTGGCTCATTCGACCGCGCGAACTTGAGGGTGATCGGAGCAAGGCAAGTTAGGCAGGGGCAACGTGCAAGAACGAGCGCAAAGCGATCCAGAAGACGGCGGTAGCAACGGTGAATTCTACTTCTGACCCAAACCGAACGAGTTCAATGCGTTCAAACAAACTTGCAAATTCTGTAGTGCGCACCGATAGGCTAGGCGCAACGCGCCCATCACTCGGCCTTTATACCCGCTTGGGCGACGACTTTGCCCCACTTGTCACTTTCGCTGCGGATAAACCGACCGAAGGCATCTGGGGTGCTCGATGTGGCGTCGGCGCCTAGCGATTTGATCTTCTCGACAACGGCTGGGTCTTCCATTGCTTTTACAAAAGCCGAGTTGAGCCTGCCGACGATTTCCGGCGGTGTTCCCGTGGGCGCCACCAGGCCAAACCAACCGACCAACTCGTAACCGTCAAGTCCAATCTCTGCGAGGGTCGGCACTTCCGGCAGGAACGGCACGCGCTTGGCTGCGGAGACTCCGAGGGCCTTGAGCTTGCCGTCACGGATCAACTGCAGCGACGCCGGAATGTCGAGCACCGCTAGCGAGATATGTCCGCCGAGCACGTCGGTGGTCGCGGGTGCGGTTCCGCGATAAGCGACGAGGGGAATTGAAACGCCGGCCTTCTGCGTGAAAAGGGCGGCAGTAAGATGCATGGTGGTGCCGTTGCCGCCGTGACCTATCGAAAGCTTGTCGGGCCCAGTCTTGGCCATCGCCAGAATGTCGGCTACTGAGCCAATGGACGTTCCTGGGCCGGCCACTAGAACGAACGGGATTTCAGCCAGCATTGTGATCGGGGCCAAGTCCTTCTGTGGGTCGAAGGGCATGGCGCGGTTCAGATGCGGATTGATCGCGAGTACGCCCGCGGCCGCAATGCCGATGGTATAACCATCTGGCGCGGCCTTGGCGACGGCGTTGATGCCGATGTTGCCACCGGCACCAGGCCGGTTGTCTATGACGAGGCTTTGGCCGAGATAGTTCGATACTTTGGAATCAAGCGCACGTGCCACGATGTCGGCACTGCCGCCCGGCGGAAACGTCACGATGATGGTGATCGGTCGGCTTGGGTAGGTCTGCGCCCGAGTTGCGTTAGAGCCCAGGATGAGCGCTGCGATCAGGAACGCGGTTTGCGCAGCAAGTTGGAGCATCTATCTTTCCTCCCGACGTTAGTTCGAGTTAGGCATGGGGTCACGCGTATGGCAAGCCGATCGATCGCGACCCGTGTCGTTGTTGTGGGCGGCGGCCCGGTCGGCCTGACGTTGGCGATTGACTTGGCAAGCCGCGGTGTTGCCGTGGTGGTCGTAGAGCGGCGCCGCGCCAGCGAGCTGCCGAGCGTCAAGTGCAACCACATCTCCGCCCGTTCCATGGAGGTCTACCGCCGCCTGGGACTAGCACGATCGCTGCGCGACGCGGGATTGCCGTCCGACTTCCCCAACGACTGCGCTTATCGCACCACAGCGACGGGGCGCGAACTGTCGCGGATCTCGATCCCCTGCCGACGCGACCGCTATGTGGCAACTCGAGGGCCTGATACTTGGTGGCCGACGCCCGAGCCACCGCATCGCATCAACCAGATCTACATGGAGCCAATACTTTTCGACCACGCGTCGCGAATGCCGCAAGTCACTATCCTCAACCACACCTCCGTAGAGGGTTTCGAGGAACAGACCAACGGTGGCGTCCTAGCGACTGCGTACGACCTCGACACCGGCGGTACGACGACAATCTCCGGCGATTACCTCGTCGGTTGTGATGGAGCGCATTCCCTGGTGCGCAGGGCGGCCGGAGTAACGCTCTCAGGCACCGCGGTGATTCAGAACGTGCAGTCGACCTACATCCGCGCTCCCGACCTGCTGGCGATGTTGGGCGCACCGGCCTGGATGACGCTGGCACTCAACCCAAGGCGTTGTGGGACACTCGTTGCCATCGACGGACGCGAGACGTGGCTCATCCACAATCACCTGAACAAAGAAGGTGAGACTTTCGATGACGTGGATCGCGACCTCGCCATCCGTAACATCCTGGGCGTCGGGCCAGAGTTCTCCTATGAGATCCTGAGTAAGGAGGATTGGGTCGGCCGGCGCCTGGTCGCCGACCGCCTGCGCCGAGGTCGCGTGTTCCTGTGCGGCGACGCCGCGCACTTGTGGATGCCCTATGCCGGATATGGCATGAATGCCGGCATCGCTGATGCGACCAATCTTGCGTGGCTGCTCGCGGCCGCGCTTGAGGGATGGGCGTCTCCCGGCATCCTTGATGCTTACGAAGCTGAACGGTTGCCGATTACGGACCAGGTCTCGCGCTTCGCCATGGATATGGCGCTCAACGTGCTCAGCCAGCGGCGCTCGGTGCCGGAAGAAATAGAACTACCGGGCCCGGAGGGCGACGCTGTGCGCGCCCGCATTGGGCAGGCGGCTTACGATCTCAACGTTCAGCAGTATTGCTGCGGCGGCCTGAACTTCGGCTACTTCTACGATCGCTCACCCATTATACACTACGATGGCTCTGCCCAGCCCGGTTACACCATGGCCGACTTCACACCTTCAACTGTGCCGGGGTGTCGCACGCCGCATGTCTGGCTAGCAGATGGTCGCTCGCTCTACGATGCACTCGGGCAGGGCTACACACTGCTACGCCTCGACGCGCGATGCGATACCCGTGCGATTGAGGAAGCTGCCGCTGATCATCGATTGCCGCTGAGGATAGTTGATGTATCCGGCAAGGACGCTGGGGTTTACGACCGCAAACTCGTTCTGGTACGCACTGATCAGCACATATCCTGGCGTGGCAACACGCTGCCTGCGGATGTTGAAGGTCTTATTTCCACGCTGCGCGGCGCCAGTTGAGTAATGATCAGGGGCTGGCACTCACTCACCAGCGGGCGGCCCACCACTTCCGAAAATGGCACACACCGCCCGTTCGCGGCGCCGCGCCAATTCTTCGCTCTCAGGGGCTAATCCGACGCGGCCAGGACCGTTCGTGACCCGGGCCCAACTCAGTAAGTGTGCCCTCATGGACGAACCTGCCCAGTGAGCCGCTGGGCAGCCCCGCGAATGGGCAGTACGATCCCGAGCTGCCGCATCGGACAAGAGTTCGACCGATCAATTCCGCCGGTTGACGGCGTTTTCCGGCACAATTTCCGCCTTGAAGCGGAAGAGCTGCGGATCGGCGGGATCGACTGTAATGCGGACCCAGTGCGTGTCGGGCCAGCCGAACGTCTCGACGCGCGTGAAGTTCTCGAACAGCCGGTTCGTCTTTCTGCTGTAGAGCGGCTTGTCGATGCGGAATAGGTGGGTGTCGCCGTGGAGGAAGGCAACCGGTTTGTCGAAAGCCTCCAATTCTCCGGCGAGCGTTTCGATGTAGTCACCGAACGCGGTGGTCGGGTTCGGAAGCGCCTGCCCGCGCGGGATGAAGGGAATGAAGTACCGGGTCTTAGCGGCCGGCGGCCAGAAATTCTCGAATCCCGGATTGGCCTGCGTCAGGATGATAAGGCCGCGACTGTTCGAAGCCTTGGCCTCGGCGAACGCCTGCTTCATCCAGGCGATGTTCGCAGCCTTGCGCTCCAGATGCTCGGCATCCATCTCCGGTGTGCGTCCGAAATTATCGTTGCTGCCGACGATGTGCAGGGTCACGAACGTAACGCCTCCGATGCTCCAACGGAGATTCTCGCGAAACCTTGCGAACTGTGGATCGGCGGATTGATTCCTCACCGCGATCGGTCGCTGCCCGAGGCTGCGTCCATCGGGAAAGAACATCGTGCGCACTTTCGCCAGCAACTCCAGCGAATCGACTTTCTGGGCTTGCAGCGGCCAGCAATCGGTCCAGTCGTTATCACCGGGTGTCAACACGAACGGATGGCGGATGGTCTGGAAGGAGTCGTAGATCGCCTTGTAGTTCTCGTCGACGCAGGGCATCGAGGCGATTGTCGGGTTCTGATTGTAGGGCCGCGCATCGAACTGGAAATCGCCAATGTGTGCGACCAAGGCGAGGTCGGCGGCGTTGAGCGCCCCGAGTACACGCTGATATTCGCGCTCCTGCACCTTGGTGTATGGCATGTCGCCGATCAGCGCGAAGTCGAAGGCGCGCTCCTGGGCGGCAGCGCTTCCACCGGCGAACGTCAAGCAAGCCAGAAGCAAGGCACGCGGTGTTAGGCCGTTGAGGCCTCCAGAACACCTGAGTACGCACCTGTGATCCACCCTCATTTTTATCCCCCTTGGATCTCTGGATGATTGTTATGGTTTATAACAATCGGACTTTTGCGCAGCGGCTGTCAATTAGGTCAGGGCAGTCGTCAGAAATTGTCGTTGGTCCCGCCGCACGGTGGGAAATCGGTGCGTTCGCTTACTTCGGAAGGACGACAGGATGCGGGCAGTGATCGTCGGTGCAGGAATGGGCGGGTTGATGACGGCGTTGGCACTGCGACAGTCCGGCGTCTTCGCATCGGTCGATATCTACGAGCAAACGAAGGTGCCCAGCACCGCAGGCGCCGGCTTGAACATCCCACCCAACGGGGCGCGGATATGTCGTTGGCTGGGCGTCGACCTCGATGGCGGGGATCCCAAGGGCCCCGATGGGGTGATCGACGGTGGCCGGGCGGCAATTCTGGAGTCGACACGGCAGTTCAACGCGGAAGGGAGCGTGACAAAGAAGCCGTTCGATCATGTCACCGCCGCGGGCGACGGCGCCGGATTTCATCACATGCACAGGCTGGACCTGTTGATGTGCCTGTATAAGCGGGTGTTCGAGTTTGGTCCCGACAGCGGGGCGCCGTGCCCGATCACCGTGCACATGGACAGCAGGCTGACACAGTTGCGTCAGACCGCCGGCGAGGTGACGGCGACCTTTTCGAATGGTCGAACCGCCACGGGAGAGGCTCTCGTGGGTGCCGACGGGATCAACTCTGCCACGTTGCAGCTGGCGTGGCCGAACCCGCGTCCCAAGCGCTGGACTGAGGTGACCTGCTTTCGTGGGCTCATTCCGCGGACGGTGGTCGCCTCGCTCCGCAAGGCTGACGGCAGCCCGCTGGACCACAATCCCATCAACTCCTTCAGCATGGACCGCCATCGGAACGACAGGAGCGGGGCGACGACGTACTGGGTGCGCGGCGGCGAGTTGTTGAACGTGTGGATCGCCCGTTATGAGCCCGACTTTGCCGCGTTCGAGCAGGAGGAGGGCGACTGGTTTCCCGTCAGTCAGGAGGAGATCCTTCGCGAGGTGGGCGAGGCATTCACGGGGAGCGCCAGTAAAGATGACCTGCTCGCTCTGGCGGGGGCGATCGTTCGTCCCACGAAGTGGGGCCTCTACGATCGTGACGCGCTCGAAACCTGGGTGCAGGGCCGCATCTGTCTGCTCGGGGACGCGGCGCACCCGATGCTTCCCACGTTTGGCCAAGGCGCCGCGCAGTCCTTCGAGGACGCCGCCGCGCTCGCTAGCGCCTTCGCCCTGCACGGCCGCGATGTGGCTACAGCGATGTTGCACTACGAACGCGTGCGGCATTACCGCGCCACCCGCTTCCAACTCGGCTCCAAATTCGCGTTCGATCACTTGCGGGCCAAGGACACCGCAGCGCAGAAGGCGCTACTCGAGACGCTCGACGAACGGGTCAGCCCCGCCTTTGCCCACGACAAGCGCGGCGGCGAGGACGACTCCTGGATTTACGCGTACGACGCCCGCAATGTCGGCGCCGAATTGCCTCCCAAGAGATTAGGACCGTGGGACTTCCGCCGAGCCGCCAAAGCCGACTACGCCGCGATCACCCGCAAACTCTGGATGCCAGCTGCTTCCGCCAAGGGTACGCGCCCCGTCACGCGCGAAGAGGTCGCGCTGCACAACACCAGAGACGACTGCTGGGTCATCATCTCCGGAAAAGTTTACGACATCACCGAGTGGGCACCCCATCACCCTGGTGGCGCTGGAATCGCCCGAATGTACGCCGGCAAGGAAGCCACTGCCGAATTTGGTGACTACCACAGTGCCGAAGCTGTCGCGCACATGGCTCATTTCTGCATCGGCGACCTCGTTGATACTCCAACCACCCTGCCGTGACTGGCCAGGCTGACTGGCCGGCATTT
>CAWFBJ010000023.1:0-166045 GCA_963814055.1 uncultured Alphaproteobacteria bacterium
CGGAGCGCGGCTAGAGACCGACCTGGATGAAGTTTCCGATGGCGGGAATGGTCAGAATTCCGGTTCCGGCCAGCCAGATCCACAGGGATGCTTCGGTCGAGTCGTCCTTGGCGCCCACGAAACGCTCATAGAGCGCGGCGGGAATGCCGCCGAGAATGATCGTGCCGGTCGCCACCATCAGGGAGGAGAACATCAAGGTCAGCGGCACGCTGCCGAACAACAGCGCCGGCGCCAGGATCTGCACATGGATCAGCGCGAACAGCAGCGCAAGCTGGTTGAAGATGCCGTTGACCATGCCGAAGAAGGCGATGCCGATGTAGTAGAGGTTGCGATCCATGGCTGCGGCTCAATTGCTGGACGGGATGGCGCCGAAATACAGAAACAGGTTCAGCAAGATCACGCGGAGCCAGAACAGCCACACCACGCCGAACAGCCACAGAACCACGGGCGCCGTGGCCTTCGGCGTAACAGCCGCAATGGCCGCGACGAAAGGATCCGTCACGCGGCAGAAGAACCGCCAGATGTAGTTTGGCGAATCCGCGTCGACAAACAGGCTGAGCAGCACGCGCCCCAGCAGGGTGTACATCAGCACCGCCAGCACGAAGTTCGGCAGGTGGTAGTACCAGTAGGGCAGCAGCGCGAAGGTCTGGTCCAAGGCGGGCTCGTTGGCTCGATCGATTCAGTATCGGCGGGCGCAAGATGGCAGCCGCGCGATCACCCGACAACCGGCGTAATGCGTACAGCGCAAAAAGAAGCGGGGTCCCGAAGGACCCCGCTGCCAATCAGACCGAGATGATCCGATCAGGTCTTTTCCTCGAGAATCGTCCGGCCACGCGGCTTGCGGATCTCGTCGATGAAGGCCTGCATCTCGGCCGACGGTGCCTTGGTGAACAAGCTGACGACGAGATCACCAGGAACCCGAGCGGCATGCCCAGCAACCCGCAGTTGATGTTGTTGAGGTTGAACCAGCCGACCTTGTTGGCCAGCGGGTGGGCCAGCGTCGGCCAGTGTCTCCATGGCGTTCGGCAGCGCCATCGCCTTGGCGATGTCGACGATCGGTGCCCGGTGACCGGGTTCAACAGCGAGGTCATGCCGAAGTATGCGACGCCCGCACCGGGGAAATATCGCGTCGTGACCAGGTAGAACAGGCACAGCCCGAAGCCGGCGATGATGCCGCAGATGGCACCTGCCGTCGTCGCTCGCTTCCACCAGATACCCATGACAAGCGCCGGGAAATTGCCGGCCATCGCGAGCGAGAATGCCCATCCCACCATGGCCAGAATATCCGAAGGCCTGGTCGCGGCGGTCGCCGCCGCAGCAATGGCCACGAACACCAGCAGGACGCGGGCCACCAGCAGCCGCCGGAAGGTCGGCGCGTTGGGGTCGAGCATCTTGTAGTAGATGTCGTGACTGAGGGCGTTGGCGATGGCGAGCAGAAGCCCGTCGGCGGTGGACAGCGCGGCGGCGAGACCGCCGGCCGCAACCAGGCCCGAGATCACGTACGGAAGGCCCGCGATCTCCGGCGTGGAGAGCACGATCACGTCCGTATTGATCACGAAATCCTGCAGCCGGACGACGCCCGGATGACCGGCGATCGCCTTGCAGGCGGCGAGGATGGCCTCGAGGATTGACGGCGTTCTTGCCGCAAATCTGGATCAGGCCCAGTTCACCCCACGTGAACAGCCACGGGCGGATCGAGGCCAGGTCCCTGCCGATGATGTTGGTGTACACCTCCAGCTTGGAGAACGCCGCATAGGCCGGCGCCGAGAAGTACAGCAGGAAGATGAAGAACAGCGACCAGGCCACCGACTGGCGCGCCTCACGCACGCTGGGCGTGGTGAAGTAGCGCATCAGGATGTGCGGCAGCGAGGCCGTGCCCACCATCATGCAGAAGATGATGCCGAAGAAGTTCAGCGGCGTGTAGTTGATGAAGGGCTGGATGTGCGGCTTGAGCGTCTGCTGCCGTGGCCAGCCCGGTGCCGCAGCATCTCCTGCTCGCGGGCCGTGATCTCCTGGATCGCCAAGTCCGTAGGTGAGTTCCGGGATCGGAATGCCATACTTCTTGGTGGACAGGATGATGATCGGCGTCAGATAGGCGACGATCAGCACGATGTACTGGGCGATCTGCGTCCAGGTCACCGCGCGCATGCCGCCGAGCATCGCGCACAGCAGGATGCCGACGAGGCCGACGAACACCGCGACCTCGAACTGCATGCCGAGGAAGCGCGAGGCGATGAGGCCGGTGCCGTAGATCTGCGCCGTCACGTAGGTGAAGGAGCAGCACACCAGCACGATCACGGCCAGGAAGCGCGTGAAGTTGCCGCCGAACCGGAACGACATGAAGTCGGGCACGGTATAGGCGCCGAACTTGCGCAGGTACGGACCGACCAGGATCGACACCAGCACGAAGCCGCCGGTCCAGCCGAGCACCCAGGCGAGGCCGTCGTAGCCGAGCAGGAACAGCGTGCCCGCCATGCCGACGAACGACGCCGCCGACATCCAGTCGGCGCCGGTCGCCATGCCGTTGTAGAAGGCCGGAACGCGCCGGCCGGCGACATAGTATTCGGAAACTTCAGCGGTGCGGGTGGCCACGCCGATGATGGCGTAGACCGCCAGCGTGAAGAACACGAACAGATAGCCGAGGATCTTGTTGGGAACGCCGACCTGCTCGAGGATGGCCAAGAAGACGATGAAGGCCAGGAAGCCGCCGGTGTACAAGCCGTACATGCGGCCGAGGTTCTTGATGAAGTCCGCATGTATCGGCGCTTTGCGTTGCCATGGCTCAATCCCCCTCAGTCGTCTTCCGCCACGCCGTGCTCGCGATCGATCTTGTCCTGCTGCCTTGCGAACAGGAACAGCATGACCACGAACACGATCAGCGAACCCTGCGCGGCCATGTAGAAGCCGAGCGGGAAGCCGAGCACCGGAACGGTGATGGTGTTGAGCGGCACGACGAACATATGGACGACGTAGCCGAAGATGAACCACACGAGGAGATGAACCAGCATGAGGTTCGTCGTCCTCGACCAGTGGATTTGGTCGCTCGTTTTCTGCATAGAGCTGAACCTCCCCTTGCGTGAACCGCAGACGCGGTTCTCCTGCCCCTGCACGGCGTCGGTTTCTTCCGTGCGCCGATTGTTTCGCGAAAACATAGCCCCGCAAGTCGAGACTGATTCCCACGCTGAAAATCAAGCTATCACTGAGCTGTCGACCTCATTCATAATACTTTCGGCCTATTCAGTTTCTTCATGTGCTTGAAAGTGTTAGCCAGTTTTTTGCCGGTTGGGTTCCCGGAATCGTGCGAAACTGCCAACGTGAAAGCAGAGGAAGGCAATGCGATTCTTGGACTGGTTTCGTCGATCGCCGCCGATCGCAGACGCGGATGCGCTCGCCGAGTTCATCGACAGCCAGGCAGCCTTCCTGATGCAGAAGGGGATTTACGAGTATTCCCGCGCGCGGTCGGGGCACTACGCCAAGGTCATGTTCGGCGAGCAGATGTTCATCGACGCCTTCAAGCTTGCGCGCTGGCAGCGCCTACCCGCTCGGACTGGCGATGGTTGGGGAACTGGTCGGAAGGCGTCCTGCGCGGCCTCGGCCGAGTGCCAACCGAAGGAGGTCAGCCGGATGGGTGCGCGACCTCGTTCTATCGGTGTTCGACAGCCATCCTGTTCCGCCCCAGATCGGCGCGCACGGCGTGGCGGGAGGCCCGCGCGGAACTGGCGCTGAGACTGCAGCACGTCGGCCTGCACCCGCCCAAGCGGGCCATGGACATTCCCGAACCTCTGGCGAAGACCTATTTCGATCTGATGCCGATCCACGAGAAGCTGCGCGGCCGCGACTTTCCCACCACGCACAACTATCTCAAGGTCACCATGTGCAACATCCACGCGGAGCTGACGCGGCGCATGGATGCGGCGGCCTTGTCGCAACTGTTGGCGAAGACCGCACCGGCGATCTTGGATGGCGCTGGCTGAAAGTTGTTTGTTGTGTCGAAACCTCGTTGGCGGTGCGGTTCGTCTCCTGGCGTGATCGTCACGGACCGCCACGCGCCCTGCGGCAACCCGCGGCCCACGCGCCAACTCCCAATCTCGCCGACCTAGGACTTGCCCCCCAGCCGCCGCAGACCCTCCCTGCTTCCTTGCATGCGCGGCTCGAGGGAAAGCGCGCGACGGAAATCGGCGATGGCGTCGTCGCGACGGCCCAGAGCCTCGTAGATGTGTCCGCGGGTGTCGAGCGCGTGCGCGTCGTTGGGTTTGATCTGTAGCGCACGCTCGGCATCGGCGAGACCTTGTTCCGCCTTGCCCGTCTTGAGGTAGGCCCACGCCCTACCCTGATAGGCGTCAAGCCTGCCGGCATCGAGTTCGATCGCCTTGGAGTAGTCGGCAATGGACTGCGCATGCTCGCCCTTCTGTACGTATTCGAAGGCACGGTTGACATAGGAGACGGTATCCTTGGGATTGCGCTGGATGGCCTCGCTGCAGGCGCGAATGGCGATGTCACCACTCTTTTCGAAGCAGTCCTTGCGCGCGTCGGCCAGCACTGCCGGCGCACCGATCACCAGCAGAGCAATCCAGGCGGTGACCAATCTTGACATTGCCGCTCGCGCCATCCGTCAATCCTGCGACCATACCCGTTGCTTCGCACCGGGCAACAGGGCGCGTGGCGCAGCGTAAGCATCACCGCTCGTGCACATCAACCACGTAACGAGATGACCCGATGACCAAACCCATAGAAGCCCGCAAAGCCCCGCGTGAAGTGCGCGCGGTGTTCGACGACATCAAGAAAACCCGCAACGTGGCCGACGTGAACAACTTCTGGAAGCACCTGGCTAACGATCCCAAGCTGCTCAAGCGCACCTGGGAAAGCGTCAAGGAAACCATGGCGCCCGGCGCACTCGATGCGCTCACCAAGGAGATGCTCTACCTGGCCGTGAGCGTAACCAACGGCTGCGGCTACTGCATTGCCAGCCACGGCGCAGCAGCGCGCAAAGCCGGAATGAGCGAGGCTATGTTCGGCGAGCTGATGGCCGTGGTGGGCATGGCCAACGAGACCAACCGGCTCGCCAACGGCTACCGCGTGCCCATCGACGCGGCCTTCAGCAAATAGCCGGCAGCGGAGGCGATACGCGAGGCCTGCGGAGAACCTAGCGCCCCTGATAAGCGGGTGTGTGCACGACCAGGCCGTCGAGAGCGTCTGTCACCTTGATCTGGCAGGCGAGGCGGGAGTTGGGACGCACGTCGAAGGCAAAATCGAGCTGGTCCTCTTCCTCCGCCGAGCGTGCGCCGACCTTGGCGAGCCAGGCTTCGTCAACGTGCACGAGGCACGTGGCGCAGGTGCAGGCACCGCCGCACTCGGCGACGATGCCGTTCACGTCGTTCTTGAGGGCCGTTTCCATGACCGTCGCGCCAATTTCGGCATCGACCGTGCGGGACGTCCCGTCATGCTCGATGTAGGTGATCTTGGGCATGGCTCCGACGGCAACCTTTCTGCGTTATGGTTCATATCAGTGCAATATAATGCCTATTCTGCTCAAATGCCTCAGGAGAGGGCCTGCTGTCAAATCCTGCAAGCGAATGCGCCCCCGCAGAGGAATCGGCGTAGCACCAGCACAAATCGAGCGCCAGAGGCACTCTGACGCCGCCCCTTGGCGACTACGCCGCACACCGTCCTCTGACGCCCCCGCAGCAAATAACCTTACCGCCACGACGATCTCAGCTGGCGGCCGAAGCGGCATTAAGGTGATGCTGGCGTACCCGTCTGCCCCCAACACCAGCGAGTGCGTCGCGAGGCCTTGATCTTCGGATCAAGGCCTTATTGGTTTTCGCAGGCCTCGTCGCGCGCCTCGTGACCCCGCCTTTCCAGAGCTGCTGTTGTTCGAGCGCTGCTGTTGTTCCCGCGCCGCGTCACCGATAGGCTCCTGTAGTTCTCCATCACCAGCCGCGAGGAGCGACGATGGCCACCGCACCGGAAAGCGCTGCGACGAAGACCGCTGCAGACACGGAAACCGCAAGCTATCTCGACATGCCGTCCGAACGCCGAACGCTGGCCAAGGCGCATGTCGCAACTCTCTCCGCGACAGCCGGCAAGGTCGCGCTCGCGCTGCCGATCGGTGCCGACGTCGACGATTTCCGCCGCGTACTGGCTGCGGAGGCCAAGCCATGACGGATCTTGCTGCACTCTCCGCACGTGCGCTTGCCACGCGCCATCCGGGACAGCAAGGTCTCGAGCGTCGAAGCCACCCGCGAGGCGATTGACCGGCTGCGCGCCTGCCATGAGCTGACCCACTGTGTCATCACGCTCGAAGCCGACGAGGCGCTCGCTGCCGCCAAGTCCGCGGATGCCGCGATTGCCTCGGGCAAAGACCAAGGACCGCTTGCCGGCGTGCCCCTCGCGCACAAGGACATGTTCGATCGCAAAGGCAAGATCCCGAGCTGGGGCGCCAAAATCCGCGCCGACAAACCGGCTCGCGAAGACGCGACAGCCATCGCGCGCTACAAGGCGGCCGGCGCCTTGCAGATCGCGGCCCTGCATCTGACTGAATTTGCCTACGGACCCACGGGTCACAACTACGTACTGGGCCATGCCCGCAATCCCTGGGATCCGACGCGCATCACCGGCGGCTCTTCCGGCGGCACCGCCGCCTCGGTGGCCTATGGCGCAATCCCGGCCGGCCTCGGCTCCGACACCGGCGGATCGCTGCGCGTCCCCGCGGCGTGCTGCGGCGTCACCTCCATCAAGCCCACCTGGGGCCGCATCAGCCGCGCCGGCGCCATGCCGCTGGCGCCTCAGCTCGACACGGTCGGGTTCATCGCCAGGCACGTCGAGGATCTGGCGCTGATGCTCGGCATTCTCGCCGGCCCCGATCCGCGCGACCCTTCCGCCTCCACGCTGCCCGTGCCGGACTATCTCGCCCGGCTCGACGAGCCCGTGCAGGGCTTGCGCGTCGGCGTCGACGCGAAGGTTGTCGGCGAAGCGCACGCGGATGTGCAGCGCATGGTCGAGCAGGTGCTCGCCATTCTTGGCAAGCTCGGACTGAAGCGCGCACCGTGCGCCTTCCCGGATTGGCAGACACTCGATCACCTGGTGCAACTCGTGCAGCTGCCGGATGCCGCAGCCGCGCACGGCGCTTACCTGCGCACACGGCCGGACGACTACGGTCCGCAGGTCCGCTCACGGCTCGAGGTTGGCCACTTTATTCCCGCCGTCGATCATCTGACGGCGCTGCGCGCACGCGGCACCTATGTGCAGCGCACGCTCGACGAAACCTTCAAGGACATCGACATCGCCATCCTGCCGATCCTGGCCGATCCGCTGCCGACGATTGCCGAACTCGACGTCGGCGGAGGACCGAAGGTGCAGGCCGCCATGGGGCGCGTCGTCAAGTACACGCGGCCGATCAACTACCTCGGCCTGCCTACACTGACGCTGCCCGTGCCGCGCGGCAAAGGCTTGCCCAACGGCATCCAGCTCATCGGCCGGCCGTTTGCCGAGGCCCAGCTGTTTGCGATCGGCCAAGCCTATCAGCGCGAGGTGCCGCCCGAAATCGCGCGGCCGCTATAGTAGGTGATCTGCGTATAGCATGCGCCGCGCTCGAAGCGCGCACGCTCGTACCTGCGCTCCGACGCAGTATGCGCGGCGCCGGAGGCTGCGGGGATACGGAAACAGTCGTCGGCGAAGCTCCGCCTTCACG
The DNA here is from genome assembly GCA_963814055.1 of uncultured Alphaproteobacteria bacterium. Lineage (GTDB taxonomy): Bacteria > Pseudomonadota > Alphaproteobacteria > Rhizobiales > Hyphomicrobiaceae > AWTP1-13. The sequence continues at coordinate 7,691 of CAWFBJ010000023.1, forward strand.
ACAAGGCAGCTAGGGCGCCAGCGTCCAGCGCGGAGCTGGTCCATCCTCGGGGTCGCGCTCCGCCGAGGCCACCAGGTCGCGCAAGCCGTCGCGGCCGTAGATGTCAGGCCGGAAGATGATGCGTCCGTCGAGTTCCGCCCACGCGGTGATGTAGGTGAAATAAACCGGCAGCGGACGCGTCAACGTCACATCGAGCGGCTGGCCGCCGGCAACACGTCCTGGGCGCGCCCCGGCTGATCCCAGCCTGCTTCATACTTGGCGATCCATTCCACCAGCGTGAACACGTCCTGCACCCGCACGCAGCCCGCGCTGAAGGCCCGCGCCCGCTGATTGAAGAGCGGCTTGAGCGGCGTGTCGTGCATATAGACGCCATGCTCGTTGGGCATGTCGATGCGCACAAGCCCGAGCGCATTCTGCGGGCCGGGATCCTGGCGGAACCTGAGCTGTTTTGCATCCGCCTGCCGCCAATCGATGGCGGAGGAATCGACCTCCGGTCCGTTGAAGGAGCCCGTGAGAACGCGGATGCGTTCCTGCTGCAGGTAGCCGGGCTCCTTGACGAGGCGCGGAATGAGATCGAGGTGCGCCACGCTTTCGGGCACGCGCCAATAGGGGAAGAAATTGAGTGCTCTGATGGTTGCGCGCACGGTCGGCGTCTGGCGCTCGGGCTTGCCGACGATCACGCGATGGCGCAGCTCGACCTGATGCCGCTCGACGGCCTCGAGCTGGAAACCCGGCGGCGTTCACCAGCACATACCGGTCGTCCAGTTTCTGCGCCATCAGCTCCCTGAGGCGCTGCTGATTGATCCTGAGCTGCTGCCAGACGGGCCTGCGCAGGAATGTTCAGGGCCTGCAGCGTCGACCGGTCCACGCGGCCGGTGACCCGCAGCCCGTGGTTTTCCTGGAAGCGGCGCACGGCGCTCTCCAGGCCCTCGGAGTAGTCGATGCCGAACAGGCTCTGGCTGGGCCTGTTCCTCCACTCGCCGCTGGTGGCTAGGCGCCGGTAGAGGAGCCCGACGCGCTCATCGTTGTCCTCCGGGCGGATCGGCCGCGTGCCGGGGATAGCGGGCCAGCCGCCGCTCGAGACGATTTGCTGATAGTGCTGGATTGCACCGTCCAGCGCCTCGACCATCTCCTGGCTGCGCAGCGGTACTCTGTCGGGGCGCAGATCGTTGAGAGCCTCTGGGCGGCGGCGATCGTCGTTTGCCGCCGGCCGCGGTCCCTCAGGGCGTCCGAATCCCGGGAAACTCTCCCACCACTGGGTGTCCTGCGCGAGCGCCGGCGAAGCAAGTGCGGCCATCGTCAGCGCGGCCGAGCGGCAGAAGATCCGGCGCGACCCATCGACCAAATCCGACCTGTTACGCTCAGCCTTGCGTCGCAAAACCATGCCTGCCTTCTCTTTCAAGCCTCGCGCCTGCGGTGCCCAAGCCCGCCAAGCCGCTTGCATAGCGGTCATAGGCCCAATCGGCGCCGCCAACGCCATTCATGCGGGTGCATCGCCCGTCTGCGACGCCTCTATACCTACGATGCACAGATATGGCCAAACAAAGACGGTTCACTAACAGGTGAGGTCGGCCGGGCGTGGCCAAAACACCCCGATTGACAAAGCCTGCGCACTTTTTCAAGCCAGTCCGCAGCCAGCTTGGGTTGCTGTGGCGACGTTGACGCTGGCCAGGGCGAATCGTTCGTCCGCCGCCATTTCGCCTCGTGAACGTCGGCTTGTCCCTGCCACGCGGAGCCTCCCCATGACCAAACCCGTTATTGCCAGCCTCGACGCGCGCGGCGTGGCCAGCGTCACCCTGAACCGGCCGGAGGTCGGCAATGCCTACAACGGCGCCATGATCGAAGGGCTGCTCTCGGCGATGGACGAGCTTGCCGCCAAGCCCGGCATGCGAGTCGTTGTCTTGCAAGGCAACGGCAAGCACTTCCAGGCCGGCGCAGACCTCAAGTGGATACGCGAGGTGCGCGACGCTTCGGCCGAGGAGAACGAGCGTGTCAGCCGCGCTACCGCGGAGGCCGTCGACCGGCTCAACCGTCTGCCGGTGCCGACCGTCGCGCTGGTGCAGGGCGGCTGCTTTGGTGGCGGCACCGGCATGATTGCCGCCTGCGACGTGGTGATCGCTGCCGACAACGCCATATTCTCCATTGCCGAAGTGCGCTGGGGCCTCACGGCGGCAATCATCATCCCACAGCTCAGCGATGCCATCTCGGCGCGCCAGCTGCGGCGGTACGCGCTCTCCGGCGAGCGCTTTGACGCCAACGAGGCGCGCCGCATCGGGCTCGCCCACCAGGTCGTTCCGCTCGACGGTCTTGCGGCGGCAGGCGAGGAAATGGTCTCACGCATGCTGGAGAACGGCCCCGAGGCCATAGCCGAGACCAAGGCCTGGATCCTCCAGAGCGCCTGGGGCGGCTTCGACCGCGCCACCTTCGACGCCCTCAGCACCAGTCACGCCGCCAAGCGCCGCTCGGCGGAAGCCGGTGAGGGCTTAGCTTCATTTGCCGAGAAGCGCGCCGCCAATTGGCCGCGCCGCCCATGACAAGGCGGGAAGTCCCTCCTTCGACAGGGCGAGGCCACTGACTTTCCATTTTGCAATTCACCGCTCGCTCCTTGCTTTGGCACATGCGGCTTTCCATCGACGCTGAGCGAAGCGCGCAAGCATCTGCCCACGCGCCGTCCGTCCCCGGCAGAAGGGCCGGAGGTGCGACGGGTACGCGGGTGCCATACGCGGCAACCCGGGGCTGGTCGCCCAGCCCAGGAGACCCGCGCGGGTCTCCCTGAGAGCCTTGCGGCTCCCCGCACCTCACGGTGCCAGGGTTGCCTTCCGGCACCCGCGTTGCGGCGATTTGTGTCCCGGGCCGTTGCTTTGGCTTCCCGCTTCCGTCCAGTTGCCCGGTACGGAGCGATCACACCTTGAGCCACTGAAGGCGGCCAGCGCTTCCGCGCCATTACTGGCGCATCGTCACTAGCGGTCGTCCCGGGCCTCCTGGATCTCGGCCCTCCAACACGAGGGCGTATCTTCCAGGCGCCGGTCGCTTGCCATGTGAGGAGTTGGATGCATCACACCCCGTCGCCGGCAAGCGACACGCGCATCCTGCCATGCGCTGCAGGGGGCGGGGATAAGTCCCGGCACGGCACGCCGCGCGCATGGTGAATCCCACTCCCCGTCATTCCCGAAGCCGAGCCTCAGGCGAGGCTATCGGGGATCCAGCAGCAAGGGCATCGCGCGCATCTGGATTCCCGCTCAGCGCTGCGCTTGGCGGGAATGACGTCTACCCGCCGTCATCCCCGAAGCCGAGGCCTTGCGCCGAGGCTATCGGGGATCCAACCGCAGAGAGTTGCGCGCATCTGGATTCCCGCTGAACGCTCCGCGCTCGCGGGAATGACGCCGTGGGCGGCGGGCCGAACCTCATTTTGACGCGTGCGCCGGTGCTGTTACTCAGCCGGCTGCGGAGCAGCCCGGCCAGGATCGGCGGCATGGCCTATTGGCGCCAGCTTGCCACCCACCAGGCGCCGGATGACCACGTAGAAAACCGGCGTGAAGACCAGGCCGAACAGCGTCACGCCGATCATGCCCCAGAACACCGCCGTGCCCAGCGCGATGCGCATTTCCGCGCCGGCGCCTGTCGCCAGGTAGAGCGGCACGACGCCCAGCGTGAATGCGAGCGACGTCATCAGGATCGGCCGCAGCCGCAGCCGGCAGGCTTCGACCGCCGCGGAGATCGTATCCTTGCCCTGTTCCTCGAGCTGCCGCGCAAACTCGACGATCAGGATAGCGTTCTTCGCCGCGAGCGCGATCAGCACGACAAACCCGACCTGCGTCAGGATGTTGATCTCGCGACCGTGCAGCCACACGCCGAAGGCGGCCGAGAATAGACACATCGGCACAATGAGCATGATCGCAAGCGGCAGCGACCAGCTCTCGTACTGCGCCGACAGGGCCAGGAACACGAAGATCACGCTGAGCACGAAGATGTAGTAGCCAGTCCGCCCGACCTTGGCCTCTTGGAAGGAGAGGTCCGTCCATTCGAAGTTGACGCCGGGCGGCAACTTCTCCGCCGCGAGCGCGCGCATGATCTGCAGAGCCTGGCCAGAACTGACGCCGGATATCGCCGAACCTTGTACCTCGGCGGACGGAAACAGATTGTAGCGCGGCACGCGTTCCGGACCGACGATCTCATTGAACGTGACCAGACTGCCGAGCGGCACCATGTGCCCGTCCGAGCTGCGCACCCGGATCTTGGAGACGCTCTCATGGTCGAGCCGATAATCACCGTCGGCCTGCGCCGTCACGCGGTATGTCCGGCCGAACATGTTGAAGTCGTTGACGTAGGCCGAGCCCATGAACACGCGCATGGCCTCGAAGATGTTGGTGACAGGCACCTTCATCATCTGTGCCTTGTCACGATCGACATCGACGAACACCTGCGGGGTGGCTGCGGCAAAAGTCGTGAAGACGTTGACGATGCCCGGCGTCCGATTGGCCTCGGCGACGAAATCCTGCGTGATGCGCGCAAAGTCGACAGCCGGCATGCCCAGGGTATCCTGCAGCCGCATCGAGAACCCAGCCGCCGCACCCATGCCGCGCACCGGAGGCGGAACGAACACCAGAGCCTGCGCATCCTGGATCTGCGCTAGTTTCGTCCGCGCCTCCTGGGCGATCTTGTCGATGGTCTGGCCGAGGCGGTGCCGCTCGTCGAAATCGTCAAGCACCAGGAACAGCAGTCCTGCGTTGGTGGCAGCGGTGAATGTCGCGCCGTTGCGGCCGGTGAAGGCATTGGAATATTTGACACCGGGAACGCTCAGCAGCAGGTCGGTCGCTCGTCTGACGACGGCGTCAGTTCGCGCCAGCGCCGCACCCGGCGGCAACTGGATCGATATGATCAGGATTGCCCGGTCCAGGTTGGGGATGAACCCGGTCGGCAGCCGCTGGATGAACCAGCCGGCGAAAACCAGCAGCGCCACATAACCGACCAGAACGGGTTTCCACGACGCTGCCAGGGCGCGAACCAAGTGGCCGTAGCCCCTTGCCATCGCGTCGAATCCGCGATCGAACACACGAAAGAAGGCATGCACCGGGGCCATCAGCAGCGACGACCTAGTATGATCGGAGCCGTGCGGCTTGAAGAGCAGGGCGCACAGGGCGGGGCTGAGCGTCAGGGAGAGAAACAGCGAGATCGCTGTTGCCGTTGCGATGGTGATCGCGAACTGCCGGTAGAACTGCCCCGTGATGCCGCCTATGAAAGTCGTAGGGATGAACACAGCGAGCAGAACCAGCGCGATCGCGATCAGCGCGGTTCCTACCTCGTCCATGGAGACGCGCGCCGCCTCCACGGGCGTCAGGCCCTCCCGCAGTTTCCGCTCGACGTTTTCCACCACGACGATCGCGTCGTCGACGACGATGCCCACCGACAGCACCAGTCCGAACAGGGTGAGCATGTTGAGAGAGAAGCCGAACGCCTGCATCACCGCGAACGTGCCGACGAGCGACACGGGGATGGCGATCACCGGAATGAGCGTGGCGCGCCACGTCTTGAGGAACAGCAGCACCACCAGCACCACCAGAGCGGTGGCTTCGAGGATCGTGATGTAGAGCTTCCGGATCGAGACCTCGATGAACTCGGTCGGGTTGTAGGTGATGCGGTACTCCAGGCCTTTCGGGAAGCTCTTGGCCATTTCGGCCATGGCGTCCTTGATGCCCTGCGTGGCGGCCACCGCATTGGAGCCGGGCTGCTGGTCGACGATGACAATGACTGCCGGATACCTGTCGGCGTAGCCTTGCTGCGCATAGCTGAGCGCGCCAAGCTCGACGCGCGCGATGTCCTTGACGCGCACGACGCGGCCGTCGGTGCCGCTCTTGACGATGATGTTCTCGAACTCGTCCGCCGTCTTCAAGCGGCCTTTCATCTGAAGCGAAATCTGGAAGGCGTTCTTGTAGTCGACGGGAGGTTCGCCCAACGCTCCCCCCGCCACTTGAACGTTCTGGGCGCGCAGCGCATCGAGGACCTGCTCCGCCGTGAGGTCGCGCACCGCGATCCGCTCGGGATCGAGCCAGATGCGCATGGAATATTCGCGCACGCCGAACAGCAACACGTCCGCGACGCCGTAGAGGCGCATCAGCTTGTCGCGCACGGTCAGCAGGCCGTAGTTGGAGAGGTAGACTTGGTCGTAGGTCTTGTCGGGCGAGATGAGGTGAACTGCGAGCAGCAGGTCGGGCGAGCGCTTGCGCACGGTCAGGCCGTTGCGGCGCACCTCGTCGGGGAGACGCCGTTCCGCTGCGCTGACGCGGTTCTGCACCAGCACCTGCGCCCGATCGATGTCGGTGCCCACATCGAACGTCACGGTCAGTGACAGCGCGCCGTCGGAGGTCGACTGGGAGGCCATGTAGATCATGCCCTCGACGCCGTTGATCTCCTGCTCGATCGGGGCGGCGACGGTGTCGGCCACGGTCTGCGAGCTGGCGCCCGGATAGCTGGCGTTGACGGTGATCGTCGGCGGGGTGATCTCCGGCAGCTGGGTGACGCCGAGGCCGCCGTATCCGACCGCCCCGATGATCGTGATGACCATGGCGACGACAGCAGCGAAGATCGGCCGGTCAATGAAGAAATGGCTCACATTCATGAGGCCCGGCCCTCAGATCGCGAAGGAAAGCGCGGCATGCGCGTGTTTCATTCCTGCGCCCTGGAATTTGCGCCTGCAGCAGGCGCCGACTCCGACACAGTGAGGCCGACACGCTTGGGCTCCACCTTCAAGCCGGGACGTACGCGCTGCAGGCCGTTGGTAACCACCCAATCGTCGCCCGCAACACCTTCGCGCACGATGCGCAGCCCCTCGGCCAGCGGTCCCAGCTTGACGTTCCTGCGTGCCACCGTGCCGTCGTCGGCGACGACATAGACATACTTGTTGGTCTGGTCGGTGCCGATGGCACTGTCAGGAACCAGGATCGCCGTATAGTTCGGGCTGCCTGTGACGCGGACGCGCGCGAACAGACCCGGCGAGAACAGCCCCGCCTTGTTGGCCAGAACCGCGCGGGCCCTGAGCGTACCGGTGCCCTGGTCGAGACGGTTGTCGAGGAAATCGAGCCGCGCCTTGTGCGGAAATCCGCGCTCATCGGGGAGCGCGATCTCGACGAGAGCACCGATGTCGGCAGCCCCAATGCCGCGCTCGCCCAGTCGCTTGTACTTGATGTAGTTGTTCTCGTTGACGTCGAAGTAGATGTAGATCGGATCCTCGCTGACGATGGTGGTCAGCAAAGTGGCCCCGGAGACGCTGCCTGCACTGATCCAGTTGCCGGCCGTCACCAGCGAACGGCTTATGCGGCCGGTGATCGGCGAGGCGATGGTGGCAAACGACAGATCGAGTTCGGCCGACTTCACCTTGGACTCGGATACCTTCACCGCCGCTTGCGCGTCGCGCATCAGGCTCTCGCGATCGTCGAAGCTCTTGTCGGAAATGACCTTGCGCTCGACCAGCGGCCTGCCGCGCACCACGTCGAGGTTGGCATTCTCCACCTTGGTGGTGGCAGCAAACAGCTCCGCCTTGGCCTGCTCCAGCGCGCGCTCGAACGGTCGCGGGTCGATGGCAAACAGAACATCGCCCTGCTTGACCGCCTGACCATCCTTGAAGCGGACGTCGTTGAGATGGCCTGAGACGCGCGCCCGTATCTCAACAGTCTGGGTGGCATCGAAGCGGCCCGTGTATTCGTCCCACTCGACGACACCGCGCTGCGCAGGCTTGGACACGCTGACGACCGGCGCTGGCGGCTGAACCTTCTGCTGCGACGCCTGCGGCTGCCCCTGATCGCAGCCAGCCGTAAGCATCGCGAGGGCTGCTGCGCCAAGCACCGCCCCGGCGCGCCAGCTCGAGAGAATGCCTTCAAGCATGAAATGAGTACCTGTGGCCGCTGGGAATAACGGAACAGACCAGCGCACGCGTAGCCGGCGGCACTGGCCAGCGGCCGCGTCGGCACCATCGGTCTGATGCGGCGAGTGTGGCCCGTAACCCACTGCCCGCGCAACCCCTTCCTTGCCGGGCAAAGCACCTGTGTTGTAGGCAAGACATCCCCCGGCCCTCCCTCAGCGCACTTCAGCGCTCCAGCGTTAACGGGGTAACGTGGGGGGTGCAGGAATCCGTCTAGTTGCCGTGTACGCAAATACGAGCCGGCCGTTCCGCATGTGCCAACGGCCTTTGCAAGGTCGATCTTCCCCGTAGCTGACTATTCGATACTCCGCTCTACACAGAGAAAGTGTGCCAACTTCAGCGATATCCGACCCATTTCTGTCGCATCGCTCGCGTTGCGGATTGGTCGTTAGCGGCGTGTCAGCGTGAACGTGCCGCTACAGCCCCCGCCACTGTGGGCGAACGTCCCGCTGCCGTTATTGGTACGCAGCGTGCCAGAGTAGCTATGCTTATCTCCCGGACGGCCGAGGGTCGCCAGATGCGTGAGGCGAAAAACTCCGGACGCGGACACTGATCCTCGAACTCCTCCCCCGCCCAACTTGCCCGAGACGATGCCGTCCTTGATCAAAAGTGTTGGCGCATACCTTTTGTCTGCACAGTTCCGACTGAGGCGTACCATTTCCCACGTTCCATCGAAGGGGTTCCGGCTCTGCGGATTTTCCAGCTTAGGCAGCGCCGCAATCTTAAGCCGGTCGACGCCCCTCTCGTTTTCGATCTCGGCTACCGCGCGCGCCTCCTCTGCCGCCTTTGCGGCAGCCGCGCGTTGCTGCTCGGCCGCCTTTAGCGCCTCTCTCGCGAGGCGCGCTTCCTCCAAGGCCTTACGCAGTTCCTCTTGCCGACTTTCTGTAACCTTGCGCTCAGCCTCAAGTCGCTCTACGTCCGCCCGCTTCCGCGCCTCGTCCTCCCGCCGAAGCTGCGCTTCTTGTGCCGCCAGCTCGGCCCGACGTTGCTGCCGGTACTGCTCGATGAGAGCGCGGGCAATCGGCGCGAATTCGCCGGTTGGATAGCGTTCCAGATATGTGCCCACCACAGCTGGGTTGGTGCTGTCCTTCACCGAGGTCCAAAACGTCAGCTCGACTTGTTCTGCGCTCGTCTTTGGTGGAACAAAGAAGAACTTGGCTGTCAGGGCAGAGTGCTCCCACGGCACCTGCTTACGGCTCGTTGCCTGCATCACATCGTTGCGCACGTTAATGAGAATACTCGGCAGGTCTTCGCCGGGCGTTCCTAAGTGTCTGAGGAGTGCGGCTGCGAAGGGTGAGTTTCGTCCTGTGCCATCGAGTGCGACATTGCCCGGTTGCGTCGAGAAGCTGATCAATGAACCTTCACCTGATTCCACTGGGGCAAGGCCGCGCGCTATTTGGGTCGAGCGCGTGCCGAGCGCGCGGGCCAGGTTGCGCGCCAGCGGATTGTCGCGGCAAGCATCGATGATGAGAATGTTGGTGCTGGTCTCGCGCTCCATCGAGCGATGCACGAGATCGAGGCGGATCATCTCAAAATCGAGCGCGGATGACGTTGTTAGCTTGGCGTCGACCGGCACGAGATAATTTTGTCCGGAGACCTGCAAGCCGTGCCCCGCATAGAAGAACAAGCCGACCCGAGCATTGCTGAGCGCTTCGGCGAAGTCGCGTACAATCCGGTCCATAGCAGGCTTATCGAGGTCCCTTCCCTCGATTACGGCAAAGCCAATGTTCTTAAGGATCGCGGCTATGTCCGCCGCATCATTCTTTGGATTGTCCAGTCGCGCAGTATGTCTGTACTCGGAGTTCCCAATCACAAGCGCGACCCGCTTACCTTGCGCGAGCGATTGACTTGTAGAGAGGAAAATCAGGAGCAGTGCTGCAATGTGAGCCAGACGACGCGTCATAAATGTCACCCCGCGAGCAAAGAGCCCGCATCGCAATACTGCAGCTTAGCCGCTATCGGAGTGTCTGGGGAAGTCGCATTCGGTCAGGCAGCTCGCCCATCGATCCCTTAGGGGCCAGGTACCGCACAGGCACGTGAGCCGTTACGCGCTGGCCGGGTTCCGGCCCATGTAATTGGGTGCACGACCTAATTGCCGAATATCAAATCGAACAACGTCTTTGACTTCTTGCCGCTGCCACCCCAGGGGGGCCACGAAGGGCTCTTTTGCTCCCCGGCATAGCGTTTGGGAGGCGGAGGTGCTGCAGCGGCCTTCGTCTGCCTCAACTGCAGCTCGTCGCTGGTGCCGTCGGCGCTGGCAATCACCAGCTTGCCGTCGTCCCAGGTCATTTTCGACAACCTGCTGCCGCGGCGCTGCGTCTCCACGCCCAGCACCGAATTGGCCTGCAGATCGACGATGGCGATCTGCTCCACCTCTTCGGGTCCGCGCGGGCTGTCGACCGTGCCAGCGCGAAAGCGCAGCACGCCGATACCCGCGAACGGCGCAGTCTTCACCTCCCACTCGAGAATGCGCGGGTCGCCCTTGCCCAGCATCTCGATGTCGATCTTGAGACGCGGGAACCGCTCGTTGCTCGCAACGAACTGCCGCCCCTTGTGGAGCACACGCCAACCTTCCATGCCCCCATCGGCCACCTCGGCTTCTTCGGCACCGGTCTTGACGCCCAGGCGCGACAGTCCGCGGGTCGCCTCTTTCAGATCCGGATCGAAGCTCAACGCCTTCTGGAGGTCGGCGATGGCCTGCGAGGCGCGCCCCTGCGCCGCGTGGATCTCGCCGCGCGCCCAATGCGCCTCGGCGCTGTTCGCATCCAGGCGCAATGCGCGATCCACGTCGCGAAGACCGAGTTCCGGCTGCTGCTGCTGGCGATAGGTCCAGGCCCGATAGGCAAATGCCTTGGGCGACCGCGGGTCGAGTTCGATTGCGCGGGCGAAATCGTTGAGCGCATCCTCGTAGGCTTCCGCCTTGGCATAAGCAAAGCCGCGCGCCACATAACCCCATGCGGTTTGCGGACTGAACTCAATGGCGGTTGTGAAGTCCTTGATCGCGGAAGCGGCGTTACCGGCTTCGAGATACGCAGTCCCGCGCAGCAAATAGAGGTTGGCGTTGCGAGCCTCGAAGGCAATCGCGCGGCTGAAGTCCTCGATAGCCTCGTCATTGCCATCGACGGCCATCTTCGCTTCTGCTCGTCCGCGATAGGCCGCACTGAAACGAGCATCCAGTGTGACGGCCCGCGCGAAGTCCCGGATGGCGCTCTGTGGCCTGTAGGCTGCCAGATGCGCCCGCCCGCGCCCCGTGAATGCAGCAGGATTGGCAGGCACCAGCGCGATGGCCTTGGTGTAGTCGGCAACAGCAGCATCGACCTGCCCCAGACGCATGTGCGCTCCGGCGCGATTGGAAAACGCGGCCGCGTAGCCCGGTGCCAGGACCAGGGCACGGTCGAAATCCTTCATCGCCTCCCGCACAGCGCCGACACCCAGCAGCACATTGCCGCGATTGTTGTAGACCGCGGCGTACTCCGGATAGAGCTGGATGGCCCGGTTGAAATCGTCGATCGCATCCTTCGGGCTCTGCCGCCGCGCGTGGGCGACGCCGCGATCGGTCATGATGATGGCGCGGCGCTCATTGGGCAGAGCCTTGTCGGCAAGCGCTTCCGTATAGAGGGCAATGGCCTGGTCGACGTTGGCGCGGGCCAGCGCGGCTCCCGCCTCGCGGGCGCGCAGCGTGCTCTGATCGTCGGCGGCGCTCGCGGGAGCAAGCACCAGCCACAGAACCAAAGCGCCGAACAACGGCCGCCGCATCGATCATCCTTCATCGCGAGGTGCGCCAAAGCACGCATGCCGTGCGCACAGGCTGCCAGGGATTCGATACCGCGGTTATAGCCCAATTGGGGCAGAACCGGAACTTCGGGCCCTGAAACCGCGCTTCATCGCACCAATTCGACCAGGGCGTCACCCATCTCGCGGCAGGTGGCCTTGCCGCCCATGTCGGCGGTGCGCACGTCGGTTTCCGCAAACAGGCGCTCGATCGCCTTGACGATGGCGTCGGCCGGCTCCTTGTGTCCGAGGTGCTCCAACATCATGGCGCCGGACCAGATCTGCCCGATCGGATTGGCGATGCCCTTGCCGGCGATGTCGGGCGCACTGCCGTGCACCGGCTCGAACATGGAGGGAAATTCCTTCTCGGGATTGATATTGCCGCCGGGCGCGATGGCGATGGTCCCGGTGGTCGCCGGGCCGAGATCGGAGAGGATGTCGCCGAACAGGTTGGAGCCCACGATCACGTCGAACCAGGTCGGGTTGCGCACCAGGTGCGCTGCCAGGATATCGATGTGGAACTGGCTGGTCTTGACCTGCGGGTATTCTTTCGAGATGGCCGCGAAGCGCTCGTCCCAATAGGGCATCGAGATCGAGATGCCGTTCGACTTGGTGGCGGAGGCGACCTCCTTGCGCTTGCGGCTCATGGCGAGATTGAAGGCGTAGCGCATCACCCGATCGCAGCCCTTCTTGGTGAACATCGCCACCTGAACCGCTTGCTCGAGGTCAGTGCCTTCGAAACTGCGTCCGCCGATGGAGGAATACTCGCCCTCGTTGTTCTCGCGCACGATGTAGTAGTCGATGTCGCCCGGCTTGCGATCGGCCAGCGGTGACTTCAGTCCTTCGAACAGGCGCACCGGACGCAGGTTCACATACTGCTGGAAGCCGCGCCGGATCGGGATCAGCAGGCCCCACAGCGAGACATGGTCAGGCACACCCGGCCAGCCGACGGCGCCAAGGTAGATGGCATCGTGCTTGGCGATCTGCTCCAGCCCGTCCGCCGGCATCATCGCGCCGGTCTTGGCGAAGCGCTCGCACGACCAGTCGAGCGTGTCCCAGGCGTAGTCGAGACCGAAACGGCTGCTCACGGCCTCGAGCACCTTGATGCCTTCCGGCACCACCTCGTTGCCGATGCCGTCACCGGCAATGACGGCGATCCTGAGCTTGTTGGTCTGCTTCGTTTGCTGCGCGGCCATTGGCTGTCCTGTTCCCTACATGATCTGATTGACGACACCGCCGTCGACGCGCAGCGCGGCACCGGTTGTGCCCGATGCCTTGGGGCTGCAGAGATAGACGGCGAGATTGGCCACCTCCTCGGCAGAGGTGAAGCGCTTGATGATCGACGTCGGCCGGAACACCGTGAAGAACTCTTCTTCCAGCTCCGCGATCGTCTTGCCGGTGGCCTTGGCGCGTTCGGCCCGCATCTTCTCGGTGTTGGCGGTGCGCGTCGGGCCGGGCAGCAGCGCGTTGACGGTAACACCGGTGCCGGCCAGCTCCATCGCCAGGCCGTGCGAAATGCTGAGCTGCGCAGTCTTGGTCATGCCGTAGTGGATCATCTCGCGGGGAATATTGAGCGCAGACTCGCTGGAGACGAACAGCACGCGGCCCCAGCCGGCCTTGGCCATGCGCGGCGCATAGTGGCGCGCGAACCGCACACCGCTCAGCACGTTGACTTCGAACAGGCGCAACCAATCCGCATCGGAGATCTCGAAAGCAGGCTTGCGCTCGTAGATACCGAGATTGTTGACCAGGATATCGACGTCGGGCAGCCCGGCGCACACCGCCTCGGCGCCTTCGGCAGTGGCGCAGTCCGCCGCAATCCCGCTGACACGCGCCTTGGGCGAGGCCGCGCGCAGCCGGTCCAGGGCCTCCTGCACCGAGGCGTCCGTGCGGCCCGTAATCGTTACCTGGGCGCCTTCGGCCGCCAGCCCCAGGGCAATGGCATAGCCGATGCCGCTGGTGGACCCCGTGACAAGGGCCCGGCGGCCTGCAAGTTGAAGATCCATGCACTGGCTCCCATACTGCCCCGCGCAGCCGCGGCACCGTATTGACTTGGTATCGCGCCGATCCGACAAAGGCGGCCGTTCGCCGTTCTATGCCTCGCGGAGCCCTTCGACAACAATGCAGGACGCCGCTTCCCGTTCTCCCGCCGAGACCGTCGAGGCCCTCGCGCGCACCGCACGCAAGGTCAAAACGCCCTGCGGCGACGGCACGATGGTCTGGCGCGTGTGGGGATCGGGCGAACCGCTCGTGCTGTTTCACGGCGGGTCCGGCTCCTGGACCCACTGGATCGGCAACATCCCGGAACTGTCGCACCATTATCAGCTGTGGGTGCCCGACATCCCCGGCCTGGGAGACTCGGCCATGCCGCCCCAGCCGTGGACGCCCGCAAGTATCGCCGACGTGGTGATCGCGGGGCTCGGCGACCTGTTCCCTGCCGGCCATGACACTCCGCCTTGCCGGATTCTCTTTCGGCGGTCACGTCGCCGGGCTGGTGTCGGCACGGCTCAAGGAGCGCGTGCGCGAGCTGACCCTGATCGGCGTTGCGGCCCTGGGCATGCGCGCCGACCCGCGCGAGCCGTTCGCCAAGGAGCGCACCGGCATGAGCGCGGAAGAAATCGCCGGCGTCTTCCGGCAGAACCTGGCCGTGCTGATGTTTGCCGATCCAGCCAGGATCGACGCGCTGGCCGTCCACCTGCAGGCGGAGAACATCAAGCGGGCGCGCTTTCGCAGCCGCCCATTCGCCGCAACCGACGCTTTAGCGGTCGCGCTCGCCGGCGTCACCGCGCCGCTGAAAACCATCTGGGGCACGCGCGACATCATCGCCCGGCCCTCGCTGGACCTGCGGCTCGACATCCTGCGCCGGCACCACCCCGAACTGCAAGTACGCCTGATCGAGGGTGCGGGCCATTGGGTCATGTACGAGGCGGCGGACCGTTTCAACGACGCCTTCCTCGACCTGCTCCGCGCGCCGGAGTAGACTGGCGCGGCTTGGCGTCATTGGTAGGGCGCCGTAAGTTGCCACACGCTGGGGAAGGGTGCGTCATGTCATCTGTCGCTCTGGCCGCATCGCCGACCGCACTGCCGCTGCCCGCGCCGCTCTCGCTCCCGCCGCCGATCACGCCGCCGGCCCGGCCGCTCAACCGGCTCGCCTTCGTGGCAAACTTCGTGAGCAACCCGCTGCTTATCGTGCCGCAGGCCGTCTACGAGCAGGACTTCGTGCCGTACGGCGGCAGGTCGCCGATCGTGTGGGTCACGCAGCCCGATCTCATCAAGGCCGTGCTGCTGGACCAGCGCGACAACTTCCGCAAGATCGTGCAGATCCGCGATTCTGGGCCCGTTGCTGGGCAAGGGCATCCTCACCAGCGAAGACGCAGGAGTGGAAGTGGCAGCGCCAGACGTCCGCGCCCATGTTCCGCCACCACGAGCTGATGACGTTCGTGCCGACCTTCGTGCGCACCACCCGCGACCTCATCGCCCGATGGCGTCAGGCTCCCCAGGGCTCGATCCACGAGATCGAGCGCGACATGACCGGGGTCACGTTCGACGTCATATCCGCGACCCTGCTGCCTTCGGCCGACGCTACCATCGGGCCAGCCATCGAAGCTTCGACCGGCCATTTCCAGAAGGCCGGCGCCTGGTCGCTGCTCTACGCCGTCGCCAACGCACCGAAGTGGCTGCCGCGGCCGCGACGCCGCAGCCAGCGCCAGGCCATCCACCTGCTGCGCTCCTCGGTCGCTGCGATGCTGCGCGAACGGGACACCACGGGGCAGCCGCGCGACGACCTGATGCATCGGCTCATGACGGCGCGCGATCCCGATACCGGCAGCGCCGATGAACGAAGAGCAGCTGATCGACAACCTGCTCACGTTCTACCTGGCCGGCCACGACACCACCGCCAAGGCGCTGACCTGGACGCTCTATCTGCTCGCCCAATCGCCGGAATGGACAACCGTGCTCAAGGACGAGATCGCCCGCGTGACGGGCGGCGCACCGGTCGCGGCGGAGCACATCGACAAGCTCCTATTGACCCAGCAGGTCGTCAAGGAAGGCATGCGCCTGTTTCCGCCGGTGCCCGTCATGAGCCGTCAGGCGGTGGCAGCAACTGCTCTGGGATCGCATGCCATCCCGGCTGGAACCTCCGTCGTCATTCCGATCTATGCGCTACACCGCCACCGGGCCCGCTGGGCAAACCCGGACATGTTCGACCCCACGCGCTTTGCGCCGGAGCAGGAGGCCAGAGATCTCGCGCTACCAGTACATGCCGTTCGGCGCGGGCCCGCGCATCTGCATCGGCATGGCTTTCGCCATGATCGAAGCCACCGCCATGCTGGCGACGATGCTGCAGTCTGTCCGCTTCGGCCCAGCATCCGATCGCACCCCAATGCCGGTCGCGAGGGTCACGCTGGTGCCCAAGGGCGGCATGCCGCTGCGGATCTGGCTGGACTGAGGTCGGGCCGAAAGAAAACCGCACCGCGACCGGCGGCCATAAGTTTGGCCCTGGAGACTGTCAGCTTCGCCGGGTATGATCCCGCTGGGCGCGGGGGTCACATTCGAGTTTGTTGGGGCAGGCTACCGCGGAATGCGCAATACCATCACCGTCATGAATGCCAAGGGCGGCGTCGGCAAGTCGACGCTGATCCTTGCACTCGCCGAAACCCTTTCGGCTTTTCACGGCAAGAAGATTCTTGTCATCGACTCCGATGCGCAGGCCAGCATCAGCCACATGCTGCTGCCTCAGCGGCAGCTGGAGGCGCTGCAGGAGGAAGGTCAGACCATCGTCGACTACCTGATCGAGACCGTGCTGAAGGAGACGCCGTCGGATTGGCGCCGCTACGTGATCGCCGGCGTATCGGACGTGGACGATGCACGCACCATCGATCTTCTCCCCAGCGACACCAACCTCACCCTGTTCGAGCGCGAGGTCTCCAAGGGGGACCGCGAAACCCACCTGCGCAGGACGGTCGGCGCCTGCCTCAGGGAGGCGCAGCAAGCCTATGACTACGTTTTCGTCGACAGCGCCCCCGGCCTGTCGGTGCTCACCGAATGCTGGCTGCGCGAGGCCGACTTCTACATCTCGCCCACGCGGCCCGACTACATCTCGACGCGCGGGCTCGCCTTCATGCGCAAGTTCCGCCAGCGCAATCCCGAGATGGGCTTTGCCGAGCTGCTGGGCGTGATCGTCAACATGAAGGACCCCCAGTCCTCCGAAGACGATCAATACGACCAGTGGCTCCGGCAGGACTCCGACAACCGCTGCTTCTCGCGGCCGATCTTGCGCGTAACGCCCCTGCAGTCAGCCGCCTACTTCTCGCCGAGCGATCGCTCTTATTGGGCAAAATATCCGGGCCAGACCGGAGACCAGCTCCGCTACCTGACCGACGAGTTCCTGCACCGCGTCTCCGGCATCCAGAACGGGCAGAGCAGCCAGAGGCGGTAGGCACACCCGTCATCCCCAAAGCCGATGCTCTCAAACCCGTCATCCCGGAATGCGCGCAAGCGCATATCCGGGATCCAGCTACATCGGTGTCGCTTGCGGCTGGCTCCCCGATAGCCTCCGCTAAAGCGTCGGCTTCGGGGATGACGGGTTGAAAGTGCCGGATGGGGCTACTTGATGATCGTCGCCGCCTTTTTCACGAAGCGGTCGTCGAAGGTTTTCGCAGGCTCGAACTTCGTGGCCGCCATTTCCTTGTCGAACTGCTGCAGGAAGGCGATCGAGCGCTGCTGGCTGCCCTCGCTGACGATGCCGTCGCGCGAGTAGATCTCGTAGTTGGCTTTGGCGGCGGCCGTGTAGAGCGCCTTGTCGCCGAGCCAGTATTCCGGCGGCACGTTTTCAGTGATCTGCTCGGGCGTCGCCTTGTCGATCCAGAGCAGGGTCTTGTAGAAAGCGTTGACCAGCGCCTGCACGGTGTTGGGATTCTTGTCGACGAAGTCCTTGCGGAAGTAGGCGACGGCAGCCGACATCGTGCCGCCGAATACCTTGGTCGCTCCTGCGGTCGTGCGCGTATCCGCCATGATGACGGCATCGCCACTGGCCTCCAGCATGGCGATCATGGGGTCGATGTTGGAGATCGCGTCGATTTCGCCCTTGCGCATGGCGGCGACTGCACCAGGTCCGGCGCCGACACCGATAAAGGAGGCGTCGTCTGGCTTCAACCCGGCTTTGACCATCAGATACTGCGCAATCATGTTGGTGGACGAACCCGGCGCGGTGACCCCGATGCGCGCTCCCTTGAGGTCCGCGATGGTCTTGATCTTGTCCATGCGATCCTTTTTCACCGCCAGGGAAATGCCCGGATAGCGGCCGAGCTCGATGGCAGCGACGATCTCCTGGCCTTTGGCCTGCATGCGCAGGGTATGCTCGTAGGCGCCGGTGACGACGTCCACCGAGTTGCTCACCAGCGCCTGCAGCGACTGCGAGCCACCCTTGAAATCGTTGATCTCGACGTTGAGTCCTTGCTCTTTGAAGTAGCCGAGCTTCTCGGTCAGCGCCAACGGCAGGTAGTAGAGCGAGTTGGCGCCGCCGACGCCGAGCTTGACTTCCTTCTTCTCCGGCGCTTGCGCCTGGGCGCTGCCGGCAACGATCAACGCGACGACTGCGACCACGATACTCTTGAGGCTTTGCATTGGTGTCTCCCTAGGCTCTGCATCGATATACCGAGTTCCCTCAGCTCGACGCGCGCCATCGCCGTCGAGCCGAGGCGTGCTACTTGCGCGTCGCCAGTGCTGCGGTGACGCCGAGGCCAATGAACGAGGTGCCGGCGAACCAGCGCTGAAACCTTAGGAAGCGCCGGTTGCGGCGGAGGAAATCGCCGGCGGCCCCGGCCGCCAGCGCGAACATCGCGTCGGTGATGATGCCGAGACCCATGAAGGTAAGGCCGAGAATGAGGATCTGCCAATGCAGCGCACCGCGCGCCGGATCGACGAATTGCGGCAGGAAGGCGAGGAAGAAGATTGCCGTCTTCGGGTTGAAGAGATTGACCATGAAGCCGTCGCGAAAGGCGCGAAACAGCGGCTCAGCCGGTACCACGGGGCCTTCGGGATCGGGGTCGTTGGCCAACAAGGTGCGGATGCCAATCCAGATGAGATAGGCGGCGCCGAGATACTTGACGATCGCGAAGGCGAGCGCCGAAGACAGGACGAGGGCCGAGAGCCCGACCGCCGCTGCGGTGATGTGGACGATGGTGCCGAGATGGATACCAAGCACCGAGACCAGCCCGGCTGCCCGCCCCTGCCCGACCGAGCGCGCGACGACATAGAGCACCGCCGGGCCAGGCGTCAGCAGCAGCACCAGCGACGCCACGACGAACAGTCCCCACAGGGTCAGGTCGGGCATGAATGTTCTCCCTCGCTTGAGAGGCGCAAGCCTATACCTTTCAGCCCTGTCCTGCAGCGGATGGCGGCCGCCATACCAGCAGGCGTCGTTCAGTCAGCGTTACGAACCAGTCGATGATGAGCACGAATACGGCAAGGATGACCATACCGGCAAACACGCCGGTGGTGTCGAACGTCCCTTCCGCCTGCTGGATCATGTAGCCGAGCCCTGCGGCCGAGCCCAGGTATTCGCCCACCACCGCGCCGATGATGGCAAACCCGACGGACGTGTGCAGCGAGGAAAACATCCACGACAGCGCCGAGGGCCAGTAGACGTTGCGGAACAGCTGGCGCTCGTTCATGCCCAGCATGCGCGCATTGGCAAGGATGGTAGGGCTCACTTCTTTCACGCCCTGGTACACGTTGAAGAAGACGATGAAGAAAACCAGCGTGACCCCCAGCGCCACCTTGGACCAGATGCCGAGACCCAGCCACAGCAGGAAGATCGGCGCCAGCACCACGCGGGGCAGCGCGTTGAGCATCTTGATGTAGGGATCGAACACGGCCGACAGCAGCGGATGCCGCGCCAGCCAGAAGCCGATCACGATGCCGGCCGCGGCGCCGATCGCGAAGGCCAGCAGGCCCTCGATCAGGGTGATGAGCAGGTGCTGCCAGACGGTCTTGCCGAAGCACGGCGCGGAGATGTTGATGAGGCGCGTGAGATCGATCGCCTCCGTGCAGGTTGCGATCTTGACGGTGCCGTCGGCAAACAGAGTCCATACCCGCACCGCCACATCGGCCGGCGTCGAGAAGAAGAATTTCGGCAGAAAGTAGGTACCTGCGATCGGCACGCTCGAGCCGATGTGCCAGATGCCGATGGCCACCACCGCCACCAGCGCCTGCAAACCGAGAAGCAGGGCGCGGCTCATTGCGTCTCCTCCCCGTAGGCTTTCATGACCTCCGCGCGCAGCTGGCCCCAGATTGCCTTGTGCAGCTCATGGAACCGCGGCAGCAGCCGAACCTCGGACGCATCGCGCGGCCGTTCGAGATCGATAACATGGTCGCCGATGATGCGCGCGCCAGGCCCCGCCGACATGATCACCACGCGGTCCGAAAGCGCAATCGCCTCCTCCAGGTCGTGGGTGACGAACAGCACCGCCTTGCGGTCGCCGGCCCACAGGCCGAGCAGCAGGTTGCCCATGATCTGCCGCGTCTGGGCATCGAGCGGCCCGAACGGCTCGTCCATCAGCAACACCTTGGGATCGCGGATCAGCACCTGGGCCAGGCCCACGCGCTTCCTCTGTCCCCCCGAAAGCTGGTGCGGATAACGGTCGCCGAACGCCGACAGCCCGACCCGCTTCAGCCAGGCCTGCGCGCGTTCCAACGCTTCGGATCGCGCAACACCGGCAATCTCGAGCGCAATGGCAACATTGTCGCGCGCCGTTTTCCACGGCATCACCGCATCCTGCTGGAACAGGTAGCCGGCGTTGCGGTTGAGGCCGGCGAGCGGCGCCCCGAACACGAGGGTTTGGCCCGTGGTGGGCGCAAGCAGCCCGGCCGCCACATTGAGCAGCGTGGACTTGCCGCAGCCGGTCGGGCCGACCACGGCGACGAATTCGTGCGAGCCGATTTGCAGGTCGGTCTTGGCAACCGCTGGATAGCCGGTCCCGCCGTTGACCGGGAAGTCGACGGAAACGCCCTGGAATCGAATGGCGGCCGCGCCTGCGTGCAGCGCAGCGGTATCGCGCTCGGCCTGGCGATCGCTCAACGGGCTCTCCCTGATCGAGCCCCGCTTGAGTGCAAGGGTCTTCGAAGGCCTCGGTTCATCGAGGCCCGGCGGGACCATGCCAGAGCCATGGGTGTTCCCGCAAGACTGCTGGAACCCAGGTTGCGCCTCGGCGCGCAACCGGCACTGCCGTCCGGGCCATGCCTTGATCGAGTAGCGGAGCTTCGTGCTTCGGGGAAGCCGTAAGACGCGAGGCTACCCAGGTGTGATGGAGCGGGCCCGCCGCCAACGCGCCAAGACCTGATCGACGGCCAGCATGCCGAGGCGCGTCGGCGGCCCCTCGGTCACGGTCGCGTTGACCTTGGCGATCTCGGCGTTGAGCGTGGCGACCCGTTGGCGGACGCTCGCTTCGTCGTCGAGCTTCTCGATCGCGGCGAGTTCCGTCTCCACCTTGCGGAGCAACTCGAGCGACGGCGGCAGCATGGAGAGGGTGAGCTGCTCACGCTGGACGAGCTGCCTCACCCACACGTTCAGGTCGAAGTCCTGGCTGAGGTTCGGGAGCGGCTTACCGGCCCCCGGCAAGTTGTCGAAGGCGCCCTCTTCCTGGGCGACACGGATCTGCCTTTCGATCCACGTCTCCCAGCTCGTCCCTGGAGGCTTGCGTTGCGTCATGGCGCACCTCACTCCTGCTGACAGTACACCAGCACGATCGGCACCGAACCGGGGCACGGTATCGCAGGGGGCCGACTGCGACACTGGGACACTCCGGAACCCAACACCAACGGACGGCGTTTGCGCGGGATGGATCAGGAAGGCACCGACTTCGCACCCGACGCGCCGGCCGTCGATCTGGCTCACTCCTTGGAGCGCACCGACACGCTGGGCCAAGCCATAGAAGAGGCCCTCGACGCCGCGGAGCGGGAGATTGAAGAGATCCGGCGTATTGGAATCCCTCGCGCTTCGTCGCTAGACGGCAACGACATGTAGCCCCCTCTCCCCATGGGGGAGAGGATGCGAGGCCATGACTTACGGCCGCAAACCGCGCCCTTCGTCCGAATGCATTCCCCGATGGCGCGGACGTAAGGCATCCGGCCGAGCTGGTGAGGGGCGACTTTCTTGTATGTGGGCGAAGGCCCCCTCATCCGCCCTTCAGGCACCTTCTCCCCAAGGGGAGAAGGGTCTACTGCCGCGCGGACGCATTCAAATTTCAGCGTGGCGTTCTGCAGCCGCACTGCTCCCCGCGAGGAGGAATAGCGAACCTCACGCCGCCTTCTTGCGGTTGGCCTCCAGCCGCGAATCCACCAGCGCCACCGTGGCGTCGATCACCGGATGGCTCAAGCCCTTCTGTTTGGCGATCAGCTGCACCAGCTTGTCGGCGCGCTCGATGTTGGGCACGCCGTTGTTGAGCGCGCGCGCCGCCGACGCGGGACGCACCAGCGACTGCGCGGCAGCCGCATACTTCTCGAACGGCACCAGGTCGCCCGGGTTGGCGCCCAGCTTCACGCACAGGTCGTTGACGAAGGTGTAGACCGAGCGGGAGGTCTCGATGTCGGTGTGCACCGCCTCCTGCGCCGTGCGCATGCCGTCCTTGGTGATGCAGCGGTAGTTGCCGGCCAGCAGCATCGCCCACTTGGCGAGCGGCACGAAGATGAAGTCGTGCACCTTGAGTTTCACCGGCAGCTCGATCTTGCCTTCCGGCGTGTCGAAGCGCGCCGCCTCCACGTCCTTCTCCAGCTGGCGCAGGATGGCGGTGTGCTTGTCGTCGTCGAACTTCGCCACCTTGAAGTTGGTCGGCAGCGTGACCATCAGCACGTTGACCTTCTCCTCGGGCGGGCGGATCGCCTGCGGGTCGGGGCTGTTCAAGGTCATGAATGCCGGGTCGAAGGAATCCCACACGGTTGGGTCGGTGTAGGCGGGTCGCAACGCTTCGTAGTCGAGGCCGGGAATGCGCTTCACGTAGGGCAGCGGCGGCATGTTCATGATCGACATGCAGGGGACCTTGGATTTCGCCACCAAGTCCAGCAGCTCGCGCACGCCGGGCGAGCGGTACTGCGGTTCCTGCATGCACAGGCCGACCAAGTCATATTGCTTGGGATCGACGCCGGCGGCGCCGCCGGCCGTCACCTTGCCCGGGAGGTTGCGCGAGTTGAGCACCACGGGGTCCTTGCGGCCCCTGACCGGCATGCGCACGCGGAAGCCCTCAGCATTGATCAGCTCGGCCTCCGGCGGCAGGCACACCAGATGGATCTTGTGGCCGCCGAACAGCAGCTTGGAGGCCAGCAGCGACCCGTAGGACGCGCCCATCAGCAGAATGTTGTAGCTCATATGGCCCTCTCTCCCCTTGGCGTGAGATTGCGCGGACATTCCCGGCGCACGACTGCGAGGCCCTTGGCGGCCGCCCGTCCACTTATGCCCGCAATGCTAGTGAGGAAGCGCCCGCAGCGCAAATGGCGGGCATGTCTGACAAGCGGACAAGCAACGCGCGTCGCAAGACACCAAGCGCCCTGCCGACGTGCACGTTTCGCGCTTGCGCGTCACAGCGGACATTCCAGCGCGCCAGCTTCGTGCCATAGGCTGCCGATCTGCATCTCCGAAAATTGGGATCGCATTCTCCCGCACTGGGTCGGGAGCGGAAATAACGGCCTGAAAGCGTCTCTGCCGCTTAGCCTCCAGCTGCGGAACTGGCGGTGAATGCCTTCGCTGGGAGCGTTAGCTAGCCCCGCACCGCGCTCCTGAAGGCAGCCGAAAGCGCGGCAAGCGCGTCGCGCGACCGGCCGTCCTTGATCCTCGTGTGAAGCAGCACTGGCAAGCGCGGCAACTCGGGAAGCCCGAGCTTGGGGCCAACGTCAACGGCGCCGAACTGCAGCATGCGCGGAGCCAATGCAGCAACGCCGAGTCCGGCCATGACGGCCGCAACGACCGCCGCAACGCCGCCGCCGACGAATATTTCTGTCCAGGGCACACCTGCTGCATCGAGAAGCTGCGCGGCTATCGCACGCACGCCGCAGGGTTCGGCCATCGTGGCAATCGGCAGGGGCTCGCCCGCGCGATGCTGCCAGCTTGGCGCCGCGAACCAGCCGAATTTTTCTTCGGTCAGAACTTCCCCGTCGCTCCGCCCGGCATGCAGGCGGACGATCACCGTGTCGAGTTCCCGCCGGTCGAAGCTTTGCAGCAGGTCGCCCGACGATCCAATCCGGATTTCGATCAACAACTGCGGGTCCTGCGCGTTCATGCGCGCGATCAGCGCGGGCAGTTCCGGCCCCGCAACATGCTCGCTGATGCCGATGGTCAGGCGCTGCCGGGCTCCGGCAAATTCGGCGAGCGCGCGATCGTGGACCTCCAAGAGGTCGCGGGCGTGTTGGAGGAAGGCTGCGCCCCGCGCCGAAAGCTGCACGGACCGGGGCGTCCGCTCGACGAGCCGGCAGCCGAGCCTCGCTTCGAGCCGCTTCAGCTTCAAGCTGACCGCGGCCTGCGTCGTCCGCATGGCTTCAGCCGCGCGCGTGAAGCTCTCAAGCTCGGCGATGCGCACGAAAGCCTCGACGGCATCCAGGTCAAGGGGGCGTTCGATCATATCCAGGCGTTATAGCTGATATCAACATCCATAGCGTACCAAAATAATCGAGCGCCGCTTAATGTAAAGCCAAGACAAAATGGAAAGGACCCGCGATGCCGCTCGTTCACATCTCACTGCGCGCGGAGTCTTTGCCGGCCTTTACCGCGCGATGCGCGAAACGTTCAATGTGCCCGAAGACGACCAGTTCATGACCATCAGCGAGCATGACGCTGCGAACTTCCGGTACGGCGCGACTTATCTTGGCATCGCCCGGAGCGACGATCTCGTGTTTATCCAGATCAGCGCGATGAACACGCGCACCGTGGAGCAGAAGAAAGCGCTGTACCGACGGATCGCGGAGCTACTCGGCGATAGCCCCGGCATCCGGCCGGAGGACGTATTCGTGAACCTTATCGAGGGCGCCAAGGAGAATTGGTCCCTCGGCCGCGGTCTCGCGCAATACGCTTGAAGCGATGCGATGTTCACAAGGCGAGCGGAGAAGTACACATGCAATTTCAGCATCGGGCAGGTTCGGGAGACAGGTCGAACATGAGTGCGATCGATGAGCTGATCGATGCGATCCAGAAGTATTTCAACCTCATGTATGACTGCAATATCGCAAACTTCGCGGACGTGTTCAGCCCGGCTGCGCAGCTTCACGGATACCGCAACGGCAAAATGGTGTGCTGGCCGGCGGCCGAATACAAAGAGGTCCTCAAGGGGCGCCAGTCCCCGCTCTCGCTCGGCTCACCGCGTCAGGACAGCGTGCTGCTCATCGACATCGCCTCGGCGAGCCATGCACTCGCCAAGGTCGAGGTCCGTATCCACGCCGGCATCTATCATGACTACCTGACCTATCACAAAATCGACGGCCGCTGGGTCATCACGTCCAAGGGCTATCACCTGATGCGGACCGTCTGATCGGTGCTTGATGCTTTTCGTGCACGCAAGTTCGCGTAGCTGCGTACACCCACCGGCTGCCGGCTGATTATACATTGGGGCTCATCCGAAGGCGCGCGGCACAACGCGGCCCCTATTGGGACCGCTATCCCGGCCTGATTTGCAAAGGCCGAGAAAGGCTTAGACGCAAGCGGCACTACAACAGGCCCGCACCGGCGGCACGGCAGTTTCGGCGCTCGATGTCACAAACTGGCGTCTCGCACGCGACCCAGGGCGCTGCGGGATGACATTTGCCGGCTACGCGCTGCCGGTGATCAGCGCCACCCGCCCAACCGCCCGCCGCTCCGCGAGCATCCGCATCGCATCCGCAAATCTCTCCAACGGCACCCGCGCCGACACCAGCGGCCGCACCAGCCCCTTCGCGCCGAGCGCCAGCAATTCCTCCAACTCGCGCTTGCGCATGGCCGGATCATGCCGGCCGGCTTCGCCGGCGCGCACGCCGATCGCCGAGATGCCCTTGAGCAGGATGCGATTGGCGGCGTAGCTCGGGATGCCGCCGCCGGCGAAGCCCGCGATCAGCAGCTTGCCGTTCCAGGCGAGACACCTGAGCGCCGCCTCCTGCGCGATGCCGACCGGATCGAGCACCACGTCGACGCCGGCCCCCGACGTGAGGCGCTTCACGCCGTCCTCGACCTTTTCCGCGCTGTAGTCGATGACATCGGCGGCCCCCTGCTGGCGAGCCGCATCCAGCTTCGCGCGCGTCGAGGCGGCTGCGATCACCCGCGCGCCGAGCAGCTTGCCGATCTGCACGGCCGCGAGGCCCACGCCTCCCGCAGCACCGAGGACGAGTAATTTCTGTCCAGGGAGCGATGGCCGCTCGCGTCTTGAGCGCGTGGTAGGCCGTCATGTGCGCGACCAAAAACGTGGCGGCCTCCTCGAAGGAGAATCCGTCGGGCATGGGCCTGATCTGACTCACGGACACGACGGCTTCTTCGGCGTAGCCGCCGGTGCGCATTTGCGCGATCACCTTTTGCCCGACGGCAACACCATCCACATCCGCAGCGATCTCGGCAACGACGCCGGACGCCTCCAAACCCGGCACGAACGGCAGCTCCGGGCGATGCTGGTAAAGCCCCTGGATCATCAGCACATCGGGAAAGTTGACGCCGGCGGCCTTGAGCGCAACCCGCACGTCGCCCGCCCCCAGCGGACGCCGGGGCAGACTTTGCAGGCGCAGGCGGTCCGGCGGACCCAGTTCCCGGCAAACGACGGCACGATAGGTTTCTGCGGTCATGTGCGACACGGCGACCATGGGTGAGCGTAATCAGCGCCACAGTAATAAGGCGTACCGGCCGCAGCGACCCCAAAGCGCGGCGCGAGGCACGCACAGCAGGCCGGTCTCCACTGCGCGACGCTTGGTGCAGTGCAAAATAATTCATGCCAGGATAAACCGACGCCAGCCGCAACAGCGCCCGTGAAGGTGACATGCTGACCAAGACCACCCAAGGCACTCTCGTGTTCCCGTTCGCCGAACCGCCGGCACCCGGCCAGGTGATCGAGGTCGCGCCCGGCATCCTGTGGGCGCGCATTCCGCTGCCCTTCCGCCTCAACCACATCAACGTCTACCTGATCGACGACGGCGACGGTTGGGCCGTCCTGGACACCGGCATCGGCAACGACGCCACGCGCGAGGTTTGGAACACGCTCGTCAACGGGCCGCTGGCGGGGCGGCGCCTGACCCGCCTGATCGTCACGCACTTCCACCCCGACCACATCGGCCTCGCCGGCTGGCTGTGCGAACGCTTCTCGCTGCCGCTGTTGACCAGCCAGACGTCGTATCTCGGCTGTCTCAACATCTCGCTCAGTCCCGGCGCGCTCGACGCCAAACCCTATCGCGATTTCTACCTGCGCCACGGTCTCGACGCGGCGACGACGCAACGCGTTGCCACGCAGGGGCACGGCTACCTCAAGATGGTGTCGGGCCTGCCGCCGACGTTCATGCGCCTCGTCGCCGGCGACACGCTCAAGATCGGCGGTCGCAGCTTCGACGTGCTGACGGGCAACGGCCACGCCCCGGAGCAGGTGATGCTCTACTGCGCGGCGGACAACATCTTCCTCGCCGCCGACCAGGTGTTGGCCAAGATCACGCCCAACATCAGCGTGTGGGCTGTCGATCCGGAAGGCGATCCGCTCGGCCTCTACATTCGGTCGCTCGGCGCCATCAAGCAGCAAATCCCCGCCGATGCGCTTGTATTGCCTGGCCATCAGTTGCCGTTCTACGGGTTGCATACGCGCAGCGATGAGCTGGCCGCGCACCATGAGACCCGCTGCGCCGCCATTGCAGAGGCGTGCCGTGCCGCGCCACGGTCGGCGGCCGAGCTGGTGCCGGTGCTCTTCACGCGCGAGCTCGATCCGCACCAGATGAGCTTCGCCTTCAGCGAGGTGCAGGCCCACGTGAACTACATGTTGCGCAAGGGCGAGCTGGCGTGGATGGAAGGCGCCGACGACATCGAGCGCGTCATCGCGCGCTAGGCGATGGAACGCTGGCCGCACATCGGCCGTTGTCCCGCCAGACGGACCTCCAAGGCCCGTTAGGTGCCTGCAAGGGTACTGAGCCGTCCAGTAGCCCCCCGGGCGAGCGGCGGCTTTCCCTTGTCTGCTCGACGCACTTCGCGTTACGCGGGGTGCGCGGTGCTCCCGGCTTCACCATGCAGGCGCGCCAATACGTTGGGAAGCTGCTCGGGCAGGTCTTCTGCAATCAGCCCGATCCCGAAACGGTTCGCGCATTCCCCGTGCAGCCACACCGCCGCGCACGCCGCCTCGAACGCCGGCATGCGTTGCGCCAAAAGACCGGTCACGAAGCCTGCCAGGACATCGCCTGACCCGGCCGTGGCCAGCCAGGGTGGCGCATTGTCGTTGATGGCGGCACGCCCGTCGGGACCGGCAATCACCGTATCCGGCCCCTTCAGCACCACGACAGCGCCGCTGACGGCTGCGGCCTGTCGCGCCCGCTCCAGCTTCGAGCCGGAAAGCTCGCCGAACAGCCGCTTGAATTCGCCCTCGTGCGGGGTCAGCACCACCGGGGCATGACGCGCCCTGATGGCCTCGAAGAGCCCTTCCTTGACCGGTTCCGGGTCCGCGCTGCGCACCACGAAGCCCAGTCCGGCAGCCTTCACAGGTGCATCCGTTGCATCAAGGACGAACGACGTGAGCGCATCTGCGTCCAGCACGGCGGCGGCGTCCGAACCGAGCACGGTGATGACGCTGGCCGCAGTCGCCGCAGCAACGCCGGCTCCAGGACCGATGAGAACGGCATTCCGGCGCCGGTCGGACAGAAACTCAGTAAAACTGCCGTCCGAAGGAACCGCGCGCACCATCACGGCCGTGCAGTGCGTGGCATTGATGGCCGTGGCTGCTCCGCTGCCAACCAGCGTTACCAGACCGGCGCCGATGCGCAGCGCGCCGCGCGCACCGAGCCGGGCGGCACCGGTGCTTTCGACTGGCCCCGATACGACAACGGCATGCCCGCGCGTGTATTTGTGCGCGTCGAGGCTTGGTGCGGCATAGGCTGGCTGCCAGAGCGACGGCCGATTGGCAAAGGTTTGCGGCGCGACCTCCTCCAGCACGCGCGCAGGGATACCGATGTCGGCTACCCTCACGTTGCCGCACAGTCGCCGTCCCGGCAGCAACAGATGGCAAGGCTTCATGCGGAAGAAGGTGACGGTGCGCGTCGCCTGCACCACGGCACCGTCTGCGCGCCCCGTGGTTCCGTCGAGGCCGCTCGGCACGTCGACGGCGAGCACCGGCTTGCCCGATGCGTTGATGGCGGCGACGACCTCCGCCGCAACGCCGTCCAGCGGCCTGGAAAGCCCTGCACCGAACAGTGCGTCGACGATGACATCGGCACCGGCCAAGGTAGCGGACGTCAGTTTTTCAATATCCGCCCCCCAGCGCTCAGCCATAGAGGCAGCATCGCCGGTAAGCCGCTCGCGCGAGCCCAGGAGTGCGACCCGCACGCGATACCCCTGCTCCCGTAACAGCCGCGCTGCCACAAAGCCGTCCCCGCCGTTGTTTCCCGGCCCGCACACCACGGCTATCGCCGCGCCCTTGCGGGCGACCAGGTCGATGGCCTCATCGGCAACCGCGCGGCCGGCCGTCTCCATGAGGGAAAGCCCGGGGACCCCTGCAGCAATCGCCAGCGCGTCGGCGCGACCCATTTCTTCGGCGGTCAGCAGTTCATGCCCATGCACGGCGCCACCTCGCAAAACCACAGACTTTGAAGGCATCTTGCGCCTGGATGCGCCGAGCACCAACCACAGTCCCGTTCAGCTGGAAGGCTCTGCTGAGCGTGCTATTTTTATAGGCGTTTGCACTCATTATAGGCATATTCGGCAGTTGCCCAGCGGCCGCGCTGCCCTGTAGATACGCAGAAGTCGTTCATTGCCTGGGAATTTGTTGCCGCGTAAACCTTGGCACGCCGCATGCTTAAGCATTTTTCAGCTGGGATAGTGTGAACCCCGCCATCGCGGGTCGGGAGGTGGAAAGTCACGCATGAAAAAGATCGAGGCCATCATCAAGCCCTTCAAGCTCGACGAGGTGAAGGAAGCTCTGCAGGAGATTGGCCTGCAGGGCATTACCGTTATCGAGGCCAAGGGTTTTGGCCGCCAGAAGGGCCACACCGAGCTCTATCGAGGCGCAGAGTACGTGGTCGATTTCCTGCCCAAGGTGAAGATCGAAGTCGTGCTCGGCGATGACATGGTGCCGAAAGCACTCGAGGCGATCCAGAAAGCCGCCAAGACAGGGCGCATCGGTGACGGCAAGATTTTCATATCCACCATCGAGGAAGCAATCCGCATCCGCACCGGCGAGACCGGCACCGACGCGATCTGAAATACGGGGCGGCGCCCGCAACGGGTAGGCGCTCTCGGGGGATGGCACAGCGGTGCCGTCGCATCACGCATAGCTTGAGTTGAGGACAGGGGAGTACCCATGGCTGACAGACCGAAGAACGTAGGCGACGTGCTGAAGATGATGAAGGACAAGGACGTCAAGTTCCTCGACCTTCGCTTCACCGACACCAAAGGCAAGATGCAGCACGTCACGGCGGACGGCTCATGTGTTGACGAAGCCATGTTCGCCGACGGCTACGCTTTCGACGGCTCCTCGATCGCGGGCTGGAAGGGCATCGAAGCTTCCGACATGACGCTGATGCCCGATCCGGCGAGCGCCCACCTCGACCCGTTCTTCGCTCAGACCACGATGGCCGTGTTCTGCGACGTGCTCGAGCCGTCCACCGGCGAGATGTACGAGCGCGATCCGCGCTCCATCGCCAAGCGCGCCGAAGCCTACATGAAGCAGACCGGCGTGGGCGACACCGTCGTGTTCGGCCCGGAGGCCGAATTCTTCATCTTCGACGACGTGAAGTTCAGCTCTGATCCCTACAACACCGGCTTCAAGCTCGACGGCGCCGAACTGCCCTCCAACATGGGCACCGACTACGAGATGGGGAACCTCGGCCACCGCCCGCGCACCAAGGGCGGCTACTTCCCCGTGCCGCCGATCGACAGTGCCCAGGACATTCGTTCGGAAATGCTCTCGGTGATGGCCGAAATGGGCGTCACGGTCGAGAAGCACCACCATGAGGTGGCCTCCGCCCAGCACGAGCTCGGCATCAAGTTCGGCCCGATGGTCACGCTCGCGGACCATATGCAGATCTACAAGTATGTGATCCACCAGGTCGCCCAGGCCTACGGCAAGACGGCGACGTTCATGCCCAAGCCCGTGTACGGCGACAACGGCTCGGGCATGCACTGCCACCAGTCGATCTGGAAAGGCTCCACGCCGGTGTTCGCCGGCAACAAGTACGCGGATCTCTCCGATACCTGCCTCAACTACATCGGCGGCATCCTCAAGCACGCCAAGACCCTCAACGCCTTCACCAACCCGACCACCAACTCCTACAAGCGCCTGGTGCCGGGCTACGAGGCGCCCGTGCTGCTCGCTTACTCTGCGCGCAACCGCTCGGCGTCGTGCCGCATCCCGGTGGTATCGAGTCCGAAGGCCAAGCGCATCGAGATCCGCTTCCCCGATCCGTCGGCCAATCCGTACCTGGCGTTCGCTGCCATGCTGATGGCCGGCCTCGACGGCATCCAGAACAAGATCAATCCGGGCGAGGCGATCGACAAGAACCTCTACGATCTGCCACCGGCGGAGCTCTCCAAGATCCCGACAGTGTGCGGGTCCTTGCGCGAAGCCCTCATGACCCTCGACGGTAACCGCGAGTTCCTGAAGAAGGGCAACGTCATGACCGACGACATGATCGATGCCTACATCGAGCTGAAGATGGCCGAGGTGGCGCGTACCGACATGACGCCGCACCCGGTCGAATTCGACATGTACTACTCGGTCTAGTCGCGACTGCCGGGGGCACCTGCGACGAACCGAAGGGGCGATGCGCAAGCACCGCCCCTTTCGCTTATCTGCCACCTGCCCGCAGTGCATTCCGGATAGCGATTTCAACCGGCGAGTATTGTCCATCCTCGCGATCAAGCTGGAACGGTTCGGCCGGATGCAGGCACGGTTGCGCCATAAATCGCGGCGTCGCACCGCGATGCTTCTGCGCGGCGTGGATGAGGAAGGGATGGCATAGATAGACCGTGCCAGCCTCCCCGGTGGCCAGCGTCTCAGGCCGATCTGCCGCCACTTTATCCAGCGCCAGATGCGACAGGCCAGCCTCTCCCGCCGGCTCGAGCAGTCGCGCCATGTCCAGGTGCGATCCCACGCGTATCCGCGTCGGAGCATCCAGTTCGCCCACGTCCGAGAAGAGGAACAGCATCAGCAGCGCGCGGCCGCGGGAAGTCACGTTCACGCGCCAGGCGGAGAAATCCTTCTTCTCCTGCGGATCTCCCGCTTCGCCCGGAAAGCTGACATCGACATGCCAACCGGCGTCACCGGGATCATCCGGACTTGGAAAGCGCACCGGAAAGCTGCCCACGGCCATGCTGGGCCGCCATCGCCCTTTGCCGACAAGCTGGTCGAACGCTGCATGCAGCACGGGCGTGTTCGCCGCATTCCTGAACGGCTCCTGGCTGTAGTAGCCAAGCCGGATGACGGGCCGCGTCCAGGTCGCGGAATCCGTGGGGTCGCATCCCGTGTCGCGCCACAGGATGGCGCGGCCTTCGTCGGCAAGTTCCTTGGGAAAGGCCCGGTCGATCCGGACGAATCCGTCTTGAATGAACTGCTGCACCTGCACGTCGCTGAGCGCGCGCGCCGACTCATGTTCTTTGGCAGGCATGAATATCCTCATATCGTTCGGCCACTCGCCATCGCCTCGCGATGCAAGGATGGTGGGGCTCATCTGGTCACGAGCGTGTCTGCCTGGCGCTTCCAGGGCACGCTCTCGTCTTCCGCCCTCTCACAGCAGGCAATGCCGTTAGCGGCTGAGGAAGAAGACCGAAGCGATACTGAAGATGCCGATCATCATGGTGAGCGTGGCTACCATAGGTACGCTTGAAATATCAACGCTTCGCTCGGCAGCGCCGGCCGAAGCAGACCGGCTGCATCCGAGCTGATAGGATGCCGATCCGGCGCTGGCGGATATCGCCTGACACAAGCGCCACGCCAGTGTGAGGGTTCTCGAATGGATGAGACGACCATCGACCGCGCAGCCATGGGGCGTCTGGCGAAAGCGCTGGAGTTCATTCTAGGCGCGGATGATCCCACGACGGTCGCGCTGCGCAAGGCCTCCGACACCGGCGCCGAACGGGACATCAAGGCGGCCCGCACGCTGTTTCTCAGATTGAAATCCTCGGACCGCCGGGCCGCGCTCACGATGATCGACGACTGAATGGCGCGCGACTGTCATCCCGGCTCGCGCGCTTTGCGCTTGGCCGGGATGACAAGTATTGTCTAAACGCCCCAACCCGCCACGGCCTTGACCTCGAGATATTCCTCGACGCCGAAGCGGCCCCACTCGCGGCCGTTGCCCGACTGCTTGTAGCCGCCGAACGGCGCGGACCGCTCGTTCTGCGCGCCGTTGAGGTTGACGTTGCCGGCGCGCAGGCGGCGCGCCACGCGGCGTGCGTTCTCCACATTGCCGCCGGAGACGTAGCCGGCGAGGCCGTAGGGCGTGTCGTTGGCGATCTGCACCGCGTCATCCTCGTTCTTGTAGCCGATGATCGACAGCACCGGCCCGAAGATCTCCTCGCGCGCGATCGTCATGTCGTTGGTGACATCGGCGAACACGGTGGGACGCACATAGAAGCCCTTGTTGAGGCCTTCCGGCAGGCCGAGGCCGCCGGTGACCAGCGTCGCGCCCTCGTCGATGCCTTTCTTGATGAGGCCCTGGATCTTCTCCCACTGCACGCGGTTGACGACCGGACCCATCGTGGTCTCGGCGACCCTGGGATCGCCCGGCTTGGACTTATCGGCCACCGATTTCGCGATGGCTGCGGCTTCCTTCATCTTGGCCAGCGGCACCAGCATGCGGGTCGGCGCATTGCACGACTGGCCCGTGTTGTTGAAGCAGTGCGCCGTGCCGCCGGCGATGGCCTTGGCCAGATCGGCATCCTCCAGGATGACGTTGGGCGACTTGCCGCCGAGTTCCTGTGTCACCCGCTTCACCGTCGGCGCCGCCTTCTGCACCACGTCGATGCCGGCACGCGTCGAGCCCGTGAACGACACCATGTCGATGCCGGGGTGTGTACTCATGGCCGCGCCGACCTCTGGCCCGAGCCCGTTGATGAGATTGAACACGCCCTTGGGCACTCCGGCCTCGTCAAGAATTTCGGCAAAGATGAGCGCCGAGGTGGGCGTGTACTCGGAGGGCTTGAGCACCATGGTGCAGCCGGCAGCGAGCGCCGGCGCTACCTTGCAGGCGATCTGGTTGAGCGGCCAGTTCCACGGCGTGATCATGCCGACGACGCCGACCGGCTCGCGCACCAGCATGGCCGAGCCCAGCGGTTCCTCGAACGGGTAGCTCTTGAGGACATCGAGCGTCGTCATGATGTGGCCGAGGCCGGCGCCGGCCTGGAACTTCTCCGCAAACCCGAGCGGCGCGCCCATCTCGTCGGAGATGGCCCCGCCGATCTCCTTCATGCGCTTCTTGTAGACCTCGATGATCCGGCTCAGCAGTTCGACGCGCTGCTCGCGCGTGGTGAGGGAGAATGTTTCAAACGCGCGGCGCGCGGCCGCCACGGCCTTGTCGACATCAGCGGCGGAACCAAGGGCGATCTCGTAGAGGACATCCTCATTGGCCGGATTGACGACCGGAAGGGCCTTCTTGGCAACGGGGTCCACCCACGCGCCGTCGATATAGAACTTCAGGCGATTGACCATGATCACGACCCTTTACGTTGTCATCCCGGGCCTCGTGCCCGGGATCCATCCTTCAGCCCGCTCCTGCCTTTGCGTATGGCTGGATCCCCGCAACAAGTGCCGGGATGACAGAGGCGGAATGTAAATTTCGGCGCAAAGCCCAATCGCGAGGACACTAGCACCTCGGGCATCGGCGTGGAAACTCGCGCCGCGCTCAGGTCGCAATTGCGGGTTGGGCGGCATTCGCCTCGGCGGCGATCTTGGGCAACGTCTCGCGCCAGAACTCCGGCGGCTGTGCGCCCGATATGCCGTATTTCCCGAGCAGAACAAAGAACGGAACGCCTTGAATTCCCAAGCGACGGCCCTGCTCCTCCAGATCGACGACCGCTTCCAGGCTGTCTGCACCCCCAAGCGCCTGTTCGACGCCTGCGGCCTCCAAACCGGATTCGGCGGCAAGGCGGGTAAGGATTTCGGCCGAGCCGATGTCCAGCCCCTCCTCGAAGTAGGCTTGGAACAAACGGTTGACGATGGCGTCCTGACGGCCCTGGCGGCCGGCTTCCCAGATCAGACGATGCGCCAACCGCGTGTTGGGTGTGCGCTGCATCCGATCGAAAGCGAAATCGATCCCGACCTCGCGGCCGGTCTCGGTCATGCTGCGGTCGAGTTCCGCGCTACGCTCGGCGCCGAACTTGCGCGCCCGATACACACTCCTCTCAATGCCTTCCGCCGGCATGTCCGGATTGAGCTGGAACGGACGCCAGGCGAAGCCGACTTGCTCGGGCATGTCTGGAGCACCAAGCGCCGCCTCGAGCCGGCGCTTGCCCACATAGCACCACGGACAGATCACGTCCGAGTAGACGATGATGGGTAGGGTCGCGGACATGCGGCATTCTCCTGCTCGACACCCAAGATTAGGTGGTGCCGCCAAGAAAGTGCAAGCGCGGGTAGTGACGCAGTTTCCGTCTAAGAAATTCGAGCAGGCCCGGCGAGCAGCGCGGCGAGGGTGCTCAGCAACACGTCCATAGATGCGGGTTTGCCCACGTGCGGCGCATCCACACTGGCTCCTTTCACCGGACTGTATCCGCTATAGCTGACATAAGGGATGCCCCTCGCCTTTAATCGAACGCACAACTCGGTGCTGTCACCGTCGGCGAGGGCATGGTCCATGATCGCCGCCGACAAGCCGTCATGCTCGACCAGAATTAGCGCGTGGCGAACGGTGGTCGTTGCGGTCACGGTAGCGCCGGCTTGCTCGAGCGCCTCTCTGATGTCCATGCCGATAAGCGCTTCGTCTTCAATGACGAGGATCGAGCGCCCTCGAAGTGCTGGGTGTTCCATGCGGCATCCATGCGCGGCTAGGCGCAAGTGCCAGGGGCGGTCTCGTTATGGTGGGCCGCGCAATCCCGAGCCGTCGATCAATCCTCAGCGCGCAACAAGCGTGATGATCGACTGGCAAAAGGCCATGAGCGCGTAGCTGGGACGGTCATGGTGTTGCGTACTGTTTCGTACACTGCGCCCTTTCCTCGGAGATGTCACTGCCTGCATTTACGCAGTAGGAGCTATTCCCGTGGAACTATCGACGTTCGGGCCGCCGAACGCTTGTTCTGACGGTGGCATACAAAAAACATCAGTCTGCGTCACCACCCAAGCGCAGGTTAGCGCAACGCTGCGACCCGCATGCGGCTCAGAACAACAGGAGCACGCTGGCGCATAGCCCGCCGATGATGATGAGAGCCAGCCTGCGGCGCTGCAGGCGCAGCCATGCCCCAAGGCGCTCAGGCAGATCGCGCCAATCGATGGTGGCGAGCCACGCGAGCACGAGGCCCATCAGCAGGCCCATCGCCCACCCGCTATAAACGCCGGACGAACCCGATAGGGCACCGGTGATCGCGTCCGGCGGGGCAGGATCAGCACCCGTGAACAGCACCCAGCCACCGAAACCCGCGGCCGCAAGCGCCAAAAGGCCGAATATGCGATGCATGCGCGTGTCCTCCTGCTGGACGCCGGCTGGCGGCGCGGCGGAAGGCCACGCCACTGTTTCACGCAGGGTATGACGCCAGGGCAAACGCTTGGTTAACGGTTTGCTGATTCGCGCGACGAATGCGCAGTGGGCTGCTTATTGTGATTTGACGCGCCGGTTCTGCAGGCGCAATCTCCAGGTATTCCGCGAAAGGAGGTCTACGAAAATGTCTCCTCCGGGCAGTTTCTCTGCCGTCCCCATGCGTCGGCGTTGCGCCTGACGCCCGGACGGCATCACCAGACAATTCGAGCATTTGAACGGGCCTTGTTGCCGAGCAATCGCGTTGCGTTGGCGATTGAGCGGGCGACGCAAAGTCCCGTGCAACCTGAAAGCGATCAGGAGGGCATGCAAACGGAGTTGTCGCCGCGACCGCGGGCTCAGCCTTGCGCTGACCGTCGGCATTCCCAGGCGCCTCCGCACGTAGAGCGCGTAAGCCCTTGATCCTAACAGCCGCAAGAGCGGCCAACGGAGCCCGGTGGAGCGGGAGTTCTGCCGGGCTTTGTTGTGCGCAAGCTCCCGTCAGCGCCCTTCGACAGGCTCAGGGCGGAGACATCAGCTAAATCAGTCCCAGCTCGGCCAGTTGCTTGCGCAGCTTGGGCGGCATGGATGTGATATCCGCCTTGGAACGGCCGTTCAGATCCAGCGGGGCCTCGTCGGGGTCGAGGTAGCGCCAGCCCTGGAACGCGCGGCGCGGCGCTGGCCGCACGGCCACCAATTCGTTCTTCAGGATCAGCATGCAGCAGGGCGTGCCGTCTTCCTTGGTGCCCTCGGTGAGGTCGAGCAGCGGCTGGCGCACCTGCACGAGACCCTTGATCACCCAGTAGAGCGAGCCGCCGCTCAGCAGCTCGTCCCGGCGCTTCGGCGTTTGGAACGTGCGGTGGAACAGCCGCGGCTTCTTCTCGCCGTCCTTGCGCCGCTGCTTAAGACGTTCCGCCTGCCAGGACGCCAGGTCCTCGATGGAATCGCAGCCGACGCACAACTTGATGAGATGCAACGTCATGCCAAGCCTATCTCCTCGTGCCGCACTTGCGCCGCAGCCATCATATCTGCTCAAGCGTGGCGCGTGCGCACCCATGCGCGCGGCGTGAACAGAAATTTTGTCGCAAGGAGCGGAAATTATGCCCAATGCGTCGCGCCGTTCGTTCCTCGCTGCCGCCGGAGGCTTCGCCATGACCTCACTCGTTTCAAGCGCATTCGCACAAGCCAGGATCAAGCCGGGCGCGGACACAGCGCTGATCGTGGTCGACGTGCAGAACTGCTTCACGCCGGGCGGCAGTCTGGCCGTCGAGAAGGGCGACGAGATCATCCCGCTCATCAACCGCATCGCCAAGGCGTTCCAGAACGTGGTGCTCACGCAGGACTGGCACACGGCCAAGCATATCTCGTTCGCGTCCTCGCATGCCGGCAAGAAGCCGTTCGACGTCGTCGATCTGCCCTACGGCAAGCAGGTGCTGTGGCCGGACCATTGCGTGCAGGGCACCGACGGCGCCGCCATCCACCGCGGCATCGATATCCCGCACGCGCAGCTCGTGATCCGCAAGGGCTTCAATCCGCTGGTGGACAGCTACTCGGCGTTCATCGAGGCCGACGGCAAGTCGAAGACCGGGCTCGACGGCTACCTGGCGGGCCGCGGCATCAAGACTGTCTACGTGGTGGGCCTCGCCACCGACTTCTGCGTCGCATGGACAGCGTTGGATGCGCGCAAGCTGGGTCTCGACGCGTTCGTGGTGGAGGACGCCTGCCGCGGCATCGACACGCAAGGCTCGCTTGCCGCGGCATGGAAGAACATGGAGGCGGCGGGCGTCAAGCGGCTGCAGTCGAGCGGTTTGGAGATTCCGGCGTAGCTTGTCATCCCGGCCGGCGCAACACCGACGATCCTCGATATTCCTGCTTCCCGCTCCCGAATGAATGTGCGGAAGATGAAACCATATTCCTTGCGCGAGGCCGCGACCGGCGCGGCAGCTAGACGCAGCGACGCGCACCTGCCATGCGCAGATGCCTCGCGGAACGCGCACCCTACTGACAGGTTCGGTGACCCGGCTGTGCTATGCCTAAACCGTGTGCAGGCGCTGGCCGCGCACCGCCTCGCCGCTCGGGACCGCACACATGCATGCGCCGATACCGCCCGTCGCCTCGATGGAGACCAGGCAGTCCTGGATCGTCGCCTTTGTTGCACTCTCCGTGATGATGCTCGTCTTCGGCGCCGGCTGGATAACCTCCGTCGCCTTGACGGATATCGCCGCGGAAGCCGGTGGTGCGAGGTCCATACCCGCACTCGCGCTGTCGCTGACCTGGCTGGGATCGGGCATCGGCGGCGTGCTCATGGGGCGCGTCGCCAACCGCTTCGGTACCCGGTCGACGGTCGTTTTTGGTGCCGTGATGGTGGGGATCGGCCTCGCCATCTCGACCATGGGCCCGCCCACGCCGCTCTGGATCGGCCATGCCTTGTTCATGGGGTTGCTCGGGATCGGCGCAATCAACGCGCCGATGTATGTCTACATCAGCCAATGGTTCGACCGGCGTCGGGGATCTGCCTTGGCGCTCATTTCCAGTGGCAGCTATCTCGCCGGAGCGCTGTGGCCTCCCCTGTTCGAACGATCCGTGACAGCGTTCGGCTGGCGCCAAACCATGTTGATGTACGGCGCTGTTGTGGTCGTGTTCGTTGTGCCGCTGGCGCTGGTCTTCCTCAAGCCGCCTCCCAAACCCAGTGGCACGCACGCAAGTGGAAGCCCCAATGCAGCTGCGGGCACCTCGTTCCGGATCGCTCTGCCAGCCAACGTCGCCTTTGTGCTGATGTGCCTGGGCGGCATCCTCTGCTGTGTGCCGATGGCCATGCCGCAACAGCATATGGTGGCGTTCTGTGGCGATCTCGGCCTCAGTCGCGCAACGGGTGCCCTGGTGCTGTCGGTCCTGCTCGGGGCGGCGTTTGCCAGCCGCCAGGTCTGGGGGGTCATTTCTGATCGACTGGGAGGCCTGAAGACGATCTTTATCAGCTCGGGCCTGCAGGCGCTTGCGCTTGCAGCGTTCCTGTTCACCCAGAGCGAGACCGGGCTGTTCTTCGTTGCTGGCGCCTTCGGGCTCGGCTTCAGCGCCCTCATTCCCGCATACGCGCTCGCCGTGCGGGACCTCTTTCCGGCCGCGGAAGCCTATTGGCGCGTGCCGACCGTCCTTCTGTGCACGGCCTTCGGCATGGCGCTCGGCGGGTGGCTGGCCGGTTATCTCTATGATCTCTACGGCTTCTACGCGCCGGCGTTTGCGACCGGAGTGGCACTAAATGTCGTGCATTTCGCAATCATCGGCGGGCTGGTCTCTCGCCAGTCACGCGCACCAACCACGTAAGCTGGCAAAGAGCAAAGCGACGGATCAAACTTGCTCCACCCGTCATCCCGGCCAAGGCGTCGCGCAGGGCGCGAGGCCTGGAGAGCCGGGATCCAGCCACGCGCTCGGCGTTTGCGTCTGGATCCCCGATAGCGTCCGCTGCTTCGGGGATGACGGGTGGGTTGAGGGCTTCGGGATAACGGCTCAGGCCGGTCATTCAGCCAGGGTCGCGATGACAGTTCCAAGGGCGACCTGTTCGCCCTCTTTCACGGCGATCTTCTCGATCGTCCCGTCGCGAGGCGCGTGTAGCACGTGCTCCATCTTCATGGCCTCGACAACGGCAACGCGGTCACCCTTGGCAACCGGTGAGCCCTTCGTCACAAATACCTTGGCGACGCGGCCGATGATCGGCGCGCGGATGCTGCTGCCGTTGCTCCCCTCGTCCATCGTGCTGGCATCGAAGGTCGGCCACGCGAGTTCGATCTGGCGCATGTCGGCGAGAACATAAACTGGGTTGCCGCTGCCCACGACGCGCAGATTGCGGGGCTCGGATCCATTCGGACTCATCTCTCCCGGCACGGACACACGCGGCCCGGCAGGTCCCCATTCGACCTGCATCCTGGTCGAGACACCGTCCACGAGAACCGTCACCTGCTGCCGGCGCGATCCGCCGAGTTGGAATGCGTCCTGCGCGCTCCAGGGCGAATAACTCTCGTTGGAACCGCGGCGATCTTCGGCAGCGTCATGCGCGTGCCACACGAGATGCGTGACGCCGAACGCAATCGCCCTGGCATCGGTTTCCTTGGGGGCCAAGGTTTCGAGTTCGCGCGCGATCAGGCCCGTATCCATGCGGCCAGCGGCGAACGCGGGATGCACCGTCAGCGCGTGCAGGAAGGAGGCGTTGGTCTTGGGGCCCGCCACCGCCGTTTCCTCGAGCGCCTGCGCAAGGCACGCGATAGCCCCCGCGCGATCGGGCGCGCTGGCAATCAGCTTGGCGATCATGGAATCATAGAACGGCGAGATCATCGAGCCTGCTTCCACACCGGCATCGATGCGCAGGCCTTCCAGCTCCGGTTTTTCGAAGACAACGATCGGCCCGGTCGAAGGCATGAACCCCTTGGAGGGGTCCTCGGCGCACAGCCGTGCCTCGATGGCGTGGCCCGACATCTTGATCGCGTCCTGGCCGAGCGGCAGGCGCTCACCGGAAGCGACCCTGAGTTGCCACTCCACCAGATCGAGCCCGGTGATCGACTCCGTCACGGGATGCTCGACCTGCAGGCGCGTATTCATCTCGATGAAGTACCACGGCGCCTCCGCCGACAGCTTGCCGCCCTCGACCAGAAACTCGACCGTGCCGGCGCCCTCGTAGCGCACGGCCTTGGCGCAGGTGACGGCCGCCTCGCAGATTTTTGCGCGCAACTGCGGCGACATACCCGGGGCCGGTGCTTCCTCGATCACCTTCTGATTGCGCCGCTGCAACGAGCAGTCGCGTTCGAACAGGTGCACCACGTTGCCGTGGCTGTCGCCGAACACCTGCACCTCGATGTGGCGCGGCGCGACGACGACCTTTTCGATTAGCACTGCGGAATTGCCGAATGCGGCCTGTGCCTCGCGCTGTGCACTCTCCAACGCCGCGGCAAGATCGTCCTCGCGCTCCACCAGACGCATGCCGCGCCCGCCACCGCCGGCCACCGCCTTAATCATGATCGGATAGCCGATGGCCTTGGCTTCCTTGGCGAGGGCCTTGGCCGTTTGGCTGTCGCCCTGGTAGCCCGGCACCACCGGCACGCCGGCCTTGGCCGCGATCGCCTTGGCGTCGGCCTTGCCGCCCATCTGCCGCATGGCGGCGGGCGACGGCCCGATGAATTTGATGCCCGCCTTGCCCACGGCCTCTGCGAAGTCGGCATTCTCGGCCAGGAAGCCGTAGCCCGGGTGGATGCCGTCGGCGCCGGTCGACCTCGCCGCAGCGATGATCTTGTCGATGCGCAGGTAGCTGTCGCTTGCGGGCCCAGCACCGATCGCCACGACCTCGTCGGCCATGGCGGCGAACGGCGCACCTGTGTCGGCCTCGGAGACGACGGCAACCGTCTTCACCCCGAGGCGGCGGGCGGTCTTGATGATGCGAACGGCGATTTCGCCGCGATTGGCGATCAGGATTTTCTTCAGCATGGGCGCTTGAGCTTATGGCATCCCGGCAGGGCGGGTGGCAATCGCAGTGTCTACACCCCGCTCGCCTTCCCCTATGATGCCTTGCTGCTTCAGTCCAACCCCAATGCTTTCCATGCATGTTCTCGTTCGCGGCGATGTGTTGCAGAGGCTGAGGCTCGTCACGGGCCTCATCCTGTTTACCTTCGTCGCCACGCATTTTCTCAATCATGCGCTGGGCCTCGTCAGCCTGGAC
This sequence comes from uncultured Alphaproteobacteria bacterium, assembly GCA_963814055.1. Lineage (GTDB taxonomy): Bacteria > Pseudomonadota > Alphaproteobacteria > Rhizobiales > Hyphomicrobiaceae > AWTP1-13. The sequence goes on from CAWFBJ010000023.1 coordinate 49,924, forward strand.
GCCATGGAGGCCATGCAGGGCTGGCGCAAGGCGGTGACACGATCCTGGCCGGGAACGATCATCCTGCTGTCCGCCTTCGCCATCCACATCCTGCTGGCGCTTTACAAGCTCTCGCTCCGCCTCACCTGGAGGTTGCCTTTCTGGGAGGCCGCGCAAATCGCCAGCGGGTTTTCCGTTCCGCTGTTCCTCATCACGCATGCCGTGTTCAACCGCGGGGCAGCAAGCTTTGCAGGCACCAATGACAGCTATGCCTTCGAGCTTGCCAACATCTGGCCGGGACTGGCGCTGGAGCATGCGGCGCTGCTTGTGTGCGTGTGGGTGCATGGCTGCATAGGCATGCACTACTGGCTGAGCCTGGCGCCCTGGTACCGCAGCGTGCGGCAGATCCTGCTCGCGCTGGCGGTCGCCCTGCCAGTGACTGCACTTGCCGGGTTCTCCGTGGCGGGCCGGCAGGTCGAGGCGCAGCTCGTAGCCCCCGGAGCCGCAGACAAGCTACGCACCGAAACCCGTGCGCCGGACGCCGCGACCGAAGCGCGCCTCGTGGTGCTGCGAGACCGCCTGCAGCACACGTTTCTCGCTCTACTTGGGCTGGCGCTGCTCGTGCCTGTGGTGAGGATCGTGCGGCGCGCAGCCGGCGCCAGGGTCGAGGTGACCTATCGCGGCGGTCCGACTGTGCGCGTGGCGCCGGGCCCGACCCTGCTCGAGATCAGCCGCATGAAGGACGTGCCGCACGCCTCCGTATGCGGCGGCCGCGCGCGCTGTTCCACGTGTCGCGTCGGCATCGAGAGCGGACTGGAGAGCCTGCCGCCCGCCGCTGCAGCCGAGGCCATGACGCTCATGGCGATCAACGCGCCCGCCAACGTGCGCCTCGCCTGCCAGATCCGTCCCCTGCACGCGCTGACGGTCACGCGGCTCGTGGCCCCGCCCGCGAGGATCGCCGGCAAGGTGCAGGCATCGTCGAATATGCACGGCGTGGAGCGCAATCTCGCCGTTCTTTTCCTCGACACGAGGGGTTTCACCTCCATCAGCGAGGGGCGCCTGCCCTACGACGTCGTATTCATTCTCAACCGGCTGTTCGCCGCGGTGGGCGAGGCCATCCGCGGCCACGACGGCAAGATCGACAAGTATCTGGGTGACGGCCTGATGGCCATCTTCGGCACAGAAGCCGGCGAGGAGGCAGGGTGCCGGCAGGCGCTTGCCGCCGCGCGCGACATCGATCTCGCGCTCGATCGCCTCAACGAAGAGATCATGGAGGAGATCGGCCAACCGTTGCGCGTCGGCATGGGGATCGATGTGGGACCCCTGGTTGTAGGCCACATCGGCCACGCCGCGACGGCCATGCTCACGGTCATCGGCACGACGGTGAATTCTGCAAGCCGGCTGGAGGCATTGACGAAGGAGAAGAACTGCCAGCTGATCGCCGCCCTGGATGTGCTTGCGCACGCGGGTCTCTCGCCAAATGCATTTGCGCAAGAAGACGTAGAGATCAGGGGGCTTTCGGCACCGCGGGCTGTGGCCCTGATCGACAGAGCCCGCAACCTGCCGGACCAATCAACTGGTGCGGAAAAGCGCGCTGGCCGTATCGACCGGTGAGCCTATTCCTTCGCCTCGCAGAAGCCGTGGTACTGCGTAACGATCGGCTGGCCAAATAGGCCGAAATGGCGCGAATGCACGGCCGGATAGGCGCCCTTTGCCTCGTCCTTGTCGAAAACGGTGGTGATGTGCAGCGAACCCTCCGTCGCCACTTCGAGAAAATGCGTGGCGTTCACCGCATGCGCGATCCTGAGTTGGCCAGTGCCGCGTTCGGTCTTGAGGTCTGCGGTCTGCGCCTGGATGTCGATGGCGGCGATGCCAAAAGACAGCGGAGCCGCCTTTTCCGGCACGAACTGTCCCTTCTCGTAGACGTAGGCGACACCGCTGGTGAAGTTGCAGGCGAAGGCCTTGGGCTCGTCCGCAGCCTCGGCCCGCGTCATGGCAAGGGCACACACAAGCAGCGCAATCGACAGTCGGACGACCATGTTTCCCACCCTGCAGTCAAACCCCCGAAAAAGAGCAGTTCCATTGAACGGCTTACTGCCGCAATGCGCAATCGGCCGCAGATGGTCAAGGCTAATGTGTTGCCGCCTCAACGCCCCGCTCACCGAATTGCGCCAGGAAGGCAGCGCGAAAAGCCGCCTTTTCGGCCTCTGTAAGATCGAGGGCTGCAAGATCCACGTCGAGCAGCAGCGGCGTGCCACCCTCGTTTCCCTGCAGCGCCAGCGCCCATCGCTCGTCCAGCGTCGTGAACAGGGGCTGCAGCTTCGAAGGCCATTCGACCAAGGTGCGCTCCCGCTTGCCGCCGTCCTCGTACAGGTAGACCCATAGGCGCCGGCGTGGTGGCAGGCGGTTGTTGCGCTCGATTTCAACGACCACCGGCCGCAGACCTCGGCCGCTCATGGCCGCAAACGCGCGCCGTGTTTCCGCGCCCCGCCAAAGCATTGTCGCAGCGACGCCGATACAAAAGACAAGGAGCCCCGCGAACAGCAACAGGGTGAACAACCGATTGTACAGCTTCGCCAAGCCGAGTTCGGTGGTGACACGTGACGGATCGGCCCGGCTGCGCAGCGGGGCCATGGCTTGGTCGCCTGTCCCTCCCAGAAATACGAACCATAGCGTGCGCTCGCCTGCGGTGTCGGCTTGATCTGCGGCCACGGTGACAGAGCAAAACCTCAGTGTAGCGAGCCAGGAGCGGCACCGTGCTTCCCGGGTTTGAAGTTCGGCAGCGGCAACCTCGTCGCGCATGCGCCAGTCGCTCGCGATGCCCGGTGCCAGCCACCCAACAACGCCAGCCAGAAGAATGAGGAGCAGCACGATTACGCCAATCGTTCCGCCGTCGATCGTCTGAGGCGGTCGCACGGCGATGGCACGCTGCGGCAGGAGATGGGCGAGATCGCCGGGTGTCGATTGGCTCATGGGAGCGGCACCCTAGGGCCTTTCCGACGATTATTGAATCGAAACCTCTCGATTGTCATGGTCGGGCTTGTCCCGACCATCCAGCCATCGGCATCCTCCGTCGCTTGTCGAGAGGTGGATCCTCGGGACAAGCCCGAGGATGACAGCGATGTGTGTGGGTCGCGGGTTCAGTATCAGTCGGAAATGCTCTAGGCGGCAGACTCTATCAGGTCCACCGTGTGATGTGATCCGTGGTTGCCTGTTTTCTGTCCGGGCCTAAAGCCACAGTATTTTCTTGCGGTACTCGAGATCGTTGAGGAGCGGCGCGGCCGGGCCTTGATGGAACACGGCGCCGCGCTCTAATGCGAACACCCGGTCGGCCAGCGCCAGCACGAGATCGTGGTTGTGCTCCACGATGACGATGGAGACGGTTTTGCGGAGCTGGTCGAAGACCTTGTACAGCTCCAATATCACCGTCGGCGCCAGCCCCTCGAAAGGCTCGTCCAGCAGCAGCAATTTGACGTTGCCCGACAAGGCGCGCGCTACCGCGACCATCTGCTGCTCGCCGCCGGACAGGTAATCCGCTGCGACGTTCATTCTCTCCTTGAGACGCGGGAAGTACGCGAGGATCTGCTCCTCGCTCCACACCACGCCGTTGCTGCCATCGGTCGCTCTCGCCAGGCGCCCCAGGGCAAGGTTGTCGGCCACCGTCATGCCGGCGAACAAGCCGCGCCCCTGCGGTACATAACCGACGCCGAGGCGCGCAATGTCCGGCGCTGGCATCCCCGCGACGTTGCGCGCCTCGTAGTCGATCGTGCCCGAGGCCGGCGGAACGAGACCGGCGAGCGTATTCAGGAGCGTCGATTTGCCCGCACCGTTGCGGCCGAGCAATGCAACAATCTCGCCTTCGCGCACGTCCAGGCTCACATCGTGGAGGATGTGACTCTTGCCGTAGAAGGTGTTGACGCCTTCGAGCCGCAGCACCTGCGCCTGGCTGCCGGCGTCGGCGATGCGGCCGGAAACAGGTGGCGTGCCGGAACCGGTGTAGACCTCCTGCACGCGTCGATCGGCGCGCACCTCTGCAGGCGTGCCCGCCATCAGCACCTCGCCCTGGTTCATCACGGTAACCCGCTGCGAGAAACCAAGCACGCGATCGATGTCGTGCTCAACGATCAGCACCGGGATGCGCGCCGCCACGCTCTTGATGAGCCCGGACACGCGCTCCCGCTCGGCGGCCGCAAGTCCCGCAAGGGGTTCGTCCAGCAGCAGCACCGCCGGCTTGGAACCAAGCGCAATACCCAGGTCCACCAGCCGTTGCCCGCCATAGGAAAGCTCGCCGCCTTCGATCTCCTCGATACCTTCGAGGCCGAGGAAGCGGATCAGCTCCGCGGTCTCGGCGTGGATTTCGGGATAGCTGTCGGCGTCGCGCCAGGCATTGAAGCGCGCCGGATGCTGCGCCTGCAGCGACAGGCGCACGTTCTCGTAGATGGACAGATTGCGAAACAGGTTCGTGATCTGGAACGAGCGGGCCATGCCTTGCCGGCAGATGCCGTGCACCGGTTGGCCTTGGATCTCGCGGCCGTTGAGGCGCACGCTGCCCGTGTCCGGCGGGAACAGCCCTGAAACCAGGTTGAACAAGGTGGTTTTGCCCGCGCCGTTGGGCCCGATCAGGGCATGGATCTCCCCGGCTTCGACCGTCAGGCTCGTATCGGTCACGGCGCGGATGCCGCCGAACTGCTTGGAAACATTCCGGACCTCGACGACGGTCCCTTGCCGCACGGGCGGGCTCAGAAAGTCCGGCAGCGGCAGACCCTCGTAGATCTTGCGCTTGCTCATGGCCGCCTCCTCCTTGGGCGGCGGGCGGAAGCGGCGGCGGATGGTGGACCAGATGCCGACGAGGCCGCTGGGCGAGAACAGCACGAAGCCCACGAACACGATGCCGAACCAGAGCAGCCAGTTGCCGGTCCAGATCGACAACAGCTCGCGAAAAAGAATGTAGAACAGCACGCCAAGCGCCGGACCCAGAATGTGGTACATGCCGCCGATCACCACCATCGCCAGCAGTTCGCCCGAGAACGCCACCGAAGTGGCCTCGGCCGAGACGAGGTAGGTCTGGAAACCGAGCAGGGCACCGCCGATGCCGGTCACCACCGCCGAAAGCACGAACACCGCCAGCTTGTAGAGCTCGACGGGATAGCCCTGGAACGTGGCACGGAGCTGGTTCTCGCGGATCGCCATCAGAACGTGCCCGAACGGCGAGCGCACCACGCGCAACAGGCAAAACAGAATGCCCAGCGCGATCACCGCCACGAACGTGTAGTAGGCAAGCCCATCGTCCAGATCGATCGGGCCGAGGGTGCCGCGCTTGAGGCCGCCCAGGCCGTCCTCGCCGCCGGTCACCTCGCTCCAGCGGAAGGCGATGGTGTAGGTCAGGGCTGCCAGCGCCAGCGTCAGAAGCGAGAAGTAAACTCCGCGCCGGCGCAGGATGAGCGCGCCAACGATCGTCGACAGCACCGCGACGAAGGCCATAGACAGCAGGATCGGAACGACGATCTGGTCGTGCAGCCAATGCTTCTGGGCCAGTGCGGCGGTATAGGCGCCGATGCCGAACCACGTACCGTGACCGAAGGAGGTCAAGCCCGTATAGCCTACGAGCAGGTTCAGACCCAGTGTCGCAATGGCGAGAATGACCACGAGCGACGCGGTGCTGATCGTCAACCCGAGCAGGCGCATGGCAAAGGGCAGCGCAATAAGCGCGGCCGCCGCGATCAGCAGCGGGCCGTACTTGGCGTACATGCCGCGCGTGCTCATTCGAATTTCTCGATGCGTTCGCCGAGCAGACCGCGCGGGCGCAGCAGCAGCACCAGAAACATCAGCACGTAGATCGAGGCTTCGCCGGCAGCGGGGACAAAATGGATGGTGATGCCGCGCACCACGCCGACCAGCAGTGCCGCGAGCACCACACCCCAGAAGCTGCCGAGCCCGCCGATCACGACCACTACGAAGGCGACCGTTATGATTTCAGCGCCCATGGCCGGATGCACGATGGTGATCGGCGCAAACAGCGCACCTCCCAGAGCCGCCATGCCGACACCCAGCATGACGATGGCCGTCATGTAGGGCTGCAGGCGGATGCCGAGCGCGGCGACCATGTCGGGGCGCTGGATGCCGGCACGCACCACGCGCCCGAACGAGGTCTTGTGCAGCAGCAGCCAAAGGCCCAGCAGCACGCAGGCGACGATGCCGAGCAGCAGCAGCCGATAGCGCGAGAACAGGAAATCCCCGAGGATCACCGAACCTTTGAGGGCGGCAGGCAGCGTGACCGACAAGGGCGGCGCGCCCCAGATGATGCGGATCAGCTGCTCGGCGATCATGGCGAGGCCGAAGGTCACCAGCAGGCTCAGGATCGGATCAGCGGTGTAGAAGCGGCGCAGCAGGAAACGCTCGAACAGGACGCCGAGCAGGGCCACCGCGATCGGCGACAGGACGATGGCCGGTCCAAAGCCCAGGTACTTGGCAATCTCGACCGACGCGTAGGCGCCGAACGCGTAGAACGCACCGTGCGCCAGGTTCACAACGCCGCCGACGCTGAAGATCAGCGACAGGCCGAGCGCGATGAGCAGGTAGTACCCGCCGAGCACGAAGCCGTTGACCACCTGCTCCAGCAGGAACGTGAATTGCATCTTCAATTCCGAGAGGCGGAAGATGGTGGCCGCGCCCGCAACCCGGCCGACGGCATGCCGTCAATGGACGCGAGCGCACGAGTTGCACCCGCGTCCGTTGCGCCGACTATAAGGCGCAGGGATTCTGCTCTTTCGTCGGGTTGATGGACTCGAGCGGTTCATTGGCTGCGGGTACTGCGGGTCCAAGCGCGAGGAAATCCCATTTGTCCTTGGCCTGGCCCTTGGCCTTGACGGAGAAGGGATAGGCTTCCTGCACCAGTTGATGGTCCCACGACCGGAAATAGGCTTTCCGTCCCTTGAGCACGTCGAATTGCGTTTCCTTTTCGAAGTACTCGATCAGCTTGTCGGAATCGGTCGACTTGGTGTCGTTCATGGCCTGCGCCATCATCTTGAGCGAGACGTACTCGATCCAAGCGTGATTTTCCGGCGGCTTGCCGTGCTTCTTGGTGAAATCCGCGACGAAAACCTTGGAACCGGGGTTGTCGATGTCGTGATGCCAGACCGTCGGCCATGTGCCGCTCAGATTGCCTTCGCCTGCCGCCCAGGCATCTGCCGTATTGAGATTGAAGCCGACGATGGGGTAGGGCAGGCCGAATTCGGCGTATTGCTTGATCAGGTTGGTCACCTGATTGCCGGCCAGGTTGCAGCAGACGACATCGGGCCGGGCCTGCCTCACCTTCAGCAGATAGGGGCTGAAATCGGTCACGTCGGTGGCAATCAGCTCATCGCCGATGAGGTTGCCGTCATTGGCCGCAAAGAATGCCTTGGCGGCGCGCAGCAGGTCGTGACCGAAGATGTAGTCGGCCGTCAGGGAGATGAACTTCTTGCCCTTCACCAGGTTGTCGCGCAGCAGCGCCTTGCCGACCGCGTTGACCATCACGGTGTTGGGGATATCGACGTGGAACGTGTACTTGTTGCAGTTCTTGCCGCGCAACGCATCGGAGCGCGCACCGATCTGCATGAAGAGGCGCTTGTTGCGCGCGGCCACCTGCATGATGGTCAGGGCGGAGGCCGAACTGATCTCGCCCATCAGCACCGCCGCACCATCCTGCTCCAGCATGCGCTGTGCCTTGGTCGCGGCGGTGGCGGGATTGACCGAATCTTCGGAGGTGATGTCGAGCTGGCGTCCCATGACGCCGCCCGCCTTGTTGATTTCCTCCTCGGCCATCCTGAGACCGAGCTGGGCATAGGCGCCGAGCGCGCCGAGAAAGCCTGTCAGCGGTGTCAGATGCCCGATCTTGATCTTGTCGGACTGACCTCGTGCGATGCTCGGAAACCCGATCGCGTAGGCGCCCGCAATGGCGGCGCCGCCCTTCAGCATCGTCCGTCGGCTCTTGGTCGTCATCGCTCGTCTCCTCCGGCGTTTTGTTAGGCTTGCTTTGGCGAGATCATCCTCGCACCAAGTCCAGACCGGTCCGCGCACGGTCTAGCAGCGCGTTGCGGTCATGCGGCAAGGGTCGCGATGATGTGAGCCCGCGCACGTTCGCGGATGGGCGGAGCACAAAGGGCGCGGCATTGCGTGAGCCCGGGCGCGAAGCTGCGCCGGCCAGAGCAACGGCTGGAATCGTCGCACCCAAACATCCTCCCCTTGGGCGTCCTGCACGCACGCCAGCCCGGTTGCACCGGTGTTGAATCTTGACGAAAAGCAGGGCCTCTCTGGTCTTTATGCCAAATGGCGAAAGGCGCTTCCATATTACTGGAGGCAATTTCGACCAAGTCATTGGCGCTGTCAATGCACCGCTGCACGTTCGCGGCGACCCGGTCAGACGGGGGGGATTTGGTCGACCGCCCCGAATTCGGCCGAGAGTCGGGTGGCGGCGGCCTCGACCAACTTGGCGCGGCTCTGCAAAGCCTGGATCGAAAGACGCCAGATCGGCCCGGAAATACCAATGGCACCGATCAGCCGGCCGCTGAAATCTTTGACGGGAACGCCGACGCAGCGCAGCTCGGGGTCGAACTCACCGTCGTCGAAGGCAATGCCGGCGCGACGCACGTCATCGATTTCCCGGCGCAGCGCAGCGGCATCCGTGATCGACTTTGCCGTGAACGCCTTCAAATCGGCGCGCTCGAAGAACGCATCGAGCTGCTCGGGGCGCAACGCCGCCAGGATGATCTTGCCCAGCGCCGTGCAATGGGCCGGCCTCACGACACCCATGCGGCCGGTCAACTGGAATGCGCCGGCGCCTCCGGTGCGGGCGATCACCACGACGGCGTCCCCCATTCTGACGGCGAAATGACTGGCCTCTCCGGTTTCCCGCGACAAGTCCTCGAGGATGGGCGTGGCGAGGCTGACCATCTCCACATCGTCGAGCGCGTTGGCGGCCAGCACGAACAGCGGCCGCCCCACCCGGTAGCGCTTGTCCTTGAGCTGGCGCACGTACCCCAGCGACACCATGGTCTTCACCAGGTGAAAGGTGGTGCTGTTGTGCAAACCGACGCGGATGCTCAGGTTTGCCAGGCTGATGCCCTCGCGGCTGCGCGCGATCTCCTCCAGGATGGAAAAGGCGCGCTCGATGGACTGAACGCCGCCTCCGCGGACCTCGCCACCGATGTCCGCCAGGCCGTCGTCTGGCGCAGGCCGCGGTGTTGGCTTGCCGGGGGCAGTGGACGCCCGTGTCCGGGCCGCCGGCTTTTTCACCGCCTTGTTCGATGCCGTTTGGTTTCTCACTTGGATCTCGTCCAGGGGGATTGTTAGCAATGTGAAAGCCTATTTTGCATTGTCGTGCAAAAATTGACAAATGCTCTCTCGCCCATAAAGTCTGGTGCTGCACTTCAAAGAGCCGACGACGGCGGCCGGGCTTGATCCGCAGCCGGCGGGCGAGACTGGGCGCAACCGGAATAGGTGAGGGATGCTGGCTGAAGCCTTTGACGTGGTTGTTGTCGGCGGCGGCAACGCGGCCTTCTGCGCGGCCTTGGCGGCGGCCGAGAGCGGCGCATCGGTTCTCGTGCTGGAGCGCGCGCCGGAAGCCGAGTCAGGCGGCAACAGCCGCTTCACGGCCGGCGCCTTTCGCTGCGTCTACGACGGCGTCGAGGACCTCAAGGCGCTGATGCCGGATCTCACGGCAGAGGAAATCGCCAACACCGACTTCGGCACCTACACGCAGGACCAGTTCTTCGACGACATGGGGCGGGTGACGGAATACCGGACCGACCCGGAGCTGTGCGAGCTGCTGGTCACGCGCAGCAAGGAAACCATGCAGTGGATGCGCGGCAAGGGCATCCGCTTCGCGCCGATCTACGGCCGGCAGGCCTTCAAGATCGACGGCAAGTTCAAGTTCTGGGGCGGGCTCACGGTTGAAGTCGGTGGGCGGCGGACCGGGGCTGGTCGAAGGCCTCACCAAGGCGGCGACCAAGGCCGGCGTCACGTCGCCTACGAAACACGCGCGCTTGCCCTGATCAGCGACGACGACGGCATCAAGGGCGTGCGCATCCGGCACAAGGGCAAGACGGTCGAGGTGGCGGCCAAGTGCGTGGTGCTCGCGGCCGGCGGCTTCCAGGCCAACGCCGAGTGGCGCACCCGCTACCTGGGCCCCGGCTGGGAACTCGCCAAGGTGCGCGGCACCCGCTTCAATACCGGCGACGGCATCCGCATGGCGCTCGACATCGGCGCGCAGCCGACCGGCAACTGGTCGGGCTCGCACGCCGTCGGCTGGGACCGCAACGCGCCGGAGTTCGGCGACCTGGAGGTCGGCGACAACTTCCAGAAGCACAACTATCCGTTCTCGATCATGCTGAACGCCAACGGCGAGCGGTTCGTCGACGAGGGCGCCGACTTCCGCAACTACACCTATGCCAAGTACGGCCGCGTGATCCTCGGCCAGCCGATGCAGTTCGCCTGGCAGCTGTTCGACAGCAAGGTGCTGCACCTGCTGCGCGACGAATACCGCATCAAGCGCGTCACCAAGGTGCGGGCCGACACGCTGGAAGAGCTGGTGGCGAAGCTCGACGACGTGAACCCCGCAAAGGCGCTCGAGACCATCAAGGCGTTCAACGCCGCGGTGAAGAAGGACGTGCCGTTCAATCCCAACGTCAAGGACGGCCGCGGCACCGTCGGGCTCGCCATCCCGAAGTCCAACTGGTGCAACATTCTCGACACGCCGCCCTACGAGGCCTACGCCGTCACCTGCGGCATCACCTTCACGTTCGGCGGATTGAAGATCGACGGCAGCGCGCGCGTCCTCGACACCGACGGGCAGGTGATCCCCGGCCTGTACGCGGCAGGCGAGCTGGTCGGCGGGCTGTTCTACTTCAACTATCCCGGCGGCACGGGCCTGATGAACGGCGCCGTGTTCGGCAAGATCGCCGGCACGTCGGCAGGACAACGGGCAAGACAGCAGCCGTGAGGAGCCATGGCTGAGGGCGCCGCGGAGTGGCCTGGCAGTGAACAACGCGTATCAGGTGCTTGATCCGCCCAATGCGCGCCGCCCTCGTGGTGAGCTTGTCGAACCACGGCATTGCAGCCGTGGCCCGTCCTTCGACAAGCTCAGGACGAGGATGAGTGTGTGGCTTGTGATTCCATCCAAGACGGGACGACTCTAGACGGCACCGTCGTCCGTCACCGGAGAGGTCACGACGATGAACACGAGGTCGACGAGGCCCGTGTTGTTGATCGAGTGCTCGACCCCCGGCGGCAGGTAGATCACGTCGTGCTCACGCACCACGTGCGTCTTGCCGGCGATTTCCATCAAACCCTCGCCCTTGAGCACGTGATACACCTGCTCCTGGACCTTGTGCTTGTGCAGCTCCACGTAGGCCATCGGCTGGTACATGGAGATGCGGTAGTCCATGTGCCGGGTTCCCGCCGTCTCCGGCGCAGCCAGCGGCTTGGACAGCGCGCCGCCGAAGTGGTTGGGATACTGCTTCCAGGGCACTTCCGCGATGTTGCGGATCACCGCCTGCCGCTGCTCTTGGGCCATTGCGTCATTGCCTCCCAATGCTGTGCGCTAGAGTCCCTTCCGACTTCGGTGGAACCACCCCGACCGCGTGCTCACCCTCGTCCTGAGCTTGTCGAAGGACGGGCTGCACATCCCGACGCCGTGGTTCGACAGGCTCACCACGGAGCTGGTGCAGACTGTCCCGGGTCAACCTGAACCGGAAAGACGCTTGTTCTCGCCGGTGCCTCATTGACCTGGCACCCAGGCTTTGCCGAACACCGGTTCCTTGTGGGGTGTCGGCGGCAGTTCCCAGGCGCCGGTCGCCGGCGGCCTGATCTCGGCATCGACGTGCACGTCGAGAAGGAACGGCTTGTTCGCCTTGACGGCATGCTCCAGCGCGCCCTTGAAGTCCTCTGACTTGGTGATGGTGAGCGCATCGACGCCGGTGGCCTTCGCCCAGCCGGCGAAATCGGGATTGTAGGGCGTGTTGTTGGCGCCGGAATGGAACATGGTGCCGAGTTCCCGCCCCCCGAACATGCCGAGCTGGATGTCTCGGATCGAGACCCAGCCGAAGTTGTTCCAGACCACCCACACGACCGGGATCTGGTACTCGACCGCCGTGCACAGCACATGCGGGACCATGGTGAAACTGCCGTCGCCGACGATCGACACGCACGGCTTGTCGGGCGCGGCCAGCTTGGCGCCGAGAACGCCGGCCGCTCCGAAGCCCATGCCCGAGAAGCCCCAGGAATTCAGCATGGTTTGCGGGCGTCGCGCCTTCCAGAACTGCATGTACCAGTTGTGATTGACGCCGACATCGCAGGCGAGAATGGCATCCTCGGGCAGCACCGCCTGGCAATCGGCGACGATGCGCTCGGGACGGATGGGCGAGGCGTGCAGGTCGAAATTCGGACGGGTGAAGTCGTCCCAGGCCACCTTCCATTTTTCGATATCGGCGTGCCATGCGCGCAGCGCACCGTCCCGCTTTGGCGACCGCCGATCGGTTTCAGCCAGCAACTGGCGCAGGAAAGTCCGTGCGTCAGCCAGGAGGCCGATGTCGGGCGGATAGTTGCGGCCGAGTTCGCTGTTGTCGACGTCGACATGGATCAGCTTGCTGTGCGGGAAGTTCCAGGAGTAGCCCGGGAGCCAAGAAGAGGCCGAGCGGTCGTCGAAGCGCGCACCGATGGCAATCACCACGTCGGCGCGCCGGCCGGCCTCGTTGGCCGGATAGGCGCCATTGCGGCCGATGAAGCCGAGCGACAGCGGGTCGGTCATGTCGAGGCAGCCCATGCCGTTGGGCGATGAGATGACGGGGATGCCGAGACGATGCACGAACGCCGTGAGTTCCTTGCCGGCTTCAGCCAGGGTCACGCCGTGGCCGATGAAGAGCACCGGGCGCTTGGCGGCCAGGATCATATCGAGCGCCGCGCTGATTTCCTCAGGCGAAGCGCCGCCGCGCTGGGCATTGTGCCGCGGCGAGGCCGGCGGCACTTCCACGTCGTCCTCCTCCTGGAAGACGTTGAAGGGGATGTCGACGTTCACCGGCCCGGGCCGGCCCGACAGCATGGTGGTGGTGGCCTGGCGCAGCGCGAGCGGCAGCATGTCGACGCGGGTCGGCTGGAAGCTGCGCTTGACCACCGGGCGAATGATGTTGGGGAAATCGGCCTGGAAGTGCCGGTTGATCTCCTGGAAGGGGCTGCGGTTGAACTGCTGGGTCGGCACGTTGGCCGTGATGGCCAGAATGGCCGAGGAATCGGAAAGCGCCACCGCCAGCGGCATGACGATGTTGCAGGAACCGGGCCCGCAGGAGGTGAGCGTGGCGACGGGCTCGTGGCGCACGCGGAAGTAGGCATCCGCCATGTGGGCCGCCACCTGCTCGTGCCGCGGCGAGACCAGCTTGATGCGGTCGCGCGCCTGATACAGGGTGTCGAGCAGGCCGACGTTGCCGTGTCCGCAGATGCCGAACACGTACGGCATCTTGTTCCTGATCAGGTGCTCGGTGATCAGGTCGGCACCCTTCATCCGCGCCATGCAGCCTCCCTCCGCTCATCGAACAGCCGCGCAATATCAGCGCCGCAGTATGCCGCATTATAAATTGACGTCTCGCAATATGAAAACTAGTTTTCCTTCGCTGTTACTCCCACGAGGAGGAGACCGGTCTGGAACCCATGATGCTAGGCTCGGACACATCACGTTGAAACGGGCAGGATCCGCCGGTTTATGAAACCCGTCGCATTCGAATACGCGAGGCCGGCAACCGTCAGCGAGGCCTGCAGGCTGCTCGCGAAGGATGGAAATTCGCGCGTACTCGCGGGCGGCCAGACCCTGATCCCGATGCTGGCGATGCGGCTGGCCCGGCCGTCGTGTCTGGTGGACATCGCGCGCATCCCGGAGCTTTCCGGCATTCGCGATGAGGGAGCTTTCGTCGCCATCGGTGCGGCAACGCGGCAGGTGGTGGCCGAGCGCGATCCGCTGGTCGCGCGCAAGGTGCCGCTGCTGGCCAAGGCTTTGCCCTGGGTCGGGCATGCCCCGACTCGCAACCGCGGCACCATCGGCGGATCGGTCGCCAATGGTGATCCGGCTGCCGAGATCCCGCTGGTGGCGGTGACGCTCGACGCGACGCTGGTGGTCCAGACGGCCGAGGAGACGAGCGAACTGGCGGCAGCCGAATTCTATCTCGGTCCGATGATCACGGCGCTGCCGGAAGGAGGCATCCTTACCTCCGTGCATTTCCCGGTTTGGGCCGAGGACCGCATCGGCAACGGCTTCCACGAGGTGGCTGCGCGCAAAAGCGACTTTGCGCTGGTCGCAGCGGCGGCGCAAGTCGCGCTGGATGCGGACGGCTGCTGCACGCGGCTTGCGGTCGGCTTGGGCGGAGCCGGCGATGTGCCGATTCGCCTGGATTCGGTCGCCGAAGCCTTGATCGGAACGCGATTGGAGGACGGTGCGGTGCGCGAAGCCGTCGAAGCCGCCACCGCCGAACTGGAAACCGCTGACGACCTGCACGCTTCGGCCGCCTATCGCCGCCGCGTTGCGTCATCGTTGGCCCGCCGCGCCATCGCCGATGCTCGCGACGACGCCGGAGGCCGGCATGCGCGTTGAACTCAGCGTCAATGGAAGCCCGATCGCTGTGGACGTCGAGCCGCGCCGCACGCTGCTCGATTGCCTGCGCGAAGAGGTCGGGCTCAAGGGAACGCATGCGGGCTGCGAGCACGGCGTATGCGGGGCATGCACCGTTCTGCTCGACGGCGAGCCGGTGCGCTCGTGCCTGATGCTTGCGGTTCAGAGTGACGGACATGCAATCACCACCATCGAGGGCCTGAACCCGGGTCCCGGCGAACTCACGGTGCTGCAGGATGCGTTCTGCGAAACGCACGGGCTGCAGTGCGGCTACTGTACGCCCGGCATGATCATGGCCGGCCAGGCGCTGCTGGCTCGCACGCTTTCGCCCACGCGGGACGATATTGTCGAAGCCATTTCCGGCAACATCTGCCGCTGCACCGGCTACGGCCAGATCGTGGAGGCGATCGCGCTCGCCGCCGAACGCCTGCGCGCCGCCAACCAGCCGGGCGGGGTCTGAGCATGGCGGGGACGGCAGACTTCAGATACGTCTCCCGCAAGCGCCGCGTGCGCGAGGATCGCCGCTTCGTCAGCGGCCAGGCCACGTTCGTCAGCGACGTGACGCCGCCTGGAACCTTGCACGTCGCGGTCCTGACCTCGCCCTACGCCTGCGCCCGCATCGCCAGCATTGATGCGGCCGATGCGCTGGCCATGCCGGGCGTGCACCTGGTGGTGGGCGGCCATGAGCTGGCAGGCGCCACCGATGCGCTGCTGATCGGCGTGGATGCACCGCTGGTGACACGCTATCCCCTTGCCGTGGACCGTGCGCGCTATGCCGGGGAATGGGTCGTCGCCGTGGTGGCCGATAGCCGCGCATTGGCCGAGGATGCGCGCGAGAAGGTCCAGATTGCGTACGAACCGCTGCCGTTCCTGCTCGATGGCGAGGCCGCCTATAGGCCGGACAGCACGCCGGTACATCCCGCGCATGGCTCCAACGTGCTGCTCGACAAGCGCTTCGTATGGGGCGACGTCGACCAGGCCTTCGCTGCGGCACAGCACCAGCTGGCCTATCGCGTGCGCTGGGGCCGCAGCGCCACCGTGCCGATCGAGACCTTCGGCGTGGTGGCGAGCTGGGACCCATGGCGCGAGATGCTCGACGTATGGGCCTCCATCCAGATGCCCAAGTTCGCCGACCAGATCGCGCGGGCCCTGCGCATGCCGCTCAACGGCGTGCGCGTGCATCAGGACGTGGACGTGGGCGGCAGCTACGGCGTCAAGCGCGGCATTAAGCATACCGTGCTCGCAGGCTACCTCTCGCGCCGGCTGTCGCGGCCCGTGAAGCTGATCGAGGATAGGCTGGAGAACATGCGCGGCGGCGACATGCATGGGCCGGAACGTGTGTTCGACATCGAGCTGGCATATGACGGCATGGGCCTCGTGCATGCCATGCGTATGCGCGCGCTCGACAATATCGGCGCCTACGCGGGCCGTTCACCGCTGCAGCTCGGCAAGCCGGTGGGCGCCATCGTCGGCCCCTACCGCATCGGCGCGGTCGCCTATCACGCCATCGCCGTCACGACCAACAAGACGCCGCAGGAAGCGGTGCGCGGCTTCGGCCAGGCCCCCACCAATTATGCCATCGAGACCGGCATCGACCGCGTCGCCGAAGCGCTCGGCCTCGATCGGCTGGAAGTGCGCCGGCGCAATTTCATCCGCGCCGACGAGTTTCCTTATCTGATCCCCAGCGGCAGCACCTACGACAGCGGCGACTATCATACGGTGGTAAAAAAGACGCTCGATCATGCCGACTGGGAAGCCCTGGTCGCCGAGCGGGACAAATTGCGCGCTTCGGGCCTGCTGGCCGGGATCGGCGTGGCGAGCTGCCTGGAGCCCAGCGGCGGCAACTCCTCGTTCGAGCCATTGCTCAACGCCAAGAACACCACCACGACCTGGATGGAATCCTGCCGCATCATGGTCGATGCGCTAGGCACCGTTACGATCACGATCCACACCACGTCGTCGGGTCAGGGTCACGAGACGCTGGCCGCAACCGTCGCCGGCGAAGCCCTGCAGATCGACCCCGATCGCATTCGTGTTGTACGGGCGACATCGCTGGAAAGCCTGCCCGGCAACAGCCCCGTCGGCAGCCGCATGGCCATCATGCTGGGCGGGGCCGTCCACCACGCGGCTGGTCAGGTGCGCGACAAGCTGATCGCGATTGCGGCGCATCGGCTGGGCGTTCCGGCGAGCGCGCTCAAGTATCGCAACGGCGGCGTGGAGGACCCCGCGTCCGACCGCGCCATGGAATGGATCGATCTGGTGACACTGGCGCATCGCCATTTCCACCTGCTGCCGCCCGGCATGTCCCCGGGCATCGCCGTCGAGCACATCATGCAGGTACCGACGGGAGACAAGCTGCCGACGGCCGACGGTCGCGTGCAAATGTATCCCTGCTACTCCTTCGAATTCCACCTCGTGCTGGTGGCGATCGACCCGGAGATCGGCAAGCCCGAGATCCGCCGCTACGTCATCGGCCACGACTGCGGCACGGTCATCAATCCCGACATCGTGCGCGGCATGACGCTCGGCGGCATCGCCCACGGCATCGGCGCGGCGCTGCTGGAGGAGTTCGCCTTCGACGGCGAGGGTCAGCTGGTGGCGCAGAGCTTCATGGACTATCTGCTCCCCTCCGCGCACGAGGTGCCGGAGGTGGAGATCGTGCATCACGTGACGCCGTCGCCGCATACGGTGCTCGGCCAGAAGGGCTCGGGCGAGTCGGGCTATCTCGGCGCACCGGCGGCACTTTCGGGCGCCATCAACGACGCGGTGCGCCATCTGAATATCCGTTTCGAGTCGCTGCCCATGCGCATTTCCGCCATCGGCGACGCCATCGCCGAAGCCACGGCCAGTCAAAACGTCCCCTCCCCCTCGTGGGGAGGGGTTAGGGGTGGGGGGAACCACAACGAGCGTTCGGGAATACCCCCCTCCCTGTCCCTCCCCCACAAGGGGGGAGGGGAGAGAAACGGAGGTTCTGCTTGATCATCGACAGCCACGCGCATCTGGTTCCGCCGCCTCTGCTGGAGGCCATTCGCAGCGAGACCGCGCGCTTTCCTTCGGTGCTGGCCATCGAAGACCATGGATCGCTCGCCTTCTCCTTCGCCGGCGCCAAACCGACGCGGCCCGTGTCCAAGCCCCTCTCCGACATCGCTGGCCGCGTCGCCTGGATGACCAAGAACGGCATCGACAAGCAGGTCGTCGGCGGCTGGGTCGACATGTTCGGCTACGAGCTGCCCGCCGCCGAAGGCACGGCCTGGGCCCAGCTCATCAACTCGCACCTGGCCGAGGCCGCCAAGGCCGAGCCGCGCTTCGTGCCCCTGGCCACCGTCCCCCTGCAGGACGGCGCTGCGGCGGCCGAAGTACTGCGCGCGGCCGTATCGGCTGGTTTTCCCGGCGTCATGATCGGCACGCTGCCACGCGGCGTCGGCAGCGTGCTGGATGCCCCCGATCTCGCACCCTTCTGGCAGGCCGCGGACGACACCGGCGCGGTCGTCCACATTCATCCCTCCTTCGATGCCGGCGACGTGCGCGTCAACGACTACGGTCTCGCCAATGCCATCGGCCGCATCACCGACGCGCTCATCGCCGTCAGCCGCCTGATCTCGGCCGGCCACGTCGCACGCTACGCCAAGGCCAAGATCGTCGTGCCGATGGGGTCGGCCGGCCTGCCGTTCCTGCTCGGCCGTCTCGCCCGCAACCATGCCATCACGCCGGGCCTCGGCGATCCGGCGGAGGCGCTGCGGCACATCTATACGGACACCATCCTGCACGATCCGCGCGTCTTGCGCTTCGTGGTCGGCATGGTCGGAGCCGGCCGCATCATGCTGGGGTCCGACATGCCCTTCCCCATCGGCGACACCGAGCCCGGCAAGATCGTGCAGTCCGCCGGCCTGTCGCCCGCCGACGCCGCGAGCATCACCGGCGGCCTCGCCCAGCGGCTGTTTGGGCTGTGAGGCCTCGAAAATGTCGCCAATGGGATGGGAGGCACTCGGACAGTGGGGTGAAGACGTAGCTTGCATCGAGCCACTCGCTGGCGGAGTCGCCAACGACGTGTGGAGCGTGCGCGTCAACGGGCATCTTGCGGTCGGTCGTCTCGGCGCCAGGAGCGACGCTGATCTCGCATGGGAGGCCGAGCTCCTCCAACACCTCGATCGTGAAGGTCTGACCGTACCAGTGCCGATCCCGACGACCGACGGCCGGCTGTTCGTGGACGGTCTAGTGGTGATGCGATACGTGGAGGGCGGACCGCCCGAGACGGAGGCCGACTGGCGTCGCGTGGCCGACACGCTCCGCCGGCTGCATCGCTTGACGCAGGGTTGGCCGCAGCGTTCGGCCTGGCGATCGTCGACCGACCTCCTGCGCGCCGAGACCGGGACGAGGATCGACCTCGGCGCGATGCCGCCTGAGGGTGTTGCTCGATGTCGAGCAGCGTGGGCGCGGCTCATCGGACGTCAGACCTGCGTCGTCCACGGCGACCCCAACCCGCGCAACATCCGCATGAACGCGGATCGGGTCGCGCTGATCGACTGGGACGAGGCGCACGTCGACGTCCCCGACCTCGACCTGGTGATGCCCCACAACGCTGCCGGTCTCGACGACGAGGCGCACGACATTGCCGCGCAAGCGTGGGCCGCATGGGAAGCGGCTGTCTGCTGGGACGACGAGCACTCAGTCAAGCGGCTCGCCGCAGTTCGAGCGGTCTGAGCCACGGCAGCGAATCGAGAGCTCGCATCGTCAGTCATTGCGTGTGTTGTGCGTCACAGCAAAAGCAAGTCCGCCGACGGCAAAAATGGGCCACGACCGCACTTGCCAAGCGTTGCGTCCCGTTGCAAGAGCCGGTAAGCGGAACTGGCGGTCTTGGTCTGATCGTCGACCCGCCTCAGCAATCCTCCTCAGGTAGAGACCACGTGAAACTCGATATCGGCGGCAAGGAAGTGATCGCGGCTCCCCTGGAGCGGGTCTGGACCAGCGTCAATGATCCGGCGTTCCTGTCGCGCTGCATCCCCGGCTGTCGCGAGATGCGGGAACTCTCCCCCGACAAGTACGCAGTGCGCATGGACCTGAAGGTGGCATCCGTCGGCGGATCGTTCGCAGGCGAGATCGCATTGTCCGACAAAACTGCGCCCCAAGCCTGCCGCATCGCCGTTTCCGGCAGCGGCACGCTCGGCCACGGCACAGGCGAGGCCCGTTTCACCTTGGAACCGGCCGGGAACGGAACGCTCCTTGCCTATGAAGGCGCTGGCGAGATCGGCGGCCTTGTCGCCGGCGTCGGCCAGCGGGTGCTGCGCGGCGTATCGAAACACCTTATCGGCAAATTCTTCAAATCCGTACGTACGGAACTGGAGGGAGCCGCGGCTGTCGGCTAAGTAACACCAGCAGGAAAGAACGAGACCGCCCGGGTTCGGGCATCAGGGAGGACCATATGTACCGTCATCGCTTGGCCAGCTGGCTTGTTGCCGGTCTCGCCGCGCTCTCATCCATCGCCTTCATTCCGTCGGATGCATCGGCCCAGCAGCGCGACAAGATCACCATCGTCATCTTCGGGCCGCCGTCGCTCGGCGCGTTTCTGCCGCCGCTGATCAAGGCGCAGAAGTTCGATGAGGCCAACAATCTCGACATCACCTTCGAGGAGCGCCCGCCCGACGCCTACGTCGCCCAGTTCAATTCCGGCGAGTTCAAGGTCGGTGGCAGCGCCTCGCTCATGACCCTCGCGCTTGCCGACGTGCGCGGTGTCAAGGTCAGCTACCTGTTCAACCTGTTCGACTTCTGGGGCGCCATCGTCACCAACAAGGCCGAGGTCAAGACCCTCAAGGACCTGGAGGGCCGCCAGCTCGCCGCCGCGCGCTCGACCACCAACTACATCATGTTCGAGTGGCTGGCGAAGCGGCAGGGCGTGGATGTCAGCAAGATCCAGGTCGTCAACACGGCCACGCCCGGCCTGATCGGCTTTGCACTCGCTGATCGCGCCGACGCGGTTCAGATCTGGGAGCCGGCCTACACCATCCTGATCTCGAAGAAGCCATCGATCCGCACCCTGGATGACGGCACCGAGGCGACCTGGAAAGCCTTTTCCGGCGGCGGCTCGCGTATTCCCTATCTGGGCGTTGCCGCCCACACGGACTGGATCGAGCAGAACAAGGCGCTGATCCCCCGGCTCTACAAGGCCTACGAGCAGGCCGCGAAATGGCTGGCGGCAAATCCGGACGAAGCGGCCAAGCTGATCTCGCCGAAATCCACGGCCGAAGACCATGTAGCGCTGGCGGCGTCGATCCGGGCCAACAACCGTCTGGGCTTGGCACTTTCGTCCGCAGCCGAGGTCGGCAAGGAGATCCAGGCGGTCTACAAGGCAGGTGTCGACTCCACCTTCCTGCCGAAACTGCCGTCCGATGCCTCCATCTACGGCGGACCGGTAAAGTAATGGACTCAGTCTCACGCAAACGCGTGCTGCAGTTCATTGTCGGGACGGCAGGGGTGGCGGCGCTGTGGCAGCTCGCCTCCCTGTTCTTCCCGGACTACCTGTTTCCGTCGATCCCGCAGATCGTTCGCCGCTTCGTCGATATCTCCACCAGCGCAGTTACCCAGGTCGACGTGCTGACGACGGCGGCCCGCATCCTGGCTGGTCTGGTCGGCGCCTTCATCTGCGGGGTGATTCTGGCGCTGGTCCTCAACAAGTCGGGCAGCGCGGAGGCCTATCTGACGCCGGTGCTGACGCTGCTGCAGGGCATTCCCGCGCTGTCGTGGGTCGTCATTGCCGTCATCTGGTTCCACGGCACCGAGTTCCGCATCTTCTTCATCATGGTGGTGACGACGCTGCCGGCGTTCACCTTCCAGATCCTCGACGCCGTCCGGTCCATGTCCAAGGACCTGTTCGAGATGACCGTCGCCTTCCGTCCCACGCGCTGGACCATGTTCCGCGTGCTGGTACTGCCGACGGTGGTGCCGGGCATCCTGACCGCCTGGAAGGTCAACCTGGGCAACGCCTCGCGCGTGGTGGTGGTGGCCGAACTGGTCGGGGCCACCGGCGGGGTCGGCTACGAGTTGCTGCGCCAGCAGCAGCTGTTCGACATGGCCGGCGCCATCGCCTGGACTTTGCAGCTCGTGGTGTTCGTCCTGATATTCCAGGGTCTCATTGCGGCCGTCGAGGCGTGGGTGCTGCGCTGGCGGCCGAAATCGGAGCGCGCGATCTGATGACGGCGCCGGGCAGCATTGCCATCACCTTCCAGGACGTCACCAAGACATTCCCCCGGCCCGACGGCTCGGGGCAGTTCACCGCCGTCGACCGCATCTCCTTCGACGTGGCGCGGGGCGAGATCGTCGCCGTGCTCGGCAAGACCGGCTGTGGCAAGTCCACCATCTTCAACCTGATCGCCGGCCTGTCCGAGCCGAACTCGGGCCGCATCACGGTCGAGGGCATCGACCCCTTCGGCGACTTCGCGGCGCTGCGCGGCAAGATCGGCATCGTGTTCCAGGGCGACCGGCTGATGCCCTGGCGCACGGCCATCGACAACGTGCTGCTCGGCCTCGACATCCTCGGCGCGGATCGCAAGACGTCGGAAGCGACCGCGCGCGGCTGGCTCGCCAAGCTCGGCCTCACGGGACACGAGAACGATTATCCGCATGCCCTCTCCGGCGGCATGCGCCAGCGCGTCTCCATTGCCCGGGCCCTGGCGGTCGATCCCGTGCTGATCCTGTGCGACGAGCCTTTTTCCGCTCTCGACGAAATGACCGCCCAGCGCCTGCGCGCCGAGTTCCTGCGCCTCGTGCGCGAGAGCAACAAGACCGCGCTGTTCATCACCCACTCGATCGACGAGGCACTCGAGGTTGGAGATCGCATCATGGTGCTGCATCGCCCAGCCCGCATCGCCTTCGAGGCTAACGTCGGCGGCACCGTCACGCCGGAACGCCGGCAGGAGCTGCGCGCCCGCATTCTCGATGTTCTCGGCAGCGAGGCGGAAGGGCGCGAAGCGCAATAGCAGGCGCACTGCAAATGGCCTCGCATGGATGAATCGATCCCCACCATCTGCGTCGTCGGTAGCGGAGCAGCGGGACTGACCGCGGCCCTTGCAGCGGCAGAGTCGGCACACGCGCAGTCCCTTGCGTGCCGGATCGTGCTGATCGATCGCGCGCGGCAGGGCGCGCACGGCGGCAACACTCGCTTCAGCCCGTCCTACATGCGGATGGCGGCGCCTGATCGCATTGCGCCCGGCTTCGAGAATGACCTTACCGAGGTCTCCGGAGGGCGCATGGACACGGCCTACATCCAGCGCCTTGCGGCGGATGCGCCGGCAACGATCGCCTGGCTCATGGGCCACGGTATCGCCTTCGACCAACCGACCTACTACCTGAGCGCCGGGCCACCCCGCATCCAACCCGTCGGCGGCGGCGCTGCGGTTCTACGCGAGTTGGAACGTGCAGCACGCAACGCAGGGGTACTTATGCGCCACCATTCCAGGGCAGAGCGGCTCCTCGAAGCGGACAATGGCGCCGTCGAGGGCGTCGAGGTGCGCACCGAGGTTGGCGCGGTGGAGGCGCTCAGGGCCTGCGCCGTGGTGCTGGCGTCCGGCGGCTTTGCCGGCAACGGCGAAATGCTGGTGCAGCATCTGGGACCAGGTGCCGACAGCCTCGCGCCGATCTCGCCCGGCACGCGCTTCAACACCGGCGACGGCATCCGCATGGCGCTCGCGGCCGGCGCGCAGGCGGCCGGCGATTGGCACGGCATGCACGCCGAGCCCGTCGACCCGCGCAGCAGGAATTCCGCACCGGTGGTTCTGGTCTATCCCTACGGCATTGTCGTGGACTCGTCGGGCAGGCGCTTTTTCGACGAAGGCACCGGCCTGGTGCACGAAACGTGGGAAGCATTTGCACGCACTATCCACTTCGCGACGCCCGGGCGCATCGCGTACGCGATCCTGGATGCAAACCTCCACGACATCGACGGCTATCAGCGCGCCATCCGCTCGGAGGTGCCTCCGCACCAGGCAAGCACGATCCCAGAGCTGGCAATGCTGATCGGCGTTCCCCCCGAGGTTCTCGCAAATGCCGTCGCGCTCTACAACGCTGCTGCTACTGGCGACCCGGCACGTTTCGACGCCACACATGCGGATGGCCTGGCGGCCGACGCCGGCCTCTCGCCGCCAAAATCGAACTGGTGCCGGCCCCTCGACCGCCCGCCTTATCTTGCCTATCCGCTGATCGGAGCCATCGCCTACACCTTCGGCGGCGTTGCAACCAACGCGCATGCCGAGGTGCTGCGGGTAGGCCGCCCCATCCCCGGCCTGTTTGCGGCCGGCGAGATCACCGGGCACTTCTACGGTACCGCACCCAATGCCGTGGCCATGCTGCGGGCCCTCGTGTTCGGCCGCATTGCCGGGGCTGGTGCCGTGGCGTCTTGTCTGCGCCGAAACGCACAGCGCTGACCTCCGAGCGCCTGCCTTCTCAGCCCGCACAAGGGTTCGACGGAACAAAGAGGTGCCGATCACTCCAGCGCAACCCGAACTGCGATCGGAACTCTACGACTGTCAGAAACGGCCAAGCCATTGAAACAATGGCGCGAGAGACGGGACTTGAACCCGCGGCCTCCGGGATCGATGGCCGTGACCGTGCCGCGCGCATCGTTGCTGTGAAAGCCTGTACCAGCGCCGAGGGCGGGTGCACGTGATCTAGGCTTGCATACCAAATTGTATGCAAGTTCTGCCGGCCGCGCCCAACCTGCGCCTATTTATTTCGACGATGTCGTTGCTAGTTTCTCGTTGCAGGCAAAGCGCTTAGCGAGCGGTCGAGTCGCCCAACCAGGCTTTGGCACGCCCCTTGCGAAGTGCGCTTCGCATTAACGTTGACCGCCAACAGACGAGGCCGGCATGAAGCGTCGCGACTTTTTGAAGACAGTGACCGCAGCGAGCGCTGCGAGCGTCTTTCCCGCTCCCGCCGTCTGGTCGCCCGCCAAAGCCCAATCGCGCCAGGAGACGCTGCTCGTCGTTTCCGAGAGCGGCCCCAACAATGTCGATATCCACGGCGTCGGCACCAACGTGCCGGGCTACGAGGTATCGTGGAACTGCTACGACCGCCTCATCAGCCACGAGATGAAAACGCTGCCCAACGGGGTGCAGTACTACGACCGCGACAAGTTCAAGATGGAACTGGCCGAGGACATGAACGTCGGCGACATGTCCGCCACCTTCAAACTGCGTAAGGATGCCAAGTTCCAGGACGGTACGCCGGTTACCGCGCAGGATGTGAAGTGGTCGCTCGATCGCGCCGTGACTGTTGGCGGGTTCCCGACGTTTCAGATGCGCGCGGGCTCGCTGGAGAAGCCCGAGCAGTTCGTGGTCGTCGACGACCACACCATCCGTGTCGACTTCATCCGCAAGGATCGCCTGACCATCCCCGACCTCG
Source organism: uncultured Alphaproteobacteria bacterium (assembly GCA_963814055.1). Taxonomy (GTDB): domain Bacteria; phylum Pseudomonadota; class Alphaproteobacteria; order Rhizobiales; family Hyphomicrobiaceae; genus AWTP1-13. The sequence continues at coordinate 74,921 of CAWFBJ010000023.1, forward strand.
CGGTGATCGTGCCCTGCATTATCAACTCCGGTCTGGTCAAGAAACATGCAAACGAAAAAGACCCGTGGGGTATGGAGTACACCAAGCAGAACACCGCCGGCAGCGGCGCCTACAAGCTGACGCGCTGGACGCCCGGCACCGAAGTCGTCCTCGAGCGCAACGATGCCTGGAACCTCGGGCCGCAACCCAAGGTGCGTCGCATCATCTGGCGGATGGTGCCGTCCGCCGGCAACCGCCGCGCGCTTCTGGAGCGCGGCGACGCCGACATCTCCTACGAGCTGCCGAACAAGGATTTCGCCGAACTGCGCGACGCCGGCAAGCTCAGCATCGTGTCGACGCCCTTCAGCAACGGCGTCCAGTACATTGGCATGAACGTCACCAAGCCGCCGTTCGACAACCTCAAGGTCCGGCAAGCCGTCGCCTACGCCATTCCCTATCAGAAGATCATGGATGCCGCGCTCTATGGTCTTGCGAAGCCGATGTTCGGTGCGGCCGCCGACGCTCCCACCCAGGTCGCCTGGCCGCAGCAGCACAAGTTCAACACCGACATCGCAAAGGCGAAGCAACTGCTCGCCGAAGCGGGCTTCCCCAACGGCTTCGAGACGACCATCTCGTTCGATCTCGGGTTTGCGACCATCAACGAGCCGCTCTGTGTGCTGGTACAGGAAAGCCTAGGGCAGATCGGCATCAAGGCTGAGATCAACAAGATCCCCGGCGCCAACTGGCGCACCGAGCTGAATAAGAAGACGCTGCCACTCTACACCAACGTGTTTTCGGGCTGGCTCAACTATCCCGAGTACTTCTTCATCTGGTGCTATCACGGGCGCAATTCGATCTTCAACACCATGAGCTACGTCTCGCCCGCGATGGACGCGTTCATCGACGGCGCGGGCGCGGGCGCAAGCTCCGGCAACACCGCGGATTACGAGCGCAACGTGAAAGGTTTCGTGGATCTGGCGTTCACCGACATTCCGCGCATTCCGCTGTTCCAGCCGTTCTCCAACGTGGCGATGCAGAAGAACGTCTCGGGCTACCAGTACTGGTTCCACCGCCGACTCGACTATCGCTCGCTGGTGAAAGCGTGAGCCTGATCGCGCAGTCCTGAGAGGAAGCGCTCATGCTGACCATGGTGCTGAAGCGATTGATGTTCGCCATCCCGAGCTTGATCGGCGTGGTGATCGTCACGTTCCTGCTCACGCGCGCCTTGCCCGGCGATCCCGCCGCCTATTTCGCGGGTCCCGCCGCCACCAAGGAGGCGATCGAGCAGATCCGCACCAAGCTCGGCCTCGACCAGCCACTGCCGGTGCAATTCGTCGGCTACGTGCGTGACCTGGCCCGCGGCGACATGGGCTCCGCCCTCACCACTGGCCAGCCGGTCGCGGCCGAGATCCGCGCGCGGTTGCCGGCGTCGGCCGAACTCACCCTGGTCGGGTTGATCTTCGCGATCCTGGTGGCTGTGCCGCTTGGTATCCTGGCGGCGACGCGGCCCAACTCGCTGGTTGACCATGCCTGCCGCATCGTCTCCACGGCGGGGGTGTCGCTGCCGGTGTTCTTTACCGGGCTCGTGCTCGTCTACGTCTTCTACTACCTGCTCGGCTACGCGCCGGCCCCCTTGGGCCGCCTCGACGTGTTCTATAGCGCGCCGCCGCCCGTCACCGGCTTCTATATCATCGACAGCATCGCCGCGGGCGACTGGGAGATCTTCACCGCCAGCCTGAAGCAGCTCGTGCTGCCGGCTCTGACACTCGGCATCTTCTCGCTGGCACCCATTGCCCGCATGACGCGAGCCTCCATGCTGGCGGTGCTCGCTTCCGACTTCGTGCGCACCGCCCGTGCCAGCGGGCTTTCCCCGTTCACCGTAGTGTTCACTTATGCCTTCCGCAACGCCATGCTGCCCGTGATTACCACGCTCGGCATGGTGTTCTCGTTCCTGCTCGGTGCCAACGTGCTGGTGGAGAAGGTGTTTGCCTGGCCCGGCATCGGCTCCTACGCGGTGGAAGCGCTGATCGCCTCCGACTTCGCACCCGTGCAGGGCTTCGTGCTCACCATGGCGGTGATGTATGTCGCGCTCAACCTGCTGATCGACATTCTCTACGGCCTGATCGACCCGCGCGTGAGGATAGAGGCGTGACCAGCACCACCGCTGCCGGCAAAGGTCACGCGACGGGACTTGCGGCCACGCTTTCCCATGCGCGCTACATCATCGGCGAGAACCCGGTCACGGGCTTCGCGTTCGGACTGTTCGCCCTGATCGTGCTTGCCGCGCTGATCGGCCCCTATGTCGTCCCGTACGATCCGTTGGCCAGCAACACGGCGATGGCCCTCAAGGGGCCTTCCGCGGCCCACTGGTTCGGCACCGACCAGCTCGGCCGCGACATCTTCAGCCGCGTGATCGTGGCGACGCGGCTCGACTTCTTCATCGCCATCGCCTCGGTGGCGCTGGTGTTCCTGATGGGCGGGCTGGCAGGCGTGGCGGCCGGTTTCTTCGGCGGCTGGACCGAACGCATCGTCTCGCGCATCTCCGACACCATCATGGCCTTCCCGCTGTTCGTGCTGGCCATGGGCATCGTTGCCGCGCTGGGCAACACGGTGCAGAACATCATCCTCGCCACCGCGATCGTGAACTTCCCACTTTATGCGCGTGTTGCACGCGCCGAGGCCAATGTGCGCCGCGAGGCGGGCTTCGTGCAGGCGGCGCGCCTCTCCGGCAACGGCGAGTTCCGCATCCTGCTCGGACACATCCTGCCCAACATCATGCCGATTATGATCGTGCAGATGTCGCTGACCATGGGTTATGCCATCCTCAATGCCGCCGGCCTGTCCTTCATCGGCCTGGGTGTGCGTCCGCCCACGCCGGAATGGGGCATCATGGTCGCCGAAGGGGCGGCCTTCATGGTGTCGGGCGAATGGTGGATCGCCTTCTTTCCCGGCCTCGCCCTGATGATCGCCGTGTTCTGCTTCAACCTGCTGGGCGATGGCCTGCGTGACATCGTCGACCCGCAGCGGCGCACGTGAGGCAGCAGCCATGACAACCATCCCGCTGCTCGATATCCGCGATCTCACCGTCGAATTTGCGACACGCCGCGGCACCGTGCGCGCCGTCCAGCACATCGACATCACGGTTGCCAAGGGCGAGACGCTGGCCATCGTCGGTGAATCCGGCTCAGGCAAGTCCGTCACGTCCTATGCGGTGATGCGCATCCTCGACCGCGCCGGGCGCATCGCCGAGGGTTCCGTGACCTTTTCCGGCATCGACGTGCGCAAGGCCGGCGAGCGCGAGATGCGCAACCTGCGCGGGCGCGAGATCTCGATGATCTTTCAGAACCCGCGCGCGGCTTTGAACCCGATCCGCAAGGTCGGGCACCAGATTGAGGACGTGCTGCGCCAGCACGCCCAAGCGGGCTCCGACGACAAGACGGAAAAGGCCATCGCCATCCTCGAGCAGGTGCGCATCGCACGGCCGAAGGAGCGCTATCACGCCTATCCGTTCGAGCTGTCGGGCGGCATGTGCCAGCGGGTCGTCATCGCGCTGGTGCTGGCCTGCCGGCCACAGTTGCTGATCGCTGACGAACCCACCACCGGCCTCGACGTCACCACGCAGAAGACCGTGATGGACCTGATCGTGGAGCTGACGCGCGCGCGCGGCATGTCCACCATCCTCATTACCCACGATCTCGGCCTCGCGGCGGCCTACTGCGACCGTGTCGTGGTGATGGAGAAAGGCAACGTGGTGGAAACGGCAGCCGCGGAGGCCATCTTCAAGGCGCCCTCGCACGCCTATACGAAGAAACTCATGCGCGCCACGCCGCGTCCTGGCGTGACTCTGCGCGATCTTCTGCCGGAGGGCGAGGCCGTGATGGCGGGCCAGACGGCGCTGCCAAAAGCCAACGGCGCGGTCAACGGACATGCAAGCAACCAGGAACCCCTGCTCGTGGTCGAAGGGCTGGTCAAGGAGTATGCGCGCAAAGATATTAGCGGATCATTTTCGAAGCTCTTCAGGAAGAACGGTGCGGCCGCGCCCGAGGCGGCGGTATTCCGGGCGGTCGACGGCATCAGCTTCACCGTGCATCGGGGCGAGAGCGTAGGCCTGGTCGGCGAATCCGGTTGCGGCAAGTCCACCACCTCATCCATGGTCATGCGGCTACTCGACCACACCAACGGCGCCATCATGTTCGACGGCCAGGACATCGGCGCGATACCCGCCAAGAAGTTCGCGAAGCTGGAACTGCGCAAGCGCATCCAGATGGTGTTCCAGGACCCCACCGACAGTCTCAATCCGCGCTTCACCGCCGCGCGCGCGATTGCCGATCCGATCCTGCAGCTCGGCGACATCCGTGGCGGCAACGCCGTCCGCGCCCGGTGCGAGGAGCTTGCCCGCCAGGTCGGCCTGCCGGTGGAGCTGCTCGACCGCTTCCCGCATCAGCTCTCGGGCGGCCAGAAGGCGCGCGTCGGCATTGCCCGCGCCATTGCGCTCAATCCCGATCTGGTGATCCTGGACGAGCCGACCGCGGCACTCGACGTGTCCGTGCAGGCGGTCGTGCTCAACCTCCTGCAGTCGCTGAAGGAGCAGCTCGGCATGAGCTACCTGTTCGTTTCGCACGACCTCAATGTGGTACGCCTGCTGTGCGACCGTGTGATCGTCATGCGGGCCGGTGCCATCGTCGAGGAAGGGCCGACGGAGCGTGTGATGACCGCGCCTCAAGACGACTATACGCGCGAGCTGCTTGCGGCCGTGCCGCATCCGCCGGTGTGATCGGAGGCAATGATGGCTGACACGAAAGGCGATGATCTCGAAGCGCTCGTCGATGCCGCCGCCAAGGCGATGGGCTTACCGATCGAGCCCGCTTGGAAGCCGGCCATCAAGGCTAACCTTCAGGTGAGCCTGCGCCTCGCCGCCATCGTCGAGGAATTCGAGCTGCCCGACGACGCCGAGCCCGCACCGGTGTTCGAGGCCTGACATGAACCCTTGGGCCACGGCCGCCGAGATTGCCGCTGACGTTAACGCCGGGAGGACGAGTGCAACAAGCGTGGTTGAGGGTGCGCTGGCTCGTATCAAGGAGCGCAACCCCACGCTCAACGCGTTCACGGCGGTCATGGCCGAGCGGGCGCTCGCGACAGCGAAGGCGATAGACGCGGCGCGGGCCGCGGGCCAGCCGCTCGGCCCTCTCGCCGGCGTGCCGTTTGCCGTCAAGAACCTGTTCGACGTGGCGGGCCTGCCGACGCTGGCGGGCTCCAAGATCAACCGTGACCGGCCGCTCGCCACGGCCGATGCGCCTCTCATCGCGCGCTTGGAGGCGGCCGGCGCCATTCTTGTCGGCGCGCTCAACATGGGTGAGTACGCCTACGACTTCACCGGCGAGAACGTGCACGACGGCCCCTCGCGCAACCCGCATGACAATGCGCATATGACGGGCGGATCGTCGGGCGGTTCGGGTGGCGCGGTCGCAGGGGGGCTCGTGCCGTATCTCGCTCGGCTCCGACACCAACGGCTCGATCCGCGTCCCGTCCTCTTTCTGCGGGCTGTTCGGGCTGAAGCCCACCTACGGCCGGCTTTCACGTGCGCGCTCCTTCCCTTTTGTCGCCAGCCTCGATCACCTCGGTCCGCTGGCACGATCGGCGCGAGACCTGGCGCTCACCTACGACGCCATGCAAGGTTCCGATCCGGAGGATCCCGTCTGCGCCGACCGGCCGGCAGAGCCAGCGCTCCCGTCGATCGATCGCGGCGTCGACGGCCTGCGGATTGCGATTGCCGGCGGATATTTCAAGCGCGGCGCGTCGCCCGAAGCCATCGAGGCCGTCACGCGCATCGCCAACGCGCTGGGCGCCACGCGCGAGATCGAGCTTCCCGAGGCCAAACGCGCCCGCGCCGCCGCCTTCGTGATCACGACAACCGAAGGCGCCGCGCTGCATCTGGACCGCCTGCGCACGCGGGCCGCGGATTTCGACCCCGCGACGCGCGACAGGCTGATCGCTGGTGCCATAATTCCGGCATCGCTCGTCGTCAAGGCGCAGAAGTTCCGCCGCTGGTACCAGCGCGAAGTCCTGAAGCTGTTCGACGGCGTGGACGCGATCCTGGCGCCGGCGACACCCTTTCCGGCCCCGCGCATCGGCCAGCAGACCATGATGCTCGACGGCGCAGAGGTTCCCTTGCGCCCCAACATCGGTATCTTCACGCAACCGATCTCGTTCATCGGACTACCGGTGGTGGCGGTGCCCGTGCCACTGAAACCGCTGCCGATCGGCGTGCAGATCATCGCAGCGCCATGGCGCGAGGACGTGGCGCTGCGCATCGCGCGCGCGTTGGAAAAAGAAAACGTGGCCCAGTCACCGAGGTCGCTGGAATAGGGAGAGCGCAATGGAGATCGATCTGCCCGAGGTGGTCGCGGAAGTCAGCGCCGCCTTCGAGGCCTACGAGAAGGCGCTCGTCACCAACGACGTCGAAACGCTCGACGCCATGTTCCGCAAGGACAAGCGCACCATCCGCTATGGGGTCGCCGAGAATCTCTACGGCCACGAGGAGGTCGCCGCCTTCCGCGCCGCCCGTCCGGCCATCAACCTCGCGCGCACGCGCTCACGCACCGTGATTACCACCTACGGTCGCGACTTTGCCGTCGCCTCCACCCTGTTCCAGCGCGAAGGGAGCAACAAGCTCGGGCGCCAGATGCAGACCTGGGTGCGCCTCGACGAGGGCTGGCGTGTCGTCGCCGCGCACGTCAGTTTGATCGATCCGCCCGCCAACCCGGACTAGGCAGAGCCATGCCCGGGTCTCGCGCAGCATTGCCCATGGACGGGCTTCCGCGCCCCGCGGAGGCTGCGAGCTCCGGCGCGACCGCCGACCCCAACGCGCCCCGGACGCTGGCTTCTCGCCTGCGCATGCAGCTCTCCGATGAGATCGTTCGCGGCGAACTGGCACCCGGCATAACACTCGACGAAACAGAGCTTGCACGCAGGTTCCAGGTCTCGCGGACCCCGGTGCGTGAAGCTATTCGTCTCCTCGGCGCCAGCGGCCTTGTCGAAGCACGCCCGCATCGCAGCGCAGTCGTTGCGAAGCCCGACAAGGCACAGCTCGTCGCCATGTTCGAGACCCTGCGTGAATTGGAGTCCTTATGCGCAGGCCTGGCGGCGGAACGGATGACGGCTGCGGACCACGCTGCCCTGCAGCGCTCGCAGGACACTTTGCTCGAAATTGTGCACAGCGGGGACCCCCAGCGCTACCACGAGATCAACGAGGAGTTTCACGCGTTGATCTATGCCGGCGCGCACAATCCCTATCTTGCCGACCTCACGCTCGCGACGCGCGCGCGCATCGCGCCGTTCAGCCGCGCCCAGTTCCGCAACTTCGGGCGCCTCGCAAGATCACATAAGGAGCATGCGCATATCATCGCGGCTATTCTGGCTCGTGATTACGCCAGGGCATCCAGCGTCATGCGAACCCATATTGGCTCGGTCTACGACGCCTATGCCGGCTATCGTGCGGCCTGAGCGAGATAGGCGCGCCATCCGCCGAACTCGGAGATATCGCGGACTCCCGCAATACTTTCCGCTTCGACCAGGAAGCCCTTCACCGTGCTACCGTCGCGAAGCCTGATCGTTCCGATCGAGAGTGGAAAAGGCACCGACGCAACGAACGCGCCGAAGGCGTCCGCTGGCAATGCCCAAGTCTCCAACGCGATGCTCCTTCCCGCTCCCGCAGCAACGCGCAAGAGACCCGGCCTGGCCGGCGTGCCATCGAGTGCGAACAAGCGATAGTCGGGCGCGGTGGACGTTGCTTCCAGCAGGCGGGCTCCATGGCCGGCCAGCTCGCGGTTGAGCTGCATGCCGGACATATGGGCGCCGACTACGGCAAGAGCGACTTCGCCAGGGTGCAGACCTGATGCGAACGTCGGCAATGGCGGTTGGGGCGTGCGCAAGGGCGCCCAGGGTCAGTCCGGCGCGTGCATGCATGGCCATGCCGATGCTGGCGAGCGCAGCGTCGCGGCCGGCGTGCCCCAGCAGAGTGACGCCGAAAGGGGTACCGTCGCTTGCCAGCGTGACGGGAACGGCAATGCCTGCGAAATCCAGCAGATTGACGAAATTCGTGTAGGTGCCGAGCTGCGCGTTGGGTCCGATGGGATCCGCCTCCAGTTCGCTTACGGTCACTGGCCGCGGCATGGTTGGAACCATCAGCGCATCAAGTTCGGAAAATGCCGCGTGTGCTTTGGCGCGCAGCTCCTGCAGCCGGTAGAGCCCGCGGAAAGCCTCGACTGCCGATTTTCCCTCCCCCCGAGAAATGATGTCGCGCGTAACAGGATGGACCTTGTCAGGGTGCTTGGCGACGAAGTCGCCTACCGCCGCGGTGCGCTCCGCCACCCAGGCCCCCTCATAGAGCAGTCGTGCTGTCTCGAAGAAGGGCGTCAAATCGATCTCGACAAGCGTTGCGCCTAGGCCCCTCGCAAATTTTTCCGCTTCCGCGAAACCGAGCTCAGCATACTTGTCACCGAAGAAGAGCTTGTCCTGGTTGCGGGGAACGCCAAGGCGCAGGCGCGCGGGTATACCCCCCAGCGAGCCGCTGTGGAGCCGGCGGGAATAGGGGTCGTGTGCGTCGTGCCCGGCTATCGCGTCGAGGGTGGCGAACGCATCTTCCACTGTAAGCGAGAAGATCGAGACGCAGTCAAGCGATCGACACGCCGGAACGACGCCTGATGTGGAGACGAGCCCGAGACTGGGCTTGAGCCCCACGATGTTGTTGAGCGCGGCCGGCACCCTGCCGGAACCCGCCGTGTCCGTGCCGAGCGCGAGGGGGACAATTCCGCGCGCCACGGCCACCGCCGACCCGGAGCTTGATCCTCCACTGACGAGGTCCCCGCGCAGGGGATTGCGCGGCATCCCGTAGGGCGAGCGCATGCCAACGAGACCTGTAGCGAACTGGTCGAGGTTGGTCTTGCCGATGATGATCGCACCGGCGCGCTTCAGCCTTGCCACGGCCTCGGCATTGCGCTCCGGCATGTAAGAGAAGGCAGGGCAAGCAGCGGTCGTCGGCAGGCCCCCAACATCGATGTTGTCCTTCACGGCGACGGGAATGCCGTAAAGCGGAAGATTGGGATCACTCATCTGTAGTCGACCGGCTTCGGCCAACACCTCGGCTTCTTTCCGCAACGATATAAATATCGCAGGGTCGCCGACTTCGCGGATGCGTTGGAACACAACTTCGACCGTCTGCGTCAGGGAAACTGCGCCTGATCTATGCGCCGTCACCAGCGATGCAACCGTTGTGGTCACGCGAGGCTCCTTTCGCTTACATCGCCTGCGTAGAGCTTTGTCGGCACAGCCGCAACAACCTCCCTATCTGCATCGTTTTTGGGCAAATGCGCCACCTCCGTGCGCCAATTCTGAGCTGATCACGCCCGTTCCGAAACCTCGCAAGAGGCGCCAGCCCACAGCGGCTGAACGAGTAATGAACGAGCTTCGGCTTGCCGAGCGCGCAGAAGACGCGAAGCGGCACCGCATGACGTCGCCAGCGCGCCAGTCTCACGTATCGCCCGCCTCTGCACGTCTTTGATGACTGGTTGGGTTAGCCGGCGCGGGCCGTCGACTGTCCGGTCGCCTCGCGCCACAGATCGCGGAACGTCTGCAGTGTCGTCTCGACATCCGCAGGCGTGATGTGCCGGTGGGTGACGAAGCGGAGCTGCATCGGTCCGCCAGGGGAGACGCGCACATCGCAGCGTTGCAGTGCAGCCGACCATGTCTCGGCCGGCCAGCCGCTGACAGTCGTATCGATGCGCACGATGTTGGTCGCGATGGATGTCGGGTCGACGAGACTTGGGGCTAAGTGGTGCAGGCCGTCGGCGAGCTGCTTTGCTGTGCGATGATCGTCGGCCAAACGCTCGACCATGCTGTCCAGCGCCACGATGCCGGCAGCGGCGAGCATGCCGGCCTGGCGCAGATTGCCGCCGAGCATGCGGCGGAAACTGCGCGCGCGGGTGATGAACTCTTGCGTGCCGCAGAGCAGCGAGCCAACCGGTGCGCTCAATCCTTTCGAGACGCAAAAGGTCACGCTGTCACTGTAGCGTGCGATGCGCTCCGCCTCCACGCCGAGCGCCACGGCGGCGTTGAACAGCCGGGCGCCGTCGGTGTGCACGGGAATGCCGTGCTGCCGGCCGAGCGCGTAGACCTCCGCCATGTGATCGAGCGGCAGGACGGTACCGCCTGCGCCGTTATGAGTCGTTTCCATCTCGATCAGGGCCGTCGCCAGCTTGTTGGGCTTCATTTGGGCGCCGATCGTCTCGGCCAGGGTGCCGAGATCCATGGCCCCGCGTTCACCGCGGATCGTGCGGTGGAACAGGCCGGCGACCTGGGCGATGGCGCCCATTTCACTCTTGAGGATGTGAGAGCTCTCTTCCAGCAGCACTTCGCCGCCGCGCCCCGTATGAGCCATCAAAGCCACGAGATTGCCCATCGTGCCGCTGGGCACGAACATCGCCGCTTCCTTGCCGGTGCGCGTGGCGGCAAGGGCTTCGAGCTTGCCCACGGTCGGGTCGCCGTCGCGCAAATCGTCGCCAAGGTGCGCCGCGTGCATGGCGTCGAGCATTTCGGCCGTGGGCTGGGTGACGGTGTCGCTGCGTAGGTCGATCATGGCTCACATCATACCAAGTTCGTGGCGGCGAAGAAGCCGATAGACCAGCGCCACCGGCAGCACGGTGAAGACGATCAGCACGGTCGCCGCGGCTGAGGCGATGCCGGCACCCGTGCCTTCCAGCGCCTGGAACATGACGACAGTCATCGTCGCCCACGGGCCGCTGTAGAGGACGACGGTGGAGCTGAGCTCGGAAGCGACCGTGACCCAGGTGAGCACCATGCCGCCGATCACGCCACCCATCATCAGTGGCACGGTCAGACGTACGAAAGTCATCAGCGGCGAGACGCCGAGATTGATCGATGCCTCCTCCAGGCTGGGATCGATCTGGTGGAGGATGGCGGCCGAGGCGCGCACGTTGAACGGGATCTTCCGCACCACCCAGGCAAGGACGAGGATCAGCCAGCCGCCGGTCAGTACGAGCCAGCCGCTGTTGAAGGAGATGATCAGGCCGATAGCCAGGACCGTTCCCGCGACGGCAAAAGGCGTCATGGCGATGACGTCAAGCAGGTCCGAGATCCTGGAGCGAAAGCGGGTGATGGCGAAGCCGATGGGGACGCCGATCGCAGCGGCCATGATGGCGGCGGCGGTGGACAGGGTGAGCGTGTTGATCAGCGGCCGCCAGGACTGACTAAAGAGGTCGCGAAAGTTGTTGAGGCTGAGGTTTGGATGCATCACCGGTCCGCGGAACTCCATGAAGGAGATCACGATGATCGCGAAGAACGGCACGAGGGCGACCAAGACCACGCCCCACGAATAGGCAGAGGCCAGTCGGCGCAGCCAGGGCTTCACCACCAGCTCAGGCGGCGTGCGGCGCGCCGCGGTTGAGAAGCGACGGCGGCCGAGATAGTGGCGCTGGATGAGGAGTGCGATGGTGGTGCAGATGATCAACAGGACACCGAGCACGCCGGCGGAGGCGGGATTGCCACCGGTCTCGCCGACGAACAGCTTATAGGCCTCAACGGCGAGGACCGGCTTGTCCTCGGCCAGCACGAAGGGGACGCCGAAGCTCTCGATTACTTCGATGAAGACCAGCAATCCGCCGGCCAGCACCGCCGGCATGACGATCGGCACGGTGACCGTCCAGAAGGTGCGCCAGCGCGAGGAGCCGAGATTCTGCCCGGCCTCCTCGACCGAAACGTCTACAGCCTTGAACGCCGCCAGGGTGGGAAAGACGACGAAGGGGAAGAGTGTCATGGCGAAGACGATGGTCATTCCGGTCATGCCATAGATCGAGGTGAAGGGGATGCCGACGTCGCGCAAGAAGCGCGTGATGATTCCGGCACGGCCGAGCAGCAGCACGAGCGCATAGGCCGCGACGAAGGAAGGGAGCACAAGCGGCAAGGAGGCCAGCGCCAGGAGCAGCGATTTTCCCGGGATCGGCAGGCGGGCGAGGCAGAAGGCCAGCGGTACGCCCAGCGCGATGGTCAGCAGTGTGGCAGAAACGCCGAGGATCAGGCTGTTGGTCAGGCTGCCGAGATAGAAACTGCTCGACAGCATGCGGGCATAGTTCGCCAGCGTAAAGTGCGTGCCGGTGCGGTCGAGGAAGCTCGCGCCGAAGACGTTGAGCAGCGGGTAGAGCAGGAACAGGGCGAGGAAGCCCAAGGCCAGGACCGCGATAACCAGCGGAAACGTATCGCGGCGGGAGATGGCGATCATCGGCGGAACACCGTGATACGGCGCGGATCGTATGCGGCGGCGATGCGGCCGCGCGCCTTCAGCTCGTCGGGCAGCACATCGAGACTGGCGACGCGCAGCATGGCGCCGTTCCCGATTTGGAGCTCGATGCGAGTGATGGCGCCGAGGAACTCGATCGGCCCGAGGCCGGCCTCGAACACGCTCCACCCGGGCGGCGGCGTTTCGCCTGTGTCGAGCAGGCGGATGGTCTCGGGCCTCAGCGAGAAGGTGACCGTCTCGCTCTCGCTCGCGTCGCCCACGGCGCGGAACTCCTGCTGACCCACCCGGATGCGCAGCGCCTCGCCGTCCCGTCCGGCGACAGTGCCGCTGAGCAGGTTGGTGGTCCCCATGAACTCGGCGACGAATGGTGTTGCCGGCGTGCGGTAGATATCCTGCGGCCTTGCTACCTGCTCGAGCTTGCCGGCGCGCATCACGGCGATACGGTCGGACATGGCGAGCGCTTCTTCCTGGTCGTGCGTGACGTAGATGGCCGTGATCCTGAGCTGCTGCTGGAGCTGGCGGATCTCGGCGCGCATCTCCATGCGCAGCTTGGCGTCGAGGTTGGAGAGCGGTTCGTCGAGCAGCAGGACCTCGGGCTCGATCACCAGGCAGCGGGCGATGGCGACGCGCTGGAGCTGGCCGCCCGAGAGCTGATGCGGCCAGCGGTCGCCATACGCGTCGAGATGCACGAGGCGCAGTGCGCAAGCCACACGCTCCTTGATCTGCGCCTCGGACACGCTGCGCGCCTTGAGGCCGTAGGCCACGTTCCCCCCGACCGTGAGATTGGGGAAGATGGCGTAGTTCTGGAACACCATGCCGGCGTTGCGGCGATGCGGCGGTAGCGTGTCGATGCGCTTGCCGCCAAAGCGAATCTGGCCGGCGGTGAGGTCGGCGAAACCGGCGATCGTGCGCAGCAGCGTGGTCTTGCCGCAGCCCGACGGCCCGAGCAGTGTAAAGAACTCGCCATCCTCGATTTCGAGCGACACGTCATCCACGGCGCGCACCGTCCCAAACGATCGCGACACGTGGTCGATCGATATTGCTGTCAAAACGCCTCCCCGAAAACAAACAAACCCTCGTCCCGGCACCGGTTCGATCGTCCCGCGGAACGAGGTTGACGCGCGCTAGCGGGTCGTCTGGATCACTTCCTTGATGCGATCCATCGTTTCGCCGCGCTTCTGCGTCCAGCCGTCCTCGTCGTACTTCAAGAGCTTGACGTCGGAGAGCCTGGGCATCTTTCCCGGCAGGTTGGGCAAATCGAGATCCTGGCGCGCCGGCCGGCGGAATGTCGCCTTGAGGATCATCTCGCGAACATCCTTGCGGTTGACGTAGTCGACAAACTGACGGGCGCCGGGCGTGTTCGGGCCGTTCTTGATGACGGCGACCCCTTCCATCTGGGCGATGGTGCCGTCCGACGGATAGATCACCTTCACCGGCGCGCCGTTATTGGCCCACAGGTGGCCCGCGTATTCGAGCGAAATGCCGAGTCCGTATTCGCCGTTGCCGACACCCTGAAAGACCAGCGAAGAGCGGTTGAGCATCTTGGTGTTGCCGATGAGCTTGGAGACTTTGTCCCAGCCGGCGTTGCCACCGCCCCAGATGTCGACGAGCAAAGTGACGTTGGAATAAGCCGAGCCGGAGTTGGCTGGATCGGTGAAGGCAATGTTGCCCTTCCACTTTTTGTCGGTCAGATCCTCCCAACTCCTGGGCCCCTCCGCCTCCGGCACCGACTTGGTATTCTGCAGCACCACGAGCAAGTGCAGGTTGGTACCGATCCAGCGATCTTGCGGATCTCGGTACTCAACCGGCACCGCATCCTTGTGCTGCGAGGCGTAGGAATCGAGATACTGCACATTGGTCTGCAGCAGCGAGCGGCTGATGCCCCAGACGATATCGCCCTGCGGCCTGTCCTTCTCCGTTTCGACACGCTTGATCACCACGCCGGAGCCGGCCGAAACGACATCGGCCTGAACGCCGGTTGCCGCGGTGAACTCGGTGGCGACGAGCTTGTTCAGCGTCGCATCGTTCGAAGAGTAAATGACGATGCGTTGCTGCGCTTCGACGCCGCCTGCCCAGCCCAGAGTGGCCGCCACCGCCGCCGCCGCGATACCCTTGCCAAAACGCCTCATGATTGCACTCCGTCCCCTGCGTGGTCGCTTGGCGAGGAGCTTAGGCGCTGACGGCGAGGGCGTCGAGCGCCGCGCGCACTCCCGCATGCGGGGCCGGGGCGCGCCTGCCAAGGTCCTTGAGTGTGCCCTCGAGATGGTGGAGATCGGTGATGATGTCCGGCTCACTGATCATTCCCATCGTCCCAATGCGGATGACCTTGCCGGTCTGGCTGGGATGCCGTGCTCCTGCGATGACCGTGCGATAGCGCTCGCGCATGTGCTGGACGATGATGCCGCCTTCGAGGCCCTGGGGCACTTTCATGGCGACGACCGTGGCGGATGACGTATTCGGCTCGTTGTAGAGCTCCAGGCCGAGGGCCTGCACGCCGGCACGCAGGGCGGCGGCGAGCGTGTCGTGGCGCTTGAGGACGTTGGCAAGGCCCTCCTCGTCGATCATGCGCAACGCCTCGAGCAGGCCGTAGACCAGCGTCACCGGTGGCGTGAAGGGTGTTCCGTCCTTGTCGAGCGAAGCCCTGGCCCGGCGAAAATCGGCGAAAAAGCTAGCCATGCGGCCGTCACGGTTGATCACCTTCCACGCCTTGGCACCGATTGCGGCAAGGCCGATGCCCGGCGCGCACATCAGCGATTTCTGCGAGGCCGATACGACGATGTCCGCACCCCAGGCATCCATCTTCATCTCGATGCCGGCAAGGCCGCTGACCAAATCGACGACCAGCAGAGTCGGCGTATCGCGCACGACCGCCCCGACGGCGGCGACGTCGTAGGCGACCCCGGTGGAGCTCTCGTTATGGACCATCACCACGGCGCGGTAGGAGCGATGCTTCAGACGCTCGGCCACGCGCTGCGCATCGAGCGCGCCGCCCCATTCGACATCGACCGTGTCGATCGACGCGCCGAGCGCCTTAGCGATCGCGACGAAGCGCTCGCCGAACTGGCCGGCGACGACGATGAGGATCGCATCGCCGGGGCTGAGAATGTTGGCGAGGGCCGCCTCCATCATCGCCGTTCCGGAGCCGGCGAAGATCAGAACGTCATGCGCTGTACCGAAAATCGGCTTCAGGCGCTGCTGGCATTCCGCAAGCATGGCTTTGAACTCGGCGCCGCGGTGGTTGAGGACCGGCAAGGCTGTGGCTTGGCGGACGCGTTCGGGGACGGCTGTCGGGCCGGGAAGACGGAGGCGATAGTCGGGAATGGTCAACATGAGGGCGCCAGACTAGTGCGGTGGTTCAGAAGCTCGCTTCATTCTTGCTGCGAGTCCATCGAGCGAAGTTCTGAACCATGAACCACGCTAGAATCATGATTTGCTAGTGTCCTTATCGAATCCGAAGTTCGGAAAAACCTAACCGCTTGGTGATGCGAACTTCGCATTCGGGACACTAGCGCAACACCAAGGAGATCGCCAACGTCCCGCGCAGCGCCATGGTCTCTGCTCCTGATCTGCGACTACCGGTACGGGCAGAAACGAACTCGCGCACAACGTGCTCATTAGTTCGCACGGATTGGATCAACGGCCTGCGTCGCAGCTGGATCGAGCGGCATACAATTGCGGTGGCCGGCCTCGACGCAGACCTCGATGCGGGCACTCGCCCGCAAGTGGTCGATCAGCCAGAGACCCGAGGTGATGAGCAGGATCACAATGGCTGCGGCAGCGAGGTTTTCCCGCATGCGCATGCGATCCTCCTCCTCGTCGTAGCGCTGAAGCGGATGGATGATCGGCGACTGCGACCTCTTGCGAACGAACGTCCGCCGCTTGAACTCGAGAAATCTTGGCTCCCCCGCCTGAGGAACCAGCACTGCCTGCTGCGGGCCTATGATCCGTCTTCATGCGATCAGCCCAAGTCTATGCCGGCCGACGAGCCATCTGTCACGCGCGATTATTCCGCCGCCACCTGGCGGGGAGCGGGTTCGTGCAAAACCCGTCTGCCCGATGAGAGGAAACTCAGATAGTCCGACAGCCGGTCAAGGTAGATGTAGATGACGGGGGTGGTGAATAGCGTGAGGGCCTGGCTCACGATGCAGTCCTCCCACCATCGCGTAGCCGAGCGGCTGGCGAATTTCGGCGCCGGTTCCCGCGCCAAGCATCAGCGGCACCCCGCCGAGCAATGCCGCCGCCGTCGTCATCATGATCGGGCGAAAGCGCAGCAGCGCTGCCTTGCGTACAGCTTCCGTCGCCGAAAGGTGCTCGTCGCGCTCGGCCGTGATGGCGAAGTCCACCATCATGATACCGTTCTTCTTGACGATGCCGATCAGCAAGATCACGCCGATCATGGCGACCAGGCTGAAATCGAAGCCGAACAACATCAGCGTCGCGATCGCGCCCGCACCCGCCGAGGGAAGGGTGGAGAGGATCGTCAGCGGGTGGATGTAGCTCTCATAGAGGATGCCGAGGATCAGGTAGACCACGAACAACGCGGCCAGGATGAGCATCGGCACGGTGCGCAGCGAGGCCTGGAACGCCTGAGCATTGCCCTGGAAGGTGCCTATCAGGGACGCTGGCATCTGCATATCGCGCTCAGCCTGCTGAATCGCCTCGGTGGCCGTGCCGAGGGACCCACCCTGCGCCAGGTTGAAGCTGATGGTGACCGCCGGGAATTGCCCTTGGTGACTGATCGACAGCGGCTCGGTCTTGCGCGTCGTCCACTTGGCGAAGGTCGCTAGCGGAACCTGCTGGCCCGTGGTCGGCGAGCGGATAAAGATTTTATCCAGGCTGTCCACCTCGCCCTGCAGATCGGGCAAGATCTCCATTACCACGTGGTAGCTGTTCTGCTGCGTGAAGTACTGTGCCACCTGGCGCTGGCCGAAGGCGTCGTAGAGCGTGTCGTCGATCAGCTGCGGCGTGAGCCCATAGCGGGAGGCCTGATCGCGGTCGATGGTGAGCGTTAGGGCCGTGCCCGCGGTTTGCTGGTCGCTGGCCACGTCGCGCAGCATCGGCAGCGACTTGAGCTTCTCGAGCACCTTCAGTGCCCACTCGTTGAGCTCGTCGAGGTTGGCGTCCTGCAGCGTGTATTGGAACTGCGTGCGCGCCGCCCGGCCGCCGACATTGACGTCCTGCGCCGCCTGCATGAAGAGCCGCGCACCCTCGACCTTCTCCAATTGCGGCCTCAGTCTTGCGATCACCTGACCGGCCGAGACATCGCGCTCGCCCTTCGGCTTCAGCGTGATGAAGAAGCGTCCGTTGTTGAGCGAGGGACTGGAACCGCCTGCACCCAGGGCCATGGCATAGCTTGCGACCGCGGGATCCTTGCCGATGATTTCGCCCAGCGCCACCTGCCGGCGCGACATCTCGGCAAACGACACGTCCTGCGCCGCTTCCGATGTGCCGGTGATCAGGCCCGTATCCTGCTGCGGGAAGAAACCCTTGGGGATGCTGACGAACAGATAGCCGGTGAGCGCCACGGTGGCGAGGAACACGCAGAGCGTTGCAAACTGGTGCCGGAGGACGACGTCGAGCCCCCGCGCGTAGGCGCGCAGCATCTTGTCGAAGCCGCGCTCCGTAATCTGGTAGAAGCGGCCGCGCTTCGCTTCATGTTCGCTGCGCAGGAAGCGCGAAGCCATCATCGGCGTCAGGGTCAGGGCAACGAACGCGGAGACGCCGATGCACATGGCGGTCGTGACGGCGAACTCGCGGAACAGGCGCCCGATGATGCCGCCGAGCAGCAGCAGCGGAATGAATACGGCGATCAGCGATATGCTGATCGAGACGATGGTGAAGGCAATCTCCGACGAGCCCTTCAGCGCCGCATCATACGGCTTCATGCCGTCTTCGATATGGCGCACGATGTTCTCGAGCATGACGATGGCGTCGTCGACCACGAAGCCGACCGAGATGGTCAGGGCCATCAGCGAGATGTTGTCGAGGGCTATAGCTCATCATATACATGAGCGCGCATGCGCCGAGCAGCGAGACCGGAACAGTGACGCTCGGAATGACGGTTGCCCAGAAGGTGCGCAGAAAGATGAAGATCACCGCGATCACCAGACCGATGGTCAGGAGCAAGGTGAACTGGACGTCCTCCACGGACGCGCGGATGGTCTGTGTGCGGTCGCTCAGGATCCCCACTTGAGAGACGGCGGCATGGCTGCCCTCAACCGCGGCAGCTCCGCCTTGATGCGGTCGACCGTCTCGATGACGTTGGCACCGGGCTGCTTGAACACGACCAGGAACACGCCCCGCTTGCCGGACGACCATGCGGCCTTCTTGGCGTCCTCCGGTCCGGCGACGGCCTGTCCGATGTCGCGCACGCGCAGCGGCGCCCCGTTGCGATAGGCGATGATGACGTCGTTCCAGGCCTCCGCGATGGGGAGCTGGTCGTTGGCGTAGATGGTGTAACTACGCACCTCCCCGTCGATGCTGCCCTTGGGCGTGTTGACGGTCGAGATCGCCAGCTGGGCGCGGACATCCTCGAGCGAAATGTTCTTCGCAACGAGCTTGGCCGGATCGAGTTGGATGCGGATCGCCGGCTTTTGTTCGCCGCCGATCGTCACTTGGCCTACGCCGGCGATCTGGCTGATCTGCTGGGCGAGCTTGGTATCGGCATTGTCGTCGACGTCGATCAGAGGCAGGGCGTCCGATGTTACCGACAGCAGCAGGATCGGCGAGTCGGCAGGATTGACCTTGCGATAGGTGGGCGGCGCCGGCAGCTGGGGCGGTAGCTGGCCGCTGGCCGCATTGATGGCAGCCTGGATGTCGTTGGCCGCCGCGTCGATGTTGCGGTCGAGGTCGAACTGCACCACCACAGTGGTTGTGCCGAGGCCGCTGGAGGACGTCGTCTGCGACACGCCCGGGATTTGCGCGAATTGACGCTCCAGGGGCTGAGCGACCGACGACGCCATGGTCTCCGCACTGGCGCCGGGAAGCTGGGCCGAGACCTGGATGGTGGGGAAGTCGACCTTGGGCAGCGGCGCCACCGGCAGGCTCTGGTAGGCGATCAATCCGACAAACAGAATGCCGACCATGACCAGCGAGGTGCCGATCGGGTACTTGATGAAGGGCGTTGAAACGCTGCCTCTCATGGCACGCCAGCCTTGCCGGTTGCCGGCATCGCGTCGGCACGCTGCTTGGGGCCGTCGAGGACCTGGACAAGGCCTCCCGGCAGCACGCGATAGTGACCCGAGGTGACGATGCGCTCGCCGGGAGACAGGCCGTTCTCCACCAGCGCCTGATCGCCCTCGATCCGGCTGACCTTGATGTCATGCAGCTCGGCCTTCGAGTCCGGGGCGACGACATAGACATAGAGGCCATTGGGGCCGCGCTGTACGGCGTTGTCGGGGACGACGACCACATTGTCGACGGTCGAGACCAGCAACCGCGTCGTGACCGAGAGGCCCGGCCACAGCCTGTCGCCGGGATTGTCGAAGGCTGCCTTCAGACGCACGGTGCCGCTGGCGAGATCCACCTGATTATCGATCAGCTTCAGGGTGCCCTGGCCGAGTTCTGTTTTTCCGTCCGAACTGTAGGCGGTGACCTTCAGCGGTCCTGATTTGAGTGCTTCGCTGATGGCCGGCAGCTGCTGCTCGGGCGCAGTGAAGACCACCGAGATCGGCTGCACCTGGGTGATCGTCAAAATGCCGGTCTGATCGCTGGCGTGCACGATGTTGCCGCGATCGACCAGGCGAAAGCCGGCGCGCCCGGTCAAAGGCGAAGTGATGGTGGTGTAGGCGAGTTGCACCTTGGCGCTTTCGATGGCCGCCTGATCTGCCTGCACCTGTGCCGTGAGGCTGGCGACATTGGCTGTGCGCTGATCGAAAAGCTGCTGCGTGGCATTGCCCTGCTTGGACAGCACCGTCGTACGCTCCAGATCCTGCTTGGCATTGATGAGGCTGGCTTGGTCCTGCGCCATCTTGGCGATGGCTTGATTGAGGGTGGCCTGGAACGGCGCCGGATCGATCTGGACGAGCAGGTCGCCCTCCTTGAGCATCTGCCCTTCCTCGAAGGCCACCTTCTCGATCTGTCCATCCACCCGTGACCGCACGGTCACCGTGTTCGTTGCCTGCACGGTGCCCAGCCCGCCCAGGATCACCGGAAACGGCCTTCTTTCCACGACAGCGACGTGGACCGGAGCAGCAGACGTCCGCGCCTGTTGAGGCGCGATGTTGCCTGAAGCAAAATGCTGCCAGATCCCGTATGCGGCAAGAAGACAGGCCGCCGCTGCCAGCGGCCACCAACGCCAGCGCGTAAATCGACCCATCGGCCGTTGCATGTCTTTTCCTAACAACACGGTAATACCGCGAGCCGCCTTCGACTGAAGGCGCCAGGCTGCCTGCGCACGAGGATGCGCGCGGGTGCACCGTGCGCGTGGTTTTGCACTGCACTGATGAAAACGCCGGAATTGAATGCGCCCCGTCGCAGTTGACGGTTTTGTGTCCAGCCGTTATCAGGCGCGGCCTGTCCGCGCGCGTGCCATCCACAGAGGACAAGCAGCAGGCTGCTACGGCTCAATGAAGATTGGGACAGACACCGCCACCCTAGGACAATCACGCCAGAGCAGCTCATTGGCGACGCGCGCAAGCCGCACGCGGTGGGACTGCGGCCGCTGATGGCTACAAAGGTTTCTGAAAAAGAAGCTCACCGCGTGATCAAGCCCTGGGCGCGCGCTGTGGAAGAAAATGGCAGCGTTTGGCTACTGCAATAGGGACGCCGACCCAGCACTTTGTTTCGCCAATCCGGCACCCCCGCCAAGACGAATGGCGCGAGGGCGAAGTCGTCAGGCTGGTGAAGGCCGCTTGGCGTGATGGCTACAAGGGCTTGGCTGCGGTGCGCGATGTAGACGAGGCACGCCGACATCGCAGGACCAGACTAAGGGAACAATCGGTATAAAAGTCTAACGGACGCCGTCATGAGTTTAACAACGGCGTTCAGAAAAAACTAAGTCATTGAAATAATGGCGCGAGAGACGGGACTTGAACCCGCGGCCTCCGGCGTGACAGGCCGGCGCTCTAACCAGCTGAGCTACTCCCGCAATCCGATGAGCACGCGCGAAGGCGCACTGTCGCGGAAAGCTCGTTTACGTGAGCGGGACTCCCCCGTCAAGCACGCGGTACTGGGAACCGCCTAACGCACGGCGAACGGAGCTTGATAGGGGCGGCCGAAGGCCACACCTGCCAACACCGCACCCGCCGGCTTCAGATGAACCTTGCCCTGCCGCTTGTTGTTGCGCGTGTCGACGAACTCGACCGGCCCCTCGACGATTTCGAGCAGGGACACGTCTCCCGGTGCGCCGATCTGCAGCGTGCCGAGCTTGGGAGCGCGGTTGATCGACTTGGCGGGATTCACGGTTGCCATTGCCACGACCTGCTCCAGCGTCAGCCCCAGATTGAGAAACTTGCTCATCACCCAGGTAAGATAGGGCATGCCGGGCGTGTTCCCAGAAAACACGTGGATGTCGGACGAGATGGTGTCCGGCCCCGCACCGGCGGCCATCGCCGCCTCGGCGACCGTGTAGTCGAAGCTGCCGCCGCCGTGGCCGACGTCGAACACCACACCACGCTGCTTGGCAGCCAGCGCGGCGGGCAGCAGCTTGCCGTCCTGCACGATGTTGGTGAACGCGCCGCCGATATTGGGGGCGCCCGAATAGGCATGCGTGAGGATGTCTCCGGGACGCAGCAGATCGAGGATGTCCGACATCAGCTTAGGCGTTTCCACACCGCCAATGTGGCACATGACTTTCGCACCGCCCGCTTTCTCGCAGGCGAGGATGGCACGCCGCAGCGGCTCCGCGCCATGCTTGGCAATGACGTTCTCGGACATGCGCACCTTCACGCCAAGCACGATGTCGGCGTTCTCTGCCACCGCCTTGGCCGCTGCATCGACCTGGGCGTAGTCGATATTGAAGAGCTCGGGTACCGGAAAGCCATTGAGCCCGATGTTGGCGATGTGCACGAATGCGTAGACGCGGGCGCGGGTGTGGCCGATGACGGCGCGGCGGAAGGCAGCGAAGGTGTTGGCGCCTGCGTCCCCTGCCGAAACGAGGGTCGTCGTGCCCTGGAAGGGAACAAGCTCATCGCCCGGGATGCCGATGGCGGACCCAGGATACACGTGGGCGTGCAGATCGATCAGACCCGGCGTAACGAGCTTGCCGTTGGCGTTCAGGACCCTGTGCGCCTTGTCGGCTGGAATATCGGCTTCCAGCGCCTCGATCATGCCGAAACGGATGCCGATGTCGCGCTTGGCGCGCAGGTTCTGGCTCGGATCGAGAACCTCTCCGCCCTTGACCACGAGGTCGAACTTGTCATTCGGCCCCATGGCCGCGAACGCGGCAGGGCTCGACCCACCGGCAGCCGCCAGCGCCAGGCCGGACGCCGAATAGGAAAGGAACTGGCGGCGCGTAACATCGAGCATGGCGTTTCCTCCAAAGAGGGCTTTCGTGCCTCTTGGAGCCAGCCTGCGCGCGCGTTTTCGCGGGGTCAAGGCGAGCTTTATTCCGCGCCTATGGCTTGGATGGGCGCGCGTTAGCGACGGTCAGGCACCTGGTGGGCGGTGAGGGGATCGAACCCCCGACATCTTCGGTGTAAACGAAGCGCTCTACCGCTGAGCTAACCGCCCCGCACCGCCTGTCTAGCCGCATCGAGCTGATGGTCGCAATAGCAGTTCTTGTGCAGGCCTTTATTCGGCACGCAGAAAGGCGCGCCCATGCCGCGAGCGCGCCTTCAGGCAAATGGAGCAAAGAAACGCTTAGTTCAGCGCTTCTTTTAGGTTCTTGGAGGCGCTGAACTTGGGCACGACCGATGCCTTCAGCATCATTTCAACGCCGGTTTGCGGGTTGCGCGCCTTGCGCGCTGCGCGCTTCGCAACCTTGAAAGTCCCAAAGCCCGGAATGCGGACCTCTTCACCCCTTTTCATGCTGCCTTCGATGTGAGCGATTACAGCGTCCACAGCCACACCGGCCTTCTCTTTGGTCAGCTCGGTCGCCGCTGCAACGGCATCGATCAAATCCTTTTTGCTCATCTTCGACGTCCTTGTACTGGGGGAATTGACAGGCCCGCGGACAGGGCGCTTAGCGCGCCGCCAGCCGGTGATAGCCGCTGCAATGCAGCCGCGAGCCGGAAACAACGCCCAAAGGATACGCCCGTCAAGCGGAAACTGCGCGAAAATGCCCGTATTTCCTGGGGTTTCGAGGCGATAAACGGTCGCCGCGGAGCACAAAAAAAAGGGTGCAGGGTTAGCATCACCCCGCACCCGATCACCTAAGTTGCTGAACCCGTTAGGCTTGGCCCAGCAGAAGGGTTAATGCGTAACCCGCTCCGTTCCCGTAGGCGAGGCCGGAGGGACACCGGAAGCAGGCACCTCTTCCTCTGCAGGCAAAGGTTGCGGGACGCGCTGCAATGCAACCTTAAGCACGTCGTCCATGCGCGAAGCCGGCAGGATCTCGAGCTTGGCCTTGATCTCGTCGCCAATCTCCGCGAGGTCCTTCACGTTCTCTTCCGGGATCACGACCGTCTTGATACCGGCCCTGAGCGCGGCCAGCAGCTTTTCCTTGAGGCCGCCGATGGGCAGAACGCGACCACGCAAGGTGATCTCGCCAGTCATCGCCACGTCCTTGCGGACAGGAATGCCCGCCATGATCGAGACGATGGCCGTCACCATGGCCACACCGGCGGACGGACCGTCCTTGGGCGTGGCGCCTTCCGGCACGTGCACGTGGATGTCCTTCTTCTCGAACAGCGTCGCCGAGATGCCGAAATCCCGGCTGCGCGAGCGCACGTAGGCATTGGCGGCCTGGATCGACTCCTTCATGACATCGCGCAGGTTGCCCGTGACGGACATCTTGCCTTTGCCCGGCATCATGACGCCTTCGATGGTCAGGATCTCTCCGCCAACCTCGGTCCAGGCAAGCCCGGTGACGATGCCGATCTGGTCCTCCATCTCGGCCTCGCCGTAGCGATACTTCGGCACGCCGAGATAGGTCTCGAGGTTGTCGGGCGAGACCTTCGACGCCGTGGTGGTCCCGATCAGGATCTCCTTCACCGCCTTGCGGGCCAACTTGGCGATCTCACGTTCGAGGCTGCGTACGCCCGCCTCGCGCGTGTAGCGCCGGATGACACCCTGCAGCGCCTCATCGTCGACTTGCCATTCCTCCGCTTCCAGACCGTGGTTCTGGCGCTGGCTGGGGATGAGATGGCGCTTGGCGATCTCGAGTTTCTCGTCCTCCGTGTAACCGGCAAGGCGGATGATCTCCATGCGGTCCAGCAGCGCCGGCGGGATGTTCATCGTGTTCGCCGTGGTCACGAACATCACGTTGGACAAGTCGTAGTCGACCTCCAGGTAATGGTCGTTGAAGGTATGGTTCTGCTCGGGATCCAGCACCTCCAGCAGCGCTGCTGCCGGATCACCGCGGAAATCGGAGCCCATCTTGTCGATCTCGTCCAGAAGGAAGAGCGGGTTGGTCCGCTTGGCCTTCTTCATGGACTGGATGACCTTGCCGGGCATCGATCCGATATAGGTGCGCCGGTGGCCCCTGATCTCGGCCTCGTCGCGCACGCCGCCGAGCGACATGCGCACGAACTCGCGGCCCGTGGCGTTGGCGATCGACATGCCAAGGGAAGTCTTGCCCACGCCGGGAGGTCCGACGAGGCACAGGATCGGCCCCTTGAGCTTGTTGGTGCGAGTCTGAACGGCGAGGTACTCGAGGATGCGCTCTTTGACCTTCTCCAGGCCATAGTGCTCCTTGTCGAGAACCTGCTGTGCCTCGACGAGATCCTTCTTGACCTTGCCCCTGACGCCCCACGGGATCGACAGCAGCCAGTCGAGGTAGTTGCGCACCACCGTCGCCTCGGCCGACATCGGGCTCATCTGCTTGAGCTTCTTCAGCTCAGCCTGGGCCTTGTCGCGCGCCTCCTTCGACAGCTTGGTGTTCTCGATCTTCTCCTCGAACTCCTGGATGTCGTCGCGCTCGTCGCCGTCGCCGAGTTCCTTCTGGATGGCCTTCATCTGCTCGTTCAGGTAGTACTCGCGCTGCGTCTTCTCCATCTGCCGCTTGACGCGCGAACGGATCTTCTTTTCCACCTGCAGAACGGAAATCTCGCTCTCCATCAGCGTGTAGACGCGCTCGAGCCGCTCGGAAAGCGTGGTGACCTCAAGCACTTCCTGCTTGTCAGCAATCTTGATGGCCAGGTGCGAGGCGATGGTATCGGCCAGCTTCGAGTAGTCTTCGATCTGGCCAATGGTGCCAAGCACCTCGGGCGAGATCTTCTTGTTCAGCTTGACGTAGCTCTCGAACTGGGAAACCGCAGAGCGGGCCAGGGCCTCGATCTCGTCCTTGGAACCCACCGCTTCGGCAACGCGCTCGACCTCCGCCTCGAAATAATCCGCGTTGTCGACATAGCGCACCACCTTGGCACGCGCCGTGCCTTCCACGAGCACCTTCACGGTGCCGTCAGGCAGCTTCAGGAGTTGCAGGACAGAGGCAAGCGTACCCATCTGGTAAATGGCATCGGGCGCCGGATCGTCGTCGCCGGCATTCCTCTGGGCCGCGAGCAGAATCTGCTTGTCTGCGCGCATGACCTCTTCCAGCGCATTGATCGACTTCTCGCGGCCGACGAACAGCGGCACGATCATGTACGGAAAGACCACGATGTCGCGCAGCGGCAACACCGGATAGGTCTCTCTGCCACCCTTTTCCTTGCCTTGCTTTGATTCGCTCATGTCTCTCGTTCTCCGCGCCATTTCAGGACTTATTGCACACGCCTGATTTGGCCAAGGGGCCCAAACAGCTACAAACTCAGGGCGTCGCTGCCATGCGGCAACCGACGCAGTCTCGCCTTGGTTGAGGGCCGTGATGGGGCGGATGCGAGTACCGCCTTAGCCGCTGCTGAGGATTGGCCAGCGCACCAATCCCGATCGGCATTTCAGTCACAGGAAAGATGGTCGCCACAACCCTCCGGATCAAGAGCCCGAACAGGGACTGTTGACCCAGAGCGCATGCAAGGCAATCCGCACTTCCCGCGCGACCCCCTCTTGCAAGCCTAAGCGCTCGATCCCTTTTCGCCGGCACGGTCGGAGTAGATACGCAACGGACGCGCTCCGCCGTCCGCCACCTCCGGGCCGATCACGACTTCTTCCACGCCCTTGAGCGTAGGTAATTCGAACATCGTATCGAGCAGGATCGCTTCCATGATGGACCGCAGGCCGCGGGCCCCTGTCTTGCGGTCGATACCCTTGCGGGCAATGGCGCGCAGCGCGTCCTGGGTGATGGTGAGGCGCACGTCCTCCATCTCGAAGAGCCGCTGATACTGCTTCACCAGCGCGTTCTTCGGCGCAGTGAGGATCTGGATCAGCGCGGACTCGTCCAGGTCTTCCAGCGTTGCGATCACCGGCAGACGGCCGATGAACTCCGGGATCAGACCGAATTTCAGCAGGTCCTCGGGCTCCACGCCCTTCAGGATGTCGCCCGTGCGGCGTTCGTCAGGCCCCGTAACCTTGGCGCCGAAGCCCATCGAGGAGCCGCGGCCACGACGGGAGATGATCTTCTCCAGCCCCGCAAACGCGCCGCCGCAAATGAAAAGGATGTTGGACGTGTCGACCTGCAGAAACTCCTGCTGCGGATGCTTGCGCCCGCCCTGCGGCGGCACGGAGGCCACGGTCCCTTCCATGATCTTGAGAAGTGCCTGCTGTACGCCCTCGCCTGAGACATCGCGCGTGATCGACGGGTTGTCGGACTTGCGCGAAATCTTGTCGATCTCGTCGATGTAGACGATGCCGCGCTGGGCCCGTTCAACGTTGTAGTCGGCGTTCTGCAGCAGCTTGAGGATGATGTTCTCGACATCCTCACCGACATAGCCGGCCTCCGTCAGCGTGGTGGCGTCGGCCATGGTAAACGGCACGTCGAGAATGCGCGCGAGCGTCTGCGCCAGCAGCGTCTTGCCGCAGCCTGTGGGGCCGACCAGCAAGATGTTGGACTTGGCGAGTTCGACGTCGTTGTTCTTGCCCGCGTGGTTGAGCCGCTTGTAATGATTGTGCACCGCAACCGAGAGCACGCGCTTGGCATGGTCCTGGCCGATCACGTAGGAATCGAGAACCGTGCAGATCTCGCTCGGCGTGGGCACGCCGTCCCGCGATTTGACCAGGGTGTTCTTGTTCTCCTCCCGGATGATGTCCATGCACAGTTCGACGCATTCATCGCAGATGAATACCGTCGGACCCGCGATCAGCTTGCGGACCTCATGCTGGCTCTTGCCACAGAAGGAGCAGTAGAGGGTGTTCTTTTCCTGGGCCATCCGGTTTCTCTCGAGGCGTCCCTTTTTGGGCGATCGATAACGCAACCTGTAGGGCCGATCGCTCTACTCTACCCTACAACTACAGCGCTTTGGCCGGACTCTTTGGGGCGGTCGACCCCAATCTGAGCATGCTAACGGCGCTGGGATCAAGATTGGATTAACATCTCTTTTGTTGCGGCCGTTCACCGTCTCGCATAGGCCACTATGGACTGGCCAACACATTGTCGGCCCAGAGGCCTGCAAAGCGCGCGCCAAGTCGAGCGCTCCAAACCAGTTCACTTCCGTTATCGGCCAGATTTTGGTTCAATTGACGCGGCTCTTTTCACGAGCCGGTGCGGCATTTAAGACCCCTTGCTGCCGGGAAACAGGCCGTCTGCCTCGTCTCTCTTTTCCAGGACCTTGTCGATAAGGCCAAAGTCCCTGGCCTGGTCGGCGGTCATGAAGAAATCCCGATCCAGGGTTTTCTCAATTGTCTCATAGCTCTTTTGTGTATGCTTCACATATACTTCGTTCAGGCGACGCTTCATCTTAATGATGTCTTCAGCATGGCGTTCGATATCGCTCGCCTGACCCGAGAACCCCCCGGATGGCTGATGCACCATGATGCGCGCGTTGGCCAGCGCGTAGCGCATGCCAGGGGTGCCCGCGCAGAGCAGCAAGGAGCCCATCGACGCGGCTTGGCCGATACATAAGGTCGAGATCTGCGGACGCACGAACTGCATGGTGTCGTAGATTGCCATCCCGGCGGTGACCACGCCGCCTGGGGAATTGATGTACATGGCGATTTCCTTCTTGGGGTTCTCAGCCTCCAAGAACAGCAGCTGCATGCAGATCGATGCCGCCATGTGGTCTTCGACCACGCCGGTCACAAAGATGATCCGCTCCTTCAGCAGGCGCGACGGCAGATCGTAACCGCGCTCACCCCGTGTCGTCTGCTCGACGACGATGGGCCAGAACGTGCTCCTTGGAGAATTCGCGTTATACATCTTGTCCCTACAGGTCGTTGGCGGCGGCGACGCAAAGTTACGACGCCAGAGCTAGAAGATTGGGTCGAATTGTCACGCTTTCAAGCGCCATTATGACTTGTCACCGCTATGCTTGTGACCGTGGTCGTGAGCATGATCGTGGCCGTGGTGATCATGGCTATGGTCGTGATGGTCATGATCATGACCGTGGCTATGGTCATGATGGCTATGGTCGTGCCCGTGATCATGACCGTGAGCATGATGATGCACATGCGCCAACGCATCGTCGTCGCCAGCCACGGGCTTGAGCAGTTCCTCCGGCGTAACTTTCTTCTCCGCCGGCTTGGCCACCTCCAGAATATGGTCGATGACCTTGTCCTCGAAAATCGGCGCCCGCAGCTCCACGAGCGCAGCCGGGTTCTTCTCGTAGTACTCGTAGACCATGCGCTCCTGGCCCGGATAGCGCCGCGCCTGCTCGATCAGGGCGCGCTTGAGCTCATCCTGGCTCACCTGCAGCTTCTGCTTGTCGCCGATTTCCCCGATCACCAGCCCCAGCCGCACACGGCGCTCGGCGATTTTGCGGTATTCGGTCCGCAGCTCCTCCTCCGGCTTGCCGGCATCGGCAACGGTCTTCCCCTCCGATTCCAGCGACTGCGCGAACTGTCTCCAGATGCCCTCGAACTCGCCATTGACCAGCGTTTCGGGCAACGCGAAGTCATGCGCCTTGTCGAGCGCGTCGAGGGCCTGGCGCTTGATTTTCATGCGCGCAACGGACGCGTACTCGCCTGCAATCTTGCCGCGCACCAGCTCCTTGAGTTGGTCCAGCGACTGCGCGCCCAGGGTCTTGGCGAAATCGTCATTGACCTCCGGCCGCACGGGCCTGGCCACCTCCTTCACGTTGACCGTGAATTCAGCGTCCTTGCCGGCAACTTCCTTGCCCGGATAGTCGTCCGGGAACTTGACCTTGACGAGGCGCTCCTCACCGGCCTTGGCCCCTTCGAGACCTTCAACGAAGCCCGGAATGAACTGGCCCTCGCCGACAACGAGCTGGACGTCTTCACCCTTGCCGCCGTCGAATTCCACGCCGTCGATCCGGCCGACAAAATCAATCGTGAGGCGATCGCCTTTGCCTGCCGATCTCTCGGCCTCGGGTTCGTGCTTGATGGAGCGTTCCACCAGGTCGGCCACTGCCTTATCCACCGCCTCATCGGCAACGTCGGCGACTTCCCGCTCGAGCTTCAGCGCCGACAGGTCGGTCACCGTGATGCTAGGGAGAATCTCGAACTTCATCGTGAATGCGAGATCGCCCTGCCCAGAGAGCACCTTCTCGATCTCTTCCTTGTCCTCGGTGAAATCGATATTGGGCTGATGTGCAGGCCGCTCGTTGCGATCTTGCACGGCCTTCCGGCTCGTCTCCTCCACGGTCTGCTGCACGACCTCGGCCATCACCGAGCGGCCGTACAGTTTCTTGACGTGCGCCAGAGGCACTTTGCCCTTGCGGAAGCCCTTGAGCTGGATCTGGCCTTTCACCTCATCGATACGCGCGGTGAACCGGTCGCTGAGCTCGCTGTGGCCCACGACCACTTTCAGCTCGCGCTTGAGGCCAGAAGAACTCGTCTCGGTTACTTGCATCTCGTCCGCCTTGATCGCCGCTGCTGGGCCCCATGCCCCGTGCCGGCACCGTCAGTTCGTTGCCCCGTAGACGCATGCATTGGTGCGGGCGGAGGGACTCGAACCCCCACGGCTTGCGCCGCTGGAACCTAAATCCAGTGCGTCTGCCAATTCCGCCACGCCCGCGAAACAATGGCCGCGCCGCCGACGGGACGCCGGCGCTACGCGCGCCCGCAACGCCCTGCGCTGTGGGTTGGGGGCACATATATCGGGCAGGGTCCGGCAAAATCAATCCTCAATTGGGGATGCAGGTTGCACCTACCGGCCCCAGCCCATGGCCTTGCACGTTCCGGCACCCATATCTAGGGTAGTATCCATTCAAAAAAGGGGGAGAACCGCCTCGTGACCATCGTCAACGGCGTGGCCGCAGCGGTGGGCCGCACGCCACTGATCAAGCTCAAGCGCGCTTCCGAACAGACCGGCTGCACAATCCTGGGCAAGGCCGAGTTCATGAACCCCGGTCAGTCCGTCAAGGACCGGGCTGCGCTGTTTATTATCCAGGATGCGGTCAAACGCGGCACCCTCAAGACCGGAGGCACGATTGTAGAGGGTACTGCGGGTAACACAGGCATCGGCCTCACGGTCGTGGGCAACGCCCTTGGCTTCCGCACCGTCATCGTCATTCCGCAGACTCAGAGCCAGGAAAAGAAGGATGCGCTACGCCTCCTCGGAGCCCAGCTCGTCGAGGTTCCGGCTCTGCCCTACAAGAACCCGAACAGCTACGTGCACTACTCGGAGCGCCTGGCGCAGGAGCTTGCCAAAACCGAACCCAATGGCGCGATCTGGGCCAACCAGTGGGACAACACCGCCAACCGTCGCGCCCACATCGAGACGACGGCCGAGGAGATCTGGGCCGATACGGACGGAAAGGTGGACGGTTTCGTGTCCGCCGTCGGGTCAGGCGGTACGCTGGGCGGCGTTTCCGACGGCCTGAAGGCCAAACGCAAGGACATCCAGATCGCTCTGGCCGACGTGCCCGGCGCGGCGCTCTATAGCTACTACACCACCGGCGTCTTGAAGTCGGAGGGCTCATCGATCACCGAAGGCATCGGACAGGGCCGCATCACCAAGAACATCGAAGGTGCGGTGGTGGATCGCGCCTACCTGATCCCCGATGCGGAATCGGTTTCGGTCTGCTTCCAGCTCCTGCAGGAGGAAGGCCTGTGCCTCGGCGGTTCCTCGGGGGTCAACGTGGCGGGCGCCATCCGCTTGGCCAAGGAGCTGGGTCCAGGCAAAACCATTGTCACGCTACTTTGCGACTACGGCACGCGCTATCAGTCGAAGTTGTTCGATCCGGCATTTCTGAAATCGAAGGGCCTGCCCGTGCCGAGCTGGCTTGCCGGCGCGCCGCCACCGATCCCGCAGGTATTCGTGGACGCGGACAAGGCTTAGCGCGTGACCGAGCAGCTTTACCGCACCGACGCCTATCTCCGTGACTGCACGGCACGCGTACTTGCCGTTAACGAGCGCGGCGGCATCGTGCTCGACCGCACAGTGTTCTATGCGGCAGCCGGCGGCCAGCCCGGCGACAAGGGGATGATCGAGACCGAGGGGGGCAGGTGCCCCATCGCCACGACGGTGTACGACACCGACAAAGCCACGATCGTGCACGTCCCCGCTGAAGGCGCCGCGCTGCCGTCGCCCGGTCAAACCGTGCGCGCGGTACTCGATTGGGAGACGCGCGCCAGGCTCATGCGCATGCACACGGGCCTGCATCTGCTGTGTTCCCTGGTGAAGTTTCCCGTCACGGGTGGCCAGGTGGGTGCCGACGAGGGCCGCCTCGATTTCGACATCGAGGACGCTTCTGCCGTCGACAAGGACAGGCTGAGTGCCGATCTCGCCGGCCTGATCGCCGCCAATCACCCGGTCACCGAGCGCTGGATCACCGATGCCGAACTGGAAGCAAATCCCGGCTTGGTCCGTACCATGGCCGTGAAGCCGCCGATGGGCACGGGCAAGGTGCGCCTTGTCGTCATCGGCGAAAACGGCGCCGTGGACCTGCAGCCCTGCGGCGGAACGCATGTCCGAACAACCGGTGAGATCGGGCAGGTTGTGATCACCAAAATCGAGAAAAAAGGCAAGCTGAACCGCCGCATCCGCGTGGCGTTCACCTAATGGAGGAACACAAAAGTATGCAGAACCCAGCCCATTGGCTCGTCGAAACGCAATGGCTTGCCGATCACCTCAACGCACCGGATCTCATCGTTCTCGACGCATCGCTGCATCTGCCCGTCACCGGCCGCAATCCCAAAGCCGAGTTCCTGCAGGCCCATATTCCCGGCGCGCTGTTCTTCGACATTGAAGACGTGTCGGACGAGAAGAATCCGCTGCCCCACATGCTGCCGTCGCCGACCAAATTCGCCAGCCGCATGAAAAGGATGGGCGTGGGCGACGGCATGCGCGTTGTGGTCTACGACAGCGAAGGCCTCTACTCGGCCGCACGTGCCTGGTGGATGTTTCGCATCATGGGGCACGACGATGTGGTCGTGCTCAATGGGGGGCTCAAGAAGTGGAAGGCCGAAGGACGGTCGCTAGAGGACGGCCAACCGCCGCGGCGCACGGAACGCCATTTCACGGCGCGCTTCCATGGCGAACTCGTGCGCGACGCCGCTGAAATGAAGGCTTTGATCGGGGACAAGACCACGCAGATGGTCGATGCGCGCGCCGCCGGGCGGTTCGAGGGCCGCGATGCCGACCCGCGCCCGGGTCTGCGCGTCGGACATATCCCCACATCACGCAATGTGCCCTTTGCCACGCTGCTCAATCCCGACGGCACGCTGAAGCCCGCCGTTGAGCTGCGCGAGCTGTTCGCGAAGGCCGGCGTCGACATCGCAAGGCCGGTGGTCGCCACGTGCGGATCGGGCGTCACTGCCGGCGTCGTAGCCTTGGCCCTTGCACTCCTGGGTCGACCCGATAGCGCTGTCTACGACGGGTCATGGGTGGAGTGGGGCATGGCGGACAACGGCCTGCCGGTCGCCACGGGGCCGGCCAAACTATGACGTCGTGTAGCAGCAGTTGTACAGCTCTAGCTGATGCCACGATGCTGCGACGGCGGCCGGCTCGCTAAGCTTAGCCTTTGCAATATCAGTGGGAATCTTCGAGTTGGTGGAACCATACGGCTGCGGCCTCGTTAGGGTCAGGCGGGGTTTGAATGATGGGGACCGCGCTCGGCGGCGAGGCCGAGCTGCCAATGCCGGAGGGGAGACCAGTGGATGACACTGGAGGTCCGCAGGGCGAGGACCTTGTGGAGACGACACAACGCCAAAATTCCAATCTGCAACGCCTGATCGACGTGGTGGGAGCGCTTCTGGCGGGCTCGCACGAGCTGCTGAAACGCCTGCAGCCGATGCCAGTTGCCGGGCTGCCCGAGGACAGGGCGCACGGTCAGCAGGGAGCCGGCACGCCCGGAGCCCCACCTTCAGACGAGGCGCAGCCGATCGACCTGGAGAAAAGTTAACGTCCGGGACGGGAACGGGACGCATGACTTGGCGTTTGGATCTGAGCCACCTGCATCCGGCTCCCCCTCCCGGATCGGCCCCAAAGGCCAAAGGTGGCAACCCGGGCGTCGCGCTTCAGAACCTCCCCATAGTTCAGCGCGGCGCCCTTTTTCAATCAGCCCCGGAAACCCCTCACGGCCCGAGACTGCCGAGCGCCTGATCGAACTTAGCCAGGTCCGAGCGCCACTGCGCCCGATAGGCAGCGATATGATCGAGCCGGGCGATAATCGCGCGGCCGCGCTCGAGCAGCTCGCGTGCCTCACTTCCATTGCCGGCGAGCGCTTCCAACGAACCTACCTTGTGATAGCTGACGGCCAGGTCTCGCTGCCACCCGGTCCTGCCCGGATCGGTATCGCCGGCCTCCTGGGCAAGCTCCAGACCTCGGCGGTAGGCTACGAGCGCCTCTGCCATCCGACCCTTGGCCATGAGGACATCGCCGATACGGTCGAGACTGGCGGACACGTCCCATCGGCACTCGACGCATTCGGGATCGCGCCGCGCAATGGACTCGGCCAGAGCGAAGCCGGTGCGAAAGCTCGCCAGCGTACCGTCAAGGTCGCCCTTGCGCTCCAGAACCTCGCCGACGCGGTCGTATGCGACCGAAAGGTCCCGCTGCCAGCCTGCGTTCTCGGGATCGCGCTTGGCCAGCACTTCCGCGATCGCAAGGCTGCGCCGATAGCTCTCGAGCGCGAGATCCAGCTGGCCCTGCTCGAGCAGCATGTCGCCGATGCGGTCGTGCGTAATCGAGACATCCCGCTGCCATGCCGCATTGTCCGGCTCACGCTCCGCCAGAGCGGTCGCCTCGCGCTGCGCGGCCTCGTAGGCGGAGAAAGCCGCTTCCCGCTCTCCCTTGGCAGCCAGCACATCGCCCAGCATGGTTCCAGCACGGTAGCGGACGACTTCGCCGCCGCTCTCACCGGCCAGCTCCATCTGCCGCCGGAACGCTTTTTCGGCAGCTTCCAGGCGGCCCGCCCGCAGGGACAGAACGCCGAGCAGCATCTGTGCTTGCGCATCGTCGGGCGCAAGTTCGGTGGCCCTGGTGTAAGCCTTCAGCGCATCGCTGGTATTGTCGAGCACGGACAGCGCCCCCAGTTGGCGCCAATACGCCACCTCGCTACCGTTGAGCTTGCCGCCGTTGAGGCGCTTGCGCAGCATGTGCTTGGCTTTGCCGCGATGCCCGCCCGCTTCGAGCAGCACTGTATTGGCCGCCGCCTCGATGTCGGCCTCGAAGGCCTCGCACGCCCCCATGGTCGGCGCCCAATCGATCCCATCCGCAAACGGCGCCTTGGGCTCCGCAAGACGCAGGCGCAGCCGCTCCTTGAGATCATGAATGCCCCACTGCAGCCGCGCGGCACGCGCCAGAGCCGATTTGCGGCGGGCGCGACGGTAGATCGTGGCGCCGATCAGTCCGGCAAGAACGAAACCGGCGACGGCCAGCGTGCCCGCATCGAGCGCGGCGATCCAATTCCCCAGCGCACGCCAGTAGCCCCGCATGCCGTCGAGCAGACTTGCGACGCTCATCCTTCCCCCGCTTCGACAACCGGTCTACTTCACCATGCTCCGCAATTTCATGACCTGCATATCGCCCTCGCCGCTCATCCCGGCAGCGGAATGAACTCCTTCTCGTCGCCCGGTACCAGCCCGAAACGCTTCGCGCGCCAGTCTTCCTTGGCCTGGTCGATACGCTCTTTCGAGGAAGAAACGAAATTCCACCATATGTGCCGCGGTCCATCCATGGGCTCGCCGCCCAGCAGCATGAGGCGCGACTGTGCTACCGCGAGGATGGAGATGCGATCCCCGGGCCTGAACACCAGCAGCCGCCCTTCGCCGAATTTGTCGCCCGCGATGTCGATCTCGCCCGAGGCCACATACACCGCCCGCTCGTCGTAGTCGGGATCGAGCGGCAGGACGGCGCCGGGCGCCAGCACTGCCTCAGCAAACAACGTCGCGTGCGGAAACTCCACCGGCGATTGGGCGCCATAGGCGCTCCCCATCACCAGGCGCACGCGCTTGCCCTCGCCGATGATGCGGGGCAGGTCATCCTGGCCGTGATGGGCGAAGGCCGGCGCCGCCTCCTCGTGGCTCTTTGGCAGCGCCGCCCAGGCCTGGATGCCGAACAGCCGGTGCGTGGATTGCTTGACCTCGCCGCGCTCGCGCTCCGAGTGCACGATGCCACGTCCGGCAGTCATCAGGTTCACCTCACCCGGCACGATCGACGCCGAGGTGCCGAGGCTGTCGCGATGCCACACTTCGCCCTCGAACAGATAGGTGACCGTGGCGAGCCCGATATGAGGGTGCGGCCGCACGTCGATGCCGTTGCCGATCAGGAATTCGGCCGGCCCCATCTGGTCGAAGAAAATAAACGGGCCGATCATCTGTTTTTGCGCCGACGGTAGCGCGCGGCGCACCTCGAAGCCGCCGAGATCGCGGGCGCGCGGCACGATCACGTGCTCGATGGCATCGCAGGAAAAGCGATCGCCGGGAATGGGGTCTTGGCCGGGTTGCCAGCTCACGCATCACATCCTTTTCTGGTAGTCCGCCCTTCGCCAACTTAGTATCGCCCGGTCTATCTGCAAAGACATTGACATTGGCGCGCGAGGGGTCATGCAGATCGCCGTGAAGTGTTTCGTCGAGACCCCGCCCGATGCCGCCTTCTCTACGGCAATCGACATATCCAACTGGCCACGATTTATTTCCGGTGTTCAGAGCGTCGAACTGCTGACGCCAGGCTCCGTGGCCGCCGGCACACGCTTTCGCGAAACGCGATCGATGTTCGGCCTGCAGGCGAGCGAAGACATGACACTCGCGCAAATCGAACCGCCGCGCCGTTTTCTGCTCACTGCCTTCAATCACGGCACCGCCTTTCGTGCAGAACACCTATTCGCCCCCGAGGCGGCGGGAACGCGGACGACGCTCGTCTTCGAAGGCCAACCTGCGACACTGCTTGCCCGGCTGTTTGCGCCTCTGGGCTGGCTGTTTCTAGGTACCCTCAAGCGTCAGCTTGAGCTCGATCTCGCCGATCTCAAGCGCGAGGCCGAGCGACGCCATCGGCCGCGGGAGGCTTGACATGGAGAAGGCGCTCGTCAAAGGCGTCGATCGCACGTTGGGCGCGCTCGCGCGAGCGACGTTCAGGAATTTCATCGCGCAACCCCTGTTCGCCCTCAATTACAAGGTGACGATCCTCGGCGCCGAAGAGGCTCTGAGTTGCAACAACGGCTCGATCGTCGTTGCCAACCACGTCTCATTCCTCGACGGCCCGTTCCTCATGAACAATGCGTGGCCGCACGCCCGCATACGCGCCACGGCCTGGCACGCCGAATACACCGACTGGAAGCAGTGGTGGCTGATGAAACTGTTCGGCGTCATCTGCCTCGGCAGTCCCAGAGACCCTCCCGGGGGCTGGAACCGCGGCATCGCTGACAGGCAAGAGCTGTGGGCCGCGGAGCGCAGGCGCCGCAAAGATCAAGCTGCGTCGATCATGAACAAGGTGCTCGCCGCCGGTCATCACCTCCTGCTGTTTTGCGAAGGCCGGATTGGCGACGGCACCGGCGTCGTGATCCCCTCGCATCTCTCGGGCGTGCACGACCTCATCAAGGAGCACCCGGACAAGCCCGTGCTGCTGGTGAAGATGGAAGGCCTGGAACGAAGCCTGTTCGGGAAGAAGCGCCCGCGTGCGCCTCTCCTGCAGCGGATTCCCATCACCATTACCCTCAAACGCGTGGACAACATCTCCCTGGAGGGCGGACCGCCGGCGCTCAATGCCAAATTGGAACGCTACTTCAATCAGGGCATCCAGCTTCCGGCCACCAACCCAGCGGTGAGCCCGTCGAACCGCGGCGCCGCATAGGCAGCCGCCCTACGACAAGCTCAGGGCGGGGTTGGGCTGGAATATCAAGCCTTGCTGCTGACGGCTGGCGCCGGCTTCTTTGACAGCAGCTCGATGGCATCGGCCAGATGCTCGTCGGCAATGTTGTAGGCACCTTTGGCCACGCGGATGTTGTGCGCTTCCCGCAGCACGTCGGCATGCGTGGCCCCGGAAGGTGGCTCGAACTTGTAGCAGGCCAGTTCCAGGAGCTGGCCCAGCGGGTCGCGGAAATACATCGAGTACATGAAGCCGCGGTCGACCTCGCCCGAGTTGGAAAATCCGCCCTCGTCCAGCCGTATCTTGGACTGCGTGTAGGTGGCACGCGAGACGATGAAGGCGAGATGATGCAGATTGCCGATGCCCATCGGGTTGGGCCGCGATGTGGGCTTGGAGTTCTCATTGGTGAAGATGGTGATCAGGCGCCCATCGCCCGGATCGAAGTAGAGATGGTTCGTTTCCGGATCATCAAGATTGGGCTGCTCGAACACGAGCGGCATGCCGAGCACGCCCTCCCAGAAATCAACGGACGTCTGCCGGTCGGCGCCGACCAGCGTGATGTGGTGCACTCCTTGTGTCTGCAGCTTGGCCAACGTGGATCTCCCTGGTTCAGCACACTCACTCGATGGTGCCCGTGAAATGGCGCCGACTGACGGTCCCGACAAGGAGGCACACGTCTGTTACCGATGGCGGCGGACGCTCACCGATTCAGAACGGATCCGTGGGGTCGAACTTGGGCCGCCTCTTCTCCTTGAGAGCCGCCATGCCCTCCTGCACCTCAGGCCCCGAAAAGCCCATGAACTCCATGGCCAGCGACGCATCGAAGGTCGGCCCCGCCATGCGCAGCCAGTTGTTGAGCGCGTGCTTGGTCCAGCGCACGGCGGCGGGCGGCATGTCGCGTAGTTTCTCCGCAGCCGCCAGCGCGGTCTCGACCACTTTGCCATCATCGGCCACCATCGAGACGAGGCCTATGCGCTCGGCCTCCTCGCCGTTTACGCTCTCGCACAGCAGCAGATAGTATTTCGCCTTGGCCATGCCGCACAGCAGCGGCCACACGATAGCCGAGTGATCGCCGGCCGCCACGCCCAATCGCGTGTGCCCATCAATGATACGCGCCCTACGCCCGGCAACCGTGATGTCGGCCACCATCGCCGCCGCAAGCCCCGCACCGACACACGGCCCCTCGATGGCCGCAACCACGGGCTTGGTGCAGTTGATCACGTTGTAGACAAGGTCGCTCGCTTCCTTCCAGACGCGCGTGCGCGTGGCCCAGTCGCGCGCCATCACCTCGATCATGCCGAGGTCGCCGCCGGCAGAGAACACGCCGCCGTCGCCGCGCAGCAGCGCCACCGAGGTTTCCGGATCGCGGTCGATGTCGCGCCACACGTCGGCGAGTTCGCGGTGGCCGTCGGCATCCAGCGCATTGAGCTTGCCGGGCTTCGACAAGATCACCTCGAGGATGCGCGGGCGCGGGCGCGCGAATTTCAGGGCTTTGTAGTGCGCATAGCGCTCGGTCATTTTCCGCTCCTTGAGTACGCTCTCCTCGATTTTGCATAGGGAGAGGGAGATCGATCATCCGTTCATCGTCAGCCCGCCGGACACGCTGATCACCTGGCCCGTGATGAAGCTCGCATCGTCGCTGGCAAGAAACGCCACGATGCCCGGAATGTCGTCCGGCTGGCCGAGCCGCCCCAGCGGGATCGCACGCTTCAGGCCTTCGTAGATTTTCTGCCCCTGCGCACCTTCCAGGAAACCTGCCAGCAGCGCCGTCTCGGTAGGACCTGGACACACCGCGTTGAGCGTCACGCCGGACCGCGCCATCTCGCGCGCCATGGTCTTGGTGAACGCAATGATCCCGCCTTTGCACGCCGAATAGACCGCTTCCATCGACGATCCGACCCGGCCGGCATCGGAAGCAATACTGATCACGCGTCCACGGCGGCGCTGCTGCATGCCCTTCAGCACCGCATGATGCAGATTGATCGGCCCCTTGAGATTGATGGCGATGAGTTGATCCCACAGTGCCGGCTCGGTTTCGAGAAAGTAGGCGAACTTGTCCCAGCCCGCATTGTTGACCAGCACATCGACGGGGCCTGCAGACTGCTCGAAGGCAGCCACCGCCGCCGCGACCGCAGCATAGTCGGTGATGTCGACCACCTGGGCGATCGCCCGTCCACCTGCCGCCGAGGCGGCGTCGGCGGTGGCTGCGGCGGCATCCGCATTCTTGTCGAACACGCCCACCGTCACGCCCTGCTGTGCCAGCCGGAGACAGATGGCCCTGCCGATGCCGCCCCCACCGCCGGTGACGATAGCCGTCTTACCCTTCAGTCCGCGCATGGCCATACCTCACCCAACTCGATCGGCGCCGTGCATCACTATCGCGCGTCAATCCCTGAGAACCTAGCCTCCTGCACCCACCGGCGTCTCCCGCAGGGCCGCATGCGTCTCCTGCATCTCGCTGAATATCCAGTCGCGAAAAGCCTTGATGGGCGCGCGCTTCTCCTGACCCTTGGCACAGACGAAATAGTAGGCCCGGCCCGGCAGCGGGATCTCCGGCCCGAACGGGACGACCAGCCGCTTGAGCGCGATGTCGCGCGCCGCAACCATCTTGTAGGCCAGCACCACGCCAACACCTTCGCTGGCGGCATCCAGAGCGTGATCGGCAACGTTGAGCCGAAGCCCCCGCGTGCTGTCGATACCGGCGAGACCTGCCATCTCCATCCAGTCGGTCCACGTCGGCACCACACCCGGCAGGTCTACCTGGATGAGCGTAAAATGCTTGAGGTCGTGCGGCACCCGCAGCGGATGTTCGCCCTCGAGCAGGCGCGGGCTGCACAGCGGCAGCAACCATTCGTCCGACAACTTCTCCACATAGAGGTCGGGGTGCACGCCTGAGCTCAAGCGTATGCCGACATCGATGTCGTCGGTCGCGAAGTTGGCATAGGCGACGCTGGCCGTGATGCGCGTTTCAATACCGGGATGCAGCGCGAGGAATTTGTAGAGCCGCGGCACCAGCCATTTGGCAGTCAGGCCCGGTGTCGAGCTCACGACCAGCATCCGGTCTTGCTTGCCGCGATCAAGCCGTTCCACGGCCTCGCGGATTGCATCGAAGCCGGTGCGGATACCGGGATAGATTGTACGCGCGGCCTCCGTCAGCTCGATCGCGCGTGCGCGCCGATGGAACAGCTTCAACTGAAGCTGCTCTTCCAATCCGCGAATCTGGTGGCTGAGGGCTGCGGGAGTGACATGCAGTTCCTGCGCCGCCTTGGAGAAGCTCAAATGCCGGGCCGTGGCTTCAAAGGCCCTCAGAGAGTTTAGCGGCGGCAGCGGACGTCTCATTTTATGCTTTAGTTTCTCTCAGCTCTGAGGACAGATAACATCGTTTGCCGGCTCGCTTTTGGCAACGTAATTCTCGTCTCAACGCAATGTTGCGATGAGGAATGCTCAAATGACATCCCCTAGCCGCTACCCCTTCTCAGACCTCACTTCCGAACAGGTCCAGAGTCTGATCCGTGCCGCCCGCAACGAGCAGGCCCGGGCCATCCGTAACTTTTTCGGGGCGCTTTTCAGCCGGCGACGCGTCACCCCGGCCTGGCCGAGCAGACAACGGGAAACCCAGGTCTGGCCGCCCAAGAATGTGCCCGCGCTCAGCCTCACCGTCTACCAGTAAGGGGTGGCCCCTATCGCAAACCGCACCAGATGCACAGGAGGCCGACATGGCCCACATCGACGCTTTGGGAACGCGAACTGCTCCCAGCTCATTTTACAGCCGCCTGTCTGAAGGCGTGAGAAGCGCCTGGGCGGGATATTGGATCCGCCGAGCCGAGCGAGCCACTGTTTTTGTCCTCCACAAGCTCGACGACCGCACGCTCAAGGACATCGGCATGGACCGCAGCGAGATCGAGTTGGTGGTATACGCCCGGGCTCGCGACCGCTTCCAATCGAGCGGCCGCCGGATCACGATGTGCGTGAGGGCGTGAGCCCAATTGAGCGCGGCCATAACCTAAGCGCCGCGGCCGGCACACTCTTGTCGCAGGCGGAACCGCCGGGATGCTCGAAGCACCCGGCGAAGGCGATACGAACATCAGTTTGTTTTTGTCGCCAAAGCCTTGAGCTTTGCATCGGACGCAACTCGCTTCATGAACGAGTTGTCAATGAAGCTCTTGGGGTCGGGTACTTCAGGAATGGTGCCGACAGATTTCATGAATTCCCCGATGTTACTGAGCCATGTGTCGACATCGGACTTGCCTTTGCTCCGGTCCATGATCTTGACCTGAGCCTCGAGCCCGAACACGGGCCGGTCGGCAAATTCCGATTCCATTCCAGCGTCCGATATCTCCACGCCGCCCTGGGAGTAGAACTTTTTCATCATCGCCCGTGCGTCCTTCGGATGCGCCCCGATCCAGGCCCACGCGCGCAAGTACACAGCCAGATACCTCGCAACTGCGTCCGGATTTTCTTTTGCAAAGTCGGGCCGCGCGATCAAAGCGCCAGGCACGATCGCCCCGGCGTCGTAGCCGCTGCACAGAAGCTTCGTGTTGGCCTTCTCAGCCAGAGTGTAGTTATTGGGAGCCCAGACACCCGCATAGTCGCCGTTGTTGGATGAGACAGCCGAGATAATCTGCGCTTGGCCGAGGTTCACGAGTTGCACATCGGTCTTGGCAATTCCCCATTTCTTGAGGCAAGCCTGCACCGAATAGTCGCCTGTGGAATTGGTGGTGAGCAGGATTTTCTGGCCCTTGATGGCGGAAGGGTCCTTCTTCGCCGCATCGAACTTGTCGGCCCGCACCATCAACACATTGGCCTTCGACTCGTCGTTGGTGATGCCGATGGTGACGAGGCCGAAGCGCGCCGCGCCAAGCACCGCCGGCACGGAGCCTGTACCGCCGACATCCCAGGCCTTGGCCTGGGCGGCCGCGACCTGCGGCGCACCGGCCGGGAAGGTCGAGAACTCCGGCACCAGGCCTGCCTCGGCCCAGAATTTATTCTCCGTCGCCACGTAGTACGGCAACGACCAGTAGAGCGCCGGCTGATAACTGACCTTGATCGGGGTCTGCGCCGCCGCTTGCGGTGCGCTCCCGGCGGCAGTCAGCGCGGCAAGCGCCAGATACGTCAGAATGCGTTTCATGTTTCCTCTCCCAGGCTTGTTGCGTGCAACACTATCTCAGTATCGGCCGGCTTCAATGTTCGGCACCGACTTTCTCCTCGCGCAACGACCGCCAGATGTGCGTTCGCAGGTGCACAAAGCTTTCCAGATCCATGACGTCCTCCACCCGGACATGTCGGTGCCAGTCCTCGGCCTCGCGGACGCTGCGCACGTCTAGAATTTCCTTGATGCGCCCTGGCCGCCGCGTCATCACCGCCACCCGGTCGGCGAGGTAGACGGCCTCTTCCACGGCATGGGTGATGAAAAGCACCGTTCGAGGATTGATGCGCGCAATGCGCACCAGCTCTTCCTGCATGACGATGCGCGTCTGCGCATCCAGTGCGCCGAACGGCTCGTCCATCAGCAGCACTTCCGGCTCGAGCACGTAAGCGCGGGCGATGGCAACACGCTGCTGCATGCCGCCGGAGAGCTGATGCGGGAACGCCGTCTCGTAGCCTTCCAACCCCATCAGTTTGATGATGCCGGCCACCCGGTCCTGCCGCTCCGCAGCGAGCATACCCTTGTTGCGCAGACCAAAGGCGA
Source organism: uncultured Alphaproteobacteria bacterium (assembly GCA_963814055.1). Lineage (GTDB taxonomy): Bacteria > Pseudomonadota > Alphaproteobacteria > Rhizobiales > Hyphomicrobiaceae > AWTP1-13. Next base: position 118,235 of record CAWFBJ010000023.1, read on the forward strand.
TGTTGTCGGCCACGTTCTTCCAGGGGAACAAAGCGAACTGCTGGAATACGACGGCACGGTCCGGCCCAGGTCCGTGTACCGGCATGCCGCCCACCAGAACGCGCCCGCTCGACGGCACCTCGAACCCCGCGGCCATGCGCAGGCAGGTGGTCTTGCCGCATCCCGACGGGCCGACCAGCGCCACGAACTCCTTGTCGGCAACGGTAAGGTCGACATTTTCCAAGGCTGGAAAGGACTGGCCATCCCTCTCGAACTGCCGGCCGACCTTGTCGAACTCGATGGCGCTCATGCAAGCCCTCTCCTGCGGCGCACGAACGCCTCGACCTGACGCAGGCCGACATCGATGATCAAGCCGACGAGGCCAATGGCGATCATGCCGGCCATCACTGTCGGCGTCGAGATATTGCTCTGGCCCTGCACCATCAGGTAACCCACACCTGCCGACGCCACGATCAACTCCGCACCAACGAGCGATTGCCAGCCGAGCCCCGCGCCGATCCGCAGGCCCGCGACGATCGAGGGAAACGACGCCGGCAGCAGCACCTGCAGGATCGTGCGCAGATTGCCCGTGCCCAGCATCTGCGCCGCCTCGATATACGTGCGGTCGACGAACCGCGCTCCGCGGTAGGCATTGATCAGGCACGGCGGAAAAGCGCCCGAGAAGATGATCATGATCGGGCCGCCGATACCGGTTCCAAACCACAGCGCCGCGAATGGCACCCAGGCGATCGGCGCGATGAACCGCAGGCTGTCGAACACCGGCGTGACCATGTCGTCGAGCCAGCGGAACCACCCCATCAGCAGACCGAGCGGAACGCCGACTGCTGCCGCCAGCATGAAGCCGTAGGCATACCGCTCGAAGCTGCGGGCGAGATGTTCGGGCAAGGTCGCGCCTGCGAAAGGCTCGGTCAGCAGATAGAGCGTGCGCGCCAGAACCTCGAACGGCGTCGGCAGAAACTGCTTGGCGACGAGCCCCGACGCCGACAGGCCCCACCAAAGGCCGAGGAAGCCCAGCAAACCAGACGCTCCGAGTAAAAATATCTCAGTCGATCCGGGTGGGCGGGGCGTGCTGGGCGTCATGCCATCGACCTCACGCGCGCACCATCAACCAGGGCATCGCGCGCGTCTCGATTGCGGCCAGAACGCGCGTCGTCCCCCACCCCAAGGCGCCGACGGCAGCCATGCCCACCATCACCATCGACGGATAGATGTCCTGCTGCGCGACATTGAGCACGCGCCCCAGCCCCGCCAGCGCTCCCACCAGTTCGGCAGCAACCAGCGTCGTCCACGATGCCTGCAGCGACAGACGCAGGCCCGTGAAAATCATTGGTGCGGCAGCCGGCACCAAAACTTCGCTGGTAAAGCGCCACCGGCCCGTACCCAGCATGCGCGCCGCCTCGATGAGATGCGGCTCGATGGCGCGCACGCCGGTGAACGTGTTGATCACGGAGGGGACGAACGCGGCGAAGAAGATGACCATGATCTTGGCGGCATCCCCGAGGCCCAGCCAGAGGATGGCGAGCGGAATCCAGGCAAGCGGTGGGATCGGGCGTATGAGCAGAAAAACTGGATTGATCAGTGCCTCGGCGCGGCGGTTCCAGCCCATCAGGAGCCCGAGCGGTATTCCGAATGCGGCTGCGACCACAAAGCCCATCACGACAAGCTTCAGGCTGTGGAGCGCATGTGAAAGCAAGGTGCCGTCGGCATAGCCCGTTGTCATGATTTGTTTGGCGGACTGCCAGAACTGGACAGGAGAGGGAAAGCGCAGCGTATCGATGGTGCCCGTCACCATTGTCAGCACGGCCCACAAGGCAAGCAGGCAGGCTATGGTCGCGGCACCGATCATCGACCGGCGGGAAATTCCCATCATGTCGCTCCACTCATGCGCTGCCGGCGGTCTGAAAATGCCGCATATGCGGCAGTGAACCGTCGACGGAGCGGCGTTCTAGCATAACCAGTAGACCTTCGCCCGCGCATGGCGGAACATGGCGGTTCCGCACAGCACTGTTTCTCGATGCGGCCGCATTCCGCCGACCCAGGGAGAACACAAATGGCAGCGATCGCCAATCGCCAGATCCTTCTGGTGGAGACGCCCAAGGACAAACTGGGACCCCAGCATTTCCGCCTCACCGACGCGCCAATGCCCGCGCCCCTGGACGGCGAGGCCCTTCTGCGCGTTCGCTACATCTCGCTCGACGCTGCCAACCGCGCCTGGATGCAGGGCGCAACCTATCGGGAAGCAGTCGGGGCCGGATCGGTCATGGCCGGTGGCGCAATTGCCGAGGTCATGGAAAGCAAGGCACCGGGCTTTGGGGTGGGCGACCTGGTTTTCGCCGACACGGGTTGGCAGGATTATGTCGCGCTGGCTGGTAAGCGGCTCATGAAGGTGCCCAAGGTCGAGCCGATGACGCATCTGCTGAGCGTCTACGGCGTTGCCGGGCTTACGGCCTACTTCGGACTTCTGCGCATCGCCGATCCGAAACCGGGGGAGACGGTGGTGGTGTCGGCCGCAGCTGGCTCAGTCGGCACCCTCGTCGGGCAGATTGCCAAGATCAAGGGTTGCCGCGTGGTCGGCATCGCCGGCGGGCAGCAGAAGTGCAACTGGCTCGTCAAGGACCTCGGCTTCGACGCCGCCGTCGACTACAAGGCCGGTCCGGTCTTCAAGTCGCTGAAGCAGGCCGCCCCGAAAGGCATCGACGTCTATTTCGACAACGTCGGCGGCGACATTCTGGAAGCGTGCCTGTTCCAGATGAACACCGGCGGCCGCGTCTCCTGCTGCGGGGCAATTTCTGCCTACGACGGCGCGGCGCCCCCGGCGGGTCCGCGCGGCGTGCCCGGCCTCATCGTCGTAAAGCGCCTCACGCTCAAGGGCTTCATTGTCACCGACTTCTTCGCCGAACGCGACAAGGCCATCGCCGACCTGCAGTCCTGGGTCTCGGCAGGCAAGCTCAAAATCGAAGAAGACGTGATCGACGGCTTGGAAAACACCCCGCGCGCGCTCATCGGGCTCCTTGCTGGCGAGAACCGCGGCAAGCGCATGGTCAAGGTTGCCTAGCCGCAGCCGGCGGCGCTTGTTGTCCTATTGGCGGGTCGCCTGCCACTTGGCTTCGGTGCTGCCGGCCTTGCCGGTGCCTTCCATGGAATTGCCCTTCACCGACCCGGCGTACTGCGTGTCTCCTGCCGTGAAGGCGATCTGATCGCCGTTGAGCCTACCCTGGGTGATCGGGGCAATCACGTTGCCGGTTTTGAGCGTGCCGGTGAACGCCTGGTACTGCTGATCGATCGCGAGCTCGCTCTGGCCCATCTGCCACTTTCCGCCGGCCTTGGCCGGCACGATCCACAGGTAGGCCTTGCAGAACGAATTGCAGCCCTCGGTAACGGCAGCCGAGTCGTCCGGCTCCCAGTCACCCATGGTGAAGGAATTGGAGACCACGCGGGTACCTGCCTTCATGTCGAGCAAGGTGGGCCTCAGGCGGACATTGAGGCCTGGGAGTAGGAACAACGTCACCACTGTCGCCTGCGAGAAGTCACTCTCGAATATGTCGCCGTGGGCAAATGTCGCTTTGTCGGTAACGCCCGCCTGCACCGCGTTGCGCTTGGCCAGCTCGGCCAAGTCGGGGTTGTATTCGATGCCGTGCGCCTTGATCCCGCGCTTGGCCGCCGTGATGACGGTACGACCGTCGCCCGAACCCAGATCGATCACGTAGTCCTGCGGCGTGGCCTTGGCCATGTCCAGCATGCGATCGACCAGGCTTTGTGGCGTCGGCACCCAGACGACGTCCTTGCCCGGTTGACCGGATTTGGGCTCGTAATTGGTCGCGGGCTGGGCCAGGGCGGTCGTGCCCATCGCCAACAGGCTCGCGCCGACGACAGCCAACCATTGCGGTGAACGCTGCTTGAGGCTCATGATCTTCTCCGTTCGAACGCGCCGATAAGCTGCACCCGTGCCATTCGTTCCCAATCAACGCGCTATTTTGCGGCCCGCGTGGCCTGCCACTTGGCTTCGCCGCCGTCCGCCTTGCTCGCACCGTCGATGGCGTTGCCGGCGACCGTGCCCGTATACTGCGTACCTCCGGCACTGAAGGCAATCCGATCGCCGCTCATCTTGCCGTTGGTGATCGGGGCAATGACGTTGCCGGTCTTGAGCCGGCCCGACATCGCCTGGTACTTCTGCTCGAGAACGAGTTCGCTCTGGCCCATCTGCCACGTGCCTTCGACTTGCGCAGGCACGATCCAGAGGCTGGCCTTGCAGAAGGACGAGCAGCCGGGCGGGGCCTCCACTCGATCGTCCGGCTCCCAGTCGCCCATCATGAAGGTGTTCGAAACCACGCGCGTGCCGGGCTTCATCTTCAGGATGGTCGGACGGAGCTTGATGTTGAGATCGGTGAGCAGGAACAGGGTCAGCACTGTCGCTTGCGAGAAATCGGTCTCGAAAATGTCGGCTTCCACGAAGGTGGCCTGGTCCGCAACGCCCTCCCTTTTGGCGTTGCCTTTGGCCAGTGCGACCATTTCCGGGTTATATTCAACGCCGTGGGCCTTGATACCGCGCTTGGCCGCCGTGATGACAGTGCGGCCGTCGCCGGAGCCCAGATCGATTACATAATCCTGCGGGGTGGCCTTCGCCATGTCGAGCATGCGATCGACCAGCGTCTGGGGAGTCGGCACCCAGACGACGTCCTTGCCTTCCTGGCCGACTTTGGGCGTATAGCCCGTCGCGGGCTGCGCCAGCGCGGCGCTCCCCACCGCCAGCGTCGCGACACACATCAAGGCAAACGATCCGCACAGCGCGCGCGACGCCATCATGCTCATCTCCGGTTACACCTGATCCGCCACCTTCACGCAGCGATTTAAAGGCAGGCAACGACGCCGGTTTCATGGCATCCCGGCGCCGTCGTTGACCAGAGATTTCTTGGCCGAGGCCGCTACTTCGGGGCCTTGACCGCGAGCAGCAGGTTGGACTCGTGCGGCCGCCACCGGTAGCCGACGCCGAAATCGAGCTGCGGCGGGTTGGACCGGCGATAGACGTCGTTGAGCTTGCTTTGATAGTTCGCGTTGAACAGCGGGATCGGCCCCCGGTATCGCCCAAATGGGCGAAGCTGCCAGGCTTCCGAGCTGAAATAGCGCACGGGAATCCCGAAGTCGTCCTGGACCAAGGCCACGGTGCGGTCGAGGAGGAAACCGCGCATCGTGGAGAAGCCGTTGCTGTGCAGAAGATATGACGCGCTCTTGATGAAGCCGTCAGCCGCGCCGAGCGTCTCGCAGAATTTGAGGAAGCCGGTCTTTTTCAGGCCGTGATCGGATACGTCGGTCTGCACATAATAGAGCGTCTGCTGCGGGGTGCCTTCGCCGCCCGAGAACACGATCTTGGCGGCCGGGGCCGCGTCACGCGCTCCGCCCGCAACGACCTGCCCATCAGCGTCGATGCTGATCAGCGTGACCTCGTGAACGGTCTTCCCGGACCGGGCGAGGAAAAGATAGATCACCGGCAGCACGCCCTTCAGCCTGTTGGAGCTGAACGTGGCCCGCATCTGCTTGGTCCTGAAGAAGCTGTAGTCGAGTGACGAGCCCACCGACTGGCGCAGGCCGGCCAGCGCATACCCCATGGACCGCCGGGACGCGTCCGTGACCACCGGGACCTGGCCGACCGGTTCCAGGCCGCTCATCACATAGGTCGTACGGTTCGGAAAGAATGCATCAACGTACAGAAAGTCGGGGCCGCTGAACATGTACAGCACCACCGGCTGCGGGTCGGTGAGATTGGCAGCCGACCACGCCCGGATCCTTGCAAGGCGGCGGACCTCGAGGCCCGACCACGCTTGGTTGAGCGCTCGTGCGTGCTGCTGCCATGCCGCGTCGCGTGTCAGCGCCGTGAGCGGCGAATCCGCAGCCGGCTCCAGTCCTGCCAGGTATCGCGCCACGTCATTGGGCTTGGCACCTTCCACCGCCCATGCGCGCGGAGCAGACGCGATAACAAGCAGGGCCAGCAGGCCGACGGCCTTGGCCAGGTTTCGTCTCGTGAACATGGGCGTCAGAGGCTCCTTGCGTGGGTACGCGGATATCTTAGAGACAGTGCGAAGATCAACAAGCCCGTCAGCATCATGACCGTTCCTGCCAGCGCCTGCGCCGGCCTCTCCAGGACAAGGTTGATCATCATGAAGAGCGAAACGGCCAGAAACACCAGCGGAGTAAACGGATAGCCCCATACCCGGTAAGGGCGGGGCAATTCCGGCTGGGTGAAACGAAGCACAATAACCCCAAGGACGGTAAGAAACGACGAAACCGTCAGGCTAAATTGAATGAATTCCAGGATCGACTCGAAGCCTTGCGTCAGCAACAGCACCGTCACCACCACGAGTTGGAACAGCACGGCAAGGGTCGGCACACCGCTGGCCGCGCGGCGCGCGAACGGCGACAGCAACGGGAAATCCTCGCCCATGACCATGATCACCCGGGGGCCGATCCACATCATGGCGCTGACCGTCGAAACGAGGCCGATGCAGATCAGGGCACCCACGATGCGTCCACCCAAGTCGCCGAAGATATGATGACCGGCGATGACCGCAACGTCGAGCTGGCCGGAGATTTGATCGATCGGCGTACTGTAGAGAAACACGGCATTGAGGCCCACGTACAGCAACGTCACAGTCACCACGGCGACGATCACCGAGTACGGCAAGGTCCGCCTCGGGTCGCGTACCTCGCCGGCGATGTAGGTCACAGCGTTCCAGCCGGCATAGGAATACATGACGAACGCCAGACTGACCGCAAAGGCTGGACTCGCGATATGGCCAGCGTCCCTGGCGGAGGGTGCAAACGAAATCGACGAAGGGGTACCGAGCGCAAAGGCTGCAACAATGAACACAACGATCAGCACAACCTTGATAAAGGTCGACACGTTCTGGAATGCACTCGCTCGATTGATCCCCCGCAAATGCACCAGCGCAATCGACCAGACCAGGACGAGCGCGAGAGCAAGCGGAGGTACACCCGGCACGACACCCGCGAAATAACCGCCGAAGGCCATTGCCGCAAGTGCGGTGGGTGCCGTGAAGCCGACCGTCGCCGATACCCACCCGGCCATGAACCCGACCGCACGGTGGTAAATCCGCGACAGGAAGTTGTACTCACCGCCCGAGCGGGGAAATGCTGTAGCGAGTTCCGCGTAGGACAGGGCTCCGCACAGCGATATGACGCCGCCGATGACCCACAGCATCAGTAGCGTGAAGCCGGAGGGGAGATCTTTGACCTGAAAGCCCAGGCTCGTGAAGACGCCGATGCCGATCATGTTCGCCACGGCAAGGGCCGTTGCCGTGACCATGGTGACGGGCGCAATAGCGGCCGCACCTTTGTTGGCGGGCACAGCCCTGCTCGAGCTCGGAGGCGTCATGCGATCTTGATAAGCCAAGTGCCGCCAGCAGACCATCGCGCCACAGAGGCTGAGCACGATTCGAGATTAACCCTCAGCGTTTTCTATCCTGAGAGTGGCGGCAATGCCCATTTTGCCGACATGATTGGCCGCTAACCCGGCACCCGCCGCCAAATTCTAGTCTTATGAAAGCCGTGTGTTATTGCAGCCGCGCCGAGATCGGATCGCATGAGGCCCCTATCTCTGACGTTATCGCTGGTTCTGGCCAGCCTGCTGGGAACGGCCTGGGCCTGGTCGAGCGAGCGCACGGTCGGCGCCGCCGCCAAGCGCACCACCGCCGCAGAAAACGTGCCCGTCCCGCACCGTGTGCATGCGCGCAGCGGACCACTGGCGCGGGCAAAATCGAAGCTGGTCGAACTGGAGACTGCACCGTTTCCCTACCAGGGCGAGGTGCCGCGCACGCAGAAGCCCTTCCTCGATGTGATCGAGAACGGCCGGCGCGGTCACCGCACGGGCACGGGCCGGATCTACTGGGAAGACGAGACCTACAACGACCGCCAAGTTCTGCTGCACATGCCGAAGGGTTTCGACATTCGCCGTCCCGGTCTCCTGATCGTGTTCTTTCATGGCCATGGCGCCAAGCTCGGCGACGATGTCTATCTGCGCCAGCAGGTGCCTGCCCAGATCTCCTCGTCCGGTGTCAACGCCGTGCTGGTGGCGCCTCAGCTCGCCGTCAAAGCCGCGGACTCCAGTGCCGGCAAACTCTGGCAGCCGGGCGCCTTTGCCCGCTTTCTAGGTGAAGCGGCGCAACAGCTCGCCAAGCTGCACGGCGATCCGCGCTCGGTCCGGTCATTTGCCAGCATGCCGGTCGTCGTTGTGGCCTACAGCGGCGGCTACCTGGCAACCGCCTGGAGCGTGCACCACGGGGGCCTCGGCAGGCGCCTGCGCGGCGTGGTGTTGTTTGATGCGCTCTACGGTGAGCTCGATATGTTCGCCGATTGGATCTCAAGTCAGAAGTCGGCCTTCTTCGTAAGTTCCTACACGACGCCGACGCAGGCCCGGAACCTCCAGTTGCAGAAGATGCTTGCCGACCGCGAAATTGGGTTCAGCACCGAACTTGAGCCGCGCCTGGAGCCGGGCAGCATCGCCTTCGTGGCCGGATCGAAGGATGCCGCCCACAAGGACTTTCTGATCCACGCCTGGGTCGACGAGCCGCTGAAGGACCTCCTCACGCGGCTGAAGGGTTACGCGCGCGACCCCAGGACCCGATAGAGGCCTTACTGGCTGTAGAGGTAGTGGGGGCCACATTGCCCACTGCCGCTGGTGCCTGATACACCCATCGACTTGGGGTCATGGACGGTTGCAACGGCGGAGAGCCCGATGGAATTTACCGGCCGGTGGTTCACTTCGTTCGGCCCCATGATCCTGCAGCAGGATGGTCACCAAGTGCGTGGCACCTACGGAGCGAACGGGACCGAGAACGTGCTGGAGGGCAGCATCACCGACGCGGCGCTTGCTTTCCGCTATCAGGAGGCTGTCGAGAAGGGGACCGGTGGGTTCAGGCTCAAGCGGCCCGGCTGCTTTGCCGGTGAGTATCTGGCGGAAGGCCATCCGCACGCGCTACCGTGGCAGGGCTGGCGGGAGTTCGAGGGTTATTGGGAAACGACGCTTGGCCGCATGCGGTTGTTTCAGGACGCCGACCGGGTGCACGGGTTCCTCGAGTTCGACGGTGCGGGCAGGCTGGACGGCCGCATCGAGCGGGGGCGCCTCGCCTACACGTTCAAAGGATCGCAGCTCTCGAGCAGCGGATTTCTCGACCTCGACCCGCTTTGTCACGCCCTCGCCGGGGAATGGCAGGAAGAAGCCCATCCGCTGCATACCTGGCACGGCCGGCGTGCTCAGGCGCGACAGGGACTGACCTGGCTGGTCGTGCTCGAGGCCTACTGGCAGCGTTCGCTCGACGATCGCGAATACGCCTTCGGTTCCATGCTGCGCGAAATCTTCGGCCGGCTTTCCCGGGCGCAGGTGCGTCACCGCTTCTTCCATGACGAGGAAAGCCTCATACTCTGGTCCCGTCAGCTCCTTTTCCTGCCCGAACCCGCCATCCTGGTGGTGACGGGTCACGGCGAGGCCAACGGTCTCACCGTGAACGGCCGCACCGTTGACATGCGCCGCATGATCGACAGTCTGCGCCTCGCCGACAGCCTGCAGTTGCTGCATTTCTCGTCCTGCCTTGTCGGCCAGGACAGCGGGCAGGCGCTGACCAGCGCGCCGTTCGCCATTTCCGGTTACACAACACGAGTGGATTGGGCCGAGAGCGCGCTCACGGAATTCGTCTACCTCGATATGATGCTCGAAAAGGGCTTGCCGCCGGCCAGAGCCGCCGAACAACTCGTGAGCCTCGTGCGGTTCGCTGGCGATCAACCGATCCCAGGCTCGCCCTACCTACCCGCTGGTTTCCGTTTCTTCGATGCGGTTGGGTCGCCTGTAGAGCCAGCGACCATAGCGTAGCACCACGCCATGCTCGCGATTTTGTGTTTATGGCTGATGATCTCGCCGGCCGCGGACCACGTACATGCTTGGGTTAAGCACGCATCGTCAAGCAAGCTCCGTGAGGTATCACCATGACGCGTCCATTCGCCCGGCTGTTGCTTGTTACCGGCCTTCTGGTAGGTCCAATGGCACTGTCCGTTTCCCAGTCTGTGGCTCAGGATAGCGGCGCGCTTGCCACCTATCGCAACGAGCGCCACGGCTTTACCCTAAACTACCCCGCCCAGCAGTTCATTGCCCTTCCTTCGCCCACAGACGATGGCCGCCAATTCGTATCCAAGGACGGCAGCGCACGCCTGCTGGTCGGCACGCTGCCCAACTTCGACAACAAGAACCTGCGCGACTACCGCACGTTCGTGCTGAACGAAAGCTATCCCGGCGCGAAGGTCGACTATGCCCCCTTGCGCGGCACCTGGTTTGTGGTTTCCGGCATCCACAACGGCATGGCGTTCTACCAGCGTGTCAACTTCGCCTGCGGCAACCGCAGCATCAACAGCTGGGCCGTTATCTTTCCGCCAGACCAGAAGGCCGTCTACGAGCCTATCATCGAGCAGATCCACCGCGACTACCGGATCGGCAACGGCAATTGCAGCAACGCATGACCATTTTGGATCGACTATCTACTTCATATGCGACATGGCCGGTTGGACGATGCGCACCCGGCTATCCGGCTAGTCCTCGATGATGGCGACCGCCCGCGTCCAGCCGGCGGACGCTTTTTTGATCTTCACGGGGAAGCAGGCAATCTTGAATCCGGTTGCCGGCAGCGCTTCCAGGTTGTGCAGTTTCTCAATGTGGCAGTAGCCGATCTCACGGCCTGACTTGTGGCCCTCCCAGATCAGCTTCGCATTTTTGGTCTCCGCGTACTTCTTGGCCGTGTGGACGAAGGGCGCATCCCAGGACCAGGCATCGGTGCCGGTGATGCGCACGCCGCGCGACGTGAGGTAGAGCGTGGCCTCCCGCCCCATGCCGGAACCGGTCGGAACGTAATCGGGCTGACCGTAACGGGAGCCCGCCGACGTATTCACCACCACGATCTCGAGTGGTTTCAATTCGTGGCCGATGCGCTTTAGCTCCGCCTCGACATCGGCAGCGGTGGCGACATATCCGTCCGGAAAGCGCCGGAAATCGAGCTTCACCGCAGGCTGGAAGCACCACTGCAGAGGGATCTCGTCAATCGTTGAGGAAGGCTTGCCGCCGTCCATGGTGGACGCGAAATGCCAGGGCGCGTCGAGATGGGTGCCATTGTGCGTGGAGATGTCGATGCGCTCCATGGCCCAGCCCTCCCCGTCGGGAAGGTCGGCCGGCGTCAGGCCGGGAAAGAACTTGCACACGGCAGGCGCGCTGTCCTTGTGCCCGACGTAGGTGATCCTGGGCTCGTGCCCCGGCGGGTCGGAGGCAATATCGTTCTCCAGTGCAACCGAAATGTCGATGATACGAGTCGTCATCGCTTCCTCCGACCGTGCAAGCTTTCATAGCCACCATATTTCGCCGGCGCGTAGCCATAGTCGATGTTTTTCGCAGCGGACGATAGCGGCGGGTTTGAGATGGCAGCCTTGCACCTGCGCCAGACTGACGCTAACGGAGCGACACACGGCTATCCGATGTCGCGCCTGGCCGAGGCCAGGACGGGAGAGAGATCGCCGTTTAACGCGGCGGCGGCCTCAGTGTCCGTGATCGCGTAGGTCTTCGGCGCAAGCTGGATGTGCCGGTATATCCCGGCAACGACTGCGAGCATCACGACGACGGCGACCGAGGCCGACATTTTCATGTCCGGATGGAACATCACCACGAAGGAGACTGCCGCCAAGAGACAGCGCAGCAAGATGTCGACAACGAGGCTGGGATGGGTCCGTCCGAACATCGCGAACGTGATGCCCAGCGTGCTGACGAGGACGAGCAGTGTATCGGCGACCTGCAACCACCCGGTCGTTGTCACCATGTTGGAGCGCGTGAAGATTGCGAAGGTCATCAGCGTGATCGGCGCGCAAATCTTGAGCGCCTCGAACATGGTCTTCATGAATGATACGTTGGCGATGCGCGCCGAGACGGCGGCGGTGAGCGAGGTCGGCGGCGACAGCTCGCCCCACACCGACAGCAGGAACACGAAGAAATGCGCCACCCAGGGGTCGATGCCGACCTGCCGCATCGGCGGTACGATGACGATCGCACCGATGATGTAGGTCGCGGTGGGGGGCAGGCCGGTGCCTGCGAGCCAGCCGAAAACCCAGGCCATGCCGATCAGAGCCGCGATGTGCCAGTTGCCAAGATCGAGCAGTATGGCGCCCATGCGGTTGATGAACCCGGTGACCGTGAACAGGCCGATCATGATGCCGAGCGTCGCCAGCAGTAGCGTGAGATAGGACGTCATCTCGGCATGCGTCTCGATCCCGCGGCGTAAGCTTCCCAACAGCGTTTCGCCCTCGAGCATGGGTTCCTTCACCACGTGCTTGAAGTACAGGAACGTCGGGATGAGCAGAGCCAGCATGAAGGTCGCCGTGTAGAGGGCGGCGAGCAATTCGCCCTTGCCGACGAAGCCCATCAGGTAGACGAGATAGCCGACGGAGGAGAAGAAGATGGCGGTCGTGACGCGGTCGTAGAGGGGCACGTGCGGCTTGGAGATGCGATCACCCGGCAGCAGGCGCACGCACAACAGATAGACCGCGACGCCAATCGAGATGTAGTACACGAAGGCGAGCGCAAAACCGCGCAGCACGACATCCCAATAGGGCACACCCAGGAACTCCGCCATCAGGAAAGCGGCGGCGCCCATCATCGGGGGGTCGATAAGTCCACCCATCGATGCGGCGGTCTCGACTGCGGCGGCAAAGGTGCCCGGAACGCCATAGCGCATCATCAGCGGAATCGTGATGGTGCCGACCACCGCGGCATTGGCCGAGCCGCTGCCGCTTATCAGTCCGATCGCGCTCGACCCGACCACGGCGGTTTGCGGAATCATCCGCCTGGACCGGGCGACCAGACGTACGACCCTGACCATCGAGTGCTGCGCATTGAACCCGTTGGCTACGCCCGCCAGGAGCAGGAACGCGGCGATCAGCGTGAGGGCGAGCTGGCCGTAGCTGCCATAGATGCCGGTCGACAGTTCCACCGTGCTCGAAGTGATGACGCGACGGAAGGAGGTGCCGGGATGCCAGAAGAAATCGATCGGACTGAGAAAACCCCAGAGCGTGTAGGCGACCATGAACACATTGGTCCAGAACAGTATGGGATGCGCGAGCCGGGATAGCTCCATCACCAGCAGAAAAACAAGCAGCCCGACGATGTAGTCGTTCTGCGTGAACGATCCCTGCGAATAGATCGCGATCCGTTCGTACTCATAGTGGAAATGAATGAAAGCCAATGCGCAGATGCCAAGATAAACAGCGACCAGGAAATGGTTCGCCAGCGGCGGCAGCCACCTGTAGAAGTAGCCCTGCTGATACATGAACAGAATTTGCAGGGCGAGTGCTATGGACATCACCCGCGCGACGAGTTCCAGCGCTCCGCCCAGACCCGTGTAGAAGAACCAGACCAGCCAGGCGCATTGAATTGCTGCCAAGACAAAGGTGAGGTTATTGAGCGTGGCGTATTTCTTGAGCGCTTCGTTTGACACGCTTCCCCCTTGGCGGAAGACATGATCTTCCGATATCGGCGCGCTCCTAGGACGGATAGCGGCGCACCGGGCCCGCCCCGTTCACCGGGTTTTGGTCGGCCGGATGTTCAAGTTTACGTTAGAATTCGGGGGCGGGCATCCGTGCCTTGGCGCACAGCTTTCCCGCCCCGTCTGCACAGATCGAGCGATCACGTCCCAGCTGAGACCTTCCACTTCTCATCCCAGGCCTTTTGTTCTTTCATGAACTTGGCCAGGCCCGGGTGCACCGGGACGGTCGGATTGGCGTTGATGCCCTGCGCCTGCATGCCAACGAAGTCCTTTGCCATCGGGATGAAGCCTGCCTCGAGCTTCACCAGCTCGTCGCGCTTGTCGTAGAAGGCCTTGATCATCTTGTAGACGATGACTTCCGACATATCCGCCCGCACGTTGTAGCCGAGCAGGATGGGCACGCCCTGGAGGGTCGAGGGTCCGACGGCCTTGGCAAATCCATCTTTCGGATCGACCTCGGCAATCGCGAGCCCTGCGGCCTTGAGCTTGGCGATCTCGTCCGGACAGGGATTGACCACCCGGATGTCCATGCGGACTTCGGTCTCCTTCCAATAGGGCGGCAAGGAGCGGCCTGCCGTGGTGTAGATCGCCGAGCCCACGATCGTGCCCTGCTCCAGGGCATCGCCGTTGGCCTTGTTGTCGATCTGCACGTGCTTGAAGTCGTAGTTCAGCGCCTTGAAGATGCGCTGCCAGTTGAGCCAGTTCTGGAAGCCGGCCTGGGTGAAGTACACGGGCTTGCCGCTGAAATCCTTCCAGCACTTGAACTTGTCGGCATCCTTCGCCGATGTCGCCATCATCGACTCCATCGGATAGGCATACCACGTGTGCACGAGCTCAGGCTTGGTGGGCTTGTAGTCCTTGAAGGGGCCGACGCGTTCCTGGAACTGGGTCATGCCGATGTCGGCGACGTAGGCGATCTCGGCGTCCCCGTCCATTGTTGCCTTCATTGAAACGGTCGGGGACTGGTACGGCGCCACGGTGACGGTGTATTCCCCGTCCAATGCCTGTTCGAGCACCTTCGCCATCGAGGCGGCGATTGTGTAGCCGTAGGAGCCCACCTGTGCAGTGGACCATCGGATCGATTTGCGCTGCTGCGCATCGGCGGCAGGCACTGTCCAGGCGGCAAGCCCGGCAATGACGGCTGTCGCCGTCGCGACAAGGCAGCAAGTTTGTCTCTTGGTGACCATTCGTTCCTCCGCTGTTGCTTAAACGGTGCCGGGGGCAGTCCGCCCATCGGGCAGATCCGAGCACACGCGCTCTTATGGCGCCTGACGTTCAGGCTATATCATCGCGCCCAGCGTGTCGCTGTCAACGGAGCAGATCATCCGTCTTCAGATTTTGCGACCTCAACGGCCGTCGACGCTGGGCGGCAGGCCCGCAAGCGCAGCGAGCCATGAGCGCACTTGCGAGATGCTGTGAAAATCGGACTCCGCCTGGCTGAAATGCTCTCCCGCCACCTTGAGCCCGAAACCGCCCTGCTGCTCGGCAGCTACAAGGGCCGGCTGGTCGCCGGCGTCGTCGCCGATCATGATCGGCCATCGGCCCTGGAACGGAGCGAGCTGCATGAGCCACGTCAGCGCAGTGCCCTTCGAATATCCTTGGGGAATGATCTCGAGCACCCTGCGGCCGGGATGCAGCGCGAAGTGGTCGAAGCTCCGGAGAACGCGTGCCAGCTCCCGCACGAGCAGAGGACGGGCATCGGGGACATTGCGGTAGTGCACCGCAATGCCTACGCCTTTCGGCTCAACAAGCGCGCCTGGCGCCATGTGCGCGACCTCGATCACGGCTTCCAGGAGGGCGTGCGGCACCGGCTGCACGAGCGTCATGATCTTCCCACCTGGCACAACCCGCGCTTCTGTACCGTGAACGCCGCACGTCGTAAGCTGGAGCGGTGCCAACAACTGATCGGCATCGCTGACCTGGCGGCCAGTGCTGAGCGCCACCGCGCCGCCGAACGTTTCCTCCAGTGCGGCGAGAATTCGTACGACTTCGGGCGGCACCACCACGGCGTCCGGTGTGGGCGCCATCTCCAGAAGTGTACCGTCGATGTCGATGAAGAGCGCCCAAGCGGTGGTGTTGCACAGGATTTGCTCGGGTGCCGGGATTGCCATGGTTACAATATCTTGCATCATGATTTCAGGCATGCGGTGGAAAAGCGGACTTCATTGGGCCTTGGCGGCTAGTGCGACCATGTGCGCACCGGCAGCTTGCCACGCATCGCGTCGAGCTCGCTGCCGATGGCCTCCTGCGACAGCAGACCCGTCTGCGTGTCGACATGGCTGACGACCGAAGCGGCATTGATGGCCGCTGCCCGCATCGCGTCCTCCGGCTTGAAACCGAGTGCGATATGCGCGGTGAACGTGGCGTTGAAGGCATCACCGGCGCCTGCCGTTCCTGTCACCTTGGCCTCCAGGACGGGACAGAAATGGATGGCGTCCTGGGTGCTGAGGAAAGCGCCGTGCCGGCCGTCCGTGACGATGACGAAACGCGGACCCATCTGGCGAAGGGCCGCAAAGAAAGCGGGCAGAGTCATATCGTGACCGCCGCCGGCAAAACCGCGGGCTAGCAGACGCGGCGGGGTCTCGCCGGGCGCCAACGGCAGGGTGCCACCGCCTTCGCGGAAGCGCGCAACGAGGCTCGGAACGAGCACGTCGGCCTCGGAACGATTGACGGCCAGGATATCGATGCGGGCAAGCGCCTCCTGGAACGCGGTGGTGCGCGAGGAGAGCTGGCGCACGCGCGGATTGGTGGCAACCAACGCACCCTGCGCCTTGGCCTTGGCGATGATGGCGGGGAAGGTGTCGGCGGATTCATTGCTCAGCGACGAAATGTAGACGGCATCGACCGCGAAGGCCTCGTCACGCAGGTCAGCCTCTTTCAGCAGGGTGTTGGCGCCGCGGAAAGTGAAAATGGCCGCGTTGCGGTCGTGCGAGGAAACGAGCACTGATGCGCCCGTCGGCGCCCGGCCGTCGCGCAGGGCCCAGCGCGTCGACACGCCCTCCTGCAGCAGATGCGAAAGCACCGTCTCGGCGCGCTGATCCTTGCCGAGCTTGACGAGGGTGGACACGTCGAGACCGATGCGCGCCATCGCAACGGCAGCGTTGACCGCGCCGCCGCCGACGTGGGTGGAAATTTCCACCGCCTCGGTCTTTCGCCCTTCCTCGAGCAGCAGGAACGAGTTGTCGGCGTTCAGCATCGTCATGCGTTCGATGCGGTCATTGGCGATGATGGCGATGGTGTCGATCATCGCGCCGCCGATGGTGAGGGCTTTCATTGCGCCCCTCCGGCTGCAGGCGGCCACTGGGCGTTGGCTTCACCTGTGAAAAAATCGTCCATCTCGGGTTCCCACAACCGCACGCCGCCCGTCACGCCTGCCGCGTTGGCAACGATCCTGGCCTGCAGCGGCAGCGCGAACGCAATTTTCCGCGCGTTGCCCCCACCGATATAGAGCGTATCGCAATTGGTAAGGTCTTTAATGGTCTCGATGCTTTTGCGCACACGTTCGTTCCAGGTCTGCACACCAATGGTATCCAGGGCGGCCTGGCCTATGAACTGGTCGTAGGTTTCCTGCACGCGGTAGAGCTGACCGAACTCCAGATGCAGCAGCAGCCGGCGCTTGCGGAACAGGGCGCAACCTACGCCCGTGCCGAGCGTTATCACGCACTCCAGTCCGTGACCCTCGACTACACCCAGGCCTTGAACGGCGGCATCATTGAGCAGTCGCACAGGCACGCCGAACCTGTGCGCAATGGCGTCGACGAGGTGAACACCGGCCCAATGCGGGGTTCCGAGGTTCGGCGCCGTCACGACGGTGCCGCCCCGCACGACGCCGGGGAAGCCCACTGAAACGCGGTCGAAGGATGGAAACTGGCCCGCCAGGGCAGCGATGGCTTCGATCACTGCATCAGGCGTTGCGGGCTTTGGTGTCGGTTTCCTGATCCGCTCGGCAACGACTAAGCTTTGGGAGTCCAGCACAGCCGCCTTGAGAAAAGTACCGCCAATATCCACGCCAAAGGTAAAGGGCGCTCCGCGACTGTGTGCGTCTCGCGCTGTAGCAGACCCGTCTGTTGTCGATGCTGCTGGCATAAATGATAAAAGAACTCTCCAACCTGGCTTCTCTGTCCGAGGACCGGCAGTTGCCTCTATCTTGTGTGGGGGAGCGTTGTAGGCGTTGACTCTGTCGCAAGCTTGGAGGCTTGGCGCCCCGCGGGCCCTCGGCGCAAGTTCTCCAGAGCACGGCGGATGGGCTCAGGCTGATGCCAGTTGGCCGGGTCGTCGGCTGAGGACGCACGGGAGAGCGCGCCAAGAAACGATTGGCACCACGAAGTGATGTCGTTCTTCTCAATGAGCGCCAGCAGCACCCGATGACGCTTCTGTCGCTCCTCGATGCTCATTTCCATGGCACTGCGTATGGCGTCTGCGGTCGTTTCGACGTCATACGGATTGACGATCAGCGCATCTCCCAGTTCCTCCGCGGCACCAGCAAAGCGCGACAAAATAAGCACGCCAGGGTCATCGGGATCCTGAGCGGCGACATATTCCTTGGCCACCAGGTTCATGCCATCCCGTAGAGGCGTGATCATGCCGATGCGGGCCGAGCGATATATGCCCGCCAGCCGGCGTCGCGGCGTGGAACGATGGATATAATGGATGGGCACCCAGTCGAGTTCACCGAAGCGGCCATTTATAGAGCCAGCGAGGCTCTCGAGCTCCTGGCGGATGCCCAGATATGCCTCGACGCTTTCGCGGGTCGGGGGCGCAATTTGCGTCAGTACCACCTGGCTCCGGTACTGGGGATATTTGTCAAGAAACCGTCCGAACGCCCGGAACTTCTGGGGCAGACCCTTCGAATAGTCCAGCCGGTCTACGCCCACGATCCGGCTCACGCCGCGACCCTGCACGAGCCGACTGTCACGCCTGGGGTTGGCAAAATCCGACACGTCGATGCCGATGGGAAATGCCCCGACAGTGACGAGACTGTCGAACAACCGGATGCGCCCGTCAGACAAGATGCTGCCGAAAGCGCTATTGACCGTGTAATCGATCAAGCTCGCGACATCCGATTTCGTTTGCAGACCGATGAGGTCGTAGGCCGCAAGGCAGCGAGCAAGATGCTCGTGCTCGGGAATGGCGATAAACGTTTGCCAAGGCGGAAACGGAATATGCAGATAGAAACCGATGCGGTTCTGCACACCAAGCTTGCGCAGTTCGATCGCCAGCGGAATCAGGTGGTAGTCGTGGACCCAGATAATGTCATCAGCGCGCAGCAGAGGCTGCAATAGCGCAGCGAAACGCCGATTAACGCCTACGTACTGTTCGAAGTAGCCTGCATCGAATTGCGCCAAGTCGAGCCGGTTATGAAATACCGGCCACAGCACGGAATTGGAGTAGCCAAGATAGTACCGCTCATGCTCGGTCGGCGTCAGCGCAACAGTGGCCACGCGCCCCTCGCGGTCAACGGCGTTGGCTTCCTCGGCTGGCTTTATATTGCCGCTCCAGCCGAACCATAGGGATGGGCGGGTGCGCACGATATCGGCGAGCGCAACGGCAACGCCTCCAGCTTGCGCTGCTTTTCGCAAATCCAACACGCGATTTGAAACAAGGACGACACGGCTCATCTCGAGATGCCTCTGCTGCGCAGTGCCTTATAAGCACCCATCTCGCAAGTGCGTAACGCCTAAGCCTTGGGATGGTTCCTAATGGCAACGACTGTGCCAATAACACAGCAACTTAGCACCTTTCGGTGTTTCAAATGCTCCTAACCTTGTGCCCAGGCCTCCTGCCAGCTGCGCGATAGGATGCGACCCGTGTTGACAATGCCCGCCATCGAATAAGTTTGCGGCACGTTGCCCCAAAGCTGGCCCGTTTCCGGGTGAATATCCTCGGAAAGCAGACCGAACCGATTTCTGCGCCCAAGAAGGTCGGCAAACATCTGCCGGGCTTCCTCCATGCGGCCAGTCGCCGCCAGTGCGTCGATGTACCAGAACTGGCAGACCAGGAACGCCGTCTCAGGCAGGCCAAAATCATCTTCCGCCGTATAGCGCATGATGAAACCGTTGCGATTGAGTTCCTTGCCGAGGACGGCGCAGGTTCGCACAAAGCGCTCGTCATTGGGGTGCAGAATGCCGAGTTCCGATAGCAGCAGTACACTGGCGTCCAGACCATCGTGGTCGAGGGCACCGGTGATCACGCCACGCCGCTCGTTCCACGCGCGAGCGAGGATCTCGTGCCGCAAAGCGTCGGCCTGCTCCCTCCAATGCGACGCCCTGCTGGCAAGGCCAAGGCGCTGGGCGATGCTCGCCAGGCGATCGCACGCCACCCAGCACATCGTTGCCGAGTGAGTGTGAACACGCTGGCGTCCACGATATTCCCACGGGCCGGCGTCAGGCTCGAAGGCAAACCTGCGAGCCTGAACTCCAAGCGGCTCGAGGCGGTGAAATAGGGCAGCATCGCCCATGCGGGGCAACCGCTCATCAATGAACATCTGCGATGCGCCAAGAATTACACTGCCATAGGCATCGTGCTGCAATTGTTCGGCCGCCTGGTTGCCCACGCGCACGGGACCCATGCCCTGGAAGCCAGCCAGATCCGTTGCAATCCACTCGTCGAGCGGTTCTGCCGCGACGATGCCGTACACGGGGCGAAGCGGCCGCTCGACGTGCACGGCAACATTGGTGATGTAGTGGATATAGTTCTCCATCGTGTGAGTGGCCCCCAGGCGATTGAGCGCCTTGATGACGAAGAACGCATCGCGGAGCCAACAGAAGCGATAGTCCCAGTTGCGTGACGTACCGGCCGCCTCGGGAATGGATGTCGTATGGGCAGCGATGATAGCGCCTGTCTCCTCGAAGCTGCAAAGCTTGAGGGTGATTGCGGCGCGAATGACGTCGGCCTGGTATTCCAACGGCACGGCAAGTGCCCGGACCCAATCGATCCAGTAATCCCGTGTGCGCTCCAGAAACTCGCGCGAGGTCAACTCGACGCCGGCTTCGAATGGTTCATCGGGACCCAGAATAAGAGTGACCGGCTTGATCAGCGCAAACGACAACTCCTGTGCGATATAGGAGAGCGGCGCGTCTGTCGTGAGGCGCAATGTTTCGACGCCGCCGGCGTAGCGAATATGATTGGAGCCCATCGCCTTGCTGACGCACGGCTGGCCATAGTTGAACGTGGGACGAACCCTGATTCTGATGCGCGGCAGACCTGCAATCGGCTCGATCCGGCGAAAGAGCTGGGGGGGGTTGAAGATGCGCTCGAAGCGTTTGAAGCGCGGGGTAAAATCCGTAATCCGTACGGCGTTACCCGAATCGTCTCGAATGATTGTCTCCACGATCGCGGTGTTGCGCTGATACGCCGCCTCCGACGTCGTATGCCCATCCAAAGTGACGTCGCAGAAGCCCTTTTCTTCGCTGCCCGCCAGCAGCCGCGAGAAAGCCGGGTCGGAATCGAAGCGCGGAAAGCACCACCAGACGATGCGTCCGCCCGCATCGACCAAAGCCGCCGTGCGGCAGTTGCCGATAACGGCCAAGTCGAGGGCCTGTCCCTTCGCGTCGAGCGTCATTCCGGGATCCCCCTGAGCCTGAAGACAGGCACCACAGTGCGTATATCCACATATAGTGCACGATGCCCCACCACGGGGTCACCGGCATTTGCAACAGTTGCATTAAACACAACCAACGAAGGCATGTTCCAACTGTCCTCAGTTCCTGTTCCTGCCGTTCCTTGGAAAGAGCCTTGATCCGGCCCTCCGCTGCGGGCAGGTGCGCCGTGTCCGCCTTAGCGATTTTCACTCGCCTTCCGCCCTCGCCTGCGCCAGACTTGGTAACCAAAAGTTCAATAGAGCTGGCAACCACGGCCGCATCTGGGAGGACGAACATCATGGCAGCCCCTTGGCAACTCGCACCTGGTCTGTTCGGCTTGGCACTCTGCCTGGCATCGCCCGGAGCGGCACTGGCACAGCCCGCATCGGCCGAATTGCGCTACGCGACGAGTGCTCCGCCCAAGACGGTGTGGGAAATGCAGGTCCAGCGCTTCCAGAAGCAGGTCGAGGAGGGGAGTAAAGGATCGCTCAAGATCAACGCGTTCTTGAATTCGCAGTTGGGCAGCGAGCAGGACACTATTGCCCAGGTCGCGCGCGGACGCATCGATTCCGGAGGCTATTCCGTGACCGCAGGGTCGCTTCTGGTGCCGGAAATCTCGCTACTGAACATTCCATTCCTGTTCAAGGATCAGAAAGAACAGGACTGCGTAACCGACAAGCACCTCACCAAGATCACTTCCGACCTGTTCCTCAAGAAAGGCGTGGTATTCATCAGCTGGAGCGAAGTGGGCGTTGCCGATATCATAGGCAAGAAGCCCTACCTCAGTCCAGACGACCTCAAGGGACTGAAGGCGCGCGCGCAGCCGACCAAGATCGGCGGCTACATGTGGAGCCAATTCGGCGCCAATCCCAATCCGCTGCCTGTGACCGAATGGAACTCGGCCTTTCAGACCGGCCTCATCGACGTGGCCGATTCGGCACCCACGTTCTACTTCTTCTCCGGCCTCTCAAAACTGGCCCCGGTGGTGACGATGACGCAGCACGCCGATCAGGGCGGTGTCGTCCTTGTCAACAAAGAGGCGTTCGACAAGCTGACAGATGACCAGAAGAAAGCGCTGACGGGCTCCAGCACCATGACGCCGGCGGCGCAGCTCCGCGCAGAGGTGCGCGGCTTCGAAGCGAAGATCCGCGAAATGCACAAAGCCCAAGGCGGCACCATCGTGGAATTGACCCCGGAGCAGCGAACCGTCTGGCGCAAGGGCATGGAAGCAGCCTGGCCCAAGATGGTCGCGGCTGTGGGCGGCGAAGCCAACGCCTACTGGAGGACGATCCAGGACGGCATCAAGGCCTGCTCGCCATAGTCTGCTGAGCGCGCTTTGGCAGAACCCGTCGGCACACTGATGGCGGGAGGATAGAAGGGGGCCGGGCGCATGCTTGGGACGTCGCCTGAGAACGTTGAGCCGGGATTAGCAGTGCCGCCTGAGAACGTGCGCCGCCTGATGGGGGCTTGGCACAAGGGCGAATGCTGGGTCGCCGTCATTGCCTTCGGTTTCATCGCCGGCATTCTGGTACTCGACGTGTTGGGACGCGAGTTCCTAGGCCCGCTGCTGCGCTTTCTCGGTTTCGAACCGGGAGCTACGGGCATCTTTGCCTCGCAGAAGCTGTCGATCTTTGCGCTGGTGATCGGGAGCTTTGCGGGTATCGGCATCGCCACGGCAACCGGCGCTCACATCGTGCCTAGCTTCGCCTCGGGTTGGGTACCGCACCGATGGCAGCGCGCATACGACCGCGCTGTCGACCTGCTTACCGGCTTGTTTCTCATCGGCGTCGTGTGGTTCGGCCTCAAATTCGTCGGTTCCTCCTTCAAGACCGATCTCCGGGCGCCCGTACTGGACTGGCCGGTATGGCCAATTCAGCTGGCTATTCCCCTGGGGTTCCTGTCTGCCGCAGGGCGCTACCTGATCTATGCCGTCTGGCCGGTGCTGAGGCCCGTGCCGCCGGAGTTCCAGGAATGAAAACCCTGGGGCTTGTTGCATCCATCTTCGGCCTACTCGCCCTGCGACAGCCGCTGCTTATCATTCTGCTTGCCGCAGCCGCCTGCGTGCACATGTTCTGGGGCCGCGGCAATCTCGAGGACATTATCGAGGACATGTGGGTCGGCCTCGACAAGGAGGTCATCCTGTCGATCCCGCTCTTCATCCTGTGCGGCAGCGTCATGACGCGCGGCTCGATCGCGCAGCGATTGATCCGCATTCTGTCCTCGCTCACGAAACCGCTGCCGGGTGGGCTCGCCGTCGCCACGATTCTGTCCTGTGCGGTGTTCGCCGCCATCTCCGGCTCGTCGATCGTCACCATGCTGGCTATCGGCACCGTCATGTACCCGGCCATGCGGCAGGCCGGATACGACAACAAATTCTCGCTCGGTGCCATCATGTCGGGCGGCACGCTCGGCATCATCATCCCGCCGTCAATCCCGATGATCATCTATGGACTTGTCACGGAGACGTCGGTGACGGACTTGTTTGCTTCGGGTTTCGGTCCGGGCCTTCTCCTAACCTTCGCGCTTTCGGCCTATTCGGTGTGGTTCAACTGGGGCATGCCCACCAAGGCGTTTGATGCAGGCGAGTTCTGGGTGGCTTTCAAAGACGGCATCTGGGCAGCTCTTATGCCGATCATACTGCTCGGTGGCATCTATTCGGGCTATTTCACCGCCACGGAGGCTGCGGCCGTGGCGCTTGCTTATGCGTTGGCGATCGAGATCTTTGTGCACAAGGAGCTAAAGGCCGGCGATTTTTACAACGTCGTGCTCGAAACCTCCAAGCTCGGCGGCTCGCTGTTTCCGCTCATTGCAGTGGCTCTCAGCCTCAACATCATTCTGACCGAGCATCGCGCACCGCAGGCGCTCGTCGAACTCATGCAGGGTTACATTTCGAGCCCGGCGATGTTCATGGTGCTGGTCAACATCTTGCTGCTGATCGTGGGCTGCCTGATGACGACAGGCGAAGCCATCCTTGTGCTGGCGCCGCTGCTGGCGCCAATCGCCGAATCCTACGGCTACAACAAGGTTCTGTTTGGCTTGATCATGATTCTGAACCTGGAGATCGGCTATCTCACGCCACCCGTGGGCCTCAACCTCATCGTCGCCATGGGCGCCTTCAAGCAGAACTTCGGCGTGCTCTGCCAGGCAGCCATACCGTTCATTCTGATCATGCTGGTATGCTTGGTGATCGTGATCTGGCAGCCCTGGATCGCCATGTACCTGGTGACAGGCAAATTCTGATCGGCCCTGTCTGCGCAGTGCGCCGGGGTCAAGCAGCAATCTGCGCAGGGGCGTAGGCTCATACCGCTAACCCAGATACACACCACCGTTCACGTGCAAAGTCTGTCCGGTGATGTAGCGAGCCTGTGGTCCTGCCAGGAACCGCACGGCCGCGGCAATTTCCTCCGGCGTGCCAAACCGCCCCGTCAATGTTTTGCTGACGTTGTGGTGGTGCGGCAGTTGAGCATGAGGATCGCGCGCAGTCTCGATCAGACCCGGTACGACGCAGTTGGCAGTGATCTTGTCTTGGGCGAGGTCGTGCGCCAGCGCCTTGGTGAGGCCGATCAGCCCAGCCTTGGCAGTAACCACGTGCGCGCGATGTTTTGTACCGACATGACCGGAAACTCCGCCGATGTTGATGATCGCGCCGGCACCGCTCTGCTTGAGATGCGGCAGCGCCGCTTTCACATTGAGGAAAGCGCCGTCCAGGATGGTAGCGAGTACGCCGTGCCAATCGGCGAGCGACATAGTTTCCAGCGCCCGTTCCGGCCGGCCCGCCGCATTGTTAACCAGGATGTCGATGCGACCGAAACGCTCGATGGTTGCAGCTGCCATGCGTTCGACCGCGGCTTCATCTGTGACATCCGCTATCGCTGCCAGCGCCTTGCCACCTCTGGCCTCGACCTCATTGACTACCGCGTCGATATTGGCGCGGTTGGCACGGCCGTTGACCACCACCGCCGCACCGCCTGCCGCAAGCTCGAGCGCGATGGCGCGGCCGATGTTGCGACCAGCGCCAGTGACAACCGCAACGCAGCCCGCCAGCTCTTTACCTTTTTCGCTCATATGTCACCCACGCAACGAACTGAGGTTCAGTTTTCCGTCAAACAGCCGGCGCGTAGTCGCGAGCGCGGCATCGATCCTGTCACTCCCCCATCCGCCGTGACGGCAGCACAATCCAAACTTCTCTTCGATATCGGCGCGCGTGAGCGGCTCCTGCGCGCCGCCGCGCATATGCGGCTGGCGTTCCTCCAACACTCGGCCGTCGAGGAACACCACGCGGATGTGGCCAGTGAACGCGCTCGGATACGGATTGTGGGGATCGACAACGTAGCGCACCTTACCAGCCAGTGCGAGCACGGCCGGTTCTTTCACGGCGGCATCGGTGAACGCCTCGAGACCGATATTGCCGTGCACGAATGCCGCGGCGATGCAATAGGGCTGCGAGAATTTGCCGGCGTAACCGTTGGGCGGTTGCTGCTTGTTAGCGAGCGGTTCCCAAAGGCGATGAACCGTACCTTCACCAACCTCGCATATGATCTCTTTGATCTCGTCCGGCCTGACGCCACGCGCCGACAGCCGGCGCGCGCAGTCGATATAGGGATGCGTCATGGTTCCGCACGGGTATGGTTTGAACGCGAGCGTCTCTGTCACCCAGCGTTCGCCGAAATCAGCGGTCAGTGCCTCATAGTCTCCCTCCGTCGCATGGGCAAAGGCGTGGAAAAAGCCGTGCGCGCCCTCGAACACCGTACGCGGGCCGTTGAAGCCGTGCTTTGCCAGCAGCACTGCGCGCAGGCCCGCCTGCGCCGCCCAGCCGGGATGCAGGCGTTTGGTCCACGAGCCTTCGGCGAGATATTCAATGATACCGGACGCCATACTGCCGGCGATGCCGAGCGCATCGACGATCTGGCGCCGGTCGCATTTCAACGCGGCGCCAATGCCGGTCGCGGCCGCCATGGCACCCAGCACCGCGGTCGGGTGGAAGCCTGCTTTGTGCACCATTTTGGGCGCCACCAGGCTGAGCCGGCAGAGCGTCTCGACGCCGACCGCGATCCCCAGCAGCGCCGACATGCCATCGGGATTGTACCGTTCGCACGCCGCAAGCACGCCCGGAACCATCACGGCGCCTGCGTGAACCGGTCCGCCTTCGAACGTGTCGTCGAAATCTTCGCCGTGCGCAGCGGTGCCGTTGACGAAAGCCGCACCCGCTGCACTGAGGGTGCGCTCGTGCCCGATCGCTGTGCAACGTCCGTCGTCGTCCCAGCCGGCGAGCGCGGATTTGACGTAGTCCTGATTGCGCGCCGCGACGGCGAGCCCGATGACGTCGACGGCGAGGTCCTCGGACTTCACGCGCACCCCGATCGGCAGTCGCACAACGTCAAGCGCGACAATGCGATCGGCCAACCGCTCGGCGATGGAAACTGCGGGAAGCGCTTGATTCATGGGCGGATCATGTGTTGCGCAGGCGAGTTCCACCGAAGCCGGGGATGCGGTTAACGCCGATCACCACGGCGAAGGTGAGCACCAGCATGGAGAGGCCGAGCACCGAGATAGCGCCGAGGTCGCCGCTTTCCTTGAGGTCGAAGATGAGCACGGATACGACCTTGGTCTCGGACGTGAACAGCATGATCGCCGCCGACAGTTCGCGGATGCTCGACACGAAAATGAAGCACCAGGTCGCGAGCACATTGGTCCGCAGCAGCGGCGCAGTGACGTGCAGCTGCGCCTGCAGCCGCGTCGCGCCAAGGATACGGCTGGCCTCCTCCAATTCCGGATTGACGGCACGGAACGCCGCCTGCAATTGCTGATAGGCAGCAGGCAGTTCGATGGTGATATAGGCGATCAGCAGCACCCAGAGCGTACCGTAGAGCACCAGCGGCGGCCGCGTGTAGCTCAGGAACAAGCCGACGCCGAGCACGATACCCGGGATCGCGATCGGCGCCGTGGCGAGGAACCCGAGCACGCGATACCCTGTCACCGCCTGTCGCGCGGTCGAATAACTGATGACCAGCGCGAGCACGGTTCCCAACGTTGCCGAGGCGATACCCAGGATGAAGGTGTTCTTGAGCGCGAGCTGGGTAGAGGACAGCTCCAAGAACGTGAAGTAAACGTTGTGCAAGGTGGCATTCGCCGGCGTGACCAGCGTAGTCGCGATCGGCGAGAACGCAGCGTTGAACAGCGCGAAATAAGGCAGAAACACCGGCATGCAGAGCACGGCGACGACGAAGGCCATCGCCGGCACGACCAACCAGCCGAGCTTGATCAGCCGCGGATCGGCGCCCTTGCCGCCGACGACAGAGTAGCCCTTGCGGCCGAGGATCATGTGCTGCGCGCGCAGCAGCATGACGGTGACCACCAGAAGCGGCAGTGAGGCCGCGGCGGCCAGCTCCGGTTTGGGCGGATACTGAAACAGGCTCCAGATTTTGGTCGTCATGGTGTGGAACCCGGCAGGCAGCGCGAGAATCGCGGGCGAGCCGAACAGGATCATGGCCTGGAGGAACGCGATCAGAATGCCGGCGAGCAGCGCTGGGAGCGCGAGCGGGATCGTAATGCGGCGCGCGGTCATCCAGGTGCCGGCGCCGAGCATCGCCGAGGCATCTTCCAGGTCGCCCGGGATACGGTCGAGCGCGTTGGCGATCAGCACGAAGACGTAGGGGAACGTGTAGCAGGAGATGACGAAGATCAGCCCCGGCAGGGAATAGATGTTGAGCAGGTATTCGTCCTGCGGCACCCCAGTGATCAGCCGATAGAGCTGGTTCAGCAGCCCGCTGTTGGGTGCAGCAAGGATTTCCCACGCCACCGCGCCGAGGAACGGCGGCGTCACGAACGAGGCGGTGACCAGCGCCCGGATTGCATGCTTCATCGGCAGGTCGGTACGCGCAACCAGCCAGCCCATCGGTGCGGCGATCACACAGCACAGGGCGGCGGAACTGACCGCCACGATGATTGTTGTGATCAGCGGCTCGATGAAGTCTGGATCGGTAAAGAGCGCGCGGAAGTGCCCGAGCGTGAAGACGCGGACATTGGTCGCGGGGTCACTGATCGTGAGACTGTAATAGACGAGCCAGGAAATCGGCAGGATGACAAGCGCGCACAGCAGCGCGGCGAATGCGAACAGGATCGGTACAGAGAAGTCGATCTTGAACGCGCGCCGCTCAGCGGATTGCGCCGGCAATGCTATAGTCATGGACGGACACTGGTATTTGAAACGCTTTCTCGTGCTTGCGGGGAGGCCCGCCGAGTAAAGCGCAAGGTGTGACAGCAGGCGATGGTCCGCGCGCGCAATACTCCCGTGACCCTCCCCCGCTTTCGGAGGAGGGCGCAGGCCTCGACACGGCGTGGTTCAACCATGCGGGTTGCCACCAGCGTCACACCTTGAAGATCGCCGCATAGCGCTTCTTGATGTCCTCGGCGGTCTTCTCGATGCCTTCGGGGTCCTCTTTCATCAGCTTGATGTCCTTCAACGGCCGCACGTCCTTCTTCTCGACGGTCTGGCTGTGGGCCGAATACTGGCAGGCGTCGTCGACGATGAGCTGCTGGCCCTCGCGCGAGTGCATCCAGTTCTGGAACAGGCGGGCGGCGTTGGGATTGGGGGCGGCCTTGAACACCGCGCTCGGGCCGGCGGCAAGTGGCGTCCCTTCCTCCGGATAGACGATGTCGACCGGCTGGCCCTCTTCGCGGTAGCGAATGACCAGGTAACCTGCGCCGTCGGCCATGACGGCACGTTCGCCCAGCGAAATCTTCTTGGGCGTGTCGGTCGCCGACTGCACCTGCATGACGCGCTGCTTGGCGAGCTTCTCGAGATAATCCCAGCCGAGATCGCGTGCGATCTGGAAGGTCGCATTCATGATCGTGCCGCTGTAGGCGGGGTGTGCCTTGACGATCTTGCCCGCCCACTTCGGATCGAGCAGGTCGGCGAAACTCTTCGGCGCCTCCTCTTTCTTTACGAGGTTGGTGTTGTAGGCGATCGGCGAGACCAGGATGCGCGTCGTTATGTGCAGGCCATTCGGGTCGTAGTAGGCCTTGTCGTAGTGCTTCGCGACATCCTCCGGCATGTACGGCGCGAGCCACTGGTTGCGTTTCCAGTGAATGCAGTGCGCGGCGTCGGCGGTATTCACCACGTCGACGACGTTGATGTTGCTCGAGTACTCTTGCGCGATGCGGGTGAAGATGCGCTCGGCGCCGGAGCGCTCGACACGCACGGAGATGCCCGGAAATTTCGCCTCGAACGTGTTGGCCAGCCGCTGGGCGAACGCCAGATCCATGGCGGTGTAGAAGGCGAGCTTGCCTTCCTTCTTGGCGGCCTCGATCAGCGCCGGCGTGATCGCCTCGGCCGGCGGCGCTGACGCACGCAGCGGGCTCACATAGACGGTGGCCGCGGCTGCGGCCGAACCTTTGAGCACATGGCGTCTGGTGAGTTTTCCTTTTTGCATTGGCGGTCTCCCTGATTGCTTGAGTTTTGGCCCGCTTCGATGAGGCGAAGCGGTGCTTGCGTCAGACTTTGAAGATCTGGCTGTATCGCGCCTTGATTTGCACGCTCAGCGTCTCGACAGCCGCAGCGTCGTCCTTCATCAGTTTGATCTGCGACAGCGGCTTGCGTCCGGGCTTGTCCTTGGTGAGGGCGTGGGCCGACCGCAGGCCGCCATGATCGATGGCAAGCTGCTGGCATTCGGCGGTAAACATGTGGCACTGCAACAGGCGCGCGGCGTTCGGATTCGGCGCCCCTTTGAAGATGGCGTTGGGCCCGATGATGAGCGGCGTGCCTTCCGTCGGATAGATGAGCTCCACCGGCTTGCCGGTCTCCTTGAGCGCGAACAGCCCGTACTCGATGCCATCAGCCATGATCGCGCGCTCGCCGAGCGCTAGCTTTTTGGGCGGATCGGACGCCGACTGTACCTGCATGACCTTCTGCTTGGCGAGCTTCTCGAAGTAGTCCCAGCCGATGTCGCGCGACATCTGATAGGTCGCGGTCAGGATCGTGCCGGAGTAGCTCGGGTGCGCCTTGACGATCTTGCCGGTCCATTTCGGATCGAGAATGTCCGCGTAGCTCTTGGGCGCTTCTTCCGCCTTCACGAGGTCGGTGTTGTAGCCCATCGGGCAGAGAAACACGCGGAAGCTCGCGAACATCCCATCGGGATCCTTGTGCTCGGCGGGATAGTGCCGCGCCACGTCCTCCGGCACAAACCCCGCGAGCCAGCCCTTGCTCTTCCATACGATGAGGTGGGCTGCGTCCGATGAGTTGACGACGTCGACCGCGTGGATATTGCTGCCGTACTCCTGGTCGATGCGCTGGAACACGCGCTCGGCGCCGGTGCGCTCGACGCGGCAGGCGATGCCCGGAAACTTCGCCTCGAACGACTTCGCGATCCGCTCGGCGAGCGGCAAGTCGACCGAGGTATACCAGACGACCTTGCCCTCTTTCTTGGCTGCCTCGATCAATGTTGGCGTGATCGCCGTTGCAGGGGGCGCCGCCGCGCGCAGCGGCGATGCGAACACTGTCGATGCTGCGAACGCGGTCGAAGCCTTGAGAACGTCACGCCTCGAAAGCCTGCTTCTGCGCATTGCAATTCCTCCCGGAATTGTCAGATTCTTGCTTGTTCGTCCCTGCGTCCCGGATCATCACCGGCATGATCTTTTCCAGCAATCGGTTTCCATCTTTCGGGATCATGCTCTACCCAACTAGAATCCGACAGCGGTCGACCGGCAGGCGGACTTGGACCCGGCTGCCCTGCGGAATATTTTCCGCAGCCGGCGTGAGCACGCGCAACTGCGTTCCGTCTGCGGTCTCAACCATATAGTCACGGCCGCCGCCAAGGAAGACGTTGCGGATCACGGTTGCGGAGATGACGTTGTCCTCGCTTCCCTGCGGCTCGGCCGTCGTCAGGGCGATGTCGTGTTGGCGGATCGACATGGCACCGTCGCCGCCGGCAGTGAACTTGCCGCCATTGCCGCGCACGACGACGCCGGCGAGCGAGATGCGACTGTGGTCGAGCACCTTGCCCTTCACGACGTTGCTCGCGCCGATGAAGCGCGCGACGAACTCCGAGCGCGGGTGCTCGTAGATGTCCTCGGGCGACCCGAGCTGCTCGATGCGGCCGTGGTTCATCACAGCGATGAGATCGGCGGTGGTCATCGCCTCGGACTGGTCATGCGTGACATAGACCGTCGTGTAACGGTACTCGTCATGCAGGCGGCGCAACTCAAAGCGCATCTCCTCCCGCAGGTTGGCATCGAGGTTCGACAGCGGCTCGTCGAGCAACAGAGTCTCCGGCTCGACGATGAGCGCGCGCGCAAGCGCGACACGCTGCTGTTGCCCACCCGACAATTCGCTCGGATAGCGCGCCGCGAGATCCGACAGCTTGGTCGTAGCGAGGATAGCGTTGACCTTCTGGCGGATGATATCGCGGTCGATCTTGCGTAGCGTAAGTCCATAAGCAACGTTCTCGGCCACCGTCATGTGCGGCCACAGAGCGTAGCTCTGAAACACCATCGATACGTTGCGCCGCTCGGGCGGCAGCGTGCGTTTGGGCGAGGAGACGACGCGATCTCCGATCACGATCTCGCCTGCGGTTGGCTCGATAAAACCGGCTACAAGGCGCAGGGCCGTGGTCTTGCCGCACCCCGACGGGCCGAGGAGACATACGAGCCGGCCATGTGCGATTTCGAGCGAGACATTGTCCAGAGCAACAGCGTTGCCGAAACGCTTGGTGAGATCTCGCAAGGCAACAGAAGACACACGCCCTCCCTTCCCTGCCTGCGAAACTCCCGCGGCAGTGAATTATTTTGTTTCGGCCGCCGACAGCCCTATCGGCCTGACAATTCAATCTGGCAGTATTGCAGCCGGAACGATCCTTAGCACATTTGCCCGACATCTAAGCGATCTTAGAATAAGGACCATCAGTCGATGTGGCTGAGCCGACCCACCAAAACTAACATAATCTGGAACAGGATGATCGCCGGAAACCGAGCATGAAGGCGACGGCAAGTGCGCGCCGAATGACATGGCAAGACCTGCGGCGGCCCAAGGCTGGAGCCAGGTTGCCTGGACTGCGGGGAGCACAAGCGCATGCACTTCATTTTTACCCCACCTACGCCTTCAACTTCAGCAGTGCGTCGGCGTTACCGTGTGCCAGCTTGGCCATATCGACGGGGGCCAACGCGATGCGGTCGAGAAAGGCGCGACCCTTCCCATTGGGCGCATAAGGATAGTCGACCGAGAACATGATGCGATCGATGCCAAACGTCAGCAGCGCGGCGAGAAACGGAGGCTCATTGAACACACCGCTCGTAGTCAGCCAGACTTGATCAAGGATGGCGCGGCTGATCGGCCGTCTCAGGTGCCCAACGTCGAGTGCAAACACCTGATCGATGCGGTCGAGCATCATCGGCAGCATCTCCCCCATGTGGCCGATGATGAGCTTGAGCCGCGGATGACGGTCGAGGGCGCCGGAGAGCACCATGCGCAATACGTGGATCGCCGTCTCCGAATGCCATCCCCAGCCAGCGGCTTCGAGCACGCGGCCAGCGCCTGGCTGGAGGTCGGAAAAGTAGGCCTGTCGCACGGTTTCTGGTGCCAGATGCGGATGGACGTAGATCGGCACATCGAGTTCCACGGCTGCGGCCAGCAGATCGTCGTAGCTCGGGTGATCGAGGAACAGGCCCTCCGTTGTGCCGTTGACGAGTGCGCCAACGAAGTGCAACTCCTTCACCGCGCGCGTCAACTCGGCGGCGCAAGCGTCGGGACTCTGCGTCGGCAGCACGGCAAAGCCCGCGAAGCGATGGGGATAGCGGGCGACGGCCGCAGCCAGGTGGTCATTCATCTCCCGCGCGATGGCGATGCCCTCGGGTCCAGGCACGAGATCGGGACCGGGACCGGTGTTGGAGAGCACCTGTACGGTGATGCCCGCCTTATCCATGGACTCCAGGCGCTGCTCACCAATTTCTGGCAGAACCTCGAGCGGGTTTGGAGCATTCGGGGGCAGCGTTCGCGGCCGGAAGCCCCTGCGGCTTATGGCGCCAGGATCGATGCGTCGGACCAGGTCGGGAACCGTGAAATGCTCTTCCAGCGTGACGACACGCATCGCCGATTGCCTCCAGACTCTTCCTCAAAAGCTATTGACGATTGTGCCCGCCGGCACGTGCGTTCGACGCCGGTTAGTAGAACGCCTTAGTTCGCCCCCTTGAAGAGCGTGGAGTAGCGCTCGGTGTCGCCCTTGATGATCTCGTTAAACCGGCCGGGCGGCGTGCTGACGAGCACCGCGCCTTGCGGCTCGAAGCGTGCTTTGACTTCGGGCATCTGCACGACCTGGGCAATATCGGCGCTGGCCTTTGCGACGATCGCTTCCGGTGTGCCGGCTGGTGCGAGGATGCCGAACCAGGAGTCGTACTGGAATTCGGGTACACCGGCTTCCTTGAAGGTCGGAACGTCGGGAAGGACGCTCAGTCGCGTGGGGCCTGTGACGGCCAGCGCCCTCACCTTCCCACTCTGAATGAGATCGCCTGCGGCAGCGAAGAACGAAAAGCCCATTGCCACATCGCCGCGGATGATCGCCGTATGCGTTTCCGGAAGGCCTTTGAAAGGCACGTGCACAATGTCGGTCTGGGTGACTTGCTTGAACAGCGCGCCCGCGATACCCGTGGTGCTGCCGAGCCCCGCAGAACTGTAGTTGAGCGCACCCGGCTTGGCCTTTGCCAGCTCGATCAGGTCCTTGAGCGTCTTGGCCGGCGAGTCGGGAGGCACCACCAGGATGAGCGGTGTGGTCGCCACCTGGCTCACCCCCACGAAGTCCTTGATAGGATCGAACGCCAGGTTCTTGTTGAGATGACTGATAACGGTGTGCCCGTTGGAAGTAAGCATCAGCGTGTAGCCGTCCGCAGCTCCCTTGGCCACGCTGGAGGTGCCAGCCAGTCCTGGGCGGTTCTCCACGATTACGTCCTTATTCCAGCGCTGCTGTAGCTTGTCGGCGACCACGCGGGCGAGCAGGTCGGTCATGCTACCGGCAGAGAACGGCACGATCACACGCACCAGCTGCTCCGGATATTTGGCGGCATCCTGCGCTACGGCGCCAGTGATGGCGAAGATATATCCAGCGAATGCAAGTGCAATGCCTTGAAATTTGGCCATGTCGAACCTCCCGTTTTGCACGCCGGTCCGGCCGGCGTCTGGCACAGCCGCTCCACGTTCGGCTAGCCTGCCCCACAATCTATCTGAAGAAACCGCAAGACCGACGAGAATAACTCCGCTTTGTGCGCCGGCTAGCGCCACCACAGCAGGACTTCGTCAAAGCCAGACCCGCATGGCGCCGAAAGCGCGGTGGCGACTGGTTGGAAGCGCAAGCCTAAGTGCCGGAGGATTTCAGCTTGGTTTCTAGATAGTTGGCGCCGCCCAGCGCCTCACGCAGCGCGCAGCCCATTTGCGGCTGCCCGCTGGCGCGCCTCGGCCCGGATGAGATTGCGAAAGTGTCCGTCGCGCGTGGCCAAGTCGCCAGGAGGGCCATCCTGCACCAATCTGCCACCCTCAATCACCAGGATGCGGTCAAACTGTTGGACGGTCGTAAGTCGATGCGCAATGGCGATCACCGTGCGTCCCCGCATCAACCGTGTCAGGGCTTCTCTTACGGCCTCTTCCGATTCGCTATCGAGCGCCGACGTCGCTTCGTCGAGTAGCAGCAGAGGGGCGTCTTTGAGAAAGGCGCGGGCGAGCGCAATACGTTGGCGCTGCCCTCCCGACAAGCGTGCACCTCGATCGCCGACCATCGTGTCGAGGCCTTGCGGCAGGTCGCCGATAAAACCGCAGCGTGCCGCAGCCGCAGCGGCCCATACGTCGGCGTCGCTAGCATCGGGACGTGCATAGCGAATATTTTCCATCAGCGAGCGGTGAAACAGCGATATGTCTTGCGGCACGACGGCGATCACATCGCGCAGGCTCTGCTGCGTCACGTCGACAACATCTTGATTGGCGATCAGAACCCTCCCGCTCTCGATGTCATAAAATCGCTGTATGAGAGCGAAGATTGAACTCTTTCCGCCGCCGGAAGCCCCGACCAAGCCCACCTTTTGACCGCTCTCAATCCTGAAGCCGAGCTTGCTGAATAGTCTAGGGCAGTCGGGGTAGGCAAAGACCACCTTCTCAAAAGTAACGCTGATACCGGTGCGGGAAAGTGCCTTGGCGTCAGGCCGGTCGCAAAGCTGGTGCGGGACTAGAAGCTTCTCGAGCGCCTCTCCGAAACGTGCGCCATGCTGCGTGATATCGACCAAGGCCACGGCCAGGTCGCGGGTCGCGTGAAGAACGGACAGGCCCAACGTGCACACTAAGATGACATCGCCCGCGGTGGCGCGGCCATGCTGCCAAAGTAACAGCACCCAGGCGAGCAGCGCGATAGTCAACGCGACTGTCACGAGTGCGTGACCGATGCGCAGGCGCTCGAGATAGCGCAGACTGCTTTTTCGAGCGGTCATCTCCTGCTCGACAGTGGCATCGAACCGATGGTGTTCGCGAGAAATGCCACCGAAGGCTTTGACAATAGAGATATTGCCAACGACGTCGGTCAGTTCACCGTCAACGGCGGCGGCACGATTGGCAAACTCATAGTGCAGGGGTGTACCGGCAGTGGCCATATGAAACATTACGGCGATCACCAGCATCGCGACAACGATCAAGCCGGCAGCCATGTGCAAGCTCACCGTGCCAACGAAGGCAATCGCGCAAACTGTCGCCAGGCAGGGTGGCAGCACATTCCACACGAACATGTTTTCCACAGTGAAAACCGCATTGGCCGTGGCTGTGACTCGCGAAGTAAGCGTGCCCGGCGAGGACGCGGCAAAGTAACTGGGTGCGTGGCCGGTAAGGTGACGGAAGAGATCGCGCCGCACGTCTCCTGTGACGCCCACGAAAGTCGAGTTGCCTACCCAGCTCGCGACGCGCCACAGCAGATTGTCGCCAGCGATCAGTGCCACCACCAAGGTAAAGGTCAGCCATATCGCGCCGGACGTCGGCTGTGACCCCGCCAGAGTGTCGACCAGGAGCTTGACCGCATACTGCGTGACAACTGAACACACCACTGCACCAGTGACGGCCGCCACGACCACAGCGTGAGCTTTGCAACGCCCGCGTACGTAGCGCATCAGGAAAGCAACGGGCCGGCGCGAATAAGGCGCGAGATTCTCCAGAGCCATCATCCCTCCGATGTCCGTTTGCACAGACCAGTAATGCTGGCAAACTAATGGCCCCGCATTTGAGTTTCATTCCGTGTCGCGGTTGGCCCAGTTTCCGGCATCGCCAGGAGGACCGTGACGAAAGCCAAGACTGCAGTGCTCGCCAAGCCGAGGAATGCAATGGGCGTTCCGAACCGATGGGCGAGATATCCCGCCAAAGTGGTGCTCACGGCCGCCCCGATGCCCGTGGCAGTTGCGACGATCCCCTGCGCCAGATTGAAGCGGCCTGTTCCCCGGGAAATGTCGGCAAGCGACAGCGGCACAAGAACGCCCAGCACTGCGGCACACAAGCCGTCGAGCATCTGCGCTGCCACGATTATGGCGGGATCGCTGTTGAACGCGAGGATGGCTGCACGTGCGGGCAGAGCCGCGAACCCCAGCAACAGAACAGGCCGCCGTCCTTTCAAAACCGCCAGTTGCCCGATCCCAGGCGCGATAATCGCAACGATGAGCTGAGGCACGACGATGCACGCCGCAATCAGCGCACTTGCCCACTGACCCGACTGCAGCGTCATCTCGGTCCCGACCAACGGCAGCATCGCAGCATTCGCTGCGTGGAATAGAAAAACGCAGGCAGCCAGCGTGATAAGAGACCGGTCACGAAGCAGAGCCAAGATGCCCGCGCTGGGGTGCTCGGCTATCCGCGGCGAGATACCGGCATCGGCGCGGATCGGGTCGATCTCGCCCTCGCGTATCTGCGCCAGTGCAAGCAATGTCGGAAGCGCCAGCGCTGCCGTTACATAGAAGACCGCTTGCGGAGAAATCAAATAACCGCATACGCCCATGACTGCCGCCGCGAGACCGTTGCCGATTGACGCGAAGCGCGCATTGCGACCGAGACGTGGTCCGACGGCTGCGTGTCCCACGAGGCCGAGCGTGATCGAAGCAATGGCTGGACCGAGCACTGCACTCGAGCCGACGTGCATAAGTTTGGCCAGCATGATGCTCAGAAAAGACGGCGAGACGGCCATCAGCAACGCACTCGCGCCTATCCCGGCGACCGCCACCTGGGCGGCTCGGCGCTTGGAAGGCACGAGGTCTACAAGCCAGCCCCCTGGGAGTTGGCTGACGAGTCCCGCAATACTCCCAACAGCCAGGATCAACCCGATGTCAGCCTGGTTCCACTTCTGTGTGGTGAGGTAGACTGCGAGGAAAGGGCCAAACCCTGTCTGGATGTCGGCCACGAAAAACGTGAACCAATCAAGACCGCGTTCACTCTTTTGGGACGCGAATTTCACGGTCGCGTGGCCCTTGCCAAAGGCGCTAAGGGTTCCTGAAGTCTCCGACGCTGCCCTCGATGCGCTTCAGCCGGGACATCATAATTGTATTATTGTGCCGGCTTCACCACCAATGGCGCGCTGTTCGTTTTGAACTCCGAAGCAGCGCGCAACTGGTCGCGCGATACAGCCACAGTGATCTTTGATGGTGAAAAACTGAACGCTGACCAATCGACAGCGATCTTCCTGGTTCCAATCCCCAGAAAACCCCCAAACTCGACAACGGCGGCACGCACCTGTCCCTCTTCATCGACCAACAGGTCTACGATCCGGCCACTATCCCCTTCCCCCACGGTCGTCACGTCTCGCCCGAGGACGCTGCCCAGCGTGGCATCGGGCGTCGCGGCAGCAGTACGTTCAGCAGGCACTGCCGGACCACTCAACAGTACGAAGGCGCAGATCAACATAATA
The DNA here is from genome assembly GCA_963814055.1 of uncultured Alphaproteobacteria bacterium. GTDB lineage: Bacteria > Pseudomonadota > Alphaproteobacteria > Rhizobiales > Hyphomicrobiaceae > AWTP1-13. The sequence continues at coordinate 156,293 of CAWFBJ010000023.1, forward strand.
ATCGGTATGGCACGTCGCATTTTCGGTCCCTCGATGGCGCAAATAAACACCCAACAAATGACAGAACGACACGTTCGCCCCTGTTGTTCCCGATTGCGCGATCGCCTGCCGTCGGCGCCCTACAAGCGGCGATTGCCTATCCACTTACGATGCGACCGAAGGCGAGGCGCTGGCATTGCTGCGCTGCGGAACCAACGTTGTGGACACAGCGTTCATGCCTCGATGACCAGATTGTTTGTTCTCAGTCCCACGCCGACATGATGGCCGAAGTTTCGAGTTCTCCGATCGGTCGATGTTTGGCGCTATTGGATGCGATCACATGAAAATAGCTCAGGTCGCGGCTTTAATGGAAAGTGTGCCCCCGCGCTTCTATGGCGGCACGGAGCGCATCGCATCGTACCTCACTGAGGAACTGGTCGCTCAGGGCCATGACGTCACCCTGTTCGCCAGCGGCAACTCGATCACGACCGCTAAGCTTGTGCCGTGTTGCGTCAAAGCTCTCCGCCTCAACCCAGCGGTGCGCGATCCCACGCCTTATTACATGCTGATGCTCGACAAGGTGCGGCGGCAAGCGTTCGAGTTCGATGTCGTCCACTTTCACATGGATCAATTCCATTTCCCGATTTTCCGAGACATCGCCCAGCGCACAATCACCACCTTGCACGGCAGACAGGACTTGCCAGATATGCTGCCGCTCTATGCCGGCTTCCCGGAGATGCGCCTCATTTCCATCTCTAACGCACAACGCAAGCCTGCGCCCGACGCGTCATACATCGCGACCGTCTATCACGGCTTGCCGCGAGATCTCTTGACCCCGACGCTTCGCCCTAGGGGCGGCTACTTGGCCTTCATCGGGCGGATATCCCCCGAGAAAAGAGTAGATCGCGCAATCCGCATTGCGCGCGCTGTCGGCCTTCCGCTGAAGATTGCGGCGAAGGTAGATCGCGTGGACATGGAGTACTTCAAGGCTGAGATAGAGCCGATGCTGTCTGAACCAGGCGTTGAGTTCATCGGCGAGATCGATGAGCGTCGCAAGCCCAGCTTTCTGGGTGAGGCGCGCGCCTTGCTGTTTCCCATCGACTGGCCGGAGCCGTTCGGTTTGGTCATGATCGAGGCGATGGCATGTGGCACCCCTGTTCTTGCCTTCCGCAACGGTTCTGTTGCCGAAGTCATTGATGAAGGCGTAACCGGCTTCATTGTAGATAGCGAAGAAGAGGGCGTTCGAAGACTTGGTGCACTGCTGGCGCTCGACAGGGGGCGTGTGCGGCGCCGCTTCGAGGAGCGGTTCACGGCCTCGCGCATGGCTGCCGACTACGTTAAGATCTATAAGAGTCTGGTGCCCGCATCAAAAGATAGGCGTGGCTTGCGGCTCGTGGCAGCACCAGGACACGGCACTGCGGCAGCGCAAGACGCTATTAGAAGTGCAAGAGGAAACGGGCCCGCACCCGTGATCTCCTAGCGCGCGCCACGTACCACTTCCGACGGGAGCTCGTGGCACCCTCCGGTTATCTCTGGGGCGATAATGGCAAGACCGAAACTGACACCGGCGTCAAGCACCACTGCGCCCACGCCGGCAGAAGCATCGTTCTACATTCCCGCGATTGATGCCCCGTCGCGTCCGCGCCGCAACCTCAAGCACAACAACACGTTTGCCGTGTTCGACAGCCATGGTGACATCGGCGCCAGCGCGGGCGGCGAGGACGGCCTCTTTGATTGCGACACGCGCTACCTCTCGCACCTGGAGCTACTGCTCAATGGCTCCAGGCTGCTCCTGCTGCATTCAGCAATCGATGATGACAACCTCAACTACTACGTAGACCTCACTAATCCGGACATTTACGCGGACGGCAAGATTGTCCTGATGAAGGACACGATCCATATTTCGCGCACGATATATCTTTGTGATGGTTCCTTGCGGGAACGCATCGGGCTGATGAATCACGGTGCCGATCCTGTAAGCTTTACTCTGTCCTTGGCCTTTGCGAGCGACTTTGCCGACATTTTCGAAGTGCGCGGCATCAAGCGGGATAAACGAGGCCACGTCTGGGTCGAAGTTCTGCCATCGAGTGGCGTGCGCCTGTCGTACCGCGGGCTGGACGAGGGTGTACGCGAAACAACGCTGCAATTCGAACCGGTGCCGTCACTGATCGGCGAAAGCGTTGCCAGCTACGTTGTGACCCTTGCTCCGCAGGAGCGGCGAGCCGTCTTTGTTACCGCCGCCAGCCGTGGTCGACTGCCCCAATCCGCCGTGTCCTTCTTTCGGGGCCTCGTTGGGCTCAAACGAGAACTCAAATCGGTGACGGGCGGCATAACCACTGTCGAAACATCCAACTCGGTCGTCAACGAGATCCTATGCCGCTCGATGGCGGACCTCTACATGCTCATGACGAATACGCAGGACGGACTTTATCCCTATGCGGGAATACCCTGGTATTCGACCACGTTCGGTCGAGACGGCATCATCACCGCCATGCAGATGCTGTGGATTGATCCGAATATTGCCGCGGGCGTTCTCAGGCGGCTGGCCCGTCTTCAGGCCGACACGTTCGACCAAAGGGCGGATGCCGCACCAGGCAAGATCCTGCATGAAATGCGCGGGGGCGAGATGGCGGCGCTGCGTGAAGTCCCATTCGCGCAATACTATGGCACCGTCGATGCCACACCCTTGTTCGTCATGCTGGCTGGCCAGTACGCCCAGCGCACCAGCGACTGGGCGCTCGTTCGCGAGGTGTGGCCGGCGATCGAGAAGGCCTTGGCATGGATGGACGGTCCAGCAGACTTGGATGGAGACGGGTTCATCGAGTACGCGCGTGGCGCGCAGACCGGTTTGGCAAATCAGGGGTGGAAAGATTCGCACGACTCGATCTTTCATGCCGACAGCCGTCTGGCCGAGGGACCGATCGCCCTGGTGGAAGTGCAGGGTTACGCATATGCGGCGCGAGTGGCCGCTTCGGCTTGCGCGCGAGCGCTGGGTCTGAATGATCGGGCAGCCGCACTGGCGGCACAATCAGACCGCCTGCGTCAACGGTTTGAGGAAACATTCTGGTGCGACGACATTGGGTTCTACGCTGTCGCGTTGGACGGGAATAAATCACCGTGCCGGGTGCGAACAAGCAATCCGGGACATGCCCTGTTCACTGGCATTGCCTCACCTGACCGAGGAGCCCTCGTGGCACGCACCCTGCTGCACAAGGATTTCCACTCAGGCTGGGGGATACGAACCGTCGCCAAGGGCGAGGCCCGGTACAACCCCATGTCATATCATAATGGGTCGGTCTGGCCGCACGACAACGCCATACTCGCGGACGGCCTCTCCAAGTATGGTGCAAAGCATGGCGCCATCGACATCTTCGAGGGTCTGATGCGCGCAACATCCTATTTGGATCAACGGCGCATCCCGGAGTTGTTTTGCGGATTCCGCCGTCGCCCCGGGCGTGGTCCAACGCTTTATCCTGCAGCCTGTTCGCCACAGGCTTGGGCGGCGGCTGCGCCCTTCTCGCTGATCCAGTCTGTGCTCGGGCTGGAATTCCGCCCCCACGACTCAGAGGTGCGGTTGAACAACCCCGTCATCCCTCCTGCGGCAGGATCCATTACGCTGCGCAATGTCACACTCGGAGATGCCAGCGCCGACTTCATCGTGCGCCCGAGTATTGGTGACGGCGTCGCGCTCGAGGTGCTTCGCACCCATGGGGATCTGCGTATCAGCCTCGTCGTGGATCAGCGCGCATCATCATCGTACTCCAGTTGAGGTTAAAGCCGGCATCCAAACATGGGGCTCCGTCGGCTTGGGCAGCGGTCGCAACATGCCCCGCACACGCCCGCAAAAAAGGGCGCCCCCGCAAAACGCGCTGCTGCGATCGATACAGATATGACCCGAAATCTGGTCAAGGTGGGCAAAGCCACGAAACCGTCAGAGTCAATGGTGAGCCCGGTCGGTGTCGAACCGACGACCCTCTGATTAAAAGTACGAGTTCGACTGAGTAAGCATAGGTATTCCAATAAGTTGTGGGACGCCCGTTGCAAGGTCTGCCCTACCAAGCAAAACTGCGCAGAATCCACTCCCGCAAAACTCCCGCGGTGTTACACGACATGAGTTGCGGAGACCCATTGCTTCGGGAGCAAGGGGTCGGGAGTTCGAATTTCCCCATCCGACCATTACTTTTAATCACTTAGCAAAATCGTCGCTGTCTTGGGGGGCGCTTTGACGCTTCGGAGAAGCTTTTGTCCACCCATGATTATTGCCTGTGTGACCGAACCCACAGCTTCTATACTCGGCTTGTCGGTGTGAGTTGGGGGCACTTCATGTCAGGGAGCGTTCTATCGGCACGTCCGTATCGGATCTTTATCTGCCATGCGTACGACCACAGAGATATCTACTTCGAACTGGTTCGCAAACTGAACAATGCCAACTATTTTGATTGGCGCAATCTATCTGTCCAATACGACATGCGCTTCGGTTCTGGCGAAACCGACGTGGACAATGATGAGCTGCGTGTTGAGATTGGAAGGAAGATTGCGGAGAGCGAGCTTTTGCTCGTGCTGACTAAACCTGTTGCTTCGAGACGCCGGTGGCTTCAGTGGGAAATTGCGCATGCAAAAGGTCTGGGCAAGCCAATAATAGGCATCGCTCGAAAGCGCAACGACAAGGTCTCTTCGTTCGTCAAACAGCACGCCAACGATATTGTCGATACATGGCGCATCAATCACATCATCAGTGCGATCAAACTCTACGGGAACACTTATCGATATGAGCAACTCGCGACTCCCTTAGTCGTGGTCCCATCATCTTTGCCACCTGAAAGTCCAGACGTGGAGGTGTCCCCTGAGCCGACACCCCTGGCGCCAGACGAACAGGCAAATATGGATGAAACTATCGAAGTGCTAGACGAACCAACCCCAGGTCTGCTGCCGCGTGACGTCTTGTTCCACACCCTGGGTAGTTATGTGCCAGGAGACGGAACTGCTGGTCTACACTCCGCGCGCAGGCCGCGCTGGTGGTGGCCTTTCTCCAAAGAATTATGACGCTGTGGACGCCGCCAGCGCCTTTTCATCTGACGTCACGTCAGTCCACAATGGGTTACAAGGTGACGTTGCACCGCACGCGGATGCACACTAACGTTTTGTCTCCACTTGACGGAGGCGAAATGGCCCGCGAACTGATGCCGATCACCCCCGCGGTCGTTACGTGGGCGCGCGAGCGAGCTGGCTACACGTTGGATGCCGCCGCACAAAAGTTCAAGCACATCGAGGAGTGGGAAACCGAGGCTACTGAGGACGAAGAGCCCGCACGGCCAAGCTACCCCCAGCTTGAGGAAATGGCGCGGATGTTCAGGGTCCCCGTCGCCGTGTTTTTCTTTCCTTCGCCGCCAGTTCTCCCCAAGATCGAGGAAACGTTCCGCACTCTCCCAGAGGCCGAACTATCGACCCTTGAGCCCAGGATTAAGTTGCTCCTCCGTAAGGCGAAGGCTTTGCAGCTGAACCTCGCTGAGCTCAACCGGTGGTCGGAATCCCGCGAGGAGACTTATAACCCGAGACCTTAGTCTTCGAGTGGACGCGGAGCCGAAGAAATGGCGGCGCGGGTCTCGCGACTATCTCGGCGTAGGTATCGATGATCAGTTTTCGTGGGCGGGCGTGGACGCGGCGCTCGAAAAGTGGCGGTCGCGGTTCGTGGACGTGGGAGTGTTCGTCTTCAAGGACCAGTTCCGCTCTCCGCGCTTCGCCGGCTTCTGTCTCACCGACGACGAATTTCCGATCATCTATGTCAACAACACCACGAGTAAAACCAGGCAGATATTCACCTTGTTTCACGAACTCGCCCACTGGCTTTTCAAGACGAGCGGGGTCGATTTTCGAAGCGAGGAGGTCCACGCGGATAACGAAGAGGATCGCCGTATCGAGGTACTCTGCAAGAGGTTCGCGGGGACAATCCTCGTGCCGACGCACGCCTTTCGCGCGGAGCTAGCAGGTAGAGAAGCAAATTTCGAGACCGCGAAGGAGTTGGCAGCTCGATTTAAAGTTTCAATGTTAGTTATTTTCCGTAAGTTCCGCGACCTCAGGCTGATCGGTGCGACAGCATACGCGGAGGCGCACCGTCAAGCCGAGGAGGCGGAGCGCGACAGCAGATCGGGCGGCAACTGGTACAACAACCAAATGGCCTATCTCGGCCGCGCCTACGTTGGCATGGCCCTCAGCGCGTACAGGCAACATAGAATCAGCGAAACCCAACTGGCAGACTATCTCCTTGTTCAGCCGAAAAATATCAGCGGCCTAGAAGAGAGATATGTAAAGGGCACGTTGAGTTGAGCTACGTCTTCGATACCTCGCCGCTCTCGACGCTCCACCGGAACTACTATCGAGGAGTGTTCACCACGCTTTGGGCAGGTTTCGACAAGCTCGTGGAAGATGACAAAATACTCTCAACACGTGAGGTGCTTCGCGAGATAAGGGGCTCGAACATCGCGCCATTGGTCACATGGGCAAATGATAACGAGGCGATTTTCCCGGCGCCGACGCGAGACGAGGGAAGGTGCGTGGGACAGATTTTCAAGGAGAAGCACTTCCAGAACAACATCGAGGGCAAAAAGCTTCTTAATGGAGGCTTTGTCGCCGATCCCTTCGTGGTCGCGCGCGCTATGGTCTCTAAGGCCACCGTCGTGAGCATGGAGACGTTTAAGGAGAACGCAGCCGATATCCCAAACATCTGCGCTAAGTTTGGGGTCGAGTGCCTCACCCTTGAAAAGTTCATGGAGGCCGAGGGTTGGAAGTTCTAACGTCTTAGCAAGTCAGCTATTTTGCAGCACAGAGCTAATGGCGCCGTTTCACCGGGTGAAATAGACGCCACACCGAAAGCGCAGATAATTAGCTTTGCGTGATGTTGCACTTCCCTTTGATGTATTCGACCAACTAGGGATTGTCCTTCAGTACCTGGACAATCCCCTTAGCTATCTTCCCCACCAGGAATTCCTCGATCTGTCTTGGGCGCACTCCCAGCCGGCGAACTTGATAGTGCAAATTGTAAGAGGAGAAAATCCCATGCAGCAATTCGAGGAATAGAATCTCTAGTTCATGCTCTTGCTGGGGGGTTTGATCCGGATCGTTCGCAGGTGCGAATATTCGCCTACTCGGCCATCCGACACCTTCATATCGCCGGTAAGCTCGACTTGATGAACGAACCTACCGACATGTCATTGTCGCCGATGCCTTGTCCTAATAAGCTGTTCACCAATCCGATCTCACGCGTGGCCGCCGTACAACGGCGGCTGTCGTTTGGTCCTTAAGCAACGACACTCGTGTCGGGATGTTGCGCCCGCCGGCACACGGCCTCGTTGCGCGAATGCGGAAGCGCTGGCAGGCGCACGACGAATCCCCCCCTCTTCAACATCATGCACATCGCCCGGCAGCGCGGGGAGCGCGCCAAAGGGCGCGAACCCCGCAAGGAACCTTCACTTGTCGAAGACGTTTACCACAACGGACTGGCGCAAGTGGGACCAGGCCGACGGTTAGTCGTACGAACAGAAATGGTGCAAGTATGGCCCATGCAGTATTGGCAGATGGTGGAGATCATCATGCTGCAGCGGTACCGGTCGGCAACGATACGTTACGTCGACACAAACGAGCGGGAATTCTTGGCACGCTGTCAGTGATCCCAGGGTTCGCTTATATCCTTGCACTCTTTGTAATCGGGGCTCTGGTGTTACCCGATCCGAGAGCAACATTGATCGAGTTGGGGCCCTTCAAGTTGAGCTGGGTGGAGATTATCCTCCTCCTTTCGGCCGTGATCGCGTCCGCCGAAATCCTCAAGGTCTCGGAACCTGGTGTGGACAACACCGGCGAGGTGATCGCCATGGGGTTGGTGGCCGTGATTTAGTTCGGTCTCGTCATCGCGAGCCTGTATGACCAGAAGTTCGTGATCTTTAAGACGACCGAATCCCTGATGATGCTCATCATCAACGTCGTCCAGACGTACGTGGCGTTCCGAGTTCAACTCATGTTCGCTCGTCCGGACAATCGCTGGCGGGTCTGTGACCGGCGGCTAAGTCTCGGTGTGGTAGCCGTTAGGCGGCCAACGGGGGCCGCCTTCCGATGATCACAACATTTGTGGTGGCGAGCATGTCAACATTCCTGCAAGGCTAGCATTCTAGCCTCAGTCTTTCCACCACGCTTCCCGCCCTCGCCCAAACTTTCCGATTTGAGCAGAGGGATCCGCGCGCGCGCTCATTACCGCGCTACGATCTTGACGCGCCGGATCATACCGAACCGCTCCGTTCTGCCCCTGAAACGGACATTCGTCTCCAGTGCTGAGGCCGCTCCCTACAGAAATGCGCGTACCGTGCAAAATCTCGGTACCGTCGCGCGGCTCACCTGCCTCGCACCGCGATAACGTGATCCCGCAGGACATGCACCTCCATGTCGGTGTCCTGGAGGATCGCTTCGAGGGCATCGGAAATGGACAGCAGTCCGACGAGATGACCGTCTTCCATCACCGGCAGATGCCGGACACGATTTGCCTTCATCAGCTTGCGTGCGGCCACCATCGGATCGTCAGGAGTGCACGAAACTAGCCTCGTGGCCATCAGGTCGCCCACGAGGCATCGCTCCACCTCCCTGCCGCGTTGTGAGAAGGCGCGAATGATGTCTCGCTCCGAAAACATGCCAATGATGCGACCATTCATATCGCGAACCGGCATCGCCCCAATGTGATTGGTGGCAAGCAATGTTGCGGCCGTCTCAATCGTATCCTCGGGTCGGCAAGTGATGATGACCCGCTTGAGTGTGGCGAGGTACTCTCGAACTTTCATAACACATCTCGCATGCACTAGTGCCTGTCCCGGGCGCAGTGTGCCATACCTCGGGCCTGGAAACAAAAGTGCGGGCAGTCGGCTTCCGCCGCCCCACATTGTCACCTGTTCCCAAGCGCACAAGGTCGACGCTTGATCCCCGGCGAATGGGCGTGGTGAACTGCCGGAGCGTCAGGATCGTCGCCGTGACCCAAGCGCGCGTGGCTCTCGCCAGAACGGCATCAAGCATGTGCCTGCTGCCGTGCAGGACGTGGACGAGATTGCCATTCACATCCGACCACCCGGCGGAGTTCTCGAGGTATTTCGCCATGCCATAGCCGTCGTGGTGATGGGCGAGCGCGTCGCTCACGTCCCGCTCGATCTTGTCGTCGTCAAAGCTGCTTGTGGTCTTCGAGCCATGGCTGAAGGCAAAGGAGAGTTTGCGATACCGTTTCGGCCAGAAGAGCTGCGTCATCATTTCGAGGCCGCCAACAGTCCATGTGGATAGTCTCTTGGTGAAGGTTTGGCCGCAGGTCTAAACAACCCAAATGCGATGTCCAGAGCATAGAGCAATCGGTCCACTGAATTGATGCGCGTTTCGGGGAGCGAGAGCACGGATTTTGATAGAGAGCTCTCGCGACTGGCGCGAGAGCTCCCAGATTGCCCTTTGAGTGCTGGCTGTCTTTTGGACGTGCGCGTGCCGCCACGCGACAGGCAGCAAGTGAACGCAGGGGCGAGGGCGAGCCTGAGCTGGATCGGCGAGCGGCGCCGTCCCAGCCGCATGGAATTATGCGTCACCGGATCAAACGCGCAATCAATCAAGACCGCGGCTCTGACGTAAAAAAGAAGGGCGTCACGCGCGGGGGACGTGACGCCTGTTGTTCCGAGAGGGCACCGAGGGGGACGGTGCCGACTGGGGCTGTGGAGTAGGGCTCTTCGTTACGCAAACAGACGCATCAACTCAACGCAGACTGAC
>CAWFBJ010000024.1:0-151373 GCA_963814055.1 uncultured Alphaproteobacteria bacterium
GCACCTGACGCGCTCCCTGACGCCATCCGCAGCCTTTATGTAGGGCGAAAACTTCCTCACTCCCGGCAATCCACTCAGGTACTTGCCGATTCCCTTTCGGCTTCCCCAAGATTGTGGCCACCAGCCCTTCTGCTCAAGGAACAGCGGATAGCATTCAAGCTCAACATCAGCCGCGCATAAAATCGCGCCAGGCGGGTAAAGCCTCTGTAACCAGCTCAAGAGCGCTTCCGCCTGCGCAAGCGGCCCCGGCCGGGGCTTGCGCTCATGCAGCGGAACTGCAGCTCGGAGTTCCGTTTCAAGAAACGGTTCCGCTTTGTCGATGTCTCGTGGAACCTGTTCCGACCCGGAACTGGAACTGAATCGGACTTCGCGCCACTTGTGTTCACATCGGACAATTTCCTTGGAGCAGGTTCCAGCAACTTTCTCCACGCAAGCCAGCGCAGCATGGCCCACAGACGCTCCATCAGTTTGACCCGCATCATCATCGACAAGAGGTAGCATCTGCGCGAATGGAAAATTTGCATGGGCAACTTCGACATGTAGCGAGTTCGCACGATCGTCAGTTGAGAGACGCAACAATTGGCACCGAAATTGGCACCGGCCCAAGAGGTATCAGCAGATACCGCGAGGGACGAATCGAGATGATCTCCAAGGAAACGTGCCAAAAATCGAACTGAGCGGCACCATGCGGGACGCTTAAGGACGGCGTGATGCGGATTACAAAACCGCTAGCCTTGAGTGCAGGCAGCGTCGAGCATCTTGCTCATGACTCTGGCCTCAACCCGTCCCTTTCTTCCTTACCTCCATCTTATCCTTATCCATATGGTCAGAAGATTTTGATAGGCTTATTAGAAAGACCTTTTTCCCGCAACGAGTTATGGGCTCGTTCCAGACCTTCCTGCATCACGTTGCGTAGGGCGGCGTGATCTACGCCCTGCGCGATGAAGCTGTCATGGATGCTCAAGCACGCAATGTTCGCGTAGCGCAGGCGGTGCAGGATCCAGCTACAAAGCTGCGCGTCGATGTTCTGAAGCACCAATCCAACGCCCTTGTTCCAGAAGGTAGATAATTGGGGAAAGGTATCCTCCACGGCTTGAACCAAGTCTGCAGCCTGCTTGCCTGCGGTTAAGCCGTAAATGGGCTCGAGTTCCTTCCGCAGAGCCCCAAAGGCTTTCCTTCTCGATGGAGCATTGAGCATCACGTTGACGGCAAGTTTGACGTTTCCTCTAGGCCGGTTGACGCGACCGTAGAAGTCGTCGCTACCAAGCTCCTGCCTTTGTGCCGCAAGTAGGAAATGTGGGTGACAGCAGGCGATGTCTTCCTCGATCGTGGCTTCGCCATCTATGAGAATTGCCTGCCGGGCGCCGCTAGGGAGGTTCTGCCACCATCCACCGTACCACCGCCCACCTTTTCCGAATGTGCAATTGAACACGCGATGTAGACTGGTTTTGCGTGGTGGCACCCGGCAGCCATTCACGAGGAGGAACCCCTGTGCGTCCACGATCTGCGGGTGATCTATGCCAATGTCGACGCCGGCCAGAAACTCGTTCTGTTCCATGACATCCACTCGCATTCCTTTTGTGAGACGCGTATCCGCATAGTGCACATGGTCGCCGTCGACGTTCCTCAGGATGATTACCTCCGCGGGCGCGAGCACAACGTCCCGCGCAGGTATCGTCGAGGCCAAAGACCAGAAACGTGCCGTGGGTTGCATGCGTGACCGGTATCGCGCAGATGGCGACGGTCGCGTCCGTTCGTCCTCAATGAGACCAGCCATAGTCAGTTCATCAACGGCGCCGCAGACCCATCGGCGGCGACAACAACCTGGAGCATAGCGGCCCAGCCCCGCATAGTAGTTGTGGTCTCTGGAGTAGAAGCACCATTGATCTTGGCGTAGGCAGACAAGATTGGCCAAGACGCAGAGGCGTGCATCGCGCGCTTTTGCCTTGATACAAGGTGTCAGGCCGAACGACGACTCATGCTGCTCACACAATGTCAAACGGCTGTCGAACGGGCGGTCTTCGTGTCGGGCTGAGAAACAATTCCAACCGGGTGGCAACAAATCGACGCAGCTATCCAATGGGAATTCCATCCGGATTCCTTCCAGGGCTCAGAATTTTGGAATGGCGACCCGCTAAGAGGGCTGATCAGCGGTCAGCGAGGCGGCAGATCGAGGGGTGGCAATCCAGCAATGTAGCTGTGCAAAGCCTCGGCGGTGATCAAAGTCCGCCGCCCGGACTTGCGCGCTTCCAGCTGTCTGTTGCGGATGGCCTCGTAGATCTTGTCTCTCCCGACGCTGGCGCGCATGGCGGCCTCCGCCACCGAAAACGCCATCTTCTCGAACTTATCCATCGTCCCGAACTCCATTCACGGCGTCGGTTCACGATAATCGCGGCCAACCTCAAAATCAGGTCACGAAGGTGCTCTTTCGAGAGTGGTCAAACGTGACCTTTTGCGATCAAGCACCTCGCCGAGAAGCTTGTGCGCCCCGTCAGGCCCCATACGTCGCCCGCACCGCGTCAAGACCGCCGAGAGGAAGTAGCAGAAGGGCCCTTCACGAAGTCTGTGCCGCGCCCCTATTGAAACGGCGTTCAAAGAGGGCCTTAGGCCCAAAACAAAGAAGTCATGCGGGGGGCCGGGTCGACCCTTCAGCGCTTTCCGCTCGGCCCTCAGCGCTGTGTAGTAATCAATCAACTGCGCAAGTTGATCTCCAAAGGTCGGTCCATGTGTACCTCGAAGCACGGGGTTTTCTGGTGATCTCGCCGTTATCGGTAGATTGGAAAAGAATGAGTCTCGCCAAGCATCCCCAAGCGTCATGGTTGCGACCAGACTTTCTCTGGGTGGGCACCGCTGGAGCACATTCTGCAATTGCTCCAAGGCTGACAATAAATCGTGAATGGCCGATATGGCTTGATTTCGGGGCAGGCGAGGTTTCCCTGATACCGCCACCAACCAGTTGATTTCGTCCTTCAACGTTGCGACGTCACACGAGGCGGACAGTGCAACCTCTTCCAAAATGACCTCGACATCCGCGTCTTCAAGCTTTCTCAGGATCTTAACCATCTGAAGTGATCCCCTGGCATTGCCGCTACAGGCGATGTCTCACGCTCAAAACCACTCAGGTCAGTACGTCCGTGGGTTTACACAATCACGACAACCGAGGGGTTACCGCTGGCGTTGTAATCATCCTGCTTGGCTTCTAAGCGGCAACTCGGCGACGCCCGACCCTGTATCCGCGCACCAAGCGGCCCAGGCGTCCATCAAAGCCCGGCGTTGTTGGAACAAGTCGCTTCGCGCATACGCCACGCGGACCTTGTCGGCCGAAACGTGCGCCAGTGCCGCCTCAGACAAGAAGTCTGGGAAGTTTGTTTTCTCGTTCGCCCAATCCTTGAAAGTGCTTCTGAAGCCATGGGTGGTGATGCCAGAACGCAACTCGCGCAGCAGTGTCAGCAAGGCCATATTACTGAGCGGCCTGCCCGGCTTCATACTTGGAAACACAAAATCATTGAGACGGAGCTCGGCCATTTCTTTGACGATTTCGGCGGCACGCATGCACAGCGGTACTCGGTGCTGCTGGTGGCCTTTCATGCGTGAAGCTGGAACGGTCCAGAGCTCGCGCTGAAGGTCGAATTCTTCGAAGCGCGCTCCCAGGGCTTCGACAGTACGGCTTGCCGTGAGGATCAAGAACTCCAGGGCCTGCGCGCGAATGCTCGCGTTCTGGCGGAGCTTAGCCATGAACACCGGTATCTCGATAAAGGGCAAAGCTGGGTGGTGCCTTACGCGCCGGACCTTACCCGGAGCCGGAAGCAGCTGGTCGAGGTGGCCGCGCCACTGAGCCGGGTTCTCGCCCTGTCGCAGCCCCTTTGCCTTTGCCCAAGACAGAACGGCTTCAACGCGCCCGCGCACTCGACTTGCCGTCTCCGGTCTGGCCTTCCAGAAACTTTCCGTCTTTCCTGGTCCCACCGTGACCTGTTGCTGCAGCACGTTGAGCACCATGTCGGTGTCGATCTCGGCCACTGGCAGGTCGCCGAGAAGAGGATAAGCGTAGGTGCATAAGGTGTTGCGCCATTGCTGCCGGTGCTTGGGATTGCGCCACCCCGCCTCGTGGGCTGCGATGAGTTCTTCCGCGCATTCCTTGAAACTTGCGGTACGCGCCGTGGCCATTCTCTGGCGCACCCGTTCCGCGTCCCGCACCCTGAGGGGGTCGTACCCTTCGCTCAGCAGCCGGCGGAACTCCGCTGCCAGCTGACGGGCCCTTGCAAGCGGAACTGCAGTGATTGGGCCCAAACCCATGTCGCGCGAGCGCCCACCGAACGAATACCGATAGATCCAGCTCTTTGTTCCTGTCCTTGTGATTCGCAGGTAGAGCCCGGAACCGTCCGGGTGCAGTCCCGGAACCATGAGGCTCGCTACCCTCACCGCCGAAAACCTGTGGATGATACGTGGCATCTGCCCGAGCGTCCCAGCCCATAGTCCCAGCCCATAGTTACGACGCCGGTGCTAGCAGATCTCAAGCGACGCGGCCAGACGCCACTCACAACCAACACGTTGACCAGAAAAAGGTTTTCTTACGCCGTTCGACGCGGGCAAACCTCATCCGACAGTACGAAGGCGGACACCCTCTCCGCCAATTGTTCGTCTGCCGTCGTCTGCTCATGTCGCTCATCGTCGACATATGTTTGATAGATCAGCTGTTTTTCAATTTTTTTCGCCTGGACCTGTCCGCAAGAACATGGGCAAGCCTATGGGTTTCGGCGGACAACTATGGCGCGATCTCTTCACAAATTGTCGACGGTACGGGTAGAGGCGACCAAGGCTAGCTACCGAGTGAAGCCCAAGGTGCGAGGCACGACGAGAACGATCTCCGGAATGAAAGCCACCAGCAGCAGCGTGACGACAATAGCGGCAAGAAACGGCAGCAGCGGTTTTGCCAACTTTTCCATCGGCAAGCCGCTGATCGACATGCCCACGAACAGGCACAATCCTACGGGCGGCGTAATGTGACCGACGGCCGACGCTATGACACATACTATGCCGAAGTGAATGGGGTGAACCCCTGCAGCCTGCGCCACTGGAAGCAGCACCGGAACGGTGACGAGAATGATTTCCGAAGGCGTTAGAAAAGTTCCCAGGACCAGGTAAAGCAGGATGATCAGGATCAGGAAAAGCCACCATTCCGGTGCGATCACGGCAATGGCGTCGGCGACCTTGGAGGGGAATTTCGAGTAGGTGAGGACCCAGCCGAAGGCGCCGACGAAGCCGATGATGAGACCGATGACCCCGGAGAGCCGCGCCGAGTCCGCAAAGATCCCCGGCAGCTCGCTCCACGCCGGCTCGCGATAGAAGATCGGCGGCACGACCAGCGCATACACCACCGCAACGGCGGCTGCTTCGGTCGGGGTGAACCAGCCGAACAGGATGCCGCCCATAATAATGACCGGGATCATCAAGGCGGGGAGAGCATTTCGCAGAATGACCATGAACTCCGGGAGTGTGGGCGGCAACTCCCTCGGATAGTTGCGCTTCCTAGCGATAACGAACACCGGTACCGCCATGCCGGCGCCGACCAGCAGGCCCGGAATGATCCCGGCCGCAAACATGGCCGCTACTGACTCTTCCGCCATCCAGGCGTAGATCACCGCAATGATGGACGGCGGGATGATTGGAGCCACGACTGCCGTGGAGACCGTGAGCGCGGTGGCAAAGTCGAGATCGTAGCCCTTGCGCACCATCTGCGGAATGAGGAACGTTCCGAGCGCCGAAACGTCCGCTACTGCCGAGCCCGATATGCCCCCAAAGAACATGCTGTCAACGACATTCACGTACGCCAGCCCGCCGCGGAAGCGGCCGACGAGTGCGGTCGCGAGGTCAATGATTACGCGCGCCACGCCACCGCGCGCTGCAATATTGCCGGCCAGGATGAACAGCGGCGCCGACAGCAGCAGGTAGGAGTCCGACAACAGGCCAACGAAACGGGTCGGTATGATGATCGGATTGAGGGTAGGAAAAAGCATGGCGGCCCCGAGCGCGCCGACCCCCATTGCGATGCTGATCGGCATCCCCAATAGGATAAACACAATGAAAATGATCAGGAGCGCTTCGGCCATAGGTCTCTCGAGGCAACCAGGATATTGCGTAGCATTGGCAGGATGATCAGCGCTGCACCGATCGGTATCGCCGCAAACACCCAACCCAACGGAAGCTCCAGCCCAGCGCTGGTCTGCAGCTGCGCATTAGGAACCAGCACCAGGCTCAGCTTGATCAAATAGGCAAAGAGACCAATGCCGACGGCATTGGTCAGCATGAGAACAAGCGCGCGGGCACGCGGCCCCAGGAGATTGACGAAATAGTCGAGAACGGTGTGCTGGCCCCGCTGCATCGCCGAAGCAGCGCCGATCATCACCAGCCATATGAACAAGTAGCGCGGAACCTCGTCGAGCCCATCGATCCCGGTTCTGCCGAGGAACCGCAGCACCACCTGGAGGAAGACGGCCCCAGCCATGATCGCAAGGATCAGTCCTCCCACATGGCCGAGCATGCCGTAAACGCGGGTCCAGCCGTCCGTGCCGCGTCCATTTTGCGCGTGGCCGTCGTTCGTAGGGGCTGCCATGAGCTATTTTACGGCCAGGATGAAGTCCACCATCTTCTTGGCGTCCTTGCCGGCGGGCGACGCATAGAACTCCTCGTAGACGCTCAGCGTTGCCTCCCGGAACGGCGTCGCGTCTGGCTTGGTGATGGTGACGCCCTTCTCTCGCACCTGGTCCTGGATCAACTTGTCTTCGTCGAGGATGAACTTACGATTGAACGCCCTGGCGTGTGCCCAGGCGTCCATAATAGCTTTCTGGCCAGCTGCATCCTGCTTCTGCCAGCCGGCCTTGGACATGACTAGCGCCGTGGCCTGATGGGTGTGGCGCACGTCGGCCACATACTTGACGATGTCGTAGAACTTGTTGTGGTAGAACGTGTTCACGCCGCCTTCGGCGTAGTCGATCACTCTTGTCTGCAGCGCGGTCGCCACCTCGGGGAAGGCGATCGGCGTTGAGATCATGCCCAGGGCTTTAAAGGTCGCGACGAGAATCTTGTCCTCTTGCACGCGCACCTTCTTGCCTTTGACGTCGGCCAGCGAATTGATGGCACCGTGGCCGTAGATGCCCCGGTAGCCGGCGGCGATGAAGCCGATTAGCTTGAGACCCCTCTTGTCGAGCACGCCATCGTAGTACGCTTGGAGCGTGTCGTTGCCGTCGAGCGCTTTGAAAACGTGGTCATAGTCGCGAAAGATGTAGGGCAGCTGGAATACGCTCATCTCCGGAATTAATGTCGACAGCGGTGCAGTTGTGATCGGCCCAAAATCGACTGCGCCCAGCTGGATCTGCTGTGCCACCTCCCGCTCGCCGCCCAGTGTACCGGAGTGGTGGTGGGCAATCTTGATCTTGCCTCCCGACAGCTCCGTCAACTTGTCCGCGAACTGCTGGGACGCCTGCGACGTGCCGTGCTTGGGAGGATTGACGTTGCCCATGCTCATATCTTGAGCTGACACTGTCCCCCAAGCGGCCTGCATCGCCAAAACGCCCACGACCCAAAGCGCAACGCGCGGCAGCGGCTGAATGAGCATTGTTGACCTCCCCAAAACAGCAACTTGTTCTTGTCGGCACGCCAGGACTTATTTGCCTACACGTGACCAGTACTGCTCAGTCCATCCTCTGTGATCGGATTGGTCAAGCAAGAATTTCTGGCCAGGTGTGGTTGGTCACCTACAATGGCATTCCGACCTACTGGCGGTCACCACCCGACCCGAGCAGCCGGCACCCTGTCACCCTCTGAATTGTCGCCGGTCCCCGGCGCGCAGCCACAGCCGGATGAGATGGCGGCGTTTCTCCGGCTCGTCGTAGTCCTCGTAGGGGGTCCGCCCGTGCACGATGGTCCGATTGTTGAGGATTTGAATCTGACCCCGCTCCATCCAGAAATCATGACGATGTGCGGGGTCGGTGAGGAAGCTGTTCAGGATCTCGACCGTCTGTGCACCCGCGTTATCGAGCACCAGGCCGGTCTTCTGGTAGCCGCGCCGTATCACCCGCGCATTGAACCGGATTCTGAGCCCGCCGTTCTCGACCGCGAAGATCGGATACCAGTTGTTGGCGTCAGGTGCCTGATACTCCTGCTTGTCGCGATAGTACGGCTGGTACAATCGCTCGAGCAGCTGGGGATGCTCCCTCATGAAATGGTTGTGGGCCGCGTACACGTTCGACAGCGAACTCTTGCCGCCACTGCGTGCGGTCTGCAGGCATAGGAGGCTGATGTAGTTGGCCGGAGCTTCGCCCATCGAGCTGTCGTTGTGCATGTCGAGACCCTCTGGCGTCAGGGCCGTACGCGTGTCGGCGGTGTAGCCCTGGCCGTCGTAGCGCACATCGTAGATCATGCTACCGGACCACTCCTGGGCGACGGGTGGCTCCAGCAAGCTCCCCAGCAGCCAGTAGATGTCGGTGAGTTCCCGCCGGCTCCAGTCCTCGACCGGCAACCGGTCGAGGATCACGAAGCCAAGCCCGCTATCGAGCCGCTGCCTCACATCCTCCACGAGCTTACGGCAAGCACTCATCTCGAAATGCTCCGGCAGCAGGACCATCGTTGGTACGGGCGCTTTGCGCTGTTCCGCGACAATGGCCTCCAGCTCCGCCACGCAGTCCCTACTCAAGATGATCTTGAAGTCGTCGTCGACCAGATCCGGACCGTGCCAGGCGCGCGTTGCGGGGATCTCCTCCTTTAGGATCTCCGGATTCGAAACGGACATGTGCTTCGACATCGGGCCACGCTCTCCAACAGCAGCATTTCCGGTAACTGGTGTAGTAAGTTCGCCCCATTTGACGCGGATGTCGACCATAAAGGCGATTACATTTGCCATCCGAGAAGGCTCGCAATCACGTCGAGTCCTACGGCTTGGACTCACGACCCTCCTGGAGGGGTTCTGGTATTGATGCTGTGGACGGCTCGTCCACCGGCGCGAGAGCGCCAATGACGCGGTTGCTGTTGAGGTGACCACGATTCGGAGGAGCCAGCATGCAAGTGGTCACGACAATCGGTCTCGACATCGCCAAGTCGGTTTTCCAGGTTCATGTGTGCTTTCAGGGGTAAAGCGGGCATTCGAACGTCGCAGCGTCAACGTCCGCTTTTGACCCAAAGCAGACTTTGCAAGGCGCTAGAGCAGCTTGTGGCGCCGGACCCAGGACGGCAAGGTATGACCCAAGCGGACTTTATCGGATCGAGCGGGCGAAGTGTGCTCGGTGTCCACGTTGCAAGAAGCTGTTGCGTCCATTGTGTCGGAAA
This sequence comes from uncultured Alphaproteobacteria bacterium, assembly GCA_963814055.1. Classification (GTDB taxonomy): domain Bacteria; phylum Pseudomonadota; class Alphaproteobacteria; order Rhizobiales; family Hyphomicrobiaceae; genus AWTP1-13. The sequence continues at coordinate 9,319 of CAWFBJ010000024.1, forward strand.
GTAATGGAGCGACCCCACAAGTAGCGCCACTGTCCAGACAAAGGGAATGAGGGCCAACGCGCTTATTTTACCGGTCGATGCTGGCATGGCGCAGAGAAGGCTGACGGCAAGGGCTGCTAAGGCTCCAAATAACCAAAGCAGGAACCTGAAGGTGTAAAGCGCATTCATTGCGCGTCAGCCCATGAAGTTCGTGTCAGTGTGCGTCGAACTGCTCGCTGGGGAGGTCCTTCGCATCGTGCATCATCCGCATCACGTCAATTGAACTGGAGGCTGGCGCGGTCACCGCCTGTTTCGACGATTTGGCATTGATGACGGTGACGCCCACGATGGTAAGGACCGCGAGGACCAATGCACCGGCGGTGGCAATTTGTGTCTGTCGCATGGTGGCTTCTCCGGAGATGGCGACGTCAATCGCCGTTCATCGATGAGGCAATTCAAGACGAACCTCGTCATCGGGAGCGCGAACCGTCCGTTACTGCGGCGTTAAATATTCTTCGACGCTGCAAAAAAGGCTGACGACGAACCGTTGACTGCAAGGACATGGTGTCCACTGCGCCACCCTGTTGTGCTCTACGGCACAAGCAGCGCTGGTAGCCGAAATGGTCACGCGCAGGCGTCGTGGACGTCGGATACAAGCAGGCCCCGTTGCATCACCTCGTCATTGCGTCTGTGGTGACCCATAGCGGACCTTTGCTGCATCTGCGTTCTCGCTCCCTTCAGGAAACGAGCCAGCCTTGCTATCGTGCACGCGTTGCCGACGATATTTGAGTGCGGGTGAAGGGCAGATTTGGCCCGCGTCGTGCGATGTCGATCGCATGCGATCAAGGTGAGGAGCCCGCACCATGACAACTCGTAGGGACTTTCTTCAGACAACAGCTGGCGCGATAGCAGGCCTAGTATTTACAGATTGCCAGTTCCGCATTGCGCCGCCCGCGCAGGCCCAAGCCCGAAGGCGCGAAATCGTCGTAAACGGCAAGCGCATAAGGACGGTGGATATTCACGCGCATTGTGCGGTTCCTGATGCGCTGGCCCTCATGAACCTGAAGCTCGGCGGACCGGCGCTTCGCCCGGATCTCGACATGGCTGCAGAATTGTCGGTTCGCCTCCAGGCGATGGATGAGCAGGGCATTGACGTGGAGGCGTTGAGCATCAACCCCAACTGGTACGGGCTGGATCGCGATGTCGCCCAGAAGGTCATCAAGATCCAGAACGAGCGGCTTGCCGAAGTCTGTGCCAAGCATCCCGAGCGCTTTGTGGCGTTCGCCACCGTCGCATTGCAGTTTCCCGATCTCGCTGCCGACCAACTCGAGGAAGGCGTAAAAAAGTTCGGGCTGCGCGGGGTTGGCATCGGCGGCAATGTCGCCGGCGCAGAGATAAGCGACCCAAAGTTCCATCCCTTCTGGGCCAAAGCTGAGCAGTTGGGCGTGCTGGTCTTCATCCATCCGCAGGGTGATGGCGCTCCAGCCCAGCTGCAGCAGCGTTTCAAGGGCAACGGTTACCTGAGCAATGTGATCGGTAATCCCCTGGAGACCACCATCGCCCTCTCGCATCTTATCTTCGAGGGTACGCTCGACAGGTTCCCGGGCCTCAAGATTTGCGCCGCTCACGCGGGTGGATATCTGCCATCATACGCGGGCCGCTTCGACACAGGATGCCCGACGCGACCCGATCTGTGTCCGGGCGGCACTCACGGCACGATCAAAAAGAAGCCGTCCGAGTACCTTAAGCAGCTTTACTACGACACAATGGTGTTTCGTCCAGAAGGTGTGCGGCATCTGATTGCAGAAGTTGGCGCAAGCCAGCTGATGGTTGGTACGGATTATCCTTATCCGTGGACGACGACTGCTGTGGACCTCATCCTTGAAACCCCAGCACTGACCGACGACGACAAAACTGCTATTTTGGGCGGCAATGCAGCCAAATTGCTGGGCCTCACTGCGTAGAGCCGGGCGCCAACCTGGCAAGACGCTGCCATTTGATGAATCGGCCATTGGGGCCAACAGCAGGGAGTGGACGCCATGACCGTCAAACGCAGGACCGTGCTCAAGGGCATGCTCGCGACCGGCGCCAGCGTCGCCACCGTCAGCATGCCGGCCGTGCACGCCCAGGGCGCGCCTTTCAAGATCGGGCTGCTTACCGTCAAGACCGGCCCGCTGGCGCAAGGCGGCATCCAGATGGAGCAGGGCATCGCCGCGTTTCTGAAGGAGAAAGGCAGCACGCTCGCCGGCCGCAAGGTGGAGCTGCTGGTCGCGGACACCGGCGGCAATCCGGCCGGCGCCAAGACCAAGGCGCAGGAGTTGATCGAGCGCGACAAGGTCAATGTCATTTTGGGGCCGCTGGCTGCCTTCGAGCTGCTGGCGATCACCGACTACGTGCGCGACAACGCGACGCCGCTCATCAGCCTCGCGGCCGCCGAGGACGTCACGCAGCGCAAGGCCAACCCCTTCGTGATCCGCCCCGCCGCCTCATCCGGGCAATGCAGCCACGCCATGGGTGACTACGCGGCCAAGGAGCTCAAGTTCAAGCGCGTCGCCACCATTTCCGACGACTTCGCCTTCGGTCACGAGCAGATGTCGGCGTTCCAGCGCGTGTTCGAGGATGCCGGCGGCAAGGTCGTCAAGAAGCTGTGGCCGCCGCTGGTGACGCCTGACTACACGCCCTTCATTGCCCAGATCGGCAATGTCGACGGCGTGTTCCATGGCTTCGCCGGCTCCAATCCCGTCAAGTTCATGCGCGCCTACGCCGACCTCGGCCTGAAGGCGAAGATCCCCCTGCTCGCCGGCTGGACCGGCATGGACGATGCGCTGCTCAAGTCCCTCGGCGACGAAGCGGTCGGCGTCGTCTCGGCGGCTTATTATTCGGCCGACTTCGGTTCCGAGAGCAACAAGCGCTTCGTCGCGGCGATGCAGAAGGACTACGGCGTGCTGCCGGGCGGCTATTCCGCCGGCATGTATGTGGCGGGCCAGTGCGTCGAGGCTGCCATTCAGCAGCTCGGCGGCCAGGCGGACGACCGCAAGGCGCTCGCCGACGGCCTGCACAAGGTGGCGCTGGCCGATACGCCGCGCGGCGCCATCAAGTTCGACCAGTACGGCAATGTCGTCGGCGAGGTGTTCATCCGCCGCTGCGAGAAGAGGGGCGACCAGCTCGTCAACACGGTGATCAAGACCTATCCCAACGTGAGCCAGTTCTGGACGTACCCCGAGAAGGACTTCCTGGCGAACCCGGTCTACACGCGCGACTATCCGCCGGCCAAAAACCTGGAGAACTGAAGCGGAGCATGCGTCATGCCGGTGGGAGTTCCCTCTCCCCACTCTTCAGTGGGGAGAGGGTTAGGGTGAGGGGCGGCTGCAGGCGGCGTCGCAGCTTAATGCCGCCCGTCACCCCGTCCCTCTCCCCGCGAGCGGGGAGAGGGAGAACATGAACCTATGGCTGACTTTGGCGGTGAACAGCATTGCGCTCGGCGGTTTGCTGTTCCTGCTGTCCTCCGGCTTCTCCCTCATCTTCGGCCTGATGCGCATCCCCAACCTGATGCACGGCTCCTTCTTCATGCTGGGGGCCTACTTCGGCGTCACCTTGCTCGCCAAGGGCGTGAACTTCTGGCTTGCCGCGCTCATCAGCGCCGCGGCCATGGCCGTGATCGGCGGCCTGATCGAGCGTTTTCTGCTGCGCCGTCTCGCCGGTGAGCAGCTCCCACAAGTGTTGTTGACGCTCGGGCTCGCCTTCATCGTCGGCGACATCAGTCTGATGCTGTGGACCGGGGATCCCTGGCAGCCCGCCACACCGGCCCATCTGCGCGGCACCTTGCAGGTCGCAGGTCTTTTCTTTCCGCTCTACCGTCTGGTGATCGTCGCTGTCGCCGTCGTCATCGCCATTGCGCTGTGGCTGATGGTGGATTGGACGCGGTTGGGCGCCATGATCCGCGCCGGCGTCGACGACGCGCCCATCGCGCGCGTCGTCGGCATCAAGGTGTCGCAGCTCTTCACGCTGGTGTTTGCGCTGGGCGCGGCACTGGCGGCGTTCGGCGGCGTGATGGGCGCGCCCTACCTGTCCGTCTATCCCGGGCTCGACTTCGAGATGCTGCCGCTGGCGCTCATCGTCGTCATCCTGGGCGGCACGGGCAGCTTGCTCGGCGCGTTCGTGGGCAGCTTCCTGATCGGCTTCCTCTACAATTTCGGCCAAGCCCTGTTTCCCGACCTCGCCTACGTTATTCTTTTCCTGCCGATGCTGCTGATCCTCGTCCTGCGCCCGCAAGGCCTGTTCGGCAGGGTCGTACCGTGAGCTGGATCAACCCGCAGCGCGTCGCCATCGCGCTCGCACTCCTCGCCCTCCTCAGCCTGCCGGTCTGGGTCGGCAACAGCTACTACATCAACATTGCCAGCCAGATCCTGCTGTGGGCGGTGCTCGCCCTGGCGCTCAATGTGCTGGTCGGCCACGCCGGCCTGACGTCGCTGGGGCATGCGGGCCTGTTCGCTGTGGCGGGCTATGCGGCTGCCCTCATGCTCGACGCCGGTCACAACCATCTCGTGGCCTGCGTCACGGCCTTGACTGCGACCATCGCCATGTCGAAGATTTTCGCCGTTCTCGCGCTCCGCGCCACCGGCATCGGCTTCCTCATGATCACGCTGGCGATCGGCCAGATCATCTGGGGCATCGCCTACCGCTGGGCGAGCCTCACCAACGGCGATAACGGCATCAGCGTCCCGACCCGGCCTGCGCCGTTCGGCATCAGCTTGAGCAGCGCGCCGCATTTCTACTATGCGACACTCCTGGTGTTCCTGGTCGCTGTCGTCACCATGGCGATCTTCGTGCGCTCGCCATTCGGGGCAAGCCTCGCCGGCACGCGCGATCAGGCCCGGCGCATGACGGCCCTGGGCTACAACGTCTGGCTCATTCGCTATCTGGCCATCGTCTTTTCCGGTTTCTGGTCCGGTGTGGCAGGCCTGCTGTTCCTCTACTACAACCAGTTCATCAGCCCCCAGGTGGGCGCACTCACAACGTCTGCCGAAGCCCTGCTGATGGTGATCTCCGGCGGCAGCGGCACCCTGCTCGGCCCGATCGTCGGTGCGGCCATCGTCGTCATCATGAAGAACGTGGTGAGCGCCTACATCGAGCGCTGGAACCTCGTGCTGGGCGTGATCTTCATCTTGATCATCAGCTTCATGCCGGAGGGCCTGGTGCCGGGCTCGGTGCGGCTGTGGCGGGCGGCCTCGCAATCGGCGCGCTCAAGGCTCAACGGATGGGCCGCACGCCCGGTGAAGGAGCGCAGCTCATGACCGCGCTCGCCGTCAAATCGCTGTGCAAATCGTTCGGCGGCCTGCGCGTCACCGCCAACGTCGATCTGCTCGTGGAGCCAGGCGAGCGGAGGCTGATCATCGGCCCCAACGGCGCCGGCAAGACCACGCTGTTCAATCTCATCACCGGCGAGATCGCGCCCGACAGCGGCTCGATCGCCCTGTTCGGGCGCGACATCACGCGCGCGGCATGCCGCAGCCGCGCTCATCTCGGGATGGCACGCACCTATCAGATCATCACGCTGTTCCCGCGCGACACTATCTTGCGCAACGTCAAGCTGGCACTGCTGGGCCTCTCCCCCATGCGCTGGAACCCGTTCATGGATCTCGACAGCGACCATGCGCTCGTCGCGCAGGGCCGCGACGCGCTTGCCAAAGTCGGCCTCGGCCACATCGCCGAACGGCCGTTGGGGCAGACCTCCTACGGCGAACGACGACGCGTCGAGATCGCCATGGCGCTGGCGCAGAACCCGAAAGTCCTCCTGCTCGACGAGCCCTTCGCCGGCTTGTCCGTCGATGAGCGGCGCGACGTGCAGAAACTCCTGCTCGCCATCCCGCGCGACGTGACGGTCGTCATGATCGAGCACAACATGGACGTGGCGCTCGATTTCGCCGACCGCATCACGCTCTTGCATTTCGGCGAGGTGATCGTCGAAGGCTCGCGGGCCCAGGTGGTCGGCGACCCCCGCACGCGGGAGGTCTACCTTGGCACCTAAAGCCCTCAGCCTCGTCGACATCGACGCCTTCTACGGCGACGGCCACGTCCTGCAGAAGGTATCGTTTGCGGTGGGCGAAGGCCGCTTGCTTGGCCTCATCGGCCGCAACGGCGCCGGCAAATCCACCTGCATGAGCGTTGCCGTTGGCCTGTTGCCGCCGCGCGCGGGCACGGTCGAAGTGTTCGGCACTGACGTTTCCCGCTTTGCGCCCGAGCAGATCGCCGGGCAGGGCGTGGCCCTCGTCCCGCAAGGCCGCCGCGTCTTCAAGAGCCTCACGGTGCGCGAGAACCTGGCGGTCGCAGCGCGCAAGCCCAAGGGCGGCAAGGCTTTCTGGACCGTCGACTCGGTGTTCGACATGTTCCCGCGGCTGCAGGAGCGGCGCAGCCAGCTCGCCAGCCTGCTTTCCGGCGGCGAGCAACAGATGCTGGCCATCGGCCGTGCCCTCATGGCAAACCCGCGCGTTCTGCTGATGGACGAACCGTCGGAAGGCTTGGCCCCTCAGATCGTTGCCGATGTCGGGCGCACGATTGCACGGCTCAAGAGCGAGGGCCTTTCGATCGTGCTCGTCGAGCAGAACATCAAGCTCACGCTCGAGCTGGCCGACGACATCACCATCCTCAACTCGGGCGTCGTGGTGTTCACGGGGCCGGCCAGCGAGATCAAGATGAACGACGCCATCGTGGCGCAACATCTTGGCGTTCATTAGCGCAGCAAAGAACGGCGTGAATCAATGGAACAAGTACGAACCGACGGCGGCGCGCAAGCATGGGAAGTTGGGCCGCGAGAGCAGGCCCAAGAGCATTACCATCGACGTGCATTCGCACGTCGGCGTGCCCAGGGCGGCCGAGTTCGTGAAGCCGCACCTCGCAGCCACCGCCATGCCGCTGGTGACGTTTTCCAACGCCGAAACCTAGGCGCTGAACCAGAAGCAGGAGGCCGACATCATCGCCCGCGCACCGCTGGAGAAGCGGCTGGCGGACCTCGATGCCATGGGCCTCGACATGCAGATCATCAAACCACCGCCGCCGCAGTGCTACTACGCCGTGCCGCTCGAGATCGCCGTGCAGTCGGCACAGATGGTCAACGACGGCGTTGCCGAGTTCGTCGCGCGCAAGCCGGACCGCGCCAGGCTCCAGCCGACCGAGCTTCAAGGCTCCGCGAGACGCGGCGAGCGGAATGCCAGGGGTAAACGGCAACACAAGCAACACAAGCAGGGTCCGTCACACTTAGTCGAGGCCACAAGGAGCGCGGCCCTGGAGACCGTGTCTCATCGCCGCTTCACGGCCAGCCGAGAGCGGAAGCCAATTAATGCTCGTTGGGGTGGACGTGCCAGTGTAGCTGCCTAGCCTCACTCCGACCGCAACGCGCAACTCATGACGACCGCTTCTGGCACAAAGCGGACATTTGCCGGCATGCTCCAGGATGTCTGGTTTCAGGGGTAAAGCAGACGACGCGCTAAGATCGCACTGACGTCTGCCTGCGCGCCGGACGCGACCCTGCGGCCAGAGCGCGAAGGCCCCGGCGCACGAGGGCAAACGCTGGTGTTGCGTCCACGCCAATGGCCATCAGGCAAAGCGTCTTAAAAAGCCTTTCCGATCTGGCACTTGTGGGATAGGCGGTGCCCTGTTTGAGCTGGAGCAAGGGCGCTGTCGCCTCGAATTTCGTTAGAGCATGCCCGCTTCAAGAAAACTGATTGTGCGGCGCGAGTGCAGTCGGCTTGAGAAGAAGCTACGCTGAGATCGGTGCGTTTTCGCGTTGGGGTGTGCCGGAGCATCTGATCGGCGATGCAGGGTGTTGGCTCAGCAATAGCGCGTGCTGTCCAGGCTGGATCGTGGTCCGCGCATGCGCAACGCTCGCGCGCCGCGGCGCAGACAGCATTTCCGTTCGTCGTGGTCGGCGGAGTGTGGGAAATCGTGGCGCGCCTGCAGATCTTCCCCCCGCGCTTGTTTCCGTCGCTGGAGACGGTCGCCTCCGCCTTCGTGCGCCTTACCGTTTCGGGGGCGCTCCCGCACCATGCGTTCGATACGGTCCTGCGGCTGTTGGCCGGCTTCACGCTTGCCGCTGTCGCCGGCGTCGCCATTGGCATCGTCATGGGCCGGTCGCGCCTGGCGGAGGATCTGGCTCTGCCGCTTGTTAGCATTGCCGCGCCGATACCGGGGATCGCCTACGCGCCCCTGTTCCTGCTCTGGTTTGGGCTCGGCAACGTCTCGACCGTGCTGCTGGTCGGCTTCGTCTCTGCTTTTCCCGTCATCTTCAACACCTGGACCGGCGTGAAGGCGGTGAAGGAGGTGTGGGTGCGCTCGGCCCAGGCCATGGGCGCTGACGACCGCCGGCTGTTCCACAAGGTGATCCTGCCCGGCGCGCTGCCTTTCATCCTCACCGGCTTACGTCTTGGGCTGGCGCAGGCCTGGCGCATCCTGGTCGGCGTGGAGATGCTCGCCGCCGTGCCATGGGGACTTGGTTGGATGATCTTCGGCGCGCGCGAGTTCCTGAATACGGACGTGATGCTGACGGGGGTTGTCGTCATCGGGGCTATCGGGCTGACGCTGGAGAAGCTCGTGTTCAAGCGTCTGGAAGACATCACGGTCGTGCGCTGGGGGATGATGACGTGAGTGCTTACTCCGACCGCACACGTTCGATGCGCCGGGCGGCGTTCTCGCTGGTCCTGGCCGCGGCAGTGTACGAGGGCATCGCCCGCAGTGGGCATTTTCCGGCCGCGCTGCTGCCGACGCTGCCGGCCGTGGGGCGCGCTCTGGTAGAGGGGTGCCTGGATGGAAGCCTGCCGGGCCATGCTGCCAGCACCTTGTACCGGGTTCTCTTCGGCATGGGCCTTGCCGTGGTCGTGGGCCTCCCGCTTGGCATCCTGATGGCCCGCTTCCGCCCGATCGAAGGCTTCTTCCTGCCGCTGGCGAGCGCGCTCATGCCAATCCCATCGCTGGCTTGGGTGCCCGTTTTCATCCTGTGGTTCGGCCTCGGTAATGCCACCGCCATCGGCATCGTGTTCTACGCTGCCCTGTTCCCGATGCTGCTCAACGCCTGGTCCGGGGTGCGCGCGGTCAACCCGCTGTGGGTACGCGCGGGCAGCGCGATGGGCGCCGGGGAGCGCTCGCTGTTCTGGAAAGTGATCATTCCCGGCGCCTCGCCGTTCATTGTTACCGGCCTGCGCCAGGCTTTCCTCCGCGCTTGGATCGCCGTGGTCGGCGCCGAGATGCTCGCCGCCTCCGACTGGGGCCTCGGGTGGGTGATTTTCGACGCCAAGGAGTTCCTCAAAGCCGACGTGATGCTGGCCTCGCTGGCCGTCATCGGCCTGATCGGCTTCGTCTTCGAGCGCCTCGTGTTCGGCTCGCTCGAGCGCGCCACGGTGCAGCGCTGGGGCATGGTGCAGACGGCGAAGGGCTGAGGGACGAGGATGCCCCATATCGAAGTCCGCGACGTCTCGCTCACCTACGACACGCCCGCGGGGCGTGTGGCGGGTGTGGAAAGCGCCAGCTTCGACATCGAGCAATCCGAATTCCTGTGCCTTGTCGGCCCCAGCGGCTGTGGCAAGTCCACGCTGCTCAACATCATCGCCGGGTTCCTTGCCCCCACTGGCGGGGAGGTCCGCATCGGCGGCAAGGCCGTGACAGGTCACGGCATGGACCGCGGCATCGTCTTCCAGGACTTTGCGCAGCTCTTCCCCTGGCGCACGGCGCTGGGCAACGTTGCGTTCGGCCTGGAGATGAAGGGCGTGCCTAGACCTGAGCGCGAGCAGATCGCGCTGCAGCAACTCCGGTTGGTCAAGCTCGAGAAGTTCGCCAATGCCTACCCGCACCATCTCTCCGGCGGTATGCAGCAGCGGGTCGCCATCGCCCGCGCGCTCGCCTACAATCCCGCGGTGCTGCTGATGGACGAGCCGTTCGCAGCGCTCGATGCGTTGACCCGCGACGACATGCAGCGGCTACTCGCGGACGTGTGGCGCGAGACACGCAAAACGGTGGTGTACGTGACCCACAACGTAGCCGAGGCTGTGTATCTCGCTGATCGTGTGGTGGTCATGACCCCGCACCCCGGCGCAGTGAAATGCGAAGTTCCCATTCGCCTCAACCGCCCGCGCGACCCGCTCAGCGTCGAATTCCTCGATCATCAGAAGGAGCTGCTGCGCAACTTGGGCGATCAGGTCGCGAAGGCCTGAATCATAGAAGAACACGAGCATAGCAGGAGGAGACAATGACGGCACGGCAGGGCATCACCCGGCGGCAATATCTCATCGCAAACGGCGCAGGCGCGCTGGCAGCAGGCTTTGGTTTCCCACGCCCCGCAGCCGCGCAGGCAGCCGCCATTCGTCAGGGCTACCAGACCAATGTGTGGGGCATGCCGACTTACTATCTATTGCGCTCCGGCGCGCTCGAGAAGCGGGGCATCAAGTTCGAGGAATTTGCCGTGCCCTCCGGCAACCTCACCATGCAGCAGATGGTGGCGCGCCAAGTGGATCTCGGCACCTACGCTGGTCCCTCCTTTATCCTCGGCCATGACAAGGGCGGTATGGTTGGCATCGCCGTGATCGAACACGTTGGCAGAACCACGCGCATCATGGCGCGTAAGGACCTCAACGTCAGCAAGGTCGAGCAGCTCAAGGGGCTCAAGATCGCCAACCAAACCGGCTCCTCTATCGGTAACATTTTCGTCGACCAGATCGCACCGGCAGCAGGCCTCCGGAGAGGCGATTATCAGGAGGTGCGCATGGATGTGACCAATATGGTCGCTGCCATGTCCGCCAGGACCGTCGACGCCATGGTCAACGTCGAACCGTACAATTCAATCGCCGAAGCGGATGAGCTTGCCACGACGGTTGTCGACTACTGGAACGTTGACAAGATGCCTGTGTTCATGGCCGCCACGCCGGAGTTCGTGGCCAAGAGCCCGGACACCGTCGTGGCGTATCTAAAGGCTTGGCTCGACGTGGCGCGCGACTTCAAGGAGAACCCGAACAAAGTCGCCGACGCCATCTACGGCTTCTACGCCTCCAAGGGCTACTCGATGTCGCAGGAGACCTTCCGCAGGGCGCTCGCCACCGTCGACGTGGACCCGGGCTTTCCTTCGGATCTCGGTGCCCTACTTGGAGCGGCATGCCGATGTCCTGCTGAAGGAGAAGAAGATCGCTGCCATCCCCGACTGGAGCAAGGCGCTGCGGCCGGATTTCATGGAACGGGCGCGGGCTTAGGGGTGGTCTGACACCCCTCTGACTCTCAGGCTACCCAACTCTCTCTACGTCAGGATCCACACATGGCCACCGCCACCTACGAGCCGACGATCCGGAACTTCAAGCTGCTCGCCCACCATGAACTCAACGGCTTCGGCGGCCTGGGCGAGGGCATGTCAATCCAGATCGCCAAGGACGGCCGGCGCATCCTCTGGCTCGCGCACGAGAGCGCGCCGAAGAATTTCACCGGCGTCGACGTCTCCGACCCTCGCGCGCCTAAGATCGTCGTGCAGACCGACCTCCCCGACAAGCACATGCGATCCAACTCGCTCGAGACCGTCGGCAACATCATGGCGGTCGCCTACCAGGTGCAGAAGCACGGCCAGAAGCCAGCGGGCTTCGAGCTATTCGACATCTCCACCCCCGAAACCCCCAAGTCGATTGCCTTCGTCGACGCCTCCGGCCCCGGCTCGCGCGGCGTGCACCAGCTGTGGTTCTGCGACGGCGAGACCGTGCACATGGCCGCCGGCGCACCCGACTTCGTGGCCAACAACCCGCTCGATGATCAGTTCTACCGCGCCTTCGACGTGCGCAATCCTTCCAAGCCTGTGGAGGTCAGCCGCTGGTGGATGCCAGGCACGCGCCAGGGCGATGCGGCACCGCAGCCCACGCGCCACGAGGCGCCACGCTACGACATGGGCTTCCGCGCGCACAACACCAACGTCTATCCGCAAAGCCCCGATCGCTGCTACCTCGGCTACATCGATGGCGGCATGTTCATCCTCGACATCTCCGATAAGGCGCACCCGAAGCCGCTCTGCCGCTGGGACAACTCCCCGCCATTCTGCGGCTTCACCCACACCGTGCTGCCGCTTTTTGAGCGCGAGCTGCTCATCGTCACCGACGAATCCGTGGTCGACGACGCCAAGGACTGGCCCAAGCTGATCTGGGTCCTCGACGGCCGCGAGGAAACCAACCCCGTGCCGATCGCCACCTGCCCGGTCGACAACGTCGAGGACTACGCCAAGCGCGGCGGCCGCTTCGGTGCCCACAACATCCACGAGAACGTCCCGCTGCCGACGTCGTGGCAGTCTGACCGCATCATCCTGGGCACCTTCTTCAACGGCGGCCTCCGCGCCTACGACATCGCCAACCCTTACCAGCCCGAGGAGATCGGCATTTTCGTGCCACCGGCGCCGAAGGGTGCGCCTAACGGCACCATCCAGCTCAACGACGTGTTCGTGGACGAGCGCCAGGTGGTTTACGTCGTCGACCGTCACATCGGCGGGCTCTACATCCTCGAGATGGCTTTTTGATATCGACTTCCTGTTTACCACCATACTGCCGTAGGCCAGGGGGCTGGGCTCGAAAGCCCAGATCGGTGTTTCAGCGCGGGTGCGCGCTCTAGCATTCTCTTCGAAGAAAGTCCGTTGATGGCACAAAGCGGCCGTTGGCTGAGGCGGTCGCATTGGCCCGCTCTCTGGGTGAAAGCGGACGTCGAGTTCATGGCGCGATGACATCCGCTTTTGACCCAAAGCAGAGCACCAGGCTTTCCGCGCCAGCAGGTTTAATGAAGCATCTTGTTAGCGCTTGCATGCTGCGCCAGCAACGGCGGCTCCGACAATCCAACACAAACGTCAGGGTCGATCCATTCGGTTTGCCAGAATGCATCGCAGACAGTGCGAGTCCTCATATGGCGCATTGCTATGCAGCACCGAGAAGGCGCGCAGATAGCAGAGGGCGAGAGGTCACTTGTTTGTGGATACCGCGCTGGATCACGACCGCGACACCCAATGGAGCTGGACTACCAGCGCCGCCGCCACCTCGGCTGATAGGGATGGACGAGGACTGCGGGCCCGCGAGAGACGTAGGCAAACCCGTAAGGCCGGTAAACTCTGCGCGGTGGTGCGTTGTAGTACGTCGCCACATCCCAGCGGGACCGCGGATCTGAGTAGTAGGCAAGCACGAGCGGCTCATAGTGGTAGTGCGACGCGTAGACAACAAAGTATCCGGCGGGTTCGTATTCGTAATAGCCGCCGGCGGCGGCGGGCGTACCACTCAGACCTGTGGTTGCCAGGAGTCCGATAACGCCTGCCAGCATAGATCGTGACATTGCACCTCTCCATCGGCCGGCCGGTGGCCGGCCCTGTAGCGATTGCTCTGCCTCCAGGATGGCACAGAGCTCTTCTAGGGAAAGGTAGGGACGTAAGAGGTTGGTAAATACGAGTTGGACCGTTGTTCGGTCATGGAGCGACTTTGGCAGCAGATCACGGCCAGGAAAATTCAGGGCATAGCGCAACGGTCGCGCCGGCGGGGAATATAATATTCGACCGGCGAAGACCCAATCCTATCCGCACCGGTCCTACGGTCACGCTGACGCTTCTTGACGCCTCGCAATTTTCGAAGTTTATGCGCCACGCCAACCCAAGCCTGATGAGCTGGCCATTTGATTTGTTCCAGGACCGCGGGTACGACTCGTACTGAAGATGCTGCGCCAATATCCAGTGTCCTGGAAGCGGCTCGCTGAGCAGCAATATGCGAGAAATTCTTCGGCGTGCTTTGCGTCTTAAGTGCTTCGCTGCTCATCGTTGGCTCCCTCGTGGGTCTGCCCGCACGATAGAGCCTCAGGGTCCGCGCGTAAAATCTTCGCCGGGATCAAGCTGGAGCCGCGACGAAGCCCCATGATAGGGTTCACGCGCCGGATGGCCGACAATGGACCGCAAAAAGGTGCTCAAAGAATCAAGGAGACGCCGATGTCCACGCTTAAGCCGCATAGCACGGTGGCCACGCGCATGTCGGGCATCCGCGAGGACTGGCTGCGCCTGACGCAGGAGGAGGTGTTGGAGCCCGGCCTCGCCATCGTCGACCCCCATCACCACCTCTGGGATTTCCCCTCACACCGCTACCTCCTCCCAGATCTGCTGGCCGACACCGGCAGCGGCCACAAAATCGAGTCGACGGTGTTTATCGAGTGCACGGCCTGTTACCGCGCCGACGGTCCGCCGGAGCTGCGCACACTGGGCGAGACCGAGTTCGTCAACGGCGTCGCCGCCATGTCGGCGAGCGGCGGCTATGGCCCCACACTGGTGGCGGCGGGGATCGTCGGCCTCGTCGATCTGACGATCGGCGCCCGTGCCGAGGAGGTACTGCGCGCGCACATGGCCGCCGCCGGTCCGCGCTTCAAGGGCATCCGCCACGCCGCTGCCTGGGAGGACAAGGCCACCGAGATCCACAACAGCCACACCAATCCGCCGCCTCACCTCTATCGCGACCATGCCAAGTTCCGGGAAGGCTTCGCGGCGCTGGGCCGGCTCGGCCTAACGTTCGATGCCTGGCTCTACCACCCGCAGCTCCCGGACTTAACGGCCCTCGCTCGCGTTTTCCCGGCACAGCCGATCGTCCTAGACCACGTGGGCGGACCGCTGGGGCTCGGCTGGTACGAGGACAGCCGCGACGAGATCTTCGCCGGCTGGAAGCGCGACATGCTGGAACTCGCAAGCTGCCCCAACGTCTACATGAAGCTCGGCGGCCTCGGCATGCGCATCAACGGATTCAAGTTCCACCACCGCGAGCGCCCGCCCTCATCTAAGGACCTGGCCGATGCGTGGCGGCCCTACATCGATACCTGCATCGAGGCGTTCGGCCCTAAGCGCTGCATGTTCGAGAGCAACTTTCCCGTGGACAAGATCTCGGGCTCCTACGCCGTCTACTGGAACGCCTTCAAGCGGCTGGCGTCCGGCGCCTCGGCTGCGGCCAAAGTCGACCTCTTCCGCGATACGGCGCGGGGGTTCTACCGATTGAGCTAGTCGACAGCTACACCTGTCTTCGCCCGCGCCAAATCGGACCAGCGAACCCCCGGAAGACTTTCCTAGCGGGCGCTTCGCCTCGCGATGTTGTCGATCAATATAGGAACTTGCCCTTCGCCGCGGTCGACTGGCTAGATCGCTATTGGAAGACCTCGTTAAACTTCTTCTTGATGCGGATCGCCTCCTTCTCGATGTAGTCGTAGTCGACGGGCAGGATCTTGATCTTGTCGAGGGCCACGCCGTCCGCGGGCGGTGGAATGTCCTTGCGCGCAGCGTAGCCGCCATCGGCGGGGAAGAGCGACTGTGCGGCATCGCCGATCATGAACTCGGCGAAGGCCTTGGCGGCGTTGGGATTGGGCGAGCCCTTGATGACGGCCGTTGGCGACGGGATGACGAAGGTGCCGTCAGCCGGCAAGATTGTGACGATAGGGTGCCCCGCCTTGCGGTCGTCGGCGGCATAGGAGTCGAGCGCGCCGACCGCCACCAGCCGCTCGCCGCGCTTGATGTTGTCCGACACCTGCTGGTTGCCCTGCACGATCATGATGTCGTTCTTGCGCAGCTTCTCGTAGTAGTCCCAGCCCAGCGTCTTGGACATCATCCCGACGACGGTGAGCTGCAGCGCTGTGAACGAGGGATCGGTCATCACCAGTTTGCCCTTGTACTTGGCGTCGAGCAGGTCGCCCCAGGTCTTGGGCTGGTCGGCGGCGGCGAGCTTGTCGGTGCGCGCGTAGATGGTCATCAGGTTGAGGCGCTGGGCGACGAAGTAGCCGTCCTTGTCCCTGCCCTCCTCGACGATCTTGTCGAAATTCTTCGGCTTGAAAGCGACGAATGTGCCCTTGCGCGCCAGCGAGGCCGTGGCCGCCGGGTCGGATGTCGTCATCACGTCGACCGCCGTGCGGCCGGCCTGCTGCTCCTGCTGGAACCGGCGCAGGATCGCCGATCCGCCCGAACGGAACATCTCCACCTTGATGGCGGTTTCGGCCTCGAACAGCTTGGCGATCTTTTGCGCCGTCTCGACCGGCGTCGACGTGTACCAGACGACCTGGCCTTCCTTCTTGGCCGCGGCGACGTCGACGTCGGACGCCAGGGCTGCCGGGCCGAGCGCGAGAACGAGCGCGGTCAGAACCGACAGCGTGAAGTTGTGCGAGAACGGCTGCATGGTGACCTCCCTCGATCCAGTCTGGCTCAGCCTCGGTAGAGCGGATCGGGCTGGGCAAAGAAGCTCCAGAGGATGTGATAGACGAGCAGGTAGTTCTTCTGCTGGAAGGACGCGTGCGAGATGCCCGGCATCACGGTGAACTGCTTGTCGGGATTGGGCAGGTGGTTGAAGAAGGCGATCAGGTCCTCCACGCTGGCGATGCCGTCCCATTGCCCGCGCATGAGAATGGTCGGCATCACGATCTTGGCGGGGTCGACCAGCGGCAGCCTGGAGCACATGTCCACATAGGTGCCGGTCGGTACCGAGTCGTCGAGGGAGAGGATGGCGTCGGCGAACGCCTCGATCACCTTGTCCTCGGCGGTGCCTGGGTGGTCGCGGTTGAAGATGCTGTAGACGAAAGCCTTGTCGATCGGGCGCCGGTTCTTGGCCTGGAACTCGGGCAGCTTCTTCTTGCGCTCGGCCAGCGTCGGGCTGCCGTCTCCGGTCCACACGAAGGCATCGAGCGCCAGGCGCTTCACACGCTCGGGGTGGCGCTCGGCGAACACGGCGGCGCGCAGGGCGCCGGAGGAGATGCCATAGACCAGCAGCGGCCCCGATCCTGTTTTGCCCAGGATGTAGGCCGAAGCCGTTGCAAGGTCGTCGCCGCCGTTGGCGATGTCGAAGTTGATGTTGCGCTTCTTGTCGGAGCGGCCGTAGCCCTCCATGTCGACGCACCAGGTGTCGAAGCCGCGCTTGGCGAACCACTCCATCACCGAGCTGTCGGCGCGGCCCGGCACCTGCAGGTCGAAAGTCGGCTGCGAGGCCATCGACGAGCCGTGCACGAACAGGATCGTGCCCTGTTTGCTGGTGGCCCCGGCAGGCGCCTTGTTCCAGAGAAACAGGCGTACGTCGCCCTTCTGGGTCCAGTGCTCCCGTCCCGTGATCTCGCCGCTCATGTGCTTGCTCCCAGGCTTTCGTGGCTGCTTGCCATGGACGCGTCCTGCGCGCGGAAAACGGTGCACTGGCCGGCGTCGATCTGCACGGCGACGGCATCGCCGATGGCGAACTGATCGAGCGGATGCGTCTGCACGCGCAGCATCGTGCCGTCCTCCAAAGCCACATGATACTCCATGATACTGCCGAGGAAGGTACCGTCGCGGATTTTCGCGCCCAGGTCGACAGGCTCCGCGGTGCCCTGCGGCTTCAGGCGAATATTCTCCGGCCTGATGGCGATCTCGACAGCCTCGCCCACGGTCAGCGCTTCGGGCAGGTCCGCTTCTGGGGTCCAGCCAAAGGGCGTCCGCAGCCGTCCGCGCGCGCCTGCAACGGTCTCCACCGTCGCCGGCACCAGGTTCACCAGGCCCATGAAATCCGCGACCACGCGGCTCGCCGGGCGGGCGTAGACCTCCTGCGGCGTGCCGAACTGCTGCAGACGGCCGCCATGCATGACGGCAATACGGTCGGACAAGGCCAGCGCCTCGGCCTGATCGTGCGTGACATAGACGAAGGTGATGCCGGTACGGCGCTGCAGCTGCTTCAACTCGCTGCGCATGCGTTCGCGCAGCTTGGCATCGAGGTTGCTGAGGGGTTCATCCAGCAGCAGGATCTTGGGCTCGACCACCAGGCTGCGAGCCAGCGCCACGCGCTGCTGCTGGCCGCCCGACAACTCGCTCGGCAACCGGTCCTCGAAGCCCGTGAGATTGACCAGCGCCAGCGTCGCCTTGACCCGTGCGCGCGCCGCGCCCGCAGCCACGCCGCGTATTTTCAAGCCGAATACGACGTTCTCGAACACCGTCTTGTGCGGCCACACGGCATAGTTCTGGAACACCATGCCCATGCCGCGCTCCTCCGGCGGCACGATCTTGTCGCGCGACGACACCAGGCGGCCGTCGGCGTGGATGGTGCCGGCGTCGGGCGCCATGAAGCCGGCGATCAGCCGGAGCGTCGTGGTCTTGCCGCAGCCGCTTGGCCCGAGCAGGGTAACGAACTGGTTGTCGGCGATGTCGAGCGTGAGGTCGCTGACTGCGGCGAGGCTCGCATCCCCGACGTAGCTCTTGGACAGGCCGCGTATGCTGATCCCAGCCATCAGGCCGACGCTCCTGCCCGCACGTCGCCATCTCCCGCTGGTCGCGCGGCTCGGCCTGTGGCCAGCCAGTTGGCAACCAGCAGGGCCAGGCTGATGATGGCCATGTTGACCATGGCGAGCGCCGCCACCGGCTCGGTGTAGCCCGTCTCGTAGAGGTTGTAGACCGCGACCGCGAGCGTGATCGAGCTGGAGCTGAACAGCAGGATCGATGCGCTCAGCTCCTGGATCACCGGCACGAACACCAGCAGCCAACCCGCGAACAGGCCAGGCCGGATCAGCGGCAACGTGATCTCGCGCAACGTCCGGCCCCACGATGCGCCGAGCACCCGGGCGCTCTCCTCAAGCGACGGATCGATCTGGCGCAGCGACGTGTTGGCGGCACGCACGCCGAGCGGAATGTAGCGGCCGACATAGGCGAGCAGCAGGATCGTTAGCGTGCCGTAGAGAGCGATCGGCATGGTGAGCCAGAACTGGATCAGCGCCACCGCCATGACGATGCCCGGAAGCCCGAGCGGCACCAGCGCCGCGTAGTCGAGCAGCCGCCGCCCGGGCGCCCTGGTGCGCACGTCGATCCAGCTGATGACGGTGCCCAGAAGCACCGCGATGGTAGCGGCGACAGTGGCGAGCAGCAGGCTGTTGAGAATGGCTCGCTGGGTCACGTTGTATTCGAACAGCACGAACCGGTAGTTGGCAAGCGTCAGGCCTTGCCAGAAATTCAGCCCCCAGGACTTGGAGAGCGATACCGCGATCAGCGCACCGTAGGGCAGAACGATAGCCACCACGAACACCAGCACGCAGAAGCCAAACAGCAGCCATCGCAGGGGGCCGATATCGATGAGCGTGAGCCTTGCTCCCTTGCCGCCGACGGTGATGTAGGAGCGCCGCGCAAGGAAGCGGTGCTGCAGGTAGAGCGCGGCGACGGTGATGACGATGAACAGCAGCGACAAGGCCGACGCCAGGCCGTACTGGGGCGGGTAGTCGAACAGCGCGTAGATGCGGGTCGGCAGGGTGACGATGCGCCCGGGCAGGCCCAGGATCGCCTGCGAGCCGAACAGGGCGATGGCATTGACGAACGCCAGTAGCGTGCCCGCCAGAACGGCCGGCGCGATGAGCGGCAGCGTCACAAACAACGCCGTGCGCAGCTTGCCCGCGCCCAGGATCTGCGCTGCCTCCTCGTAGGACGCATCCACCGACTGGAGGGCGCTGGAAGCCAGCAGGAACACGAACGGAAAGGTGTGCAGCACGGTGACCAGCACCAGGCCGTTCATGCTGAAGATATTGAATGTCAGCCACGGCACACCCGTCACGTCGCGCAGGAGCACGTTGATCAGGCCCGCATTGGGGCTGAACAGGTTTACGTAGGCGATGGCCGTGAGGAACGGCGGCGACAAATACGAAAGAGTGGCCGTGATGCGGAACAGGGCCGGCGCCGGCACGTTGGTGCGGCTCACGGCCCAGGCCATCGGCAACCCGATCACGATGCTGAACAGGCCGGTCCAGGCACCCAGCACGAGCGAGTTGCGCAGGGCCTGCACGTAGAGGCGGCCTGACACCGCCTCGTTGAAATGCTCGAGCGACAGTCCTTCCTCGCCGCGGAAGCTGCCGGCCAACAGGAATACGAGCGGCAGCACCACCAGCACGAGCAGGGCAATGACCGCCGCACCCATGACGCTGGTTTCGAGTCGCGGCAGCAGGCGAAGGCCGACGCGCCTCCGCCCTGGGGGGCTGATACTACCGACTGAGCGCATCGTCGCACTCTGAAACGCAACTCGCCCTGGGCGGGCGGGCGAGGCGTTCGCACACGCTCACGTCACGCCGCAAACAGGAGACAAAGATCCATGGCTTGGTATCGCTGCCCGCCCTGTGCATCGAGTGTTACAATCCCCAACATTGGCGTGCGGGCGAGAAGGAAGCACAGCATACGCCTTCCGGCAAGATCAACACGGGGAAGTCGAACGTGAGCTATCGGCACAACGCCGCCACTTGTGGCAGGTCTGAAGGGACTGCGCACGGCAAGACCTGCAGCCTGCGCGAATAACGTTCGAGCATGCCCAGCATCAGAAAAGCTGATTGCGGGATGTCGTGCAATCACAGCCGAAAGCAGATACGCTGCGCTCGGTGCGTGTGGCGGTCGCGGCGTGTTGGAGCGTCTGATCGACGATGCAGAGTGCTGGCTCGGCGGTAGCGCACTCTCCCCCGGCTGGGCCGTCATCGGTCTGGCACAGCTCTAGTGCGGGCGACGTTTCCGCCGCTTATCGGCGCGCATTGCAGGCGCGCGCTCGCGGCGCTAGGTTCGCGAAACCGGCACCAAGAAGGCCCGATGATGCAGGCAACTTCCGCCGGCGAGCGTACGCCATGGCACGACTGACCTTCGCATTCATCGCCGGCCTCGTGTCGATTGCGCACGCGGGGCTGGCAGGCGCAGCGGAGATCAAAGTACTGACGGCCGGCGCCATGCGCGCCGTGGTGATCGAACTGTTGCCCGAGTTCGAAAGCAAGACCGGACATAAGGTCGTCCTCGACAATGCCACAGCGGGCACACTCGCCAAGCGCATAGTGGATGGCGAGGCGTTCGACGTCGCGATCATCACGCCCGCGATCGTCGATGGCCTCATGCAGAAGGGAAAAATCGTCCCGGGTAGCCGCCTCGATCTCGCCGCCGTCGGCATAGGCGTAGCAATCAAGGAAGGTGCCACTCTACCCGACATCAAGACCGTCGAAGCTTTCAAGCGCACACTGCTCGGCGCTAAATCGGTGGCCTACATCGATCCGAAGTCAGGCGGCTCCAGCGGCATCTATTTCGATGGGCTGCTCGAAAGGCTCGGTATCGCCGATGCGATCCGGGCCAAGGCGAAGCTCAAGCAGGGCGGTTACGTCGCCGAATTGGTCGCCAACGGAGAGGCGGAGATCGCCGTGCACCAAATCAGCGAGATTGTGCCGGTGAAGGGCGTGACGCTGGTGGGACCGCTGCCCCCCGAGGTCCAGAACACGACAATCTACGCTGCCGGCATCGGTGCGGCGGCAAGAGACACCACAGCTGCGAAGGCCTTGATCGATCATCTCGCCGGCCCCGCCGCCGCGACGGTCCTGAAGGCAAAGGGAATGGAGAAGCCGTGACGGCCGTGCGTCCCATGTGACCTCGGCACCCTTCACGCCCTACAACTTCGTAAGGTGTCCTGGCCCCGGCCGGCCTGCGCCGGAATGAGGTTTGTGTTTAGGTGCCGCGCTCGCAATTGACGTCATTCCGGCGGAGACCGGAAACCATGCCGTTGCAAAATCTCCTTCACCCGCACGCGGGAATGGGAACGGACATCACGCACTACGCATGGGTGGATAGGTGAGGAAGGCGTGCACACCCAGCGCGGCGGGCGTTGCCAACGCCGGTACTCACTCCAAACTGAGACAGTGCCCCGACGCCTGCTCCATGGACCTGCACCGTGTGCGGGACTATATTAGGCACCCCTGCGGGATGAACAAATCCATAGGAGGACGCCATGGGTTTTTTGACCGAGGACGAACTGGACGCGCTGCTACCGGCCGAAATGCTGCCGAATACCACGCCGATCCCCACGCAGATCATTTCTAATGACGAGTACATTCCCGCACCACAAAGCGAACAGCAAAAGCAAGTCGAGGCCCGTCTGCTCGACATGGGCGACGAACTCGGCAAGAAGCAGGGCTTGGATCGCCGCCAGTTTTTTCAGACCGCAGCCGGCATGGCGGCGGCGTTCGTGGCGATGAACGACACATTCGGTGCTGTGTTCGACGCGAGCAAAGCCGAAGCGGCGACGCCCGCCATGGCGCAGGAGCGCGCCGATGCGCTCAAAGACCAGTTCATCATGGACATGCACACGCATTTCCTGCGCGACGACACGCGCATCCAAACCTTCGTGCGTCAGCGCGAGGCGGTCGGCAAGGCCGGTTGGAACCCGGCGCTGGTCGACAAGCCGCAAACCATCGAAGACCTGAAATGGAACAACTACTTCAAGGAAGTGTTCCTCGACAGCGACACCAAGATCGCGCTGATCTCCAGTGCGCCCTCAGACATTCCGCAGGACTGGTTCCTGACCAACGATATGACGATTGCAGCGCGCGATCGGGTCAACAAGGAAGCAGGCTCCAAGCGCATGATGGCGCACGCCATCTTCACGCCTGGCCAACCGGGCTGGCTCGAATCGCTCGAGCATGCGTTGTCGATGAAGCCGGACTCCATCAAGGGCTACACGATCGGCGACAACACCAACAAGGACAAGAGCCAGTATCCCTGGCGCATGGACGACGAGAAGGTCACTTATAGGGCTTACGAGCTGGCCGTGAAGCACGGCATCAAAAACATATGCGTGCACAAGGGTCTGTTCCCCACGTCCATCGAACAGAAGTTCCCCCACTTGCTCGCCTATTCCGACGTGCGCGATGTGGGCAAGGCAGCCAAGGACTGGCCGCAGCTCAATTTCGTGATCTACCACTCCGCCTATCGCTATCCCGGCGGCGGAACCGCGGCGGACGGGTGGAACGAGTTCGAGCAAACCGGGCGCAGCTCCTGGGTCAGCGACCTAGCCGATATCCCGGAGAAGTTCGGCGTCACCAACGTCTACGGCGACGTCGGCCAGCTGTTCGCCCAAAGCGTGGTGGCCGAGCCGCGGCTCGGGGCGGCGCTGATGGGCATCCTCATCAAAGGGCTCGGCCACGACCACGTCTGCTGGGGCACCGACGCCATCTGGACCGGCTCACCGCAATGGCAGATCGAGTCCTTGCGTCGGCTGGAGATCCCCGACGACATGCAGAAGAAGTATGGCTTCGCGCCGCTGGGTGGTGCCACTGGTCCGGTCAAGACCGCCATCTTCAGCGGCAACAACATGCGGCTCTACGGCATCCAGAAGCGCACCGATTTGGGCGACAGATTTGCCGGGATGAAGCAGGAGTACCTGCAGAACGGCGCCGCACGTAGCAACCTGCGCTACGGCTACGCCCGCAAACCGGAGGGGTGGAGGGGCTGAGGCGGGTGCAGTGAGCGATGACGCACGCGGCACAAGCCGCCGCGCGGGCGTCACAGAGGAATTTGTGCTGATGGTATGGCGGCCATGGCAGCCATCTCCTCAGCGATTTGCTTGCGGTGAGCACGCTCGCGCTCGGGGGGTATGCCCGTGGTCACGGATCCCGCACATTCCGCGTTGTCGTCTAAGCTCTCCGGAGTTCATCGTGGGAATCTTGGCTAACGCGAGGAGGATACCATGGCCCAAAACGTCAAGCCGGCCGAGGACGGTCTGGCGCGCCGCACCATCCTCAAGGGCGTCGGGCTCGGCATCGGCCTGGGACTGGTATCCGGGCGCGCACACTCTCAGGCGCAAGGCTTGCCCCCTACCGCCAGGCCTGGCGGCGAAATCTGGAGCTCCGAGTACTGGGCGGACAAGGGTGGCGTGAAGCTCAGCCTCTGGCGCAAGCGCATCGGCGCGCCGAATGCGGTCGAGCAGCCGTTGCCAATCCTATTCCTGGTGCACGGGTCATCGAACTCCACGCGCTCGTCGTTTGATCTCAACGTGCCGGGCAAGGGCGAATACTCGCTGATGAACGTCATGGCGCGCTACGGCTACGATGTCTGGACCGTGGACCACGACGGCTATGGTTATTCGGGTAGCTCCGGCAACAACTCCGACATCGCCAGCGGTGTCGAGGACCTCAAAGCAGCGATCCCCGTGGTGCTGCGGGAAACCGGGCAGACCAAGATGCATTTCTACGGCACGTCGTCAGGTGCGATCCGGGCCGCCGCCTACGCTGCGGCACAGCCCGAGCGCGTGGACCGGCTGGTTCTGGTCGCCTACAGCCACAAGGGTATTGGCGCGCCGGAGATACAGGCTCGGGCGCAACGGGTCGAACAGCTGCGTGCCAGCAATCGCCGCAAGCGCGACGCCGCTATGATCCGCTCCATCTTCACCCGTGATGGCCACGCCTCGAGCTATGACCCGGCGGTGCCCGAGGCCATCATCGCCGCAGAGTTGAAATTCGGCGATCAGATCCCGACTGGAACCTACCTGGACATGGCCGCCAATTTGCCGATCGTCGATCCGACAAAAGTTCTCTCGCCGGTGCTGATGATCCGCGGCATCCACGACGGCAACTCGACCACCGAAGACCTGCTGGATTTTTATCAGCAGCTTCCGAACGGCGATCGCCAGTTCGTGATCCTGCCGCATACCGCGCACAGCCCAGGCTACAGCAACAACCGGCACCTGCTTTGGTACGCGACGCGCAATTTCCTAGCTGCGCCGGCACCGGTGCCTGCCTCCTGAAGCATTGTGAGTTCAACGGAGTCCGCTGATCTGACAGCGTGGCACAAGGAGCTACCATGATGGCGATGGCACTGTTCAACGGCAGATACTGCGCGGAGCCAGTGCTTTGTCTCTAACGGCCCGCGAGCACTCCTCGCTGGCGCGCGAACGACGTGCCTGAATAATCCATCATGGAAAATGCTCGGCGTGCCAGTCGGCCTCCAGATCGGGGTTGATCTTGGCATCGATCACGAAAACGCCGGGCGCACCCTCGCGCACCCAGGCCCGAACCGGTTCGAGATCGGCGAGGATCTTCACCGTTGCCGCCCTGGCGCCATGACCGCGCGCGATGGCGGCGAAGTCGGTATCGGGAAACTGCACGATATCGATGGCATAGCCGCGCCGGCGATAGAGGTGCACCTCCGCCGCGTAGGAGCTGTCGTTGTAGATCAGGATGCACATCCTCAGCTTCAGGCGGACGGCCGTCTCCAGATCGGCAATGGACATCAGGAAGCCGCCGTCGCCGGCGCCCAGCACGGCCAGCGTACCCGGATTGGCAATGGCGAGCCCAATGGCCGACGCCAGTCCCAAGCCGACGGACTGGAAGGAATGGCTGAGGCAGGACGCCTTCGCGTTCGGCACGCGCAGGAACCGGGGCACCCAGCCGCAGAAGTGTCCCGAGTTGGAAGCGACGGCGCGGTTCTCCGGCAGGATGGCATCGACGGCCTTGCTCAGCGTGCGCGGATCGATGAAATCGGCGCTGGACGTGTCTTGGTAGGGCGCGTTGTGGTTGTCGCCATCCTCGATGCGTTCACGTGTCTCCTCGCTACGCCGGCCCGTTCGGGAGGCCATCGCCCGCCTGTCCAGTTCGGCCAGGATCGCCTCCGCGGCCACGCGGGCGTCGGCGTGGACGGCATGCTGGATCGGCATCTGATAGCCGATCTTGCCCGCCTCGACGTCCACCTGTGCAACGACGGCGCTTGGCGCGATCAGCTTGCCCCGCTTGGTGGTCCACTGTGTCAGGCTGGCGCCGAACCCGATGATGAGATCGCTCTCGGAAATCAACTCGTCTGCCGCCGGCGAGGCAAAGCCGCCGCTGATGCCGACCGACCAAGGGTTGCCGGCAAACAACCCATGCCCGCAGATCGAAGTGGCCAGCAGGGCGCCGGTGCGCTCGGCCAGCGCAACCAAGGCCGCCTCCGCGCCGGCGATCACCGCACCGCGGCCGGCGAGAATGAGGGGGTGCGCGGCGCTCGCCAGCGCATCGGCCAGCCGATGCACGCTGCCTGGATCGGGATACAAGGGCCCCGGAGCCGACGGCAGCGCGAACGGGGTGATCTGGCCGCTGAAGGGCGCATCCTGCACATCGGTCGGCAGGCTGAGCACGACTGTCTGGCGGTCGCGTAGCGCCCTGACAACAGCGCGCAGTGTGTCGTCGCGGGCCGATGCCGACGTGTGAATGCGCTCCGAAACGGCCCCGACCGAGCGCACCAACTCGGCCTGTTCGATATGGAAGTTGGATTTGACCGCGCCGGTCGGCACGTCGCCGGCCAGCACCAGCAGCGGCGTCCGGCTTTTCGCCGCCTCGCCGATGCCGGTCAGCGCGTTGGTGAGCCCCGGACCCGAATGCACGCTGACGAGCGTGAGTTCCTGGGTTGCCTTGGCATAGGCATCGGCCATGCTTGCGGCGTTGCCCTCGTGGCGCGCCGAGACGAGTTCGACGCCACACTCCACCAGCGCGTGCGAGATCTTGAAGTTGGCCGTGCCGAGCAGGCCGAAACACCGGCGCGCGCCATAAGCGGCGAGATCCTTGGCGAGCACCGCCGCGACCGTGGGAGCTTCCGTCATGGGCTTATCCAACAAGCTGGTTCGGCAGCCACGTGGCGATGGCCGGGAACAGCAGCAGCAACGCCAGCAGCAGCAGGCCCATGATCACATACGGCACAACCGCCTGGAAGATATGCCCCATTGTCACCTCGGGCGGAGCAACGCCGCGCATGGTCATGAGCAGGAGCCCGTGTGGCGGCAGCAGGAGCCCGAGCTGCATGCAGATGAGAAAGAGGATGCCGAACCAGATGGGATCGATGCCGAGCTTGGCCACGATGGGCATGAAGACGGGCAGCGTGATCAGCATCATGCTGACCTGGTCGACGAAAATGCCGAGGAAGATGAGGATCAGCATCATCAGCCCTACCACGGCGAAGGTGGACAGGCCCTGGCCGAGGATGGCCGAGACCAGCCCATCGGTTGCGCCCGAGAAGCTCAGGATCTGCGAAAACGTCGTCGCGCCCAGGATGATGAACATGATCATGCCCGAGATGGCCGTCGCCCCCTTGAGCGACTTCATCAAAGCGTCGAGGCTCAGCACGCGATAAAGGGCAGCCACCACCATGGTCGCCAGCGCACCCAGCGCCGCCAATTCGGTCGGCGTCGCAAACCCGCCCGACATGGCGCCGACCACCACGGCGAAGATTGCGATCAGCGGCACCACATAGAGCACGAGCAGGCGCCAGTTCTCCCAGCCGGAATGGGCGACAATCAGCGTCGGCGGCGCGAGCCCGGGCGTCAGTTTAGTCCGCACGACGATGTAGGCGACGAAGGCCACCGACAGGATCAGGCCGGGCACGACACCACCGATCAGAAGCTTCGAGATCGAGATGCCCGACAGGCTGCCAAGCAGCACGGTCAACGCCGACGGTGGAATCAGCATGTCGACGGCGCCGATGGCCATGATCGGACCCGTCGCCATGGTGGGGTGGTAGCCCCGCGCCAACATGACGGGCAGCATCAGCGAGCCCAGCATGGCCGTGGTGGCAATGGTCGAGCCGGAGATGGCGGAGAACACTGTGCCGGCGACCACGGCAACCACGGCAAGGCGCCCAGGCACCTGGCGGATGAGACGCTCCACACCATCGATGACCTTGATGGCGAGACCCGTATGAAACAGGATCTCTCCCATCAGCACGAATAACGGGATCGGCGTCAGCGAGAAGTTCATCACCGACACCACGCTATTGCGCACGACCTGCGCCAAGCCAGCCTCGCCGCCGAGATACAGCAGCGCGCCAGCAATGTTGATCGCCACGAACGAGAGCGCCACCGGCATGCCGAGCAGCAGCAGCACCGTCGACCCGCCGAGAAGCAAAAGCGCCGCCAACTGCCACGTCATGATCGGCTCATGTTCCGCAAGCCATCATGACGCCGACACCGCATCCGAGCGCGGCGCGCGCTCTGCGCAACTCAGGCGGTGCATGCGGAACACGAACTCGATCGCGAGCAGCAGAAATGCCACCGGCAGCGGCGCCAGAATCCACCACTCCGGCGTGATCAGCGTCTTGATCGAGATCGCCGCGGCCTGATAGCTGGAGGCCAGCACTTTCCAGCCGTACCATACGAAATACAGCGCGCAGCCGAGCCCCAGAAGATCGCCAGTCCATTCCAGCAGCCAGCCGATCCGCGGCGGCAATGCGCGCAGCACGATGTCCACGCGGATGTGCTGTCCCCGCCGGAGTAACCAAGGTGCGGCGAGCAATGTCAGCAGATAAAGAATGTCCTCCGAGACTTCGCTGCTCCAGGGAATTCCGCCGAGGCGCAAATTGCGGCTGATGACATCGGCGCCAATGATCAGCGTCATCGCCAGCAGCAGCAGACAGGCCAGAAGCATCAACCCGTCAAGGACGCGGCCATAGAAACGAGATAAGCGGTCCATACTGCCCTGCTCGCTGGCGTCTCTGTGAGTCCCTGCAGAGGTTGCAGCTCACTTGGTCTTCGCGAAGAACTCCCTCAGCTTGGGGCCGTGCTCCGGACTTTGCTTGGTGATGGCTACCCAGCCGGATTCGTAAGCCTTGGTACGGAAGGCGTCGCCATCGGCACCCTTGAATTCGATGACCTCGATGCCGGCTGCCTTCTGCTTGGCAATGTCGGCTGCGTTCTCCTTCGCCGTCTCCGCCGCTTGCCCCTCGATCCAGGCGGCGGCGTCCACTATGACCTTCTTCTGCGCGTCGTTGAGTTTAGCCAGCGAACTCTTGTTGATCAGGATGCTCACCTCGGCGCTGTAAAAACCCGGATCGACGCGGAACTTTGTCTTCTCGTGCCAGCCCAGATCGAAGATGCCGGTGATCGGCCAGCCGTAGCCGTCAACCACGCCTCGCTCGAGCGCGGTATACACCTCACCCGGCGCAGTCTGCACCACAGTGGCGCCCAGCGCCTGGAAGAACTCGCGATAGACCGGGGTGATGCGGAGCTTGAGCCCCGCCAGGTCAGGCCCGGTGATGCGCTTCGTCAGGTAAAGATGGAAGGGATTGTCTTCGATGTGCCGGGCCAGCAGAACCGCATTCATCTTCTGGTCGTAGATGTTCGCCATGTAGGCGTAGCCGCCGTTCTTGCGCAACTCCGCCATCGGCCGTTCGGTGAGCTTCCAGGCGTCAGCTTCCGGCATCACGTTCGTGTAGAAGGCGCCGGTCGCATTGGCGATGTCGACCACGCCGTTCTTGAGGGCATTGCCGACCTCGAACGGCGGCATCGCTTTGGGGCCGCCAATATAGTTGATCTGGACCAAGCCCTTACCGTCAGCGTTGACCTTCTCGATGAACCGCTCGAAGCTACGCGAGTAGAATGTCTTCTCGGCGAATGCCGTGATGCCCTTGAGCGTCACCTCCTGGGCACCGGCGATGCCAGACTGGGCCGACAACAGAAGCGCCGCCGAAGCAACGACCGACCAGTTGCGCATGATGCCTCCCCTGCGTGTGCTCACATCTATGAGCCGCTTGTTTAGGCCAGAAGAGCATGGAGCTGCGCCTATCGGCAATAGCGCTCGTGCGGTCAGGTCAGTGCCGCGCCGCTAAGAAGTGTGATGAACTCTCGCGGTCTCATCGGCCTGCGTCTGTAGGATCAGCGACAGATGTCCGGGCTTGGCGGGCTCCAGCTCATAGTGACGGCGCCGCCACCGACGCCTTTGTCCCACCACCTTCCGAAAGCTTCCGCGTCGATGGCATCACGGGTATCGACTAGATTTGTCACCGTGCCGGACCACAAAACAAAGGCCCCGCCGAAGCGGGGCCGGTGCAAGCAATGCAGCCGCTCAGATCTACATCACTGCTTCCTTGAGGTCCTTCGACGCCCGGAAGGCAATCTTCTTGCTGGCCTTGATCTTGATGGCCTCGCCCGTCGCGGGGTTGCGACCCATGCGCGCTGCCCGCTTCCTCACTTGCAGGATGCCGAGGCCCGAGATGCGAATGCGCGAGCCCTTCTTGAGATGCTTGCCTAGGCTCGCCACCATTTCGGTCAGCATGGTGTTCACCTGACCCTTGGGCAGGCTGTGGGTATCAACCAGCTCCGCCGCCAAATCCTTCAGCGTTACCGTCTCCACCTTCTTCGCCACTATCTTCTGCATCGACTGTCTCTCCGGCTCAAACCACAGCGTCTGATACGCTAACGCTCATCGACGTTCGCCCTCGTCCTAGCAGGAATCTGTTGAAAACCGGGCTTTCTCAACGTCTCGACGGCAGGTCACAATCGCGCCACTTGTGGTTCTGCGCGAAGTTCATGCACCGCAACCTCCTAACTACTGAAGGATGGTCGGCACTACTAGGGGCCGCCTTATCGACTTTCTTCTGAAATACTGGGTCCTACCTATCGGGTTACCCATCATCTCGGCTGTCTACCCCGGTCGGGCCCATTTGTGCACCATCATTCGTGACTCCCGAGCGTCTGCTCAGTGCGAGGCGCTGTAGGCTTGCTCGATCGCGGCGTTTCGCCGGGCGGTTAAGCCGATTACTTCCTTCTGTCAATGCTGCATTGCGGCGCTCATCGCTTACAACTCGATCCGTAAGCGGCTAAGGTCAGGCCCATGCACGCAGCTTGTGCAGTTCGTCTATCCAAGCCGGAGGAGCCGGTTGGCGACACCGAGGCCAGGATGCTCACGCTTATAGCGACCTGATCGCACATGATGAAGCATGCGCGGACGCCAAGGATTGCGGAACTCAGCCTCGCTCACGCTCCACTTAACATCGCACGTGTCGATGCCATCCCGGTCGCGATGCCGCTGCGCAAGCCAATGAAGATGGCGGGCGAGACTATCTCGCACGCCCATAACATCGTCGTTCGCATCGAGGCGGCGGATGGCGCGGCAGGCTGGGGTGAGGCGGCCTCGGCCCCGACCATGACAGGCGACACACTGGGCGGGCTTGAGGCCGCGGTGCGCGATCACTTGGCCCCGCGAATGATTGGCACGGATGGCTGGGATGTTCCAGCGCTGATGGCGAAGTTGCGATCCACGCTCGTCGGCAACACCGGCGCCCATTCGGCCGTCGAGATGGCACTGCTCGATCTTGCCGGTCGCAAGGCCGGACTCCCGGTCATAGATCTCCTTGGTGGCGCAGTGATCCAGGCCGTCACGCCGATGTGGCTGCTTGGGAACGCCACGCCGGATGATGATGTCGCCGAGGCGAAGACCAAGATGCAGGAGGGGTTCAGTTTCTTCAAGCTCAAGGTCGCCACCAAATTGCTCGATCGAGACATCGAGGCGACGCACGCAGTGCGTGAGACGCTAGGCCCGAACATGCTGCTATGCGCTGACGCCAACTGCGGCTTTTCCCCCGAAGCGGCGCGTCGCTATGTCGAGGCCACGCGCGAGAGTGGACTACTCTTCCTGGAACAGCCCTTGGCGGGAGGGGATCTCGAAGGGCTCACGACACTTGCGCGGCTTTCCCCGACCCCGATCAGCATTGATGAGGGCATTCATGCGCTGCGCGACATCGAAGCCCATGCACAATGCGGCGCGGGCGGCGTGTCGCTCAAGCTGATCAAACTCGGTGGTTTCGGCGCCGCGCTCGAAGCGGCGGCGCTGTGCGAGCGGCTGCAGTTGGAAATCAATGTCGCAGCCAAGGTTGCCGAATCGAGCATCGCTTCGGCGGCGGCGATTCATCTGGCCTGCACGCTGCCCCGGATCGCCTGGGGCGTAAGCCTCACCCATATCTACCTGGCCGAGGACTTGGTGCGTAAGCCGTTGCAGCAGCGCGCAGGGAAGATCGCGCTGCCGGACGAACCCGGCCTTGGCGTCGATGTCGACGAAGCCGCGATCGAACGTTTTCGCGTTGCCTGAGTAAAGAGAAACGTGTGGGAGGAGTGGCATGTCTCAGTGCAAATGGGGTCGCACCTTATCCGGCCTGCTTGCGGCACTTTTTTACGTGCTCGCCAGCATGGCGGTGCCGGCCGTCGCTCAGGATCAGCCTAAGCGCGGCGGCACACTTGTCTTCGGCATAAACTCGGGCGACCCGCCGACCTACGACTGCCATACGTCGACGCTGTTTCCCATCATCCACCTGCTTTCCCCGCATTACTCCAATCTGCTCAGGATCGATCTCAAGAACTATCCCAACGTAGTCGGAGATCTTGCCGAAAGCTGGACTGTTGCGCCGGACGCCGGCGCCTATACGTTTCGCCTGCGCGCCGACGTCAAGTTTCACGACGGCTCGCCGTTCACCGCTGAGGATATCAAGGCAACCTACGATCGCCTCCGCAAACCGCCGCAGGGCATCGTCTCGGTACGTCAGGGCCTGGTCGCCGACATCGATACCATCGAGACGCCTGACCCGCTGACTGTCACGTTTCGCCTGAAGCGGCCGAACCGCGCCCTCCTCTATGCTTTCGCCAACCCGTTCAACTGCGTCTACAGCGCCGCCAAGCTGACGGGAGATCCGTCGTTTCCCGCGCGCAACGTGATGGGTACTGGTGCTTTCAAGTTCACCGAGCACGTTGCTGGCTCGCATTGGAAGGGGGAGCGGTTTAAGCACTATTTCAAACCGGAGCTGCCTTATCTCGACGCCTTCCACGCTATCTTCACGCAGGGCGCCGCCCTGATTAACGCGCTGCAGGGCGCGCAGATTATGGCCGACTTCCGTAGCGTGACGACTGCGGACCGCGACCGACTGGTCGGCGCGCTTGGCAACAAGATTACCGTGCAGGAAAGCCCCTGGCTTAACTCACTGCTGATCACTTTCAACACCAAAAAGAAGCCGTTCGACGACGCGCGCGTACGCCGTGCGCTTTCACTCGCCGTCGACCGGTGGAAGGCGGCCGAGGTGCTGCCGCGGTCCACCATCATGCGCTATGTGGGGGGCTACATGCGGCCCGGCTACTCGTTGGCGGCAACCGAGAAGGACCTAGTGAAGATGCCGGGCTTCTCCAAGGACATCGAGGCGTCGCGCGCCGAGGCGCGACGACTGCTCGCTGAGGCCGGCGCGGCCAATCTAAAGGTCAAACTTACCAACCGCATGATTGCCAATCTGTTCACCGGCGGCGGCGTCTTCGTCATCGACCAGTGGCGCCAGATTGGCGTGGAGACCGAGCATTTCCAGGCCAACGACTTGCTCTACAACAACGCGCTGAACGAGGGCAACTTCGAGGTGGCGCTCTCGTTCCAGGGCGATTCCGTCGACGAGCCCACCTACCAGCTCACCCGCTATCTGTCGGTCGACTTCTCCTCCAACCAGGGCAAGTACATCGATCGCGAAGTTGACAAACTGTTCGAGCTGCAGCGCGATGCCCCCGATGACAATGCGCGCTACCAAGCCTTACGCAAGTTTGAGACGCACATGCTCACTGAGGCCTACAACGTACCCCTGCTCTGGTGGCAACGCGTCATCGTCATGAGCGCCAGGATCAAGGGCTGGGAGATGTCGCCGAGTCACCTGATCGGCCAGGACCTTGAGAGGGTATGGCTGGCGCCGTGATTGCGGCGTTTGCCAACCCGACGCTCCCACACCGTGATCAGTAGGACGTGTTGGGTGCCAAACGCATAAGCCGCCTAACGAAAACCAGTATTGAGCTCCCCGTTTCCGTCCTTCAAAACCCTTGAAAGCGGACATTCCGAAGCGTCCGGTCGATGTCGGCTTTGCGCCAGAAGCAGAAGAAGCTCACCTTGCCGCGGTCACATTGTCCGACCACATTGCGCCGTTGAGAATGAGCCGCGCACAAAGCAGAACGTTCCGGGCTCGGCATGGCTGTTAGGACCACCATAAAATTTGGAACTGTTGCGCTTGCGTTGGCGCTCATTTGGGGCTTCACACCTATCTCTCGCTTCGCCAATCCTGATGCGGTCGCCGCTGCGATGGCTGTGATTTCAGCTAGCCCGTGGCGGTTTGCCATCGTGCTCGGGTGTTTCTTGAGTGCCGGGCTCGTTGTTTTTCCCATGTTGCTGCTGATCATAGCCTGTGCCGCGGTGTTCGGCCCAGTGTTGGGGTTTGTCTATTCGAGCGTTGGCCTCTTGTCGAGCGCGGCACTCAACTATGCCATTGGCACGTGGCTCGGTCGTGAGGTGCTGTTGAATAAGCTGGGCCGACGCTTTGACTCCACTCGGTCCGCACTCATGCAGCGGGGCCTGATCACAACGGCTGTCGTGCGCGCTATCCCGGGGTCTCCTTTCGCGCTGGTCAGCGTGGCTGCTGGCGCGAGCGACATTCGTTTTCTCGACTACCTCATAGGAACTGCCATCGGGATCATGGTCCCTGTTGTGTTGCTGACCGTGGCCACTGAGCAGACATCTCGACTGCTAACGGAACCAAGCGCCATGCAATTTGCCGTGCTGGCAGGCGTGATTGCACTTTGGATTGCAGTTGCCTTTGGCGCTCAGGTGGTTCTTGAGAGGATCGCGAAAGGTCAGCGGCGCGACGCGCGTTAGCGCGATCTTCCCTACCTCGAGATGCACCGCCGTTATTTTCCGCTGGTTACGCTTTGCCCCTGAAACCAGACATCCTTTCTAAACCCACCGGAACACACCAAGCGCAAAGAGGAGTGAAATCGCAAGAGCGGCCCAAAGGGGGGGACCGAAAAGGCTGAGCCAGCCGAGGTGGATGAAAGCGCTGCCAAGTAGAGATATGAACAGTCGATCGCCACGGGTCGTGTCGATTGCGAGGATGCCACGTCGCGGCGCTCCTCCCGGCGAGCGCAATTCCCAGATAGTCATCCCGATGAGCATGCCGGCGATGCAGACGAAGAAAATGCCCGTTTCCCAGGTCCAGGCCATCCACGACAGACCCATCGTCCAGTTCTCCATTCACACGCGCAGGCAGCGATCACACCCGCCCGAGCGCGAAGCCCTTGGCGATATAGTTGCGTACGAAATAGATCACGACTGCACCAGGAATGATCGTGAGTGTTCCTGCCGCAGCGAGCAGACCCAGTTCGTAGCCCGAGATACTGACGGTCCGCGTCATGGTTGCCGCAATCGGCTTGGCGGCGACCGAGGTGAGTGTCTTTGCGAGGAGTAGTTCGACCCAGGAAAACATGAAACAGAAGAAAGCTGCAACGCCGACGCCGGGCGCAATCGTGGGCAGAAAAATACGCGCAAAGAAGCGCCCGAAGCTGTAACCGTCGAGGTAGGCCGTCTCGTCAAGCTGCTTGGGGACGCTCGACATGAAGCCCTCGAGGATCCACACGGCCAGCGGAATGTTGAAAAGGCAATGCGCCAGCGCTACCGCGATATGGGTGTCAAACAGCCCGATTGCCGAGTAGAGCTGGAAGAAGGGCAAAGCAAAGACAGCTGCCGGCGCCATGCGATTCGTCAACAGCCAGAAGAACAGATGCTTGTCGCCGATGAAGCGGTAACGCGAAAAAGCGTAAGCGGCAGGGAGCGCCACGCTCACGGAGATGACTGTGTTGATGACGACATAGATCAGCGAATTGATGTAACCATTGTACCAGGTCGGATCCGAGAATATTTTTCGGTAGTTATCGAGCGTGAACCTGTTCGGCCACAGGGTGAATGAACCGAGGATCTCGTTGGTTGTCTTGAACGACATGCTCACCAGCCAATAGATCGGTAGGAGCAGGAACAAGATGTAGAGCGCGGGCACCAGCCAGCTGAGTTTTTTCATCTCGCTTCCTCGCCCCTGGTCATGACGGTGTAGAAGATCCACGACAGCAGCAGGATGATCAGGAAATAGATGATCGACATTGCCGCTGCGGGTCCGAGGTCGAATTGCCCGAGCGCGATCTTGACGAGATCGATCGAAAGCAACGTCGTCGAGTTACCCGGTCCACCGCCGGTCAAGGCGAAGGGTTCCGTGTAGATGTTGAAGCTGTCCATGAAACGGAGCAGGATCGCGATCGTCAGGACGCGCCGCATCTTGGGGAGCTGGATGTAGCGGAAGATGGCCCAGGATGAAGCCCCATCGATCCTGGCCGCCTGGTAGTAGGCATCCGGAATGGCGCTGAGCCCGGCGTAGGCGAGCAGCACCACGAGCGACGTCCAATGCCACACGTCCATGGCGATCAACGTCGCCCAGGCGGCAAAGTGCTGGCGCGTATAATTATAATTGAACCCCAGGGAGTTGAGCGCCTTGCCGAGCAGGCCGACATCCGGCAGGGCGAAGATGTTCCACATCGCGCCGACCACATTCCAGGGGATGAGCAGGGGGAGCGCCATCAGTACGAGGCACACCGACACCCATGGGCCACGGCGCGGCATGGCAAGCGCAATTGCGACCCCAAGCGGCACCTCGATCGCCAGGATGATGCCGCTGAAGGCGAGCTGGCGCATAAGCGAGGCGTGGAAACGCTCCGAGTGCAGAACCTCGTTGAACCACTTGGTGCCTTCGAAGAAGAAGAGATTGTTGCCGAAGGTTTCCTGGACCGAATAGTTCACGACCGCCATAAGCGGAATGACGGCATTGAAGGCGACGAGAACGACGGCGGGCAGAACGAACAGCCATCCCTTCTGGTTTTCGGTTTTCGCATTCATCACAGCACCTCACTCCGCCAGTTCATCGTCGGCGTAGAGCCGCGTGTGAGCGGAATCGAACCGGACGTGAGCGCTTTCTGTGGGTACCGGCACTCCCTCCTCGACGAGGAGCTTGATGCGATTTTCTTGATGCCGCGCCTCGACGATGCGATAGCGGCCCGCGTCGCTGACCTTGACGATGGCGACCGGGATACCCTCGTCCGCGAGGGCGACGAACTCCGGGCGAACGCCAATCTCCAAACGCTTGCCATTGAGCCCGGCGGACGGTGGATTTTCCACGTGTATGTGTCGCCCCGCGAAAAAAGCGGCGCCGTCCCGAACCTCGCAGGGCAGCACATTCATGCCTGGTGAGCCAATGAAGTGTCCGACGAAGGTATGCCGCGGCCGCTCGAATAGGTCGACGGGCGAGCCGATCTGGATGACTTTCCCCTCGTGCATGACCACAACCTTGTCGGCAAACGTCAATGCCTCCGTCTGGTCGTGCGTGACATAAATCATCGTGCGGCCGATACGCTGATGCAATTCCTTGAGCTTGGAACGCAGCTGCCATTTGACGTGCGGGTCAATGACGGTGAGCGGTTCATCGAACATGATGACATTGACGTCGGAACGGACGAGCCCACGCCCGAGCGAGATTTTTTGCTTGCCGTCTGCAGTGAGACCAGCCGCTCGCTGATCGAGCACGTCCTCGAGATCGAGCATGCGGGCAATTTCGTGGACCGCTGTCTTTATCACGGACGGCTGCACACGGCGATTGCGGAGGGGGAATGCCAGATTGTTGTAGACCGTCATGGTGTCGTAGACGACAGGGAACTGGAAGACCTGCGCGATGTGGCGCTGATCGGTCGGCACTTCAGTCAAGTCGACGTCGTTGAACAAGACCCTGCCTTCGGTCGGCCGCACGAGGCCGGAGATGATGTTGAGCAGGGTGGTCTTGCCGCAGCCGGACGGTCCCAGCAAGGCGTATGCGCCCCCGTCCGACCACTCCAATGTGAGCTGCTTCAGCGCCCAATCTTCCGGAGAGCGCGGTTTGGGAAGATACGTGTGGCTGATATTGTCTAGGGTGATCCTTGCCATCAGAGCACCCAAAGTCTCCATCGAACCGCGCCCATCCTGGCGCAGTTCCCAAATTCGGTTTGGGCATGGCTCATGACGCTATCAGCTTACCGTCGGTGCTGAAATACATGCAGTGATCGGTATTCATGTGAAACTTGACCGTCTCACCGATCCCGATGGCGTGCACGCCGTGAGATTGCGAGATCCAGCTTAGCGGTCCATGTGCGAAGTGGATAATGCTTTCAGCGCCGCTGATCTCGGTGATCTGCACTTGGCCTTCGATGCTCACCGCAGCGCGTCCATTAAGAACGGGGCTGATATCATGCGCCCGAATGCCAAGGACGTAATGGCCGTTAGCAAGCGGCATTCCCGATTTAATGAGCCACCGCACGCTATTGCCCAGGATGATGCTATCGCCTTCTTTGACGACGGGGGCGGTATTGATGGGAGGGTTTGAAAAGACCTGCGCCGTACGCAGGTCCGCTGGCCGCCGGTAGATCTCGCCCGTTCGTCCGAACTGCGTGATGCCGCCTTCATGAAGCGCTGCGGTGTGTCCGCCGACAAGCAGCGCTTCCATTGGGTCGGTGGTGGCGAATACGACAGTGCAATGACGACCTGCAAACAGTTTTGGAAGCTCGTCGCGAAGTTCTTCCCTTAGCTTGAAGTCGAGGTTGGCGAAAGGTTCGTCGAGCAGCACAAGTTCAGAGTCCCTGACAAGCGCGCGCGCCAGCGCCGTCCGCTGCTGTTGCCCTCCCGACAGCTCGCCGGGGTAACGTCCGAGCATGGGCGTAAGTCTCAAGACTTCCGCCATGTGATGGACTCGGTTCTGGATGTCCGGCCGCTTCATGCGCGCCACCCTGAGCGGTGAAGCGATGTTTTCGAAGACGGTGAAGTTGGGGTAGTTGATGAACTGCTGATAGACCATCGAGACGTTCCGCTTCTGCACGGGAACGCCCGTAACATTCTTGCCGCCGAACCATATTTCGCCGGAAGTCGGCCGCTCGAGCCCGGCCATCAACTGCATCAGCGTAGTTTTGCCGGCAAGCGTTGTGCCCAGAAGGACGTTGAAGCCGTCCTCTGCCAGTTCGACGCTCGTTTCGTGGATATGCGTCTTAGCGCCAACGCGCTTGACCACGCTTCTCAATTCAAGGGTCACGGCGGCGTCCCACCAACTCGGCGCGGTCCTTTTCTCACGTCACTATTGTCGATCGAGAACAGGGAAGGAAGCGAGCGTGTCTCGACGCTGCTCGCTTCCCTCAGTTAGTGCCCAGAAGTGGGCCTTGCTCCCGGGGACGGGACCTTGCGTGTCACTTCGTCCAGCGCTTGATCAACTCCTCGTAGGGGATGGTCTGGCCTTTCGGCTTCTCGTCGGCAAGCTTGGCCTTGGGGCCGTTCGCTTTTCCGAGCCACTCCTTCGGGTCCTTTTCGGCATTCAGGCGCGGGCCGCAGCCGCCGTACACTTTCGCCTTCTTGTCGACGTCCTCCATACGGGCCATCACCTGGTCCATCTCTTTGGCAAGACGATCCATGGCCTGCTGGGCGGTGAACGCGCCCGACGTTACATCGCCGATGTTTTGCCACCAAAGCTGCGCGAGTTTGGGGTAGTCCGGCACGTTGATGCCCGTCGGCGTCCACAGAACGCGATCCGGCGAGCGATAGAACTCAACGAGGCCGCCAAGCTTAGGCGCGCGATCGGTGAACGATTTGTGGCGGATCGTGCTGTCCCGAACGAACGTAAGTCCGACATGGCTCCTCTTTGCGTCTACGGTCTTCGACACCGTGAACTGTGCATAGAGCCAGGCGGCCTTGCGACGGTCCGGCGGGGTCGAGTTGAAGAGCGTCCATGAGCCGGCATCCTGGTAGCCGAGCTTCATGCCATCGACCCAATAGGGCCCATGCGGCGACGGTGCCATGCGCCACAGCAGGTTGCCTTTGTCGTCGACTGTGTTGTTGCCCTGGCTTTTCGGCTTGACCATCTCCGCAGTGAAGGCCGTGTACCAGAAGACCTGTTGAGCGACATTGCCCTGCGAAAGGGCCGGCAAGGACTGATAGAAGTCCAGGTCGGCAGCGCCTGGAGGCGCATACTTGCGCAGCCATTCGTCCCACTTGCGGATGGCATAGACGGAAGCCGGACCGTTGGTTTCGCCGCCCCGACTGACGGATGCGCCGGCCGGATTGCACGAACCCTCCTCCATGCGGATACCCCACTCATCGATTGGGCGGCCGTTGGGGAGCCCCTTTGAGCCAGAGCCGGCCATCGAGAGCCATGCGTCGGTCATGCGCCAGCCGAGATCGGGGGCGCGCTTGCCGTAGTCCATATGGCCGTAGATGCGTACGCCATCGATCTCCTTCACATGGACTGTGAAGAATTCTGCAATGTCCTCGTAAGCCGACCAATCTACGGGGACGCCCAGCTCGTAGCCGTAGGTGTCCTTGAACCTCTTTTTCAGGTCCGGCCGTTCGAACCAGTCATTGCGGAACCAATAGAGATTGGCGAACTGCTGATCCGGAAGCTGCCAAAGCTTGCCGTCCGGGCCGGTCGTGAAGGACTTGCCGATGAAGTCGTCGACATCGAGCGTCGGCAGCGTGACATCCTTGCCCTCGCCCTTCATCCAATCGGTCAGGTTGACCGCCGACTGCAGCCGCGAGTGAGTGCCGATTAGATCCGAGTCGTTGATGTAGGCGTCGTAAAGGTTCCGGTTGGTCTGCATCTGGGTCTGCACCGCCTGGACGACTTCACCTTCGCCCAAAAGCTGGTGATTGACCTTGATGCCCGTAATTTCCTCGAACGCCTTGGTCAGCGTCTTGGACTCATATTCGTGTGTCGGAATGGTCTCCGACAGCACGTTGATCTCCATGCCCTTGAATGGTTTTGCGGCGTTGACGAACCACTCCATTTCCTTCATCTGCTGCTCTTTTGTGAGCGCCGAAGGTTGGAATTCCTGGTCAATCCACTTCTTTGCCTCGTCCATTCCGCCAAATGCGGAGCTTGCGCACGCAGCTAGAGTGGCAAGCGCGATCGTCAGTCGTCCCCTCATTGGCTGATCTCCTCCCAGAGAGAGTTACGCGAGACGGCAGTTGACGCTACAATCGAACCAAAAAGAATGTCAATCGAAAATCAGCGCGCGTCACGTTGCACCACATGGATGAGTATCGCGGCTACTCGAATATTTCCTCTCTATACGGGTAAGCAATTCTTCATTGCGCGCCGCGCGCTTGCGCCCACTCCCGAAACGAAATAAATCCGAACGCTACGAGGATATTGCATGATCGACGTGTTGACGCCACGCCAGGCAGACATCGTGGGGGTCGCCAAAACCGAGGGGCGGGTGAGCGTCAACTCCCTGGCCGGCCGGTTCAACGTCACGCCGCAGACCATACG
The DNA here is from genome assembly GCA_963814055.1 of uncultured Alphaproteobacteria bacterium. GTDB lineage: Bacteria > Pseudomonadota > Alphaproteobacteria > Rhizobiales > Hyphomicrobiaceae > AWTP1-13. Next base: position 49,979 of record CAWFBJ010000024.1, read on the forward strand.
GAAGGATCTGAACGATCTTTGTGACCGCGGCGTGCTGCAGCGCTATCATGGGGGTGCCGTACTGGCTTCGGGCATCACGAATTTCGGCTACGAGGCCCGGCGCAAGCTTGCCACCGAGGAGAAACGGCGGATCGGCGGCAGGGCGGCGTCGCTCATTCCCGACAATTCGTCGATCCTGATCAACATAGGGACGACGACCGAGCAGGTCGCCGTTGCCCTGCGAAGCAAGCGTGGCCTGCTTGCGATCACCAATAATATCAATGTTGTCAATATATTGCAGGGGCACGAGCAGATCGAGGTGATCGTGGCTGGCGGGGTCTTGCGGCACTTGGACGGCGGAGTTGTCGGCGAAGCTGCCGTGGACTTCATCCGTCAGTTCAAAGTCGACTATGCTGTCATCGGGACTTCCGCCATCGACGAGGACGGCACGCTGCTCGACTTCGACTATCGCGAGGTCAAGGTGGCGCAGGCGATCATCAATTGCGCCCGCAAATCCATTCTAGTCGCCGACAGCATGAAGTTCGAGCGCACCGCGCCGGTCCGTATTGGCCATATTTCGCAACTCGACTATTTCGTGACTGATGCGATGCTCCCTCCAAGGCTGCGCGACATCTGCCGCGACAAGGACGTCCAAGTAGAGATCGCGGGCGAGTCTTGATATTTCGAAAAAATGCGATAATCTTCGTTTAAGCCACAAATGAAGCCTGCAGCGTGGTCGATCGGCCGTATTCGATCCTTCAGACATGCGCGGACGGCGGGATGCGCGACATTGCCATTATTGGCGGCGGTATCAATGGTTGCGGCATCGCACGCGACGCCGCGGGGCGCGGACTGTCCGTGCTCCTCGCCGAAAAAGACGACCTGGCGAGCGGCACGTCCTCCGCGTCGACCAAACTGATCCACGGCGGACTGCGCTATCTTGAGCACTACAGCTTTCGCCTGGTGCGCGAGTCGCTGCGGGAGCGCGAAGTTCTCCTCGCCATGGCGCCGCATATCATTCGGCCGATGCGCTTCGTGCTGCCGCATCATCACGGACTGCGGCCAGCCTTTCTCATCCGGCTCGGCCTCTTCCTCTATGACCACCTGGGCGGACGACGAAGCCTGCCGCCCTCCAAGGCGGTCGACCTTACCCGGACGTCTGCCGGCGCGGCCTTGAAGCCGGGATTTCTGCGAGGCTTTGAATATTCCGATTGCTGGGTCGACGATGCGCGTCTCGTGGTGCTTAACGCGATGGATGCGGCCACCCGCGGCGCCGAGATTCGCGTGCGTACGGAAGTCGTCTCAGCAGTCAGAAATGGCGACCATTGGCAAATTGTCTTGCGCAACACCGTCTCGGGTCAGCAGGAGACCGCGCAAGCGCGCGCTCTCGTCGACGCCTCCGGCGCCTGGATGGCCGAGACAACCCCGCGCATCAGATCGCATACTGCACCGCGTGTCAGGCTTGTGAGGGGAAGCCACATTGTCGTACGGAAGTTGTTCGATCACGACAACGCCTATATTTTTCAGAACGCAGACCGCCGCATAATTTTTGCCATCCCGTACGAGCGAGATTACACGCTCATCGGCACCACCGACGTGGATTTCACCGGTGACCTCTCGAGGATCAAGATTTCACCGGAGGAGATCGACTATCTGTGCGGAGCAGCAAACGAGTACTTTACCAATTCCATTGCCGCGTCCGACGTGGTCTGGGGCTATTCCGGCGTGCGCTCTCTGCAGGACGATGGAAAGACTTTGGCGCAGGACGCGACGCGCGACTTCGTACTGGCGCTCGATGGGCGCCAGGGTGAACCGCCGCTTCTCAGCATCGTCGGTGGCAAGATCACAACTTATCGTCGCGTTGCTGAAGAAGCCTTAAAAAAGCTCGCGTTTCCCCGCGCTCGCGCTACCTGGACACGCGGTGCCCCGCTGCCAGGCGGGGATTTCGGCGGCAGCGGGCAGAAACAACTCGCACAGGACCTCGCCACAGCCGTCCCGCAGCTAGGGGTATCCACGTCGGAACGCTTGGTAAGAGCATATGGCACTATGGCGCGGGCCATAATGGCTGGTATCGACCGACCGAACGACCTTGGCATCCATTTTGGCGCCGGCCTTTATGAACGCGAAGTAATGCATCTCGTCGATAACGAATGGGCGATGACGGCCGACGACATTTTATGGCGACGCACAAAGCTTGGGCTGCGCCTAAATGAACAGGAGTGCAGACGCCTTTCCGACTGGCTTTCCGCTCGGACGCCAAGTCGCGTGTCGGTCGCGAATTGATCGGACACGTGCCCTTCCGACGGGCCGATCCTAGCCACCGACGAACGTCCGCATTGGGTCAGAAGCTGACGTCGGCGCGATTGCTCGCGAATGCCCGCTTCCCTCCTGAAGGCGGACATTCCTGGGCGCCGTCCGGTGTCAGCTTCGTGCCAGATCCAGAAGTTCATGCAACGCCCGTCAGTGGGCGAGAGCATTGGCGAGAAACGTATCTAAGTTTGCCCTCAAACTCCCCTCTTGCCTCTGGGGATTTGCCGAACACTAGGTATCTTCTTTGCTTTAGATGCATTGTATCTCTCCCTGTATTCGTGTTGACCGTCCTGAAACAGCATACACGCGATGCGTACGAAATGCAGCGGAACGAAGTGGCTCGTCGACAGGTCGGTAAGCTCCGATTCATGACAAAAGCAGGATCAAGATGGCTGCACTGCATTTCATCTGCGGGAAGGCGGGGGCGGGGAAGACGACGCTGGCGAGGGAGCTGGGGCGGTCGCTGCCGGCGGTGGTGTTCGTCGAGGACGAGTGGATCGATACGCTAGGCTTCGAGATCAAATCCCTGGAGGATTTCCGAGTTGCATCAATCAAGGTGCGCAAGCTGATCGCATCGCTCACGAGCGACTTATTGGGCCTTGGCGTCTCCGTGGTATTCGACTTTGCCGGCAACACACGAAAGGACCGGCAGTGGGTGCGCCGCATCTTCGAGGATACGAACGTGGATCACCTTCTGCACATCATCGAAGCGACGGACGAGCAGTGCCTTGCCAACATCCACCGGCGCAACGAGGAGAAGCCGCCAGGGATCTATTCGGGGTACGTCTCGGATGAGACGTTCCATGCGGTGACCGCGCACTTCCTGCCTCCGCAGGAGGATGAAGGGTTTCGGGTTCAAGTGTACGGGCGAGCTTGAGCGATCCCCGGACGGCGCCGGATTTTTTTGCAGCGCGAGTTCGCCCCCCCCGCCACTGACCCGCCTACGTCGCGATGGACGGGGCGCAATCGGTCACGTCGACCTTGCGAGCCGGATTCCTTCCAGCGGATTACGCGGCACTACACTGCGCGCGGCTACGAGGCGTGACTGCGCAACTCATCACGGTCATGGCCCGGCATCAGCGACAAGCTAAGCCGCTTGTTGGTCCGTCTTCATCAGAGCGAGAATCGTTTGCAGCCGCGCGATCACATCGCTCGTTTCCAAGAGGTCTTGTCTCGGTGATGTCGATCAATAGAAAGGGCGCGACGGCGTCGGCTAACAGGCTCGGTTCACGAATGTTCTGCAAGCGGGTGTGGGCTATGCGCAAGTAGGCGGGGGTCGATGGGCTCCAATTGTGATAGGCTTGGAACGTCTCCAACACTGTGCCCATCAAGGAAAATGCCTCGGCGTCCTCGCCGCGCAGTTCCCGGAACGGCGCAATCTCGGCCGTCAGAAATTGACCTTCGGTCATATGCACGATGGCTGCGCGCTCAATGCACTTGATGGCAAGCTTATGGGTGCCATCCTCACCGGCGGCGTGCTGCACGATGCTCGCCATCACGCCAATGCCATGGAGGTCCTGCGGCGAGGGATTTTCATCGGTGGCACGCCTTTGGGTGACAGCCAGAATACGTTGGTCGCCGGCCATGGCGTGCTCCACAGCGCGTTTGGACGCCTCGCGACCCACCAGCAGCGGCGCGTCCATCTTTGGAAAGACCACGAAATCCCGCAGCGGCACGGTCGGCAGGCGAGCCCCAACCGAGATGAGCGGCAGGACGATTGGCGCACCGGCGGCCGGCCGGTACGCAATCCGAGCGCTCAAGACATTCCAATCGGGAAATCCCAGGAGCTTGGCGACCAGTTCCAAGCTTTCGCTGTGGGTGAGGGAGACAGACTTGGCCTTCAGAGCTTCGCGCAGTGTCTGCGCCATAGCCTTGGCGTCGCGAAAATCGCGCATAGGTGGCTCCTGTGCATGAGCGAAAGAGAGATGTCAGTGCTTGCGTTGCTGACTCGTTCGCCCGGGCAAAGGAGGCCTGAAACGGCTTGATACGTTCACCGTACCCCGGAGGGCGCAAGCAGCGGGTCGTATCCACCCATTGAAGGTCTGCGTCACGGCCGCCGCCGTTGTCAATCCCGGATGCGCGTTGACTTCAATGCTGAGGAGGCGGCCGGATCGCCCCGGTCTGATGCGGGTCATCTTTCCCCGGTCTGTCGGGTAGCGTCGACACGGTGAATGTAACACCGTTCCCTGACGTGCTGAGCTGTTGCCCGGCACGGAGCAAAGGTGTCAGAAGCTGACTCCGATTTGTCTTCGCGTCGGCCCGCCTCCGCACTGTCGATGAAGATACGTCGCGATCAGGCATTTAACCGTCGAGTGGTGTTGTCGAGGTAGGCGGCGAGATGCGCGCTCAGATCGCGAGCATCGTCACCAGCGCCGTCGATTAGCGCAGACTTGCGGCGCCGCAGGAACTGCATCCCCATGAGGTAGACGCCGGGCGCACTGACGATGCCGCCATCATGCGAGACGTAGCCCTTGCGGTCGAGAACCGGCAGCTCCAGCCAGGAATAATCCGGTCTGTAGCCAGACGCCCAAACGATCGTCTTGATGCCACTCTTGACGAGGTGCATGCCGAGCGCGGGCGCCTCCTCGACGCGGGTCGGCGGCAAACGATCCGGCGGGTCGACCGTTCCATCGAGGCCGTTCGCGTGCGCCCATTCGTCGATCTGATCGAGCAGGCGACGCATCTTAAGATCGGAGAGTGCGCACATGTTGCGCAGCGAGCCGGAGAACTGCGCCTTTCCGTCTTGCGTGATGCCGGCGAGACGACCAACCAGCCTTACGCCGACGTCGGAGAGGGCGTTGAGGTCGAGGGTTGAGCGGTCCGGCGTGCCGGCAAGCTGCAGCGAGGGCACCCGCCGCGCGCGTGCAATGTCATCGACCTGATCGTAGCGCTCGTTGAGCACGCCGGCGGCGTCCATCCACCATTCGAGATCCCTGCCGCGATAGAGGCGCGGCGCGCGGATGTGCTCCCCAACCGCGAGCGTGACCGCGCGCCCAGCGCGCTGAAGCTCATGCGCGATCTGCGTGCCGCTCGACGAGGCACCAACGACGAGGACACCGCCGTCAGCGACCTGTAGGGGATTGCGATACGACTGCGCGGTCAGCGTCGCGACCGATGGCGGCACGCTGGCCGCGAAGCTCGGCACGCGCGTGATGTTGCACGCGCCCGAGGCTATGACGACGGTGCGGCACCGCCACTCGCCGCGGTCGGTGCGCAAGAAATATCCCGAGCCGTCGCTACGCACCGAAGTGACGGTGGTGTGCGTGCACACTGGCGCTGAGATCGATTTCGCGTAACCAGCGATAAAGTCGACGACCTCCGGGAGCGTGCGGTAACCGTCAGGGTCGTTGCCGACGTAGCGGAAACCCGGCAGCCGGCTCTGCCAGTTGGGTGTGAGCAGACGCAGCGAGTCCCATCGCTCGGTGCGCCAGCTCTGAGCGACTTCGCCGCGTTCAAGGAGAACGTGGTCGATAGAACGATCCGCGAGGCAGCGGCTCATCGCAAGAGCCGCGTGCCCCGCACCGATGATGACGGTGGTGACAGTCGTCACGGCGCCAATCCCCGTCTTCTGGTGGAGAGGCGAAGGCCGCCGCGATCAGTTCACCACGACCATGACGTTGGTCGGATTGGTCACGATATCGTAGACCGCCGACCTCTTCTGCGACTGCGCGACCAGCGCTTCGATGTCCTCGGGCTTCGCGTCGGCGTCAATCTTGTATTTCACCGTGATGCCCTTGAAGCCGTTGCGCACCTCGCTGTCGATGCCGAGAATGCCCGCGAGGTCCATGTCGCCTTCGATGCTCGCGCTCACGGACTTTAACTGAATGTTTCGGTTCTGCGCCACCGCCGCAATGCCGGCGGTGAGACAGCTTGCCAGCCCGACCAGAACTAATTCGACCGGCGTCGCGCCCTTGTCCTCGGATGCAAAGACCTCCGGATGATCGGCATCGAAGTTGAAGGTGGTCTTGCGGTTCTGCTCCGCGCCGAGGCCGTAGAAGCTTTCGACGGTCGAGTGGCTGTGCGTGCCGTTCTTCCATTCACAGACCGCGCGCCACTTGAACTGCGCGGCTTCCGGAGCCTTGGTGAGAGCGTCGCGCGCGTCGAGCAATGCCTGGACGTTGACGCCGTTGTTGACATTTGTGCTGTCGGCCATGATGTGCCTCCCTGTTAAAGTTCCGAGTGCGGTACAATAACCAATCTTGTGGCAATTTTGTTGCTACGAGATCACAAGTTAGACGAGCGAAACCTCGATTGCTAGCGGCGGCCGCAAACGGCCCGCCCCCCGCGGCCGAAGCATCCGATGGAAGTCGCGTATCGCCATTTTGGGATCTGGCACGTACATCAGACCTAGAGCACAAAGCACGACGTCAAATGAGTTGTCGCCGAAGGTCGATTGACCGTCGAGGGCCACGTGGACTTTGCCGCTTTTGGCGCCTGTGCGAGGGCAGTGCGATGAAGACGGCCTCATCTGAGGCCTGTCGGCGCGGGCTAAATCGCCTGGTTCAGACGGGGCTTCCAAAACGGGCGGAACAGCTCGATCTTCGGGCAGCGGTTCATGACGACCTTCAGTCCCGCAGACTCGGCCAACCGGGCCGCCTCGTCGTTGCGAACACCAAGCTGCGTCCACAGCACCTTCGCGCCGATATCGATCGCCTCGCGAGCGATCCCGGGTAGAGCATCGGAAGTACGGAACACTTGTACCATGTCCACCGGACGGTCGATCGCCGCCAGGGACTCGTAGACCCGCAGCCCGCGGATCTCGCCCCCGGCCTCGCTGGGATTGACCGGGACCATGTCATAGCCGGTCTCGTGCAGAACCCTGAGCACGCCGTAGCTAAATTTGGTGGGATCCGAACTGGCACCGACCATGGCGATGGTCTTCACGTCCTTCAGGATGGTGGCGAGGTAGTCCGCCGGGTAGTCCTGGTCATGGTCCATGTGGGTGACGGTGGTCATAGCGCATCCTCCTGCGGTGTCGCGCCGTCGGGTTTCAACTCATGCGGCGCCAGCGGGCTGGCGAAGGGATTGCGGTACAGCCTGTCATGGCTCTCGACACCGACATCGAAGGTGCAGTCGGTCAGAGGCCGGGCAACGCAGAGGAGGACGTAGCCGTCGGCGAGCTGCCGCCCGCTCAGCGCAACGCCTGCGCGCTGGTCGACCTCACCCGACAACAATTTCGCGGCACAGGAGATGCAGCCGCCGTAGCGGCAACCATACGGCAGCGACATGCCCTGCGCCTCCAGTGCGTCGAGCAGCGGTTTGCGCCGATCGACCCGGAACGACGCGCCGCCCCTGTTGGCGAGCGTGATAGTGAACTTTGCCATCTTCAGAGCCAGATATCCGAAGTACAGTCGCCCCCTGGATACCGCGTCTCGTGACAGCGGGCGGGGCCGTTCGGCTCCTTGCCGAAATCGACGAAGAAAGCCGGGTTGATCGACATGCCACCGCGCTCGGTGTCGCAATCGACCATCAGCATGCAGCCGCCGTTGTGCCGGATATCCGGATAGAACTGGTTGTCCCACGTGGAGAACAGCGAGGTCGTGACGTACAGCCTCTTGCCGTCAAGCGAGAGCTGGATCATCTGCGGCCCACCCGTGATGCGGCGACCGTTGACGACGGGGGCCTTGTTCAGCAGGCCGCCCATCCAGACTTGGCCGGTGAGAACCGGATTCGAGGGATCCGTGATGTCGTACTGCCGGAGGTCCCCATGCAGCCAGTTGTTGAAATACAGGAACCGATCGTCCATCGAGATGAGGATCACCGAGATGAGGCCCGGCACCGGGATCGGCCATTCCGGGTGGCGGACGTTCTCGACATCGATGATCTTTTCCCAGACCCACTGACCGTCCCGCTTGTACCAATGAATGATGTTCGACGAAAGCGCGGCGCCGACGAAACCGTGGCTCGAGTCCGGGTTGTGATGGAAACGGACTTCGAGCGGCACCAGCCCGTCCTCGCCCAGATAGAACGTCTTCTCGACGCGCTTGTTCTTGAAGTCCCAGAAGTGGAGTTCGCGGCCGTACTTGAGCTGACCGACCTCCTCGAGGTCGAAACCCGGCATGAAAGTGTTCGGCGCCGCCCATTCTGACGAGACCATCACGTTGTGGCGCGGCTGGTACCAGAAGTCATAGTTGAACTTCATGCCGCCCAAGTCGTTCTCCCATCGCCCGACAATTTCGAAGTTCTCGTTCAGGTGCAGAAAGCCGCCAGGCGCGTTGCCCCGCGCGTCGCCGAGCATCGAGATGATGATGTCGGAGCCGAGGCAGTGCACGGTATGTGGGGCCGACAAATTGGTCTTGGACTTGATCTGGGCACCTTCGATCACCTTGTGCAGGCGCGGGGCCCTCTGGTCGATACCACAGTCAACAATATGCAGATTCGACGAGCGGACGCCTGGCACGATCAGGTAGCGCCGTTGCTTGGTTGGATCGTGATGGCACGACGAGCAAGCATTCCAGCCCGTGTGATGCAGTTCGTCGCCGATGCCCGGCATCTCTAGCCGGCTGATGACTTGGCTGTAGGTGGGACTCTCCGGGTCCGCGTCGATGGTCGCCAGGTAGTCCGGTTTCTGGATGCCGGTGCCGATATAGAGGGCCACCGTGTAGAGGACCTTCTCGCGAGGCGCCTTCATCGCCTCGGCAGGCGAGGCATAACCCGGCCCACAGCAACGCGATCCGCCGTGCTCAGCCATGTTGCTCCACCTCCACTCGCATTATCGGCCGTCCTGACACAGAGCCGGTCGGCGCCAACCGACTTGCCCCAAACAGTGATCCGTCAACGTCCGGGTGGCGAGTGCCAATTTCTACCTTGAAGGGGGACGGAGCACTACCTCAACCAGGCTCTGGCCGGCTGACTACGTCGGCATGGCCGCCGTCGTCGGCATCTGCGCCCAGTACAACGCACGCAGGCCCGCGCGCGTTAGACCATAGGTTCTTTTTGATGGCGCGCGTCTGGGGCGATTACATTGGGGTTGCAAGGCGCAGTGTCCGGTTTGGGTCAAAAGTTCACGTGCTTGCATCGCTCAGACTACGGCAGTTAATACTCCAAGACCTGCCGAACGTGATTCTGCGCGACACGTGGCACGGCCTTGCTGGGTGATAGGCAAATCTCCCAAACAGTTGGATTTCTTCACGTTCAAACTACTAAGAGACCCATCGTAGAAGTACTGCACACCTTCGAGAACGACCCGGAAGCCGGCGGCGATGCCGGCCAAATCCTGAAACCCAGGTGAGGCATATTCGATAGCGCGCACCGTGCCGGTGTCCCCAGCGCGCCGTGCGGCGTGACGCCTAGCCGCGAGAGTGAGCGCGGCGAGGCCGTCCAGAAATTCTTGGAGCGCATCAACCCTGGCCATCAGGCTCTGCGCTTGAAGCCGCTGTCGTTCGGCGCAATGGCAAAATTCTTGAAGGAGTACGGCTGTCGCGACGCGGCGGACATGTATGTGTTCTACCGCAAGTGCGAGGAATTCAAGGTTTTGAACCTATGACCTTCAGGTTATGAGCCTGACGAGCAATAGCTTTGCATCACATGGGCAGGAGCATGGGCTGCGAATCAGAGTTCGGAGAAATGGCAATCTTTTCAACGATAGTTCGAATCCCACCCTCTCCGCCAGCGGCCGAAGGTTCCCGGTAGATCGCCCGAACGGCTGGCAGCGCCCAGGCCAGAAGGCTGCAACGCTTCTCAAGCCGCCGACGCTATAGGGAAGCGAAAGGCTGGCCGGATCAGTCGGCGCCCATCTCCGCGCGCACGATCATTCTCACGTCCGAATACACCTTGACGACCGGCGCGAGAAATCTGTGCAGCGCATTCTTCTCGATCAGCATGTCGTGTAACACCAAAACATCGATGCCGGTGTTGAGGAAACATTGCATGGCCTCGGCCGGCGTTTCCACAATGGGCTGCCCCTTGATGTTGAACGACGTGTTTATCAGCACGGGAACGCCAGTGATTGCCTCGAATGCCTTGAGCAGTCTGTAAAGCTCGGCGTTGGTTTCCTCCCGCACGGTTTGCACTCGCGCCGTGCCGTCGACATGCACGATTGCTGGAATCTTATCCCGCCATTCGGGTTTCACGGGTTTCGCGATCAGCATGTAGGGAGAATCTTCGCCGCCTTCAAAAATTTCATGCGCTCTTTCGAACAGGACGATGGGAGCGAATGGCCGGAACGGCTGCCGATGCTTGACCCGGCTATTGAGAATGTCCTTCATTTCGGGCGTGCGCGGATCTGCAATGATGCTCCGATTGCCGAGCGCACGGGGTCCGAATTCGGATCGGCCCTGGAACCAGCCGATGACCTTGCCTTCGGCAAGCACCTTTGCCGTTTCGGCGCATATATCGTTACTGACAGTTCTCTTCGTTCCGGTGCGAGCTAGCCCTTTGCTGGTCGCCTTATGAATATCCTCGTCCTTGTACTTCACGCCCAGAAAGGCGTGGTTCATTACAAACGAGCGCGGTTTCTTCTGAATTTCGAGATGACCATAATAAGCGCAGCCGATCGCAATCCCGTCATCGCCTGCGGCCGGTTGAATCCACACGTTCTCGAACCCGGCCTCGCGCGCGATCTTGCCGTTGGCCACGCAGTTCAGGGCAACACCACCTACGAGGCACAAATTCTTGGCGCCGGTGGTTTCGCGCAGCCAGTTGGCGCGGTGGAGCAGCACCCTCTCCGTGTCATCCTGTACCCGCCAGGCCAAGTCCTCCCAATGCGACATGGAGGGACTTTTTTCCCAGGGTTCCCTATTCTGGTCCGACCATGGCTGCGTAAACTCCGCGGACCATTCCGGAACATGCAGTTCGCCACTATCACTCAGTTGCAGCAGCGGTTTCATCTTTTCTGGGCGGCCATAGGGGGCCAGACCCATCAACTCACCGCATTTATTCCAGTCGCCGAACACGTAAGTCGAAGCCCGGCTGTACATGGCGCCGAGGCCGGGCATGGTGTAGAATTCGTCGCTCAAAAATCCGCGACTGGGTCCCATCCAAACTTTTTTTAGAAGCTGGAGTTTCGAGCCCTCGAATTTGTAATAGCTTTCCGACTCTCGGGCGAGCGGATGCACGTTTTCGCCCAGCGCCTGCGCTTCGGGCACGTCCGAGCTGTAGCTCCCAACGCCGTCCACGACCATGACGACCCCTTCATTAAAGGGGCAAACGGCAAAAGCGCTGTAGGCGTGCGCCAGATGGTGGGATATCGTCCGGACGTTGTCGGAATTTGAAAGATAGAAGGGATGACTTTTGACCTGCATCCGCTCCTTGCCGTCCAGGAAATGCGGCTCGTCTTGATGCGTCAGCCGTTCTTCCATTTCTTCGACCGGCATGACGTAGCAATTGCGCACCATTAAATCTACGTCAGCGAGCGAAATGCCCTCCGCCTGCAGGCAATAATCGACAACTTCCTTATAAAAACCGGTGTCGTGTTTCTCGCGTGTAATCCGCTCCTTGCCGATCGCATATGCGATCTCGCCATCGCGCAGCAGGCAGGCGCTGACATCGTGATCGTAAGCGTTGATGCCAAGTATATAAGTGTGTGTTTTTGACATTAGCCTTCTTCTGGCAGCAGAACTCCAGACAAATCCGGTAGTCGGTTTTGTTCAGAAGTTCCGGATGATGAGTGGGATATTGCGTGGCCGGCCCGTTGATTGCATTCCGGGCGCCACCTCGTCAAGCGTTGCGACCGGCACAGGAACGAGCATGATGATCGCAACATGAACGCCGCTTGAACACCGCTCAGGGAGACTTGACCCCGACAGGGACGCGCCATTATGGTACTCGAAGTCCATGCTGCCAGTTATGCCTTCAAGCGCCACAAGCGCGGGCGGGGCAGGCGGTAGCTGACGTGCGTTTGGCGCGCCGGGGTTTGCTGATCCAGACTTGCATTGTTGGCGAGAAGGGATTGATGATGACAGGAACTATGACGAGTGGAGTACGTCTGAAAGCCTTGACGAATGTCTTGGCGGCAATAGCGATGGTGGGAGTGTACTTCCTCCAGGCTATCGCTTTGTCCGGGCTTGCCGTAACCGCGACGACAACGTCTGCGGAAGCGCGTGGCCGCAGAGGCGGTCGCCGTGGCGGCCGCAGAGGTGGTCGTGGCCGTGGGCGCAGAGGTCGTGGCCGCAGAGGCCGTGGCTGCACGTGGTGGGAGTGGGAAGCCGGTCTTTGCTGGTGAGACCACTCGGGCCTGAAGGTTGAAGCGAGGCAAAACGATCTGACTGCTTCGCCGACGCCTGCAGGCAGCGAGAACAGAGCTACCCCCATCAAATGGGGGTAGCTTTCTTGTTTGTCGGCAGGTGCTTAGCGTCGCTGGACGCACGCATGCGGCTTAGGCGTCACCTACGGGCACTTGTCGGCCAGTTCATCGATCGCCGACACGAACACCTTCCCATCCGGGGTATCGTCATCCACGTCCTCGCCCGCATTCCACGCGCTCTCGAAATCCGGCCCGATCTGCTTCATGAGCTGGGGAATTTTGGCTGCGGCTGCCTTGTCTTTTTTTTCGGCCGCATCATCCAGGGCAGCATTCATGGCGCAAAAGAGCTTGAGCCTTGCTGGATCGGCAGCGACCGCCTTGAACGTCTTGACGGCGGCTTCGATCTTCGGGCTCGCCGCCATGACAGTGGCGGTACCCAGGCAGATCGCGGCAATGCTTACGACGATGCGCATGACTATCGGTCTCCCAACCTGGAACGCGGTAAGAAACGTCAGCCGACATTCCTCAAGAGGATGTCCAAGCCTCAGGCGGGACATTAGCTAACTGCAAATGGGGCAGCAATCTGGAGCCCATGCAAGGCGCGCACACCAGAAAGGCCCGGCAAGCTGCTCCACCGGTCCAGCCCAGGCGCAGGTTTTGTCGCTGACAGAGCGTCAATAGACCGATCCTTGCGTTCGGCGGCCTCTGCCGCTATGCGTGGTGCCGCCATATTGACCCCAGGCAAAGCCGCAGTAGCTCAGGGGTAGAGCAACGCATTCGTAATGCGTGGGTCGGGGGTTCAATTCCCTCCTGCGGCACCAATGACACCAACGGTCTGCGGTGCACCACGGCGAGGGCACGTCGGTTCGAACGTACCCGATTTCGCTCGATGGCCATTGAACGGATTTCTTGCCCATCGGCGCAGTGAGTGCATGGCATTTTCGTCGCAGCATTTGTGACAAGGCCTGACCGGCACTATGCTGGCGTCCGTCCTACCATCGCATCAATAGGCTCCGTATGACCGCCGCCGCTCTTGCCCCTGCCGAGCCCGAGAGCGTCGGCCTGTCGTCACTCAGGCTTCGCCGTATCGGCCAGGCCTTGCGCAGCGAGATCGAGGCAAGCCGGCTCCCCGGCGCCGTGGTCGGCATCATGCGCAGCGGCAAGCTCGTGCATCTGGAAGCCGTCGGCCATCGCGATCCCGCTACCAAGGAACCGCTCAAGACCGACGCTATCTTTTCCATCGCCTCCATGACCAAGGCCATGACCTCCACCGCCATCATGATGCTGGTCGAGGAAGGGCGCGTGCTGCTTGCCGACCCAGTGTCGACCTATCTGCCGCCGCTGGCCGAGTGGAAGGTTGCCGAGACGGGCGGTGCCACGCGTGCGCCCAGGCAGGCACCGACCATTCAAGACCTCCTGCGCCATACGTCGGGCCTGACCTATCGCGATCGGGGCGCCACGCCGGCGCATGCGCTCTACCCCGGCTCCTCGGTGTGGGCCGCCGAGCGCATGAGCAAGGACGAGACCATCGCGGCGCTGGCCGAAGCGCCGCTGCTGTTCGATCCGGGCTCCAACTGGGAATACGGCTTCTCCACCGATGTGCTCGGCTTCGTTGTCGAGGCGGTCACCGGCAAGCCGCTCAGCGCCGCGCTGCAGGAGCGCCTGTGGGCTCCGCTCGGCATGGCCGACACGAGCTTTGCTTTGCCCGCCGCCAAGCGCGCCCGCTACGCGCTTGCGCTTGCCAATGAACCACTCACCGGCAATGCCAATCCCGTCATCCATCACTCCACCGACAAGACGCAGAAATGGGAGTCGGGCGGCGGTGGCACCGTTTCCACCACCAGCGACTATCTCCGCTTTGCCGAGATGCTGCGCCAAGGCGGCCGCCTTGGCGCAGCGGACATCCTCGGCCGCGGCACCGTCGCGCTCATGACGGCGGATCACCTGCCGGCGTCGTTCACCAACATGATTGCCGACAAGATGGATCCGGCCGCTACCGGCTACGGCTTCGGTCTCGGCTTCGCGGTGCGGCGGCAGACCGGCATCGCCGCCATGGCGGGCAGCGCCGGCGACTACTACTGGTCCGGCGTCTACGGCACCTACTTCTGGGTCGACCCCAAGGAGGAGCTGAGCGTCGTATTCATGGCGGCCGCACCGGGTCTGATCCGCCTGCGCTACCGTCAGATGATGCGCAATCTCGTCTATCAGGCGCTGACCTGACGAACGCGCCGGCCCATGCGCGCCAACACGCGCTCGGTAGGATCGTGCTGGTGACCTGAACTGCACCTCTGGCTCGGCGCGGCATTTGCAGGGTTCCTTGCAATGGCCGTGCACCGTGCTAGGTTTTCGCAGGCAGCAAAAAAAGCGCAGGGTCCGCAAGATCCGAGCGCCGCACAAACGGCCTGGAGGAAGCGCGATGACGATCACCCGGCGGCAGTTCTCGGCTGGCGCGGGCGCCTTGCTGGGGAGCACCGCGCTCCCGGGCCTCGCCCTTGGCCAGTTCGCCGGAGATGCGGAGAAGGCGCTCCACGAGGCCGCCAAGAAAGAAGGCGAACTCACCTGGTACACCGCCCACTACGCCGTCGAGCAGGCCGAGGAATACGGCCGGGAATTCACGGCCAAGTACCCCGGCGTCAAGTGCAACGTCATCAGGACCACGGCGCACGTCGCCTATCAGCGTCTCGCCCAGGAACTCAAGGCTGGCGGTCCGCAGGTCGACGTATTCGCCTCGACCGACGTCAGCCATTGCCTGGAGCTCAAGTCAAAAGGCCTGCTCGAGGCGTTCACGCCGGCCAACGCCAAGACCGTCTTGCCGGAGGTGCAGAACCAGGATCCGGATGGCACCTTCCACACCACATCGCTCGGCGTGATCGGCATCACGTATAATTCCAGCAAGGTGAAGCCGGGCGACCTGCCGACGAACTGGCCAGACCTCGTCGACCCGAAGTGGAAGAACCAGGTTTCTGTCGGCCACCCCGCGTTCAGCGGCTACGTCGGCATCTGGGTATGGCAGCTGACCTCGCTTTACGGTTGGGACTACTTCGAGAAACTCAAGGCCAACAATCCGCAGATCGGGCGGTCGATTCAGGACACGCTGACCATGCTGCGGGCCGGCGAGCGCTCGGTGGCCGCCGGGTCGACAGCCACCGCGCTCGAAGCCAAGGACAAGGGCGAGCCGATCGATGTGCTCTATCCGAGCGACGGCTGCGTGATCATCGTTGCACCCTCCGCCATCATCAAAGGCTGCAAGCATCCGAACGCCGCCAAGCTGTTCATGGAATTCATGATGAGCCAACAGGCGAGCGAGATCGCCGCCACACGGTCGCAAGACGGATTGTATGCGTCGATCAGGCCCAAGGGTGGCAAGCCACTGTCGGACATCAAGAAGCTCATCGCCAAGCCAGCGGACCTCCTCAAGGGCGTGCCCGAAGTCAAGGAAAAGTGGCGCGACACGTTCGGCATCTAGGGGACTGGGGCGATGGCCGACGTCGCGCTCTCAACGACGTCCATTAACGATAGGACAGTGCGCGCCGTGCGGCCGGCACGCAGTTTCGATTGGACCTTCCTGGTCTGGTTGTTGTTTGCCGCCATCCTCATTTTCATTGTCGTCAACCCGCTGGCGCGGCTGGTGCTCTCCAGCTTCGAGCGCGCCGACGGCGGTGGCTACACGATCGACAACTATCTCACGGCCTACGGCCGCTGGCGCTACATCCAGGCGCTGATCAATACCCTCGTCATGGGCGCCGGAACGGCAGCGCTTGCGACCATCTTTGCGGTGCCGCTGGCGTGGGCCTGCGCGCGCACGGACATGCCCCTACGAGGCTGGATCCGGCTTGCCGTTCTCGCCGCCTTCATCATGCCGCCCTACCTGGCGGCAGTGGGATGGATCCTGCTGGCGGGACCCAACTCGGGCTGGATCAACAGGGTCTGGATGGCCGTCACCGGCGACACCACGGGCATCATCAACGTGTTCACGTTGGGTGGTCTGATCCTCATCATGGCCTGCCACCTGTTCTTCTTCATTTTCGTATTCACCTCGACAGCGCTCGAGCTGGTGTCATCAGAGATGGAGGATGCTGCCAATATCCTGGGCGCCGGCATCGTCAAGACGGCATTCAAGGTGACGCTGCCGCTGGTCTACCCTGCCATCCTCGGCGGCATCATCATCGTCTTCCTGCAGTCGATTGCGCTGTTCGGGGTGCCGGCGCTGATTGCCATTCCTGCCCGCTATCCGGTGGTCACCACGCAGCTATGGCAGTTCTTCGAGTATCCTGTCCGAGTCGAGGTTGCGGCGGCCTATGCGCTGCCGCTGCTCGCCATTACCATGCTGCTGTTGTGGCTGCAGAAACGCATTCTCGCGCGCAAGGGCTACACCACCGTTGCCGGCAAGGGCGGCGAGCGCCGTACCGTCCGGCTCGGCATCTGGCGCTGGGTCATGCTCGCGTATGCGCTGCTCGTCGCCGCACTCGCGGTGGTGATGCCGTTCATCGTGCTGGTGCAGGCCGCATTCGCCAAGGCGTGGGGGCGTGGCTTCTCGCTCGATAACCTCACGTTCGGCAACTTCCAATTCATCCTGTTCGAGCACCAGGGCGCCCGCTCGGCGATCGTCAACAGCGTGGTCTACGCCAGCATTTCGGCCGCCGGCGCCATCGCACTCGCGCTCGCCATCGCCTATATCGTCAAACGCAACCTGCTTCGTGGCGGCGGCGTGCTGGCCTTCCTGTGCATGGCGCCGTTCGTGGTTCCGGGTATCGTGCTTGCCATCGGCTTTTACGCCGCCTATGCCGCGCCGCCTCTGGCGCTCGGCGGCACCGCCCTCATCATCATCCTGGCGTTCCTGACGCGGCTGCTGCCGATCGCCTATCAGAACACCGCAGCCGGCATCGCCAGCATTCATCCCGAGATGGAAGAGGCCGTCCGCGTGCTGGGCGGCGGGCGGCTGACGGCGATCCGCAAAGTCGTCGCGCCGCTGCTCAAGCGCACGCTGGTCGGCGCCTGGATCCTGGTGTTCATCCCGGCCTGCCAGGAGCTGTCCACCGCCATCTTCCTCACCGGCCCGCACACCCGGGTGATCTCGGTGCTGATGCTCGACTTCAGCGAGGAAGGCCGGCTGGAGCAGCTCTCCGCGCTGGGTGGCATTCTGCTGCTGATCACCGTGGTGATCGTTGCGGTCGGGTTCCGCGTCGTCGGACGTGACTTCATGCTGCGGAGAAGCTGATGCCGACGGTCACGCTCAGTCAGCTCGGCCGCGCCTTCGGCCGCTTCAAGGCGGTTGATGGCATCGACCTTGAAATCAGAGATGGCGAATTCCTCTCGCTGCTCGGCCCGTCGGGCTGTGGCAAGACCACCACCTTGCGCATGCTCGCGGGCTTCGTCGATCCGACCGAGGGCACGATTGCCGTCGACGGTCGGATGCTGTCCTCGCCCAAGGGCTCGGTGCCGCCGGAGAAGCGCGGCATGTCGATGATCTTCCAGAGCTACGCTATCTGGCCCAACATGACGGTGGCCGAAAACGTGGCCTTCGGGCTGAAGCTGCGCAAGCTGCCGGCGACGGAGATCAAGCGCCGGCTCGGTGACGTGCTCGATGTGGTGCAGATGGGTGCCCTTGCCGATCGCTACCCCGCCGAATTGTCCGGCGGCCAGCAGCAGCGTGTGGCGCTGGCGCGCGCTATCGTGGTCGAGCCATCGGTGCTGCTGCTGGACGAACCGCTGTCCAACCTCGACGCCAACTTGCGCGAGGAGATGCGTTTCGAGATCCGCCGCCTGCACGAGGCTTTGCGCATCACCACGGTGTACGTGACGCACGACCAGGCCGAAGCCATGGTCACGTCCGATCGCGTCGCCGTCATGAATAAGGGGCGAATCGAACAAGTGGACGTCCCCTACATGGTCTACTCGCGCCCCAAAACGCGCTTCGTCGCCGGGTTCATCGGCCGCACCAACTTCGTCGAAGCGCACCGGAACGGCAGCGCGGTGATGTTCGACGGCTTCGCCATCGAGACCAGCCGGTTCGAGGACATGGGTGGTGCTGCAGGGGAAGCTCTCACTTTTTCGGTTCGCCCGCAGAGCCTGCAGCTCGCGCGCGAGCCGCAGCAGGACGGCAAGAGAGTGTCCATCAAGGGCCGCATCGTGCAGCGCAGTTTTCTCGGCGAGCATTGGGACTATGTATTCGGGCCGGAGAACTCGGCACTGCAGCTGAAAGTGGCGACGCAGCCGTCCGAAGTTCACGAGGTCGGCAGCGATGCCTGGCTTGCCATCGATCCCAAACTCATGGTCGCCATCGCCTGAAAATTCTCCCAACGGAGTCGCCTGCATGAGCACAGAACGCAAGGGACCGCTGTCCCGCTTCAAGGTCATCGATTTGACGCGGGCGCGGGCCGGGCCGACGGCCGCGCGGCACTTTGCCGACTGGGGGGCCGACGTCATCAAGGTCGAGATGCCGGCCGGCGCGGACCTCGATCCGCTGGGTGGCTCTCGCGACGGGCCCGACTTCTTCAACCTCCACCGCAACAAGCGCAGCATCACGCTGAACCTCAAGTTGCCAGAGGGTGCTGCCGTCCTGAAGAAGCTTGCCGCAACCGCGGACGTGCTGATCGAGAACTATCGCCCCGACGTCAAGCACCGCCTCGGCATCGACTACGAGACGCTGCGCGCGATCAATCCGCGACTCGTCTACGTCAGCCTGTCGGGCTTCGGCCAGGACGGCCCTTATGCAAACCGGCCGGGCTTCGACCAGATCGCGCAGGGCATGGGAGGCCTCATGTCGATCACCGGCCTGCCGGGCCAGGGGCCGGTGCGGGTCGGCATCCCCATCGCCGACCTCTCCAGCGGTAACTACGCGGCTATGGGTGCGTTCATCGCTCTGCTGGAACGGGAAGTATCGGGCGAGGGGCAGTGGGTGCAGACGTCGCTGCTGCAGGCGCAGATCTCCATGCTCGATTTCCAGGCCGCGCGCTGGAGCGTGGCGCGCCAGGTGCCGGGCCAGGCCGGCAACGATCATCCAACCTCGATCCCGACGGGCGTGTTTGCGACCGCCGACGGGCACATCAATATTGCAGCGTCGGGCCAACACATTTTCAAGCGCATGTGTGAGGCCCTGGACGCG
Organism: uncultured Alphaproteobacteria bacterium; assembly: GCA_963814055.1. Lineage (GTDB taxonomy): Bacteria > Pseudomonadota > Alphaproteobacteria > Rhizobiales > Hyphomicrobiaceae > AWTP1-13. The sequence continues at coordinate 69,556 of CAWFBJ010000024.1, forward strand.
CACCGGCTGCTTTCGGACCCGGATTTCGCCACGGGCGACGAGCGTTCCGAGAACCGTGTGCGCCTCAATGCCGAGATCGCGTCCTACACCAGGCGCTACAGGAGCGACGATCTGGTCGAGAAGCTCAACGCGGCCGGCGTGCCGTCGGGGCCGATCTACACGATCGACCAGATGTTTGCCGATCCGCAAGTCACGCACGTCGGCATGGCCGTGCCGATGCCGCACCCCACGCGCGACGATGCAGCCGTCGTCAATCAGGCTGTGGTTCTGTCACGCACGGCATCGCACATCGACCGTCCGTCGCCAAAGCTGGGCGAGCATACGGACGAGGTGCTGGTGAGCCTGGGTTACGACGGCGCTGCGATCGCCGACCTGCGCCGCCGCAAGGTGATTTGAGCTGCGCGGATCAGGCTTCAGCAGCCATTTGCTGCACCGGAAGGGCTTTCTTCGGGTGCGAGGCTCTTTGGCTCAGAGCGGCAGCACAAGATCGAGAAAGGAGCGTAGATGACGCTGGACGTGCGTTGGCATTTGTATCTGTCGGAGAACAACCATGCACCCTATGGCCCTGACTGTATGTGTCCTCGGTTTAGCAGTCCCCGCCATGGCAAGCGCTGAAACGGTTCGCCTTCACGCCGCTGGCAGCCTCAAGGCTGCACTCAGCGAAGTCGGGCGCGCATTTGAAGCCAAGAACGCCGGGGCGAACGTGGAACCAACCTTCGCCGCTTCTGGCCTGCTGCGCGAGCGTATCGAGTCAGGCGAGACCGCGCATGTCTTCGCATCGGCTGATGTTGGGCATCCAACCAAGCTCGCTGACGCGGGCCGCTCCCAAACCAAGGTTGCGATTTTTGCCCGCAACCAACTGTGCGCGCTGGCGCGGGAGGGACTGCAGGTCGCGCCGGCAACGCTGCTCGACACCATGCTGGACACGTCAGTTCGTGTCAGCACATCGACGCCCAAGGCCGATCCCTCGGGTGACTATGCATTTGCGCTGTTTGCGAAGGCGGAGAAGCAAAAGTCCGGCGCGCGCACGATCCTTGAATCCAAAGCGCTGCAACTGACGGGCGGCCCGACGTCCGAAAAGGCACCCGACGGCAAGAACCTGTACGGGTGGGTGATGGCGAGCGGAAAGGCGGATGTTTTCCTCACCTACTGCACCAATGCCGTCCTGGCACAGAAGGATGTTCCTTCGCTGCAGATCGTGCAGGTTCCGCCTGAGCTGAATGTTGCAGCCGACTACGGCCTGATCGTCCTCAAGCACGCGCCGACCGCTGCGGAAGCGCTCGCGCAGTTTATTCTCGGGGACGAGGGACAAACGATCCTGGTCAAGTACGGATTTGGGCGCGGCGACGGTGCGCTCAGGTAGCAAATCCGGCTGCGGGTTGCCTAGTCGTTCACGCCGAGAAGCACTTCGCTTGCTTTGACAATGGCGTGAACGTCGGCGCCCTTCTTGAGCTTCAGGTCCTTGAGCGCTGCCATCGTGATCGACGACGTGATGACGTTGCCGCCACCGATATCGACGCGCACGATTGCGGTCACCTTGCCCTTGTCGATATCAATCACCTTGCCTCTGAGGACATTGCGGGCGCTGAGTCTCATCCATTTCTTCCTATGCTCTAGTGCAACAGTGGCCCATTGGCCTTCCGCCAGGCGTCGAGCCCGCCATGGATATGGCACGCCGAGGCAATACCCGCGTCCTGCGCCGCCTGCACTGCCATCGCCGAGCGCTCACCGAATGCGCAGTAGAACAGGATGCGTTTGCTTGTTGAACTGGCCAGTTCCTGCAGCATGCCGCCCTTGCCGATGCTTTCTTGCAGGTTGGCGTAAGGCATGTGCACAGAGCCGGGAATTACTCCGTGCTTGTCACGCTCGCTGCGCTCGCGCAGGTCTACCAGGGCCACGGCAGGCTGGCCGACCAGTGCCATCGCCTGTGCGGGGGTGACGGCCCAGCCTTTGCGTGCGATCTCGTCCTGTGCCAGTCCCACGCGCATATTTGCCGGAACGGCCACATCCATCATTTTGGGATTGGGCAGGTTGAGCTTGCTCATCAGGTCGACATACTCGTCGACCGACTTCACCTGCAAGCGAGGATTATAGCGCCTTTCCTCTCCGATGGTGGAAACGGTATCGCCCTTGTAGTCGTGCGCCGGGTAGACGAGCGTATCCTCGGGAAGCTTCAGTAGCTTGCCGAACAGGGACTCGTATTGCGCCTGTGCACTGCCGTTCTGGAAGTCGGTGCGTCCGGTTCCCCTGATCAGCAAGGTATCGCCGGTGAAGACGCGATCGCGCATGAGGAAGCTGTAGGAATCGTCGGTATGCCCGGGGGTGTAGAGCACATCCATCGACACGCCCTCGATAGTGAGTTTGTCGCCCTCCGTCACCCGCATGGAAACCACATCCACCTTGGCATGTTCCCCCATCACCGTGATGCAGTGCGTGCGATCGCGCAATGCACCGAGCCCCGTGATGTGATCGGCATGGATGTGAGTATCCACGGCCTTGACCAGCTTCAGATCCATCTCTTTCACGAGTTGCAGGTAGCGGTCGACCTTCTCGAGCACCGGATCGATGATCAGTGCCTCGCCGCCGCGCCGGCTGGCGATGAGATAGCTGTAGGTGCCGGACACGCTATCGAAGAGTTGGCGAAAAATCATGGACTGTAGTGACCCTATCGCGTTGCTGTCCAGCCGGCCCATGCCGGCCGGCCGGACAGGATCGATCGCTGGCTTGCTTATCTAGGCTGCGGCACGATGCGGATATACGGCTTCGGCGCTTTCCAGCCGTTCGGATATTGCTTCTTGGCGTCCTCATCGGTGACGGAGCCAGCGATGATCACGTCTTCGCCCTCCTTCCAGTTGACCGGCGTGGCGACCTTGTGCTTCGCGGTCAGCTGTAGTAAATCGATGACCCTCAGCACCTCGTCGAAGTTGCGTCCCGTCGTCATGGGATAGACCAGGACAAGTTTCACCTTCTTGTCCGGACCCACCACGAAAACGTTGCGAACGGTCTGGTTGTCGGCGGCCGTGCGGCCTTCGCTGGTGCCTCCTGTTTCGGCGGGAAGCATTCCGTAGAGCTTTGCGACCTTGAGGTCAGGGTCGCCGATCATCGGATAGTTGGGAGCGAAGCCTTGCGTCTCCTTGATGTCGTCGGCCCACTTTGAGTGTCTGTCGGTGGGATCCACCGAGATGCCGATGATCTTCACGTTGCGCTTATCAAACTCGGGCTTGATCCTCGCCATGTAACCGAGTTCCGTGGTGCACACGGGCGTAAAGTCCTTGGGATGGGAAAACAGTACGGCCCACGAATTGCCGATCCAATCGTGGAACTTGATGCGTCCTTCCGTAGTGTCAGCCTCGAAGTCGGGCGCAGTATCGCCGATTTTTAGTGTCATCTTGTGTACCTCCTGCAACGATTGGATGCGCTGGGGCCCGCAGGCAGCTTCCGCGCGAGGCATTAACGCCCCCGACAGGATTAGACACTCCAGAGCAGTTGTAATCAACACTAACGAATACTTGCGCCCGTATTCTGCCGAAGCATCTCTGAGGGTTGTTCAGAGCAAAGCAGAAGGGCTTTCGGTCCCGAACAGCCCGCTTTTGACCGGCTCATGCACTCGGTGGCGGCTTACGCCTCCGTGCGCCGAGTTCAGCGAGAGGCCATGGCGCCGACAAGGCACGAACCGCTCGGCATTAAAGGATGGCTAGCGGTGTCATTACCACTTCGTGCTCTGAATTAACTGCAAGTTATGGTCTGGCCCCTAGTCTCCGTCCGGTAGTAGGGGAGATCGGTCTTGTCATGTTGAATGCGTCAGCCACTCCGGGAACCGGCAACTCCCTGATGGGCGAGTACGCGGCCCTTGTCGCCGACGCTGTGCTGCGCCAGCGGGCACGCGAGGCCGAGCACGCGGTACGCGTAGAAGCCGGGCTGGCGAGCAAGATCAAGTCCGAATTCATTGCCAATATGAGCCATGAGCTCCGTACCCCCCTCAACACCGTAATCGGCTTTGCCAAGCTCATCAGCGAATGTGAGCGACGCCAGCTGACGGGCGGGCAGGTCGTCGAATATGCGAGCCTGATCCACGATGCGGCTACACACTTGCTCGCCGTCATCAACGATATTCTCGACATCTCCAAGATGCAGAGCGGGAAGTACACCCTCGACGCACGCGAGGTCGCATTGCAGGAGATCCTGCAAACTTCACTGACGTCATTCGGGCAGAACGCCACCGATGTCGGCGTGTCGATCGAGAGTCGCTTCGATCCAGACGTTCCGATGGTTCGAGGCGATCCCGGCAAACTGCGCCAGGTGTTCAACAGCCTGATCAGCAACTCGGTGAAATTCACTCCCCCCGGTGGTTCGGTGCATGTCAGTGCAACCGCACTCTCCGACGGAGGCGCAATGGTCCGCATCCGCGATACTGGCGTCGGCATGACGAAAGAAGAGATCGCGGTCGCGTTGACACCCTTCGCCCAGATTGATGCGGGTCATTCCCGCTGGCGTGAGGGCGCCGGTCTTGGACTGCCGATTGCCAAGGCTCTTGTGCAACTGCACGGAGGCAAGCTCGAGATTCGTAGCGCCAAATCACTCGGAACCGAGGTGGCGATCACGCTGCCTTCGCGTTTCAAGGTATCGGTCATGCAGGGTCGAGACGTCGTGCTCGGATCAGGCGAGCACGGGACGCTCTAGGTGGATACTATGCAACAAGAGATTATGCCGCTCGTCAGCGAACATGAGCTGGGCCATCCAGAGGATGCGGAAAACCTCCCGATCGGCCGCATCGTTTCGGTGACCGGCTCCAAGGCGATCGTCATGCTCGAGGGCGGGCATGTCGGCGAAGACAACCGCATGCGCGAACCCAAGCAACGCCCGGAGATGGGTACGCTGTTCGCCATCGATACGACGAATACGGCTGTGCTTGCCATCGTCTCGGCGTTGAGCGTGCCGGTCCCCGCACAACGCGAGGGCGAGCGAGAGCTGTGGATCGCCGAACTTGGCCTGGTCGGCGAACTTTGGAAGGGTGGAGACGGTCGCGCCGCGTCCTTCAATCGCGGTGTGTCGGTCTATCCTGCTCTCGGCGACCGGGTTCGCATTGCCTCCCGCCGGGAGCTGGAGCTTGCCTTCTGCGGCGACAGGAAAAACTCGGTGCGGGTGGGTTCGATCCGGCAGGATCCATCGATCTCCGCCATGGTTTCCGTCGATGATCTGCTCGGCAAGCATTTTGCCATCCTGGGCACGACCGGAACGGGCAAGTCATGCACGACAGCATTGATCCTCCGAGCCATTCTGCAGAAGAATCCCGCCGCACACATGGTGCTGCTCGATCCGCACAACGAGTATGCAACGGCCTTTGGCGAATGGGGTGAGGTGATCAGCCAGCGCAATATGCAGCTGCCATACTGGTTGCTCAACTTCGAAGAGCTCGTCGAGGTGCTGATCAGCAATCCGCAGGATCGCAAAGCCGAGGTGGAAATCCTGCAAGAATTGATCCCGATGGCCAAGAGCAGGTATGGCTCGGGCCGCGGCAACTCACAGCAGGCTCTGCGCCGTTCCTCCGACATGAGGTACACTGTCGACACGCCGGTGCCCTATCGCATTTCGGACCTGATCGCGATGATCGACGAGCGCATGGGCAAGCTCGAGAACAAGAGAGACCTATCGCCCTACCGCAACGTCAAGGGGCGCCTCGAAGCCATCAGCCTCGATCCACGCTACGCTTTCATGTTCGGTTCGCTCACCGTCTACGACGGAATGGCGCAAATCCTCGGGCGCATTTTCCGCGTACCCGTCAATAGCAAGCCCATCACCATCCTCGAACTGACCGGCCTTCCGACGGAGATCGTCAATGTCGTGGTCTCGGTGCTTTGCCGGATGACCTTTGACTTCGCGCTGTGGAGCGACGGGCAAGTGCCGGTCACACTGGTGTGCGAAGAGGCACACCGCTATGTGCCTGCCAATCCCGATCTCGGTTTCGAACCCTGCAAACGCGCCATTGCCAAGATCGCCAAGGAGGGCCGCAAATATGGCGCTTCGCTATGCATCATCACTCAGCGTCCCGCCGAGATCGATCCCACCATACTGTCGCAATGCAATACGGTCTTTGCGTTGCGCATGTCGAACGATCGCGACCACGACATCGTGAAATCCGCCATCGCCGATACTGGGTCTGGTCTTCTCGAATTCCTGTCGGCACTCGGCCAGCGCGAGGCCATAGCCTTCGGTGATGGCGTCTCGCTGCCGGTCCGCATCAAGTTCGACGAATTGCCCAAGCATTGCATGCCGCGCAGTTCCTCGCCCCGATTCACGGAGAAGTGGCAGAAATCCGTAGGCGACGAGGGATATCTCGAAGCCATCGTGGACCGCTGGCGCAATTCATCGAGCACAGCTGCCATCGAAAACGTGGCTATGTTCGCAGAGGCCATGAACCTTCCTCAAGGGACCGGAACAGATCCAGGGCCGCAGCGGTCAAATGGAAACTATCCGGCTCAACCAGCATTCGGTCCTGGCGACGGGGCGCGCGCCAATGGAGCACGGCGACGGGAGGATCCCCCGCGGGCCGCTTCACCGCCTCAGCAACCCGCAAGCGACACCTTGCGCTCCATCCGCGAGCGCCTGCAGCAGCGCTGACCCGCCCGGAGGCAACCGCGCCCTGGGGCTGCCCAGGCGTAGGCGGGCCGGGATGACGCCTTCTTAGGGGCCGCTCCCTCATGCTACAAGGTGTTCTGACCCTAGCGTGTGGCCAAGGCATGCCTAAAGTATATCCAGTCATTCTTTCCGGGGGTTCGGGAACGCGCCTTTGGCCGCTGTCGCGCGCCTCGTACCCCAAGCAGTTCATACGTTTCTTCAAGGATCAAACCTCCAGTCTCCTGGTGGCCACCCTGCGACGGCTCGGTGCTGAGCAGGGTTTCGCCCCGCCAGTCGTTGTGTGCAACAACGATCATCGCTTTCTCGTCCGGGATGAGGCCGAGCAGGCGGGCATTGAGCCCGCCGCAATTCTGCTCGAGCCTGTGGCACGCAATACTGCGCCCGCCATTGCGGCTGCTGCACTTCTTATTGAGCGCACCGATCCTGAGGGTGTTCTCGCCGTCATGCCCTCCGATCATGCCATCAAGGACGAAAAAGGCTTCGTCGCCGCCGTGCACCGGGCTGCCGAAGTTGCGGCCGCCGGCAAACTCGTACTGTTCGGTGTTGCCCCCACCTCGCCGCACACGGGTTATGGGTACATCCACCGCGGTGCGCCCCTGGCGAACTTCGATGGCGCATTCGCCGTAAACGCATTCACTGAAAAGCCAAATCGCCAAACGGCGGAAGGCTATCTGGCGACGGGTGAGTACTATTGGAACAGCGGCATCTTCGTGCTCGGCGTGCGCACGTTCCTGAAGGAATTGAGGAACCTGAACCCGTCCGCGTACGCAGCGGCCGAGGGGGCACTGGCTGTCGCAAGCGAGGATCTCGGGTTTCTGCGCTTGGACGCTGCAGCCTTTTCGCAGGCGCCGAGCATTTCCATCGACTATGCGGTGATGGAACGAACCAGCCTGGCTGCTGTGCTGCCGATCGACGTGGGTTGGAGTGACGTTGGTTCGTGGTCATCCTTGTGGGAGCTGAGCGGACGGGACCCGCAAGGCAACGCCGTAAGCGGTGATGCCCTGCTCGAAGCCACCCAGGATTGCTACATTCATTCGGAGCGGGCCCTGGTCACGACCATTGGCGTCAGGGATCTCGTCATAGTCGACACGCCCGATGCGCTGCTGGTCGCGGACAAATCGAGAGCCGAGGCCGTAGGCGGCATTGTTAGCCGGCTGAAAACCGCAGGGCGAAAGGAACATGAAAGCCAGATCCGCAACTACCGTCCGTGGGGCTTTTTTGAAACGCTCAATCTGGCTCCGCGCTTCCAGGTGAAACTACTGCACGTGAAGCCGGGCGCAAAACTTTCGATGCAAATGCATCATCATCGTTCCGAACACTGGGTTGTCGTGCATGGTACGGCCGAGGTGACGATCGGCAGCGAGCAGAAGCTGGTCTATGAGAACCAGTCAGTCTACATCGTCGCCGGCCAATGGCACCGGCTACACAATCCCGGCAAGACGCCGTTGGAGCTCATCGAGGTCCAGCTCGGCAGCTACCTGGGCGAGGATGACATCGTGCGCGCCGACGACGTCTACAATCGGTCGCGCGAGGAGACGAAATAGACGGTGCCGATCAGTGCTTGGTCTCGCTCGCCGGCGCTTCCTTGATGTCGCCGCCCTCGGGAATGCTGATCATTTCCGCACCGGCGGTTGGCGCAGCGGGCTCGTAGAGTTTGCGCTCGAATCGCCGATAGCTGATCGGCATCGTGCCAAGATAGGCCAGTGTTGCGATCGCCAGGGTTCCATAGGGGTATGTGACGAGTAGCGCGACGCCGGCCGCCGCCCCCACAAAAACCGGCAGCACATAGTCACCCGAGATGCGTTCACCCAGAAGTTTGCCCGAGAAAGTAGGGATGGTGGACACGAGAAGAACGGCCATGGCCAGCATGTAGAAGGCAATAAGCCAGGGCCAGGCGCGCACGTCGAAGAGCGCAAGGCCATCGAGATAGAGCGGTAGCAGCACAGTAATGGCACCGGCCGGTGCAGGCATGCCGGTGAAATAGTTGGCCTGCCATTTCGGCCGCTCGACATCGATCATCGAGTTGAAGCGGGCCAGCCGCAAACCCATCGCCAGCGCAAAGACCAGCGCAACGATCCAGCCAAAGCCGCGCGGCAAGCTGCCGAGGCCCCAGATGAACACGATCACTGCCGGGGCAACACCGAAGTTGACGAAGTCGGCAAGGCTGTCGAGCTCCGCCCCGAACTTCGATTGCGCCTTGAGGGCGCGTGCCAGCCGACCGTCTACGCCGTCCAGCAGCGCGGCGATCACGACCAATGCGATGGCCATTTCGTAGCGCTGCTCGATGGCCATGCGGATGGCAGTCAGGCCCGCGCACAGGCTCAAGACGGTGAAAAAATTCGGCACCAGCAACCGCAATGGGATCTTGCTCTGGCGAAAGAGCAAGCGACTGCGCCGGCGCCGTTCCTGTGTCTCCAGTCTAGGCAGCACGGGGTCCATATGAGCTTCCTCGTCCTCGCTGTACCCGGGTCAGTGCAAGCGCGCTTCCCGCTCCGTCTCGCTCGATTTGAGGTCGGCCAGGACCGTCTCACCGCCGATGGCCCGCTGGCCGATCGCAACCAAGGTTCCTTGGCCAGCTGGCAAATAGATGTCAACGCGAGATCCGAACCGGATCAAGCCGAACCGCTCACCGGCACCTACTGTGTCACCCTCCCCGGTGAAGGTCACGATGCGCCGCGCGATGAGGCCAGCGATCTGCACGACCCCGATCTGGCTTCCGTCCGGCCTTGTGATAACGAGGGCGCGCCGCTCGTTCTCTTCACTGGCCTTATCCAGTGCCGCGTTCAGAAAGCTTCCCGGGACGTAGAGCGACCGCGTGATGTGCCCGGCCACGGGTGCACGGTTGATATGCACATCGAAGACGGAAAGGAAAATGGAGATCCGCACGCGTTCGGTGTCGCCCAGGCCGAGTTCGGTCGGCGGGCGCAGATGCTCGATAGCCGAGATGCGTCCATCGGCCGGAGCAACGACAAGACCATCCCGCAGCGGCGTAACTCTCGGCGGATCGCGGAAGAAGTAGGCGATCCACGCGGTGACGATCACGGCCACCCATGCTAGCGGGGGCCAGAGCCAGAAGAAGAAGAGCGCTATGCCGACGCCGACGGCAAGAAACTTGTAGCCGTCGGGATGAACCGGCACGATGCTGTCGGTAATGGTATCCAATAAGCTATGGCGTTCAGACACATCGCCTCCAAATCCGGGGGGCCTCTCAAGGCTGCTCCACCGCAGCCCACGCCACTCACTCAACCGGCACGGCTACAAACCGTAGATCGCCTTTTGCATCTTCCAGTCGCAACAGTACAGCGTTGCGTCCTGCGGTGCGCACCTTTTCGATACCGGCGACAACGTCCTCGATGGAAGTCACTGCCTCCTGCGCCACCTCGACGATAACATCACCCGCCTTGACGTTTCTTTCTGCCGCCGGGCTCGCTGGATCAACCTCGAGCACAATCACGCCTTTGACATTCGGGCCGAGATTATGCTTGGCGCGCAACTCATCGGTGAGGGGCCCCAGAACCAACCCAATCAGCGAGCGCCCCGCGGGCGGCCTTACCCCGCTGTCCTTGTCCTTGCCTTTGTTTCTGCTCTTGGGCGGAACCCTGACCCCAGGGCGGGGAGCAGGCTTTGCTTCTTCGGCAAGGCGGCCTACTGCCACCCTGACCGTCTTCCTCTGGCCCTTGCGGACAATTTCGACGTCGACTTCCTTGCCAATTTGCGTTTGCGCAACGATGCGGGGCAGCCCACGCATCGAGTTGACGTCTTTTCCGTCGAATTTCAGAATCACATCGCCTTCCAGAATGCCGGCCTTTGCGGCTGGACCATCCAGTGCGACGCTCGAGACGAGAGCACCGCTGTTTTCCTTCACACCGTAGGCTTCAGCCAAGTCGTCCGTGATGGACTGGATATTGACGCCGAGCCAGCCTCGACGCGTTTCACCATAAAGGCGCAGTTGATCGATCACGACGACAACCGCATCGGAAGGCACCGCGAAACCGATGCCGATGGAATAGCCGGTGGGGGAGATGATGGCAGTATTCACGCCAATGACCTCACCGTCCATGCTGAACAGCGGACCACCGGAATTACCCTTGTTGATCGCGGCGTCCGTCTGCAGGTAGTCGTCGTAGGGACCGGTGTTGATGTCCCTCTGCTTGGCGGAAATTATACCGACCGAGACCGAACCGCCGAGCCCGAATGGATTGCCGATAGCCATGACCCAGTCGCCGACCTTCAGCCGTCCGGATGAACCGAAGGCCACCTGAGCCAGCGGTCGTTTTGGGACGACTTTCAACAGGGCAAGGTCGGTCTTGGTATCCTTGCCAATGACCTTCTCGACCTTGAGCTTGGACCCGTCGCTGAAGTTGACGATGATTTCGTCGGCGCCATCGATGACGTGGTTGTTCGTTACAATCAGGCCTTCCTTGCCGTCGACCACGAAGCCGGAGCCCTGTGCGGTAACCTTTCGCTCGGACGGTGAGCGGCTGCCTTTGCGGCTGAAGAAATCCTCGAAGAACTCCTCGAACGGTGCACCCTTCGGCACTTTCGGCAGCGGTGCCCCTTCCGCGCCCTTCAGATTCTGGTTGGTGGAAATGTTGACGACCGCGTCGATGAGCTTCTCGGCGATCGGAGCGACGCTGGCAGGGCCACCTTTCGTCTGCGTGGCTGCCGGTGCCGACAACAGCACAAGCGCACTGGAGGCAAGCACGGCCGCCAGCGCCGCCGCGCGCGATCGTGCCTGGCGCGCCGCCGATTTCACCGCAACGCGCATCGTATCAGGCGTCTGTGGTTGCGCCGGCCCGCTCATGGCCTATCTCCTACCCTTGCACTAGACCATCAATAATAGGACCGAAACGGCATAATTTCGGCAACCGCACGCCGCATTAGCCCCTGACGAGCCAGACGATCACGATGCCGACCACCACCGCAGCCGCACCGCCCGCCCGCAGCGCCTGCTCAGGCGTCTGCGCCGCGGCCGCCAACAGCTTTATGCCCAGCTGGGGCGCGGCCGCCCACAGCAGACCCTCGAACACCAATACCAATGCAACGGCAACGAGCAGGTCACTCATCGCTTCTGCTGGCCACCGCCGTTCGGATTCGAGAAATACTTGAAAAACTCGCTGTCAGGCGTCAACAGCATGCGCGTGTCGGATGACTTTATACCGGCTTCATAGGCCTGCATCGAGCGGTAGAAGCCGAAAAAGTCCGGGTCGCGGTTGAATGCGTCCGCGAATATACGGTTGCGCTCCGCGTCGCCGTCACCGCGAATGCGCTCGCCTTCGCGCGTCGCATCGGCCTTTATGACCGTCACCTCGCGATCGGCGTTGGCGCGGATACGATTGGCCGCACCGGCACCTTCAGCGCGAAATTCCGCCGCCTCGCGCTGGCGCTCGGCGCGCATGCGGTCGAAGATGTTCTTGGAGTTCTGTTCGGGCAGGTCTGCCCGCTTGATACGCACGTCAACAACTTCGAGCCCGAACTCCTTGCCCTCCTCGTTGACCTGCTGCGCGATGCGCTTCATCAGCGCTTCGCGGTTGTCCCTCACGAGGTCCTGGAACGTCGAGCCGCCCAGCACGCGGCGGAGCGACGATTCGACGATCGGTCCGAGGCGCGAGCGCACCACGCGTTCGTCGCGCACGGTCTGGTAGAACAACAGCGGATCGACGATGCGGTAACGGGCAAACGCATCGACGATCAGGCGCTTTTGATCCGACGCCGTGACTTCCTGGGAGGCGGTGTCGAGGTCGAGGATACGCTTGTCGAAATAGTCCACGGTCTGAACGACTGGAATTTTCCAGTACAGACCAGGTTCGTTGATAATCCTCACCGGCTTGCCGAACTCGAGCACGATGGCCTGCTCGTTCTGGTGCACGATGAAGAAGGAGAAGTATGCGGCAGCTGCCGCAGCGCCGAGTATGACAACGATGGTCGCCGAAAGTGCTCTCAACATCAGTTGGCCCCATCCTTGCGCTTGCTGAGCTGGTCCAGGGGTAAGTAGGGAACGACACCCTGGCCCGCCTTGCCGTCGATAATGATCTTGTCGGCGCCACCGAGGACCCGCTCCATGGTCTCGAGATAGAGACGCTTGCGGGTGACATCGGGCGCCTTCTTGTATTCCTCGTAGACCTTCAGGAAGCGCGCCGTTTGTCCGGTTGCCTCGGCGACCGTCTGCTGCTGGTAGCCCTTGGCGCCCTGCAAAATGCGCTCGGCATCGCCGCGCGCCTCGGGAACGATCTTCTTGGCGTATGCAAATGCCTCGTTCTGCAGGCGCTCATTGTCGGCGCGCGCAGCCTGCACGTCGCGGAACGCATCGATCACCTGTGAAGGCGGATCGACCTTCTGGAGCTGCACCTGGTCGACGCGAATGCCCGAACCATAGTGATCGAGCACTTCCTGCATCAGTTTCTGCACGCTTTGCTCGGTTTTCTGACGCGCCTCGGTCAGGATGGGCGCGATATTGTTCTGGCCGACGATCTCGCGCATCGCGCTCTCGGCCACCTCTTTCACCGTGGTGTCGGGGTTCTGAATATTGAAGAGATATCTTTGCGCGTCCTTGATGCGCCAGTAGACCACGAAATCGACGTCGACGATGTTCTCGTCGCCGGTCAGCATCAAGCTTTCTTCGGGGACATCGCGCGTGCCGGCGCGGGTGCCAGGCGCAGTACGCATGCCGATCTCGATGATGTTTTGGCGCGTTACTTTCGGCAAGCGCACTTCCTCGATCGGATAAGGCAAACGGAAATGCAGGCCCGGCGCTTCCTGGCGGTCGACCTTCCCAAACCGCATGACGACGCCCAGCTCATCCGGCCGCACCGTGAAGGTGAACGCGAAATAGGCGACCACCGCCGCCATGACGATGGCACCCAAGAAAAGGAATGGACCGGGTATGCCGGAGCCCCCCGGCATGACTTGTTTCAGCCTGTCCTGGCTGCGCTTGAGGAGTTCTTCCAGATCGGGCTGCTGGTGAGGACCTCCGGACGGGCCCTGGCCCCACGGGCCGCCACCCCCGCTTCCCTTACGACCACCACCACTCTGGTTGCTCCAAGGCATTCGATCTCACCCTTCCGGTGCTGTGCTGATTATCGGGGCGCACTGACTGTCTGCGCCTGGGTCCGCATGCGGGGACCCCGACCTTCCAACGCGTGCGTCAGGAGGGATTTCGCGCATTTCCTGCTTATAGGGCACCCAATGAACCCGCGCAAATCGTGGGCCGACTCTGGGTATATGGCGATTGTACGCACCGCCCGCTAGTCCCGGCGGCCATTAAGGCTGACGATCCAATACGATGAAATCGGCTGAAAACTGGTCGCCGGCGGTTTGTTGCATAGGCTCACGGGAAGCTTCCCGCCAGACAGCCGGGTCGAACGAGTCCAGCACTACATCGCCCTCGGGCCTGCCACGTACGAGCGTGAGATAGACACGCTGCGTCAGCGGCAGGGCAGCGCGGAATACTTCGGCGCCGCCGATAATCGCAACTTCGTTCACGCCGCGCCGAGCGGCCAGTGTGCGGCCCAGGGCAACCGCCCCTGCAACGGTGTCCACCACGTGAACGCCTGGCCGGGCAAAGTCCTTCTGCCGCGTAATGACGATGTTGTCGCGGCCGTCGAGCGGCTTGCCGATGGACTCGTAGGTCTTGCGCCCCATTAGTACGGGTTTACCAAGCGTCAGTTGGCGGAAGCGCTTGAGGTCGGTCGGCATCCGCCACGGGAGCTGGCCGTTGCGGCCGATCACGCCGTTCTCCGCCATCGCGACGACAAAGGCGACGATCATGTGCGGTGGCTCACGGGGATGAGATCATCGGGCACATGAAACCAGCTGCGCCGGCCCCGGTAGGGCAAGAACTCCATCGGCCGCGGGTTCCTCAGTATCCAGGCAATGCAGCCGGATGCGAACCAGGGACTATCGCATTGCTCGGCGACGTCGGCCAGTTCAACCGAGCCGATGAAGCCTCCGACCGCAAACTCATCCTCACGAGGCAGGATCGAGCGCTCCCCTGCAGCGCGCAGGGCCTGTGTCGCTCGCTCGAAATCAGACACGCTTCAGTGCCAAACTCGCATGCACGAGAAATCGGCCGCGGAAGCTCGTGCGTGTCGACCGGTTCTCAACGTCCTTGCCGCCATGGATGATGGCCCAGGCCCAGGCCGGGCGAATGCTGAGCGCCATCATGGAGATCAAACCGCCACCTCGGCCTTGATGTGCGGATGCGGGTCGTAGCCGGTGAGCGTGAAGTGCTCGTACTTGAACTCGAAAATTGAGCGGACCGCCGGATTGAGTGCTCATGCGCGGCAGTGCTCGCGGTGCTGCGCGAGAGCTGCAGGTCTGCCTGCTCCAGGTGATTCAGATAGAGATGCGCATCGCCGAAGGTGTGAACGAACTCTCCGGGCTTCAGATCCGGTCACCTGCGCCATCATCATCGTGAGCAGCGCATAGCTCGCAATGTTGAAGGGCACGCCCAGGAACACATCAGCCGAGCGCTGATAAAGCTGGCAGGACAGCCGGCCGTCCGCCACGTAGAACTGGAACAGGCAATGGCAGGGCGCCAATGCCATGTCGGGAATATCGGCAGGATTCCACGCCGTGACAATCATGCGCCGGCTGTCGGGATTGGTCTTGAGAGTTTCGACGACATCGCGGATCTGATCGATGCTCCGTCCGTCCGGCGCCGCCCAGGAGCGCCACTGCTGACCGTAGACGGGCCCTAGGTCAAGGCAAGTTGGCTGCGCGATGGCAAATGCATCGTATATTTCTGTGCCGAGGTGCGGATCATCAACGATTTGGCTGCTGCGCGGCACCTCGCTAGCCCACTCGTCCCAGATCGAGACCTGGTGTTTGTGCAGATAATCCAGCGTGGTGTCGCCCTGCAGGAACCAGATCAACTCGTGGATGATCGACTTGACGTGGAGCTTCTTGGTGGTGACCAGCGGAAAGCCCTCGGCCAGATCGAAGCGCATCTGGTGGCCGAATACGCTGAGCGTGCCGGTGCCGGTACGGTCGGTCTTGCGCACGCCTTGCGTGCGCACGCGGCGCATGAGGTCGAGATACTGCTGCATGGACCTTATTTAGGCGATTCCACTCCTCAGCCCAATCACCTAAGCGGTCTAATAATCTCAGGAGGGCGTGGGCAGGTCCACGAACCTGAGGGAGAGCACAATCAGCGAGTTGTAGACCGCATGGCAGAAGATGGCGACGCGCAGGCTGCCCGTTCTCCACAGCAGCCAGGAGAAAAACAGCCCGATGAGCGACACCTCGATAATGCCGACCGCGGTGTAGCCGATATGCAGGGATGTCCACAGGGCGGTAGAAATGAGGGCTGCACCCCAGAAGCCGAGGCGCGTTTGCGCCAGGGCGGAAAGAAGAAATCCCCGAAACAGCAACTCTTCAGACAGCGGCGCGCCGATGCCGATAACCGCGGCCGCCAGCGCCCCATCCGGCCCCCGCACAAGCTCCACGAACGGGCGCAAATCCGCGTACAGGTCGCGCGGGCTGGTCATGTATTGAACGCCCGAAAGGGCAATCTGCAAGATTGCCAAGGCAAGGAGTGCGCCGGCGTAAGAGCGCCATCCGCCAGCGGCGGGACGGCAGGGCCAGCACATCGCGTATCCGGCCTCGGAACAACATGCTCGCCAGCAGTGTCAATACAACGACGCCGATCTGCCACATCGCAAAAAAGTGCAATCCACGCCGATGCCTCGGCGGCTGCGTCCCGCCGGCCCGGCAGATTGACCATCGCCGAGCCCCCGCCGAGCAGCATGAGCAGCACGAGGCCGGCGAGGATGCTCAGACCGACGATGCCGACCGCTGCCAGTACAGCCCAGCCGGGGCGCCAGGGCGTGCGCGGCTGGTAGGCCGGTGGCCCGCGCAACAAGCTGCTTTGGGGGCGAAATAGCTCGCCCGGTGCATATCCTTGATTTTCCACTGTTCCTGCCGATCGGGTCGCAGTGCGCCATCCCCAGGCCGCCAGCACCGCATAACTTTTCTTTAGCGACAAGTCTCCCTATATTAGGGGTGCCGGATTCGTCCGGCTATGGCGATAAATGGTCTCCGTAATAAGCCTATCGGACCCGGGGGCAGTACCCGGCGCCTCCACCAAATGCCGCTGCCGATGTGAAAGACCGGCGATGGCATGTGAGCCCAGGTTCAGCCGCGGCGACGCGGCGGCATCTGATGGGGGCGAACTAGGATCGACGAGGGTGTAAAGGGTGCACTTTTGCCCGGCATGATACCGCCGTTATCGGGTCAATCAGAATAGTTGCCAATGACAACTATGCTGAGGCCGCTCTCGCTGCGTAACGCAGTGCGAAAAGCCTGAACTTGAAGCCCTGGCGTCTAGCCACGTCAGGCGCGGTTTCGGAGGGCACCGGGCAACAGAAGCCCTCCACTTATTCTTTGAGCCACGGCAGGCCCGTGGCATTTTGTTGGCGATGGCAGGCGAGCAGAACATCGACTACGAGACTTTGGCGCAGGATGCGTTGCGCGGCATCGTTCGTACCGTGCTGCTTCAGGTTGCCAAGTCCGGTTTGCCCGGACAGCACCACTTTTACATTGCCTTCAACACCAACGCACCAGGTGTGACCCTCTCGCCTCGGTTGAAGGAGAGATACCCCGAAGAGATGACGATCGTGCTCCAGCATCGCTTCCGGGACTTGCTCGTCAATGACAAGCGGTTCGAGGTTGGTCTGTCGTTCGATGGCATCCCTGAGCGCCTCGTCGTCCCATTCGGTGCAATCAAGGTATTTTTCGATCCCAGCGTGCCCTACGGCTTGCAATTCGAGGGCTCTGACGTGACCGTCGATGCGGCGCACGACCTCGGGTCGGGAGATGCTGATGTTCGGGATATTGCGCCGCGCTTGGGCGGGCCCCGCGCGCGCAAGGGCGACCCACAAAACGAATTGTCGACCGCAGCTCGCGTCGAAAAGAAGCAACGCAAGCCCCGCGCGGCCAAGAGCGAAGGTGCAAAGGGTGAAGGCGCAGGCGAGGCACTGAAATCGCGAGGGCGTCAGCCCGCCGGTGCCCAGGCTGACGCCTCAGCCAAGGACACGCGATCAAAGGTCGTGACGTCGAAGCCTGATCAAGCTGACGCACCCGCGAACGACACCAAAATCATACAACTCGACAAGTTCCGCAAGAAGTAGCGCGGCGATGCATGCCGGTGCTCATGCTTCGGCCTCGACCGAAGCTTTCAAGCACGGTGCAAGGTAAGGTGCTCCTGTCAAACCTGCAGGACCACGCGCGTGCATCGGGATCCATTTTTCGGCTGGCGCGTCGTGTGGGGCGCATTTCTGCTCGCGGTCTTCGGCTGGGGCCTCGGCTTTTACGGAGCGCCGATCTATCTCCACACGCTGGTGGAGCGCAACGGCTGGCCGGTATCTCTCGTATCTGCAGCAGTGACCGTGCATTTCCTGGCTGGCGCCGTCGTTGTCGCAAACCTGCCCGCGCTCTACCGGCGTTTTGGATTGCCCTCCGTCACAAAGGCAGGAGCCATTGCCTCGGGGCTCGGCGTATGCGGCTGGGCTTGGGCACAGGTACCCTGGCAACTGTTTGCGGCAACGCTCCTGAGCGGAGCGGGCTGGGTTGCGATGAGCGCAGCCGCCATCAACGCGATCGTGGCGCCCTGGTTCGATCGTCAGCGTCCGATAGCGCTCTCTACGGCCTACAACGGTGCGAGCATCGGCGGGGTTGTTTTCTCTCCTCTGTGGGTCGCCGCCATCGCCTATCTCGGCTTTGGCCAGGCGGCGATCCTGGTCGCCATCGTGACGACGGTGGTGGTGTGGTGGCTCGCCGACCGGCTCTTCTCGAAGAACCCCACCGCTATGGGTCTGCACCCCGATGGCATCGAGAGCGGCGAAATCGTTCCCTACGCGGCGCGGTCTCTCGCCCCGCAGGGGCAGCTTGGCGCCCTGCTATGGCGCGACTGGCGGTTCCTCACCCTCGCTGCCGGCATGACGCTCGGTCTCTTTGCCCAGATCGGCTTGCTGGCCCACCTGTTCTCCCTCCTGGTACCCCCCCTCGGTTCGCAACTCGCCAGCCTGGCCGTGGCCACTGCCACTGCCGCAGCGATTGCCGGGCGGATGCTCGCAGGCTGGCTGCTGACGCCCGGCATCGATCGCAGACTGGTGGCGGCGGGAAACTACGGCATCCAGATCGCCGCCTCCCTGCTGATGGTGCTGGCGGCGGGCGAAAGCGTGCCGCTGCTGCTGCTCGGCGTTCTGCTCTTTGGCGCAGGCATCGGCAATGCCACCTCTCTGCCGCCCCTCATTGCCCAGCATGAATTCAACGAAGCCGATGTCGCTCGCGCAGTAGCTCTCATCGTAGCGATCGCACAGGCAGGCTATGCGTTCGCGCCGGTCGTGTTCGGTCTCATCCGCGACCTGTCTGCCGGATTCGGCAATGCCAACGTGCCGTTATTCTTTATCGCCGCAGCGACGATCCAGGCGGCTGCCGCACTCTGCTTTCTGGCAGGGCGAAGGTGATGCGGCAAGACGAACTCGGTCCTCAGGATTGAGGTGGCACCTGTGGCTTGGCGAAGATCAGCTTCTGATAGACGAGCCCGATGCCGATCAGAACCCCGCCCAGACAGATGACCGAGAACGCCCGCCAGAAGCCGCCGATGCCTGTCAGGTCGTACAGGAAGACCTTGAGCACCGACAGCACGACCAGCGCTGCGGAAGCCAACCGTGCCTCCTTGGAGCCTCGCCACAGGCCATAGCCGAGGAAGGCGAGACCGAGGCCCAGCCAAGCCACCGAGTAGGACCAGATCTCGGGCGCACCCGTGCTCTGCAAGATCGTCAGGCTCTCGCCCTGGAAGGCGTGACGCACCTCGAGCGTGACGTAGCCGAACAGAAGCACCAGGGCCAGTATTGCCGCGCCGGTGACGTACCATTGCGGCCGCACACCACGAGCGGTGCGCGCGAGCACGATGGCGGACAGCGCCGGCAACAGGTACGCGAGCAGCAGGGAGCTGAAGACAACCGGTCCGCGCACGAGGTCGCGGCTGATCAGCGGGTTCTCGATCACGCCGAGACCGAACAGCGTGACGAGACCCGAAATCACGCCGAAGATCATCGACGCAGCCCGAAACACCGGATTGGCACGCGCCAAGTCCATGCGGATAAGGGCGGCCGCAAATCCGAGACTGGTCAGGGCAAAGAGACCCTGCTCGACGTGTCCCGAGATGGGAGCCAGCGGATCGCCATTGTTGAGGGCATGGCGGATCTGGAAGAACACGAGCAGGGCGGCGAACAAGAGGCCAAGCGCGTCGCAGATACGCACGGCGAGGTCTTCTGCCTCGCGCTTGAGGATGTGGCCGGCAGCCAGAAATGCGACGGCGGGCGCGCCGTAGCCGAGCAGGAGCCAGTTGAAGATGGGCCACGTGCCGACATCGACGCCCATGATGCGCGGGTCCCAGGCGAGGCGCCCCAGCACGATGAAGCCGATCGCCACGACCACGTAGCGCAGCAGCGGGATGCGATCGACGGTCGCGAAGATGGCGGTTGTCAGCGCCGTAACGGCGAAGGCGACGGTGAGGTATCCGCGGTCGAGGGCCATGACGAAGGCGAGCGTCATGGCGGCAGCCACGCCGGAGGCAAAGGCGCCAACAGCGAGATGCGTAGCCGGTGTTTTTGCTGCGATTTTCTCGAAGCGATCGGCAATCACATAGAACAGGGCGGCAAGCACGACGGCGAATAGGGCAAACGATATGGAGCGATCGAACTGCGTCACGCGCAGATAGGCCAGTACGAGTGCCAACAGGGCCGGCACCACGGCTGCAAGCGCATACAGGCTCGCGGTGCGGATCGGCAGCATCCGTCCACGCCAGAGGCGCAGGACAGCCACAGCTCCGACTGCGAGAGTCGCGAACGCGGCAAACGTCAGGAACTGCGATACGTTCTCGGGCAGCCGCAGCACGCCTTCGAGCGCCGGCGCGAGGAGCTGCGGGTCGGGTGGCGCTCTGAGCCCAGGCCAGGCGGCGATCGCTCCGAGAGCAACGACGCCCGCCAACGGCCCGGCCGCAGCAGCCGGGACACTCCGCCACGCCGTCGCGGCAAGGATCGCCATGGCGGCGACGGCGAAGGTCATCCACCAGGCATCCATGCGCGCGACGCTCAGAGCCAAGACGGCGAGTACGGTCAGGGCAGCCAGCGCGGCGGCAGCGATCCAGTCAGGCTCCGCAGCATCGTCGGAAACCGCAAGATGCGGCTCGATCGCCATGAAGGCGGCGGCGAGCGCTAGCTGGGTGGCGACGTGAACGAAGAGCGCCGCCGACCAAAGGACTTCGCCGCCCAGGTCCACGCTTCCGCTCAGCGCGAAACCCCAGATCACCGCGCCTGCGACCGTCGCAGCGGCGAGCCATAGCCATCGGCGCAGACGGGCAAGCGCATAGGCGGCGCCTGCGACGACGGCGAGATAGATAACGAGGGGCCAAGGGTTGGGTTGCTGGGACGCGATGAGCAAAGGCACGATGAATGAGCCCGCGAGCCCGAGACCGGCAAGCGCCGGCCCATGCAGGGCAGCGGCAAGCATCGTTGTGATGCCGATGGCGCCGAGCATGACGAAGGCTGTAGCCGGGCCGATGAACTGATACAGCGCATGCGCGGCGTAGACGGTGCCGAAGGCGCTGACGGTGCCCGCAGCCGTCAGAATGCTCGGGATGTGAGCCGCAGGAACGGCCCCGATGGGCGTGGCCCGCTCGGATCGCCGGAACCATTCGCCGGCTGCCACTAGAGCGAGCGCGAACAGCGCACCGAGAGCTACGCGAACGCCGGGGCCGAAGATGCCCTGCTCGATGGAATACCGCACCAGCAGGACCCCGCCGAGCGCCAGCGCAAGGCCGCCGACCCAGACCGCCCAGCGCGTACCCAGCCGTTCCTCCAGCGTTGTCCCGGGAGCGGCCGAGACCGGGGGTGCCGGCTGCTCGGCCGGCGCTGCTTGGGGCGCCGGCTCGTTCGCCGCAGGTTCGGGCTGCTCCCGCACCTCAGGCGATTCATCTGCTGGCGCCGTTTCGGGCTCGGACGCCGAGGGCCGTTCAGGCGATGGCCGTGTAAAAGCAACTGCCGTGCGGAGCGATCTCAGCTCATCGGTCAGGCTGTCGAGCTGCGTCTGCAACGCCGTCACGCGCCGCCGCATGGCGAATGCGACGAACAGAGCAACGATCGCGGCTATGAATGCGAGCCCATCCATGGGCCTAGTCTCCGATTTGCAATCCGTTGAGCACGACGCGGTCGATGCCAATCCGCTATGGTATTCGACAGAATGTCAAAACGTCGTGGAAGCAGGGTAAACTTTGCGGGGTTACCGGACATTTGCCGCTATTTCTGCGCCGGCAGATTAAACATCTCGTTGCAACGCTAAGTTGTCGATGAAAGCATTGGAGTCGGCATGACACCCATGGGACTTTTCCGCGGCGAGACTGCTGTCGTCACCGGCTCCGCCTCCAATATCGGCCGCGCCATTGCCGTAGCCTTGGCGCACGAAGGCGCCGCGCTGCGCTGTGTCGATGTCGACGCAACGCGCAACGCTTCGGTGACCGAAGAGATTGTCAGGGCCGGCGGCGTCGCCGAGGCCGTGACGGCCGATCTTTCGACCGCTGACGGCTGGCGCGCTGCGCTGCCCGGCTCCGGTCAACCGATCTCCATGTTCGTGCACTCCGCCTCGCCCCCGCGTCGCGAAGCCGATGGCGCGCTCACCGTGTCCGAGGCGACCTGGGACGCCATGGCCAACACCAACGTGCGTTCGGGTTTCTTCCTCGCGCAGGAGATCGGCCGGCGCATGAAGTCGGCCGGCATCAAGGGCCGCATGCTGTTCATCACGTCGCTGCATGCCGAGACACCGCGCAACATCCCGCACTATGCGGCCTCCAAAGCGGGGCAGACCATGGTGGTGAAGGAGCTGGCCCGAGCGCTGGGTCCTGCCGGCATCCGGGTCAACGCCTTGGCGCCCGGGAGCCGTGCCGGGTGGCGGCTTCAATGCGGCCGCCTTCGATTTCTCGGGCAAGGTTCCGCTGGGGCGTCTCGGGACGGCCGAGGACATGGCCAACATGGCCCTGGCGCTGCTGTCGGATCGCTTTTCTGCCTACGTCACGGGCACCACGGTGGCCGTGGACGGCGGTATTGCGCTGTATAATTGGATTCCGCTGCCGCACGATTGACGCAGGCTGGCTGAGTGATCGAAAGCCTGTGATCGGGCCGTTGCGCCCGGCCAAAGCCGCCGCTATAACCCGGCCAGCATTTGCAAGGGCTGCCGTCGGCGCGGCGGGACGGCCCAATTTCCCATTGGAGTTAGGCCCATGGCCCAGCAGGTCAGAGAGATCAAGGCTTCCGCGCGCGAGCGCTCCGGCACAGGCGGCGCGCGCGCCATACGGCGCGAAAAGCGCGTCCCTGGCATCGTCTATGGCGACAAGGGCGAGCCGCAGACGGTCGCTGTCGATCAGAACGAACTCAACATCCTGATCGGGCGCGGCAAGTTCCTATCCACCCTGATCGAGTTGGACGTGGACGGAAAGAAGGTTCGCGTCATCCCGCGCGAGGTGCAGGTCGATCCGGTCAAGGATATGCCCGTACACGTCGATTTCCAGCGCGTGGGCCCCGGCGCCAGCATCCGCGTCAATGTGCCGGTGCGCTTCGTCAACGAGGCGCTGTCGCCCGGCCTGAAGCGCGGCGGCGTCTTGAACATCGTGCGTCACGAAGTGGAAGTGATGGCGCCTGCGGACAAGATTCCGGAATTCTTCGAGTTCAATCTCGAGGGCCTGGAGATCGGGCGCTCGATCCATATCTCGGCTGTGAAGATGCCCGACGGCGTACGGCCGACCATCCAGAACCGCGACTTCACGGTCGCCACAGTCGCCGGCCACAAGATCGAAGAGGAGCCGACGCCTGGTGCAGCCGTTGCAACCGCAGAAGGCGCGGCCGCGGTGCCGGGTGCCGAGGGTGCCGCACCGGCTGCCGAAGGGGCCGATCCCAAGGCGGCAGCCGCCGGGGCCAAGGCGCCAGCCGCGGCGGCAGGCGGCAAGCCGGCTGCAGGGGCGAAGCCGGCTGCAGCGGCAAAACCCGCCGCAGGCAAGAAATAGTAGCCGCCGGCAGGTTTGTGTCTCGTCGTAGCCGCGTGGGCTCCATGGACGCTTGCCCATGAAACTGTTCGTCGGCCTCGGCAACCCGGGCAGCGCCTACGAGCGCCATCGCCACAACGTGGGCTTCATGGCGCTCGATCGCATCGCTGAGCGGCATGGGTTTGCGCCTTGGAAAAAGCGGTTCCATGGCCTCGTCACCGATGGGCCGATCGGCGGCCGGCGTGTGCTGCTCTTGAAGCCGCAGACGTACATGAATGACAGCGGCCAGGCCGTTGGCGAGGCCCAGCGCTACCTCAAGATCTCGGAGGAGGACATCTATGTCTTCCACGACGAGATCGACCTGGCGCCGGCCAAGCTGAAAGTGAAGGTCGGCGGCGGCAATGCCGGCCACAACGGCCTGCGCTCGATCTCCGCGCACATCGGCAACGAATACGCGCGCGTGCGCATCGGCGTCGGGCATCCGGGCTCCAAGGATCTGGTCAGCCATCACGTGCTGCACGATTTCGCCAAGGCCGACGCCGACTGGCTCGATCCCATGCTCGATGCCATGGCCGACGCTGCGGGCCGCCTGGCCGCAGGTGACTCGGCGCGCTTCCTCACGGATGTTGCCCGCGCGCTGCAGGCGGACAAGGGTTCAGACAAGAATGAGCAAAAGAGCGGTGACAAGCCGGCGGCGACTGAACCCGCGGCACGCACGACAGCTCCAGTCGCGCATCCGGCTGGCGAGCGGCAGTCCAAGCGTGGCAACGCGCTGACCGAGAACCTCAAGAAGTGGCTGCGCGGCAGTCGCGGCCAAGAGAACTGATCCTCGAGAGATTCAAGCATGGGTTTCAAATGCGGCATCGTGGGCCTGCCGAACGTCGGCAAGTCCACCCTCTTCAACGCGCTGACGCAGACGGCGGCGGCGGAGGCTGCCAACTATCCTTTTTGCACCATCGAGCCCAACGTCGGCGACGTCGGCGTGCCCGATCCACGCCTCGACCAATTGCGCGAAATCGCGGGCTCTGCTGCTGCCATTCCGA
The DNA here is from genome assembly GCA_963814055.1 of uncultured Alphaproteobacteria bacterium. Classification (GTDB taxonomy): domain Bacteria; phylum Pseudomonadota; class Alphaproteobacteria; order Rhizobiales; family Hyphomicrobiaceae; genus AWTP1-13. Next base: position 94,273 of record CAWFBJ010000024.1, read on the forward strand.
CGCGGCTGACGTTCGTCGACATCGCCGGGCTCGTGCGCGGCGCCTCCAAGGGCGAAGGTCTCGGCAACCAGTTTCTCGGCCACATCCGCGAAGTCGATGCCGTCGCCTATGTGCTGCGCTGTTTCGAAGACCCCGACGTGGTGCACGTCGAAGGCCGCATCGATCCCGTCAGCGATGCCGACACGGTCGAGACCGAGCTGATGATCGCCGACATGGAAAGCCTGGAGCGCCGCCGCGATCCCTTGGCCAAGAAGGCCAACAGCGGCGACAAAGAGGCCAAGCTGCAGGTGGCCCTGATCGACAAGGCCCTCGCGCTGGTCAACGCCGGCAAACCGGCCCGCCTCGCCAAGCTGACGCCGGAGGAGGAACGGCCCTACCGGCAATTGCAGCTGCTGACCGCCAAGCCGGTAGTCTACGTCTGCAATGTCGACGAGGCGTCCATCGGCGGCAACGACCTCTCCCGCAAGGTCGAGGAACGGGCCAAGGCAGAAGGTGCCGGCTGCGTCGTCATCTCGGCCAAGATCGAGGCGGAGGTGGCAGCCCTCGAACCCGAGGAGCGTACCGAATATCTGGAACAGCTCGGGTTGACGGAGCCCGGCCTCAACGCGCTGATCCGCGAGGGCTATCGCGTGCTGAACCTGATCACGTTCTTCACCGTCGGCCCCAAAGAGGCGCGGGCATGGACGGTGAATGCAGGGTCCAAGGCGCCCAAGGCGGCAGGCGCCATCCACACCGATTTCGAAAAGGGCTTCATTCGCGCCGAGACCATTGCCTTCGACGATTTCGTGACGCTGGGCGGCGAGCTTCCTGCCAAGCAGGCCGGCAAGATGCGCCTCGAAGGCAAGGAATACCCCGTCAAGGACGGCGACGTGATGCTGTTCCGGTTCGCGAATTGAAACCGGAGTTTTCCCTGCTTCCAAACGGACAACTGCCGATATTTGCGCAGGCTGTTCCTAGGGCGCTCTAGTTCACCTGCCTCGTTTTGAGCGGGCGCCGCTTCTCTTCTCGTTCAATTAAGAGAGAGATTGCTTGATCAAGGGTTATAAGGTTTGGTTCGAGTATTCTTGGAACAGTTGCGTTGACGTCACCGTGTTTCACATAGAGCCCGTAGCGCCCGTCGAGAAGCAGTACGGGACCGCCCCGCAAAGGATGTTCTCCCAATTCTCTGAGCACGGTTGGAACCACTCTCTCGAACGGCGTGCCCCTGCTTCCTCTCTTGGCCAGCAGATCCACTGCGCGCTTCAGATCAATCAAGAAGACTTCGTGATCTGACGCGAGGTTTGCATACCTTCCGTCGTGGTGCACAAACGAACCATAGCGGCCGATATTGGCAATGATCATCTTCCCGGTTCCGGGATGGATGCCAATTTCTCGCGGTAGGCTTAGGAGTTGAAGAGCACCCTTCAAGTCGAGCATTCCCGGATCTCTTCCACGGGGCAGGAGGACTTGCTTAGGCTTCTCTTCGTCCGCGACATCGCCAAGCTGAACGTACGGGCCGAAGCGCCCAGCACAAAGTGCAACGCGCTTTCCGCTTTTGGGGTCCATCCCTAGAATTCGTTGGTCCGCTAGAGGACGAACCGATGCGTGAGACCTTAGCACTTGTCGAGGTAAGCCAAATCTCTGCAAGGCACGCAGAATGCCAGCATCATCATCGACGCTTGTGCTATGTATCTGGCCGAAACCTAGCGGGAGGTTCTCTAGGTTGAAAGTTGGCAGATGTGTTGCAACAAGCTTGATTTGCCTTGAAGCGCGTGTTGCCTCATCACGAACCCACGAGGAACGAGCAGCAGTGTCAGACCACACTACAATCACAGCTTTAGCGGCATCGATGCTCGCCAATATCGTGTCGTGAAAATTCTCTCCTGCATAGAGGTCATAGTCCCACCAAACCTCAATGGCCCAGGTCTTCAGTTTGGTAGCTAACGCAGTTGCCACCAAGCGATCTTGTTTGGAGTAGGAGATAAAGACTTCTGTCATCTTCACCGAAGGACGCTAACCAATACTCCCGCTGAGATTAGAATTTTCCGGGTTAGAATCAAACCCCAGCTGCATTGCGCTCTTGGCGCCGCCGCTCGTTAGACCGCTCCATTCGACTGAATTCATCATCCCACCGCGCCTGCAGCAGCCCGTCCCGCCACGCGGCCCGAGAAAATGCATCCGCCAAGGAAGGTGCCTTCCAGCGCGCGATAGCCGTGCATGCCGCCGCCGCCGAAGCCGGCGACCTCGCCTGCTGCGTAGACGTTGCCCAGCGGCTGCCCATCGGCCTTCAGTACGCGGGCGGAGAGATCGGTTTGCAGCCCGCCCAGCGTCTTGCGCGTCAGCACCCATAGGCGCACGGCAATGAGCGGCCCGGCCTTGGGATCGAGCAGGCGATGCGGTGTCGCCACGCGGATCAGCTTGTCGCCAAGATAATTGCGCGCGCCACGGATGGCCGTGACCTGCGCATCCTTGGTGTAGGTATTCTCGATTTCCCGGTCGCGCGCGACGATCTCGCGCTCAAGCGCGCCGGCATCGATCAGTGTGGAACCGGCGCGTTCGTTCATGGCCGCCACCAGTTCCGGCAGTGTCTGTTTAACGATGAAATCGACGCCCTGCTTCTTGAAGGCATCGACCGGCCCTTGCACGCCGAAGCGGCGGCCGAGCACCTTGAGGATGCTCTTGCCCGTCAGATCGGGGTTCTGCTCGGAACCCGACAGGGCAAATTCGCGCTCGATGATCTTCTGCGTCAGCACGAACCAGGAATAGTCGTGGCCCGTCGTGCGCAGATGCGCCAGCGTACCGAGCGTATCGAAGCCCGGAAACAGCGGCACCGGCAGGCGCTTGCCGGTCGCGTCGATCCACAGCGACGACGGCCCCGGCAGAATGCGGATGCCGTGCGCGGTCCAGATCGGCGCGAAGTTGGTGATGCCCTCGGTGTAATGCCACATGCGGTCCGGGTTGATGATGTTACCGCCGGCACTCTCGACGACGCCCAGCATGCGTCCGTCCACGTGATCGGGAACCCCCGACAGCATGTGGCTCGGCGGCTTGCCCAAACGTTTCGGCCAGCTCTTGCGCACGAGGTCATGGTTGGCACCGATGCCGCCCGACGTCACGATCACCGCCTGCGCCTTCAGCGCGAAATCGCCGACCACCGTGCGCGAAGAGCGCACGCCGCGCTCCACGCTGCTCGGCTCCAAAATGTCGCCGCGCACGCCGTCGACCACGCCGCCGCTGCTCGTCAGCTCGTTGACCCGATGGCGGAAGCGCAGCGAGACCATGCCGGCCTTCGCGCCCTCGCGCACACGCTGCACGAACGGCGCGATGATCGCCGGCCCCGTGCCCCAGGTGACGTGGAAGCGCGGCACCGAGTTGCCGTGCTCGGTGGCGAGATAGCCGCCGCGCTCGGCCCAGCCGACGATAGGAAACCAGCGCACGCCCCGCTGATGCAGCCAGGACCGCTTCTCGCCCGCGGCGAAACCCACATAGGCTTCGGCCCACTTGCGCGGCCAATGATCTTCCTCGCGGTCGAAGCCGGCGGTGCCCATCCAGTCCTGCAGGGCGAGATCGTGGCTGTCGCGGATGCGCAGGCGCCGCTGCTCGGGTGAGTCCACAAACATGAGGCCGCCGAACGACCAGAACGCCTGGCCACCCAGCGACTGCTCCGGCTCCTGATCGAGCAGGATCACGCGCTTGCCGGCGTCGATCAGCTCGGCGGTCGCAACCAGCCCCGCGAGGCCGCCGCCGACCACGATCACGTCTGCATCCATTGTTCCCTCCCGGCGCCGCCAGACGGCGGCTGCGTTCATACCACCGCGCGTTCCACCTGCTCAGGTGTCAGTGCGGGCGATCCCGCACCGGCTGCCTCGGCCTGCCGCACCAATCCAATGATACGTTCAGTGCGCGGTGCGGAAACGCGATGCTTCTGCGCCAGTGCCAGGATCGCGCCTTGCAGGTAGCCGATCTCGGTCGGCCGGTGGCGATGAAGGTCCTCCCACATGGAGGAGCGGGCCTCGGGGTCGATCGCCAGCATGCGCCGAGCCACCCGTCTGAACAACCAGTCCGGAAGCCGCAGGATGCGCGGGATCATGCCTGGTGATACGCCTTCGATACGGGCTGGTTTGATACCTGCGGCCTGCAGTACGCCCAGCGCTTCGGCGATCTGACGCGCCAGGATCAGTCGCCAGCGCCGGTCGGCCAGCTGCGTCGCGAGCGGCACGCCAGACAGCGCGTTGAGCGCATTGTTCAGGTTGAGCATCAGCTTGCCCCACAGCACACCGGCCATATCGGTATGCTCCACGACTGGCGCACCCTGCACGTTCAACGCAGCATGCAGTCCGGGCACGCCTGCACCGACCAGCATCGTGCCGCTCGTGGCGCGATGGAAGCGCGCCTCGCCGCTGCCATGCGACTGCACGACATTGAAGGGCACCATGGCGGCAACGATGCGTCCGATGCCGCCGAGACGCGCCAGTAGCAGATCCATGTTGCCCACGCCGTTCTGGAGGCTGACGATGGTCACCCCGGAGGGGGCGTGCTCGGCGATCAGCCCGGCCATGACGGCGGTGGCACCGCTCTTGACTGTCACCAAAATAATGTCGGCGTCGGAGAGAGCGATCGACGGATCGGTCGCCAGCCTGATGGCCCCTGGAGCCACCACCCGGCTCGCCCCATCGAGATCCGAGATGCGCAAGCCTTGTCCTGCAATGATTTCCGCCAGCGCAGGCCGCAGCAGCAGCGTCACGTCGCGCCCGGCGAGGGCCAGACAGCCGCCGACATAGCAGCCGATGCTGCCGGCACCGGCAACGACGATGCGAGGATGAGCGGCTCGAACCACGACGCTGCCTCTCGGCTTCAGATGAAGGGCCGGACGCCCCCGACAGGTGCGATGTGCCCCACCATGGCAGCAAGCTTCTTCTCGTCCACAAGCTCAAAGGTAGAGCCGGTCCACTTGAACGCGCCTGTCTTGCGCAGCTGCTTCAACGTCTTGTTGGTGTGCACCAGGGAAAACCCAATTGTGTCCGCCAAGAGTTCCTGCGTCAGAGGCAGTGGCAGCGTATTGCCGACCACGAGGCCCAGTTGTCGCGCGCGCTGGAAAAGATGCAACAGCACGAACGCGATTCGCTCGCCAGCGCGACGCTGACCCACAGTTATCAGATACTCGCCGAGAATGCTTTCCTCTCTCGCCCCAAGCCACGTCACGTCGAAGGCGAGGCCCGCGTGCTTCTCGTACAGTGTCCAGAGTTTTTCGCGCGGGAACACGCACAGGACAACGTCAGTCAGCGCCTCGACGGAATGACCGATGGTGTCGAAGATCGATGCCTGCAGGCCGATGAAATCGCCTGGCAGTGCAAAGTTGAGCACCTGGCGGCGCCCGTCCTCTAGGGTCTTGTACTTGAAGGTCCAGCCCGACAAGACCGTGTAGAGGTGGGGGCTGTTAGTGCCTTCGCTGAAGATCGTGCTGCCGGCCTCGAGCACCAGTTCTCCGCTCTTGAAGCTGCTGACGAAAGCGAGCTCTTCTGCGCTGAATTTCCGGAAGATATCGAGTTTGCGCAGCGGGCACCGGGAACAGGGGGTTACCGCCGGCACCTTACCGCTTGTTTTCTTTCGTGTTTTTGCCATGGTGCCGTCTGTTGATGGGGAGGCTGGACCTTAGCCGCGCGCGCTTGGGCATGTCATTGTTAAAAGACAACGTGAGCTGTCTGAGCGACTTAGGCGGCGCCCCGGGTGCCTGGTCACCTCCGGACAAATTGGATGCAGGCGGGGCGGAGGGTTGGGATTGCAGAACGAAACCAAACAGGTGCCTCCCGGCCTGCGCGTGCTCCTCGTTGAGGACGAACCTCTCATTGCCATCGATGGCGATGACATGCTGCGGGCGATGGGTGTCGACGATGTCGTCTGCGTCCGCACTGTAGCGGAGGGGATGAACGCTCTCGATGCCAATCCGTTTCATGCAGCCCTGCTCGATCTGCGGTTAGGGCAGGAGTCCAGCATCCCATTGGCGCAGCGTCTTGCTGTCATGAACATACCCTTCGGGTTCCTGACAGGTTTTCAGGACAGCGCCATTCCGCAAGAGTTCAGGGACCGGCCGGTGGTCGCCAAACCATTCACGGCGGCGCAGCTTGAAGCGCTGTTGTCGGGCCTTGTGGGCCGCCCGGCCTGACAAGCCGCCGCACCGTGCCGCTTCTGCTTTGGCATTTTGCAGATTCGCCTTCGCGTTGTGCGGCGCTGACAATTGTTGCGTCAGCCTGTATGAGAGGCACCAATCCTCTGCAACGCAAGGATCCGCGCGTGCAAGACGACTTTTCCGTCGGGCCCCGAACCGACACCAGAACCCATCACGAGGACATCGAGATCGGCAGGCCGATCACCTTCGGGCACAAGATCGTAACGAAACAGGAAGTTCTGGACTTTGGCCGCGCGTTCGACCCCCAGCCGATGCACACCGACGAGGAGGCAGCCAAAGCTACGCCCGTTGGTGGCCTGTGCGCTTCAGGCTGGCACACCTGCGCGATGATGATGCGCATGATTTGCGACGGGCCGCTGCGAAACACGGCCTCGCTTGGCTCGCCCGGTGTCGACGAGGTGCGCTGGACCAAGCCCGTTCGCCCCGGCGATGTGCTGAGCTGCCGCCACGTCTACACCGAGAAGCGCGAGCTGGCATCGCGGCCGGATGTCGGGATTTCCAAGATCACGCTGGAACTGCTCGACGGGAAAGGTGAGGTGCTGGCGTGGTGGCACACCAATCAGCTTACGCGCCGGCGCAATCCTGGTGCCGCCCGGACAGCGCCGAGCGGGCCAAAGCCACCGCGCCAGCCGCTCGTCAGTCTCTGGGATGCGTCGCCGCCGCAGCCGGAGCGCAGCATGTTCTTCGAGGATCGGCAGATCGGCGAGATCAGCGACTTTGGCCGCCACACCTTCAACCGCGACGAGATCATAAACTTTGCGCGCCAATTCGATCCGCAGCCTTTCCATCTCGACGAGGCCGCAGCCAAGGCATCGCTGTTTGGCGCGTTGTGTGCCTCTGGCTGGCATACGGCGGCGATTTTTATTCGCGAAGTCGTGACACATCGTCTGACCGGGAGCGCCGCGACGCGGCCTCCAGGCGAGCGCCAGCCAGCCTACGGCCCTTCACCCGGGTTTCGAAACCTGCGCTGGCCCAAACCGGTCTATGTGGGCGACACGATCGAGTTCCGCGCGCGCCTCGCCGAGAAGATCGACCTCAAGTCACGTCCAGGCCGCGGCATCCTCGCGAGTGAAGTGCAAGCTCGCAATCAGAAGGGCGAGATCGTGTTTGCGCTCATTTCCCAGATCCTGGCAGATCGCCGCGAGCCATACAGACCGACTTGAAAGGCGGGCTCGCGGCCGATTTCGAACCATCGGGCGTAGCGCCAACTGCAGCGCTTCAGCGTACCCGTGGCAGATACGCGCCCATACAGATGTTGGTGGACCATGCCGCCCACCATTCCTTCTGCCCTTCCAGGCCGTGAACTGGCAGTCCAATTGCGCCGCTCGCGCCGTCCCAGGCGATAGGGCGTTTCATTTACCAATCGCCACTAGTCTCCTGTCCGGCGGGACAAAGAGCATTGCCCGCCCGCATGTCATTGTTTCGCGTTGGGGACGCGATGGCCCGTTTACGCAATATTTACGCGCTGTTGCGCGGCTTTGCCGCCCTAATCTCGCCCGATGCTCCGCATCGCCGCGTTGCCGACACGATCGGCCGCCCGCCGGCCTCGCATCGTCGGGACGAAATCCTTCACGAGCAGGACGTCAACGGCGAAAGAAGCATTGCAACCGCCCAGGGGACGGCCACGCTGACCGAACTCGACTATCGGGAAGCCGAGTTGCAACGGCTCAACGAACAGCTCGAGCAGCAGAACAAACTGCTCAAGCTCAAAGAGGAACAGCTGGGGACGCAGTATCACCAGCTCGATGCAGCACTCAACAACATCGTCCAGGGCCTGGCGATGTTCGATGCCGAGCATAGGCTCGTGCTGTGCAACAACCGATATGCCGAAATCTACCACCTTACCCCGGCGCAGGTGCAGCCCGGCACCACGTTGAAGCAGATTATCGAGCATCGGATGGCCAACGGCCTGAAGTCGGAAATGTCGGCCGACGACATCGTGAGCGGCATGCTGCGCCGCCGCGACGACACCTTCGGCCATCTCTACAGCCAGCTCAGCGACGGACGCTGCCTCGCCATTACGGTTCGGCCCATGGCCGACGGTGGAACAGTGACGACGCATCAGGACATCACCGACCAGCGCCGCTCCGAGGCCAAGATCGCCCACATGGCGCATCACGACGCTCTTACCGGCCTGCCCAACCGCACCCTCCTCAATCAGCAGCTCGAACAGGCGTTTAACCGGGCCAAACGCGGTGAAAAGGTAGCGGCACACTTCCTCGATCTCGACTATTTCAAGAACGTCAATGACACCCTCGGCCACGCCGCCGGCGACAAACTCCTCAAGATGGTCGCGGAACGGTTGCGCGCGGTCGCGCGCGACGCTGACATCATCGCGCGCATGGGTGGCGATGAGTTTGCAATTCTACAGACTGACGTCGCACAACCAGCGGACGCCGGATCCCTTGCGCGTCGCGTGATCGATTCCATCAGTCGCCCCTACGAGATCGACGGGCAGCAGGTGATTATCGGCACCAGCGTCGGCATCTCGATCGGCCCCGGCGACGGCCAGAACCCCGAAGCACTCATGCGCAACGCAGACCTCGCTCTCTACCGAGCAAAGGAGGATGGCCGCGGCGCTTTCCGGTTTTTCGAACCGGAAATGGATGCGCAGATGCAGGAGCGGCGCATCATGGAAGTCGATTTGCGCCGCGCCCTGGCTGCCGGCCAGTTCGAGCTCCACTATCAGCCGATCGTCAATCTGGCTACCAACGACATCAGCGCCTTCGAGGCGCTCATCCGCTGGCGCCACCCGCACAAAGGGCTCATCGCGCCGAGCGCATTCATTCCACTGGCTGAGGAAATCGGCGCCATCGTTCCGATCGGCGAATGGGTGATACGGCAGGCCTGCATTACCGCGGCCACCTGGCCCTCCGATGTGAAGGTCACTGTCAATCTATCGCCGGCGCAGTTCCGCAATCCCGGACTGGTGCAGGTGGTCGTGGGCGCGCTTGCGGCATCGGGCCTCCCGGCCGATCGCCTGGAACTGGAGATCACGGAAAGCATCCTGCTGCAGGACAACGAACTAACGCTCAACACGCTCTACCAACTGCGCGAGCTGGGCGTCATGATCGCCATGGACGATTTTGGCACTGGCTATTCGTCACTCAGCTACCTGCAGAGCTTTCCCTTCGACCGAATCAAGATCGACCGCTCCTTCGTCAAGGATATCGGCGACAGCGTGGGCTCCATCAATATCGTGCGCGCAGTGGTGGCGATGGCCAAGGGCCTCGGCATGGCCACGACCGCCGAGGGTGTGGAGACGCAGGAGCAGCGCGACTCGGTCCAGTCGGAAGGCTGCACCGAGATGCAGGGATTCCTTTTCAGTAAGCCGCTCCCTGCCGACGAGATCGAAAAGCTCTACCTGGAGCGCCGCAGGCAGCGGACCCTGGAAAAAACCGCATCCGCCGCGTGATTGAAGGGGCGCAGGGTCTCCGGCCGATTGGCGGACATATCCCGGATTGAGCCCTCTGTAGCCTGCGACGGTGCACTATTCGTCCATCGGACTGCGCAGCGCAAAACGGGTCGCCACGTCTCACACGTGCATTCATTTGTTATTCACGCTCCAGTTGCAGAATTGCCGGACGTGCACAACTGGCTAACCCCGCGTTTCAGCGTGTCGATTGCGGCGGCGTGGGGAATACAATCCGAGGCATCGACATGGCATCAGAACGCGACCTACCTGACCTCAAGCGGCTTGAGGCGCAACTCCTCGCCGAACGGGAAGCCTATTATGATCGGGTTGCTGCCCAACGCGGCAACACAAATGGCGTGCAGAAAGAAACGTCGGAAGATCTTCACGCCTTTCTGCAGGAGCGCCTGCAGCGCCTGTTGGGCACACAGCCTCCCCGCTAGAGGCGGCTACTGCAAAATACCACTGATGAGCCGTTGCTTCATGCCGCGACGGTCAGGCCGTCCGGCGCCCCCGATCGCGGTAGCGATGGGCATAGTCGTAGATGCTCACGAGCACGGCGGGTGAACTGTCGACGGCCGTCGCCAATGCTGCGCCCGTGGCCAGGGCACGCACCTTGGAAATTTCCACCGTACTTGCCGAAGTCTCAGCGCACGTTGGACCGTTTTCGTTTCCGGCCACCAGTCTCGGTGCACGCCGGCGAAAGATGTTGCCAAGCACGGTCTATTCTCCCAAGGCGCGCAAAGTTGCCGAATTGATTGCTCTGTGTCTTGCTTACTTCGAGATCACCAGCCAACGTTGCAACAGCTTCGATCTTCACTTCGCTACACGAGCGTGTGAACATTGTTTCCTCAAACGCTTGGCACGCCGCCAAGCGGCTCGTAGCATCAGCCGCAAGGCCGCCCAGGCGGCTAGCGGGACGGACACTCGAAGGGTTTGCAGAATGGCCATGCCGGCAGCCTCGAACGACAGCACGCGCGCCAATGTGGCCACCGCCATCGGCATCCTGCGGCAGCGATTCGGCGAACGCCTGCAGACCGGTGCGGAAATCCGCCGCCAGCACGCCAACACCATCACCTGGATCCCCAACCAGCCCCCCGATGCGGTGATCTGGGTGGAGAATGCCGATGAAGTACGCACCATCGTCGACGTCGCCCGTACGCACCGCGTGCCCATCATCCCCTTCGGCGCGGGCACCTCGCTGGAAGGTCACATCAATGCGCCGCAAGGCGGCTTCTCGGTCGACTTCACGCGCATGAACCGCATCATCGCAGTGAATGAACGCGACCTTGACGCCGTGGTGGAGCCCGGCGTCTCGCGCAAGCAGCTCAACGACCACCTGCGCGACATGGGGCTGTTCTTCCCGGTCGACCCCGGCGCCGAGGAAGCCACCATCGGCGGCATGGCGTCCACGCGCGCCTCCGGCACCACGGCGCTGCGTTACGGCACCATGCGCGAGAACGTGCTGAACGTCACGGCCGTGATGGGCGACGGCTCGGTGGTGAAGACGGCTCAACGCGCGCGCAAATCGGCCGCCGGCTACGACCTGACCCGGCTGATGGTGGGTGCCGAGGGCACGCTCGGGGTCATCACCGAGGTGACGGTGCGCCTCTATGGCATCCCCGAGACGATCCTCTCCGCCGTCTGCCCCTTCAAGACGCTGGAAGGGGCCTGCAACGCCGTGATCCAGTCGATGCAGCTCGGCCTCGGCATCGCGCGCATGGAAGTGGTGGACGAGGCCGCCATCTACGCCGTGAACAAGTACGCCAAGCTCGGCCTGGAAGAGGCTCCCACCCTGTTCCTCGAGTTCCACGGCACGGATGTCTCCGCCCGCAACCAGGTCGAGCTGTTCCACCAGATCGCGGAAGGCGAGGGCGCGATCCGCTTCGACTGGGCCGAGAAGGAGGAGGACCGCCGCCGCCTCTGGAAGGCCCGCCACGAATTCTACTGGGCCGTCAAGAGCACCTGGCCCGGCAAGGACACGTTCGCCACCGATATCTGCGTGCCGATCTCCCGCCTTGCCGAATGCGTGGTGGAGACGCAGGAGGATATCAAATCCCTCGGGCTCATCGCACCCATTGCCGGCCACGCCGGCGACGGCAACTTCCACACCCAGCCCATGATCGACCGGTCCAACCCCAAGGACATGGCCGCCGTCGAAACCTTCATGGAGCGCCTCACCGCCCGCGCCATCCGCATGGAAGGCACCTGCACCGGCGAGCACGGCATCGGCCAGGGCAAGGCCAAATATCTCAAGGCCGAGCTGGGCGACGGCCTTGGCGTGATGCGCTCCATCAAGCAGGCGCTGGACCCGCTCAACATCATGAACCCGGGGAAGATCCTGCCGGACTAGGTCGTGTACTCAATTTGCCTGGGGCCCGGCAGAGACTGGCCAGGGCTGAATGGGTTGGTTGAGCCAAGGTCTGCTGCTGGCTGATAGTTGCAGTACCAATAAGGCAATCAGCTTGTGAGATCGGGCATGGCCGAACGAGGGCGTTCATGGCTGGCACGCTGAAAGAAGAAGCAATCGTTCTCGCGCTCAAGGCCATGAGCTTGCTGAACGCGGACGACGCACCAAAGATCGAGCCATTGGCGGACCAGGATCAGTGCCAGACCTACAAAGTCTGCGCAGGTGGACGTCCGCTGCTGGTGCGAGCATCAAACAAGGGGAACTGCGCTGCCCATTTCTACGCAACGACCGCAGCCCGTCACGTGCCGGACTTCAGGCCCAAGGTACTCGGCTATAATGCCGAGCGCGGTATCCTGGTTGAGGAGTGGCTCGACCCTGGCGAATACAAATCCCTGGCGCAAGAACTGCTGCAGGAACCGGGGAGCTATGGGTGGTCGACACCCTTCCGTGAGGGCGAGTTCAGTCAAATCGACTTCGAATCGCTCCTTTACGGCGTGGGGGAAAAAATCGGGAAAATTCACACCGGGACAAAGGGCTTCGTGCAATCTGGGAGCGACGGCAAGGCGCTGGCAACGCAAGCTGAGCCGCCCGAAACATACCTGCGTGCGGCACCTGCTCATCCCCACCTGGCGAACCGCCTACGAGGCATCGCCGAGCAAAGTGCGCGCGTTGAGCCAGTCCTGCTGCATGGGTGTCTGTCGCCGGGCTCGGTTCTGTTCAGTGAAGAGTATGTTGCCATCATCAGTCCAGAGCATATCGCGTCAGGAGACCCAGCGCTCGATCTCGCGTACATGATGGCGCATCTCTTTGTCGCTTCGGTCCATCGCGGCAGCAGCATTTTGGTGACGAGCGCCGGGGCCTTCCATGGGGGCTACGCAAGGGCGATCGAGGGGCTCGACAAGCTATCAATCATGCATCGCGCCGGCCCGCTCTCTGTGGCCTTCATGCTGGCTTTCCTCGATGATGAGCAGGCAAGCCCTTTTCTCACCCGCGAAGACAAGGAAACTATTCTCGATTTTTCACAATGGTGGCTTGGTCGACGAGATTACACTCTGGGCCAGGTTCGATACGCGCTGTGGGACGCCGTAGACGTACCCGGCGCTATCGATTGGCGCGAAAAGTTCGAATCGCTACCCCGTGCAGACGGATAAGCCAGCCTTGGTGCTTCAACTGCCGTAGTGTGGCGTGCGTTGCGTTAGCGCGTGCGCGACACCACTTCGTATTTGTGTACACGTCCTAGTGGGCCATGGCCGCCCTACTCCTCCCGCAGCACCTCGCGCTTGCGGCGGATCTCGGGCACCAGCAGGGCCGCAAGCAGCAGCGCGGAACAGGCCAGCAGCACGGCGCTGATCGGGCGCTCGATGAAGACCATCCAATCACCCGACGCGATCAGCATGGCGCGCCGGAAGTTCTCCTCCAGCATGGGCCCCAGCACAAAGCCCAGCACGAACGGTGCCGGCTCGACGCCGATCTTGAGGAAGAAGTAGCCGATGAGACCGAAGCCCAGCATCAGCCACAGATCGAAGAAGCTGTTGTTGATGCTGTAGGCCCCGATCGAGCAGAACACTACGATGGCAGGGAACAGCAGGTTGTAGGGCACGCGCAATAGCGACACCCAGATGCCGATCAGCGGCAGATTGATGATGATCAGCATCAGATTGCCGATCCACATGGAGGCGATCACACCCCAGAACAGGTCGGGCTGCTTGGTCATCACCTGCGGGCCCGGCTGGATGCCCTGGATCATGAGCGCACCGATCATCAAGGCCATCAAGGGATTGGTCGGCAGGCCGAGCGTGAGCATCGGCACGAAGCTGGTCTGTGCGCCGGCGTTGTTGGCGGCTTCCGGCGCGGCGACGCCTTCGATGGCGCCCTTGCCGAAACGGGAAGGGTCGGCGGCGATTTTCTTTTCCAGGGCATAAGCCGAGAACGGCGGCAAAGCCGCACCGCCACCCGGCAGCACACCCAACACACAACCTACCGACGTGCCGCGCACCATCGCCGGAAAGGCCGCGGCGAGATCCGCGCGGGTGGGTATCAGGTTGGAGATGCGCATGCCGGCCAGCTCGCGGTCCTGCGGCCGCTCGAGATTGCGGATCATCTCGGCGATGCCGAACAGGCCGATGGCGATCGGCACGAAACTGATGCCGTCGGTGATGTCGGGGATGCCGAAAGTCATGCGCGGCGCGCCGGAATTCACGTCGATGCCGACCAAACCCACCAGGACGCCGACGACGATCATGGCGATGGCCTTGGCCGGCGAGCCGTGCGCGAGCACGACCGCCCCGAGCAACCCGAGAATGACGAGGCTGACGGTCTCGACCGCCGTGAACTTGAGGGCCAAAGCCGCCAGCGGCAGGCTGAGAACGGCGATCACCAGCGTTGCCACGGTGCCGGCGAAGAACGAGGCGATGGCGGCAATCGCCAGCGCGGAACCCGCACGGCCCTGCCGGGCCATCTGGTAGCCGTCGATGCAGGTGACAATCGAGGACGTCTCGCCCGGCACGTTGACCAGGATGGCGGCCGTCGAGCTGCCGTACTGGGCCCCATAAAAAATGCCCGCGAGCATGATCATGGCGGACGCCGGCGGCAGGCCGAACGTAAACGGCAGCAGCATCGCCACCGTGGTCAGCGGCGAGATACCGGGTAGCACGCCCACCAGCGTGCCGATCATCACGCCGGCAAAGCAGAACAACAGGTTCTGCCAGCTCGCCGCCGTGGCGATACCCAGAGCCAGATTGTCGAACAGCTCCACAGCGCTCTCTCACCAGGGCCAGAATTGCGGCCACGACTGCGCCCAGAACGGCCAGAGCTTGAACGGCAAGCCCAGGCCTTTCACGAACAACAGGGCCGAGAAGCCCGCCAGCAGCGGGCCGAACAGCAGGAGCTGGCGCCACCGCACCGGCGCCGAGGCGGTACCGGCGACCAGCACGGTGCCTATGCAGGCCGCAACCAGGCCGAGGGTCGAGAACAGCACGGCAAACAGCGCGATCGAAGCTAGGATCACGATCAACGGCCGCCATGCCACCTCGGGAAGCGGCTCTGGAGCCTTGAGCAGGCTGATTACGCAGAAGGTCGTGCCGAAACCCAGGATGATCCAAGCCAGCGTGCGCGGCACGTAGCCCGGCCCCATGTCGGCCGCGCTGCCGACGCTGAGCGCGCCGGTGGAGCCGAACGCCACCAGCGCCAGCGCAATCAGGAACAGCCCGAACGCCAGCTCCTTGACATCGACCCGATGCAGCACGCTCGCCTCACTGCACCTTGATGCCGGCGTCCTTGATGATGGTCGCGTACGTGGCGGTATTGGTCTCGATCCACTTGGCCAGGGCCGCAGGCGGACCGGCCTTCACCTCGCCGCCGAGATCCTGGATGCGCTTGGCGATGTCGGGCATGGCCAGGATCTTGTTGAGCTCGGCGTTGAGACGCTCCTGCACCGGCGCCGGTGCACCCGCGGTGGTGAGCAACCCCTGCCACGAGCCGACGTCGGTCGGCGTGACGTTGAGTTCCTTGAAGCTCGGCAGCGCCTTGATGCTTTCGACGCGCTTGTCCCCGGATACGGCCAGACCGTTCAATTGCCCTTGCGCCACGAACGAGGCGGTTGCCGTCGCACCGTTGAGGATGACCTGGCTTTCGCCTGAGACCGTGCCTTTGATGGCATCGGCGCCGCCCCTGTAGGGTATGTGCTTGAACTGGACGCCCCATGTCTTCTCGAGCTGCACGGCGGAGATGTGATTGGCAACGCCGATACCGGCATTGCCAAACGGCACCTTGCCCGGATTGGCCTTGGCGTGTGCCACCAGTTCGGCCACGGTCTTGACCGGAACGCTCGGGTGCACGGCGAGCACATAGGGAGCAAAGGAAATCATGCCGACGGGCGCCAGGTCCTTGGTCGGGCTGTAGGTCATGCTGGAGAGCAGGTTCGGCGAGATCGCCAGCGTGCTGACGTCGATCAGCAGAAGCGTGTGGCCATCCTTGTCGGCATGGGCCACGAAGTCGGCGCCAATATTCCCGCCAGCGCCTGTCTTGTTCTCGACCACCACCGGCTGGCCGATGGCATCCTGAAGCTTCGGACTGATCAGCCGCGCGAGAATGTCGCTCGTTCCACCGGGTGCGAACGGCACGATGACCCTGACCGGCTTTGTGAAATTCTGCGCCGGGGCGGTGGCCGGCATAAGGCCGAGAGCCAGTCCAACGAGACCGGCAAGCCCACTGAGCACGCGACAGTTCTGCATGTTTTCCTCCCCATTTCCCTTCGCACGCATGAACCGCGCGTGCATTTTTATTGATTGCAGGCAAGTTGTACGATGACCCGACAACTTGCAGTTTTAATCACAGTATTACCCCCTGACAAGCGCGCCGTGTTGTGACGCAGCGGCAGCAACATCGGCTCTGCGAGAAGCTGGACGACGCAGACTGAAATGGGGCAGCTGTTGCGGACGGCGCGGTTGGGAGTGGGCCGGTCCTGTTATGTGCCCATGCACGCCGGCTCGCGAGATGATCGCGATCGCCATCTTGCTCGCTGCCCCGCTCGCTACCGCGGAGGTGTTCTCTGCACGATAGCTAACCGTGGCTCCGTGAGCACGCCGCAACGCGCGCTGAAACTCTTCCCGCGAAGCGATAGATCTGTGCACCCCCAAATCAGCTAGAGGTTGTGCGCGCGACGCGAGAATCGCACGTTGCGCGCACAATCCTTATTTGGAGGCGGACGATGGCTCGTGGCGCTCTTACCCGCAATCCATCGCTCTGCCGGGTGTGCGCAGTCCTGGGCATCTTCACCGCGGTTAGTTGCATCGACTTCGCGCCTGCCCACGCCGGTTGCACGTCCGTGCTCATTCCCGGCGGGCTGCAGGTCGATTGTTCTGCTGCGACGGCGCCTGATCCGTCAGTCTCACCTGCGATCCCGAGCGGCGACAACTTCGTGCAGATCTTCAGCGGCACGTACAACGGCAACTTCACCATCGCCGGCGGCAATAACTCAATCGTTGTGACCGGAGGTCAGCTCAACGGCAATTTCGTCACCGGGACGGGTGCCGATCAGTTCACGATGCAGACCGGAAACATTACCGGCAATATCGATCAAGGTGACGGAGCGGATACCTTCACCATGAGCGGAGGGATGGTCGGCTCGCTACAGCAGGGCGGCGGTCTCGATACGTTTCTCATGACCGGCGGTACCATCCTCGGCGCCTTCACGGAAGGCGACTTCGTCACGATTACCGGCGGTACCATCGGTTCGGTGGACATGACCATCGCCAACAACGTCTTCGTCATGTCCGGCGGTGTGATTCTGGGAAACGTCGTCGCCGGCTTTCAGAACGACACATTCACCCTTCTGGGCGGTGTCATCGGTGGCAATGTCAATCTCGGCAACGGCACCAACATCTTGACCGTCAGCGGCGGCCAGATCGGCAACGGCATCACCACCGGTACCGGCACCGACACGCTGACGTGGAACGGCGGCACGATTGCGGGCACGATCAATCTCGGCAACGGCAACGATCAGGCGACGCTCGCCAATCTCACTGCCACCAACTTGGCAGGCACGACGGTGGTCAACGGGGGGCTCGGCACCGATAGCCTCACCTTCAGCAACTCCGTCATCAGCGGCGTCGGCCTCTTCCAGAACTGGGAGACCATCGAACTCACCAACGGCACGCAATGGACCCTCGACGGCAACCTGGCCTTGGGCGATGCCGGAACGCTCACCGGCACGCTGTCTATCGACAGCACAAGCGTGCTGCGCAGCGGCGGCCTCAATGCATCGATCCTGGCCTTTACGCCCGGGCAAATGGTTACGGTCACAAATGCCGGCACGATCGATCTCACCAACGGCAGCTCCAGCGTCACGGACACGCTGACGGTCGTCGGCAACTACGTCGGTGGCGGCGGCTTTGTGAACCTCAATACGGTTCTGGGCACCGACGGCTCACCATCCGACAGGCTCATCATTGATGGCGGGACCGCAACAGGATCGAGCCTGCTGCGCATCCTGAATGCCGGCGGGAGCGGCGCACAGACCGTCGGCAACGGCATTCTCGTCGTCGATACCACCAACGGCGGCACGACATTGCCATCAGCCTTTGCGCTGGCTGTACCGGTGGCTGCAGGACCCTATGCCTACACGCTGCACCGGAGCAGCGTCGACGCCAGCAATATCGAAGCCTGGTACCTGCGCTCGACGGTCGACTGCACGCTCGATCCCGGCAGCCCTGCCTGCGTGGCGGCCGCATCGCCGGCGGCGACAGCGCCAAACTACCGTCCCGAGACCTCGCTTTACGCGGCCCTGCCGGCCCTGACACTGCTCTACGGTCGCACCTTGCTCGATACGCTGCACGAGCGCACGGGCGTGGAAACCTCCAACAACACCGGGCAATGGGGCCGCGTCACTGTTCTGCACGGCAATCGCGACGGAGACCCCCTGGGCGTCTTCGGCAGTGGGCCCAAGTACGCTTACGACTTCGCCGCCTTCCAGGCTGGCCAGGACCTCTACCGCACCAGGGGCTCCGGTGGAGCGCGCACGCGCGCCGGCGCCTACGTGGCGCTCGGCAGCGGGCGGGGCGATGTCACCCACTTCGACGCCACGAGGGCCGGGCACAACAGCATGACCGCCGTGAGCGCGGGCGCCTACTGGACGCAATTCGGCCCGACAGGCTGGTATCTCGACGGGGTGTTGCAGGGAACGTGGTACGACGTGAAAGGAGCCTCGACATACCTGTCGGCGCTCGAGACCGAAGGCGTGGGGCTGGCCGCGTCACTCGAAGGCGGACTTCCTTTTCGCATCGGCGGCGGATGGGTCGTAGAGCCGCAAGTGCAAGCCGTCTTCCAGAATGTCGACCTGCACGACGGCAACGACGGCGCGGCCCTCATTCAATTCCGCGACGTGCAATCGCTCGCCGGCCGCATCGGCGTTCGGGTTGCGCACACGTGGTCACTGGCGGGCTCTGCTGCCGACGCCGGACAGGTTACAGTGTGGTTGCGGCCCAACCTCTGGCATGAATTCCTCGGCGATCCCGTCACCTCGTTCTCATCCGCAACAGGGCCAATTCCCTTCCGCGCCGATTTCGGAGGAGGCTGGGCCGAACTGAATGGGGGCATAACAGCGCAACTCACGCGCGATATTTCCCTCTATGCGAACGCCAGCTATCAGCGCGGACTCGACGGCGACAGCACCGCCTACGACGGCAAACTCGGCTTCCGGATCGCGTGGTAGGTTCTTGCCCATTCCGGGGCCGCTCGGCAGATCGGGGCTGCTACGCCTGCCAAGCTGTCGGTCGGCTAC
Organism: uncultured Alphaproteobacteria bacterium; assembly: GCA_963814055.1. Classification (GTDB taxonomy): domain Bacteria; phylum Pseudomonadota; class Alphaproteobacteria; order Rhizobiales; family Hyphomicrobiaceae; genus AWTP1-13. Next base: position 113,540 of record CAWFBJ010000024.1, read on the forward strand.
GTTTAACAATTCTTTAGGCTGTTCTGCCAAGGTGCACATCCCAGCGCCAGGGGAGAGTTGTATGCGTCTGCCCGCAACAAAATTCATTGTCTTCAACGCCGCCGCCGGTCTGGTCGGGGTAGCAGCGCTGGTCACAGCCGTAAAGACTGCGCTGTTGCCCGCCTCCATAGCGTCTTGCACCGAGCGCTACCACAGCATGACTGGGTTCGCACTGGAGCGCGCCGGCGCGGCACTGACAGCCGCTGACCTGCAGGCGAGCCTGGGCGGCAAGGATGTCGGTGTGATCGACAACATTACAATCGGCTCCGTGAAGGATGCGCCTGCACCGCTCGCCATATCAGTGGCTTTAGTGAAGGCGGCCGGCTCTGCGCAGGGCGCCGCAGAATCCAAAGGCGGCGCGACGTTCCCGTGGGAACCGCGCGTGCTGCAGGGTAAAACCAGTGCATGCCTCAGCTATCAGGTGCTTCTCCCTGCCAGCTTCGATTTTCATCGCGGCGGCGCGCTACCGGGCATCGGCGGTGCGGACGCAGGCGAGCAGGGTGACAAATTCCTCGCGCGGCTCGCATGGCGCCCCAAGGCCACCGGCGGGGCAACCGTTCGCGTTACGGAGAATGGTACTTCGAGCGCGCTCCCGGCCGAACGCGAAGGCTTCGAGTTTCCGCGTGGAAAGTGGGTGAAGCTCGAGCAGGAAGTTGTGCTCAACACACCCAAGAAGAGCGACGGGGTTCTGCGCGTGTGGGTCGACGGCACGCTCGCGATCGACCGCGCCGACATGACCTATCGGGCCAAGCCCGATGTGACGATCTCCGGCGTGTCGGTCGATGTTTTCTACGGCTCCAGTCCGGACGATGTCCAGGCGGCCTCGCCCAAGGATGCCAAAGTCTGGCTCACCCCCTTCGAGGTCCGCTGGCAATAGGGCGACAATGGTGTCAGGGCACTGCGGCCCGACACAATCAAGCACCCGCGAGCGCCCGCACTTCAGCCAGCAGCTTGCTGTCTACCGTCACGCCTTCGCGCGCCGCCTTCTCCCGCAACGCGATGCACCGTGACCCCGGCAATCGTGCATCACCGTCGCCCTCGATCATGCCGGCCAGGGCCGCCATGCGATCGGCAAACACGTCCGCGCCGCCGAACGCGCCCGGATCGATGACGATAAGGAACTGCCCGACGCCCGGCGGTGGACCGTCCGCATCGAAGAACGAACTTGCCTCGAAACCGAACCTGGCGCCCGTCAACGCCACTGCCAGCACCTCCACCATAAGTGCCAGCGCCGCACCTTTGGCGCCGCCGATCGGCTGCAGTGCGCCTTTCAGCGCGGCAGCCGCGTCTGTCGTCGGCTGACCGTTCTCGTCGACCGCCCAGCCCTCAGGAATGGCCTCGCCCTTCTGCGCGGCGGTCAAAATCTTGCCCCGCGCCACTTGGCTCAGGGCCATGTCCACCACGATCGGCGAATGACCGCGATGCGGCGCCGCGAAAGCGATCGGACTTGTGCCAAAGAGCGGCTGCGTGCCACCCCACGGCGCCATCGCCTTGGGCGTATTGCCGAACGCCAGCGCCACCAGGCCAGCCTCGGCCAGCCGCTCCACGTGGCGCCCGGCGACACCGAAATGATGGGAGCGGGTGAAGCCAGCGGCCGCAATGCCACCCAGCCGAGCCATTTCGGGCAAGCGCGCGATGGCGAGATCGAACGCCGGAAATGCAAAACCGTGCCTGGCATCGACCATCAAGCTGCCCGACCGGATCTGCTGACCTTGCGGTGTCGCACGGCCATCGACCTTGCCGGATCTGGCTTGCGCCCCGTAGCTCGGCACGCGCGAGAGGCCGTGTCCCTTCTGCCCGTCGATCTCCGCTTGCGCTAGAGCCCGCGCCACAGACTGTGCGTTGGCCGCGCTCGTGTTGCACGCAATCATCGCCGCCGCTATCAGGGCCTCCAGGTCGGTCGGACTTATGGGTGTGCCGCTCATCGGCCCTTCTTCAGCACGCGGGCGACGCTGTCCACGGTCATGAAGCTCACGCGGTGGTTGGACTCGATGGTAACGCCCGAGATGTGCGGCGTCAGGATCACGTTCGGGATGCCGGCGAACACCTTGCCCGCTTCGGCCTTGATCGGCTCGTAGTCGAATACGTCGATCGCTGCACCGCCGAGGTGCCCGCTTTTCAGAGCCGCCGCGCACGCTGGCTCATCGACGATGCCGCCGCGGGCCGAGTTGATGAGGATCGCGCCCTTCTTCATGCGCTGCACCTGGGCCGCTCCGATCAAGCCCCGCGTTTCTGGACTAAGCGGGCAGTGGATGGTCACCACGTCGGACGTCGCCAGCAGCTCGTCGAGCGAAACCTTCGCGGCCACGTTCCAGTTCTCGTTGCCGTCGGGCAGATAGGGATCGCAGGCGATGACGCGCATCTCCAGCGCGCGAGCCTTGCGCGCGCTGGTGCTGCCGATGGAGCCGAGCCCGATGACGCCCAGCGTCTTGCCGGCCAGGTCCACGCCGCGTCCCAGTTCCTCGCGCGGCCATTCGCCGGCCACCAGACGATGCGTGTCGAGGTAGGCGCGCCCCCGCAGCAGGATCATCGCCATGGCGATGGCGTACTCCGACACCGACGTGGCATTCGCGCCGCGCGCCGAGCACACCTCGATGCCGCGCTTCTCGCATTCGGCGACATCGATGTTGTCGAGGCCGACGCCCAGCCGGCCGACTACCTTCAGCTTGGGCGCCATCTCCAGCAGCGCCTTGTCTACCGGCGTACGGTTGCGCACGATCAGCCCCGGCAGGTCGCGCACCAGCTTCTCCAGATCGCTGCGCTTGTTCCACAGCTCGCGGTCCCAATGCACCGTGAAGTCCTTCTTGAGGACATCCACGGCGCCGGGCTCCAGAAACTCGGTGATGACGATGTCGGTCATGCTTCAATCTAACTCCAGTCGCTTGCGCATCTCGGCAAACATCTTGGGTCGCAGCTCCATGCCGATGCCCGGCGTATCGTGCAGCCGCACGTATCCATCCACGATCGTAATACTGTCCGCAAACCCGCCATAAGGCTGGAACACACCGGGATAGCTCTCCGAACCGCCCGTCTGCAAACCGGCCGCGATGTTGAGCGCCAGCTGATGTCCGCCGTGCGGAATGAGCCGCCGCCGCGACCAGCCCATGGCCTCCACGGCTTCCACGAAACGCAGGTACTCCGTCAGGCCGTAGCTCAGCGCCGGGTCGAGCTGCACCCAGTCGCGATCGGGCCGCATGCCGCCGTAGCGCAGCAGGTTCTTGCCATCGATGGTGGAGAACAGATTCTCGCCCGTCGCCAGCGCGCCGGCATAGCTTTCCGCTAGCACCGCGTTGAGCTGGAAATCCAACGGATCGCCCGGCTCCTCGTACCAGAACAGTCCGTAGGACTGGAAGGCCTTGCCGTAGGCCAGCGCCGTTTCGAGATCGAAACGCCCGTTGGCGTCGACGGCGACGTTCTCGCCCTTGCCGGCCACCTCGATGACCGCCTCGATGCGCTTGAGGTCGGTCGCCAGATCGGCGCCGCCGATCTTCATCTTCACCACCCTGTAGCCCTGGTCCTGGTAGCCGCGCATCTCGGCGCGCAGGCCTTCAAGCTCCTTGCCGGGGTAGTAGTAGCCGCCGCCCGGATAGACGAGGATACGTCTCGTCCGCCTGACCGCCGTTGAAGCGCTCGGCCAGCAGCTTCCACAGCGGTTTGCCGGCGATCTTCGCCACGGCATCCCATACCGCCATGTCGAGCCCGCCCGCCGCGTGCGCGCGGTCGCCGTGGCCGCCCGGCTTCTCATTGGTCATGAAGCATTTCCAGACCGCGAACGGGTCCAGGTTGCCGGCCTGTCTCGTCAACGAGGGATTTCGGGTCGGCCGCCATGATGCGCGGAATGAACCGATCGCGCAGGATGCCGCCCTGTGCATAGCGCCCGTTGGAGGTGAAGCCGTAGCCGATCACCGGCTTGCCATCGCGCACCACGTCGGTCTCGACCGCGACCAGGCTCACCGTCATGGTCGAGAACGAAATGAACGCGTTGCGGATCTCGCGACGCTATCGGTGCCGTCGCCTCGCGGATGCGGGTGATTTTCATGCTGCGCCCTCCATGTCGGCGGCCCCGAGGTCGATACCAAACCTCAGCCGTACATCCTCGCCATAGTGTGGCTGCACGAATTCCTCCACGAAGCGTCCACCGTTGGCCTCTATCACGCGGGCCGAGGCGACGTTGCCCTTGTCGGTCGTGATTTCCACACTGGTGAGGCCCACCTCGCGCGCCATACCGAGCATCTGTCGCAACGCCTCCGTTGCATATCCGCGCTGGCGCTTCCACGGCACGACAGCATAGCCGAAATGCCCAAGCACATGGCTCGGCAGTACATCCGTCCCCGGCTGCCAGCGCAACCCGATCTGGCCGCAGAACGCGCCATCCCACATCCAGCGAACGCGGTTGGGCAGCTTCGGGATCTGCGAGCCGTCCGGCAGCGTGACCGTCCCACCTTGGCTCAACAGGGAGGCGATAAAGGCTGCGCCGTCCGATCGGATCGCCGCGAGGTGCTCGCTGCTCACGTCGCGGATGTTGTTGGGCGACCACCCGCGCTCAAGCGCCTCCGCATAAGCCGGCAAATATTCGACGCTGGGGTCAACAAGCTGCAGAGGAGTACGCGGTTCCGAGGCCCGCATCACGCTTTCCCGTTGTCATCCTGGGCCTTTAGCCCGCTGTCCCAGCCATCCGCGAGCGCCAAGCAAAGAGGCAAGATGGATCCCGGTGACAAGCACCGGGATAACCGTTAGGCGCTCCGATAGAGCTTCGTCATGACGAACTCGCGGTGCCCGAGCGCCTCCGCCGCGGTCAGCCGCCCGTTGGCCGTGCGGATGATCATGTCGATCAGCGCATCGCCGGCCGTATCGAGCGTCAACTCGCGCCGCAGGACGCCAGACACGTCAACATCGATGTGCTCGGCCATGGTGCGGATCGTCTTCGGGTTACCCGAGATCTTGATCACCGGGACGATCGGGTTGCCGATGATGTTGCCCTGGCCCGTCGGGAAGGTATGCACCACGTATCCACCCGCCGCCATCAACGTCACGCATTCCGCAGCCGCCGAGGACGTATCCATGTAGTACAGACCCGGCCCATCTTTCGGCGCTTCGGCCGGCTCCAGCACCTCGATGTACTTGCACTTGCGGCCGATCTTCTCGAGGTTGCCAAGCGCCTTCTCCTCGATGGTGGTGAGGCCGCCGGCGATGTTGCCCTTCGTCGGCTGGCTGTCTGAAAGGTCATCGACCTTATTGGCTTCGATCACCTCGTCCTGGTAGGCCTGGAATACCTTCATCCACTTCTCGCCGATCTTGGCGTTGATCGCGCGCGATTTGGCGATGTGCTCAGCGCCGGTGATTTCGGACGTTTCGCCGAAACAGCCGTAGATGCCCTTGGGGATCAGCTTGTCGTACATGTTGCCGACAGTCGGACAGGACGACAGTCCCGTCGTCGTGTCGCTCTCGCCGCACTTGGTCGAGACCCACAAGTCCTCGATGTCGCATTCCTCGCGCTCGAGTTCGGACGCCCACTGCACGAATTCCTTGGCCTTGTAGGAGGCTTTGGCGATGATGGCGATGTCGCCATGGCCCTCGATACCGAAGCCGACCACTGGCTTGCCCGTCTTGGCGATGCCGTCGACGACGCGCTTGGTCCAGCCGTCCTCGATGCCGATCACGACCACGGCGGCGACATTGGGATTGGAGCCGGTGCCGATCAGCGTGCGGAAATGCAGATCGAGATCGGCGCCGAACTGAAGCCGGCCGTAGGCATGCGGCAACGCCAGCGTGCCCTTGATGTTGTTGGCGACGGCCTCGCAGGCCGCGTTGGACAAATCGTCGAGCGGCAGAATGACGACGTGATTGCGCACGCCCACGCGGCCATTCTCGCGCCGCCAGCCACTGAAACTCAGGTTGCGCCGCGATTTTCCGCTCTTGGCTTTGGTTGCCATAGGCCTCCCCCTCACCAGCGTTTCGTCTTGAGGTTCTGTACGTGGACATGCTCGCCCACGCCAACATCGGCAACCACCTTGCCGATGTCCTCACCGTATTTGATGACCGTGTCGCCCTTCTTGAGCGCCTTGAGGGCCACCTTGTGGCCGATCGGGATGTCGTGCTTCGCCTTGAGCTTCAGCGTGTCATCAGTTTCGGTAACAACGCCCATCATCCCGGTGCCGGCCTTGAGACCCTCCACCACGACCACCCCGACATTGTCCTTGGGGCTATGAACTAGGAAATGCGGCACACTCATGCGAACTCTGTCCTCTCACTATCCTCCGCGCACGCCTTGTGCGGCGCATGGCGCTCAATTCTTATATAAGACTTGAGGATACTACATGAAAATTTTATCGAATGGGAGTGCGAAGTGAACCCCACCAAAAGTGATAAGCGCCCGCTCTATGCCCGGGTTTATGCCGAGCTCGTCGAGCGCATTCGCTCGGGCCGCTGGAAGCCCGGCCAGCTCATTCCCAACGAGTTCGAGATCGCGGCCGAATTCAGCGTCAGCCAAGGCACGGCGCGCAAGGCCATCGGCGCTTTGGCCGCCGAAAACCTGGTTGTGCGCCGGCAGGGCCGCGGCACGTTCGTTTTCGAGCACACCCCCGACGATATCATGTTTCGCTTTTTCAACCTGTTCGAGGACACCGGCGCCCGCATCGTCCCCCACAGCCGAAGCTTGAGGCGTACCCTCGGCAAGGCCAACCAGGCCGAGCGCAAGGCGCTCAAACTGCCGAAAAATGCCAATGTCGTTCGCATCGATCGCATCCGTACCCGCAACCGCAAGCCGTTCATCACAGAATCGGCGTCTTTGCCCGAGGCTGCCTTTCCGGGCCTTGCAGATCTCGCCGAAATTCCCGACACCTTCTACGACATCTTCCAGAAGACCTACGGCGTGCTGGTGACGCGAACCGATGAACGCCTAACGGCCGCTGCTGCCGATGCCAAAGCGGCTCGGGAGTTCGGCATCGCCATAGGCACGCCGCTGATCAAGATCGACCGCGTCGCCTTCACCCTGGACGACCGACCGGTCGAGTGGCGCACCAGCCTGTGCCACCTCAAGCGCGCTCATTATCTCGCCCGCACGAGATGAAGGCCGGGGCGGCATCCGGCGGCGACGACCTGGCTGCCCGCAACCTTGCGCGAACATCTGTCTCGCCGCCACAGCCTCGTATAGCATGGTCGCACAAACGCAGGTGAGCCAATGGCCGGCTATTCGATTTCACTCCACGGCAAGACAGCCCTGATCACTGGAGCCTCCTCGGGCCTCGGGCAGCACTTCGCGCGAGTCCTGGCAAACGCGGGTGCCAAGGTTGTCCTTGCGGCCCGCCGCCTCGACCGCCTGCAGCAACTCGAAGCTGAGATCCGCGCGGAAGGTGGCCAGGCATTCGCCGTGGCCCTCGATGTCACCGACCGCGCCTCGATCGCCAAGGCTTTCGAAGCGGCGGAAGCTGCGCTGGGACCGGTCACGATCCTGGTCAACAATGCCGGCGTACCGGCCAGCTCCTATTTCCTTAAGACGAGCGAGAGCGACTGGCGCAGCGTGCTGGACGTCAATCTCGACGGCGTGTTCCGCGTCGGCCAGGAAGCGGCGCGGCGCATGAGCGAGACTGGCAACGGCGGCTCGATCATCAACATCGCTTCGATCGCGGCGTTTGGCGTGCTGAAGGCCATCGCGGCCTATTCCGCGTCCAAGGCTGCGGTGGTCAGCCTCACCAAGTCCATGGCGCTGGAACTGGCGCGGGACAAGATACGCGTCAATGCACTGGCGCCCGGCTACTTTTCCACGGAGCTGAACGATGCGTTCCTGACCAGCGATGCCGGCCGGCGGCTCCTGTCGCGGGTGCCGATGGAGCGTGCGGGCAGGGTGGAAGAGCTGGACGGCCCGCTGCTGCTGTTGGCTTCCGATGCGGGTGCCTTCATGACCGGCAGCGTCATCACCATCGATGGCGGGCACATGCTGGCGATGGGTTGAAATTTCACGTTCGTCTTTCACGGTTTCGCACCCGTGACACAGTAAGACAGGCATTCCACATGAACGCGGACAGGCCCGAACTCAGGAAGCGTCCGGCGAATTTCGTGGCGCTGAGCCCGGTCAGTTTTCTGAAGCGGGCGGCCGATTTCTTCGGCGAGCGCACGGCGGTCATTCATGGCGGCCGGCGTTTTACCTATCGGGAATTCTACGCGCGCGCCCGGCGGCTGGCGCACGCGCTTACCAAGGCCGGCATCAAGCGCGGCGACACGGTCGCCATCCTCGCCGCCAACACACCCGCCATGCTCGAAGCCCATTACGCAGCGCCGATGATCGGCGCGATCCTCAATCCCATCAACATCCGCCTCGATGCGCCGCTGATCGCGTTCTGCCTGGAACATGGTGAGGCCAAACTCTTTCTGGCCGATCGCGAATTCCATGGCGCAATTGCGCCGGCGTTGGAGAAACTCGGCACCAGGCGGCCGATCGTCGTCGATATCGCCGATGCCGAGACCGCAGGCGCTCCGAGCTTTAGCGGTGTCGAGTACGAGAGCTTTATCGCCTCCGGCGATCCCGCCTTCGCCTACTCCGGTCCCGAGGACGAATGGGACAGTATCTGCCTACTCTACACCTCGGGCACCACGGGCAATCCGAAGGGCGCCGTCTATAGCCACCGCGGTGCCTACCTCGGGGCTCTGGCCAACGCCTTCACCTTCAAGCTCGACCACAACAGCCGGTACCTGTGGACGCTGCCGATGTTCCACTGCTCGGGCTGGACCTATACTTGGGCCGTCACCGCAGCCGCCGGCACACATGTCTGCCTGCGCAAAGTCGAACCGCAGCGCATCTTCGACTCTATTGTCGAGAACCGCGTGACCCACATGTGTGGCGCGCCCATCGTGCTCAACATGCTGGTGCATGCCCCCGCGGAGGCAAAGCGGGCGCTGCCGCTGCGCACCAAGGTCGCCACCGGCGGCGCAGCGCCGCCGGCAGTTGTGATAGAGCGCATGGAGGCGATGGGCTTCGACGTTCTGCATCTCTACGGCACGACCGAGAGCTACGGACCCTCCACCCTTTGCCCGCCCATGCCGGAGTGGGCGGACCTCCCAAGCGAGCAGCGCTACGCACGGATGGCGCGCCAGGGTGTTCCCATCGCCGTCATCGAGCACATGGCGGTGGTCGATCCGCAAACCCTGGAGCCGGTCCCGAGAGACGGCGCGGCCATCGGCGAGATTGCACTGGCCGGCAACACGCTGATGAAGGGCTATCTCAAGAACGAGGCCGCCACCGACGACGCCTTTGCCGGCGGCATGTACCGCTCGGGCGATCTCGCCGCTTGGCATGCCGACGGCAGCATCGAGGTGAAAGATCGCTCCAAGGACATCATCATCTCGGGCGGCGAAAACATTTCCTCGCTCGAAGTCGAGGAAGTTCTGTACCGACATCCGCAGGTGATGGAAGCTGCTGTCGTTGCGCGCGCCGATCCCAAATGGGGTGAAACCCCGTGCGCGTTCGTCACGCTCAAGCCGGGTGGCGCCGCCTCAGAAGAAGACATCATCGCGTTCTGCCGCGCCAACATGGCCCGGTTCAAGGTGCCCAAGACGATTGTCTTCGGGCCGCTGCCCAAGACGTCGACCGGCAAGATTCAGAAATTCATCCTGCGCGACACGGCAAAAAACTTGCGCTGACGAGTTTCAGCGTCTGGGCTGCTCGGGAACGTCGAGATCTTCGTTCAGCGGATGCTCGTTGCGCTTGTCGTATTGCCGGTCTTCCGGCCGCTCGCGCTGTTCACTGTCGCGCGTTGGAAGGGAGGCTTGGGCTTGGTGTCCCTTTGCGTAGGTGGCGGCTTTTTCTTATCCGTCATGGGCGGTTATTCTGGATCGGTGCACCGTCAAAACGCGAGCGCTGAATGCGCGTTTCCGGAAAACCCATGCCCGGCTTGTAGAACAGCTGGTGAGATATTTTGGCAACGGCCCGGCTGGCCGGTCGCAGGAGGCCTCTTTCTTCCGCCGGATTGAAGCGTCACCCTAGGGGCCGCGAGTATGTCTGAGCACGCTCGCACGACCCGGCCGTCGCAGCGCGGCTATCGGGGCACTTTGCTGCGGAGACATGACAATGGAATACAGTCCTCTTCGGCAGCTCCGCATGGGCCGCCTGCCCAAGATGGTTTCGTGGTACGACCCGCGACTGCTGGCGCGTGTGGGCATCCGCACCATCGTCTCGTCCGTGTTCGGCCAGTATGCCGACCAGCGCCTGATGCAGGCGGTCACCGATCCTTGCGACGACAAGGAATTGTGCCAGCGCTACGACTACAGCAGTAGTGACGCTCCCGCCGACGCCGCGAATGCGCAACATCGCATCGCTCTCGACGAATCCGGCGCCTTCTGGATCGACTACGTGGCGGACGTGGGCGACGGTTTCGATCCCACCTATACGGCTGCCTATCTCCTGGCCCAGGACAGTCTCGACGTTCGCGGCGCGGGCAAGCTGCGGCACGGCGAGATCCTGATCATGGGCGGAGACCAGTGCTATCCCCAGGCGACGCGAGACGAATACAAAAAACGCCTGCTGCAGCCTTTCAACTGGGCGTTCAGCACACCGGAACCGGACCGCAAGCTCTTCGCCATCCCCGGGAATCACGACTGGTACGACGGGCTCAACGCCTTCGACAGTTTGTTCTGCTCCTCGCGCGACAAGCTCTCCAATGCCAAGGGCAACATCATCGGCGGCTGGCGGTGCCAACAGCACCGCAGCTACTGGGCCCTGCGCCTGCCCTACAATTGGTGGATCTGGGGCGCCGACATCCAGTTCTCGAAGTATCTCGACACCGCACAGGTCAACTACTTCGAGGCCATGGCCAATCAAATGCGGCCGGGCGACAACCTCATCATCTGCCTGGCGCAGCCCTCGTGGATGATCGCCGAAATGCACGGACTGGACGAGGAGGAGAATTTTTTCAAGATCACCTCGATTGCGCGTGCCAAGGGGGCGCACGTGGCGGCGGTTATTGCCGGCGATTGGCACCACTACAATCGCTACTACGCGCACGATCTCGATGTGCATTTCATCACGGCCGGCGGCGGAGGCGCCTTCCTCCACCCCACGCACGTGCTCAAGAACAACATTTCGGTGCGCTGGCCCGAACGGCAGGACGAAGCCGCGCCCGCCGAGTCCAAGGCGCCGGGCGTCCGTCCAGGCCAAGCCTGGCATGCGCGGCGCTACGACATGCGCCTCAAGCGCAACACCAAGGCTGCCGGCACCGTCGTCGATCAGGCCGTGCAGGACGTCCAGGACGCGCTCGAGCCACTGCAGAGAGTTGCGCTCAGGCGCAAGCCGCTGCAGCCACAAGCGCCCAAATGCTACCCCAGCAAATCGCGCAGCTACCTGCTGAGCCTCGGCAACATCCTGTTCCCGTTCTACAACCCGGCCTTTGCCATCGGCATCGGCTTGCTCTACTGGATCGTGACCTGGGAGTTCCAGACCCTCGTCAGCCGTTTCGAGATCTCTGCCGGCAAAATCGATAACCTCGGCATGGGCACCTCGATCTGGAGCGTGCTGCCGGCCATGCCGATCTATCTCATCCAGGCCCTCATCGCGTCCATCGGACTGACCACCCTGCTGGGCGGGCTCTATGCCATCCTCATTTGGTATGTCGATGCCGTCGAGCTGCCCGGGCTGAGGCGCTACGCCACGAAATTTTTTGTCGGAACGGCGCACTTCCTGGCGCATCTGACAGCCATGTTCACGTTGTCGCTCCTGATTGTCTCTTGGAACAACCAGATGACGCCCACCATCCAGAGCCAGCTCGACGCGCTCTATACCTCACGCGATGAGCGGACGCCCATCGTGCGCGATGCCATCCAGGAATCGCTGGAGCCTCTCAAGCGCCGGACCGAGCAGCAGCAACAGCGTGCGCCGCAGGCGCTACCCGCGGCATCCCCCGTACGCCAGCTTGTCGGCTTCACGTCGTATCCATTACTGATGATCTCGCTTGGCGCGCTGGTCGGCGGCTCGCTGTGGGGCATCTATTGGGTGCTCACGGGCCTGTTCGGCCGCATGCACGCGGAGGATGCGTTCGCCGCGCTCAGGATCAAGAACTACAAGAACTTCCTGAGGCTCAAATTCGAGCGCGACAGGTTGACGATCTACCCGCTAGGGGTCGACAAGGTGCCTGGACCCGACCATTGGCTGAACGCACCACGCGGCAGGGACAACCCGCTGCCGCACAACCCCAAGCTGATTGCAGCAAAGCCTATCGATGTGCGCCTGATCGAGAACCCGATCGTCATCGACCGTGTCGACGACAAGGTTGAGTGATCTGCCGTACCCGGGACCTTGCCTCCGGGCGGCTGCGTCTCAGGTCCGGTGCCCCGCGTCAGATCAGTTTCGCCAATCGCGCAATCCCGTGTTCGATTTCCTCCTCGCCGGCCAGCGAAAAGCTCAGGCGCAACGTATTGCCTCCCCGGCCATCGAAGAAGAATGCCCGGCCCGGCACAAAGGCCACGCCGGCCTCATCGATGGACCGTTCGAGCAGCTTGGCCGCATCGCGTCCCTCAGGAAGCGTCAGCCACACGAACAGGCCGCCCTGTGGCGTCGTCCAGCTCACACCCTCGGGCATGTACTTCTCCAGAGCAGCCAGCATCCAATCGCGCCGGCGGCGATAGTGCGCGCAACCCGCCTCGACCTGGGACTCGAACACCGCCTCCGCCATGCGATGCATGACCATCTGGTTGATGGTGGCGCTGTTGAGATCCGACGCCTGCTTGATCAGCACCAGCCGGCGGATCAGCGGCTTCCCGGCCACGATCCAACCCACCCTCAAGCCGGGCGACAGCACCTTGGAGAAGGTGCCGCAGTAGATGGTGCGCGCCTGGTCGATGCCGCCGCTGCGCGCAACGTCCAACGCAATGATCGGCGGCAATCGTTCGCCTCCGAACCGCAGCATGGCGTAGGCCGCATCCTCGATGATGGGAATGTCCAGCTCGGTGGCGAGATCCAGCAGGCGTTCGCGCGCATGGAGCGAAAGCGTCTCGCCCGTGGGATTGGCATAACTTGAAACCACGTAGGCGAACTTCACGTCGCCGCCGTTCTGCTGGGCCGCATCCACATAAGACGCCGGCGTGCGATTTCCCTGCTCGGGCCGCAACTCATCGTAGCGGGGCTCACTGGCCGAGAACGCCTGCAGAGCGCCGAGGTAGGTCGGAGCCTTCACCAATGCGGTGTCGCCAGGCGAGAGCAGGAGCCGCCCGAGGAATTCGAGAGCTTGCTGGGAGCCGGAGGTGATCAGCACGTTGTCGGGCTCGCACGGCACACCCAGCGTGGCCATGTGCCGGGCGATCCACTGGCGCAGCGGCAGATAGCCCTCGCTCACCGAGTACTGCAACCCGCCGCTCGCCTGCGCGGCGTCGCTTAGGACGGCAGCGTAGGCGGCCTTCGCCTCCTCCACTGGAAACAGCGCCGGATCGGGAATGCCCCCCGCAAACGAGATGATGCCCGGCCGGTCCAGCAGCTTCAGCAGCTCGCGGATTTCGGAAGCCTGCATGCGCGCGGCACGGCCGGCGTAGCGCGGCTCCCACGCAGCCGCCTGGGCAGGATTGCTCACGTTTGGCTCCATCTTCCCCTGAAGCCAAAGTATGTCAGCATTGCTGACCTATTTGCAAGCGGCCGCCAAGCAAATCTCCTATGTCTTCCTGAGCCGGTGCCAGGCGGTCCGATTGCAGCCAGGGCATTTCAGACGCCGTCGCGGACGGCCTGCGGCCTTCCACCGGATGCCGCCCAGCTCCCAGATCGACCGCTCGTTGCCGCAGATTTCGCAGCGCGCCATCCAAGCCCTTGATTCAGCTTCCATAGAGGCCGCCCAAAAGCGCGGTACCACAGCCTGGATCAGCTTCTGAACCAACGACATCGGCACTTATCCCCACCGTCACGCTGGCAGGTTAGATTTGGCTAGCCTCCACCAGTGTGTCTGGCGCGGCCGCGGCCCATCCGGAGCGGCTATTCCGCCGCCTCCTTGTGGATCGTCGCCGGCTGCCACCGCAGCCGCGGCTCGCGCGCGGCCTTGGTCTCGTCAAGCCGCCGCCGCGGTGCAAAGCGCGGTGCATCCTTGAAGCGCTCCGCCGCACCGCGCTTGGCCGCCTCGGCCAGCCCACGCAGCGAGGCGATAAACTGATCGAGACTTTGCTTGGATTCGGACTCGGTTGGTTCGATCAGCATGGCGCCGTGAACCACCAGCGGGAAATACACCGTCATGGGATGGAAGCCCTCGTCGATCATGGCCTTGGCGAAGTCGAGCGTGGTGACGCCCGTGCCGTCCAGCCAGTGGTCGTCGAACAGCACCTCGTGCATGCACGCCCGGTTGCCGTACGGCAGCGACATCAGGTCGGCGAGCGAGACGCGCACATAGTTGGCATTGAGCACCGCATCTTCCGACGCCTGCCGCATGCCGTCGCTGCCGTGACTCAGCATATAGGCCATGGCCCGTACGAACATGCCCATCTGCCCATGGAACGCACACATTCGCCCGAGCGGCTTCGCCTCGCCATCGCTTGCGTGCTCCACATAGCGACCGCCATCGACGTAAGGCAGCGGCATGAACGGCGCGAGCGCCGCCGACAGCGCCACCGGACCTGCACCCGGCCCGCCCCCGCCATGTGGAGTCGAGAACGTCTTGTGCAGGTTGATGTGCATGGCATCGACGCCGAGATCACCCGGCCGCACCTTGCCGACGATGGCATTGAAGTTGGCACCGTCGGCATAGAAGAAGGCGCCCGCCGCATGCACGGCCTCTGCGATCGCCACCACATCGCGCTCGAACAGCCCGCAGGTGTTGGGGTTGGTCAGCATGATGGCCGCCACTTCGGGCGACAGGCGTTTCTTCACCTCTTCCGGATCGACCGTCCCGTCATCGCGCGATGGCACAGTCTCGATCCGGTAGCCAAGCAGTGCTGCCGTCGCAGGGTTGGTGCCGTGCGCCGACTCTCCAACCAGCACGATCGATCGTTTCTCGCCGCGCGCCTCCAGCGCCGCCTTGATGGCCATCATGCCGCACAGCTCCCCATGCGCACCGGCCTTGGGCGTCATGGCAATCGCCGGCATGCCGGTCATTTCGGACAACCACCGCGACAACTCGGCGATCAGCGCCACGGCGCCCGGTACCGTGGAGAGTGGCTGTAACGGATGAATGTCCCCGAAGCCCGGCAGCCGCGCCATCTTCTCGTTGAGACGCGGGTTGTGTTTCATGGTGCACGAGCCGAGCGGAAAGATGCCCGTGTCGATGCCGTAGTTCTTCTGCGACAGGCGCACGAAATGGCGCATCGCCTCGGGTTCGGAGAGCCCGGGCAGCCCCAACGGCTCCGTCCGCGCCAGCTTACCGAGCCGCGCCGAAAACTTCGGCGGATCGGGCAGGTCGACGCCCGTCGTATCCGTGCGCCCGATCTCGAAGATCAAAGGCTCCTCGATCGCCAGCCCGCGATTGCCACTGAAGGTCTCGCTCGCATGAACTTCCGTCTCTCCTGCCGCGGTCGGCCGCCCTTGACGGTTCAGCATCACACAACCTCCCTCAGCGCCTTGGCGTAAGCCGCGCGGTCCTCATCCGAGTTGACCTCGGTGGAGGCGACGATGATCAGGTCCGCCATATCCGGATTGTCCGGCCACAAGCGCGACGCCGGCACGCCGCCCAGAACGCCCTTCGCAGCCAGCTTCTCGACCACGTCGGCACCGCTTCCCGGCACCCGGATCGTGAACTCGTTGAAGAACGTGTCGTTGAGCACCGAGACGCCCGGCACCTTCGCCAGCATGCCGGCCAAGGCCACCGCGTTGGCGTGATTGAGACGCGCCAGCCGCCGCAGTCCCGCCTCGCCCAGCAGTGCCATGTGGATCGTGAATGCCAACACGCACAGGCCTGAGTTGGTGCAGATGTTGGAGGTGGCCTTCTCGCGCCGGATGTGCTGCTCGCGCGTCGATAGCGTCAGCACGAAGCCGCGCCGGCCCTCCTTGTCGATAGTCTCGCCGCACAGCCGTCCCGGCATCTGCCGCAGATACTTCGTCCGCGTGGCGAACAGGCCGACGTAAGGCCCACCGAAGTTCAGCCCATTGCCGATGGATTGCCCTTCGCCCACGACGATATCGGCGCCCATCGCTCCCGGAGGCTGCACGAGGCCCAGCGACACGGCCTCCGTCACAACCACGACCAGCAACGCACCGGCGGCGTGGGCCGCTTCGGCGATCGGGGCGAGATCGCGGATCTGGCCGAAGACGTCGGGGTTCTGCACCACGACGCAAGAGACAGTCGAATCGATCTGATCCAGGAGATTTTCCGCCGCGCCATGCGGCAGCGGCGCCACGATCTCATCGCCCGCCATGCGCGATACCGTCTCGATGGTCTCGCGATAGTGGGGATGGAGGTTGCCAGAGAGAATTGCCTTGCGCCGCTTGGTGACCCGGTGTGCCATCAGCACAGCTTCCGCCGCCGCTGTGGAGCCGTCGTACATGGAGGCGTTGGCGACCTCCATGGCCGTCAGCATCGTCACCTGCGTCTGGAACTCGAACAGATACTGCAGCGTGCCTTGCGCGATCTCGGGCTGGTAGGGCGTATAGGACGTGAGAAATTCCGAGCGCTGGATCAGGTGATCCACCGTCGCCGGCACGTGATGCTTGTAGGCGCCGGCGCCGACGAAGAACGGCACCGATCCGGCCGGCACGTTCTTGTCCGCCATCCGGCCCAGGATGCGCTCCACTTCAAGCTCGCCCTTGGCCCTGGGCAGGTCGATGAGACCGCCCAGCCGCTTGTCCTTGGGTATGCCGGCAAACAGCGCATCGATATCTGCGACACCGATCTTGCCGAGCATGACCTTCCGATCGGCTTCGTTGAGCGGCAGGTAGCGCATCAGCTGCTTTCCTTCACAAACGCCTCGTAGGCGGCGCGGTCCATAAGGGCGTCGAGTTCGGCCGGATTGGCGACCTTGATCTTGAAGAACCAAGCCTTGCCCTCGGCCTCTTCGTTGACTAGCGCAGGTGTCGCGCCGAGGTCGCCGTTGACCTCGACCACTTCGCCCGCCACCGGCGCATACACGTCGCTCGCCGCCTTGACGCTTTCCACCACCGCCACCGCCTCGCCCTGTGCCGTCTTGCGGCCGACCTCCGGCACCTCGACGAACACTATGTCGCCGAGCTGGCTCTGCGCATGGTTGGTGATGCCGACGGTGGCGATGCCGCCGTCGAGCCGGATCCACTCGTGATCTTTGGTGAAACGCTCAGTGGCCATGGGTTGTCCTCGCTGGTTCAGCTTTTCCGCACGTAGCGATGGGGAACAAAGGGCATTGGAGCGACCGACGCAGAAAGAGCCTTGCCGCGCACCATGAGATTTACCGGCTTGCCGGGCTCGGCGTAGCCGGCCCTCACGTAGCCCATGGCTACGGGACCGTTGACACTCGGTCCAAAACCGCCCGACGTCACCACGCCCAGCTTGTCGCCCAGCAGCGCCAGAATTTCCGTGCCTTCCCGCGCCGGCGCCCGCCCATCCGGCTTGATGCCGACGCGGCGCCGCTTGGGTCCGTCGGCCAATTCGTCCTGGATGCGCTGGGCTCCCGGAAACCCGCCCTGCTCGCGGCGGCGCTTCTGGATGGACCAGACAAGGCCCGCCTCGATCGGGCTGGTGGTCTCGTCGATATCGTGGCCGTAGAGACAAAGCCCCGCTTCCAGCCGCAGCGAGTCGCGGGCACCAAGTCCGATAGGCTGCACGCCCTCCTGAGCCAGCAGCAGTCGCGCCAGCTTCTCCGCCTTGGCGGCGGCGACAGAAATCTCGAAGCCATCTTCGCCCGTGTAGCCGGAACGCGAGATATGACAGTCGAATTCGCCGACCTTGCCGCTGGCAGCACCCATGAACGGCAAGCCCACCGCAACATCGGACAGTCTTGTCATTACGTCTTTCGCGGAAGGCCCCTGAAGCGCAAGCAGCGCCCGCTCCGGCATGGGCTCGAGCCGCACGTCATCGGGCAGCCGCGCGGCAATGTGGGCATAGTCCACCTCCTTGCGCGAGGCATTCACCACCAGCATCAGGCTGCCGTCGTCGTCTGCAGCGTGAGAGCGTGTCACCATCAAGTCGTCGATGATGCCGCCCTCGTCATTCAAGAGCTGAGAGTAGCGCTGCTGGCCCGGCTTGAGGTTGGCGATGTCGGCGGGAACCAGCGCCTCGAGCGCGGCGGCAGTGGTGTCATGATCGGGACCGATCAGAAACGCCTGCCCCATATGCGAAACATCGAAAAGCCCAGCCTTCTCGCGCGTGTGCAGATGCTCCTTGAGGATGCCGAGCGGATACTGCACCGGCATCTCGTAGCCGGCGAACGGCACCATCTTGGCGCCGAGCGACACATGCAGCTCGTAGAGCGGCGTACGCTGCAGGGCTGCGTTAGAAGTGGATACGGCGCTCATTTGTCGGTCCCACGTGGCTTGCACCCCGCGCCGAACGGCACGAGTTGAAGCCCCCTCTGTCGCGGGACCTGAGAGATTCCGGCGAGAGCTGTTCCCGCCTTACCCCTTCGGTGAGCCGGCGGCTAAGCCGGCTGCTTTCCAGAGCGCCATCAATCTGCGGTCCTTTTGCCTGAGAGGTTCCGGGGCGGTTGCTCCTTCGGCGCCGGCACAAGACCGATCTCTTCCGCAGATCTCGATTGGCGTTCGGATGATACGTGGCGGGGGCGCGAAGTCAAACGAGGAGGTGCGGCCGTTCGCGGCTCCTCGTGAACAAGTCTTGAGCGGATGACGCTATCCGGCGCCCGGAATGTTGCGATCGAAGCCTACATAGACCTCGTACTCGCCGGGCCGCGTGCCCTCCGGGATATTGAATGTGACCGAGCGCACGATCGAGAAGTAGCCGATCGGATTGTCGAGGGCGACGTCGACATCGATGCGCACCTTGTCGGTCGCCACTTTGTCACGCTTGGCGTCGGACACGAACACGCTGATAGGCAGGGTTACCCGTCCAGACTTGCCTTTTTGGCCCAGAAGGACCCGGCCAGAGAAGCCGTATTTAACGGTGACACGCCCGGGCTCGATGTTGCATTCGCGCGCCGTCTTGGTGATCTCGCCGCGATGCATGACGGCAAGCGCGTCGCCGACCCGGCCCTGCTCGTAGATCGTCACATAGCCGTCGCGCGACCATACCTGAAAGCGTGGACATCCATGGGCGACCGCACCACTAATGCTGGCCAAAGAGCCGCTGTCGGTCTTGGCGGCAGCCAGCAACTGGTCCTCGTTGACGGAGCCTACCTCGGTATTCGTCGATTTCTTGTTGCCGAACCAGCCGCCGCCGATACCTGAAGTAAGGGATGACATACCGCACGCGGTGAGCCCCGTAAGGACCACAGCAAAAGCGGTGCACCTCGCAAGCGAGGCCAATGCACTACAGGCCGATTGCGTCACAGCGCCCCTGTCCGAACACTTGCCCGGCCTCGTGCGGACCGGTATTCCCTACCCATCGAGCCGCGTTGCGCTCTCTGGTCCAAAAGTCCGGTGATTCGGACGTTACTCCGAACGGCACCTCGGGCCAAGCATGCGGAACATGAACTAATGGCGAACATGCTCCTGATTCCATGGCTCAATTAACCGTGTCGACGCAAAGCCCACGTCCCCCGCTCACCATCCTCGTGGCCGCTCCGCGTGGCTTCTGTGCAGGTGTCGACCGCGCCATCAAGATCGTCGAGCTGGCGCTGAAGAAGTTTGGAGCACCTGTCTACGTACGCCACGAGATCGTCCACAATCGTCACGTGGTCGAGTCCCTGAAGGCGAAAGGCGCCATTTTTGTGGAGGAGCTCGACGAAATCCCCGAAACCGACGCTCCCGTGATCTTTTCGGCACATGGAGTGCCCAAGTCCGTTCCGGCCGCGGCCCAGACCCGCAACATGTTCTACCTCGATGCCACCTGTCCGCTCGTCTCAAAAGTCCATGTCGAGGCGCGCACCCATTACGAAGAGGGGCTGGAGATCGTGCTGATCGGCCATGCGGGCCACCCCGAAGTGATCGGCACTCTTGGCCAGTTGCCGGCGGGGGCTGCAACACTCATCGAGACTGCGCAGGCAGCTCAGCGCTTCGAGCCGCGCGACCCCGAACGGCTGGCCTACATCACGCAGACAACTCTCTCGGTCGACGATACGGCAGCCATTGTTGCCACCCTCAGGGAGCGCTTTCCCGCCATCATCGGACCGCGCAAGGAAGATATCTGCTACGCGACCACCAACCGGCAGGCGGCCGTCAAAGTCATTGCGCCGCGCTGCGATGCGGTGATTGTGGTCGGCGCTCCCAACAGCTCAAATTCCCTGCGACTGGTCGAGGTGGCTGAACGGGCAGGTTGCCAAAGGGCACTCCTTGTGCAGCAGGCCGCCGACATCCCGTGGTCAGATTTGGAAAACATCGGCACGCTGGGCGTCACCGCCGGCGCATCCGCCCCGGAATTGCTTGTCACCGAGATCATCGATGCCTTCCGCGCACGCTTCGATGTCACCGTCGAAGCCGTGGTCACCACGGAAGAACGCATTGCCTTCAACGTGCCGCGTGAGTTGCGCGAGGCAGGCGCCCCCTAATCGCCAATCCACGAGGCCGACGCTGCATGGCGGTCTACACTGAAGTCTCCGACGACGATCTGGCTGCATTCGTCGCCAGCTACGATCTGGGCGCACTGCTCTCCTACAAGGGCATCGCCGAAGGCGTCGAGAACACCAACTATCTTGTCCATACCGAGAAAGGCCCGTTCTTCCTCACGCTTTACGAAAAGCGCGTGGCCCCGGACGATCTGCCGTTCTTTCTCGGACTCATGGAGCACCTGAGCAAGGCCGGGATCAACTGCCCTACACCGGTGCATGACGCGCAGGGTCGCGTGCTGCGTACGCTGGCCGGACGGCCTGCCGCCCTCGTAACTTTCCTAGAAGGGGTGTGGATCAGGCGGCCACAGCCGCGCCACTGCCTGGCGGTGGGAGAAGCGCTGGCCAGGCTGCATCTGGCTGGCCGCGGCTTCGAGATCAGGCGTGCCAATGCCCTGGGACTGACCGGCTGGCGCCCGCTTTACGAACGTTTCCGGTCGCGTGCGGACGAAATAGCGCCGGGGCTGGCGGCAACCATCGAGCAGGAGCTCAACGAGCTGGAAGCCCAATGGCCCAGCGGCATGGAGCAAGGCGTCATTCATGCCGACTTGTTTCCCGACAACGTATTCTTTCTCGGCGACAGTCTCTCGGCTCTCATCGATTTCTATTTCGCCTGCAACGACGCCTTCAGCTACGACATTGCCGTCACGCTCAATGCCTGGTGTTTCGAGGCGGATCACGCCTTCAACATCACCAAGGGACGGGCGCTGCTCAAAGGTTACCAGTCCGTACGTCCGCTCGCGCCGGCAGAGCGTGAAGCCCTGCCGCTACTCGCCAGGGGAGCTGCGCTGCGCTTCCTGCTGACCCGCGCCTACGATTGGCTACACACGTCAGGCGGCGCCCTCGTGAGCCCGAAGGATCCGATCGAATATCTGCGCAGGCTAAAATTCCATCGCAGCATTCGCACAGCCAGTGAGTACGGCTTGGTGGACGACGCATGACCGGGAAAACCCACGTCGTCGTCTACACCGACGGCGCCTGCGCAGGAAACCCAGGTCCTGGCGGATGGGGCGCGATTCTCATGTCGGGCGAGCATCGCAAGGAGCTTTGCGGCGGCGCTCCGGCGACCACCAACAACCAGATGGAGTTAATGGCCGCAATCGCTGCGCTGGAGGCATTGAAACGCCCTTCACGCGTCGACCTGCACACCGACTCCGAATACGTGAAAAACGGCATTACGGCCTGGATTCACGGCTGGAAGAAACGAGGCTGGAGGACGGCCGACAAGAAGCCGGTCAAGAATGTCGAGCTATGGCAGCGGCTGGACGAGGCGCGTGGACGGCACGATGTCACCTGGCACTGGGTACGCGGTCACGCCGGCGACACGGAAAACGAGCGCGCCGATGAACTGGCGCGCGAAGGCATGCAGCCGTTCGTGAAGCGATAACCCCAGGCTGGCGAATGCAGAGGGCGCCTCTCTAGGAAGCGTCCTCTGCATTTATGGCGTCAGCCCTTCGACTTGGCGGCCTTCGCACCGTCCCGCTTACACTTGTTGCGGAAGGAGTGGCGCGCCTTGCCGTGGAGCCCCTTGGCATCGGCCTGCTTCGAACACTCGATCGATACCGCCGTGCGCGGCGCGGCCGGTGCCTTTGCCTTCCCTTTGTCCTGCGCGAGCGCAGCCGCACCCGAAAGTGCCAACGCAGCCGCGCTGGCAAGCAGCATGAACTTCTTCATGTGGTCCTCGTAGTTGCTTTGCCCGCACCCGCGATTTTCGCGCAGTGACTGAGGCTGGGGTCGCCGGCATTCGAACCGGGTGGCCGCAAGGTGATCCTGCGCTTGTGAACGCGCGATGAATACCGCGCAGGATCCGCGCTAACCCTATTGGTAGCGGAACACCTGGATGATGGCAGGTCCCAGAATCACGACAAACAGCACGGGCAGGAAAAAGACGATCATTGGCACCGTGAGCTTGGGAGGAAGTGCCGCTGCCTTCTTTTCGGCTTCGGCCATGCGCATGTCGCGGTTCTCGCGCGCCATCACGCGCAGCGCTTGTCCCACCGGGGTGCCGTAGCGCTCGGCCTGGATGAGAGCGGTGGAGACCGCCTTGATGCCGGCGATTCCGGTACGCCTGCCCAGGTTCTCGAACGCCTGCCGCCGATCCTGCAGGTAGGAGAGTTCCGCCGTGGTCAGACTCAGCTCTTCCGCCAGTTCGAGCGATTGGTTGCCGATTTCACCTGAAACCTTCTGCAGCGCAGCTTCGACCGACATGCCCGATTGCACGCAGATGAGAAGCATGTCGAGCAAATCCGGGAAGGCGTCTTTGATGGAGGTTTGGCGACGCTGCACCAGATTCTGGATGAAGAAATTGGGCATGTAGAAGCCGATGTAACCCGCACCGATCGCCAGCCCCAGCTTCACCACGGCGGGATAAGGGTAGTTGCTGAGCGCGAACAGATAGGTGAGCGCGGCGACAACCACGATGATCGGCATAGCTACGCGGAAGAACATGTAGGTCACGAGCGGTGCCTGACCGCGCATGCCGGCCATTTTCAACTTGGCTCGCACTTCCTCCGAATCGAACACGCTGCGCAGGTTGAGGCGGTCGACGACTTCCTGCATGAAGCCCTTGGGAGCGCTTCTCAGCTTCCCTTGACCGTCCTTCTTGGCGAGATCGGCCAGCCGCGCCGCACGCATCTTGTCGCGTTCGGTCGCCATGACCTGCATGCGTGCGTCGAGCCGATCGCGGTTCAACACCGGCATCAACACCGTCAGAGCTGTGGCAAATGCTGCAATCGCCGCCAGCAAGGTCACGGCGATCTGCGGTTGCATCAGTGCTGAAATAGAATCGAACATTGGCTCTACCGTTCCGCGCTTCGGCTATGGCAACCCTGTCAGTACTTGAAGTTGATCATTTTCCTCATCACGAGGACGCCGCAGGTCATCCAGAACCCCGCCGCGCAGAGCAAGAACTGGCCGAAGCGGGTGGTCCAAAGCAGAGCGATGTAGGATGGCGTCGTTATGTAGACCAGAATCGTGACGACGAACGGCAATGCCCCCAACACCGCAGCCGACGCCTTGGCCTCGGCCGAAAGCGCCCGCACCTTGGCCTGAAGACGCTTGCGATCTCGCAACACGCCCGACAGGTTGCCCAGGGCCTCGGAAAGATTACCGCCGGCCTGCTGCTGGATGGCAAGAACAATGGCGAAAAAGCGCACCTCGGCCAACGGCATGCGTACCATCATGCGGTCGAACGCTTCGGCCAGTGGTACGCCCACACGCTGCTGCTCGACGAGTTCGGTGAACTCCCCCGCGATCGGCTGCGGAGATTCTCGCGCGATGATGTTGAGGCACTCGACAAGAGGCAGGCCCGTTTTGACACCGCGCACGATCACGTCGATGGAGTTGGCGAATTCGTCTGTGAACTTGTACTGCCTGCGCTTCGTCATGCGTGCCAGCAGCCAGCGCGGCAGCCCAAGCGTGCCGACAAACCAAGCCAGCAAAGGCACGATGATCGTCAAGGTGGGCGCCACGGCCCAGACACCAACACCGACGACCAGGCCGCATATAACGCTCCCGATCCAGAATACCCGCGGCTCGATATCAAGACCTGCGCGCTGCAAACGTAACCGCAACGACACCTTTTCGCGCTGCTTCTGCCGGCCCTCGAGTTCTTTCAACGTATCGGCGACTTGACGGCGGCGGCTACTGACCACCTCCGACTGCTGCTTGAGCGCGATGCGTCTGCCCTTGTTCTCGGTTGCAGCCTGGATGCGCTTATCGGTTTGGCGTTCGCCCGAAAGATAGGGCTGCAGCAGCAAATATACGATCGCGCCCACCGACAGCGCAGCGAGCGCCAGCATGCCTGCGAGCATGAGATCGTTGTTATCCACGCGTGTCTCCCATGGGCGTTCCGCGTGGGTCTTGGACTTCCGCGGCCGACAGAGCTTCAGCCAGACGCTTCGTTTCCTTGTAGTACTCCGCACGCTCCCAGAACCGCGGCCGCGCGATCCCCGTCGAGCGATGGCGACCGATAATATTGCCGTTCGCGTCCTCACCTGTGATCTCGAACACCACAATGTTCTGCAGCGTGACCACGTCGCCTTCCATACCCATGACCTCGGTGATGTGCGTGACCTTGCGTGAGCCGTCGCGCAGTCGCGAGGCCTGGATGATCACGTCGATGGAGCCGGTGATCATCTCGCGAATGGTCTTGGGCGGCAGCTGAAAGCCGCCCATCATGATCATGGACTCCAAGCGGCTGATGGCTTCGCGCGGGCTGTTAGCGTGCAGCGTACCCATCGAACCGTCGTGGCCCGTGTTCATGGCCTGCAACAGGTCGAACGCCTCCGGGCCGCGCACCTCGCCGACGATGATGCGCTCGGGCCGCATGCGGAGACAGTTCCTGACCAGGTCGCGCATGGTGATCTCGCCCTCGCCTTCGAGGTTGGGCGGACGCGTCTCCAGCCGCACCACGTGGGGCTGCTGCAGCTGCAGTTCTGCCGAGTCCTCGCAGGTGATGATGCGCTCGTCGTTGTCGATGGGCGCGGTCAGGCAGTTGAGCAGCGTTGTCTTGCCCGAGCCGGTGCCGCCAGAGATCAGGATGTTGCAGCGTACGCGGCCAATGACCTCCAGGATGGTCTTGGCTTCGGCAGTGATGGACTTGTATTTGACCAGCTGCTCGAGTTTCAGCCGATCCTTCTTGAACTTGCGGATGGTGAGCGTCGGTCCGTCAATGGCGAGCGGCGGGGCGATAACGTTGACGCGGCTGCCGTCCGGCAGGCGGGCGTCGCATATCGGACTCAATTCATCGACCCGCCGGCCGACCTGGCTCACGATGCGCTGGCAGATGTTCATCAGCTGCGCGTTGTCGGCGAAGCGTACCGGCGTCTTCTGCACCTTGCCCGCGACCTCGATGTAGGTCGTGCCCGCGCCGTTCACCATGATGTCGGCGATATCATCGCGAGCCAGCAGCGGCTCGAGCGGGCCATAACCCAGAACGTCGTTACAGATGTCCTCGAGCAGCTCCTCCTGCTCGGCAATCGACATCACCACGCTCTTGATCTGGATGATCTCGCTGACGATATCGCGGATCTCTTCCCGCGCCGCCGCCGGTTCGAGTTTGGCGAGCTGCGTCAGGTCGATCGTGTCGATGAGCGCGTTGAAGACCGTCGTCTTGACGTCGTAATATTCTTCCGAGTGCCGTCGTTCCTGCACCACGGGCTCAGCGCGAGCAGGTGCACGCGGCTCGACCGCCGTCACCTTGGGTTCGGCGGACCGGGCAGCAACCGCCGCTACCTCCTGGGGGGGAGCGACGCGGCGCGGTGCGTTGTCATCTGCCGTCGAACGCTTGCCGAACATCTCGCTGCTCCTTAGCGCTTGAACTTCAGCTTCTCGAGCAGTGGCCCGAGCGCCGACTTCTTCTTGTCTTCCTTCTGCTCTTTCCGGTGCGCCAGGTTCAGCGCCAGTTCGCGGAACTGTTGGGCGGCTCTCGCCTTGCCGGAGAACTCCTCGATCATCTGCCCGTTGTTGGCTGCCAGCCCGAAAGTCTCACAGTCAAAATCAATCACCTGCACCGGCTCGAGATCGAGCGCGACCGAAAATTCCTTCACCGAGATTTCCGGCCGCTTCGGCGTCTTGACCATGTTCATGACAAGGCGCGGCGGCACGTCATTTGTGCGATTCTGCTTCAGTAGATCGATGAGATTCTTGGCGTTGCGCAGATTAGCGAGATCGGGAACCGCGGTGATGACGATCTCGTCGGCCTGCAGCAGCACGCGCTTCACCCATGGCGTCCAAGTGTGGGGAAGATCCACGGCGACGAAAGGTACGTTCTGGCGCACGATATCCAGCACGATATCGCAGGCATCGGCCGAGATGTCGTAGTCACGGTCGAGCACAACAGGCGCTGCAAAAATGCTCAGCCGCTCCGAGCATTTGGTGAGCAGCCGGTCGAGCAGCACCTCATCGAGACGTTCCGGGTTCTGCAGGGCCTCGGCGATCCCTTGAATCGGGTCCTGATTGAAGTCCAAGCCGGTGGTGCCGAACGCCAGATCGAGGTCGGCCACGACGACGTTGGTTTTCAGAATCTCCGACATGGCCCAAGCCGCGTTGTGGCACACTGTGCTCGAGCCGACGCCGCCTTTGGCACCGATGAAGGCGATCACGTTGCCGACGGGATCGGTATCGGGATCGTTGTAGAGATTCGACAAGGACTCGATGAGCTGCATTGGCGCCACGGGCGCGATCAGATACTCGCTCACCCCCCGCTTCAGAAGCTCGCGATAAAGCACTACGTCGTTCATATGCCCGATAACGACGACTTTGGTGCCCGCATCACAGCACTCGGCGAGCCTGTCGAGTTCGCCGAGCATCTGATTGCGCGGCAGCGTGGTCTCCACGATGACGAGGTTTGGCGTGGGGCTCTCGAGATAGTGTGCGACCGCCGCAGGCGCTCCGCCCATGTGCACGCTGACATGCGACTTGGCCAGTCTCCGGTCGGCGGTGGCGGCCTGCAGAACTTCCGCGGTTTTGGGATCCTCGCAAAACGCCTGAATAGAGATGCGCGGAATCGGACGCGCTTTCGGCGGCGCGGCCGCATCGCGGACGTCAGCCTCAGCCCGTATCAGTTCCCGGCCCGCCTCAGCATCCTCGGCGACCGAATGTGCCTGCTTGCTCATGTTGGACCTCGGTTATTCCTTGACCTGCACACGCTCGTCGGCGCCCTTATCGGCGGCTGTCGTCTTGCCCTGACGATATCTGTCAATCACAACCGCACGCCGCTCGGCATCAGCCGGCGCCATCGTGCGCGGTCCGAGCAGGTCGGCTGGATTGACGATCTGGGCAGCAAGATTGTGCTGCTGTGCGCAACCGAAATTCGGATACGGCAGATTGCGCGGATTGTATGCGAGATTGGTGGGCCAATGCCCGCATTCAGGTGCTTCTGCGACGTAGCGCAGATAGGCGAGGCGGATGGGTGCGTTGGAGTCGCGGCCGCCGTTGTAGGGCTGCATCGCAACCGTGCTTTCGGAGAAGCCGAAGTCTCTGATCATCTCGCGCATGTTGCCAACTGCGCGCATGGCGGCGCTCTCGTTCGGCGAGCCGCTCGGCACCGCGATCACAAGCTTGCTGTTGCCGCTGTCCTTGCTGCGATAGCGGGCAAGGAAATCGGAGACTTGCGCCGCCTGGCCTTCGGATAGACCGTGAGCGCCGCTTGCCACGCGGATGCTCAGCGTAGCCGGCTGCTGGGAAACCAAAATCGGGTGGCGCTGAGAAGCGTCCACAAGAGACCAGCCGGCGACGTGCGTACCGGTCTCTTCGCGCGCTTGGCACCCGAAGAGAGCAAAGGCAACGACCGATGCCAGCATCAATCTCGCGGCGGCTGGCGTTAAACCGGACACTACTGCGATCGGAGAGTTCATGTTCCTGTCCTCGATGGTCCGGCTATTCGACGATGAACCCATACTCGCCTCTCAGGGCGCCAGGCGGCAGCTCCCTGCCCCTGCCATAGACGCGATTGATATGACCCAGGAAGTTGGCCTTGCGATCGGTCGCCGCTGCCAGACCGTCGTCAGGTCTGGCTAGGTTTTTGCGCGATGTCGGCCGCACGACGTAGGGCGTCACGATCACGACCAACTCGGTCTCGTTCTTGGAGAAATCCCGGCTTCGAAACAGCGCGCCGATCACAGGCACGTCCTTGAGCCCGGGAAACCCGTCGATGTTCTGCCTGGTATCCTCTGAAATCATGCCTGCAAGCGCCAGCGAGCCGCCCGACGGCAATTCGACCGTGGATTTGGCCTGACGCTTCTTGAGCGCGGGAATTCTGATGTCGGACAGCGTGACGGCACCCACGTCGGTGAGTTCGCTCACCTCCGTCTCGATCTTGAGGCTGATGCGTCCCTCCGACATGACGACGGGCGTGAACGCCAATCCCACGCCGAACTCCTTGAATGTGACGGACATCTTGCCCGTGCTGTCGACCAGAGGAATTGGGAACTCGCCACCCGCCAGGAACTTGGCCGTCTCGCCCGAAACAGCAGTCAGGTTCGGCTCGGCCAGCGTGCGCACGAGGCCGTCACGTTCCATCGCACGCAGAGCGCTCGAAACTGTCCCGTTCCGCCAGGAGTAGGAGTTGCTCAAG
Organism: uncultured Alphaproteobacteria bacterium; assembly: GCA_963814055.1. Lineage (GTDB taxonomy): Bacteria > Pseudomonadota > Alphaproteobacteria > Rhizobiales > Hyphomicrobiaceae > AWTP1-13. The sequence goes on from CAWFBJ010000024.1 coordinate 142,233, forward strand.
CCCGAGTTGCCGAACGTCTTACCCCCTGGGCCGGCATTGTAGTTGCAGAGCACACCCGTTGTGGCGCACGAGACGGCGCTGCCTGCTTCCAGAGCCTCCGTTCCGATGCCTGGGATCGGTAGCTTGCCAAGGCCTGCGGCAGCAGTGAGCGGAAGCGCGTTCTCGGTCAGAATTGCAGTCGAGAAATTGCCGGACTGGATGGCGGCCCCAAGATTGATGCCGAATTGCTTGAGGATCGTGCGCTGCACTTCGGCGACCGTCACCTTCAGCATCACTTGTTCCTCGCCCTCGATGGCGAGCAGATTGATGACGAGGTCGCTTTTCTTGCCGGCGCTCGCCTGTTGGCCTTGGCCGACCTGGGATTGAGTGGTTGTTTCTCCGTCCCCTCCGCCTTTGCTCGCGGAGCTGAACGACGAACTGATGGCGTTGCGGTTGGCCTGGGCGAACTGAAAAGCGAGATCGCCCGAGCGCGCGGCATCAACGGGAGTGCGAACCACCCCGGTCAGCACAATGGCATTGCCCGCCATCTCCGACTTGACGCTGGACCCCGGAACGAAGCGCCTGATGAGATCGTCGAGCGCGCTCAAATCCGCACCGACCGAGACCTCCAGGGTAAGCACCTGCTTGCCATGCGTGTCGAAGAAGAAGGCGTTGGTCTGGCCCACCTTCTTGGCAATCAGAAACACCCGATTGGAGGACTGGACGACGGCATCCATCTTCTCCGGGTCGGAGACGAGCACGTCCCTGAGTTCAAAGGGAAACTGCACCAGCAAGGATTTGCTGGTACCGAGCGAGACCTTGGTCGTCATGGGGAAGGGGCCGCGCGCCGGGATCTGCAGCACCGAGTTCTGCACGGGATCGCCTGCCCGCGCCGCACTGTGGCCGAAGACCGCAACAAGCGGCACAACAGCTATCCCGATAACCGCGAGCAGTAACGCCCGCGCCAGCCCCCTCGAATGAATTCGCATGTTGGCCTTCCTGCCGCCTAACTGAGGTCTACGCAAAACTCAGTTAACAACGCCGTTTACACGCGACTTTGCGCCGTAGCGCATAACCCTCACTTGAGTGTTGATCGTCTCGTCCCCGCCCTTCATGTCCGCGATGCTCCGCAGAATGAGCGAGATTTCCCCTCGGGCGTTGGCTCCCGCGAGTTCTTCAGCCTGTTGCGGGTTGAGCTCGAGCGTGGCGGTATTGCCCTCCGCGAGCTTCTTGCCTTCCTTAGCTTCGATCAGCTGGCCGATGGCCAGCACGCGCACGTTGCGGAACAACGTTTCCGCCACGTGATCTCCTCGCTTGCGCGTGGTCAAAAGCACATCGACATGGTCGTTGGGCAGGATCATCTTGCCCGCACCCGTTTCTTCCTTGATGCGCGTGGAGATCGCACGCATGCCTGCGGGCAGGATGGCGGCGAGCACGCCGCCGTCGCCGGCTTTGACAAGCTTCATGGACGTTATCGGCTCACCGGGTAGCAGTGGGGTGCGTGCCACCGCGCCTGTAAAGTCGGCGACTGCATTCGGGCGGCCGCTCCGCTGGATGTAGCTCGGACTGAGGGCGGTTTGCGGCCAGTCCTGCCAGCGAAAGTTTTCAGGCCCAGTGATCTGGCCGAGACCAATGTCGGTCTTGGCCACCAGCACCTGGGCCATGCTGACAGACACTTCCTGGGTGACGACCCTCGCCGGCCTGTTGACGAGCTTCAATACGCCGTAGAACGCGCCCAGGCCGCACACGCCCGCAATGGCCACGCCCAGCAATTGCCCCCGCTTCATTGCGCACTGGTCCTTTCGACCGTAGAGACCGATCTCGATCGGTTCTGTCTCCCGGCTCTATGTGCGCAAGGAATCGTCAATGGTCAGTTAATTGCAGGCGCAAAACGAGACCGGCAGGGGCCAATTTGCGGTCCGAATGAACGACGACTTAACCGATGTTGCGCATCAGCCTCAGCCGATCAGGCTCGCGAACCAGGATGTCGTTGGATAGACAAGGAGGGCGCCGGCCGCGAGAGCGATACCGTACGGGACGCCACTTCGGCGATCGTGCAGACGCACCGCCCACGGCTGGGCGCAGACAAAGACGGGCAGGGGATGGGCTCGCACCCTCATGAAGAGGAACGCCAAGCTGCCCCCGGCAAGCGCCACACAAAACAGGTAGCTGAAGAGGTTCTCAAACCCCAACCACAAGGCCACTGCGGCGGCCAGCTTGGCGTCGCCGCCACCAATCCAACCGGGGATGAACAACAGCACCCCGATCGCCAGCACGAGCAATCCGGCGCCGGCGTGATAGGCCATGGCCCCGAGCCCCAGCCCCGCCAACGGGGCCAGCACCGCAAACGCGGCGATCATTGCCAGCGAAATGCGGTTGGGGATGGTCATTGTGAAGAGGTCCATGGCTCCGGCGAATGCCACGGCGAAAGGAAATACCGTCAGGATTGCGAATTCGTACATCTGCTGGCACCTCCATGCTTTGTGCGGCGGAGCGCGATGCGTCGGGCAAAAAGCGTGGCGGAAAGTGTGAGGCCGCCCGCACTAGGCGAGCGGCCTCGAGCGGTGGTAACCCACCGCCAGGATTAGTTGGTCTTGGCCATCTCGGTGGTGACCTTGGTGAAGGTCGTGGCGATCTGCGTACCCAGCAACTGCGCTGCGGTGATGATGCCGACAGCGATCAGGGCCGCGATCAGGCCGTATTCGATGGCGGTGGCGCCCAACTCGTCATTGACGAAACGTGCAACAAACTTCTGCATGACAACTCTCCCAAGTTTTTCCTACTAGCGCGACTGCGCGGTAGTTCACGCCCTTTGAGGTTTTCTAGGCCCGCGCGGCTGAACTAACGGGCACACTACGCACGATGAATTAAAGTGGAGTAAAAACAATAGAATAGAACTACCCCTGAAATCGACAAGCGAAACCCTGCTTATGGTCATAATTAATAATGCTTAAATACAGTATTTAATCTCTATGCATGCGAGAAACATTGAAACAATACAGGAAGAACACTCGATGATATGATAGTCTCGTTGGTTAACGCCATCTTGCGTATAGAATTTCCCCAAGAGTTGCTTTCGTCGTTTTGGAATTTACACTGGTCTTCCCAGCTGACATCAGCCCTCACCGCTCTCGCCGAACCTTCAGAACGCAACGTAGCGTCCCGATTCACCAGTGCAAATTTTAAGAAATGCGTCGCCATCCAACTGCCCCGGCTAGTGGGCCGGATGGGAACGCGGCCAGCAATTGACCCACCATCGCGCAGCCGTTTGCTCTTCTTTCACTATTTCACCGGCACAGTCGATTCCGCGACGTGTTCGGGCACAAGGATACGAATTGCCATGACCGCTCTTGCCGCAAGGATAAACATCCGCCGCGCTGTTGCCTTAGCGCTGCTTGCTGGAACCGCTGTGCTCACAGGTATTTCCCGACCAACGGCTCAGGGACTTGATGACATCATTGTCATCTACGACCAGTCCCAACTCCTGTCGCTGCCACGGCCCGCAGCGGAGATCATCGTCGGCAACCCGGTTATTGCCGATGTCTCTGTCCAGTCCGGCAACCTGCTCGTCATCACGGGTAAGTCGTTCGGCATCACCAACATGATCGCACTCGATGCCAAGCGTCAGATCATTTTCGAGCGGCGGATCCTGGTCAAGCGCGACGATGTCAGAGTGGTGAACCTGCAGCGCGGCGACAAGGGGCGCCAGACCTTCAACTGCACGCCGCAGTGCAATCCCACCATCACCGTCGGCGACGACAAGGACTACTTCGATACCACGATGAAGGCTGCGGAGAAAAAGAACAGCATGTCGGAGAAAGCCGCAGACGGTCCGGGCAACAGTCAGTAATAAAGCGCAGTGCGTGTCATGGTACGCAGCGAGGCACATCGCTGGCAACCTAGCCCGTTGCGCGCTTCTGTAGTTGATCATCGGTAAATCGCGTGAACTCCGCCTTTACCAAGATGAAATTTTGCAAACAAATTTACGGACCCTTTATCGGTCAGGCCCATAGTTCCCAAAGTTAGAGTGTTCCGCGTGGAGCTTGGCCATGAAGCGCAGCGTTGCAGGTTACGTGCTGCGTACGCAATGGCGCTTGCGCCGCCAATTTCGGCGCTGGCAAGCTGATCAATCCGGATTTACAGCAGTCGAGTTCGCGATCGTCGCGATGCCGTTCGTCTTGCTGCTGTTCGGCACCCTCTCCGTCTGTCTGTTCTACTTCACCAACTTCACGCTTGAGAACGCAGTCTGGTCGGCCTCGCGCAGCATTCGTACGGGCCAGTTTCAGCAGGGTGTGGGTTCCTATTCCGGAATTACGTCGACCGAGGATCGCAAGAAAGCATTCAAGCAGGCACTGTGCGCCAAGGCACCCGCCTACATAGACTGCAATAAGGTGATCGTTCTCGTCCAAAGCAACACCGGCGGCTTCGGCAGCATTACCCAGCCCGTCTGCGCGGTTGACGGCACAATGATCGATAAGTCCACGGCACAGTTCAATCCAGGTGGCGCCAGCTCAGTAGTGCTCATCACAGCCTGCTACCCCTGGGAGTTCGGCGGCAGACTGCCGTTCATCTCATTGAACAACATGAAGGACGGCTCGCTGCTCCTTCAGGCATCGGTCGCTTTCCGCACGGAACCTTATCCGACCAATTGAGGCACACACGCACTCAGCCGCCAAACTCGAGAGCTTCCATGTCGCGCATCATAGCAAGCACCCTTGTCTCCCGGACCTTCGACTTTGCCCGCTCCTACCGGAAGGACAAGCAGGGCGTCGCCGCAATCGAATTCGCGTTCATCGTACCCATCATGTTCCTCATGTTCGTGGGCGCGGTCGAGCTCAGCCAAGCCATCACCGTGGACCGCCGCGTCACGCAGGCCGCGAGTTCCGTCGCGGATCTGGCTGCACGCAAGGAGACGTCGATCACGCAAAGCGAGATGGACGACATCATGAAGATCGGCGGATACATCATGGCTCCCTACAACCAGGCCCCGATGCAGGTGATCGTACGCAACGTCAGCTCATCGTCCACCGACGCCACACAAACCAAACAATCCTGGCAGTGCACATTCTCGGCTGCCAGTGCGAACCCGGTCTGCGCGTGCATGAACGAGACCTACAGTCTGCCCCCCGGCCTGGTCACCACAACCGATAGCGTCGTGGTGGCGGAGGTTAACTACACCTACACGCCCCTCGTCTTCGACTATTTCCTCAACCGAACATTGAGCAGCGGGACCGGTGGACCGGGCACTTACACCCTCAGCGAGAGAATCTTTATGAAACCTCGCGGCCAGGCTGCCATGCTGAAGAAGCAAGACGACACGCTCTGCCCATCTCCGACTTTTTGAAGCGCTGGGGCTCGCCGGCCCTCCCAGATCGCCCCTTCGCGCTGGCAGCCACAGGTTCGCCCTACAGGTTGCAATTGCAGGCCGGGGCGTATTCCACCTATGCTGGCACCTGTTCAGTCGCACGGATTGAGATTCAGTACGCCGCGCGGGATGCCCATGGGACGACGGTCGACGCACACTCCACAGCAGTTGCGTGAGCTCATCCTCGACGCCGCGCAGGAAATAATCGACGTCCACGGCTTGGCTGGACTTTCTGCCCGCGAGATCGCACGCCGCATCGGCTATTCTCCGGGCACTATCTATAACATGTTCGACAACCTTGACGATGTGGTGCTCCACGTCGAGGCGCGCGTGCTCGACGCCCTCGACCAGCGTCTAGCCGGCATACAACAGGGAGAGGGGCACGCGGACGGTCGCGTAGCCCGGATCGCGCATGCATACCTGGCCTTCACCCAGGAAAAGCCGCGCCTTTGGAACCTTTTGTTCGAGCATCACATGCCGCCGGGTTCCGACCTGCCCGCATGGTACCAGCAGAAGCTCGAAGGGCTGATGGGGCACGTCGAGCAGGCTCTTGCGCCGCATTTTCCGGCGGGCAAGGAAGCCGAACTGCAGCGCGCGTCGCGTGTGCTCTGGGCGGGCGTGCACGGCATCACCTCGCTGTCGACCGCCGATAAGCTGTCCGTGGTGACGACGGAGACGGCGGGCCGTTTGATCGACGATCTGGTCGGCACCTATCTCGCAGGCCTTCCATCTCGCGACCAATCGGTCTGACCGCGCCGGTGCTTCAAACTTGGCCGCCTGCTTGGCGCAGCGTGCCTTCGTCCGCCTTCCCGAGGAGATGGGCAATCGCATTGGCGTAGTATGCGAGCAGGGCACGCTCCTTGGGGTTGGGCCGATACACTCCGTCATTCAATTCCACAAGGTGGCGAAGCATCAGCATGCGCAACCCGACCTCGACTGCATATTCCTGATCGCTGCGCGGAATGTGCACGTGGGCGCCGGCAGCCGCGAGACGCTGCGTCAACTCGAACACGGCACCTTTCAGCTCCAGGCTCGACAACCCGCGCTCACCACCATCCAGAATCGCCGTTGCCACAAGGGAAGCGGGCAACGCCGGCACCACGCGGCCGACCTCCCGCATCAGCCGCTGGCCGAGCCGCTCTATTTCGGCAAAGCGCTGTTCGGCCGCCAGCGCACGAAAGTCGAGCGCCCGATCACGCAGGTACTCCCGCAGCGATATGGGCCGACCGAAGCTGACGCAGGCGTAGCCGAAGCGATACCAGCGACCGCGCAACCTCAACCACAGGCTGCGCACGAGAAAGCTCATCAGCATCAGCGGGTTGAAGGCGAAGCGCGGCCGTTCGCCCTGCGGTGTGGCGGCAGCCGCCACCTGCACGCGGTCTTCGAGCACGCGATCGTAGTTCAGCCCCACCGGCACGAACACGATGTCGCGCGGACCCTGCGGATCGAACCCCGATACCGCGTAGCTCAGGATGCCGAGCTTCGGCGGGCGCAAAGAGCCATCGCGCGTCAGCCCGCCCTCTGGAAACACGGCCTGCGCCACGCCCGATGCGGTCGCCATGTGGACATAGCGTGCCAGCACCTTGCGATAGAGCGGATTGGAGCTATCGCGTCGCACGAAATATCCGCCCATCGCGCGGATAAGGCTTCGCAATCCCCACACCTGCGCCCATTCGCCCACCGCGTAGCTGAGCGCGGAGTTCTCCGAGACGAGATAGGTGACCAGCACGTAGTCCATGTTGGAGCGATGATTGATGACGAACACGACGGAGGCATCGTCCGGCACCCGATAGAGCGCCGCCTCATCGAAGGCGCCGATACGCACGCGATAGAGCGCCGTCGAGATGCGCTTCGCGAGCGCGGTGCCGACGCGGAAATAGGTATAGGCGCTGAAGGAGGGAATGATCTCCTTGGCGTAGCGGCGCGCCCGCGCGTATGCCACGGTCTTCGGCTCATTGCGCGCCTTGGCCTCGTCCTCGACAGCTTTCAGCACCTCGGGATCGAACATGAGCTGCTCGATCAGCTGCCGCCGGCGCGCGAGCTTGAACGGCGGGATCTTGAGCCGCAGGCGCTGGTTCAGCTCATCGATGGCGCGATTGGCGCGTCGACGTAGCCACCAGCCCAGAGCAGGGCTGAACAGGCGGTCGATAAGAGCGATGATGGCCAAGACCGCGATCGCGATCGCGAGCCAAAGCGGCACTGTCACCGTCGAAACCACCGCGACGCCTCCCCCGAGACGAATTTGCCAGCTGGCCTGTAAGCCGGGTTCTGTCTGGAGGGTTGCCCCTCCGCGACGGCCATTCATCTGGGGCGCGGATCGCTCCGCGCCTCGAGCAACCAACCCGGACGGCGGCTTGGATCAAGCCTGAATGCCTGGGTTGCCCCGGGGCATTCGCGCCGCCCCTATTCGGTCTTGCTCCCGGTGGGGTTTGCCGTGCCGCTTGCGTTGCCGCAAGCGCGGTGCGCTCTTACCGCACCGTTTCACCCTTACCTTTGCGGGTTGCCCCGCTCCGGCGGTCTGTTCTCTGTGGCACTTTCCCTGGGGTCACCCCCGGCGGCCGTTAGCCGCCACCGTCGATCCCTGGAGCCCGGACTTTCCTCCACCGGGCGCGTCTGGCCGCAAAGCCTGTTCGCCCGGCAGCGGCCGTCCGGCCAGCTGGCAGGACGAATAAGAGGAACTCAGGGGCTGCGGGTCAAGGGGCTCATGACAACCGCACGGTCGTCGACTGCACCGCTCGCCTGGCACCCGCGCCCGGGTTGTCCTTACATGACTTGACATGTGACTACTTGGTCACCTATTGTCTCCCCGTGACCGACGACGACGTATTCAAGGCGCTAGCTGACCCGACGCGTCGCTTCCTCCTGGACCTTCTTTTTCAGCGCGACGGCCGCACGCTGAAAGACCTGGAATCCGGTCTGGAAATGACACGTTTCGGCGTCATGAAGCATCTGAAGGTTCTGGAGGATGCCGGTCTCGTCATCACCCGCCGGTCCGGCCGGGAGAAGCTGCATTTCCTCAATGCGGTTCCCATCCGGATGATCCACGACCGGTGGATCGACAAATACACCGAACCGAGGGTCTCCGCGCTGCTGGCGCTCAAGACCGAGTTGGAGAAAAAGGAGTAACCGATCATGACGGACAAAACGGCGACCGTGCAGATGTACAAGATCTACATCAAGGCAAAGCCGCAGGCGATCTGGGACGCCATCACCAAACCCGAATGGTCGGAGCGCTATGCCTATGGCGGCCGCGTGTCCTACGAGCTGAAGAAAGGCGGCACGTATTTCCACGAGGCCAGCCCCGAAATGAAGGCGGGTGGCCTTCCCGACAAGGTCATTCTCGGCGAAATCAACGAAAGCGATCCGCCGCGCAAGCTCGTGCAGACATGGCATCCGCAGTTTACCCCCGACATGATCGCGGAGCCGCCGTCGCGCCTTACGTGGGAGATCCGGGAACATGAGGGCGGCTTCTGTACGCTCACCCTGACCCACGACACCGCGGGCGCACCACTCGTCGCCGGCATGGTGCGCGGCAACGACGAGCCCAACCAGGGCGGCGGCGGCTGGCCGTGGGTTCTCAGCGACCTCAAGTCGCTGCTGGAAACCGGCAAGCGGATGTCGGGCTAGCCGTCAGCCGATGCGGTGGAGACCCTGCGCGCAAGCCGAGGTCCCACCGCATTGTTGTTCCGCCCGTCGGCCGTTAGCCGCCACCGTCGATCCCTGGAGCCCGGACTTTGCCTCTACCAGGCGCGCCTGGCCGCAAAGCCTGTTCGCCCGGCAACGGCCGTCCAGCCAGT
>CAWFBJ010000025.1:0-343460 GCA_963814055.1 uncultured Alphaproteobacteria bacterium
GGACCTTTGGCCTCAGGCAATATCACGGCCATCGGCGTCCCAGCTTCTAGCTTTTCAACTGGAGGCTCATCGCGGCGGGCAACCTGGGGTACGCCCAAGACCGGTTGCTTGCCTATGCCAAAGCCGGGTTAGCGAGCGCCGACTTTGGTTAAGCCTGCTGGTCGGATGTCTATTTGCTTTTGCCAACGCTTCAGTTTCGAACAATTCCAACGCCAGCTTCTGCGCGAGCATATTGTCGCCCCACACGAGATTGCCTTCAGGACAAAAACACCATGTCCAGGCACGATGGCCCTGAGCGTCAAACTCAGCGATGTTCATCAAGCTGGCGCGATAAATTCTGTATCGTCTACCGGTATCTCCGCCGATGACATCAAATGAGCCGGCCTTTAGATAGGCAGCTAGTTGCTCGGGGGAAAGATTGTCCCGCAGGAGACGAGCACCGCGTCTCACCGCACTCTCGCTATCCCGACCCAGGAAAGCGAGAACGTGCCGCCACATGACCTTACCCGCCTGCAAGCTGGGGTATGAAGAGGGTTTGCTCGACCTCGGGGTCAAACCCTCGGAGCAGGGAGTTGTTGCCATCCCTTGCCAAAGCAACGGCGCAAAATCCTTTGCCGGTAAGGTCGCGGAACCGCGTTTCCGCTTCAGCCAGCGCGATAGGACAGGTTGCGTCGAACTCGTGCCTTGTATCGCCGCGGCGGTCCATAATGATGTGGGTTTTCATGACGCACTCCAGTTAGAGTTGACCCTTTAACTGCCAGGATTAACGCTCGCGTTCCTTGTTATCAGTCAGCGGGTTGGGGTCGCCATTCACATCCGATTAATGGATGTTGCGTTCGACGTACCGTTTACGGTTTCGGTATGCACGGAGACGTTGGGTGGTCACCGAAGACGGGCCTCAGGGGCCTCCACCGACCCCCCCCGCAGGTGCTTCCCGGCTCGTTGGGCAAGGCCTCAGGTAACTTTTCTTCGGGGCCCACTATCGATGTGAGGCTCCTTGTTTCTCCGTTCTACGAGGTGAGCGCATATCAAAAAGCTCGCTCGCTGACATACCAGAGTTCCTAATTGCTTCGTTGATGGTTGCGGTCCGGCAAGCTTCGCGGGATTTTCGACATTGGGCCGCACCAGCCGTGAATGACCGGCTGATACAGCGTTCGTGTTCCCGGTCGCACTGGGGGATGTAGACATCGCCCACGTCAGCAAAGGCCGGGGACAAGGAGGCCATCAAAGGCAGAATGCGAATCAATCGCATTCGGAATATTATCATGCCGATTCTGGGCTCGGAGCGTAGGCTTGACTGTTGCACTGCGCTCGGTAGCAAGCGTCCCCCAGAACGGGATCGAACTGGGGCTTCCGCATCACTAGTTTTGCCGTTGGCGCGCCGCTCGCCACTGTATGGGATTCGCACCGTGCTTCTCTCGATCCTAATGACCATCCTCGGGCTCGCAAGTGCCGGAGTACAGGTGACCCTGGTTGTACTGAATGGTCGCCCGATTGAGTTCGGCAAAGAGGAGACACCGCTTGGCCAACTCCTCTTTCCCGCTTGCCCCCACAATTGGATAGCGCCGCCTAACGGGCACCCAACAACGTCTATGGGGGATGTTGCCGGGTGCCCATCGACCGGGGAGCTGGCCCAGTCACCGAGGACAACGGCCGCTCATTGGATGTCATCCATCACTATCTTTTTTGAGGACAACGAGTGTGCCAAGTGCCTTTCCGCCGCCTACTGTGGCGCAAGGTCCTCAAGGGAGGTGACGAGAAGCGAGATCAGTGACCGTCACCAACATCGAGCACCTTTCACTCCGCGTCCCTCTCGGCTTTGCGCGCCTCTACCCAAAGCAGTACCTCGAACAAACTCCATCCAACGCGTGACCGGCCCAGTTTGATACGTCGTGGGAACTCGCCGAGTGCTTCCAAACGCGCGATGTGCGTGGGATGGAACAGCACCATGGCTCTGAGTTGGTGTTGGTCGATGATCCTGTCGTACTGGTCATTGTCGTGCATGTGGTTCTCTCTGTTGCTGCATGCTTGCGAATGCGTTGCTTGGGGTACTTAGCTTCCGCATGCGCGCGCCACTGCTCGGTGTGTTGACCGCAGGGCCGCAACGACGGGTGTGGCCGCCAAATGCCGTTCAGTTTTTTTCCTGTCTGCTGAAAAACAAGTCGAGCCAGCCTATTGCATCTTGCGCCTGAGATGGCCCACCAGCTGATAGCCATTTTGGCGCTAGGCGAGCCCGGCGCCTTTGTGCTTTATGACGCTCCGATGACGCCCCATGGATACCAACGGGGGCGTTGGCGCGCATCTCTGAGGTGCGTATGGGGAGTCCGAGGGCCACTTCGGGCTCCCGCCAAATCCGGATTCGCGCACTCCACATTTCCTTGCTACGAGTTGGGACCCCTTTCGCCGGGGGTATGGAGCCGCGCCAACGCCCTCTTTAGGCGCAATTCCATAAGCACGGGGGTGCGCTGCTACCCCGCTGAGCGGCTCCCGTGCTTGAAATCTCTAAGCGACGAGGCTGCTACGATCCTCGCGGTCGAGGTGGACTATCTCAATCACCAGCTCCATACGCCGGTCGTTCAATTGCTCTATGCGTACAGCCATCGCGAAGGCCATCATCGACCTTGCCAAGTCGGGACAGCTGGACCCCACGCAGCTCAAACGCTACGCAATGGCTCAAGGCCGGACCGCGATTGTTCGATAAGCGCGACCGCTAGTTACTTAACCCTACCCACAAGACGGTAACACGGCCCTCACTACGTTTGGAACATCAGGTAGCGGTCTGCGCTTTCCATTCTATCCTCCGCAAAGCTCGCGACCTTGCTGCTTTGCTATGGCCTGATTAGCAGGGGTTGCGCTGCGCGATGCTACCAGATGCAAGTTTCGAGTTCGCCATGGCCGCGCCAACACAGGTGACGTGCAAGGGATGTGGTTCTGTCTACGAACGGCGCACTCACGAGGTGATGGTTCGAGTGCAGGACGAGGACCACTGCGTCGTGTGCGGCAAGCTTTTGGAACGATGGGACACCAACCACATCGTCGCTTTCCGTCTAGTGAGGAAGAAAAAGCCCAAACCGAAGAGAGTTGCGTAACGGATTGTTAAGGTCCCGAACGGATATTGGGTGCTGGCAACTTCCTGCCGCAATCTTAAGCCCTCGGGAGGAACTCGCATCTCCTTCCGGGGGCTTTGCGTTTTCCAGGCGACTAGGCTTTCGCCTTCCGCTTTCGCCTCGGCACCAGCTTTTTCCGGGACTCAGTGTCGACTTTGCGCTGCCTGACTGTTTCCGGCGGCTGCGCTGATGCGACTTTCCTCAGAACCTTGTCCTCGCTCTCGTTAGTGCCTAACTCGCGCGCGGCCTTGAGGAGTTACGGCTATCTTGGGTGGTAGGTGGATTTTGCCTGACCCCAACTTCGGCCTGTTAGGCTGGACCGCCTCTGGTCACGGCTCCACAAACTTGTTGCGCACCGCATAGCGCACCAGCGAAGCGGACGAAGATAGATTGAGCTTGTGCATCACTGCGGATCGATGCGACTCCACCGTCTTGAGGCTGATACTGAGGATGTGGGCAATCTGTTTGCTTGTGCAGCCCTCCGCGATGAGCTGAACGACCTCGCGCTCGCGCGGCGTGAGAATGGATGGGCGTCGGCTTGTTCTATAGGAGTGAAGCAGGATTTCCGAGACTTGGTCGGTGAAGAAGGGCTTATGAGCGGCAACGGCCTCGACGGCCTGGACCAAGTAATGGTTTGCATCGGACTTCAGGAGATAACCACGCGCACCGGCTTTGAGGAGCTCATCGACCAGCATCTCGGTGTCATGCATCGTGAAGATGAGAACTTCAGTGGCTGCAAGACGACTGTGGAGCTGGCGCGTCACTTCGATGCCATTTATTATTGGAAGGGAGTAGTCGATGATGGCAACGTCAGGCCGCGTTTCGATCGCTCTAGCGATTGCCTGCTTACCATCCGCAGCCTCAGCAACGACCTCCCAATTCGGTTGGGCTTCGAGGATGCTGCGGATCCCCAAGCGGACGATCTCGTGATCGTCGGCAATTAAGATGCGGATCAGTGAAGTTCCCGGCCCTTTCTCGCTGCTTCGATGCATAGTGATGCGTGGCCCAGAGGGACTGCAGGTTGGTGGGTTCAGTGAACAGGGGCTGGCGTGCTGCCGACTATGATGACGCCATCACCCGGCTAGAGGCCCATGGCTCGGTGTCGTGGATGCCAGATTTTGAGAAATAAACCAGAGCGTCGGGCCAATAAAGGTGACAGCAAAGCCCTCCCCGGTCGACGGTGCTGAACGGAGCCGTTCACCGAGGTTCGACGTGCCGCTTTGAGTAGTTGCACGTCAAGGACGCTCTGGCTCTCCTTCTTCCCCGGAGCGTCGGCAACACTAATGGAGGAGAAGGCCACAGCATACTACACCTTCCCAATGGTTAAACCATCCGTGAAAGTGCTTATTCTCTCCGCTGAGCCCCCCATACGTGCATCAAGTGTGGATTTTCTGGCTATTATTCTGGTTCTCCGGATAGGGCATCACTGAAGGGCATGCTTGTCTCGCAAGCGGCGTGGTCGCCAGTGTAGAGCGGACATGTTCCGGAAGGGATGGCCGATGTCTCGGGAAGCAGGAACGTCAAGGCAATCGCATCGACAGGTTCTTCGCGGGTCCTGGAGCGCGGGCCGATCAGTGGTGTCATCTGATGGAACTGGCCAACGCCTGGTCAAACGGCACCGGCGAGCGGGCGGCGTTCGAGGCCGCGCTCGCCGAGATGACGCCGACCGAGGAGTTCCATGCCTATCCCGGCCTCCAGTTGATGGCGGCGCTGCGCGAGCATAGCGCCGCCGATGATGCGCATGCTGCTGCGACGCTGTGCCGGTCGCATCACCCGCGCCATTCTAACCCGCTCATTCCGCCAGAACGCAAAGCGATTGGGATGTGCATGATGATGGCGAAGCGGCGGCGCCGGGTAGCTTGCATCCAGCTTTCACGCGCACGGAAGCCCATCGGCCTTATTTTGAGGTGCTGATCGTGACCGGCGCGCCAGCCGCGCGCTGGCCCGGTCTGGCCGCGGACTGGCGCCGCCTGCGCCGGCCGTTGGATGCGTTCATCTATGAACCGGTGTTCGTCGGCAGCTTCGAGGACGCATTCTGCGCCGCGGTGCTCAACACCGATCTGGCCGCCGTCGTGATCCACGAGGGCTTCGCGTTCCGTTCGCGGCATGACGCACCGGTCCTGCGCACGCTCGCGGAAGCGGCGGACCAACGGGAGACGCCGGACGTTTCGGCATTGCACCTGGCGCAGGCGCTGAAGCGCGTGCGGCCGGAACTCGATCTCTACCTGCTGTCCAACGGGCACGTCGAAGACATCGCCGGCAACCCGAAGGCAAATGCCCTGCGCCGCGTATTCTACGCCGTGGAGGAACTTCTCGAACTGCACCTTGCCATCCTCGAGGGCGTGCAGGATCGATATGACACTCCGTTCTTCAACAACCTGAAGAAGTACGCGCAGAGGCCGATCGGCACTTTCCACGCCCTGCCATCGCCCGCGGCAAATCCATCTTCAAGTCCGATTGGATTCGCGACATGGGCGAATTCTACGGCCTCAAGCTGTTCCTTGCCGAGAGCAGCGCCACGACGGGCGGTCTCGACAGCCTGCTGGAGCCGACCGGCAACATCAAGAAGGCGCAGCAGATGGCGGCGCGCGCCTTCGGCGCCGACCACGTCTTCTTCGTCACCAACGGAACGTCGACCTCCAACAAGATGGCGGTGCAGGCGCTGCTGGCGCCTGGCGACATCGCCATCGTCGACCGCAACTGCCACAAGTCGCACCACTACGGCATGGTGCTGGCCGGTGCGCAGCCCCTCTACGTCGAGGCATTCCCGATGACGGAATACTCGATGTACGGCGCGGTGCCGCTGCGCACCATCAAGCAGGCATTGCTGAACCTGAAAGCCGATGGCCGACTGCACCGCGCCAAGATGGTGGACCTCACCAACTGCACCTTCGATGGACACATCTACAACACGCGCAGGGTCATGGAGGAATGCCTGGCCATCAAACCGGACCTGATCTTCCTGTGGGACGAGGCGTGGTTCGGATTTGCCCGGTTCTCCCCCTTCCTCAGGCCTCGCACGGCGATGGGCGCCGCCAGCGACATCGAGACCTGGCTGCGTGATCCGCATGGCGCTGGTGCAATACGAGAAGCAGCGTGCGGAGCTGGGCGAGAACCCATCGGATGAGGTCCTGCTGAACACGCGCCTGGTGCCCGATCCGCGCAAGGTCAAGCTGCGCGTCTATCAGACGCACTCCACGCACAAGTCGATGTCGGCCCTGCGCCAGGGCTCGATGCTGCTCGTGAAGGACGTGGAGTTCCACTCCGTCGAGGCGCAGTTCCACGAGGCCGTTTTCACGCACGCCTCCACCAGTCCCAATCAGCAGCTGATCGCCAGCTTGGACGTGGCGCGCCGGCAGATGGAGCTGGAGGGCTACGGCCTGGTGCACAATGCCATCGAGGTGGCTCTGGACATCCGTCAGGCGGTCGCCAACCATCCGCTGATCTCGAAGTACTTCCAGGTCCTCGGCGCCGACAAGATGGTGCCGGAGCAGTATCGCGAGAGCGGCTTCACCGACTTTCTGGATCCAAGACCAATTGGGCTGTAACGCTTCGCAGCATGCGAGAGGACGAGTTTTGCCTCGACCCGACGCGCATGACGCTGGTGTGCGGAACCGCCGGCTTCGACGGCACTCAATTCAAGGGTCTGCTGGCAGAGCGCTACAACATCCAGCTCAACAAGACCTCGCGAAATTCCGTCCTGCTGCAGTCCAACATCAACAACACGCGCAGCGACGTCGCCCATCTGATCCGCGTGCTGGTGACGATCGCCAGCGAGATCGACCAGCGCCTCACGCAGGGCGGATCGCACGTCCGCGCAGACATTCGAGGCTCGGGTCAAGAGTCTCATGACCGATGTGCCGGACTTGCCGAACTTCT
This sequence comes from uncultured Alphaproteobacteria bacterium, assembly GCA_963814055.1. Lineage (GTDB taxonomy): Bacteria > Pseudomonadota > Alphaproteobacteria > Rhizobiales > Hyphomicrobiaceae > AWTP1-13. The sequence goes on from CAWFBJ010000025.1 coordinate 6,987, forward strand.
CGCACTTCCACGATGCGTACCGAAAGGATGCGGGCAAGCGGACGAACGAAGGCGATATCCGCGGCGGCTTCTATGCCGCCTACAACGCCGAGGGATGTGAATACATCCGGCTTCGACGATCCGGAAATCGACAAGCGTCTGAAAGAAGGGGCCCGATCTAGTGTCGGCTAACTTTGTTATTCCCTACCCACCGGGCTTTCCGATCATGGTGCCGGGCCAAGTGATCACACAGGAAACCATCGACTTCATGCGCAAGCTCGATGTGAAGGAAATCCATGGTTATGACGCCGCCGAAGGACTGAAACTGGTGCGTGCGGACGCACTTGCGAAGCGCGCCGAACGAGGCCCCCGAATGGTCGCTGCGCGTGTCGTTGGCGAACCTGCCCGATGAGGCATACGAGGACATAGGTCGCGGCGGTCGCAGCATAGCGCGTGGCTACCGTGATGCTTATGAAGCGTCCAAGACCGCACCCAGGAAGTGAAGGACAACGCACGGGCGGTCGTCCATGACCTGGGTACACAACGTCGTCGCACAAGCGCCCGAGATTTTTCTCTTTCTGGCCATTGCCACCGGTACGGTGCTCGGGCGGATTCGCATCCGTGGCTTTGCTCTCGGTGCGACGGCTTGCATCCTGATGGTCGCCGTCATTCTCGGGCAGCTGGGCACGTTCGTCATCCCGCCGCTGCTCAAATCAATCTTCTTCGGCCTCTTCGTATTCAGCATCGGCTATCGCTCGGGGCCTGAGTTTTTTGCCTCCTTGAACTTTCGGACGCTCCATCAAGTTGCTTTAGCGCTGGTGGTGGGCGTTTCCGGGCTCCTTGCCGTGCTCGCATTTGCCTTCCTGCTGCATCTCGATCCTGGAACGGCGGCAGGGCTCGCGGTCCTGGCGCCTTGTCGCAGCTCGGGCTGTCCGAGGATGCGCTCAAGCAATATCAGGCCAATATCGCGGCCGGCTATGCGGTCACCTATGTCTGCGGCTACATCCTGGTTCTGCTGTTCGTGCCACTCGTGGCGCCACGGTTGATGGGTGTCGATCTCAAAGAAGAGGCAATCAAACTCGAGGCTGAGTTGCAAGGCGGTGCAGCGCCTAAGCCAGGCAATCTTATTTATAGAAAATTCCAGGCGCGTGCGTACCGCGTTTCCATTGCAGCCGGCCTAACCGTTTGCGAAGTCGACGCTCGCATCGGACGGCGCGCGGTGGTCGAGCGGATCCTTCGCTTTGGCAAAGATGTCGAGGTAAAATCCGATACAATACTGCGGCCCAACGACGAGATACTGCTTGCCGGTCCGACTGCGGTGATTCTTGCCGCGGCGCCAATTGTCGGCCCTGAGATCGAAGGCGAGCATGTCATGCAGTCGGTTCCGGGTGATGCGCTCGAAGTGTTTGTTACCGCTCGTGAGCTGCATGGCCGGACATTGAGCGAAATTGTCGACGGCATGAACGATACTGCCCGCGGCGTGTTCTTGCGCAGCCTGACGCGGCGCGGGCAGGAGGTGCCGATTGCCCCTCAAACACGCATCTATGTCGGCGACGTCATGACGCTGGTTGGTCTCATCCAGGACTTGGATCGCATCGTACCAAAGATCGGGCAGGTATTTCGTTCCGGCGACCGGACTGACATTGCATTCCTAACCATTGGCCTGGCCGCCGGATTATTGGTCGGCTTACTGAGTGTTAACGTCGGTTCGATTCCTCTGACGCTCGGTGGAGGCGGTGGGGCATTGGTCGCCGGTCTGTTCTGTGGGTGGCTGCGATCCCGCCGTCCAACAATAGGAGCATTCCCGCCCGCGGCGCAGCAGTCTCTGATGGATCTCGGGCTCGGCGGATTTGTCGCCGCCATTGGATTGGCAAGTGGGCCCGCCGCGCTGGCGGCAATCCAAGCCAACGGCTTGACGCTGCTGGTCGCTGGTATCGTGGTGACACTAACGCCCATGGTCGTCGGCACGTTGGTCGCGCATCGCATCTTGCGTATGAACCCAGTCATTGTTTGCGGGGCCCTCGCAGGAGCCATGACCGTCGATGCGGCAGTCACCGGTTGTTGCGAAGTGGCGGAGAGCCAAACGCCTGTGCTCGGGGTGGCGGTCCCTTATGCGATTGCCAATGTCTTTCTAACAGTTCTCGGACCCATCATCGTCGGCCTCACCTTTGCTGGGTGAATGTGCGCGCGTTGGACTGGCAGTGGGATCAGTTGGATCCAAACAAAAATCTAGCCGTTCCGCTCCTTCTGGGGTGTGATCATCGATAACTACACTGCCGACGTCGGTTCACTCGGGCGTGAAGGATGAACGCCTAAAATGTCTCTCAGAGGCCCTCCCAACGCTTTCGGTTGAAACGGGCCTCGAGTTGACCTCATTAAGGACCACCCAATTCAGAAGGGCAATCTATCTGGTTGCGAAAGGCACGCATGCACGTTGGCACCGGTCTGATCGAACTTTGCAGTGCAGCACCTCGCGCAACACCCTAGCTATGATCCGGCAGAGCGGGGAGCAGTTAGAAATTATCGAGTACCTGAAGACACCACCGACACGCGATCGTCTGATCGAGCTGTTGTCTGCAATTCGCCCGCGCGATTTGCTCCGCCGCAAAGGTACACCCTACGATGAACTGGGGCTCAACGACCCGAAGTGGACAGATGACGCAAATCACGCTCGCCGCCATTATCATCTGCGCCAGGATCGTATTCAGGGTGGCTACAATGGCGATAGCACTGATCGTCGCTGGGCTGACGCTGGCCACCTCGCGGAAGACGAGGCTAAGCGGGGCCGAGGACGACGACAGACTGCGAAGCTGGTCATTCTCGACCGGGTGATGCCGGAGCGCATCGTGCCTAACCCGGTGATCCAAGCCAACGTCCTCCTCGATCTCAGGATGTTGGTGGGCACCCGCGGTGGACTCGAACGAACTGCGGGCGAATTTGGGGCGCTTCTCAGGGCAACGAATTTGCGGCTGGAGCGCATTCTCCCAACACGCATGCCAGCCAGTCTCGTCGAAGCAAGTCCCGACATGATGGCTGCTGGATTGTCGACTAAAAGGTGAAGCGCTGCTAGGCCGTGAACTCATAAAAAGAGAAGCGCCTGCATCGAGTTACGCGTGCCGGGCTAGTCAGCCGGGGCCGTCGCAGCGATGCCTTGTGACGTCAGCAGAGCCTCCGATAGCAGACGGAATTGCTGCAGTGCGGAAGTGGTCTGCTTGTGTCCCCCGTCAGCACTCACCGGACAGTTTGAGCTGATTGCGCAAGAGAGAGGTTCCGGCTCATCGTAAGGCGTTGCGCAATGTCGGCTGGCACCAGCGCATCGCCAGATGGTTGCTGGATGGTCATGCGATCGGTCATTTTGCTTCCCTCGACCTTCGTTCGCTTCCTGCCTAATGAAACCGATCGCTGTCAGCCCGGCGTTATCGCAGCGTTAGTTTTGCTGGCACATCCGTGAAAAATGCGACCCAGTGCTTGCTCGAGAATGTCGCTTGGGAGCACGTGCAAAGCTGTGCCTTAGGGCACAGAGCCCCTGGGATCGCACAAAGCGTCAGGCCCTCGGTCGATCTGGTGGGCATCCCGCTCCTCGTGTCCGAACGGGAGCAAGTGGGGCATGCCAACAGGAAAATCCCTGTCGGCTTGGAAAAACTGGTTGTGTGGGCCTTCCGCTCGGCACCCGGAATACGATCGTGACGGGGCGGTTGCTGACCTTGAATGTCTGCCGCCTCATGGGGGTCAGCTAGGACGAACGCCCTAGTTTCCGTGCAGGAGCTGGCTCACTGCTGGGGCCATTCGTGGTCGCAGGTACGCGGCGTTGTGCTGGTTTGCTTTCGTTACAATAGGGACAGGCCCACACGATGGGATCAACTCTCCCCAAAAATGGGGACGTGCCAGGCAGCCGGGCTAGCCATTTTACAGTCACAACCCACTGAGCCGCACTCGCGACGGCTCAATGTCTGATTGGAGCGCCGCTACCTATGGAAAACGACGTGGAAGGCGGGACCGAGCTGAGCATACGGCAGGCCGCCGTTTTATCTCTCGCACTGTTTTCGGTGGGCAGCGTCCTGCTCGTCGCCTTGTTCCTCTATCCGGGGGTATAGCGATTGCAGAGGGATGGAAGGAGAGAGCAGGGCACACGAAGGCAACATGTCCGGGGCTGCGATTTGGGGGGACAACGGTTCGCAGCCGATCCGATCCGCCGTAAACGGAGGAGCAAACAGCGGATGGGTGTGGCGCTGCAATCGTCACTCTGCCTTACCAGAACGGCAAAGTTGAGTAGCAGCTTCAACATGCGTAGGACAGTATTCGCGGCCCCTGGTTCCGCGGCCAGTCACGGAGCTGCCGGGATTACGCCAGCAAAGCTGCGGTGAAGCACCTCAAGTAACAGAAAATAGTCCGCTACATTTGACTGCGACGCGCGCAGGGCTGCGTCTTTACTTTTGCTTCCGCCACGCTCCCAGCAAGAAAACCTCACGGGTTTGACGGCGCTCGCCAGCCTGACCCTGTACGTCCGCAAGGTCGGCTCCGTATTGGTTCATCGCGTAACGCACCAGACCTTCGCAGTCCAGCGTATCGCGATGAAAGATCCAAAGTAGATGGCACCGACCACCAACGCCCACATGGCAATCATCCCCGGTTATCGTGCAGCGGAGCTTTAGATTGCCTCGGCTTCGCGCACGATCTGCATTTGTATCCGGGAAAACCCCGATTGCGCCACGGCCTGCCTGTTGGGTTACTAGCAGGTATCGTGTTCATAGGAGTGCGAGTAGCTATGGCTCTCCAAAGAAACAAACACCCGCAAAACGTTCTACTGTCCCGAGAGCGGTTCTGGCTTTTGGGCTTGTTCTTGACGGCAGTTATCTTCTTCGCGATGGCGGCTTTTGTCGTCATGTCAGATTTCGGCATGCCCGCTTAGGGTTGTGTGACGTCATTCAAAACACTGCCTCTGGCTACTAACCCCGCAGTGGCCACCGCTTACGGACGCTGTTACGTATGGAACACTTTGCGCTCAGATGCCAACAACACCCAATTACGCCGCGCGGATCGGCAACATCTTCTTTCTGATGCATATAGGTTCAACGCTTCGATGGGCGACAGATGACATCGTGAGGGAGGAACTCCCCGCAGATGTCCAGCACCTCTGCGCAGGTTGGACCGCCGCGAAACGAGAGCCAAGAGGCTTGGCGACAAAGCTCAAGAGTAGCCCTTGCTCTTGCAGCAGGGGGCCTCAACGGTCCGTGATGGGGCGGCAGCTGACCGATGCGGAGGCGCGCATGGCCCAAAGCGAAGCCAAGGCGATGGCGAGCGTCCGCGACATCGCCGCCGATACAGCCCGCATCAAGATAGCTCGTGCCTGACTTCACGTCCGTGCGCGCAAGAACCGCCTGGTACACTGGACGGATCGTGCCACTCCTGGATGCTCGCCCAATCGCCGGTGCGCGCACTCCACGTCCATTGGACTCCGCAGTGCGGCCTCAGATCGGCGTGCACCTTGATCGGTTGGCAAGCTCGAGCTTGGCTTGGTGTGGCGGATGGCGTACTACTCGTAGCTATCGCCTCACGAATCTACCGCCGCCACGTTACATTCACACGCGTGCCGCAAGTGCGGGCCGAACACGGGGAATGCGTCAGGAGTTGTATTGGTCTGTCTGTACACCCTACAGGCTCCACGGCTCCGGTCTCCGACGCGCTCTACGCCGTGCAGTGTCCCTTTGACGATATCGAATCTTTTGCGATCGCGTAGATTCCTTCGTCGCAGATGCCGAGTGTCAGTCGATGATGTGATAGCCGCCGTCGATATAGAGCGTTTCGCCTGTGATCAGCTTGGCAGCGTTCATGCCGAGGAAAGCGACGGCGACGCCGACGTCGTCGATCGAAACGAGGCTGCGAGTCGGCGCCTTCGACTGTGCCTTTTGCAAAAGCTCATCGAAGGCGGTGATCCCCGATGCCGCGCGGGTCTTCAGAGGGCCCGGGGATATTGCGTGCACCCGGATACCTTTGGGCCCGAGCTCGGCTGCCAGATAGCGCGTTGCCGACTCCAGCGCGGCTTTCACGGGGCCCATCATGTTGTAGTGCTCCACGACCATCTGCGAGCCGTAGTAGGTCATCGTATACAACGTGCCGCCCTCCTTCATGAGCGGCTCGGCCAGCTTTGCCATCCTGATGAACGACCAGCACGAGACCTCCATGGCAAGGAGGAACCCGTTTTTCGAGCAGTCGACGACACGACCCTGCAAATCCTCTTTCGGTGCAAAGGCGATCGAATGCAGGCATAGGTCGAGCTTGCCCCACTTTTTCTCTATTTTCTCGAACACGGCCTCCAGTTGGCCTTCGCGCTGGAGATCCAACGGCATGAAGATCGGCGCCTCGATCTCCTTGGCAAGGGGCTCCACGTAGGGTTTCGACTTGTCGTTGAGATAGGTGACGGCGACATCGGCCCCGAACGCGTGAAAGGCCTTGGCGCACCCCCACGCGATCGATTGATCGTTGGCGATGCCGGTTACCAGCGCCTTCTTTCCCTTGAGCAGCGCCAGCGAAGTCAAGATCAATCATGCTCGCTTCTCCTTGAGTCGAGGCGAGGCATGCGCGCGCAGCACGCGCAGCGTATGGCTCGCAATCATCAGCTCCTCGTCGGTGCGGAATGACGCAGCAGGCAACGCGAGATCCCTTGCGCGAGATCAGTGGCTCGCCGTTGGCATTGGCGGCAGCGTCGAGCTCAAGGCCGAGCCATGAGAGGCGCCGCATCACCGCCTCGCGAATGGCTGGTGCGTTCTCCCCGATGCCGGCCGTGAACACGAAGCCGTCGATGCCGCTCATCGCGGCAGCGAGCATTCCGGTAAAGAGTGCGATCCGGTAGACGAAATAATCGAGCGCCAGCTTCGCCCGCGGATCCGAGCTCGCGAGCAGCTCTCTCACGTCGTTGCTGATGCCCGAAAGGCCCTTGAGGCCGCACTCGTTATAGAGAAAGCGCTCGATGGCCTTCGCGCTCATTCCTTTCTCGCTCATGAGGTAGAGCACAACGCCGGCGTCGAGCTGCCCCGGTCGCGTGCCCATGGGCAGACCATCGAGCGCCGTGAAGCCCATCGTGCTTTCCACGCTTTTCCCGGCGACGATGGCGCACATGGACGCGCCGCTGCCGAGATGCGCGACCACGACCCGGCCCTTGGCAATTGTCGGGCGCGACCTCGCTCAGGCGTCTCGCGATGTACTCATAGGAGAGGCCGTGAAATCCGTAGCGCCGCACGCCTTCTACATAGAGCTGCTCCGGGATCGCAAAGCGATCGGCGACGTCCGGATGGCCTCTGTGGAAAGCAGTATCGAAGCAGGCAACCTGCAGCAGGTGAGGTTGTCGCTCTAAGATCGCGCGGATTGGCCTAGGTTGTTGGGCTGATGAAGGGGTGCGAGCGGTACGAAACGCTCAAGCCGGCCGATGACCGCATCACTCACAACGGTGGGTTCACTGTAGTCCGGCCCGCCGTGCACAACGCGATGGCCGATCGCCGTGGGCAGTCTTCCGCCGATCTGCTCGCGCAAGAACGCAATGACCTTGTCGAGCGCCACCGGCACGTGGCTCACTTCCCCCGCGGGCCAAGTCTCATCGACGAGGGTTTCTCCCTTGACGTCTTTCGCCAACAGGCGAGGACGCGTGCCGATGCCCTCGACCTGCCCTTTCATGCGCCGCTCGAGCCGGTCATGGGCGGCAACAGCGAACAGCTGAAACTTGATGCTCGAGCTGCCGGCGTTGAGCACCAGGATGGTTTCGGTCATGGCTCAGGCCCGGATCGGCTCTTTTGCCATTTGGCTGTAGGCGAGGAGCATGGCCACGGCGCAGGATGCCATGCGGGTTCGGACATTATCCGCGCGCGAGGTCAGATATGATGGGCACGCGTGCGCCGAGCACGATGCCGGCCGCATCGGCTCCGGAGAGGAATGACAGGTTCTTGGCAAGCATATTGCCGGCTTCGAGATTTGGCACGACCAGGATCTGAGCCTGGCCAGCGACCGGCGACTTGATGCCCTTGATGCGCGCCGCCTCGGGACTGATCGCGTTGTCGAAGGCGAGCGGGCCATCAAGTTCGCCACCGGTGATTTGGCCGCGCTCCGCCATTTTGCAGAGAGCAGCTGCGTCGATGGTCGAAGGAATGCCTGGATTTACGGTCTCGACCGCTGACAGAATGGCGACCTTGGGTGTGCCAAGCCCCAGCCCAGCATAGAGGTCGATCGCGTTCTGGATGATGTCGCGCTTCGCCAAGCAGATCAGGCGCGATGTTCACCGCGGCGTCGGTGATGAACAACGTCTGCGGATGGTTAGGAACGTCCATGACGAAAACGTGGCTGATGCGCCGGGCGGTGCGAAGTCCAGTCTCCCGCTTGGTGACTGCCGCCAGCAACTCGTCCGAATGCAGGCTTCCTTTCATCAGCAGCTCGGCTTTGCCCGTGCGAACGATCTCAACCGCTTTCTCCGCCGCCGCCTGGCTGTGCGGGACATCGACGATGTCGATGCCGTCGATGTCAACATCGAGTGACTTTGCGAGGTCGCAAATCCTAATCTTGGGACCGACGAGAATCGGGAGTAATAATTCCCGCCTCGGCCGCTTCCAGCGCTCCCCGGAGCGAGATCTCGTCACAGGGATGCGCGACCGCTGTTGCGAGCGGCTGCAAATCCCTAGTCGCAGCGACTAACCGTTCATATTTCTCGTGCCGGCGAAGCTGAGTGACGATGGCCTTTTTGGTCATAGCGCTGGTCCTTGCTACGGGGAGGCGCGCAATGGCGCCTGGCCCTCATGTTCACCACTTCAGGATCAGGGCAACCTCGCCGGGCATGCCATCTCGGAAGCTGACTGATCTCGGCGTGAAGCTTGTATCCAAGAGGACGCAGCTCCTTCATGAAGAAATCGTACGCCCTCTTGGCGAAGCCTTCGAGCGTGCTCGGCCACTCTGGGTCTGCAATGTTGATCCTTCTGCCGCCGATCGCTGCAGAAGCTGCAAGGGAACGTAACAATCTCTGCAGCGGTGTAGGCCGATTTTTGGCAGCCGATGCTGACGGCACCGTTGATGCGATCGATGGCTTCTTGGTGAATTTCGCGCGACATGAACTCTTCGCGCAATTTCAACTCTTGTTCCTGCTTTCTTTTTATCGTACAGGCGTGCCTCATCCATCTTCGCCATTGTCGGCGTCGGAGGACATCTGGTTCAAATCGTCAGGGCGCAACAGACCAGGCATGTCTTACCTCCTCGGTTCCATTCGCGGCTGGCTAACCGCAGGACCTTCAAGCGTGCTTCGAGCTTTTGGCTGCACGAACTGCAGCCTGTTCCAACGCCGATATCGATCCAGCAGCGACTATCTTCGAGGGCTCGCGAGCTCCCGAGCGCTCGAAAACATGTCTCGATCTCGGCCAAGCGGTCTTTTGACACGCTGCTGCCGATGCCCACTACGTCGATCATATGCTGCAGGTTGCTTGCGTAGCGGGATGCGAGATCCGGATCCCTGTCGAGCATTGCTGGGATTGCTTCCACGGCGCGGCGCTCATCGAGCAGCAGCATGAGGAACTGTTCACGCACAAGTTTCTTGAACGCCGAAAGCGTCAGACCTTTTCCGGTCTCTTCCCGCATTTGCCGAAGCAAGTTGAAGCCCCGCTCGTCAACTACGCCCTCCGGCATGCGTATGTAAAGCAGCGCGCGCAGCACCGCCTCGCGCGGCCCGCCCTTCGCAATATCTGTCTTTCAGTTCGTCAATTCGACGGGCGACCAGAGCGAGGTGCGCGGCGTCTGTGCCGGGTTTGCTGCGCGGATATGCATCCGAAGCTTTGAGGCCAACGAACGCTTGCACGAGGGGCGAGCCGTAAATCGCATGGAACCACGCTTCCGACATGTGGTCGCGCACATCGCGATAGGCGTCTAGTGATGTCTCGATCCGATCCGCGACTTGCTCCTGCGCTTGCCAGAATGCATTGTCCTTCGCGACCGGCTGCCGGTTCTCGCGCACTTCTTCCACTGATGACAGCAACGGCCGCATGAACGGATTGGCATGGGAGAACATCTCGTACTGCAGGCGCAGCGGATGCAATTGGCGCATCCATTTGGCAACGCCCTCATTGGCCCAGCTCCGCACCCAGGGCTGAACGAACGTGCGATAGAGGCCGAGATTGATTTCGGACACACGAGCGGCGCCGCAAACTTGCGGTCATCCTCCTCGTTGTTGCCGCCCAGCGCCCGGATGTCGTCTAGCGTTCTGGCTTCGAAGCGGACGAGGTAGTCGCCGCCGACCAGGTCGGCGGAGGCATCGCCCCGATCCTTTGGTGTCATCACCGCCTCATAGAGTCCGGGCGGCAACACGTCGATGAGATCGATGTTGCTGGCGAACTCGTCGTGCTCTTTCTTCGCTACCGAGGTTGAGACGAAGATGCCGAGATGACCAATCGACTCATGGATGGCGTAAACGATGGTCTGGCCATGCGCCCGCATGTCATCGACACTCTCGTAGAGATCGAGGATCCAGTCCAGCGCCTGTTGCGGTGGCGTGATGTTGTCTGCTTTTGAGCAGAAGACAACGATTGGCGAACGAATTTTGCGCAGGTCCACGCGCGAACCATCTGACGATACGATCTCCGCCGTCGCAAGCTTGTTGCCGACGAATAGCTCATCCACGATGAACTGCATTTCCTCGGCGTTGAGCAGCACATGGCCGCCCCACCACTGCTCGAATTCAAGATAGCGCGGCGCCTCGGTGTCGATCTTGGAGTAGAGGTTATAGTGTTTCGTCCAGAGAGTGTTGGCTGGGTTGAGGTTTTCAAAGTTGCTGACGAGCCATGCGCCATCGAACTTGCCGTTGCCGAGGTCTCCCATCAGTGCTGTGAGCCAGCTGCCGCCGAGCAGTCCACCAGCGTAGCGCATGGGATATTTGTCCACGCACCCCGGCCCAATAGGACAGAGGCGATCCGGCGAGGATGATCGGCCCGAAGAGTTCCGGCCTCATGGCTGCAAGCAGCATGACCGCCCATCCGGCCTGGCAATTTCCGACCACTGCGGGTTTGCCGTCGGCTTGCGGATGCAGCGCGATTACCCGCTCGAGAAACGCGGCCTCGGCGTGCGCGATGTCCTCGATCGTCTGCCCGGGTACAGGGCTCGGGCAGGAACCCGATGAAGTAGCAGGGTGACCTGCGTTGAGAGCCACACCCACCTCGCTCTCCGCCTTGAAACCGCCAATGCCGGGGCCGTGACCGGCGCGCGGATCGACAATGACGAATGGACGCTTGTTCGGATCGGTCTCGATGCCGTCGGGCGGCACGATGCGCACCAGCGCGTAGTTCACTGGCTGTGGCAGCTTGCGCCCATCCATGATGAGCTCACAGCCGAAATTGAGCACATGTGGCGCAGACTTTTCGGCATTCTCGCGATAGTGCTCACCGCGCTGCTGAAGGACATCGAGAGTAAGGATTCCGCGTTGGCACGCATCAATCCAATAGGCCCATGCGTCCCGTGTGAAATCGGCCGCGCCTTGCCCGACGGTCGTGTTGAAGTCCCTCAAACCCGAAGTATCGGACATCTGTTAGCCCTAACTGACGTGTTTGGGTTATCGACTTAGTAACGATCTATGCGCACCGACAGCCCGCCTATTTGTTGAATGAAAGGACACCCTGGCTGCCGTGAATATTTTCGCCTATCAACATTTGTATGGATATTGACGACGGAAACTACTGAGCCGGCATGACCGACCAACGACGAGGGGTGCTGATTAGTGTCCTTGGCCGGCGCTCGACACCCTTTGGGTCTCAACTTCTGCAGACGCCGAGCTTCACGCGCGATTTCGGCCCGTAACCAGTCCCGAAAGTCGTGATCTTCTGGAGCGCCGTCGTAGTCGGGCAGACGCTCCAATACACCAGATCGGAACTCTCGAGGTCATTGGGCGCTTTTTGTAACTCGAGCAAGGTCGCCACGTCCGGCGAAATCTCGAGTGCGCTCGATAGGATTGGCTTTGGTGATCGAGGCTCCTTCACTGATCCTTTGATACGGCCGTCCCGCGCGCGCAGACGTTGCCCGTGCTCTCGGTTCGGCCAAGGACAAAGCGGACAGCCGGTTAATCGAGTTCATACTGTGCTCTTGCCGTGCGGCCGCCACGCTGCTCGAATTTGCGACTGGCAAAAGGCATTGACCATGCATTGGCGCGAAGCGGGCCTGTCAGCACGATCTTGTCCCAGCATCAAGAATATCGCGCGCGACGAGTGGGATAAACTGTTTCCGCACCCCACAAAGCTGGGCCTTTTATAGAGCGTGCGAGCTTGCTCCACCCAATGGTTTCACGCTCGATGCCGCCGCCGTGTACAACTGCGGCCGGCTTGTAGCGGCCGCTCCAATGTTCGCAACACGGTTTCGGTTGGACATGCCGTTCCGGGACGGCACGCGATCGATCATAAGCCAATTGAGCAGACATATCCCGAACCTGGGAAGTGTACCTTTGATCGGGCTTGGCTCGCCCATTCTGGATCGGTGTGATCTCGGGTTTGCGAAAGAAGTACGCGGCTCTGACCGATGTGGCGCGTTCGTCTCCCTACTTGACACACTTCGCAACCGTGCCGCCGATACCGGAGCCCGCGTCCTTGCGCTCAAGGACATAGCGGACGACGACACGAGATGGGCCGACGCTCCCCTCTCTGAAGCAGGGTACACACGCATTCCCTCGCTGCCGCGCTGCGTGTTGGAGCTACCGTTTGCAAATGCGAATGACTACCTTGGAAGTCTTTCATCCTCCATGCGCAGCGACTTGCGCCGCAAGATGAGGCAGGCAAGTGACGTGCAGTGTGCCATCACAGATTCAGTCGAGGGAATCGAGGATGATCTATTTCAACTCTTTGAGGAACAGCGAGAACGGAGCGCCGGGAATTACAACAATTTTGACAGTCTTTCGCCTGCCTACTTTCGGGAAGTGATCGGAGGGCTGAAGGGCCAGGCTCGGCTCATGACGTGTCGAGTGGATGGCAAGCTCGCAAGCTTCAATCTTTTTATTGCCGGCGCTGATCGGGCGGTTGCGCATAAAATTGGGCTACGCAACTCATTGGCGCGCGCCAACAATCTGTATTTCGTAAATTGGATGATGATGACTAGCTACTGCATCGACCACCATATTCCGCGTCTCGAGTTGGGCCAGACATCATACGGATTGAAGAGAAGACTAGGATGCAAGATTGAACGTTCGTGGACGTACTTTCGTTACCGTTACGGTACTTTGAATCATTTTTTGAATCATTTTTTCAAGATTCTTGGGCCGTTTGCGGCATTCGACCGTGCCGTCTAGGGGCACACTGACTACCCGAGACCGAACGCCATCTCAGGGAATACCCCGATTGCCGCCGCAACGATTCGGGGTTCCAGTCGGCAAATCGCGCCTCCAACGGAGTTCGCTGCAACGCGTTGTCATTTTGTCCAGAGTAGAGGGTGAATGCTATTTGCCACCTGCTGGAACTTGACCTATGGCTGAAAAAGGCACCACCGGCACGACCGGCCTTAGCGGCGCAGGGCACGTCAAAGTATTCTCGCCGCTCGAACTCGAGCACGTTCGTGTCTCAGCTCGTCTGGCTGACACTGACTTTCGGTCTGCTCTATGTGCTGCTCAAGCGTTTCGCCTTGCCGCGCGTCGGCGAGGTGATCGAGGAACGGCGCGAGCGCATTCGGCGCGATTTCGAGAAGGCGGAAAAGCTCAAGACAGAAACGGAGCAGGCGCTCGCGAACTACGAGCAGGCGCTTGCCGAGGCACGCACCAAGGCCAACGCCATCGCCAAGGACGTGCGCGACGCGTTCGCAGCCGAGGTCGACAAGGAGCGAGCCGCCGTCGACGCCCAGGTCGTGCGGAAGCTAGCCGATGCGGAGGCGCGCATCTCCCAAAGCAAAGCCAAAGCGATGGCGAGCGTCCGCGAAATCGCCGCCGATACGGCCAGCGCCGTGGTCGGCAAGCTGCTGGCCAAGGAAGTCACCAAGGACGAGGTCCAGCGGGCGCTTCAACGCGCCGCGGAGTAGAGGCACGATGATTCCCCAAGTTTGGGGCATGTCGTCCACTCCAGGCCGCAAGGCACTCGACCCAAGCGTGCTCGAGCGCCACCTCTCAACGCACCCTCTTGCACCAAAAGGACCTACTACCGACTAGCGCACAAGTACCGTAAGTCGCCGAGCCGGAGTCGGTTAGAACTCCTTTATGTCTTATCCCTTGCGGGTTTACCCGGATTGACCTGATTGCTTCCTCCCCTGTTGGATGCTCACCGAGCAGCACGTTCTGCATACAGCAACCCTTAGTGTGTTGAGGTAGCCATGTATCGAACACCACGCACGAATACAGAAAGCCCGAGCATGTTTTTGGCTCCCGTTCTCGCCCTCGACATGTGGAATCCATTCTTAGCCGAGGCACTCAAAGGCACTGCGCAAGCACACGAGGGTTTCGGCGCGATTGCAAGCGAGTGGCAAGAATTCTTAGCGCGGAGAATAAACGAAGATATGGCCTTGATGCAGCGACTTACACAGAGTCGTACACCGGATCAGATCTTGGCTGCGTATACTGATTTCTGGCAGAAAGCCGGAGAGGACTATGGAAACGAAATTACCACCCTGTCCAAACTCATGGCCGGCGCAACGACCAAGATGGTTGTGGCTGCGCAATCTGACATTGACGATGCAAGACGCAAATATGTTTTCCAATCACGTCGAGCGGCTTAGGCACACTTTGCCGGAGACATGTGATGATGACGGATGTCCGCACCATTGGACGGCTCGCCGCACGAGAGCTTCTTGAAGCAAAAAGCCATGGCAAAGCAATGCCGCCCGCACAGACATGGGCGACGTCCATGTACAGCAACATTTTGATCGCGACAGACGGCTCTGCGTTGGCTGAGAAGGCCGTTACCACTGGATTGGCCCTTGCCAAGGGACTTCGTGCCAAAGCAACGGTGATCACTGTATCCGCGGCGTGGGCTGCCGCACGCACGTGCCATGGCTCGGTGGCTGTTCCGTTTGACGCTTATGAAAAGGCTGCTGGAGAAGCGGCGTCGAAGATCCTTGCATCCGCTTGTGAGCACGCGAAACGATTGGATGCTGAGTGCGTAACAGTACATGTCAAAGGCAATGCCGCCGAAGGCATCTTGGAGTTCGCCGAGAATGGAGGGTGCGATCTCATCGTCATGGCTTCACACGGCCGACGTGGACTTTCGCGTCTCATTCTTGGCAGCCAAGCAACACGTGTCCTGACCTCCAGCTCGGTGCCAGTGCTCATCTGCAAGTGAGCCACCGCCGCCAAAGCCCGGAGCCGTAGAATGTCAGTCGAGTAGTTCCTGATGAAACTGAACGGCAAAGTCGCCCTCATCACGGGTGCTGCTAGTGGCATCGGTTACGCGATCGCCAAGCGCTATCTCGAGGCCGATGGCCGCGTGGTCATCGCCGACCTCAGCCTCGATGCGGCGCAACGTGCGGCGGGCACGTTGGCGGGGTCGAAGTCGGCGATACCTGTGCGTATGGATGTCGTCGACGAGGGCCAGGTGAATGCCGGCGTCAAGCAAGCGGTAGCTACATTTGGGAGAATCGACGTTCTCGTGTCAAACGCGGGCATTCAGATCGTGCACCCGATCGAGGATTTTCCGGTCAAAGAGTGGAGACGGATGCTGGCTATCCACCTCGATGGTGCTTTCCTCACAACAAAGGCGTGTGTCAACCACATGTACGAGCAGAGCTCTGGCGCCCTCATCTACATGGGCTCGGTGCATAGCTATGAAGCTTCAGCGCTGAAATCCGCGTATGTCGCGGCCAAGCACGGTCTAGTCGGCTTTATGCGCACCGTCGCGATAGAAGGCGCGAAACACAATGTGCGCGCGAATGTGATCTGCCCCGGCTTCGTGCGCACGCCACTCGTCGACAAGCAGATCCCCGAACAGGCGAGAGAGCTCGGCATCTCAGAAGAACGAGTTGTCAAGGAAGTGATGCTGGGTGAGACCGTGGATCAGGAATTTACCACCGTCGAAGATGTCGCCGAGGTTGCGCTGATGCTGGCCGCTTTTAACACCAACGCGCTAACCGGCCAGTCCATCATCGTCAGCCACGGCTGGCATATGAATTAGCCTCGCATAACCTGCGCCGATCAAATGAACGAAATGAAGATGGTTCCCGCAATATGAAAACCGCCTCCGTTAAAGATGCGACCGCTTTGATATCAGATGGTTCAAGCCTCATGATGGAGGTGTCGTTTGGTTATCCACGGCGGTCATCTCGATTTGACCGTTCTGGGTCGTTCAGGTTGACGCTAAGGGGCGTCTAGCAAATTGGACAATTCCGGGCAAAATGGTGCCGGGAATGGGTGGGGCGATAAACCTCGTTACTGTTGCCAAGCGTGTGATCGTGGCAATGCAGCGTGCTGCGAGAGGCAAGCCGTTAAGACATGCACACTGCCCCTAACTTCTGTTGGTTGATCGAAGTCAGCTGCGGTGGATTAGAGGTCGCGAGCGTGTCTTCTCCGGCAAGGACCTGGTGATGCCACCAGCTGCATCGTAATCTGCACGGTCCCTGCTTCCTCGCGTCTTTTATTAACCTGCAACCCACTTTTTTGAAATACTCGCAGCATCGCGCTGTTCTCGTGTAATACCTCGGCGATAAATTCCTTGACGCCAGCACCACGAGCAATCGCGACAAGATGATGCATCAGCGCCACGCCGGTGCCTTGCCCATGATACGCATCGACTACTGCGAATGCTACTTCCGCTCTGCCAGGCTGCACGATTATGTAACGTCCGCCGCCTACGATCGTAGGGCGACCGTTTTCCTCCACGACCGCAACCAAGGCCACGTGGTTGACGAAGTCGACATTTAGGAAGAAAGCGATCTCCTTTTCTGTGAAACTACGTTTAGGAGAAAAGAAACGACGATACAGAGATTTGGGGCTGCTGCGGTCGACGGCCGCGATGAGTTCGCCCCGGTCATCCGGTCTCAGAGCGCGGACCTTGACGCGTCGACCATTGCGTAGCGTGCTTACCGCCTCATACTTGGCCGCATCCAACATGCAAACTTTCCAATGATAGACGCTTGTGGCCAAGATGAGCATCGTGCTGCGACACCTCGTCAGTTCATCGCCGCACGCACTGCCGGCTTGCAATAACTAGTTACCACCCTAGCTCGTTGGAGAAGATCGTCGTTCAGCTTCGGCGATAGCGACGATGAAATCCCTCAGGGAAAACCCTGGTCAGAACTAGGATAGATCCCCAATGGTTGATCTACCGGCATCCTCGCGTAAATGGCTATGCGAAGAGGCGTCGTTCCTGAACCTTGTCCCAGAGAATCAGAGGTCGGCGTGGTAGGTGGAGGATCGGCCTGAAGGTCACTATGCGCTTCGCGATTCCCGACACGTTCAAGTCATGCCAGCCTAGCGTCACCGGCACGCAAGCGGCACGCATCCGCTGCTCTCAGAAGAGCCAAAAGTCCACAAAATGAGCCTTTCCACGCTACCGATTGCGCTTGAATGCTCTCCGACGCACCTTGATAAACCTAGATAAACTCGAGGGCTTTCCCGTTGCCAACGTGAGGGTCGAGGGTTCAAATCCCTTCGCCCGCTCCAACTAGCCAAGCCGCCGCTCGAAACGGCAGCCCGTTACGGCGCTTCGCTCGGCCCGCAAGGCATGCCGCGCATGCCGACACTTTCAATCCTCAGGCATCGCTTCCACCGCCAGCAGAAAGATTCTACGATCGGCGCTGGTCCGGAGCCATCCCACAGGTGCCGCCCGAGAACCAATAAAGAACGCCGGCACCGCGTCAGTCGCGCAACGCTGCCGTACGGGAAACGCCTTGTTTGCATCCAGGAGGAGATCACCCATGCAACGCGTGTCGACACGCACTTTCGCCCTCGTCATCGGGCTCGTCATCATGGCCTTCGCCGCCGTGCAGTTCTCACCTGGAGCATCGGGTCAAACCGGAGATGGCTGGGTCACGCTGCTCGACAGCAAGACTATGGGCGATTGGAACCAGGTCGGCGAGAGCAACTGGCGGCTCGAGGACGGGGCGGTGGTCGCCGACAAGAAAACCAGCAAGGAGGCCGCCCATCTGGTCAGCAAGAATTCCTACAAGGATTTCCAGGTCCACGTCGAATTCTGGGCGAGCGACGACGCCAACAGCGGCATCTTCCTGCGCTGCCAGGACCCCACGAAAATCACCGACCGCAGCTGTTATGAGGTCAACATCTTCGACACGCGCCCGGACCCTACCTATGGCACCGGCGGCATCGTGCACTTCGCGGAGGTGAAACCGATGCCCAAAGCCGGCGGCAAATGGAACACCTTTGAGATCACGGCCAAGGGACGGCAGATCACCGTGCTGCTGAATGGTCAGAAAACCGTGGAGCTTCATAACGGCCTGTTCGTGGAAGGGCCGATCACGCTGCAGCACGGCTCTGGCGTGATGAAGTTCCGCAAGGTAGCGATCAAACCGCTGTAGCAATTGATCCCACTGGGATGCCGGCGCCGGACCTGACCCGGCATTCCAGCGGATCACCGCGATAACAGCCGGCCGAGACGGTGTGCCGGGCTAGCCTCGGCCGCCGTTCTTTATCCAGTAGCCGCCGAAGTGGTCGATCTGAACGATCGGGTCGGCAATGCCGTGCGCTGCGCGGAACTCGTCGACAGCTTTGCGCTGGGCCTCGAACAGGTAGTAGTCGTCGGCGATCAGCGTGCCGCCGGGCGAGAGCTTCTGGTAGAGGTTGTCGAGGCCGTCTTTCGTGCTCTCGTACATGTCGCCATCGAGCCGCAGCACCGCGAGCGCATCGACCGGCGCTGCCGGCAGCGTGTCCTTGAACAGCCCTTCCAGGAAAACCACCTGCGTATCGAGCAGGCCGTAGCGGGCAAACGCTGCCTGCACCTCATGCAAGGGCACCGCGAAATCCCTGTGCCCTTGAAATTCAAAGCCCGCATCCGCCTCAGCAGACGACACCGGGAAGCCGGCAAAGGAGTCCGCGGCAATCACGCGGCGGTCGGCAACCCCATAGGCGCTCAGCACGGCACGCATCATGATGCAGGCCCCACCGCGCCAGACGCCCGTTTCCATGAAATCGCCGGGTATGCCCGCCTGCAGCACGCGCTCGCATTCGCTGCGCACGTTGTCCATGCGCCTGGCGCCGATCATCGAGGGCGCTTTCGACGGCCAATCCCAACCCTGCTCGCGAAAGTCGTCCTTGTAGCCCTCGACCTTGGACGCGGGCAGCGGAGGATCCTCGTTCAAGCGCCCGATGAGGCTGTCGCGCATGAGGTCGAGATAGGCTGCGCGCATGCGCGCCATCTCTGCTTCGAGTTGCTCAATCGCGGCTGCGTCCTGCGATGCGGTCATGACGGCTTTCTGTCAATGTCCACAGCCCCCGGATGACAGGAGCGCGTTCTAAAATCCCGTCCACAGCGAATAGTTTCCGATTGCGGCGTGGCCGTTGATGGCAAACGCGCGGCAGGGCGCAAACTCCGTCAGCTGCCCCTGCAGGACCTGCACACCATAGCCATTGAGCACTTCTGCCAGCCTTGCGGTAAGGCTGTCATTGAAGGCCAATCGATTGGACTGAATGTCTTCCAGCGTGCGCGTGCTGATCTCGGCGAAAATCGCGCCCTGCGACCGCTCCATGATATCGGAGGGAAGGTCGGCGATCTTGGCCAAGGCCGACACCACGTCGTCGACATAATAGGTCACAAGCGCGCCTACGGTGACGGTCTTCAGGTCCTTGGTCATGATGACCTTGGACTGGATCCTCTGCGTTTGTCTCACGACAGCCATAAGCTTGTAGCTGGTTGCCACCGGCCAGTACCAGTGCAACCCAGCCTTCCACTCCTTGACCCGGTTGCCGTGCACGAAGGCCACCCCGCCGTGCGTCGCCGGCACAATCACGAGCCAAGGAAGCAGCCTCAGGAGAGTCTGAAAAATCTCTCCGATCCAACCGAATGCCTTATCCACGCTTCATCCCCATACCTGCAACAACTGCCTCGAGCCGAACTGAATACCGCAAGTGCAAGTCCGGGCGAAGAAGCGTTCCCGCACAGGTTGCCAATCTTGTCATATATCGTTAGCGGACGCCGATCTCACGCGATCTCGGTATCGTTCGCAGTGTTGGTCACCACGGCCATTCCGTATCCGTTCAGACGGATGATCCCACGAAATGGCTCCCGCACGACCCTATCACCCGTACTCGCGTCAATCCGCAAGACGTCCTCGCAAACAGACAAACTTTCGTCCCAGTCGGACACGGTCACCTGGCGCGGCCGGCTCCCCATATTGACGAACACACCGCTCCGGCGGCCGTTGTCGTCACCCGCAACGACGGCGTCAACGTCGGGCGTTCCGGGCTGCCTGCGAGGAAAGCGAATCCAGTCGCCGTACCGCACGTGCTGGGCGAACAGCTGCTTGGCGAGGCAGGCCGGGGTCGGATCTCCGTTCATGGTCATCAAGCCATAAGCATCGGTATGTTCATCGTGACTGGTCGCCGTCCAGCGCATTTCCAGGTCCGCACCGCCACGCAGCAGGCCGATAAGGGCTGACGCGTAGTAGGCGGCGCCGAACATGTTCTGGTTGAGCCCGAGGGTATAGTAGTTCTCGTGGTGCGAAATGGTGTTGAGCTCGCCGCAGACATTGAGAATGTCGCGGCCCTTCAGAAGGCGGGCGACGCCCTGCGCCCGGGCTTCGTAGTCGGGAGCCTGGGCCATCAACAACGCCTCGAACACCGCACCAGACGGCGCGTCCGGAGAATCCCACATCTCCAATTCAAGGCTTGCGCTCGGGACAGCCGGCCGCCAGTCCCCGTAGCGATGCCACGAGACGAAGCCGATCATCCTGTTGTCTACTTCGGTGACAAGCCGGGCAATCCAGTCCATCCAGTAGGGCCGATGCGTGCCGTCGATCGCCGGGCCGCCGATCATGGGCTTGCGGCCACCGAGATGCGGTTCCAATTGCTGCAGGATGTCCGCGGCGACTTCCTCATAGATGCGACGATACTGCGCGAAGGTCAGGTCACCGCCCACGATGAGATTGTTGGGCTCATTCCATATGCACCAGTACCAATCCTTTACGACCTCCCCGCCCCATTGCTCGATACAGCCCCAGACTATCTCGGAACAGCGGGCGACAAAGTGCCGGATGGTTCGCGGGTCGTCGTAGGGCGGCGGAAATTTCGCGAAAGTCAGCATCGGCTTGGCACCCGCGTCGAGCACGGCCTGCACGGTGCCGGCAAACAGGTGCCAGTCCTTGAATGGATCCGGCACAGGCTGGTCGAATACGAAGAGGCGGACGACTTGCGTGCCCATCAACCGATGCCGGCGGCGGATAAGCTCGCGGTGCTCGCCCTGGGAAAAATGCCACCAGCCATAGACCTCGTTAAATCCATAGCGCAGCTGCATCTTCCGTGCGTCCGCGGACGGCTCGGGAGAGGCATTGCTGGTCTTTGAAGCAAACTCTTCCCGCATTCTTAGTGGCTCACTCCTGTATGATTTGGATCAGCTCGCGCAAGCGAACCTCAGGCGAGTGAACCTGGCCAAATTCCCGCCTGATCTCCCGCACGACCCCGGCATAGTGGTCGGGCCGGCTGAGCACGTCGAGGATCTTGTCTTCCGGCTTCTCATTGCCAAGCAGAAGTTCGGTCGCACGGTCACCGTAGATCTCACGGACATACTCCGGCTCCAGAATGAACAGCGGGATCGTCGCGGCGGCGGGGGTCTCGAATGTCCGGCAGGTGACCATCTCCAAGCATTCGAACAGCGGGCGGTACATGACTGGGTTGAAGACCGCCTTGCTCATGGTCGCCGGAACCTGCGGATAGGGAATCGGCGGCATGGTCTCGATGTTCAGTCGCTGCAGATAGTCCCGGTCGACGTAGTAGTCGTTCCGGACCTCCAGCCATTGGGTCCATTCGGGCGGGTTGTCCCAGCCCTCGCCAACAAGGGCGACACGCCCCACCTTCTCGCGCACCGGTTCTATCGCCTGCAGCACGCGCGACATGCCGCGCCACCGGAATTTGGTGTGGCCGACATAGATCATGGAAAACTCTTTGCCGGCAAAGTCCAACGACGCTTCCCACGTCGGATCGTAGATGTGGAACAGAAACGGCCGCACGTTGGGCAATCGAGGCCGGAACGTCGGCTGGCATATCTTGTCTGACAGGCTGTCGCAGATGTCCCGCCACTTGCGGCTGCTTTCCTCGGTGCGATGATTGTAGTCGCCATGGAACAGGATCGGTTCGTTGTAGGCCCCATCGCAGTCGATCACGACCCGGCGCTGTCGGGGAACGGATGTCACCAGCCGCGCCCAGTCCAAACGGTCGCCGTACTGCAAGTCCGTCGTCCATTCGACGACAAAGATGACCGCATCAGCGCCGGCGAGATCCTGGGAATAGTTGAGGGCGAATACCGGGTTCGGCGGGCCATAAACCGTGATCTCATGACCCATGGCCTGCGCCGCACGCGAATAGCCGCGCAGGTCCAGCATGCTGCCGGCGTTTTCATATCCCCAGTAGACGAAAACCAGCTTCATCAAGCGCCTTCGAGGTCAATTCGGCATTGCCGCGACCAGCTCCTCAATCCGCCGGTCATAGGAAAAGTGCTTAGCCAGGTGGCGACGCACGCTTTGCACGACGTCACGGTAGTGATCCGGTCGCCGTAACGCGTCGACCAGCTTCTCCGCGACGCGCCCGCGCAACAAAAGCTCCCTGGCGTGAGGCCCATAGACAGCGAGGGCAACGTCCTCGTCCAGCATCAGCAAGGGAATGGTGTCGGCATAAAAGATCTCGAAATACTTCAACGTGAGGTGCTTGAGGTGATGCAGCACGGGCCGCTGGGTGAATATGTTGATGCGCGCGGTGCTCATGGTCCGGATCACGTCGGTGTACATGACGGATGCTTCCGTGCGGATGCGCAGCCGCCGGAACCTCTCGGCATCCGATCGGAACGCCGCTTGGGGCCCGGCGTCCGGCCCCTCGGCTGGAGGCTTGTCCCACCACAGACCGATGAACCCGATCTCGCCCAGCTGATCGCGAACCTGCTCGAAGCCCGGCAACAGCTGGGCCTCGATCTCCCGCCACCGCCACCAGTTGTGGCCGAGATGAAGGATGTCGTACTGCTTGGGCGGCGCCAACGCCGGCTCCATCTCGAGCGCCGGATCATAACCGTAGAAGATCATGGACTTGACGCGCGGATTGTCCGGCTTTGCGATCGTCGGCTTTGCGACACTGTCGGCCAGTGCATCAAAATACTCAATCCACCGGTCGCGCTCGGCCGTGCTCAAATGGTTGAAGTCATAGCCGTCGAGCTGGATCACCGGATTGTACATGCCGTCCATGTCGAAGATCAGCCGGTGCCGCCTGGGGATGGCGCCGAGCATCGCCACCTCACGCAACGGCTTGAGACGATAGATTTCGGATTCGAAGAGGAAGGCGACCCGATCAAAGGCATCGATGTCGGTGGAGAATTTCAGCTCCGGCAGATGGGGTTGCGCATCGCCATACATCGCCACCGAGTGTCCGTACTTCGGCGCGACACGCATGTAGTTTGCGACGGCGTGTGTATTACCCGCGTTCCCGCGGTGCTTCATTACGAACAGGATTTTCACCGCGCCGCTCCGGAGCGACCGCCTGCAGCGGCAAGCGCGGCGAGTTCCTGCAGCCGCTGGGCGTAAGAGTGATGACGGGCGAGGTGGTCGCGCGTTTGCAGCACCGCGGCCCAGTAGTGCTCGGGCCGCTGCATGGCGTCCCTCAAGTAGCCGGCCACGTCATCGCCAGGAATCAAGGTCAGAGCCGCAGGTCCGTAGATTGCCGACACGAAGTCGCGGGGAAGCATCAATACCGGCAGGGTGTCCGCGTAGAACGTCTCGAAGGTCCGGTTTGTCACGAACCCGAGGTGCCGAAACAACGGCCGGTGGAACACCGGCGCAAAGCGTGCTCGGCCAAGCGTGCCGACAACTTCATCGAAGCGGACACCATCGAGAAACTCTACACCGAGTTCGGCGAGAAACGCCGGATCGGTGTCGACCCCCATGATGCCCTTCTGCACGGCCCAGTCCGGCCGTTTGTCCCAATCCCAGCCGACGAGGCATGCCCGCCCCACCTGCTCGCGTGCCAGGGCGTACCCTTCAAGAAAACTGCGGACCTGCCCCCAGCGCTGCCAATTGCTGCCGACGTACATCACGCCATAGGGTTTTTCGCTCCACGCAGCCGCGGCTTCGCCTGCGGTGTTGTATGGCTTCGCAACCGAATCTGGATCGTAGCCATGAAACAGGAATGATCCGACGCCAGGACGCAAAGGCGCAAGCGTCGGTTGGGCAATGACGCCGCCGACCGCCCGGATGGCATCCTCCCACTCCCAGCCCATGTGCCCGTCGAGCTTTTCCAGGTGATTGAAGTCGTGTTCCACCCTGATCGTGTCGTTGAACCGACCCCAGAGATCCACGGCCACCCTCTTCTCGATGGGAATGCCGTCCAGCACACGGGCGAGGTGCGGCATTTCCGGGAAATCCGACGGCACCTGGACGACGAACAGCCCGATGTCCACGCCGCTCAGGTCTGTTGTGTAAGAAAGCAGCGGCAACTCCGGATGAGGTTCGCCGTAGACGGCAACCTCGTGCCCCAGCGCCCGGCCGGCCTTGATCCACTTGTGGACGGTGGAGACGCTCCGCACCCATGGATCCACGCCCGTTGCCAGCAACACCTTCATCTGGCAGCTCCACCGGGTGCCGCGGCTTTCGGTTCGGCGGCAAACTCCTCCCGCGCCCAGCGCACGGTGTTGGCTAGCCCCGCTGCGAAAGTGGTCTTTGGCGCCCAACCGAGGACCGATTTTGCCCGATCGATGTCGGCTTGAACTTTCCTTTGCTCTCCCGGCCTGGCCGGCAACCGGTTGATCGGATATCCGCCCGGTGGATGACCGAATGCGGCAATGACAAAAGCGGCGAGTTCGTTGATGGATGTGGACCGGCCGCTGCCGAGATTGAAGACGCCGCCGCCTGACGCGGGCGTATTCAGCGCGCGAACCCAGCCGTCAACGATATCGTCGATGAACACGAAATCGCGCGTCTGTTCGCCGTCGCCGAAGATCGTGATCGGTTCCCCGCGCAGTATATTGCCCGAGAAAATGCCAAGCACGCCCTGGTATGGATTGTTGTAGGATTGCCCTGGCCCGTAAACGCTGAACATGCGCAGAGACGTCACGCTGAAATCAAATCCCAGATCCGGCCGCTCCGCGGTGGAATGAACGTAGCGTTCCGCCGCATGCTTGGTGATGCCGTAGTAGGAGTCCGGGCGGCACGGTTCGATTTCCGGCGTCGGCACGGTCTGGATGTCCCCATACAGGGTCATCGAACTGGCATAGATCAGCCGCGGCACCTTGTACTTGAGGCACAGCTTGAGAATGTTGACCGTGCCTTCGACATTCGTCCGCAGGTCTGCGACCGGATCGGAGAAGGAGCGGATGATCGAGACCTGACCGGCAATGTGGCAGACGGCATCCAGGCCTCGGGCGAATGCCGGCTCGACCTCTTCGGGGCGGATGACGTCGCCTTTGGCGTACGAGACACCTGCCGGCACGGCCTCTCGCCGGCCGTTGAACTCATTGTCCACCACAGAGACGGTATGCCCGTCAGCAAGCAAACGGCGGCACAGGTGGGAGCCGATGAACCCGGCCCCGCCCGTCACCAGTACTCTCATACTCATCGCTCCTTACGCGGCCTTCAGGGCGCATCCATCGGTCCACTGCCGCAAGGGAGACGCGGAGCGCGGACGCCTTCTGCCACAAGCGGCTAAGTCCGTCCATGGACCGATTTGCGCGGCATCGAGGCATTTCGCCTCGAAACCGGCTGGGCGCGCAGCTTCATCCGCGTCTATCGCGCCACACTGTGGGCCAGGGCTGTTTAGAACGGCTTGTCAACACACGGCCTCTGCTATCAAAAGACCCTAGGAGTGTGGCTGGAACATTGGCAGGCGCCAAGCGTTGGCTTGAGCGGACGTGTGGGGTCTGTTTGCATGCCGGTTGAAGGACTCTTGGACGAGTAATGCCCACAAAGCGAATACTGATCACAGGTGGAGCCGGGTTCGTCGGCTGCAATGCCGCTCGGTTCTTCGGAGCCAGGAACTGGGATGTCACGGTTCTCGACAATCTCTCCAGGCAAGGCACCGACAAGAACCTCACGTGGCTCCGCGACGGCACGACCTTTGATTTCGAGCACGTCGATGTGCGCGATCGCCCGGCTATAGACCGCGTCATGGCCGGTGGCCGGTTCGACGCCGTCATTCATCTGGCGGCGCAAGTGGCAGTGACCACGTCCGTGGTCGACCCCGGCACCGATTTCGCCGTCAACGCCATCGGCACTTTCAATATGCTCGACGCAATCCGCCTCCATTCCCCGGAGTCGGTCTTCATCTTCGCGTCCACCAACAAGGTTTACGGGAAGATCGCGGGGGCAGCGTCCGAACTGCGCGGCAGCCGGTACGCATATCTGGACCGGCCGCATGGTATCAGCGAAACCGAGCCGCTCGACTTCCTCTCGCCCTACGGCTGCTCGAAGGGAGCTGCGGATCAATACACCCTCGACTACGCGAGAATGTACAAGATCCCGGCCACGTCATTCCGCCAGTCCTGTATCTACGGGCCGCGTCAGTTCGGGGTGGAAGACCAGGGTTGGGTTGCCTGGTTCGCGATCGCTGCGACGCTCGGCCGCGACATTACGATCTTCGGCGATGGCAAGCAGGTGCGGGACGTCTTGCATGTCGACGATCTTCTGCACGCATACGAAGCCGCCATCCGAGCCCCGGAAAAAATAACCGCCGAAGCCTTCAATGTCGGCGGGGGCCCTCGTCAAGTCCTTTCGCTGGTTGATCTCATTGAGATGCTGGAGCGCCGGCTCGGGCGCAAAATACCGGTGAAGTGGGACGATTGGCGGCCGGGCGATCAGCAGGTCTACGTCAGCGATATCCGAAAGCTCGACAAGGTTCTGGGCTGGAAGCCGGAAATCGGGGTTGCGGCAGGAATAACACAGCTCATCGACTGGGTGGGCCACAATCGCACGGCGTTCTAGCGGAAAGTGGTTCAGCCAGCGTTCATCGCATCATGCCTACGGTTCGCACAAGGACTTAACCGCATATCGCCTCTCCCGATCGTCAGCAGCCGGCTTGGAAAATATGCCTGATAGAAAAACAATCCTCGTCACCGGAGGAGCCGGCTTTCTCGGCTCGCATTTGTGCGACCGCCTGATGGGAGGTGGACACAATGTCATCTGCGTCGACAATTTCCTCACGGGGCGGAGGCAGAATGTCGAACGTTGGATCGGCCATCCTCGATTCGAGCTGAAGCGCCATGACGTGGCGCATCCGCTGCATGTCGAGGTGGACGAGATCTACAATCTCGCCTGCCCGGCCTCGCCCATTCACTACCAGTACGATCCCATTCAGACGACCAAGACCAGCGTCCTCGGCGCCATCAATATGCTCGGGCTGGCCAAGCGCCTCCAATGTCGCGTGTTCCAAGCCTCGACATCGGAAGTGTACGGCGATCCTTTGGTCCACCCGCAGACGGAGGATTACTGGGGCAACGTCAATCCCGTCGGTCCGCGATCCTGCTACGACGAGGGCAAGCGGTGTGCGGAAACGCTATTCTTCGACTATCACCGCCAGCACGGTCTCGAAATAAAAGTCGCACGCATCTTCAATACGTATGGACCGCGGATGCACCCCAGCGATGGGCGCGTGGTGTCGAACTTTATCGTACAGGCGTTGAACGGCGATCCGATCACGATCTACGGTGACGGCAGTCAAACACGGTCGTTCTGTTACGTCGACGATCTCATCGACGGTTTTATTCGGCTCATGGCCAGCCCTGCGAGCGTGACTGGTCCGATCAATCTGGGCAATCCCGGGGAGTTCACGATCAAGGATCTCGCCGAGATCGTCATCGACATGACGGGATCGAGTTCTGAACTGATCTACTTGCCTTTGCCGCAAAACGATCCTCAGCAGCGCCAACCCGACATAACGTTGGCTAGAGAACGCCTGCATTGGCAACCGAGCGTGGCGCTGCGCGAAGGGCTCAGTCGCACGATCGAGCATTTCGACAGTTTGCTATCGGCAGACGATGTCGTCGAGACCATCGAGAATTCGGCCCTCGGTGCCCCGTAACCACGGACATCAGGCCAGCCAGGCCAAGAAGAAGCACGTAACCAAGATCGCCAGCAGGCTCTGCGAGACGCGGTCTGCCAGCATGAATTTCACCGGGTCGTCGTGCATTTCGCCGCGCACCGTCACAAGCCAGATACGACAGACCAGGAGGAACACGAGCGGGGGAAAGCCCCACAGGGATGCCGTGCTGCCGTAAAAGCTTTGCCGGAACGCATCTTCGATGATGTAGAGAATGACTATGATGACAGCGCCCAGCCCCGCCGCCACACCGATGGCCAGGACCAGAGGCGCATCCTCGGTGCGGTAACCGCGACCCGCGATCTGCGTGCCCTGCGCCATACCCAAACGTCCGAGCTCCGTGTATCGCTTCGCCAGGCTGAGCGATGTAAAAAGAAACATCGAGAAAACGAACAGCCAGGGTGAAGGCGGCACTTGCGCGGCCACCACGCCGAGCGCCAGTCGGAGCGTAAACTGGGTAGCGAGCACAAGCCCATCGATCAGTGGCAGCCGCTTGAGGCCCAAGGAGTACGATAGCGTCAGGGCAACGTAGAGAAGCAGCACGCTCAGGGCCGACAACGATACCGTGACTGCCAAGGCCAAGCCCGCCGCCAGACCAATCCCGGCCCAAACTGCCGCCGCTGAAGCGCTCAGAAGTCCCTTGGCAATAGGGCGCTCGCGCTTCGACCAGTGCCGGCGATCGTCCGCCACATCGAGTATGTCGTTGATGAGATAGGTCGACGACGCCACCAGACCCAGGGCGAGGAACGACACAACCGTCGCTAGCAAACTGCGCATGTCGCCGAGCTGGCCGCCGAGAACGATGGGCGCAAACACCAGGAGGTTCTTCGCCCATTGATGCAGTCGAAGGCTCGCCAATACGCCCTTGAATCGTGACGGGCCCGGTATGTTGGCGGAAATCGGCACAAGAGCGGCAGCGCGCCGCTGCACCTGCGCTGACGCCCCTACGAGAATTCCACTACTGGCCCGCCGCCAGACATCAAGATCGGCAGTCGAACTGCCGGCATACTCGAAGCCTTCGGGAAACTGCTGCGCGAGGACATCGGCCATCGCCGAGGCCTTGAAACCCTCACGCTTCCCCGCCGTGACAATTCCTTCCACAAACGGAAAACGCTTCTCCAGCTGTCCGCTCAAGGGGGAGTCTGCCGAAACGGCCAGAAAGACCCGTCGCCCTGCCGCCGCTTCGGCTTCGGCGAACGCTGCCAGGGTCTCGTTCACCGGCAAAATGCTGGCGTCGACGGGAACCCGCTCTGCCAACTGGCGCTTCACGCGGACACGACCCCGCCACAGCCATCCGAGCACGTCGAAAATGCGGCGAGGATTGAGCTTGAGGTAGGCGACCAGCGTCTCGCGCGCAAGATCGCAGCTTATCAATGTGCGATCGACGGCTATGACAAGCGGACGTGCCGCAGTCGCCTGGCGCGCGTCACGGCCGGGGCGCGATGCAAGCGTCATCTGCTGCCTCCACGCCCCAAGACCGACCTGCCGTGACGATCGCCGTTTCCATGGGGCCGAGGGTAGCGCAAGATTACGGGGACGTCTTGCCAGACTGGCACGGAAAGCGGGACCAAACCACGTTACCGGCCGACAATGAAGGCGCCATTGGCAAGAAACAAAAGCGCCGCGAAGACCCCGAGCAATATGTGCTTGGCCGGGAGCCTGGAGGCGACAAACAGAATGCCCATCATCAGCATATGCGGAAGCGTTACGGCGGGACTGAAGAGCAGCGGCTCGCGTGGATTGAAGACGAAGAAGAACGCTCCGCGAAGCAGCGTAAATGCCAACAGAGCCCAGATAAGTGCCGCGATGGCGCAGGCCCCATCATCGCGATATTGAGCGCGATACCGAGGCAGCACGCTGGCAACGATCATCGCACCAAACGCGGCAGCCACGCCGAACGACGCCGGAGAAAAGAAATAGTTCGATAGCGCCGGCGAAAAATAACCCTTGTAGGCATAACCTTTGTAGTTGGCGCCTGCTTGGACCGCGTAGGACGCGTCGGACGTTGGCGCCGCGACGTTGAAAAACAGCCAGTTCACTACGAATGAATAGAGATCCAGAAAACTATAATGGTTCCTGGATACATAGGCGATCAGCATGCCAAAGTGAGACGACCCTTCCGGGTGCGACACCGCTACCACCCGCCCATAGATGACGCCTTCAATAATAGCGAAGGCAATTGGGCCTGCGAGCGCGTGCACGGCAATCCATCGGCCTTGACGCCAATCCCACCCGCGCTGCACCAGCGTGTCGACAACGGGAATAATGACCAAGAAACCCGAAACCATTTCATTCAGGCAGGCAACGAGAAGGATTGCCGTCAAGAAAACCGCGCCGCGCATGGTCCATCTTTTGCGGACTTGCAGATAGCTCGCGATGTAAAGCGCCGACAGCGAGGCCGTGACGATTTTGGATTCCTCAAAGCTGGAGAAATACCAGACGCCGAATGAAGTGGCGTAGATGATTCCCAAAAGCATCGCGTAGCCGCGCGGAACGACTGCTGCAAAAGCCGACATCGCGGCCCATACGCCAGCGGCACCGACAGCGGCAAACATCGCTTTCAGCAGATGAAGCGGAGTAACCCATTGGGTGAGCGGGCTCAGGACCTGCATCCAGGCCGCCGCCATGACGACGGTCGTGGGATGAAAGCGCATAACTCTGTCGAGGAAATAATTGCTCGAAATGCGCGCGAACACGTTTCCCTGGGCGAGTTCGGCGAAGTACCAGGAATCAGCGCCGAAATGCGTCGTTGCGCTGCGTGCCTCGAGGACGAACGACGAGCCCCAGTACAGAACGAACGCGGCGCCAGTTACGAGCGCAAAGCGAGAGACGTTGCTTGGCGGTTCGATTGACTTGTCGACTTGGGTGGATTGCGCGCGCACGCCAGCGACCTTCACGTCGGTCGAAAGGTCGGTCATTTCAATCCTTCAGGGAGCAAGGAACCGGACACTGCGGTGAAATGAAAGGCAGGCCCACGGCAGGCGATCCCAAGCTGGCGAGTTAGAGTCCAACAGCGCATTTCCGCTGCGTCTCATCCGTCGTCCTTACCTCCTGCGCAAGTGGTAAATACGCCCCTGGCGGGCCTGCGCCGCATTGGCCGCCTGGTCGACCCCAGCGGCGGGTTCAAACTTGGTACCATCCAGCCTTTTCCTATGTGCCCGCCCCACCCATATATCGACAGCAAACAGCGCAGGTCATCGTCATGCAACTCATACGCATAGCGCTCGCCATTGCCGTGTTCGCCGCCTGCGGGGCGTCCGTGCCAGCAAACGCGCAGCAGAAGTCAGCGCAGCCAACCAAGCGGCCCGTCATAATCAACGACCCTTCCGTCTATCGCCCACCGCCTCCGCCTCACGACCGGACGTACATGGGTCCCGGCCCCACGGTCACGCCTCCGATGGAACGGCTTCCAAATGTAGCGCCACTGGCTCAACCACCAATTCGCTAGACAGTACGTCCCACTATAGCGATTGCTGGCAGCAAAGCTGGGGCTTCGCCGCAATTTAACCATGAGCTGCAGCACACAATAAATTTCGGTGCGGCTGATTTGCGGGCTTCGCAACCGAGGAACCAATGTGGTGCTTGCGCCGTTTGGCTCCTCAGCGCCACGAGAAACACGGGAGGCCGCACATGTCCAAGCGCCCGCCTTATCTCGAAGTCATCGTGACTGTCCTTGTTATGGGTTTCCTGACCCTCATCGTCGTCGGTGGTTTCGACACGCGCTCCGAGGGATTTGGCCAAATAACCATGCGTTCGGAGTAGACGCGTTTCACGCGTAGAACCATCGCCGTGAGCGACGCGCGGATCGCGTCGCTTTGTATCAGGCCGCTGTGGAACATGCTCGCTCGCAGACACGTCGGAGCCCGATCTTGAATAGGGCTTCATGGTGGAGCGCACCTCACAATCTCTCGTGGCAGCGCGCACATTCGCGCTACCACGAGAGCAATATCGCTAGTGCAGATTCACTGGCCGCCAACCCGCGGCCACTGCCTCCGCCTCGGTGCAGAACCAGCGCCGTCCTTTCTCCGGATTCATTCTGATCTGAGCGTACCAAGGGCTCCAGGGCATGTGGTAGATCTTGCCGTGCGCGGTGACGTTGCCCTTGATGGCGCAGCCCTGTGGCGCCTGCGGCTCGGCGCTTACCCAGCGGCGCTCTCGGTATTCCCAGGGCGGGGTTGCCTCGCCCTGCCAAACGCCAATGCGCAGTGACTTTGCCTCTGCCTCTTCTTTCACATAGCTCGTTGAGTACTTGATGAAGGCCCAGGCGTAGCCCTGGCGCACCATCCAGGCGTTCACATCCTGCTGGCCGAGAAAGCAAACACCTAGCGTGCGGCCATACTTGTCGAGACCGCGCGGTTCGCATCGCACCTGTTTGTCCTGAACGAGGTGCGCGAGGGCGCCGGTCGCTTCCGTGCCGCAGGCCCAGAATCCGAGCAGCCTGCGTTTGCAGGTCTGACCGGCCTCCGGCGCGTCGATACCTTCCAGGCGAACGCGGGTGCCGTTGATGACAAGGGTGTCGCCATCGACGACCTTGGCCAGACCGGCAAGATCAGCGTGTTCGCCATCACTGCGGGCCCCGACCACCCAGGACCCGCTGACCATGAGCCCAACGACCAGCGCGCACGCCACCAGCCGTTGAGTTGTATAAACTCGATATGCTTCGCGCATAGATTGAATCTGCGCGATTCGCATGTTCGACATGAGGCATTACTGCGGCCGAAACGGTGTCTCCAGGCGAATGTGGCGGAAAATGCAGACCAACCAACTGACAAGGAACGTAAAAACATCCGTCTACGTGCAACCGCCGGAACTTGACCGCCGGTATTAACGCTGTCTCAATTGTCCGCTGGTTGTGCACACCACCTCCAGGTCCGCCGTCCTTAAATTGTTGCTGAAGGGAGTAAACAGAATGTCGAAACCTCTCGTCCAACAGGTCACCGAACGCGCGCGCGGGATCGTCGCCGACCCCCGCAGCTGGACCCAGTACGCCATTGCCCGTACCGGCAACAATCGGCACTGCGAGCCCACGGACGCGAAAGCGGCCCGTTTCTGCGCCTACGGAGCCATTCTGCGGGCCGCGTACGATGTTGCAGGAAACGACGATCAGGCTCAGCGGCTCGCCGACCAGGCCGCCATGCTGATCATGGGCCGGGACAGCCCCTACACCGCCTTCGAAGAGCTGATCGCGATCAACGACGGGCACCGCGGATCGGCGCGCAAGGCCGTGCTGGATCTGCTCGACAAGGCGCTGGTCAAGGCCTGAACTCTTTCCGCTGCTCCGCACATCTTCGCGAGCATGACAGTAAACAACGGCGGCGGCGCTGGTACTGGGCGCAGCCGCCGTTTATGTTGGTACCTCAAACCATCGGCAGTTCGCGACCACGTGCCCGCGACATCAAACCGAGCCCCGACCCATGTCCGAGCCCATGCGGCCCAATAATCCCAATGCGACTCATGATGTGCTGAAGGCGGCACGCACCTGGATCGACAAGGACGGCCGCGTCGCGCTCGCCACCGTGGTCGGGACCTGGGGATCGGCGCCGGTTGGCGTGGGCGGCCAGATGGTTGTCGCCGCAGACGGGCGCTTCGAGGGATCGGTCTCGGGCGGCTGCGTTGAGGGCGAGGTCATCGCCGAGGCCGAGGACATCCTGGCGGAAGGCAAACCCAAAACGCTGACATTTGGCGTGGCCGACGAAACGGCCTGGCAGGTTGGCCTGCCCTGCGGGGGGCAAATCAAGGTGTTCCTCGAACGTCTCGATAAGGCAAGCGGCCCCGCGTTGCTCGACCGGGCCATCGATGCGCGCTCCAACCGCCGCGGCCTGCTCGTCAAGACACGTTTGAATAATGGCCAACGCGAATTCTTCGAACGCGATGACGATCGCGGCGACGACGTGATCCGGCAGCATCTCGCTAGCGGCGAGAGCGAGCTGCAGGAAACGCCGGACGGAGAAATCTTCCTGCACGCGCTGCTGCCGCCCGCGCGCGTGCTCATTATCGGCGCGACGCACATCGGCCAGATCCTGGCGCAGCTGGTGAAGCTCGCCGGCTACGAGGTGACGGTGATCGACCCGCGCACGGCGTTTGCGGCCGAGACGCGCTTTCCCGGTATCCGCCTGGACACCGAATGGCCCCAGGACACGATCCCGAAGATCGGTCTCGATCCCTACACGGCGGTAGTGGCGCTGGCGCACGTCGGCCATATCGATGACGAAGCATTGAAACTGGCGATGCGATCCGAGTGCTTCTATGTCGGGGCGCTCGGTTCCAAGCGAAACCACGCAAAACGCATGCAGCGCCTCAAGGAGGCGGGCTTTTCAGATGCCGAAATCGGGCGTATCAACTCTCCGATCGGCATCAACATCGGCGCGCAAAGCCCGCCGGAGATCGCCATCGCAATCATGGCGCAACTGGTGCTCGCGCTGCGCGGCCCGAGGACTTTCAGGCCGGCTTGAGTCTCGCTGCACCGAGCGAGTCCTTCGCGGCGGTGTCTTAGGGTGCAACTGAACCGGGTTGGGGAGAAGCAATGCTGGAAGCGTACATCTACGGTGGCCTGCGCACACCCTTCGGCCGGCACTCCGGTGCGCTTGCGCGCGTGCGTCCGGACGATCTGCTGGCGGGTGTCATCAAGGAAGTGGTGGCGCGTACGGGCTTTGCCGTGGAGAGCATCGACGATGTATCGGTTGGCTGCGCGTCGCAGGCCGGCGAGGACAGCCGCAACATTGCCCGGCATGCCCTTTTGCTGGCGGGCCTTCCAACGGATACGCCTGGTGCCGTGCACAACCGCCTGTGCGGCTCGGGCCTCAACGCTCTTGTCGGCGCGGCGCACGCGATCACGTGCGGCGAGGCGGACGTGTGCATCACGGGCGGTGTCGAGAGCATGACACGCGCGCCGTTCGTGGTCGGGAAAGCCGACCAGGCGTTCTCCAGGAATTTCACCGTGTTCGACTCATCACTCGGCGCGCGCTTCCCAAATCCGAAAATCGAGAGCCGGTTCGGTGCCGACACCATGCCCGAGACGGCCGACAACCTGGCGCGCGACCACCAGCTCTCGCGCGAGGAATGCGATCTGTTCGCACTCGGCTCGCAGCAGAAATATGCCAACGCCGCCAAGGACGGCTTTTTCCAGAGCGAGATCCATCCGATCTCCATCCCCCAGGGCCGGAACAAACCGGACCTCACTGTGGTCGACGACGAACATCCGCGTCCCGAGACGACAATGGACACGCTGCTCAAGCTCAAACCGATTTTCCCGCAGGGCGTGACGACCGCCGGCAACGCTTCGGGCGTCAACGATGGCGCCGCAGCCCTGATCGTGGCGAGCCGCGACGCGGGCGAGAAGGCCGGCGTCAAGCCGATCGCGCGCATCCTCGCCAGCGGCGTCGCCGGCGTACCGCCACGCACCATGGGCTTCGGGCCGGTTCCAGCTGCCAAGAAAGCTCTGGAGCGCGCGGGACTCACGCTGAAGGACATGGACGTGATCGAGATCAACGAAGCGTTCGCCGCACAGGTGCTGGCCTGCCTCAAGGGCTTCGGCGTGCCGCTCGATGACAAGCGCGTCAATCCCAACGGAGGCGCCATTGCCGTCGGGCATCCCCTCGGCGCGTCAGGCGCGCGCCTTGCTCTCACCGCTGTGCGGCAGCTGCAGCGGACAGGTGGACGCTATGCGCTCGTCTCCATGTGCATCGGCGTCGGTCAAGGCATCGCGGTGGTGCTGGAGCGGGCGTGAATTGTCATCCCGGCCTTGCGCAAAGCGCAAGGCCGGGACCCAGGGCCAAAATTCGAACGATCAATTTGGGTTCTGGATCCCGGATACTTCGCTGACGCGAAATTCCGGGATGACGGTCAACCTTTGTCTGCGCGAGGCAACACTGCCGCAATTTCCGCCTCGGTGCAGCCGGCGGCGCGCAGTATGTCGGCTGTGTCTGTGCCCAGCAGCGGCGGGGCCATATCCGGTGATGCCTCGACAGCCTCCACGTTCACCGCTTGACGCAGGGTACGCATCACCGGCGTATGGCCGGTGAAGTTGGTCTTGAAGAATCCCACGTCGTTCAGATGCGGATCGTTGATGAGGTCGTTCGGCAACCGCACCGGCTGTGAGGGAATATCGAGCCGCTCGAAGATGGCGAGCCACTCGGCTGTGCTGCGGTCGACCAATGCCACAGCCAGGATATCGTAAAGCTCGTCGACGCGACGGCTGCGCTCGGTCGCATTCTTGAACCAGTCGAACTCGGCCACGTCGGCGCGACCGATCTCGTGGAGAATTTTGGTCCAGTTGCGCTGTGTGTAAGGCAGCACGCCGACCCAGCCGTCCTTGGTCTTGTAGGGCCGGCGCGACGGCGAGATGACGCGCACGTAGCCGACCTTGCCGTTCTCCTCGAACGTCGCTGCACTCATGTGCTCGGACAGGCTGAACGCGGCCATCAGCTCGAACATCGGCACTTCGACATAGCCGGGTACTTCGCCGGTGCGCTCGCGATAGAGCAGCGCCGCCATCACCGCGTAGGCCAAATGCAGGCCCGACACCTTGTCGGCCGCAATGGTCGGGGCATAGAGCGGCGCGCCATCGCGCATCTGAAACAGGCCGGCAAATCCGGAAGCAGCCTGGATCACATCGTCATATGCGGGCTTGCCGGCATAGCGGCCGTGCCGGCCATAGCCGATCGCGGCGGCATAGATGATCCTTGGGTTGACCTCACGCACGGCCTTGAAGGTGAAGCCGAGCTTGTCCATCGCCTCCTGGCGCATGTTGTGCACGAACACGTCGGCCGTCGGCAGAAGCTTCCTGAGCGCGGCCTTGCCCGCTTCGCTTTTGAGATCGAGCGCGACGGAGCGCTTGTTGCGATTGAAATTGGAGAAGATTGCGCTGAGGCCAGGCTGCGCGACCGGCGCAACCGGGCGCATGCTATCGCCTTCAGGCGGTTCCACCTTGATCACCTCGGCGCCGAGGTCACCGAAGATTTGCGTCGCGTAGGGACCGAGGATCACCGCCGTCAGATCGAGAATGCGCAGGCCTTTGAGCAGGGGGATCATGCGGTCCGCCGTGTGGTGGGATGACGTCACAGGATGCCGCCGACACGTAGCATGCGCCGCGTGGCGCGCCCATCGTGCTGCTACGCACTGGCGAACGGCACCAATGGCAGCCGCTTTACGAACCTTTACGTTTCGGAGAAGCACCGGAAACGGCAGCACCCCAGATTGGCGCCACGCAGGCGAAACGCGCTGATGAGGGGCACTGCATGGTTCTGGGGCTTCGAATGGAGCTACCTCGGAGGCGAACCCAAGCCGCCGCGGTCCAGGTCAATGTCCCGCCCACCGCCAATACCGCGTGCACAGAAATGCTGCGCTGCTCGTTCACGCAGCCGTGATCAGCGCTTTACATACCCTTTACAATCCTGCCTTGACTTGGCCGCCTTATCATCAAATAAAACGGTCATTCGTTTTTTTTGCTGCACCGCAGTGACGCCTCAAGGGGTTATTCCAATGCCCAAGCTGAAGCCCGACGTTCAGCGCGCCAGGAGCGAGCACATCCTCGATGCGGCCGAGCGCTGCTTCGCCCGTACCGGCTTTCACCGCACCTCCATCCACGACATCTGCAAGGACGCCGGCATCAGTCCCGGTGCGCTCTATGTCTACTTCGACAGCAAGGAAGCGCTGATTGCGGGCATCTCCGAGCGTGACCGCGCCGAGTTTGCCGACCGTCTGGCGACCTTGGCAACGGCTCCCGACTTTCTCGAAGCGCTGCGCGTGCTGGGCGAACAGTACTTTCTGGAAGAGCCGGTCGACACGCACCGCATGTGCATCGACATCGGCCTGGAATTCGACCCGCAACCCCCGCATCGGCGAGATTCACCAGCGCTTCGACCGCTTCATCATGGAGAGCTTCGAAAGGCTGTTCCAGAAGCTGAAGGACGAAGGCCGCATCGCCCCCACGCTCGACATCCCGACGGTGGCGAATGTCTTCATGGTCATATCCGACGGCATGTTCTGGCGCCGCGCCGTCGATCCGGCCTTCAAGCCGCAGGCCGTCATGCCTGCCGTTTTGCAGCTCGTTACAGAGCTTCTGAAGCCGGTGTCTGCGCCGGCGGCTGCTTCCAACAATAATGACAAGGCGTGAGGGGTCGATCATGAGAAAGATTCTGATTGGCGGTGTGCTCGCCACCGCCTTTGCAATGGTCTCCCTTACTTTGGTGGGAAAATCGCTGCCAAAACCAACGGGTCCGGCAGCGAGCAAGGCCGCCATCGACGCGCACGCCGATGATGCCCTCGCCGCGGTGGTGACCGTGGCGCGCGTCGGCGCCGCTGACTTCACGGAGACCGTGCTCGCCACCGGTTCGCTG
Organism: uncultured Alphaproteobacteria bacterium; assembly: GCA_963814055.1. Classification (GTDB taxonomy): domain Bacteria; phylum Pseudomonadota; class Alphaproteobacteria; order Rhizobiales; family Hyphomicrobiaceae; genus AWTP1-13. The sequence continues at coordinate 45,447 of CAWFBJ010000025.1, forward strand.
GTAGCCCGCGAAGAGATTCTGGTCGGACCGGAGGTCGAGGGACTGCGCATCACCGCGGTGCTTGCGGATGAGGGTGCGCGCGTGAAGAAGGGCGATGTGCTGGCCCGTCTGGTAGCCGATACGCTCGACGCGCAAGTCGCCCAGAACGCGGCCGCCATTGCGCGCTCCACCGCGGCCATTGCCCAGGCCAAGGCGTCCATCGTGCAGGCCGAAGCGCGCGTCGTTGAAAATCACAACGCGCTGGAGCGCGCCAAGCCACTGCGTGGCGCCGGTCACATGACTGAGGCCGTGTTCGACCAGCGCGAGCAGGCTGCCCGCACAGCCAACGCGCAGCTGGAGGCCACCAAGGATGGACTGCTACTTGCAGAAGCAGAAAAGGCCCAGGTGGAAGCCCAACGCCGCGAATTGATGTGGCGGCGCGGACGTATCGAGGTGACGGCGCCGGCCGACGGCATCGTCAGCCGGCGCATGGCGCGAGTGGGAGGCTACGCAACAGGTGCGGCAGAGCCAATGTTCCGTATCGTGGCCAAGGGCGAGGTGGAACTCGACGCCGAGGTCGTCGAGACGCGGCTTGCGGCCGTGACGGAAGGCCAGACGGCACGCGTGGAAGTCGCCGGTCTCGGCACCATTGCGGGCAAAGTGCGCCTCGTGTCACCGGAGGTCGACAAGTCGACGCGGCTCGGACGCGTACGCATCTTCCTCGGTGACAATCCGGGCCTGCGCGTAGGCTCGTTCGCCCGCGGAATCATCGCTACCTCCAACGGCAACGGCTTGGCTGTGCCCGCGTCTGCCGTGCTCTACGGGCCCGATGGCCCCACCGTACAGGTCGTACGCGCCAACCGGGTCGAGACTCGCCGGATCAAGACGGGCCTCGCCAGCGGCGCGATGGTGGAAATTCGCGAAGGGCTGGAGGACGGCGACCTCGTCGTGGCCCGCTCAGGCACGTTCCTGCGTGACGGCGATGCCGTGCGACCCGTTATCACCGAGCGCACCAAGCTGAGCGAGGCACGGCAATGAACTGGAACATCTCGGCGTGGTCGATCCGCCAGCCGGTGCCGGCACTGGTGCTATTCCTGGTGCTGATGACGCTGGGCTACGTGAGCTTCGGCCAGCTTCCCGTCACGCGCTTCCCCAACATCGACGTTCCGATCGTACAGGCGCGCATCTATCAGGCCGGCGCGGCGCCCTCCGAGCTTGAGGTGCAGGTCACCAAGAAGATCGAGGATGCCATCGCCGGCGTGAACGGCGTGAAGCACCAGACGTCGGCGATAACTGAAGGCTCGTCCGTCACCACCATCGAATTCCGTCTGGAGGTCAACCAGGATCGTGCCGTCAACGACGTGAAGGACGCCATCGCGCGCATTCGCTCCGAGTTGCCTCGCACCATCGAGGAACCGATCATCACGCGCGTGCAAGTCGAGGGCCTTCCCATCGTGACGTACGCGGCACGGGCGCCCGGCATGACGCCCGAGCAGCTCTCCTGGTTCGTCGACGACACTGTGGTGCGCGTGCTGCAAGGCGTGAAGGGCGTCTCGCAGATCGATCGCATTGGCGGCGTCGACCGCGAGATGCGGATATCGCTGGATCCCGACAGACTTCTCGCCTACGGCATAACCGCCGGTGATGTGAACCGTCAGCTCCGGGCAACGCATGTCGATCTGGCCGGAGGCCGCGGCGATATCGGAGGCCGCGAGCAGGCGATCCGAACCCTGGCCGGCAAACAGACCCTGCAAGATCTTTCCGCAACCGCGATAACCCTGCCGCGGGGGCGCAAGGTGCGCCTTGACCAGCTCGGCACGGTGACGGATGCCAATGCCGAGCCTCGAACCTTCGCAGCACTCGACAGTGCGCCGGTCGTGGCGTTCGCGATTTCCCGTGCCACGGGCGCCAGCGACACGGTGGTTGCGGCCGACGTGGCCAAGAAGATCGCCGATCTGCAGAAAGTGCATCCCAATGTCGAGCTGAAGCTCATCGACACGATGGTGACGTATACGCTCGGCGCCTATCACTCGACCATGAAGACGCTGATAGAGGGCGCTGTTCTCGCAATCATCGTCGTGCTGATCTTCCTGCGCGATCTGCGCGCCACGATCATCGCCGCCATCGCGTTGCCGCTGTCCATCGTACCGGCATTCTGGGCGCTGGACGCAGCCGGATTCTCGCTCAATCTCGTCAGCCTGCTCGCCATCACCATCGTTACCGGGATCCTCGTGGACGACGCCATCGTCGAGATCGAGAACATCGTGCGCCACATGCGCATGGGCAAGAGCGCCTATCGTGCAGCCCTCGAAGGTGCCGACGAGATCGGTCTCGCCGTCATCGCCATCACCCTGACCATTATTGCCGTGTTCGTGCCCGTGAGCTTCATGGGCGGCATTGCCGGTCAGTACTTCAAGCAATTCGGATTGGTCGTCGCCTTCGCGGTGTTCTTCTCCCTTCTTGTCGCGCGGCTCATCACGCCGCTGCTGGCCGCCTACTTCATGCGCAATACCAAACATCACGAGAAGGAGGGCCGTATTCTGCAGGCCTACACCTGGCTCGTGCGCTGGTCGGTTGCGCACCACTACAAGACGGTTGGTCTGGGGCTGGCGATTTTCGCAGCCTCGATCGGCAGCTTCTATTTGTTGCCCTCGGGCTTTCTGCCGGCCGAGGACACGGGACGAACGCTGCTCGCGATAGAACTGCCGCCTGGCAGTCGAATGGCCGAAACCAAGGCGACAACCGACGCCATTTCCCGACAACTTCTCGCGCGCCCGGACGTCAAGAGCGTATTCGTAAACGGCGGCAAGGTGATGGGCGGCGGCGCCGAGGTGCGCAAGGCCACGCTGGTCATCAATCTGGTCCCGAAAGACAAGCGCAAGCTGAGCCAGGCCAAGATCAAATCCGAGATCAGCCAGGGTCTGGCGAACGTGCCCGACATACGGTTCTGGTTCCTGCAGGACAACGGCCAACGCCAGATCGCGCTCGTGGTTTCGGGCCGCGATGCCGCCGCCGTCACGCACGCAGCAGCCGCGATGACCAGCCAAGCCAAGCGCATTCCCCTAATAGCCAACGTGGTCTCGACAGCGGAACTGGACCGCCCCGAACTGCGCGTGGTTCCGATCTCAGACATTGCTGCCGAGCTGGGCGTTTCCACAGAGGCCATATCAGAGGCCGTGCGCATCGCCACGATAGGCGACATCGGCGCCAATCTCGCCAAGTTCGATGTCGGCGACCGTCAGGTGCCGATCCGAGTGCAGCTCGACGAAAGGGCGCGCGGTGACCGGCAGATGCTGGAAGGCCTCAAGGTCGCAACCACATCGGGAACACCGGTGCCGCTTTCGGCGGTGGCGCGGTTCGAGCTTGGCCAAGGGCCCACCGCCATCGATCGCTACGATCGTACGCGCCGCGTGCTGATCGGGGCCGATCTGGTCGGCAACGCACCCCTCGGCGCGGCCGTCAACCGCGTATTGGCCCTGCCGGCGGCAAAGAACCTGCCGGCGGGTGTCGAGCTCAAGCAGTTCGGTGACGCTGAGATCATGGGTGAGGTGTTCGAGAGTTTCGCCAAAGCCATGGGCGCCGGCATCATGATGGTCTACGCGGTGCTGGTGCTGCTGTTCGGCAGCTTCTTGCAGCCGATCACCATCCTGTTCTCGCTGCCGCTTTCGATCGGCGGCGCAATTGTTGCCCTCGCCATCACCAGCCAACCCGTAAGCCTGCCGGTGGTGATCGGCATCCTGATGCTGATGGGCATCGTCACCAAGAACGCCATCATGCTGGTGGATTTCGCCATCGAGGAAATCCGGCGCGGCGTGCCGCGCACGGAAGCCATCGTCGATGCCGGCCGCAAGCGCGCGCGCCCCATCATCATGACGACCATCGCCATGATCGGCGGTATGCTGCCTTCGGCCATTGCCACTGGCGCCGGCGGCGAGTTTCGTGCTCCAATGGCGATTGCGGTCATCGGCGGGCTGGCATCTTCGACGCTGTTGTCCCTGGTGTTCGTGCCGGCGGTGTTCGCCGTGATGGACGATATCGCAAAGGCGGTGTGGCGTATCTTCGGCCGGTTCGTCGGGCCGACCGAAGGAGAGCAGGATCCGATAGCGCCCCCGCTCATGTCTCAGGGAACCCAGCCCCGTCATCTGCCGGCAGCTGCGGAGTAGATCAAATCTTAACTGCGCCGAGAGCGGTGCAACCTTGGCTGACATGACGCAATTGCGGACCCACACCGACAGGCCTAGTGTGCCAATGGGGGGACCCGCCTTTTGGAGGATCCCGAAGATGTTCGACGCGAGAAGCATTCTCGATATGTTGGTTCGGGGCGGCGGACAGCCCCCGGGATCGGGTTCAGGACAGGGCGCAGACGTATTCAGGGATCTGCTCGGCCAGCTTGGCGGCGGCCAGGGCGGCAATTCCCAGCCACCACCGCAAGGCCGCATTACGCCCAACGATCAGCAGACAGCGCCGCGTGGCGGTTATCAGGACGATCGAGCCGACGCACCTCCTCCCGGTCAGACCAACGGCGGAAGTCTGGAGGATCTGCTGCGCAGTGTCCTGGGCGGTGGCGAACAACGCGGACAGCCCCCAGGCGGCGGACAAGCTGGTCCTGGCGGTGGAGGTTTGGAAGACCTGCTGCGCAGCGTGCTCGGCGGTGGCCAGCAAGCGGGGCCAGCGCCAGACGGCGGCGCACAGCGTGGTCCCGGCGGCGGCAATCTTCAGGACATGCTGCGTGACCTGCTCGGGGGTGGTCAGGGCGGCAACATGAACCGCATGGTCGGTGAAGGCGGTCAGGGTGGCCCCGGCGGCGCACTGGATGTGTTGAAGCAAGTGCTGGGGCAGGCAACGTCAGGCGTGCGTGAAGGCGCAAGCCGGCTCGATGAGGCCACAGGCGCTTCCGGCCGCGCTCGCGACGCCATCGGACAAGCGACGGGGCAATCGCCCGACGAATTGATCGCCAAGCTGAAGGACCTGATCGCCAATAACAAGCTTGGTGCCGGCGCGGCACTCGGCGGCCTCGGCGCGTTGATCCTTGGTACGGGAGCCGGGCGCGCCCTTGCGGGCAGTGCCGCGCGGCTGGGTGGCCTCGCGCTGATCGGCGGCCTCGCCTACAAGGCCTATCAGAACTACCAGCAGGGATTGCCACCTCTCGGCGGCAAACCGCCTACACAGCAAGGGTTGATTGCCGCTCCCAAGGGGTCGGGGTTCGAGCCCGATGCGGTAACCCACGAATTCGGCCGTACTCTACATCCGCGCCATGATTGCCGCCGCAGCCGCGGACGGACGCATCGACGCTAGGGAGCAGCAGAAAATCCTGGGCGGGTTGCAGCAGGCCGGGATGAACGAGGCGGCGCAGCAGTTCCTGAGCAAGGAGATCAACAATCCTGCAACGGTCGAAGACTTGGCAGCCGCCGTTTCCTCGCCGCAGGACGCAGTGCAAGTCTACACGGCTGCCCGCGTTGCGGTCGACGTGGACAATGACGAGGAACACGAGTTTCTGGGCCATCTCGCCGAGGCGCTTGGTATCGACGACAAACTTGCAGCTCAGGTCGATGATGCAGCACGCAGTACTACAGCCTGAGGCGCCGCACCGGTCGAGCACGCTTCGTGCATGCACTCGCAACACCACGAAGCGACCACACCGGCGAACCAACGATCATCAGTCATGCGCTCAATGTTACTCGCAAACCTTGTATTTCAGGCCTTTGCTCGCCATGTGCATCTTGGAGTGGTGGGTCACAGCGATGACTGCTTGTCACCAGCGTCAGCGCATATCTTCACGAACGTCTAGGATCGAGAGTCTCACGTTATGGCCTTGGACAACACAGAACTTGTAATACCGGCGAGCGAACGCAAGACCGTTCAGAACTCTCACCAACAACGACTGCCGCTGGCCGATCGGCGACCCGCAGCATGCGGACTTCCACTTCTGCGGCAAGCGGAAAGCCGTGGGCTTTCCCTACTGCGAGTTTCATGTGCGGCGCGGGTGGCAGCCCTCCAGGCCGCGCCACCAATATCAGCCGCCTACGGCGGCGACCGCATTGACCGCCAAGCCGCTGCTCGCCAAGCGCTCGGCGTAGCCGTTCCGCCGCGCAGCGCGCGGCTATACGCGCATCGCCGTTCCTAACGGGAAGTCGCCGACAATTTGGGATCGGCGCACGCATGACGGCACATTGCTGCCGGCTCAGTCGGCTGTTACCGTAAAGCGGTACAATCGGCCTCATTCCGTTTTGTTGAACCATTTTTTTTTGGAGAAGCGACATGAGGATTGTGCCCGCTTTGCTCTTCTCGACGGCCCTCTATTCGATGACCTGTGGTGCTGCGTCTGCCCATACTGTCAGTGACTGCTACCAGACCACGTTGGAGACCCCCTCCTCCAGCGAGAGGATCATTGCTGTTTGCACCGCGGCGATTCGTGCCAGTAGTGGAGCGTCGCGTGCTTCCGCTCTCGTCAGCCGGGGCGTCGGCTACGAGCGACAGAAAAATCTGGATGCGGCCATGGCGGACTTTGACGAAGCGACCAGACTGAATCCGGCCAATAGCTGGGCACGCAGCAATCGTGCGAATATCTGGAGACTGAAGCGCAACTACGACCGTGCTGTCAGCGAACTCAACGACCTTATCCGCCGCGATCCGCAGTTCATCGGAGCATATGTCGATCGCGGCATGGTTCACCAGGAAAGAGGTGACATCCAAAGCGCGCGCGCCGATTTCCAGGCGGTGCTGGAAATGAAAAGTACTCAGGTTGCGCTTGACAAATGGGCAAAGGAGACGGCGCGCCAACGTCTCGATGAGTTGGCGAAGAAGTAGGGCGCCTCGACATGGCGGATGAGACAACTGTCCGCCCGGACCATTTACGTGCTCGCCGGCACGCACGCCTGCTCGGGCAGGTATCCTAGGCGAGCGCGGCAGCCATCAGCACTCGTCCGCGCCTTCCAAGCGCAATTGAGCAAGCGCAACTTGAGCCATGCCAGTGCGGCTTGCTCGATGCTCTTGGCGGCGCTTACGAGGCTGAGCCTCCCTTTCCACTTTTCACTTCGCCGTTACCCGATCCATCCTTCCCTTCAAGCCTCTTGACGAAGGCGGCGCGTCTTGCCATCTATGTAAATGTTATAAACATTGACACTGGATCATGACCCTGGAGAGAACGGCAAATGTCTGAGGTGGTCGCACGCATAGACGACTTCGGGAGGCCGGCCTGGCTCGTTCTGATGGTGCTCGGCTTCATCGTGTTCTGGCCCATCGGTCTGGCGGTCCTGGCCTACATCATATGGAGTGGACGGATGGGATGCTCACCGAGATATGGCGACATGCAGCAGTGGCGGGACCGCGCCCAGGCGCGCTGGGAGCACAGACGCGAGCGCTGGGAGCGCCGCATGCATCGTCATTGGGGCGGCCGCCACGGCTTCGCACCGAGCGGCAACCGCGCCTTTGACGAGTACCGCAGCGAGGCGCTGCGCAAACTGGAAGACGAGGCGGCAGAGTTCCGCGAGTTCCTGGAACGCCTGCGCATGGCCAAGGACCGCGCTGAGTTCGACGAGTTCATCAAAGACCGGCGCAATCGCCCGGCCGGCTCCAGTGAAGGGTCACAAGACCCAACTCCGCCGCCGCAAAACTGATCGCAACTGAGCCGATCTAGACCGCCTCCCTCGATCAGATTCGAGGGAGGCTTTTTTTGCTGCTTACAGCAGCTTCTTGATCTCAGCCCGCAATGCCGGCCCCAAATCGGGGCGTGCGAGCGCGTAGGCGACGTTGGCGGTGAGGAACCCGATCTTCGAGCCGCAGTCATAGATGGTGCCGTCGAAGCGCATGGCGTGGAACGGCTGCACCTTGGCGAGCTTGATCATGGCGTCGGTGATCTGGATTTCGCCGCCGGCGCCGCGCTCGCCCTTCTCGAGGACCTCGAAAATCTCAGGCTGCAAGATGTAGCGGCCGGAAATATGCAGATTGGACGGCGCCGTTCCAGCCTTTGGCTTCTCCACCATCTGCGTGATGCGCGAAGTCTTGGCCTTGGCGTCTTCGACGCCGACGATGCCGTACTGGTGCGCCTGATCCTCGGGCACGGGCGCGACAGCGATGTAGTTGCCGGGGCTTGCTTGATAAGCCTCCATCATCTCGCCGATGCAGGGCTTCGCTGCGAAATGGAGGACGTCAGGCAGCAGCAGCGCGAACGGCTCATCACCGACAATATCGCGCGCACACCACACCGCGTGTCCAAGGCCAAGCGGCGACTGCTGCCGGGTGAAGCTCGTCTGCCCGGCACCTGGCAATTCCCCTACGAGAGCGTCCAATTCCGCCGTCTTGCCGCGCTCGGCGAGCATACGCTCAAGCTCGAACTGGTGGTCGAAATGATCCTCGATGGCACCCTTGTTGCGTCCGGTGACGAAGATGAAGTGCTCGATGCCGGCGGCCTTGGCCTCGTCCACCACATGCTGGATAACGGGGCGGTCGACGATCGTCAGCATCTCCTTGGGCACCGCCTTGGTGGCGGGCAGGAAGCGGGTGCCAAGCCCGGCCACCGGAAATACCGCCTTGCGAATGCGCTTTGCCATCGAGAAAAGAACTCCTGTCGGCACCCGTCGTGTGGGGCAACACACCTAGCCGCCCGCGGGGGATGGCTGCAAGCACGACCAGTCTATAAACGCGGTTGAACGACGAATCGATGCCTCTGCGCGGCCGGAATCCGAGGCGGCCAAAAAATAGGCACAGAATCGCCTAAGGTGGCTAGGTGAGCAGAACATTGTCGCTGTGCGGAGGGGCTTGGTGATATTCGCCACATCGGCTGGCCGGAGGCTGCCTGCGGCGTCCCGTCCGCGAAGCCTGAGAGGTCTGCTGGCCGGGGCTGTTGGGCTTGCATTCGCGCTGGCAGCCCCAAGCGCGGCCGCCCAGGATGCCCAAGGCTTCCGCCGTTTCGTCGCCGACTTGTGGCCGGAGGCACAAAGCCACGGCATCTCGCGTGCCACCTTCGACAAGGCTTTTGCGGGCGTGGATCCAGATTTCTCGATCCCCGATCTCGTGTTGCCCGGCAAAGTCGAAGACAAGGGTCAAGCCGAGTTCACGCGGACACCCGCGCAGTATGTGAATGCGGCCTACCTCGCGAAGCTGGCCGAACAGGGCAAGGCGCTCCTCGTGAAGCACCGCGACGCGCTGGAAAAAATCGAGCGGGAACTCGGCGTGCAGCGCCAGTTCGTGCTCGCCATCTGGGGGCGCGAGACCGCCTTTGGTGCTCATCGCTCCCCGCACTACGCCGTCCAGGTTCTGGCCACACAGGCCTACGCCGGCCGCCGCAAGGATATGTTCCGCAACGAGCTCATCCACGCTCTTAAGATGCTGGAGGACGGCCTCCTCACGCGGGAGACGATGAAGTCGTCGTGGGCCGGCGCCATGGGCCTCACGCAGTTCATGCCCTCGGAATACTACGGCCTCGCTTACGACCTCGATGGCGACGGCCGCAAGGACATCTGGAACTCGGTGCCTGACGCCCTGGCCTCGGCCGCCAACCAGCTGCGCTATAGAGGTTGGGTGGCGGGACAATCTTGGGGCTACGAAGTGCGTCTGCCTCCCGAGGTGACGTGCCGGTCGGAGGGTCCGGCCCATGCGAAATCCTTGCGCGACTGGACGAAGCTTGGCGTGACGCGCACGAGTCCGCGCGCTTTTCCGGCAGACGCCTTGGATGCTCAGGCCTTTATTCTGACGGCGGGCGGCGCCTACGGCCCAGAATTCCTGGCGCTCGAAAACTTCATGGTCATCAAGCGCTACAACATGTCCGACCTGTACGCGATGTTCGTCGGCAACCTGGCGGACCGCATAGCCGGCGGCGGCGGTTTCGACACGCCCTGGGGCGATGTACGCCAGCTGTCTGCGCGCGGCATCGAGGAAATCCAGCAGCGGCTGCAGGCCCGCGGCTACGACGTTGCCAAGATCGACGGCAAGGCCGGCATGAATACGCGCGCGCTGATCGGCGCTTATCAGCAAGCCAGCCGGCTCAAGGTCGACTGCTGGCCATCCGAGGCAGTGCTGACCCACCTGCGCGCGAGTGCTCCACTGGAAAAGACTGAAACAGCCCCCCGCAAGAGCTCGCTGGGCGGGCGCTAGGCCTAGCGGTGGCTTGTCGTGCCAAGGAAAGTGACGCATCCTGTTTCCGAAGCTGGATCGCTTCGTCAGCTGCTCCGAAGAGTGACGATGAAGATGCCTGCTCGTTTCGCCCTCTTTGTCCTGCTGGCAGCGCTCATGGCGCCGCCGGCGGCGACGGTGTCTGCGCAAGAGGACTTCTCGGGCACGACTTACATCACGCCCTATCCCGAGGGGGATTTATACCGGCTACAGGTATATGGTGATGCCTTCGCCGTCGGCCTGCTCGATGGACTTGTGGACGCCTTCTCGGGCGACACCAGGCTGCAGATTCAGAAAAAGCACCGCGCGCTCCCCGGCCTCATTCGTCCGGACCTCGAGGACGAGTTGAGGGCCGAGGAAGCCAACCGCGACCCATTGCACATCGCCGTCGTCATGGTGGGCGTCAACGACCGATACAATATCCGCATATCGGCGCGCGACCGCTTCGTGGTGGGCACGGACGAATGGCGCGAGGAGTACGGCAAGCGCGTCGACCGCTTGATCAAAACGCTGAAGAAGCGGGGTGCGGCGCTCTATTGGGTTGGCCAGCCGATCATGCGCCGCCCTGACGCGAACGAGCCCGCGCAGGTCATGAACGATGTCGTGCGCGAGAAGGCCTACCTCAACGGCATCAAGTACATCGGCATCACGGCTCAGTTTGCCGACGACGCCGGCAACTACACCCCCTACGGACCCGACCTCTCGGGCAAACAGCGCCTCGTGCGGGAAGGTGATGGCGTGCTGTTCACCTCGGCCGGCTATCGCAAGCTGGCGCATTTTGTCGAACGCGAAATCAAGCGCGATCTGAGTCAGGCCAGAAGTGACCGCTCCATCCCATTGGCTGGAGCCGAGACCGAGCAGAAGCGCATTGCCGCGCAACGCCCGCGCCGGGAACCGGATGCCAGCTGGAAGGGCACAGTCACTCCCAGCAAAGAGGCGAAGACTGCAACGCTGCCCAAGACGGACGCCACTACGGCACAAACCGCAGCGACATTCGACGCCTTCGGCGAGCAGAAAGCCGACAACGGACGCATCTCTCTCAAGACTGTCAGCCCCGGCGGCCGCGAAGAGACTGTTACCCTTGAACTGCCGCGACCCGCGATCGCGGCGGCCGTTATTCAATTGATCACGCGCAAGGACACCGGCGATCGGCCCTCCCTGATGGGCGATGTCCTTGCCGACGACGTGGGCGGCGGCCTTGTCGTTTTGAGCTCTGTAACGCCAGCTGCTCCCGGACCGGGCGGCGGTGCCCGCAGGGTCTCGCCGGGCCAGCCCTACTATCAGGTTTGGATCAAGGGAGAGCGCCTGCCGCCGAGGCCGGGGCGAGCCGACGATTTCACTTGGCCGCGCGTAGACCCAGAGATCGTAGGCATTCCTGAGCCACGGCCCGGACGGACGCCGCTCAAGACTGCTCCTAGGAGCTGATCGCTCTTTCGATCACGCCGCCCCATTGGGAAGGCTCGGTCGACGCCGGCCCCGCTCGATCCTGCTGCGCTGGGTTAATTTGGCTGACATTCCATCCACCTTGCGCAGAGCCGCTTCGAAAGCCTCGCGGATGGCGAGCGGCAGGTCCTCATTGGCGTGGCTGCCTGTGCGCTCATGACTGACGATGACCGGAGCACGCCGCGGTACGCCGATCTCGATCTTGATCTGGTAAACCTTGGGTCTGTCGGCCTTGCGCTGCGGTACCTCGACCGCCACGCGGCAACTTGTCATCTGGGTAAAATGCTTCTTCAGCTTGGCTACTTTTTCGCGCACGCGCTGCTCGACCGCTTCGCTCTTTTCGATACCGTGGAAATGTACTTCAACCTGAGTAGTCATCGAAACTGCCCTTTCCGTTGGGAATGAAGGCACCCCCTATCTGATCACGTGGGGGCGCTGCTGGCGAGGGTCAAGAGCGTGGGATGGTGTGCAAAGCGTGGGCTGCGGCAGCAAACCAGGCCAGAAGCCGCGAAGAGCGCGATGAGGCTCCGCCCCTGGCTCTCGGTTCATCGCGGCCGCGGCGACCGGGTGACAACGGCTTGGGCGCTCGGCCGATGGCGCGTATAATACAGTCATGATCACCAAGGTGAAAATCTGCGGGCTCAAAACCGAGGCGGGGATGGAGGCGGCGCTCTCCGGCGGAGCAGACTACGTCGGCCTCGTGTTCTTTCCGCCAAGCCCGCGTAACGTATCGCCCGCAACGGCGCAGACGCTGGCTGCGAAGGCCCGCGGCCGCGCCAAGATCGTTGCGCTGATGGTCGACCCCGACGACACGCTGATCGAAACCGTGATCGCCTCGGCCGATCCCGACATTCTGCAACTGCACGGCGATGAAACGCCCGAGCGCGTGGACGAAATTCACCGGCGCTGGGGCAAACCGGTCATGAAAGCCATCCTGGTTGAAGCAGCCGAGGATGCGCAAGCCGCCCTTGCCTATCGTGGCGCTGCCGATCTGATCCTGTTCGATGCACGCGCGCCGCGCGGCAGCACGCGTCCCGGAGGCAACGGCGCGCCCTTCGATTGGTGCGCGCTGCTGGGTGTCAAGGATCAGGTTCCGTACATGCTGTCCGGCGGTCTTACGCCCGACAACGTGGCCGACGCCATTCGCAGCACCGGCGCGGCCATGGTCGACGTCTCGTCGGGCGTGGAAGCGCGGCCCGGCGAGAAAGACCCGGTGCTGATCGACCGCTTCCTTCGGGCCGCAAAGGGCGCTAAGCAGGGCGCGTAAAATGCAAGCAAACCGCTGCCCGGCAGCGGCGTGCGATGCCGACAACAATGCACCAAATTCCAATGGCAATGGTGCGCCGGTTCCCGTTCCGCGGGAACGCTTACCAAACCGCACTAGGACCGTCAGCATGGCGACGAAAAAGCGAAGAACCAAGGAACCCAAGCTCAACACGTATCGCAGCGGGCCGGATGAGCAGGGCTTCTTCGGCCTGTTCGGAGGGCGCTTCGTTGCCGAGACCCTGATGCCGCTGATCCTCGATCTGGAGCGGGCCTACGAAGATGCCCAGCGCGATCCGGCGTTCCAGAAGGAAATCGATACGCTCAACACCCACTATTCAGGGCGTCCGAGCCCGCTTTATTTCGCCGAGCGGCTGACGCAACGCCTTGGCGGCGCAAAGATCTACTTCAAACGCGACGAACTCAACCACACCGGCAGCCACAAGATCAACAACTGCCTCGGTCAAATCCTGCTGGCCAAGCGCATGGGCAAGACGCGCATCATCGCCGAGACCGGCGCCGGTCAGCATGGCGTGGCGGTTGCCACGGTGTGTGCGCGTTTCGGACTGCCGTGCGAAATTTTCATGGGCGCGGTGGACGTGGCGCGGCAGAGCCCCAACGTGTTCCGCATGAAGCTGCTAGGCGCCAAGGTCAACGCCGTGACGTCCGGAGCGCAGACGCTCAAGGACGCGATGAACGAGGCGCTGCGCGACTGGGTGACCAACGTGCACAACACCTACTACTTGATCGGTACGGCGGCAGGCCCGCATCCGTATCCGGCGATGGTGCGCAACTTCCAGTCGGTGATCGGCACCGAGGTGCGCGAACAGATGCAGGCCGCCGAAGGACGGTTGCCCGACACGCTCGTCGCCTGCATCGGCGGCGGCTCCAACGCCATCGGTCTGTTCCATCCGTTCCTTGATGACGAGAGCGTCAAGATCTATGGCGTGGAGGCTGGAGGCCACGGCCTCGATGTGGAAAACGGGCACTGTGCCTCCATGACCGGCGGCAAGCCCGGTGTGCTGCACGGCAACCGCACTTATCTGCTGCAAAACGCCGATGGCCAGATCCTCGAAGGGCATTCGATCTCGGCGGGGCTCGACTATCCGGGCGTAGGGCCGGAGCACTCCTGGCTCAAGGACAGCGGCCGCGTCACCTACGTGCCGGCGACCGACAAGGAGGCGCTCGAAGCGTTCCAGCTTTGCACGAAAGTTGAAGGCATCATCCCGGCGCTGGAACCTGCGCACGCACTGGCGTTCGTGACCAAGCTGGCGCCGACGCTGCCCAAAGACAATCTGCTGGTAATGAATCTTTGCGGCCGCGGCGACAAAGACATCTTCGCCGTCGCCGACCATCTTGGGATGGCGATGTGATGAACGATGCCGCCACTCAAGCGAAGATGATTTCGGGGGAAGGTGCGGTGAACACCGGCTCGCGTATCGACCGCCGCTTTGCGCAACTCAAGGCGCAAGGCCGAAAGGCGTTCATCACGTTCGTGACGGCGGGCGATCCCGACTACGCGACGGCCAAGAACATCCTGTTCGGCCTGCCCGCGGCCGGCGCCGACATCATCGAACTCGGCATGCCGTTCTCCGACCCGATGGCCGACGGTCCCGCGGTGCAAGCCTCGTCGCTGCGCGCACTCAAGGCCGGCCACAGCATGCAGCGCACGCTCGACCTGGTGCATGCCTTTAGGGTGCAGGACCAAGACACGCCCATCGTGCTCATGGGCTACTACAATCCGATTTACATCTACCCGCGCGAGCGGTTCCTGGACGAAGCCAAGGCGGCAGGCGTCGATGGGCTCATCATCGTTGACGTGCCGCCAGAAGCAGACGCCGAACTTTGCCTTCCCGCCATCGAGCGCGGGCTCAATTTCATCCGCCTCGCCACCCCGACCACCGACGCCAAGCGGCTGCCCGCCGTGCTCGCCAACACGTCTGGATTTCTGTACTACGTGTCGATTGCTGGCATCACCGGCGCCGCGGCTCCCGACGTCACCGCCGTTCACGGCGAGGTGGCTCGGATCAAGAAATCGACGCGGCTGCCCGTCGCGGTGGGCTTCGGCATCCGAACCGCGGACCAGGCAAAAGCCATAGCGGCAGGCGCCGATGGGGTCGTGGTGGGGTCTGCGCTGGTCGACGCCATCCGTAACAGCCTAGGCCCAAATGGAGAATCGACTGGAAAAACAGCGCCTGCAGTCCTAGATCTTGTTAAGAGTCTGGCCCTGGCGTTGCGCAGCCCCTAAACCATGGGCAAATGGGCCTTGGGCCTGCCATAGCGGGCCGTTAACGAAGGCCACGTGCGCTCGGGGCGCGAGTCCGGGAGCGGTGCTAGGAGCATTCGGTGAACTGGATCAACAATTTCGTCCGTCCGAAAATCCGCAACCTCCTGCCTTCGGGCAAGCGTGAGGTGCCGGAAAACATGTGGGTCAAATGCCCCGAACTCCGGACAGATGGTCTATTACAAGGATCTGGAGGCCAACCAGTTCGTCATCCCCGGCTCCAACTATCACATGCGGATGACCGCGCAGCAGCGGTTGCAGTCTCTTTTCGACAGCGGTGAATACGTCAAGGTGCCGGTGCAGGAGGTTGCGCACGACCCCTTGAAATTTCGCGACGGCCGGAAATATGCGGAACGTCTGAAGACCTCCAAGGCCGAGACAAATCTCGACGACGCCGTGTTTGTGGCCGAGGGCCCCCTCGAAGGGCAGGAAGTCGTCGTTGCCGTACAGGACTTCCGCTTCATGGCCGGCTCGCTCGGAATGGCGGCCGGCGAAGCCGTTGTCACCGGCATGCTGCGCGCGGTCGACAAAGGCGTGCCGTTCATTCTGTTCGCGGCGTCTGGCGGAGCGCGCATGCAGGAGGGCATTCTCTCCCTCATGCAGATGCCGCGCACGACGATTGCCGTGCAGAAGTTGCGCGAGGCGCGCCTGCCCTATCTCGTGGTTCTCACAGATCCGACGACCGGCGGCGTGACGGCGTCCTATGCGATGCTGGGCGACGTGCACATCGCCGAGCCCGGCGCGCTCATCTGTTTCGCGGGACCCCGCGTCATCCAGCAGACCATTCGCGAGCAGTTGCCCGAGGGTTTCCAGAAGGCCGAGTATCTGCTCTCGCACGGCATGATCGACATGGTCATGCATCGCCACAAGCTGCGCGAGACGCTCGGCCGGCTTTGCCGCCTCATGACTGCGCAGAGCTCCGTGGTCAAGACCGCAAGGCCGATCGCAGCCGCCACGGAACGCGGCTACGTCAACGGCAGCGCGGTGGATGGCCATACCATCGAGACCCTGGCCAGGGCGCCCGACGTCATCGACCCCGAGCCGGTTGACGAGGCGGAGCGCTTCGAGACGCCGAAGACTCGGCCAGGCTCCCGCGATGGGGCGCGCAACTAGCCGCTCCTCTGCAGCAGCCAAGTCGGACATTCACCGTTCAATCCAACACTCCTGCAGCGGGCATATCCCCAACTGTGCTACGAGTAGACATGCGCACGAGCGACGATGTTCTAGCCGAACTCAAGACGCTGCATCCACGGCTGATCGACCTCTCGCTCGGCCGGATCGAGGCGCTGCTCGCCAAGCTCGGCAATCCGCAGGACCGCCTGCCGCCTGTCATCCACGTCGCCGGCACCAACGGTAAGGGCTCCTGCACGGCCTTCCTGAAAGCGATGCTGGAAGCCGCCGGCAAGCGGGTGCATACCTACACCTCGCCGCATCTCGTGCGCTTCCATGAGCGCATCGAGCTTGCCGGCACCGACGGTAAGGCACGCCCAATCTCCGAGAGCGAATTGGTGGCTCGCCTGCTGCACGCACAACGCATCAATGCGGGCGAGCGTATCACCTATTTCGAGATCACCACGGCAGCGGCGTTCCTTGCCTTCGCCGAGCATCCAGCCGACGCCCTGATCCTGGAAGTGGGACTGGGCGGGCGGCTCGACGCCACCAACGTCGTTGCGCATCCAGCCCTCAGCGTGATCATGCCGATCTCCATGGATCACACCGACAAGCTGGGGGCCACGCTCGCCGACATTGCGCGCGAGAAGGCCGGAATTCTCAAGTCCGGCGTTCCGGCAGTCATCGCCGTCCAGCCGCCCGAAGCGCTGGAAGTCATCAGCGACGTCGCCCAAAGGCTGGGGGCGCCCCTGTCGCTGTGGGGCGAGGACTACGAAGCGTTCGAGCAGCGCGGACGCCTTGTGTTCCAGAGCGCGGAGCGGCTCCTGGATCTGCCGTTGCCGGCCTTGATGGGCCATCACCAGATCGCCAACGCCGGTACCGCAGTCGCGGCGGCCTTGCACCTGGATCAGTTCGCAATCAGTCACGGCGCCATCGAGCGCGGGCTGCTCGAAGTGCGCTGGCCGGCGCGCATGCAACAGCTCAACAATGGGCTTCTCTCCCGCCTGCTGATGCCGGGCTCGGAATTGTGGCTCGACGGTGGACACAACGTTGCCGGCGGGCAGGCCATCGCACAAACGCTGGCAGAATTGGAAGAGCGGGCGCCGAAGCCGGTAGGACTTGTGCTCGGCATGATGGGCCAGAAAAATGCGCACGGATTCCTCGAACATTTCCGGGGGCTCGTGCGCCGCGTCGTGACCGTGCCCATTCCCGGCGGTCCGGAGGCTGCGCATACACCAAGTGAGCTTGCCGCCATTGCCGCCTCGATGGGCTTCAATGCCGAGCCCGCCCAGGACATGGAGACGGCCATCCGCCGCGTGCAGGAGGCTGAAGAGGAGCCGCTGCGCATTCTCATATGCGGCTCGCTCTACCTCGCCGGCCACGTCCTGGCGCTACAGGAAGGCGTGCAGGCGCAGATGAACTAAGAGCGCGAAAGGCGTGGCCGCTCGCGCTCCTCGAAACTTTCTTTCCTATAGAGACGTACCGTCAGATCGAACCGTTGATCCAGTCCTGCAGCTGCTTTTTCTGCACCAGAGCGCCAACGCGCTGCGCCGCCACCTGACCGTTCTTGAAGATCATCAAGGTAGGCATCGCCTGGATACGGTACTTCTGCGTGACATCGGGGTTCTGATCGACGTCAAGCTTTACCACCTTGATCTTGCCCTGCATCTCGGCCGCCACCTGCTCGAGTGCGGGCGCCATGGCCTTGCACGGCCCGCACCATTCCGCGTGAAAATCGACGAATACAGGCTCGGAGGATTGCAGCACCTCGGCATCGAAATTGGCGTCCGAAACATTCTTGGTGGCGCCGCTGCTGCTCATGGCATGGGTCTCCTGATTTTGCCCTGGGGTATCCCCGGGGCACGACACATAAGAAGGGGCCCCTCAGGCGTCAAGGCTCGCGGGGTCGAGCTGCCAGAGCTTCTGTTCGTGGCTATCAAGCACGCTTGACGCGATTTCCATGAACCTAGGCCCGTCCGTCCAGAGAATCGCGCCCCGGACCGGCACGCCAGGGAAAATACGGGCCACACCAAGGCGATAGGCGGCCAGCTGGAGGAGATAGGCCTCCGGCACCTGCGCTTGATCGGCCGGCGGCGGTCGATTCGTTTTGTAATCGACGATGAGCACCGAATCTCCGGTGTGCACGAGGCGATCGATCTTGCCGGTCAGACGCATTAGAGCGCCTGACCGGTGGGGATGGGCGACCTCGGCGGCAATCGTCACCTCGGCGCGGCTGCCTGCGCCAAACAATGGTGCCAAGATGGCGTCCTCCAGCACAGCCAGCGTCTCGGTTGCGATGTCCTTGCGGACCTGCACCGAGAGCTGGGCAGCACGGCTTGCAAGGAAGGCCTCGGCAGCCCCGCGCCAGTTTTTGCTCGGAAAGTTCGGGAGGTGCTCGAGCAGGGCGTGAGTGAGCGTACCACGTAGGAACCGACCATCCTCGGTCAGCGCAACAGGTGACAGAATAGGCGGCTCGGGGGGCTGGCGTTTTGCTGGTGCCGCCGGTACGGCCTCCTCGGCTTCCATTTCAAGCGGCGCCAGACGCGAGGGGACGAGCGGCATGGTGAGCATCGGCTCGCGCGGCGCCTTGGTCTTCGCCCACGCCGGCAACGGCACGGACGCCGCATACACGGCACCGCGCGATTTGGCGGGTTCGGGCTTGGTAGTCTGGTTGCTGGCAAGCCGCCACACCACACGGCCGTCGGCTGTTTTGGCTTCCTGCAAGTGTCCTTCGAGGCCGTTTTTGATGATATTGTACCAACAGTTGTCGGGTGGCGCCCGCAGGCCTTCGAAGCCGGCCACATACAGCCGGTCGCGCGCGCGCGTGAGGGCCACATAGAGTAGGCGGTTGCGCTCTTCTGTTTCAGCATCAGCGATCCGCGCCTTGGCCTGCTGCACCGCGCCGACCTTGCTCGTGCCTTTCACCGGCCACAGGAACGGAGGCGGCACGGTGCTCGGGCGAACGGCGTCCTCCAGCACGAGCAAGCCATTTGCAGGTCGCGCCGACCTCGTTGTGCACGTGTCGGGCAGGAATACGATGGGCGCCTCGAGACCCTTGGCGCCGTGTACGGTCATCACGCGCACCTCGTTGCGACCCTGCTCCATGTCGCGCTTGACCTCGCGCTGTTCCTTACGTAGCGCGGCGAGGAACCCCTGCAGGGACGGCGGCGCACTGTCGTCATGGGCAAGCGCTAGATTGAGGAACTCGTCGACGGCATCGGCAGCCTCGGGGCCGAGGCGCGACAGCATCCGCCCGCGTACGCCTTCCCCGTCGAGGATGGACGAATAGAATTCGAAGGGCGGCAGGCGCTCTGACCGCGTGCGCCAGCGCTGCAGGGTCTCGGCCACGCTTTCGAAACGGCCGTTTGGCGGTGCACGGGTGCGCAGTTCCTCCCACAACGATCCCTTGCGACCGTGTGCCAGCGCCATCAAGTCGTCATCGTCGAGACCGAACAGCGGGGACTTCAACGCCGACGCCAACGCCAGATCATCATCTGGCAGGCACAGGAAATCGCCCAGCGCGATAAGATCCTGCACGGCGATCTGCTCGGTCAGCATGAGGCGGTCGGCGCCTGCCACGTCGATATCGCGCGCCTTCAGTGCCGAAACCATGACCGGCGCGAACGGCACACGCTTGCGCACCAGGATCAAAATATCACCGGGACGGATCGGTCGCCCAATTGAGGGCAGAATCTCACGGCTATCGAGCCATCCGCGAATGGTGGCCGCAATGCGCGCGGCCAGACGCACGACGGACGGCGAAGCGCCCGTCTCCGCCAGCGGCGACCAGGGTTCCGCCGGAGTAGCCGCCTGATAGGGCTCCAGCGGCCAGACCTCGACCAATCCCGCATGTCCTGCGCGATTGGCGACGTGGCTGACGGGCTCGCGCGCCGCGGTCAGGCCCGGGGTACGATCCGGTTTGGCGAAGATGCGGTCCACCGCAACCAGCAATGGCTCAACTGAGCGGAATGACAAGGTGAGCGGCACCCGCCGCCAGCGCATCCCCGCCCGCTCGACGCGCGCCTCGAACTCGTCGCCCGCCGCGGCGAACATTGCGGGCGCGGCGCCCTGGAAGCTGTAGATCGACTGCTTCTCGTCACCCACGGCAAACAGCGTGCGCGGCTTGTCGCTGGTGCCGTGCCCGGAGAAGAACTCCGCGGCCAGCGCGCGGATGACGTGCCATTGCACCGGGCTCGTATCCTGCGCTTCGTCCACCAGAATGTGATCGAGACCGCCGTCGAGCTTGTAGAGCACCCATTCGACAGCACCGGACGATCGCAGCAGGCTCGCAGCCTTGCCGACCAGGTCGTCGAAGTCGAGCGCCGCCCGCCGAGCCTTGGCAGCGCCGTAGCGCTGCATGACGGCATCGCCGAGCCGCACGAGCGCCAGAGTCGCATCGAGGAGCTGCAGCTTGCAGCGCTCTTCCTGAAGCCCGACCAGGCGCTGCTGCGTGCGTGTGAGCAGCGCGTCGACATCGGGGTGGGCAGCTGCGAGACTTTTGGTCATCAGCGACTTGCGCGGATCGCCGTTGCCGGTGAGGAAAACGTTGCACAGGGCTGCGACGCGCCCGGCTGCCCCACCAGCCGCAAGTGCGGCAGCGACCTTCTGCGACGCTTTGATGTCGCCGTCGGAGCCGGAGGCAAGCACGTCGCGCACCCGCATCAAATCGGATCTGGCGAGCACCTCGGCGAGTGCAGCAGTGGTCTCATCCAGGTTCACATCCGCCTTCAGTCCCAAGGCCTGGCGATAGATCTTGTCCGCTTCGACAAGCCGGTCGTCGTCGTTGAGGTCCAGACGGACGGCCGCGTCAATCCAAACATGCTGTCGCAGTGCGTCCGCCAGCAGCGCATCGAAATTGCCTTCGGCGGCAAAGCCGACGGCGGATTTCAGCGCGCGCGCCAACGGCGCCCCGGGTTTAGCGGATGTCGCCTCGATCAGCGTCTCGTCCACGGCCTCTTCCAGCAGGGCTGCGCGCTGCTGGTCGTCGAGAATTTCGAAACCAGGCGGCACACCGGCCTCGAGTGGAAAACGCTGCAGGAGTCGCTCGCAGAAGGCGTGGATGGTCTGCACCTTGAGGCCACCCGGCGTCTCGATGGCTCTCGCAAACAGCCGGCGTGCGTGCAGCATCACGTCGGACGATGGGACGCCATCGAGCAGGTCTGCAAGCGCCGATTTGAGTTCAGCGTCGTCTGCGGTCACCCATTCGGCGAGACGTTCGAACACCCGCGTCGACATCTCTGCTGCCGCCGCCTTGGTGTAGGTGAGGGCCAGGATGCGCTCCGGCTGGACACCATCGAGCAACAGGCGCAGCACCCGCATGGTGAGCACGTGCGTCTTGCCGGTGCCGGCATTGGCACTGACCCAGGCTGAAGCCGTGGGGTCGGCCGCTGCGGCCTGATCGCGCCGCGTCTTCTCGCGCACGGCGGCAAGCCCGCTGGGAGAACCGAAGAGACCCATGCTCAGTCCTCCTCGCCGTTGTCCACCAACCACTCGGCAACGCGAGCAAGATGTGCGTAGTCGTCGTAATCATATTTGAAGCGGGCACGGCGCACCGCGCGATAGGGCGTCGTCTCTCGATCGAACTCGGCAATCAGGCGCTCCAATCCCTCCTGCGCCGAGCGTGCGAGCGCCGCAACGTCGTCCACTTTGAGCGGAACATCCTGGCCCGGCGGCTCGCCGCCCGACGTGGAGATGTAGCGGAGCAGCGTCACGAGACCGGGCGGCACGTTGGAAAAACCGTTGGCGGCGGCGATGGCCGCCTCGAGGGGAAGCTGCGGCGCCTCGCCGCCCGCCGCCTTGCTGGTCAGATTTTGCAGGCTTTGACTGCCTTTGTAGTCCGTGATGATGAGAGCCCCGTTGCCGACGTCGATGCGGTCGGCCCGCGCGGTCAGCGTGAACGGCCCTGCTGGTCCTGCAAGCACCATCTTGCCGGCAACCTCGGGCACCGTCTTTGTCATGCCGGCGCGCCGGGCGGCTTCCGTCTCGGCAAACCACGCGGCAAAGCGGGCCAGCCGTGGCGCCCAGAATGCCGCCACCCGTGGGTTGCCGGTGTAGTCGGCGAGCACAGCCTTCGCGATGGTCATCAATTCCTTGGCGATGTCCTTGGGCAATATCCCCGGAAAGCGATGGGCAAACTGATTAAGCGCCTCGTGCACGATCTGACCCCGGAGCGCCGGCCCTGGTCTCTCGCCCAGCAGCGGCAACGGCTCGAGGCGAATAATGCGTTTGGCAAAGACGGCGTAGGGATTGGCGATCCAGGTTTCGATTGTGGTTACGCTCAGCTCGCGCGGGCGATGAGCCACGGGCGGGCGGGGCTCGGGCGCGCGGACGGGCTGCACCGGACCGCTGATCGCGCTACGGACTTGCGACCACGCGAGCCAGGGCTGCTCCGCTTTGAGCTCCAGTCCCAGCCCCTTGACCAGTGCCTGCAGGCGCAGCAGCCAGCGCGACGGCACCGTAGGCACGCCGTCGACCTTGGCTGCGCGCGTGAGTACGACGCGCTGCGCGCCGAGCTGCGACACGAAATCATGCGCTGCAGCTCCGATCCGCTCCTCGGGCGTGGCCAGCCCCAACGACACGCGCATCGGCCTGCTGAGCCACGGTCCCGGATCTGCAGCCTCGGGCCATGTTCCCTCATTGAGCGATCCCAGGATAACGACATCGCTCTGTTGCAGGCGAGCCTCGAACGGATCGCAGATCGAGATGCGCGGATGCAGTGGTCGGCGCGAGCGGATATTCTTCTCGGCGACCAGCGTGCGATAGAAGTCGGGGTAGTCGCCCGCCGCCATGTCGGGGACTGGCATGGTCTTGTCGATGAGATTGGCAAAGAACAGCGCCGCCCACTCACCGGCTTCGCCTTGGCGCAGTGCGCTGCCATCATCGGCGTCGTTCGATTTGGCAAGTGCCTGAGCGGTTGCGAAATGCAATCTCGCAAGTTCGTGCACACTGGCAGGCTTCGCCGAGGCGAAGACCTTCTCGATGGGTGCGAAAATGGCAACCAGGCGTTTCAGCAAATCGCGGGCGGCTTGCCAGTCGGCGTCCTTGAGCCGTCGGACCGCCGCGTGCCGCCAGGATCGGGACTTCGCACCCTCCAGTGCCGCCTCCACCCCTTGCAGGCCCTTCCCGAAATAGGGCGACCGGAAGGCGACCAACTCCAGCGCGCTGATCGCCCGTCGCATTTCGCCAGCCGCCATACCGGCACGGCAAAGCGGATGCTTGAGCAATGTCATCAGCGCCACGGGCTCGAATTGTTTCTCCACCGCTGCGGCAACAAGATCGAGCAGAACGCCAGGAAGTGTTCTTCCGAACGGCAGACCCGCCGCATCCTCGACGATGATGCCCCATACTTCGAGTCGCGCCGCCACCCGCCTAGCCAGGGCGCGATCAGGGGTGATGAGTTTGGCTGTCCTGCCCGGCGTCTCCACGGCTTCGCGCAGCATGAGCGCGATAGCCTCAGCCTCCTCCTCGGCCGTCGCGGCTTCGACCGCACTCATCTCCGTCAGCGCCGCGGCCATCTCCTTCTTGTCGGCGTTCGCCGCGAAACGATGCCAACGCTCGGTTGTGGCCGCCGGCCGCATGGCTTCGCACGCGAGCGACCAACGGGCGCGCTCGGCAGGCGAGCGCTCCGCTCTGCCCAACGGCTGGACATCCGCCCGTGACAGGCCCAGTCCATCGATCAGTTTCTTCAAACCGAACTGGGGATGCTCGGGATGCGCATCGATGAGGGCCCAGCTTTCGTCATCGAGTGTATGATCGAGTGCGGGCAGCACCAGCGCTCCGTTCGGCAGCGTGGTCACCACCCGCATCAGCTCGGTTGCTTCCGGGTCAGTGCCGGTCGCGCCAGCAACGATCACCGGAGCTTGAGGCGGCGCGACCTGCAGCCGTTCCACCTCGGCCCGGATCAGTCGCTGGCGCCGCGCCACCGCTGAGGCGAGGTTGTGCTCCGCCAGATGTGCCGGCCAGAACTCGGTGACGATCTGCAGGAACGCGAGCGTGCGCGACCAGTGCTCGGAATACTCCTCCGGTACCAACTCGCTCAGTCTCGCAGCATCGATATTCGCCTGCTCCAGCGCATCGATCAGCCGTGCCAGTTCCTTAGCCAGCTTCGCCGCCTGCGCCGGCGTCCGGGCACCGGTCGAATGAACGAGATCGCGAGCGCGCCTAGCATCGCGGCGCTCCGCGGCTGCCCATCGCAACACCAGGGACGTCAAAACCAGCCGGCGCTGCAATTCGCTGATCACGCGGGGGGCGCCGGACGCACCGCCCGCACCATAGTCCTCCACGCTGGCGATCAGATCGAGGTCTTCGCTGCCCTCTGCGATCGGCTTGATCCTCGGCAGCAGCACCGCGCCGCCGCCCGACACTTTGAGGAACGCCTCCTGCAGAGCGCGCGTCGCCCGCCGAGTCGGCAAGTACAAGGTGGTATCCGCGAGTTGCAGCGGATCGGGCCGCCGCCCGCGCGGCAACGGCAGATTGCCGGTGGCCAGCGCCTCCGCGAGCGTCGTGAGAAACGGCCGACCCGGCGCAACGGTATAGACGCGTGGTCGTCCGGGTACCGCGGGCTCGATCTTCTTTTTAGGAAATAATCTCACGCGTCAGCTGCTGTTCGGCCTGCGCCAAAGCGTCGGGACTGCCGACATGCATCCAAGTACCCTCCATCCGCATGCCGTAGGCGCGCCCCGCCGCGATGGCCGTGTTCCACACGGCGTTGAGCGAGAAGACACCCTCCGGACTTCCCTCGAACAGGCGCGGGTGCGCCAAAGACACGCCGGTGAATGCGAACGGCACGATCTCCTGCTCGACGCGGCGCCGACGAATGCGCCCGTCCGCCTCGAAAGCGAAATCGCCACGCCCCTGATAGCCCAGGCTATGCGAGGCCAGCGCCAGCAGCATCAGGCAATCCATGCGATCATCGTCCCAGGTCTGCATCAGCCGGGCGAGGTTCGATCCCACGCCCTCGATCCACACCGAGTCGGCGTTGTGAATCAAGAAGACGCCGCCTCCGAGCCGTGGAAGGACCCCCTTTACGCCGCCGCCCGTGTCGAGCAGCTTGCTCCGCTCGTCGGAGATCTCGATCGCCGGCTTCCGACGCCCCTTGAGATGCGCTTCGATCAGATCCGCCTTGTGGTGCACGTTCACGACGGCACGCATGATGCCCGCTTCGGCATTCCGGTCGAGTACATGGTCGATCAAGGCCTTGCCGTTAAGGCGCACAAGCGGCTTGGGAACGCTGTTGTTGGCGGGGGCCATACGCGTACCCAGGCCGGCGCTCAGCACCATCGCGGTCGTCACCCGTGCCGGCATGCACCCCCCGTGTAGTCCCCAGTCCGTTTACAGGGGCAGTTTGCCGTCCCGAACGGACATCGGAAAGTGCTTCTCGTACCACGCGGCGAGTGGCGCCAGCGTGACGTGGCGCAGGTTGCGCTGCAGATACCCCCAGATTCGTGGCAGATGTGCGAGATATTGCTGCTTGCCGTCACGGTGCGCCAGACGCACGAAAATGCCGAGAATCTTGGTGCTGCGCTGGGTGCCCAGCGCATTGTAGGCAAATATGAATTCGGCTTCGTCGAAGTGTGGTTGGTGGCGTCGCACAGCCTCGCAATAATGGGCAAGAAGCGTTTTTTCCAGCGCCTCCGCCACATCCACGCGAGCGTCCTGCAGCAGCGAAACCAGATCGTAGGCGGCAGAGCCGCGCTGGGCGTCCTGAAAATCGAGCAAACCGACCCGCCGGATGCCGCCCCGCTCAGGCAGCCAGATGAGATTGGGCGAATGAAAATCGCGCAGCACCCAGCCCGCCGGCTGTCGCTCCAGTCCATCGAAGACCACTGACCAGAGTGACAGGAATTCCGCGCGCGTAGCGCCCGGCACCGATTCGCCATGGAGCGCCGGCCAATACCAGTCGATCAGCAGTTCGACCTCGATCTGCAGTGCGGCCCTGTCGTAGTCCTGCAAAATGTGGCTTCCACCGCGCAGGGGCAGCTGTTGGGGTGCTTCGGAGCGCTGGAGTTCGACGAGCGCGTCGACCGCCGTCCGCCAAAGCGCGTCCTGCGGCGCTCCGCGCGTCACCTCGGCGCTGAACACCCGATCGCCGAGATCCTCAACGAGCAGCAGGCCGTTCTCGAAATCCTCGGCCAGAACCTCAGGCGCGCTCAGACCGGCCGCACGCAGCGGTTCGGCGATGGCGGCGAAGGCGCGCACCATGTCCTCGGCCAGGTGCGCGATCTGGCTGTAGGGCTTGTTATCACGCACCGGCGGTCCGTCTGGCTGGCGCGGTGCATCCATCAGCAGGGCCGTGCGACCGTCGACGGAAAGCCGAGCGTAGCCGCGCGTCGATGCGTCGCCCTGCAGGTAGGTGATGCGCGCGTTCGACCAGTGAGCCTGCCTGTCCAGGAACGCCATCACAGCGGCAACGCGCGCGATGCGGTCACCCGTACCGCCAAGCCCGCGCAGCGTAACGCAGCGCACATCGGGATCACTCGTCTCGGCGAGCACAACTTCGATGCGCGTCTCCGGCAGCAGGGCGGCAGCGCGCTCCGGCCACTCGACGATGACGGCCGCGTCCTGCGCGGAGTCCTCGAAGCCAAGCTCCACCGCTTCGTGCGCACCGGACAGACGATAGAAATCGAAATGCGCGATCGTCAGACGTCGCGACACATAGGCTTGGTGTAGAGAAAATGTCGGACTCGGCACCTCGGCGCTGCTATCGCGCAACACCGCTCCGATCAACGCGCGCGCCAGCGTGGTTTTGCCGGCACCCAGGTCGCCGCTGAGCGCGATGACGTCGCCGGAACGGATCTTGAGGGCCAATAGCTCGGCCAGTCGCACCACACCGGCTTCATCGAGATGGCGCGTCCACTCCATCGTCATGCATGGACGGGCCCGGACACGGGGGCTGCGGCCTCGGCCTCGCGCACGCCGTCTTCGGGAAAACGCACTGTCACGCGCGTGCCGCGACCGGGCTCTGATTCAAGCGACATGCCGCCGCCGTGCAGCTCCACCAGGCTCTTCACGATCGACAGGCCGAGGCCCGCACCACGGTGCTTGGAGCCCTGGCTGCGGCTCTCGAATCGCTCGAACACGCGGACCTGTTCCTCTTTAGGAATGCCGGCGCCCTGATCCTCCACCGCAAACGTCATCATGCCGGCCTCCCGCCAGGCATTGATCCTGACGGCATCGCCAGGCTTGGAAAAACCGATCGCATTGGAAAGGAGATTGTAGAGCACCTGCCGCACCCGGGCTTCGTCGGCTATGAATTCCTGGGCATCGTCTGCAATGCGAATGTCGATATTGAGGCGCGCGCGGGACGCCCGGTCGCGTACGCCAAGCACTGCGGTATCCACCAAGCTGGCAACCTTGACCGGGGTAAGCTTGAGTTCCAGCGCACCCGCGTCGATGGTGGTCAGATCCAGAATGTCGTTGATGATGGCCAGCAGCGTGCGCGACGAAGCCGAGATGTCGTTGAGATACTCGCGCTGCTTGTCGTTGAGATCTCCCGTGCGAGGGCTGGTCAACAGCTCGCTGAACCCGATGATGTTGGTCAGCGGCGTCCTCAGCTCGTACGATACGTGGCTGATGAACTGGCTCTTGAGGCGGTCGCCCACCACCAGCGCCTCGTTACGCTCGATCAGCGCACGTTCGTAGCGCTTGGAATCGGTGACGTCGGCGAAGGTGATCAGAGTCGCCCCGTCGGGCAGCGGTGCGACGGCAAAGTCGACGACGGTCTGATCGAGCCTCGTCATCTGGCCCTCGATCGGCTGGCGCCGGTCGGAGATGCCCGTGACAGATCGGCTGATACGGGCCCAGGTTCCCAACTCGTCATACAGCTGAATGCACTGGCTGATGATCTCGTCGATGTGCGGGCCCTCGCGCAGCGTGCTGCGGGAGAGGCGCCAGATCTGGGCCAGAGCGGAGTTATGCAACTTCAGGCGTCCGTCGGTCGCGAACACCGCCACGCCCTCCTTCAGTCCGTCGAGTGTTTCGCGCTGGGCATCGATGAGGGCGTTGTAGCTGCTCTCCAGGGCAAAGCGTTCGGTGACGTCGGCGTAGAGATAGGTGAGGCCGCCGTCGGGGCGCTGCGAGGACGACACGTGAATGGTGCGGCCATCGAGCAGATGCCACCAGTCCTCGTACTCGGCGCCGGTCTTGTAGCTCGAGATGATCTTGGCCTTCCAGTCGCGGTAGTTTACGACTTCGGGAAGGCGCGACAGCTCGCGCAGCCGATCGAGCAGTTGCGCATCTGTAGGTTTGGTCGCCAGCCAGTTGGTGTCGAACAACCACAGCTTGCGATAGGCCTCGTTGAAGAACGCGAGGCGCTGGTCGGGACCGAAAATGGCGACTGCCGTCGCCACGCGATCCAGCGTACGCTCGTAGGCCGCCACGTGGCGGCTCAGCTCGCCCTGGGCCGTCTCCAGCGCGGCAACGTCGATAGCGGCTCCGGCCGTGGCCCCGTCAAGCGGCAGCACCACCACATCGTGCGCCTTGCGTGCGCCACCACTGATGATGTGGACACGCTCGCGGTAGGCTCCGCCCTTTGCCAGCGCAGTCTTGACGACGTCGCGCTGCCGCATTTCCAGCAGTTCGATCTGGCGTTCGCGGACTTCGCTTTCGCTGGTCGCCTCGACGGCCCTGACGTAGGCGTCGTTGACCCACTCGATGCGGCCGTCGTCGCGTCGGAACCAAACCGGCATAGGCAGCGAGTTGAGCAGCGCCCGTCCGGACTGGGTATTGCGCACGAGCAGGCGATGCTGGTCGAGAATGCGTGACAGATCGCGCTTGCGCCCGGTGACGTCGCGCAGGCGGAGAATGGCCCGCCCGCCGGATGCCCGGCCATCGGCCTCCACATGCCCACCCACCCCGGTCTTGAGGAGCTGGCTGAACGGCCGCCCATCCGCAAACAGGGCGTCGAGCCCCCTTTTGAGCTCCCGCGAGGACACCGCGTCGAGCCACGCACCGAACTTGAGCAGGTCCGTATCCCGCGCCGGGAGACCGGCAACACCGTTCAGGGTATGCGCCATCACGCGCACGCCCTGGCCCTGCTCCCAGAACACCAGAACCTGCGGCTCGGCCTTGATGATCGACTCGGCCGTAAGCAGGTTTTTGCGGAGTTCTGTCACGTCCTCAGGCGAATGGTGCCCGTTGCCGCCATGGCGCAGCATGGCCGCGACGGCCATCGCAGCCGCGAGCACGGTCCCCCCGGCGGCAATGCTCAAGGCCAGAATGAACGCCGTGCGCCAGCCTGACAGTGCCGTCGCCGGTCCGATCGCCACCACGATGATCAGGGCGAGCACGACAAACAGGCTGGAGAGCAGCAGCAAAGCTACCTCCCCGCGCGGCCTGCCAAAGCTGCCGTTAGCGCCCGCCAACCACATGTATGTCGAACGACCCAGTGTCGGCCAACACGCAACCGGCTAGACGCAAGACTTCCCGATGAGCGCGACGACCCTGCTGCCCAAGTTTACGAATCAGTAATCATTATGTGGCCCTTCGCCGGGCCTGGCCAGAGCGCGGAGAGCACAGCTCGCGCCGTGCTGTCGCCCGCTCGCCCACGGAAAGGCTCTTTAGAATCAATAGCGATACTGGTCGGACTTGTATGGGCCTTGTATCGCCACGCCGATGTATTCAGCTTGATCGGGACGCAGCGTACTGAGCTTGGCGCCGATCTTGTCGAGATGTAGCCGCGCGACCTTCTCGTCGAGGTGCTTGGGCAGCGTATACACCTTCCTCTCGTACTTGCCGGGGTTGGTGAACAGTTCGATCTGCGCCAGCGTCTGGTTGGTGAACGAAGCCGACATCACGAACGAGGGGTGGCCCATGGCATTGCCGAGGTTCACCAGGCGTCCTTCCGACAGCAGGATCATTCGCTTGCCGTCGGCGAAGGTGATCTCGTCGACCTGGGGCTTGATGTTCGTCCACTTGAAGTTCTTCAGGCCGGCAACCTGGATCTCGTTGTCGAAGTGGCCGATGTTGCACACGATCGCCCGGTCCTTCATGGCGCGCATATGGTCGGTCGTGATCACGTCCTTGTTGCCGGTCGCCGTGACGAAGATGTCGGCGCGCGGCGCGGCATCCTCCATGGTCGTGACCTCGTAGCCCTCCATCGCTGCCTGCAATGCGCAAATCGGATCGATCTCGGACACCAGCACGCGACAGCCGGCCTGCCGCAAGGAAGCGGCCGAGCCCTTGCCGACGTCGCCGTAGCCGGCAACCATGGCCACCTTGCCGGCCATCATCACGTCGGTGCCGCGACGGATGCCATCCACGAGCGATTCGCGGCAGCCGTAGAGGTTGTCGAACTTCGACTTGGTGACGCTGTCATTCACGTTGATCGCAGGCCAGAGCAGGGTGCCCTTCTTTTGCATCTCGTAGAGCCGATGAACGCCCGTTGTCGTCTCCTCGGAGACGCCCTTGATCGACTGCGCCAACTCGGCAAACCAGCCCTTGGGCTTTTCCTTCAGCGTCTTCTTCAGGAGCGCGAATAGGATTTCCTCCTCCTCCGAACCCGCCTGGTCCAGAAACTTTGTGTCCCCGCCCTCGGCCCGCACACCCAGATGCACGAACAGCGTGGCATCGCCGCCGTCATCCAAGATCATGTTCGGCATGCCCCCGTCGCCCCACTCGAACAGCCTGAGGGTATAGTCCCAGTAGTCCTTGAGGCTCTCGCCCTTGATGGCAAACACCGGGATGGCAGCTGCTGCGATGGCAGCCGCGGCGTGATCCTGGGTGGAGTAGATATTGCATGACACCCAGCGAATGTCGGCACCGAGCGCCTTCAGGGTCTCGATGAGCACGGCAGTCTGGATCGTCATGTGCAGTGAGCCGGCGATACGGGCACCTTTCAAGGGCTGCGCCTTGGCGAATTCCGCGCGCACAGCCATCAATCCCGGCATTTCCGTCTCAGCTATGGAGATCTCCTTGCGGCCCCAATCGGCCAGCGAAATGTCCTTAACGATGAAGTCGTCCCGACGCGTCATGAATGGTGTCCTGTTGGGCTGAAGCGTTGCGCAGCCCCGGCTCAGGCTGCTATCGGCCCTCTGATAGCGGCCCATAGTCCGCAAAGCAATAAGGATATAAAGAAGTCGTTATATCTATGGCGGAACCTCGGTGCTCCAAAACCCAAGGTACGGCAGACTTCATAGTTGATCGATACGTGTCGGTCGCCACATAGCACAGCATCACGAAGCATACCCAAGAACAAATGGTTGATTGGACCCTAATATAATCCGAGCAAATTTACTCGAATTGCTCCGTTCTCCACGAATACTTGTAAAGATTGATCGGCATTTTCAACGAAATTCTTCACGGCTGTGAAACTATTGCAGGTCTAGGCTCCCCCAACGCGCTTATTCCTTGAGGGAGCGAAGTATGTTTGCGTCATTGCAGCGGGGCCTGCCCAAAGTCACTCAGGCCATCACCACCAGCCGGCGGCTCGCCCGTCGCCTGCGCCGGGAAAAATCCGGCAACGTGGCCATGATCTTCGCCCTGCTGGTCATTCCGTTGACCGGCGCGATCGGCCTGGCCATCGACATGGGCCGCATCTACCACGTCGCCATGCATACGCAGGGTGCGCTCGACGCAGCGGCCTTGGCGGCCGGCCGCGTGGCGCAGGTGGAAAAGAAGGACACCCTGAACAAAGCGTCCAAGTCGGCGTCTGCCTATTACGATCAGGCCAAACCAACCGATGTCCTGCAGACCAGCATCGCGTTCGCACCAAATACGCAGCAGACGGAGTTCACGGTTACGGCCACATCGTGGGTGCGGACCCCGTTCCTGTCCGTGCTCGATTTGATCGCGCCTGGTACGCCGGCAAGCGACGCACCTCCGGGCTGCAAAAGCTCTTTCGCCTGCACCAAGGTCGTCTCAACCGCCACCGCGCAGATCTGCCTCAACTGCAGCGACGTCGGCGGCGGCAACGCAGATGACGGCACCAATATCGAGATCTCGATGATGCTCGACGTAACGGGATCGATGGACGGCGATAAAATCACGGACCTGCAAATCGCCGCCAAGGACCTGATCGACATCGTGGTCTGGGGCGACCAGAGCAAATACACCTCTAGGGTAGCGTTGGTTCCATTCGCGCCGGCGGTGAACGTCGGGGCATACTTCACCAAGATCACGGGCCTGTCCGATCGCGAGGACAACGACACCAGCTCAAGCAAGAATATCCACTACCCCACCACTTGCTTCAGTGGCGGCAAGTTGAAGAGCAGCTGCACCAGCAGCACCGGCCAGAAGACCTACAACAAGGTCAAGTACATAGCGAAGTACGCTCCGTGCGTGGTCGAGCGCGAGGGCGCAGGCGTCCTCGTCCTTGGCCAATACACGGATGGGGCTCCGGGCCAACTGCTCAGCTCTTATCTGCCTGCCTGGAATGTCGAGCGGAGCAAGGACAATGATAGTTCGGACCAGATGCTGACCACCTGTACTCCAGGCAGCGCAATCTTGCCGCTCACCTCCGACCGCGACAAGCTGAAGGCCACCATCAACGCCTTCAAGGCCAGCGGCCCCACCGCCGGCCACCTGGGCACGGCCTTCGCATGGTACATGCTCTCGCCCAACTGGAAGAACGTATGGCCGGCAGAAAGCGAACCCACGCCCTACGGCACTCCGAAGGTGAAAAAGATCGCGATCCTGATGACGGACGGCGAGTACAATACCCTGTTGGGCAGGCAGTACGGCGACGGCAGCGCGCAAGCCACGACGGCTTTGAACAATGCCAAGACGCTTTGCACCAATATGAAAAGGAGCCTTTTGCCGGGCGATCCGAATATCGAGGTCTATACGATCGGCTTCAAGCTTACGACGTCCGCCTCAAAAGCGATGCTGAAGAACTGCGCGACCAACCCGGACCATTATTTTGAAACGTCGAGCGGGGAGGGTCTGAAGACGGCGTTCCGCGAAATCGCCTTGAGGATCTCGCGCTTGCGGCTGACGAACTGACGCTTTGAGGGGAAGAGGGAAGCTAAGGGGCGCCGGCAACGGCGCCCCTTTTTTTGCGTGCAAGCACGCAACTGAATTCTGAAATCAACGTCCGGGCGATTGCGCAGAGGGCTGTCGCTGGCTAGGCACGGCCTACGTTGACCGCTTCGAGGGAGCGCAGACATGGCTGGGCTGACGGCGCACAAGGGCATCGCCGGCATTTGTCTGTCCGCCTGCCTTGCAACGGGCGCGCACGCGGCCGGCGGCGCATATGCAGTTGATGACGCTGCTATCGGCAGCGTCGGTGAATGCCAGGTCGAGTCGTGGATCGCCGTCGCCAGCAACGGCGACTTCGTCGGCGTGACGCAACCCGCGTGCGTTGCGAAGCTTGGAGTGCCGGTCGAATTCACCGCCGCAGCTCAGGCCGCGCGCTTCGACGGCGAATGGGTCACTCTCACAGGTTTGCAGGTGAAATTCATTGTGCTTCCCATGGGGTCTAACAATCTTGCCGTCGGAATGGTCCTGAACACACTGTTCGACACTACAAATGGTGTGAACGTCACCTTCGTCAACGTGCCTGTCACCATCAAGATGCGTGATGATTTCCGTCTGAACCTGAACAGCGGCTGGCTGCACGATACCATTGACGATACCAATCACCTCACATGGGGCGCAGGCTTCGAATGGGATTTTCGGCAGCAGTGGACCCTCATTGCCGAGGTCTACGGCCAAACGGGCCATCTGAGCGACCCGCGCATGCAGGCAGGCCTACGCTTTGCACCGACGAAAACCATCGACCTGGACATCGTCTATGGCCGCAACATCGCGGGCGAAAATGCGAACTGGATTACCGCCGGGCTGACGGTGCGATTCCCCTAGGTGAATTATGGAATTGTCGATCGCTCCGCGGGCGGTCGCAAGATTGGCGCCCTGAAACCGGCGCGCCCACTTTTTCAGTTCTCCTCGCCGAAGCCGGACTCAACGAGTGCAACCAGAGCTTCGATCGCTTCGGGCGCCTCTACGCCTTCGGCTTCGAGAAGGAGTTCGGTTCCGGGGCCAGCTGCCAGCGCCATCAAGCTCATGATCGACGTGCCGCCGACAGTGCGATCGTCGCGCGTCACACGCACGGTCGCTTTGAAGCTATCGGCGCACTTGACGAATTTGGCCGATGCCCGGGCGTGAAGCCCTTTACGGTTGCATATTGTCACCCGGGCGCACGGCTTCTTTTCTCGTTCAACCATGAACTCTCGCGCCGATCACGCTTCCCCGGACAGCAGTTGGCTGGCGACGCTGATATATTTGCGCCCCGCGTCCTTGGCAGCGGACGTCGCGTCACGCAGCGACGCCTCACCGCGTACGCTCGCAAGCTTGATCAGCATCGGCAGGTTGATGCCGGCGAGCACCTCCGCTCCGGTTTCCTCCATCACGGATATGGCCAGATTGGAAGGCGTGCCGCCGAACATGTCGGTGAGCACCACCACACCTTTGCCGGCATCGACGCGACGGACAGCCTCGATCAGCTCCATGCGCCGTGCTTCCACGTCGTCATCCGGCCCGATGGAGAACGGCTCCAGGTGTTCCTGCGGCCCGACCACGTGTTCCAACGCAGCGCGGAACTCACCAGCCAAGCCGCCGTGAGCGACGATTACAACGCCGATCATGTGAAATTGCGGTTCCTCTTCGGTGGGCATGCCGGCCAGCGTCTTACCCCGAAACGACGGCGGCTCGCCCAAGGGGGCGCATGATGGTTCAGGGCCCCTGCACGGGCAAGGGGAAAGACGTCACTGGTACAAGGAAGTCGTCACGTGCGAGCCGCGCGAGCCAGCCCCAAAGCCAGCTTTATAGGGGCTGAGAGCTCAAACGGGGTCAGCCGCAGCAGAGGTAGATCGACGCCGGCAATGCGTGCCGTGAGGTTGCTTGGCGGAAGGCGCTCCACCGCCCCCGCGTCAACCAAATCCACGACCAGCACCAGTTCGGCCTCGGCCACGAGCTTCACGCCCACTATTCCAAGCCCCCTCACTTCCATCTGGCCCTGTATGCTCTCGGGCGCTGCAGCAAGAACGCGATTGCCGTCGCGGCGGATGGCGACCTGATCGTCGGCGACAAGGGCAGGCGGATCGAGGGCAGCCGGCCCCCGCCGTGCCAGAAACAGGAAACGCAGAGCCAGGTCGGACTTGCCGGAACCGGATGGCCCCCGAAGCAGCGCAGCCCGCCGGCCGAGCGCTACGCAGGTGCCGTGGATGAAGTCAGGTCCGCCGGGCAAGCTGCGACGCTCCCTTGGTGACCGGAGCATCTGCTGCCGGCAAGCGTACTGTGAACCGGGTTCCCACAACTCCAGGCGCCCGCCGAGCCTTCAGCGCGGGATGATCGTCTCGGGTCTTCGAGGCCGCACCCGGAGGTGCCACGCGGTTAACCGCCTCGATGCTCCCACCGTAGGCATCCACGATGTCGCGCGTGATGCTCAAGCCGAGACCCGAATTCTTTCCAAGCGTGCTGTCGGACTGCGGGCGATCCGAGTAGAACCGCTCGAAGATGGACTCGAGCTTGTCCGGCGGAATGCCCGGCCCTTCGTCATCCACGACAACCACGATCTCGGGACCGATCCTGCGGGCACTCACCGTGATGGTCCCACCTTCAGGCGAGAACGACAGCGCATTGTCGAGCAGGTTGGTAATGACGCGTCCCAGGCGCGCCTCGTGAGCCCTGACTATGAACGCCTCGGGGTAGTGCGGCACATCCTGGGCGTCGAGAACCAACTTGCGCGTATCCGTGCTGAACCGGTCCTGGAATATCTCCATCACGCCGTGCAGCACCTCGCGAATATCGACGATCTCAGTTTCGCCGTACGCCAGCTCCGCATCGAGCCTGGATACGTTCGACACATCGGTGATGAGCTTGTTCAGACGCGCAAGCTCGCCCTGGATCTGGCGAACCAATTCCTCCCGCATCTCGGGTGTTTTGGCGTAGGCGAGCGATTCGGCTGTCGAGCGCGCCGCGGTGAGCGGGTTCTTGAGTTCGTGCGCGACCTCCCGGGCAAAGCGCTCGCTCGCCTCGATACGCTGATACAGTGAGCCGGTCATCGCGCGGAAGGCGCTCGCCATCTGGCCCACCTCGTCGGTGCGACCGGCGAGTTCGGGCAGCTTGGCACCCGCGCCGATGCTGCGGCTGACACTATCGGCGGCTTCCGAAAGTCTGCGCATAGGCCCCGCGATGGTGCGATAGAGCAGAACCGAAGCGATCAACGTAGCTGCCAGAGCCGTCAGTGCCAGGCTGAGAACGATATTGCGCTCCTCCTGCAGGATATCGTCGATCACGCCCGGGCGGCTGGACAGCAGGAGCGCGCCTTGCACCACGCCTCTGTACTGGATCGGTGTGGCCACCGAGACGATCTGCTCGCTCTTGTCGGTAATCAGCACCATTGCCGTGCCATGCCCACCGGTCAATGCAACGCGCACCTCCGGATAAGCCATGCCGTTGCCCATGCCGATCTCGCGGTACACCGGCAGCTGCCGTCGCACGAACCAGGACAAGAACCGCGTCCAGGCCGTCTTGATGCCTTTCGAGCGCTCCTGTTGAACGGCTGCGTCCGAGGGATCAGCTCCCGAAAGCTGTCCGCGCGAGAGCAACTGATCCGAATCAACGATCAGGACCCCGTCAGCGGCATAGACGCGCGCCCGGATGTCGGGCGGCAGCAGGCCGCCCTTGAACAGGGGCGCCACGCGGTCGGGCGGGATCGACAGCTGCATGGAGGCGATGTTCTCGTCCCGCAGCAGGCTACGCTCCCCCTCAACCTCCGGCAGCATGTCCGGGTTGAGCACGATGCGTCCCGTATCCTTCTCGCGCGTCGCGTTGGCAGCGATGGCCGCCGCTATCACTTCCCCCTGAGCTCTCAGACTGTCGCGCTTCGCCTCGATCAACCACGCATGATACTGGCTCAGGTAGAAGATGCCGCTGAGAAGAATTACGAGGCCGATCATGTTGGCGAAGATGATCCGCCGCAGCAGTGTCTTGGCCACAAGGCGGATGAGCGGGCCATAAGTCAGGAACTCATAAAGCCCAATGCGCCGCGCGAAATCCCCGACATAACCGCCGATCCGCTTGCCAGTGGCCCAAAGGGTGCCAGCGACGCCCGATAGATTTGAAAACCTGCCGGGCATCGCCTCCGCTCCGGCGTCGGCAGGCCGTGACCTGTCCGTCTGGATTGCCATCCGTTATCCTGGCCTTGCCCTGGCTCAGGCTTCCTTGAAGCGATAGCCGACCCCGTAGAGGGTCTCGATCACATCGAAGTTGTCGTCGACCTGCTTGAACTTCTTGCGCAAGCGCTTGATGTGGCTGTCGATCGTGCGGTCGTCCACATACACCTGATCGTCGTAGGCTGCGTCCATCAGGGCATCGCGTGTCTTCACCACGCCCGGCCGGGTGGCAAGCGCCTGCAGGATCAGAAATTCGGTCACGGTCAGCATCACCGGGCTGTTGTCCCAGTGGCACGTATGGCGCTCGGGATCCAGCTTGAGCTTGCCCCGCTCCAGCACACGGGCAGCCTCAGTGACGGCGGCGGCGGGATCCTTGGGCTGGAAGCGCCGGAGCACGGCCTTCACCCGCTCGACAACCAGGCGCTGGGAGAACGGTTTCGTGATGTAGTCGTCCGCCCCCATCTTGAGTCCGAACAACTCATCGATCTCTTCGTCCTTGGATGTCAGAAAGATCACGGGCATGTCGGTCTGCTGGCGCAGACGGCGCAGCAGCTCCATGCCGTCCATACGTGGCATTTTGATATCGAGGATCGCAAGATCGGCAGAATCCTCCCCTAGAGCTTCGAGCGCAGCGGCACCGTCGCTGTAGGTGCGCACCTTGTACCCCTCGGCCTCCAGGGCCATGCCCAGCGACGTGAGGATGTTGCGCTCGTCATCAACGAGAACGATCGTACTCTTCTCTTTCATAACGTGACATCCTGGGGCGTGTTGTGCGGAAACGCGCCTTATGGCGTTCCCGTGCGTAAATTGTGGCATGTCGGGTGGGGTCGCGCATAATGTTATCTGAATAGCCTTCAGTCGCAAAATCCACGGAAAGTCGCATGTCTGTTGACAACTCGACTGCGCCGGTCGCGCCCGGCCCTCAAGAACCTTCAGCGGCCGCCCGCCACTTGATACGCACGGCCCTCAAAGCATCGCTCGGCACCCTGGACCGCACAAGCGGACATCCCTATGTCTCTCTTGTCCTGGTCGCGACCGAGCCGGATGGCACGCCTCTCCTCTTGATTTCCCGCCTAGCCCTTCACACGCAAAACCTCAGCGCAGACGGGCGCGCGAGCCTGTTATTCGACGGCACGGCGGGCCTGGGCGATCCCATGACCGGCGGACGGCTCTCACTCGCCGGACACCTGCGTCCAACTGCAAGCCCAACAGCCAAGGCCCGGTTCCTCGCGCGCCATGCCTCAGCCCGGACATACGCAGACTTCCCCGACTTTGCCATGTACGGATTCGAGATTACCGGCTGCCACTACATTGGCGGCTTCGGCAGGATCGTCGATCTTGCCCCGGCGCAACTCCTGTCCAACGTCGCCAACGCATCGGAATTGACTGCGGCCGAAACCGACATTGTCAACCATATGAACTTAGACCACCCCGATGCCCTGGCCCTATATGCGCAGGAGCTTGCCCAATGCGCTCCAGGCAGCTGGCGGATGTGCGGCATCGACCCTGGCGGCTTCGATCTGCTGCACTGCAGCAATGCGGCCCGGATCGAGTTTCCAAGCCCGGTGCGCACGCCCACAGAAGCCCGGACGGCCCTTATTGCACTCGTGAAACAGGCCCGCGACCAACGGGAAGCGGCTGCGTCACGATAGCTCGGTTGCCTTGGAAACGGGCCTGAAGGCCGTTCGGTCGGCCATCGCCATGCCCCGTTTACGTGGCGTCTAAAAACATGCGGCGTTTGGCAAGTTGTTCGCTGACGCTGCTTTTGCCTACACAGGCATTGTGGGAACGCCGAAGCCGGCAGCCGGACATGCTTAAGCGCGACGCTTGGCTGTATACGTGCCGCATACATCTTGCTTTCGCTTCTCCCGCAGCGGCCTGAGGTCTATGCTGTGCCGGCCTCGCCAGGACTGATGGTGCATGGTGTTTATGTCGAGCAATGGCTGAACATGACAATGGATAGTCTCGCCTTGAGCTTCCCCGCCAAGGTCAACCACAACACCGGCGCCGCGGAACTGATCGAGCTCGCCATTGCCCGCGGGGAAGGCCGTTTCGCCTCGACCGGAGCATTAACCGTCGAAACCGGTGTGCACACGGGCCGCTCGGTGCAGGACAAGTACACCGTCCGCGATGCCTCCACGGAGAAGAGCGTCTGGTGGGACAACAACAAGGCGATGACGCCGGATCAGTTCGAGTTGTTGTGGGCGGATTTTCGCGATCATGCCAAGTCGCGCGAACTATTCGTACAGGACCTGTATGCCGGAGCCGATCCAGCACATAGGCTGAACGCACGCATTTTCACCGAGTATGCCTGGCACGCGGCATTCATCCGCGCTCTGCTGCGCAAACCGACGCCCGACGAGCTCGTCGGCTTCAAGCCCGGATTCACTGTGATCAACTTGCCCAGCTTCCGGGCTGATCCGAAACGCCACGGCGTGCGCTCCGAAACCGTGATCGCCTGCAACTTTGCCAAGCGCCTCGTGCTGATCGGGGGCACCTCCTATGCAGGCGAGACCAAGAAGTCGGTCTTCACCTATCTCAACTATGTCATGCCGGAAAACGACGTGATGCCGATGCACTGTTCCGCCAACGTCGGCGCAAACGGCGATTCGGCGATTTTCTTCGGCCTCTCCGGCACCGGTAAGACGACGCTGTCCGCCGATCCCAAACGCACGCTGCTGGGTGACGATGAGCACGGCTGGTCCGGCGAGGGCATCTCCAATTTCGAGGGTGGCTGTTACGCCAAGACCATCCGTCTCTCGCAGGCAGCCGAGCCCGAAATCTGGGCTGCGACCAATCGCTTCGGCACTGTGCTCGAAAACGTCATCCTCAAACCTGGCACGCGCGAGCCCGACTTCGAGGATGGACGTCTTACCGAAAACACCCGCTCCGCCTATCCGCTCGAATTCATCTCCAATGCCAGCAAGACCGGGACAGCCGGTCACCCCAAGAACGTGGTCATGCTGACGGCCGACGCGTTCGGCGTCATGCCACCCATCGCCAAGCTCTCGCCGAGCCAAGCCATGTACCACTTTCTCTCAGGCTATACGGCCAAGGTCGCCGGCACCGAGAAGGGTCTGGGCAAGGAACCGCAGGCCACCTTCTCCACCTGTTTCGGTGCGCCGTTCATGCCTCGGCATCCCAGCGCCTACGGCAACATGCTGCGCGACCTGATCGCAAAGCACAACGTCGACTGCTGGCTGGTGAACACCGGCTGGACCGGCGGCAAGTACGGCGTGGGCAGCCGCATGCCGATCAAGGCGACACGCGCCCTGCTGGATGCCGCACTGGCGGGGAACCTGAAATCCCAGCCCATGCGCACGGACCCGCTGTTTGGCTTCCAGGTGCCGACCAATTTGCCTGGCGTCGACCCTGCCATTCTCAACCCGCGCGAGACCTGGGCCGACAAAGCCGCCTACGACACGCAGGCGCGCGCGCTCGTCGACATGTTCAAGAAGAACTTCGAGAAGTTCGAAGTGCACGTCGACGACGACGTGAAAGCCGCCGCTCCGGTGCTGCGCCAAGCGGCCGAGTAATCCGAGCCCTGCGGAAGGCTGCATGCGCCTTCATCGATAAAATTCACTTTAGCGGAAATCGGCGACCGTCAGCAGCGCAGAGAAAGGTACGCCTGCGGCCTTGAACGCGTCGGCAGCGCCCTCGAGGCGATCGACGACCGTGATGACCCTGTCGATGATGGCGCCCTCACCTTTGAGCGCCTCAATGGCCTTCATCGCCGAACCGCCAGTGGTGGTCACGTCCTCCAGCACGACGATGCGTTTGCCTTGAAGGCTTTCACCCGGCGCCAGCCCTTCGACGAGCTTCTTGGCGCCGTGCTCCTTCGCCTGCTTGCGCACAAAGAATGCCCGTAAAGGCCAGCCCTTGATTTGGCTCGACACCGCGACGGCGACGGCGAGCGGTACTGCGCCCATCTCCAGTCCCCCGACCAGGTCGATATCGGAACCCTCCAGGGTGTCGAGAATAAGGGTCGCGATAAGATGCCCACCCTCGGGATCGAGCATGGTGGGCTTCATGTTGAAATAGAAAGTCGTCGACCGTCCGGAGACCAGCTTGGTTTCACCCCCGGTCGAGAATGATCGCTTGTTGACGATTTCGATGAGGCGGTTTCGGACGGCGCTGGTATCAGCCATGGATCGCGAACTCTCCCGTTGCGAGGCTGGCAACCCTTCTCCCGCGGCCCCGAGTTGTGTCAAGGTGCCCTCTGCACGCCAACCATTTTGCTCACAAGCAGGATAGCGTCAATGAATGCAGAGGCTTCGACCAGGTTTCCTGAAGCTGCCTATATCGACCCTACTGCTCGAATTTATGGCAATGTGCAGATCGGTGAAGCCGCGAGCCTCTGGCCATACGGCGTTATCCGCGCCGAGAGCAAGTTCGTGAGCGTCGGCCGCTACACCAACCTGCAGGATCATGTGATGCTGCATGTCGGATACCACGCTCCGACGGTCGTCGGAGAATTCTGCTCGATCACCCATCGGGTGGTGCTGCATGGCTGCACGATCGGCGACAACTGCCTGATCGGCATCGGCGCGACGATCATGGAAGGCGTGGTGATCGGCGAAAACTCCATCATCGCCGGGCACAGCTTTGTCGCCGACAATACGATCATCCCGCCCAACTCCGTCGTCATGGGAACGCCGGCCAAGGTCGTACGCACTGTCAACAACTTCGTGGGCAACCGCGTCAACGCCATGCTCTATCATCGCAACGCGACCGCCTACGCCCGCGGCGATCATCGTGCCTGGGACGGGCCCGAATACGAGACCGAATCACGACGCTGGAAAAGCGAAGCCGAGCGTGAACTTGCAGCCAGGTACGGCCCCTGAAAGGTGGCGCCAGCACGGGTTCAAGTCATTTTCCCGCCCCGCGAAAGCGCCGGACTTGCCCTTGGCATAGCGGCCATGAAATATCCGCCGCGCACCGCGCTCGGCTGGTTTATGCCCGGTGACCTGCCAAGCTTATCAAAGGGGGGCAAATGGGAACAATCTGGAGCGCCGTCGGCCGATTTTTCGGCGCATCGCAGAATGATCGCTTCGCCGAGCTGCTTCTGCAGCTCGCCGATGCCGCGCTCGCGTGCGCCGCCCATTTCCGAAAAACCGGAGGCCTGGACCTCGCGGGGATCATCGATCACGAGCACCGCGGCGATGCCATCGTCGATGACATCCATGAGTTGCTCGACAACGCATTCATC
This sequence comes from uncultured Alphaproteobacteria bacterium, assembly GCA_963814055.1. Classification (GTDB taxonomy): domain Bacteria; phylum Pseudomonadota; class Alphaproteobacteria; order Rhizobiales; family Hyphomicrobiaceae; genus AWTP1-13. The sequence goes on from CAWFBJ010000025.1 coordinate 87,955, forward strand.
ATGCGCTTCGACATCTCCGACTGCATGCGGCTGACCGACGATCTGGACAATGTCATCGACGGCATGCGCAAAGTCGCGATCCACATTGACATCTACAAGCCGGTTATCGGCGAACTCAAGCCGGACGCAATGCAACTTTTCGCCATCGGCGAGCGCATGATGCATGGCGTGCGCGAACTCGTCACCATGCTCTCCGAGCCCAAATTATCCCTGACGCGCGTGCGCGAAACTGCGCGCGCCATCGACGAGGCGGAATCCGAGGCCGATACATTGGTGGCGGCCGCAGAGCGCGGGCTGGTCGCTCAATATCGGGCACAGAGCGCCAATCGGCTCGAATTCATAGCCTGGGAAAAACTCTATCAGCTGCTGGAGCAGATGACAGACGAAGCCAACCATTGCGGCAAGCTCATTCTTTCGCTCGCCCGCAAGGAGGCGTGAATGAGCGTGTTCTCGGTCGCACTGGTGGTAGCGCTTGCCACCGTACTCATTGCCGAGTTCATCAACGGCTGGACCGATGCGCCAAATGTCATTGCAACGGTGGTTTCAACCGGTGTCATGACCCCGCGTGCTGCGATTGTCATGGCCGTTGTCCTGAATACCATCGGCGCCATGGCCGGGACGGCCGTGGCCGCCACCGTGGGCAAAGGCATCGTCGAGCCGTCGGCCATGACCCTTCCGGCCATAACTGCCGCGATGCTGAGCATCATTGCCTGGGGCGGCATTGCGGCGCGATTCGGCATTCCGGTGAGCAAATCGCATGCGCTGCTTGCGGGGCTCGCCGGTGCGGCACTGGCCGGCGGCGGTTGGGCAGCGTTGCAGTGGACCGGCTGGCAGAAGGTCGGAATCGGGCTGATCCTCTCTCTCGGCCTTGGTTTCTCGGGCGCGCTCCTTATCGGCCGGCTTGTCATTCTCCTGGCGGGAAATACGCCGCCAATCCGGTCCAAGCGCTTGTTCGACAGGCTCCAGATACTGTCTGCTGCGTTCATGGCCTTCAATCATGGCCTCAACGACGGGCAAAAATTCATGGGTGTGTTCGCACTGACCATGCTGGCGGGAGGCGCCACCCAGGTCTTTGAGATCCCCTTCTGGGTCATCGTGCTATGCGCGCTGACAATGGGCATAGGCACCAGCTTCGGCGGATGGCGCATCATTGCGACGGTTGGCATGAAGATGGCGCGCATCACGTCATGGCAAGGATTTGCTGCGCAGACTTCGGCCGCTTTCACCATTTTTGGCGCCTCGGCCTTCGGCATCCCGTTGAGCACCACGCATACGATTACGACAGCCATAGTCGGAGCAAGTGCCTCCCGCAGGACTTACGACGTGCGGTGGGGCGTTTTGCGCCGCATCATCCTCGCGTGGTGCGTGACCTTTCCGTTCTGCGCACTGGTTGCCTTCCTGGCTGCCTTGGTTGCCAACCGGTTGAGCGGCTGAGGACAACCGATTTTTCCCCGAAGGCGCCATAAGCGCTTGTCATTGCACGACGACGCAGCCAAATAATGGAGCATGAACGCTGGTTTGGAATTTGCTCAGCAGGTAGGTGCGCTCCCCGTGCGCCGTGCACCGGACGGCACGCTGCTCGTCCTCCTGGTCACCACGCTGCAGACCCAGCGCTGGATCATCCCTAAAGGCTGGCCCTGGCCAGGCGAGCAGGACTACACGGCCGCAGCCGAGGAGGCGCGCGAGGAAGCTGGCGTGCTCGGCGAGCCCAAAGTCGTCAGCTTTGGCACCTACACCTACGAAAAGCGGCGGTCGTCGGGGCTCGTGCCGGTCCGTGTGACGGTGTACCTGCTCGAGGTTCGCGAAGAGCTTGAAATCTGGCCCGAATGCGAGCGGCGCCAGCGCGCGTGGTTCACTCCAAGCGAGGCAGCTGCAGCCGTCCAGGAACCGGAATTGCGCGACCTCCTGCTCCAACTGCAGGACGGCATCGGCGGCACAGCCTGATCGGCCAGGCCTCCGCACCTTCAATTTCCTGGCAGCACCAGGACCTTGGGGGACACGGGCAGCATGGCCTGCGACACGACGATCACCGGTTCGGTTGCCCTTTCAACGGGAAAATCGTTGCCGATGCGGTCGACAAAGCGATTGAGCGTGTACGGGTTGAAATAGTGCATCGGCAGGATCAGGCGGGCGCGCAGGGTCTTGAGTGTTTCCACCACGCCCTCGACGTCCATGGTGTAGCTGCCGTCGACCGCGACCATGACAACATCGAGCTGCCCGATATGGGCAACCTGCTGCTCGGTCAGCGTGTGGTGCAAGTGGCCGAGGTGGCCGATGCACATGCCCGCGACTTCGAAAATGAAGATGGAGTTGCCATAGCTGATCGCGCCACCGGCCCAATCCCGGATATTGGTGGCCACGTTGCGCACGCGCACGTCACCGAGCGTCAGATCGTGCTTGGCCACGCCGCCGTCCGGATTCCAGCCGCGCAGCACATGCTGGATGCCGGGATCGGGCGCAATGGAGTAGTGCGTGGTATGCGCCCGATTCATGGTGGCGATATCGGGGACCACGGGCGGTCGGATGTAGTCGTTGTAGTCGGTTGCTATCTTCACACCACCCGCGCTCTCGATCAGCCATGTGGCGTGACCCACGAAAGTCAGACGCACTTCAGCGGGACTGAGCGGGGCAAGGCGCATCGACGCCGGTTGCACCATCGAGGGCGCCCGGGAGACCGCGAAGCAGCGATCCGCTACCTGCGCCGCGACGGCCCCCGGCCACACTATCCCCACAAGTACGGCCGCTACAGCCAGCAACGCACGCGCAGAATGCATCCAAGTCTCCCGCAAAGGCCTCGGGCGCATGGATGATATGTGTTCGCGCCGCCATCCGCCACCTGCACGCGCAGTTTGGCCGGAGGCCATCGTTAATGTTTATGAGCGGCGACTTGCCGGGACCGCACTGTCAGCTTGGGGTAGAAATAGTGCCGGAGGCCTCTCAATTCGACCATCGCCATGACATACTTGACGGCAATTTGGTGACGTTAGTCAAAGACCTATACGCGGGGCGCCGCCAGACGAACTGGCGGGCCATCACTTCTGTAGCGGAACCATGAACGACCGTCCGCCATCGGATCTCGGCGATATCTGGCACGACGGGCCGACGTCACCCCGGCAGGCCAAGCCTTCTTCTGGCAAGAAACATCCCGCTCGTAGTCGTAAAGCCGGATCACGCCAAACTCGTCCACGAGTTCGCAGGCGGTGGCTTGCCGCTCTCGGATATGGGGCACTTGCATTCGCTTGCCTCGGTGCGGCGGCCATTGCATTCCTTCTTGTTGCGGCTCCCGTAGATCTGGTGCGCGATCGCGTCATCGAGCAGGTCAGAGCCCGCACAGGCCGCGATCTTGTAATCGCCGGTCCCACGGCATTGTCGCTCTTTCCCCGCCCTGCGATCTCACTGAGCGACGTTTCGCTGTCCGCGCCCGAGGGCCTTGAAGCGCCGCCGACGCTGGTTGTACCCACGCTCGAGGCCGAGCTGCGACTGTGGTCCCTCCTGGCCGCTCAGCCGGCAGTCGAGCGCATCACTTTGCACCGGCCAACGATCGAGCTCAGCGTCGATGCCCAAGGCCGCCGCAGCTGGGACCTCACCAGCGTCCGGTCGCGGCGGTCGCGTTCTTTGCCAGCCACGGATAGCACGCAAGCTCAGCAATCTTCCGGCGAACCCACGTCGGCAACCGAACCCAGGCAAACGACGATCCAGCCCAAGTTCGGTAGCGGGAGCGTCCGGGTGCTTGACGGCACTATCCGCTATCGTGACCACGGCACGGGATCTCATGCCGAAATCGAAGCACTCAACGTCACCCTGGCGACGGACGGCCCCGACGCACCATTGAAGATCGACGGTACGCTGGCCGTGCGCGGCGCCAAGCTTGCCATCGCAGCAACGGTTTCGCCAATCCAGGGGCTCCTCACTGATCAGCCGGCGCGGCTTGCGCTCAAGGTCGCCGGTGTCCCGTTCGAAGGCACCTATCAGGGCACCCTAGCTCTCACAGCCGGTATCTCGCTCGACGGCACGCTCAAGCTACAGGCCGCTTCGGCGCGAGCCCTGGGCGACTGGCTCGGTCGCCCCCTGGCGGCAAACGGCGACGCGGACGCGGTGACCTTCTCGACCGACCTGAAGGCGACCCCAGCGCGGGTGGCGCTCTCCAACGTCCAAGCCACATTCGGTCCCGCGACGATGACTGGTTCGCTTGCGCTGGACACCAGGCAAGAGCGGCGGCGGCTGAGCGGCAACCTGGACATCTCGGACCTCGACTTCGGCAAACTGCTCGTCAAGCCCGGCCGCAATCGCGCCTCCGCTCCGGCGCCTTCCACGCCCCCTAGCACAACGCCCCATGCTGCGCCGCCGCCCGCATCGCCCCCATCGCCGCCATCGCCGCCGTCGGTCGAGCAGGCTCGCGACAAGGGTTGGAACGACGATCCCATTAACCTTTCGATTCTTGGTCTGCTCGATGCCAATATCACTCTGTCAGCAGGGCGCCTCACCTACAAGGACGTGAAGACCGGCCCAAGCCGCTTGTCGCTCGCGCTGGAGGGCGGCATCGGCAAAGTCACGATTGAGGACGTGGGACTCTACGGTGGCCGTGGGCGAGGCTTTCTGACGCTCGACGGCACAGGTGAAGTGCTGGTGGCAGGGGTCAACCTCAAGCTCGACGGCGTGGCCCTCGGACCTCTCCTCGCCGACGCCCTCAGGTTCCCCTGGCTCGAAGGCCGAGGCGGCATCTCGTTGGCGCTTGCCGGGCAGGGCCTTTCAGAGCGGCAAATCGTCGAAGCGCTCAACGGCAAGGTGGAGATAGCCAGCACCGATGGCGCCATCGTAGGTCTCGACGTCGGCAAAATCGTGCACAACCTGCAGCGCGCGCGGTTGCCCAGCCTCGAGCCGTCGCCCGACGAGAAGACGCCTTTCAGAGAACTGTCTGGCACCTTCACCGTCACCAATGGAATCGCCAAAAACCAGGATTTGCGGCTCGTTGGCACGCATCTTCAGCTCAACGGCGAAGGCACGCTCGATCTAGGGCCTCGTCACATCGACTACACCGTACGCACGAAGATCGGCGGCGGGGCACCGGATCCGGGTGCCACGATCAAAGTCGGCACACTCGAAGTTCCTATCGGAATCGTAGGCCCATGGGAGAAACCTGCGTTCGGCATCAAGGGCCAGGAACAGCTCGCGGACACGCTGAAGCAGCTCCGCAAGAACCTCAAATCTCAGGACGTTCGGGACGCAATCAAAGGCCTGCTGCAAGGCGACGGCGAGAAGCGCGTGAAACCGCGCGACCTCATCGACAAGCTTCTTAAGAAAGACTGACGTCACGCTGCCGCTTCTTTGCAGTTTTTCTCGATGCAGTGCGCGCGAGTATATTTCGTCGCAAGGTCCTATTTTCCCTTGCACCTAGCGACCTTTGGCCTCATATGACCCGTCTCCGTTTGTCTCGCGAATCAATTCGGATTCGCGGGGCAGCGGGTTGGCTGTCTACTGGTTGGGGAGGGGTCCCATGGCTTATACCGACGCCCTCTTCCAATTGGGGATGGACTTGACCCGTTCAAGCACCGCCCAAAAGGAAGATCATGGTCAAAGCGCGCTTGTTGCGCACGACGACAGGAAGGACTTTTTTATAGAACGTGATGGGGTTCGCTATGCGGGCACTCATCTTTTGGTAGACCTGTACGGCGCTAAGCGGCTTGACGATCTCAAGCACATCAAGGAGACGCTCAGGCGTTGCGTGGAAGCGGCGGGCGCAAGCCTGTTGCACATCCATGTGCATCGCTTTGCCGACAACGGCGGCGTCTCGGGAGTGGCGGTGCTGGCCGAAGGGCATCTCAGCATCCACAGCTGGCCTGACAAGGGCAGCGTGGCGCTGGACGCCTTCATGGGCCGGGATGCAAAGCCTGATCTTGCGATCGATGTCGCAAAGCAGGCGTTCAGGCCCACCAGGGCGGTCGTCAAGGAGCACCTGCGTGCCGACACGGCAGCGGAGCGTACCTTGAAGGCGGTGCCCAGGAGGACGCCGGCGCGAGAGAAGGCCCGGCAAGCTGCCTAGTGAGGGGCTCGACCGCCTGATCATGCGGCGAAGAGGCCGGCGGCATCGCCGGCCTCGAGGGTTGTTGCAATCTGAACAAGTAGTGCGCTCCGCCGGAGCTATAGCTTTTCAAAGCGCAATCGCGCTTGCGCGGACTATCCCAGTCGATCCCGGAAGGCCTCATAGCCGAACGAGCGCAGCACCCGATAGCTGCCGTCCTCATCCAAGACAGCGATGTCGGGCAGCGGCGTGCCGTTGAAGGTGGTGTTCTTCACGAAGCTGTACTGCATCATGTCGCCGAAGATCAGCTGGTCGCCCACGCCTACAGGCTTGGCGAACGAGTACTCGCCGATGATGTCGCCGGTCATGCAGGTCTTGCCGCCGATGATGTAGCTGTGCGGATGCGCGCCGGGTTCACCGCCGCCCAGGATCGGCGGCCGGTAGGGGACCTCCAGCACGTCAGGCATGTGGCAACTCGCCGACGCATCAAGGATGAGAATGTCCTTCTCGTTGCGGTGGATGCCGATGACGCTGGCCACCAGATAGCCGGTATCGACCACCAATCCCGCACCCGGCTCCAAGATCACCTCGACATTGAACTCGGAGCGGAACGTCTTGATGGCTTCGATCAGCGCTGAGACGTCATAACCGGGCTTGTTGATGAAATGCCCGCCGCCGAAATTCACGGCCTTGACGCGCCTGAGATAAGGCGCGAACTCGCGTGCGACATGCTCGATCAGCTTGACCGAGCCGTCGTGCAGCAACTCGCACAGCGCATGCACGTGGAAGATGTCGATGGCCTCCCACGGCAGCTGGTCGAGTTCGCTCTTGATCGTGCCGAAGCGCGAGTAGGGTGCGCACGGGTCATAAAGCGCACCGCCCAGCGTCGCGTTGGAGTAGCCGGGATTGACGCGGATACCTACCTCGATGCCGGGCTTGCGCTTCACGACGGGCAGGAAGCGGGCGATCTGCTCGGGCGAGTTGAAATAGATGTGGTCGGCAATACCGGTAAGGCTTTCCACCTCCGCTTGCGTATAGGCCGGCGCGTAGACGTGCACCTCCTTGCCGAATTCCTCGCGCCCCATGCCGAGCCTCGTACTCGCCGCTCGCCGTGGTGCCGTCGAGCACGTCGCGCAGCATCGGAAACGCGGCCGGCATCGCCCACGCCTTGGTGGCGAGCAGCATCTTGGCGCCGGCCTCACGCTTGATGCGCGCGGCAGTGGCGAGGTTGCGCTTCAATGCGGCGACGTCCAGCACATAGGCCGGCGTGCGGATGTCGTTGGGTATGTTCGGGATCATGGAATGTCCTTCCCCCTCTCCCCGTCCTTACGTCCATGCGGAGCATGGTTCGCCATGACGAGAGGATCGTGATGAGGGGCAGCAACGGACCGCAGCGCAAGCGTCCGCCCCTCACCCTAGCCCTGCAGCCGCTAAGTCTTCACCGCGAACAGGTCGCCCTGATCGGACGTTTTCAGGTCGCGCACGTGCCAGGGAAGGCCTTGCGGGCCCAGTTCCTCCATGAACGGCTGTGGGGGGAAGCTGCTCGACGTTGAACACGCCCTGGCCCTTCCAGGCGCCCTTGAACATCATCATGGCGCCGACCACCGGCGGCACGCCGGTGGTGTAGGACACCGCCTGCGCGCCCACCTCGCGGAAGGTCTCCGCGTGGTCGCACACGTTCCAGATCATGCGCCGCTTCGCCTTGCCGTCCTTCACGCCCGTGAAGATGACGCCGATCGAAGTCTTGCCGGTGTAGTTCTCGGCCAGCGACGAGGGCTCCGGCAGCAGGAACTTCAGGAACTCCATCGGGATCACCGGCGTGCCCTTGTAGTCGACAGGGTCGATGCGCGTCATGCCGACGTTGGAGAGCACCTCCAGGTGCTTGATGTAGTTGTCGGAGAACGTCATCCAGAAGCGGATTTGCTTCAGGCCCTTGATGTTCTCGACCAGGCTTTCCTCCTCCTCGTGGTAGATGAGGTAGGACTTCACCGGGCCGACTTCCGGATAGTCGATCATGGCGGAAATGCTGAGCGGATCGATCTCGATCCACTTGCCGTCCTTCCAGTACTTGCCGCGTTGCGTGACCTCGCGCAGGTTGATCTCCGGATTGAAGTTGGTCGCGAACGCCTTGCCGTGGCTGCCGGCGTTGCAGTCGATGATGTCGATGGTGTGGATCTCGTCGAACAGCTTCTCCTGCGCGTAGGCGCAGAAGACGTTGGTGACGCCCGGATCGAAGCCGCAGCCCAGCACCGCCATCAGCCCCTTGGCCTTGTACTTGTCGTGATAGGGCCACTGCCACTTGTAGGTGAACTTGGCCTCCTCGCGCGGCTCGTAGTTGGCCGTGTCCATGTAGTGCACGCCCGCTTCCAGGCACGCGTCCATGATCGGCAGATCCTGGTAGGGCAGCGCCATGTTGATCACGAGGTCGGGCTTCACCTTCTTGATGAGCGCAACCGTCTCGCCGACGTTGTCGGCATCGACCTGGGAGATGTCGATCGGGGTCTTGGTCGCCGCCTGGACCTTCTTGCAGCTCTCCAGCCGCCGGGAGGCCAGATGGATGTGCTTGAAGACATCGCGGTTCATCGCGCACTTCTTGGCGACGACTGAACCCGCAGCACCCGCGCCAATGATGAGAACGTTGTCCAAGTCCCACTCCTCTTTGTCAGGATGAGGCGTTGACGTGCCGTTTTCGTCCGGCGGCAGCTAGTCTGACAGTGGCCCGCCCGAAGTCGCCCAAGTAATGCATGGCGGCCCCGACTTCAATACTTATGGGCAAAGCTACCCCAGACGAGATAGCACCGCGGGCAAACGCATTGTCACAAGACTGTAAGGAAGCGGCACGTCAAGCCGCCACTCACCGCTAGCTGCGGCTCAAACCTTTCACCGCCAATGCGGAGAGATATTCCGCCCAGCGCTTCTCCCGCTCCTGGTCCAAGATCTGCAGATACGACCAGGCGTAGAGCCCCGTGTCGTGGCCGTCGTCGAAAACGATGCGCACGGCGTAGTTGCCGACCGGGCGCAGCTCCTTGATCTTGACGTTGCGCTTACGGCCGACCGTGACGCGCTGATCGGGCGAGTGGCCCTGCACCTCGGCCGAAGGGCTCATCACGCGCAGCATTTCCGCCGACAAGGTAAACGGCTTGGCGCCCTCGAACGTGACGGCCAGCTCGCTCCGGTCCGCTCCGATGTCGAGCTTGGGCGGGTCGATGCGCGACTCCGAGCTGGCATTCAACCTCCGCCCACGCCTTGGTGGCGATGTCGCGATAGACCTGTGCATGCGGACCGTTTGGGCTGGTCGCGGCGATCGGCTGTCCTTCGTCGGAGGTCTGACGGATGTCCATGTGGAGCGGCACGCCGCCGAGGAAGGGTATGCCGAGCTTCTCCGCCTCCAACTTTGCACCGCCGTGACCGAAGATGTCGGAGCGCTCTCCGCACTTCGGGCACATGAAAAAGCTCATGTTCTCGATGATGCCGAGCACGGGCACATCGACCTTGCGGAACATGCTGAGGCCCTTGCGCGCGTCGATCAGCGCCAGATCCTGTGGCGTCGAGACGATGATTGCCCCCGACAGAGGCACCTGCTGGGCCATCGTGAGTTGCACATCACCAGTGCCGGGCGGCATGTCGATCACGAGCACGTCGAGGTCGCCCCACGTCACATCGCGTAGCATCTGGGTCAGCGCGGAGACCACCATTGGGCCGCGCCAGATGATGGGCGTGCCCTCGTCGACCAGGAAGCCCATCGACATGGCCTTGAGGCCGTAGGCCTCCATGGGGCGCAGCTTGTTGCCGCCCGCTACCTGCGGCCGTCCGCTCAGGCCCAGCAACCGCGGCTGCGAAGGACCATAGATGTCTGCATCCAGAATGCCGACCTTGAGACCGATGGCCTGCAACCCGAGCGCAAGGTTAACGGCTGTGGTCGATTTGCCGACCCCCCCTTTGCCGGACGCCACGGCGATCATGTGCTTGATGCCAGAAACTTGCATCTGGCGAGGCCCGCCCGGATCAGTCTGGGCGGAACGGGCAGGAGCCGAAGGGGCCTGAGTCGGTTGCGGCTGTCCGCCACTCCGGGCGCGCGCCTGCTGGACCCTGGAGCTTTCCGGAGCTTGACCACCGCGAGGAGCTTCCGCCCCGTTCCCGCCGCTCCTGGACAACCCACCGGGCTTCTCTGCGGTCAGCACCGCGATAACGCCGCTGACCCCCGGTATTTCGCGCACGACCTTCTCGGCAGCCTGGCGCATGGGGTCCAGCCCGGTTGCCTGTTCCGCGGGCACAGTAATGGAAAAAGAGACGCGACCGTCCTTCAAAAGGATCTCGGACACCAACCCCAGATCGACGATGTTGCCCTTCAAGTCGGGCCCTTTGACTTGGCGCAGCCGTTCAAGGACCTGGTCTTTGCTGAGGCTCATTGAAGCGCTCTTGTGCTGGCGGAACGCGGGCGGGGGCCGTCGTCAAACCTCTGCCCTCGTTGCTACTTTAGCACATATGGCAATCGGATTGCTGTATGTCACGGCAGCGCGGCATTATAAGCTAGTGCGAACACCCGGGGTCAACACCGGGTTCTTGCGCGTTCGCCGACCGGGCCGTTGAAACGAAGTAGGGGAGGGCTGCTTGAATACATTGCTGCTGATCAGCCGGGCCATCGATGAGTTCGGCCGATGGCTCAGTCGGATCGCCGTATGGCTCGTACTGATCGCGGCGCTCTTGAGCGCGTGCAATGCCTTCTTCCGCTACTTCATCAACGAGATCATCGTCCTCGCCAAGACCCATGACCAGATGGGCATGCTGCGTCACGTGCTGAACTGGTACGGCAACAACTCCAACGCCTTTCTCGAAGCGCAATGGTACATGTTCGGCGTCATGGCCATGTTCGGGGCCGCGTATACGCTCAAGGTCAACGAGCACGTCAGGGTCGATCTGGTCTACGGCAACGTTTCCGAGCGCATGCGGACGTGGATCGATTTGATCGGAGGGATCTTCTGCCTCGTGCCGATGTGTGCCCTGTTGGCGTATCTCACGTGGCCGTGGTTCGTAGATTCCTGGTACAGCGGGGAGATTTCCACCAACGCCGGAGGGCTCGTACGCTGGCCGGTCAAGCTCATCGTGCCAGTAGGCTTTGCTCTGGTCCTGCTGCAGGGCTTCTCTGAAATCATCAAGTGTGTCGCCGCCCTCACGACTAATTACGTGCGCGAGCACGCTTACGAGAAGCCGCTGCAATGATACAATTCATTTCCCACAATATGGCCCCGCTGATGTTCGCGGGGCTGATCGTCGGCATGATCATGGGCTACCCGGCAGCCTTCTCCATCGGCGCCGTGGGCCTGTTCTTCGGCCTCATTGGCATCGAGCTCGGCCTGATCAGCCCGATCTTTCTCGGCAATCTGACCTTCCAGATGTTTTCGGTGATCTCCAACGATCTGCTGTTGGCGATCCCATTCTTCACACTCATGGGCGCCATTCTCGAACGATGCGGGCTCGCGGAGGACCTGCTCGAGGGCTTCGGCCAGCTGTTCGGTGGCCTGCGCGGCGGACTATCCTATGCCGTGATCCTGGTCGGCGCTGTGCTCGGCGCCATCACCGGCACAGTGGCCGCGTCGGTCATCGCAATGGGCCTTATTTCCCTGCCGGTCATGCTCAAGTACGGCTATTCGGTACGCCACACGACCGGCGTCATCGCCGCCTCCGGCACGATCACCCAACTCGTCCCGCCATCACTGGTCCTCGTCGTCCTCGCCGATCAGTTGGGCAAGTCCGTCGGCGACATGTACAAGGGCGCCATTGGGCCGAGCCTCATTCAGATCGCGCTGTTCTTCGCCTGGGTTTTCATCCTCAGCATCATTCGGCCGCACGAAGTCCCTGCCCTGCCGCCGGAAGCGCGTACGCTACGGGGCTGGGCGCTGGCCAGTAAGTGCATACGGGGCATGGTGCCCTCGCTGATCCTGATTTTCCTGGTGCTCGGCACCATTTTCATGGGGCTGGCAACGCCGACTGAAGCCGGCGCGATGGGCGTGGTGGGAGCGCTGGTGCTCGCTGCTATCAACCGCCGCCTTACCTGGCCGTTGCTCTGGCAGGGCATGGAGACCACCATGCGCATCACCGCATTCGTGGTGTTCATCCTGCTCGGCGCGCGCACATTCAGCTTGGTCTTCCAGGGCGTGGGGGGCAAGGAGTGGATCGAGGGCCTGCTGGTCAATCTACCGGGCGGCGTGTCGGGCTTTCTGATCTTCGTGAACGTCTTCGTGTTCATACTGGCATTCTTTCTCGATTTCTTCGAGATCGCCTTCATCGTCATCCCACTGCTGGCTCCAGCCGCAGAGAAGCTCGGTATCGATCTGATCTGGTTCGGCGTGCTGCTTGGCGCGAACATCCAAACCAGCTTCATGCATCCGCCATTCGGCTTCGCGCTCTTTTATCTGCGAGGCATAGCTCCGCGCGATACTGTGAAAAGCAGCGATATCTATTGGGGGGCGATACCTTGGGTCGTCCTGCAGCTGATGCTGGTTGCGATCGTGATCTACTGGCCGCAATCGGTGACCTACTGGATCGACAGCGGTCCCAAGGGCGATCCGAGCAAGATCGAGATCCGTATTCCATCCTTCAACGCTCCGGGAACCCCGAACTTCGGACTGCCACCGGGGCTCAGCTCTCCAGACTTCTCGCCACCGCCCACTCCGCCCAAGACCAATTAGTGCCTGCAAAAAACAAAACCCCGGATGGCGATGCCATCCGGGGTTTTTCGTGCTGGCTTCCGGCCTACAGCGCCTGCTTGCGGTGCTGGGTCATCATGTAGTTGTCGTAGGTGCCGTCCGCCACCTGCAGCCACAGGTACTGGTCGAGGCGGAAAGCCTTGATAGACTCCCACATCTTCTTGAAGTCCTCGTTCTTGCCGCTGATCTCGGCATAGACCTCGTTGGCGGCCTTGTGACAGACGTCCAAGGTCGCCTCCGAGAAGGGCCGGAGCTGCGTACCGGCTGCGACCAGCCGCTTGATCGCCGGCGGATTGCCCGAGTCGTAACGCGCTATCGTGTAGTTGTGCGCTTCGGCAGCCGCAGCCCTGATGATCGCCTGGTAGTTCTTAGGTAGCGAGTCCCACTTGGCCTTGTTGATGTGGATGTGGATCATGGTGCCGCCCTCCCACCAGCCCGGGTAGTAGTAGTACTTCGCGACCTTGTAGAACCCGAGCTTCTCGTCGTCGTAGGGTCCGACCCACTCGGTGGCGTCGATCGTCCCTTTCTCGAGCGCCGGATAGATATCACCGCCGGCAATCTGCTGCGGGATCACGCCGACCTTGGCCATGACGGCACCGGCGAAGCCAGCGATGCGCATCTTGACGCCCCTGAGGTCGTCGGGCGTATTGATCTCCTTGCGGAACCAACCGCCCATCTGCGCCATGGTGTTGCCCGCAAGCAGGCCGACGATGTTGTGCTTGGCGTAGAAGGCATTCGCCAGCGCCTCGCCGCCGCCGTCCCGCCACCAGGCGTTCTGCATACGACCGTTGAGGCCGAACGGCACCGCGCAACACAGCGCAAAGGTCGGATCCTTTCCCCACATGTAATAGGGAGCCGTGTGGCACAGCTCGACGGTGCCGCTGGACACGGCATCGGTCGCCTGCAGGCCCGGCACGATTTCGCCGGCCGCGAACGTCTGGATCTGAAACTTGTTGTCGCTGGCCTCGGCCACGGCCTTGGCGAAATGCTCGGCCGCGCCGTACAGGGCGTCGAGCGATTTCGGCCAGCTGGCCGTCAGCCGCCATTTGATCTCGGGCGAAGACTGGGCAATGGCTGGAGCCGCGATCGCGGCCGCGGCTGTTCCGGCGCCGACCGCTCCTGCGCTCTTGATGAACTTGCGCCGTGATATACGTGCCATCGTGGCGTTTCTCCTCATGTGTTGAGCCATTTTGATTCAGGCCTGTCGGGCGGCAGATAACGGGCCACGACGGGCGCCATTTTGGTGCCGTCTCCCGGAAAGGACTTAGCATCCTTACCCTTTCGCGCCGAGACAACCGTTGGTCGCATGCTGCTCCAGGTCAACACCGCCAATCATAACCTCTATGTCATCTGCACCCAATATCGGCCCTCGATCGCTGGCTGCTTAGGTAATTTCGGCCCCCTCGGCATAATCGTTCACGCCCCCCGGCGCCTTGCAGCCCGCCGCACAAGGGTCTACATGGCCTTGATAGCCCCGTTCCGGTGAACGGTGGAGGCAAATCGCCGTGAACGAATTCGAGGTCAGGCCCGATCCAGACGATCCGCGGTTGTCGGTCGCGGTCACCGGTATCGACCAGAACGGCAAGTCCGTGGAAACGGAAGTCGTTACCGAACGGCCTCTCACCCTGTTCCTGAATGCGCGCGAGATCCTCACGATGATGACCATCGGTGATCGCCCCGATCTGCTGGCGGTGGGCTATCTGCTCAATCAGAACATGCTGAAGGCCGACGACGAGATAATCGCCATTGAGTACGATGATGACATTTCCACCGTCGTCGTCCGAACCAAGAGGCAGACCAGCTTCGAGGATAAGCTCAAGAAGAAGATCCAAACCTCAGGTTGTGCCCAGGGCACCGTATTCGGCGACCTCATGGAGGAATTCGACAGCATCCAGCTGAACCCGCACGCCCGGGTGAAAACCTCCTGGCTTTATCAGCTCACGAAAAAGATCAATACCGCCCCTAGCCTCTACCTAAAAGCTGGCGCCATTCATGGCTGCGTGCTGGCTCATGAGGACAAACCACTGATCTACATGGAGGACGTCGGCCGACACAACGCGGTCGACAAAATCGCAGGCTACATGTTCCTGAACGGTATCGGCCCGGAAGACAAGATTTTCTACACCACCGGCCGGTTGACCTCAGAGATGGTCATCAAGACCGTAAAGATGCGCATTCCCATTCTGGTCTCACGGTCGGGCTTTACGGCCTGGGGCGTGGAGCTGGCCCAGAAGGCGGGCCTCACCTTGATTGGCCGCGCCCGCGGAAAGCGCTTCGTGGCGCTTTCGGGTCTTGAACGGCTCGTGTTCGACGCCGATCCTAGCCAGGCCGACGATGAAGACCGCAGGCATGCGCGCAAGAGCAGTCGCGCGGAGGCACTAGATTAGGACGCATGAACGACGGCATCGACCCTTTGGCAGTCACGGGCGTCGTTCTAGCCGGCGGCCAATCGCGCCGTATGGGCGGAGGCGACAAGGGGCTGCTCGAATTGGCCGGCAAGCCCATGCTGGGCCATGTCATCGATCGGTTGTCGCCGCAGGTGGGCCGCGTGGCTATCAACGCCAACGGCGAACCGTCACGCTTTGCCCCCTTCGGACTTCCCGTTGTTGCCGATACCGTCTCGGGCTTTGTGGGTCCGCTGGCGGGTGTTCTGGCGGGCATGCGCTGGTCGGCCGGCAATGCTTCTGCCGCCCGCTGGATCGTCACCGTCGCCGGCGATGCGCCGATGCTGCCGCTCGATCTCGTATCGCGGCTCACGGATGCGGTAGCGACGGGCGAAACTGCCATCGCGCTGGCGCGCTCGGCCGGCGAGGTGCATCCAGTGATCGGGTTATGGCCGGTCGCTCTTGCCGACGACCTCGAAACCGCACTCGAGGCCGGTGTGCGCAAGGTGCTGCACTGGACGGGCCGACACGGTACGGTTGAGGTCGATTTCCCCATGACGCGGATCGGCCGGATCGAGGTCGATCCATTCTTCAACGCCAATACACCGCAAGAGCTCGATTCACTGCGGGCGATGCTGGCGAAGGCTGCACCATGAAACCGGCCGGCGACCAGATCCCGATCATCGGCGTTGCGGGGTGGAAGAAGTCGGGCAAGACGACCCTGGTGACGCGCCTGATCACCGAGTTCACCGCGCGCGGCCTCAAGGTCGCCACTGTCAAGCACGCGCACCATGACTTCCAGATTGACGAAGGGGAAACCGACAGCGCGCGCCATCGTCGCGCCGGCGCAAGCCAGGTTGCCGTGGTGTCATCGAAGCGCTGGGCTCTCATCAACGAACTCGCCGGTGCGCCGGAACCCACGCTGGACGAGGTGATCGCCTGGCTAGGTCCTTGCGACCTCATCATCGCGGAGGGCTACAAGGCGGCATCGATCCCCAAGATCGAGGTGCGCCGCAGCGGCGCCGTATCGCAGGTGCCGCTCGCCGGCGAACAGCCCAATGTTCGCGCGATAGCGGCCGACTACGACATCCATGACGGCCGGTTGCCGGTCTTCGCCCTCGACGACGTCACAGGCATCGCTGATTTCATTGCCGCGACGGTGGGTGTGACTGCACCCACAACGCTTGCCCGATAGCCGTCGATGGTGCGTGCGTTGTGATCGGGCTATGCCTGACGATCGCCCCTGCAACGGCCCAGGAACAGGCGAGGTGCAAGATACCGCCGGTCGTGATCCAGGCGGTTGCGCTCATCCGCAACCGAAGTTGGCATCTCCGAGATGTCTCTGAAAGTGGCCAGTAGCCCTGCGATTGCGACGGGCCAGAATCGATCAGCCGAGGTCGACATCCTGTTCGATGACGTGATTCAGGTCTGTCCCGGCCGCCGTCAGCACCATTTTGACCTTCAGCTTGCCTTGGCCGTGCTTCCCTTCACGGGCGACCCGCTCGATCTCGCGCTGAGACGTAACGCCCACATGCTTGAGAAATTTGCGAAGGGACATATTGAACTTGTCTTCGTCCATCTCACTCTCCTCATAGGTGCTGACCTAACAAGTCATAGCGCCTAATGGGCCCGGATGTGCCAATGTTCTTGTGCCATGCAACAATCGGGTTTGTCGCATCGTCTGGCAACGCTAGAGCTTGCCCCTTGTTCGTGGCATTATGAATGCTGACGTATCGGGCAGGCGATATTGGAATTGCCGGGTTGCGCTGTGCCACAGCGCGAAAATACGGGCTTCCAGGGGCCCGCACATGAGAGCTGGATGAACGAATACGCCAGACCCAAAGCGCTGCAGCCGGCCCTGATCGATCCGTTCGGCCGGCACGTAAGCTATTTGCGGGTGTCGGTCACGGATCGCTGCGACTTCCGTTGCACCTACTGCATGTCAGAGCACATGACCTTCCTACCCAAGAGGGATCTGCTGACCCTGGAGGAGCTCGACCGGCTGTGCTCCGCTTTCGTAGCCAAAGGCGTGCGCAAGCTCAGGATCACCGGCGGCGAGCCACTGGTACGCAAGAACATCCTGTGGCTGTTCCAGGCGCTGTCGCGCCATCTGGAGAGCGGCGCGCTCGATGAGGTGACGCTGACTACCAACGGCAGCCAGTTGCCCAAGTTCGCAACCGAGCTCAAGTCCGCCGGGGTTCGGCGTATCAATATCTCGCTGGATACGCTCAGGCCTGACCGCTTCAAGACGATTACGCGCTGGGGCGACTTCGACCAGGTCATGGCTGGCATCGATGCCGCCGAAAGGGCGGGTCTTTTTGTCAAGATAAACGCGGTGGCCCTGAAAGGCGTCAACGAGGACGAGATCGATGAGCTGGTTCGTTTCACTCATGGCCGCGGCTTCGACCTGACGTTGATCGAGACCATGCCCATGGGCGACGTGGACGGCGATCGCACCGATCAGTACCTGCCGCTGTCGATCGTTCGCGCCCGCCTCATGGACCGCTGGACGTTGGAGGACATCCCGTTCCGCACCGGCGGTCCGGCGCGCTACGTGCGCATCAAGGAGACTGGGGGGCGGCTTGGCTTCATTACGCCGATGACGCACAACTTCTGCGAAAGCTGCAACCGTGTGCGATTGACCTGCACCGGCACGCTCTACATGTGCCTCGGTCAGGACGACGCAGCTGACCTGCGGGCACCCTTGCGTGCCAGCCCTGACGATGCCTTCCTGATGGAGGCCATCGACGAGGCCATCTCGCGTAAACCCAAGGGCCACGATTTCGTCATCGACCGCCGCACCAAGCAACCCGCTGTCGCCCGCCACATGAGCGTAACCGGCGGCTGATGTGACCATTGCCGCACCTGCCCAGGCGTCGTCGGACAACCTGCGCGGCATAGGCGCCATGCTGGCGGCCATGGCCGCATTTGTCGTCAACGATGCAATGATGAAGCTGGCGGCTGCAGGTCTCCCTACCGGTCAGGTCATCTTTCTGCGCGGCCTTTTGATTGTTCCTGTGCTGGCCGCGCTCATGCTTGCCAGCGCAACGCCGGCCACTCTGGAGATGCTGCGCCGCCCGGGAATTCTAGCGCGGTGCGTGGCCGAGGTGGCAGCCGCCGTCCTCTACCTGAGTGCTCTGTTTCACATGCCGATCGCGGAATGCACCGCCATCCTGCAGTTCACGCCCTTGGCTTTGACCGCCGGTGCGGCACTTTTTCTCGGCGCTCCTGTTGGCTGGAGGCGGTGGCTGGCTACCCTGGTGGGGCTGATCGGCGTGCTGATCATCATCAGGCCCGGCGCCAGCGCATTCAACCCTTACGCTGCATTGGCCTTGCTTTCGGTTTTATTTATTGCCGCCCGCGATCTCATTACGCGCCGGCTCGGAAAGGACGTGCCGACGATTGTCATCGCTTTCACTTCTACGGCCGCAGTCGCTGTTTCCAGCCTCGGGCTCCTGCCCTTCGAAACATGGCGGTGGCCTTCGCCTGCAGCCATGCTTGCCCTCATCGGTGCAAGCGCGGCGCTGCTCGGCGCGCAATATTGGATCATCCTCGCCATGCGAACCGGCGACATCGCTGTCGTCGCACCGTTCCGTTATTCGATCATCCTTTGGGCCATCATGGCGGGCTTCCTGGTGTGGCGCGAGGTACCCGACCTTGCCACTTGGATCGGCATAGCGATCGTCACCTCCGCTGGTCTTTACACCTTCTTGCGCGAGCACCGGCTGGCAAAGGCGGCACGCCCGTGACCGACAACTTGCGCGGCATCATCGCCGTCCTCATCGCTTCCGCCGCGTTCGTGATCAACGACGCCATCGTCAAGCTGGTGTCGGCCGAATTGCCCTCGGGTGAGATCATTGTCGTCAGGGGCGTGCTGGCGACCATCCTGCTCGCCGCCGGCGTCGTGGCGCTCGGCGCCACCCGCCCGCTGTCCGTGCTCATGACACGCATGATGGTCTTGCGCCTCATCGCGGCCGGCGCGGCAACGACTTTCATCGTCATTTCGCTGCGCCACGTGCCGCTGGCGACCGTCAACACGGTGCTGCAGGCCACTCCGCTGCTCGTGACGGCTGGCGCCGCCATCTTCTACGGCGAGAAAGTCGGTCTGCCGCGCTGGATGGCGGCGCTTACGGGCTTTGCGGGCGTCCTTCTGATCGTGAAGCCCGGCAATGCGCAAATGGGCACGGCGGCCTATGTTGTCCTCATCGCGCTGGCCTTTACGACCATGCGCGATCTCACAACGCGCGGTCTGGAGCGCGGTATCCCATCCGTCTACGTTGCCGCCGCGAGCGCCGCCGTCATCACGCTTGCCGGCTTTCTGGTTGCGCCTTTCGACACGGCCTGGACCATGCCGACAGCCGGGGCCTGGGGCTGGTTGTGGGCATCTGCCGTCTGCCAGTTCATTGCCACAACCTTCATCGTCGTCGCCCTGCGCACGGGCGAAATCGCGGTCGTTGCGCCCTTTCGTTATATCGCCGCCCCGCTTTCCGTTGCGGTTGGATATTGGTGGTGGGGCGATATGCCTGACACGCTGGCCTTTCTCGGGATTGGTCTGGTCGTCGCTGCCGGCCTTTACACCTTGCACCGTGAGCGGCATGGCTTGACCAATAGACCATTGACCGTTGCCGGAAGGAGTGCCGCAGAATGAAGCCCAATCGCATGAAGGAGAAGATCGCGCGCGGTGAGCCGGCGCTGGGCTGCTCGGTGATGTTTGCTTCTCCACAGGTTGTCGAAATGCTCGGCTACGCCGGCTTCGACTGGGTGCTCATCGATTGCGAGCATGGCTCGATCGGCTTAGGCGACGTCGAGCTTATGGCCATGGCCTGCGACGCCGTCGGCATCACGCCAATCGCCCGCCCGAAGAGCAACAGCGCCAGCGACATCCAGAGCGTGATGGACCGAGGCGTGATGGGCGTGCAGGTCCCGCACGTCAATTCGGCCGCCGATGCGCGGCAGGCCGTCGCGGCCGTTAAGTTTGGCCCCGGCGCCGCACGAGGCCTTGCTGCCGGCACACGTCCAGATGGCTGGGGTTTGGGCGCCCGCATGTCAGACTTTGCCGAGCAGGCGAACGCCCAATCCCTGGTATGTGTCCAGATCGAGCACGCGGAAGCCGTTCAGAACATCGATGAGATTCTGGCCGTAGATGGCATCGACGTCTTCTTTATCGGCCCTTCCGACCTCTCCCAGTCCATGGGCTTTCCCGGCAACCCGAAGGCACCGGCAGTTGCCGCGGCGATCGACGGCACGCTCGCAAAAATCGCCGCCGCAGGCCGCACGCCCGGGATGCCGGCAACGAGCGAAAATCTCTCAGAAGTCATCGCCAAGGGATGCAGGTATATCTACACACATCTGCCGCGCCTGATCGGGGCAGGATCGGTGGCGTTCGTGAAGGCCGGGTTGCCGAAGTAAGCGGTCTCGCCCGAGATGCCGACTCAAGGCAGAGGACTGCGCGTCATTGCATCGGGCGTGGCGACGCATCCGCTGAACGAGAATAGCTTAGACCGTCTCTGAGCGCCCGCTCCAGGGTTTCCGGACCCGCCGCCGCGGCGAGCCGCTCAGGCACAATCCACAAAACGTAGTCCTCGGCATAGATACCTCGACTGCATGTGAGACGTCCTGCGGCAAGGCGGCAATCCGAGTCCGTTATGATTCTCTGGGGGCGGCGCCGATCATGTTTCAGGACGTGCAAGTCGACAGGCTGCAGCAGCGCAGGGTATTCAAACGCCACGTCGCGAAATACGCAGCTCAGCGATTGCCGGCATGCGCCCGCGCGTGCGCCGAGCGTATTGCCGACGCCGAGCGCTCGGCGTCTGGGCATGAACCGTGCTGGGATATCGGCACCGTTGCTGACATAACAACCGTCCGTCGTGCAAAGAACGGGATCGGCGACGCTGGTCCTGCGGCGAATGCCGTAGGTACCCGGCGCCATGATCATCAAAACCGTAACCCGCCAGTCCGGTTCGGCGCCAAACTGCGCGCGCATCGTCAAGGGCACTTGCGCACCCTCGGCTTCGCGGGCGAATTTCTCCGCGGCGACGGCGGCTTGGCTCTGAGCCATCGCAGGTGCGCCAAGTAAAAACGCCGCGGCGATCAAAACGACCGAGCGGCCTACGACCGCAGCACTGAACATTCTCTCCTCCGAGACGTGGCCCTCTGGCACAATCTGTTCGCGACTTCAGTCCTATCCGCAGCTATCCGGGCGCTGGCAATAGGCCCATCGCAAAACCGTTGGCGCCGCAATCTGGTTGAGGTTTGCGGCGAAAAACGGGAGCTCTGCAGAACGTCCGGCAAAAAAAATGATTCAGGATTACGCCAGCGCGCGCAAACCTTCGCGATAGGTCGGATACAGCAGTTCTACGCCCAAGTCTTCCCGGATGCGCACATTCCTCACCCGCTTGCTCTCGGCCCAAAAACTGGCCGCCATGCCTCTGAGGCCAGCCGCCTCGAAAGCAACCACCGGCGGCACAGGCAAGCCGAGCAACTCGGCAGCATAAGCTACCACTTCTTCCGGCGGGGCCGGCTCGTCGTCGCTGACGTTGTAGATTGAATGTCCGGCATCCTTATCGATGGCCGCCACCAGTACCCGCGCGACGTCGTCGACATGGATGCGATTGAACACTTGGTCCGGCTTGATGATGCGGCGCGCTGTGCCTGCCTTGAGATTGTCGATTACGCTGCGTCCTGGCCCATAGATGCCGGACAACCTGAAGATCTCGACCCGCCTTCCGGTCTCGTTGCGGAAGCCGAGCCATGCCTGTTCTGACTGCAAGCGCCGCAGGCTGCGCTCGGAGATCGGTCGCGTTGGCGTTTCCTCATCGACCCATGCGCCTTTGTGATCGCCGTAGACGCCTACGGTCGACAGGTAGCCGATCCACGCAAGGTCCGGGAGTGCGGCGATGTCCTCCCGATGCTGGCGCAGGACGACATCACCCTCGAGATCGGGCGGAATGCTCACTAGCAGATGCGTGGTGCCTGCGAGCAGCTTGCGTACGTCCGCGGAAGCGGTATCACCCTTGTATGCCACGAGTTCGACGTCCGGCTCCGGCACCTCTGCCAGGCTCGTGCGGGTGCCGGCAGCAACAACGTCGCGCGGACTGAGCCGGCGCACCAGGCTTTCCGCCGAATAGCCGTAGCCAAAGCAGAAGAGCCGCATCAGCCGGCCTCCGCACCCCACTCGGCCCGAACGGCCACGTCTGTTTCATGTGAAACATTGCGCGCCTTGGCTCTATCCCACACATCGGCAGGAACCAGGCGCTGCAGGGCCCAAACCGCCATCGCCCGCACCAGGGGCGAGGCATCACCGAGCAGGCGCTCCACCGCCGGAACAAGACTGCTATCATCGGAATTTCCGGCGGCGATGAGCGTATTGCGCATGACACGATCACGCCCCGTGCGTTTTACCGGCGTGCCCTTGAAGCGTTCACGGAACGCCGCATCGTCCAGCTCCAGCAGATCGCCGAGAGGCGGCGCGTTCGCCCCATCGAGCGCCTGCAGCTTGGTCTCGCGCGCCGCGGCGGCAAATTTGTTCCACGGGCATACGGCCAGGCAGTCGTCGCATCCGAACACGCGATTGCCAATTGCCTGGCGGAACTCCGCCGGAATATGGCCCTTGTGCTCAATGGTGAGGTAGGCGATGCAACGGCGCGCGTCGAGTTGATAGGGCGCGGGAAATGCATCGGTCGGACAGACGTCGATGCATCGTTGGCAGGTGCCGCAATGGTCGGCCTCGGGCGCGTCGGCCTCCAGGTCGGCAGAGCTTAGGATGGCGCCCAGAAACAGCCACGAGCCAAACTCGCGCGAGACAAGATTTGTATGTTTTCCTTGCCAGCCGAGGCCCGCCACCTCGCCAAGCGGCTTTTCCATGAGCGGCGCGGTATCGACGAACACCTTTACCTCGGCACCGCTTTCGCGAGCCAACACACCGGCCACCCGTTTGAGGCCAGATTTCACAACGTCATGGTAGTCGCTGCATTGAGCATAGCAGGAGATCGCACCGCGGCCGGGCTCGGCCAAAGCCGCCAGCGGATCGTCCTTCGGCGCGTAGTTCATGCCGAGCATGACGATCGATCGCGCCTGCGGCCACATGCCGAGCGGATGCCGTCGGCGTTCGGCTGTGGTGGCCATCCAGGCCATGTCCCCGTGCCGGCCGTCCCGCAGAAACTGTTCGAGCCGCTCGGCGACAACACTGCCTACGGCAGCAGGCGTCGTCACGCGGACCGCGTCAAATCCCGCGGCGCGTGCTTCCGCCAGCACCAAGTCTTTGAGACTTTCGTTCATGAATGATAGTTAGCCTGTAGCACGTAGAATAGCGGTGCTGGCCAGCCACAACCAGCGGGAAATACCGACGCCAAGCGGTCGCGCGCTTGAGAGAGCCCGCGAGCACGCCTACTGGAACTGTCGCCTCCACGACCCGGACACCTCCCATCACGCGAGATAGCCGATGCAAACTTGGCAAGTGATCTTGCTCGGCCTGATCGAGGGCCTGACCGAATTCATTCCGGTCTCATCCACGGGGCATCTGCTGCTGGTCGGTCATTTCCTCGGCTTCGACTCTCCCGGCAGGACGTTTGAGGTGCTGATCCAGCTGGGGGCGATCCTAGCCATTCTTTCCGTCTACATGGCGAAGTTGCTGCAACTGCTTGTCGACCTGCCGCGCGATGCCCGCACCCGCCGCTTTGTGCTGGCGGTGCTGGTTGCCTTTCTGCCTGCCGCCGTCATTGGCGCCGTCGGGCATAAGTTCATCAAGACGGTGCTATTCGAATCGCCGTGGCTCATCTGCTCGACATTGATCATCGGCGGTATCATTCTGCTGGCCGTCGACAAGATGCGGCTAGAGCCGCGCTATCACGAGGCCATGGACCTGCCGATCGCGACAGCGTTTGCCATCGGCCTTTGCCAATGCCTCGCCATGATCCCCGGCGTTTCGCGTTCCGGCTCGAGCATCGTCGGCGGGTTGCTGTTCGGCGCGGGCAAGCGCGCGGCTACGGAGTTCTCTTTCTTCCTTGCGATGCCGACGATGGCCGGCGCATTCGCCTATGATCTCTTCAAAAATTGTGGAGAACTTGGTGTTGCAGACCTCAAGAGCATAGCGCTCGGGTTCGTCGTTGCGTTCGTCGCCGGCGTGCTGGTGGTACGCTATCTGCTGGATTTCGTCGGCCGGCATGGCTTCGCGCCCTTCGCCTGGTGGCGCATCATCGTCGGCGGCATCGGCTTGGGGGCGCTTGCTGTGCTCGGCTGACGCCGCGTATCAGGCCGCGTGCACCGTGGCTGGCTGCGTCAGAACCGCATAGAGCGCGGCGCGATCGTGCGAAGCCCTGAGCCTCTCGATTGTCTGCGGCTCGCGTAAGAGGCGTGAAATCTTCGCCAGCGCCTTCAGATGATCGGCACCAGCGTGCTCCGGTGCCAGCAGGAGGAAGATGAGGTCGACGGGTTCCTCGTCGACCGCGTCGAAGTCGATCGGCTGCTCCAATCGCGCAAACATGCTGAATATGCCTTTCAGCGTCGGCAGGCGCCCGTGCGGGATGGCAATACCCCGGCCGACAGCCGTCGATCCGAGACGCTCGCGTTGCAATAGCGTTTCGAAAATATCGCGGGTGCCCAACCCTGTCAGGCCTGCTGCCTTCTCAGACAACTCCTGAAGTACTTGCTTCTTGTTCTTGGCCTTTAGAGCCGGGATGACGGCTTCTGGCGTTATCAGATCACCGAGTTCCATATATTTTTCTCTTTGCCATCGGGTCCGACGTTACAACGTTCCGGCACGCATTCGGTGCCGCACCATCTGAGCCAAGCCGATGCCTCGCCCATCGGCGAAGCCACTGTTCACGATCCATCCGGACCGCTGCCCGCTTGTCTTGACTGATATCCCCCGAGGATACCATCGCCCGTATGTCCTGATTGCGGGGCGAGTGCCGTTACCCGGCAGCGCTTATTTCTTGACCCCGAACAGCACCAAATTCAGCCCGGTCTTGCTTTGGAACACTCTCACCCCGCAGCCTTTCAATGCCGGCAACGCGGGAGTTGCCGCTCGGCGGCCCTCGACCACATCCGAGCGGTGCGACGCGGCGCGGAAGCTAGATCACACGCCCTGCGCTGTCAAATGACAGAGCGCAACCTACGCAGTTCCTCGGAAAAGCCCACGTTCCGACAGTTTGGAGCCTTTCCAAAGCGCGGACCGGCCGACCTCACTTGTCCCGCAGGGTTTGCCTACGCCCCGGTTCCGATACGCGCCGCCATCTGCTTTTCGCGGCGGCGCTGCACCGAGGACGGGATGCGCAACGCCTCGCGATATTTGGCGACGGTGCGGCGGGCGATGTCGATACCATCGCGCTTCAAGCATTCCACCAACCTGTCGTCGGACAGTACCGATTGCGGCACTTCCGCATCGATAAGCTGGCGGATGCGATGACGAACGGATTCCGAGGAATGCGCCTCTCCCACGCTGCTGGCGGAGGAGATGGCGGATGTGAAGAAATATTTGAGTTCGAACATGCCCCGCGGCGTCGACATGTACTTGTTGGACGTGACGCGACTGACCGTCGACTCGTGCATGGAAATGGCGTCCGCTACGGTGCGCAGATTGAGCGGCTTCAAGTGCTCGATGCCGTACGTCAGGAATCCGTCCTGCTGGCGCACGATCTCCTCGGCGACCCGCAGGATGGTGCGTGCGCGCTGGTCGAGGCTCTTGACCAGCCAATTGGCGTTCTGCAGGCAGTCGAGCAGATATCCCTTGTCCTCATCGGATCGCGTAGTCTTGGTAACGACGCTGTAATAGCTGCGGTTGACGAGAACGCGTGGCAGTGTGTCGTTGTTGAGTTCCACCGACCAACTGCTATTGCGTCCCGGCCGGACGATCACGTCGGGGAGAACCGGCTGGATCTGAACGGACCCGAACTTCAAGCCGGGTTTTGGATTGAGCCGCTTGATCTCCGTGATCATCTCGACGAGTTCGTCGGCATCCACGCCCACCGCCCGTTTGAGTGCCGCCAGATTGTGGCTGCCGAGCAGAGGCAGATTGGCCAGCAGCTTGGCTATTTGCGGATCGTACCGATTGCGATCCTTGAGCTGCAGCTCCAGGCATTCAGCCAAATTCCGCGCGAACACACCCGGCGGATCGAAACTCTGCAGCGTTGCGAGCACCTTGGCGGCGAGGCCTTCAGACGCGCCCAGCTTTGCGGCTACCTCGTCCAGGCTTCCCTGCAGGTAGCCAGCTTCGTCAACCATGTGGATGAGGTGCACGCCAATCAGGCGTTCCGCGGGATCAGTGATCGCCAGATGCAACTGCTCGGTCAGATGGTCGGCCAGCGATCCGCCTGCGGCAACGAACTCTTCCAGATTGGGAGCTTCGCCCGTGCCGCCGTTGTGCGTGCTCGGTCGGACCGACGCCCAATCCGATTGCTCGCCAAGCCTATGATCGCCGTCGCGCCCGTTCAGCTCCAGACCATTCGCTTCGGCCGTGGCCTGCGTCGCGGCGCCGTTAAGGGCGGCCGGCTGTTCCTCGGTCTCCCAGCTCGCCTCCCCATCGTCGTCCACGGCCTCTTCGCGGCGCAGTGCCTCCTCAGGCGGCTCCGGCTCCGTTTCGTCACGTTCCAGCAGCGGATTGCGCTCGAGTTCTGTTTCGACGAACAGGCCCAGCTCGATGTTGGACAGTTGGAGCAAGCGAATAGCCTGCTGCAGCTGGGGTGTCATCACCAGCTGCTGGCCCTGCCGCAATTCCAACTTAGGCGAAAGCACCATAACGGCCCCGATCGTCGCCAGGACGTATCACGGGGTCAAGGTATAACGACGCCGCATTAACTGAACGTCTTCCCCAGGTACACTTGCCGGACGACTTCGTTATCTATGATTTCCCGAGGCTTACCGTGAATTAACACCTGACCATCGTAGATGATATAGGCCCGATTTACGAGGTTCAGTGTCTCGCGGACGTTGTGGTCGGTGATAATTACCCCGATACCGCGCTGGGTGAGATGCCGCACGGTGTTCTGGATTTCCTCAACCGCCCTTGGGTCGACGCCAGCGAACGGTTCGTCCAACAACATGAACGAGGGCCCGGTGGCCAGCGCCCGGGCGATCTCGCACCGGCGCCTTTCGCCGCCCGACAGGGCGATCGAGGGGGACTTCCTCTTGTGGGCTATGCCGAACTCCTCCAGGAGGGCGTCCAGCCGCTCCTTGCGCCGTCGGCGGTTCGGCTCGACCAATTCCAGCACGGCCATGATGTTCTGCTCTGTGCTCAGGCCCCGGAAGATCGACTGCTCCTGCGGCAGATAGCCGATACCAAGGCGCGCCCGCCGGTACATCGGCAAGCGTGTTACATCGCGCCCATCAAGCATCACGCGCCCGGCGTCTGCCGCCACCAGCCCCATGATCATGTAAAACAGCGTGGTTTTGCCGGCGCCGTTGGGTCCCAGCAGACCGACCGCCTCGCCGCGGCTGGCGGCCAAGGAAACGCCCTTCACGACCATTTGGCTGCGATAGCTCTTCTTCACCTCATGGGTGCTGAGCCAGCCTTCACCGCCCATAGGTTCGTCATCGTCGAACTCCGCCTCTCTGCCATTGCCGCGCGCGCTGCCATTCGGCGCGTCCTTGCCTTTTCGGAATCGGAATGGAAATAGCCTCATCCCGGCATCCTAAGGTGCCGTATGCCCAGGCTGCACGACCAAGGCAGACAAGTTTGCACCGGCTGACATCGGTTGCTCGCCTTCCTCGCCCGCATCTGGCTATGGCACCTTCTTGAGGAGGTCTTTGGCCTTGTCCTTGGCCTCCTTCGGGTAGAAGAGCATGCACTGCTTCCCAGGCGGACAAGTTCGCGTGTCGAGCGGCCCCGACGGACTGGACGGCGTGGCTGGAGCGGTCGGCGCCACGGCAGGCTGCTTTCCCGGAGCTGCCGTGGCGTCGCCTTCAAGCTCGAAGCGATACATGCCGGTGGTGAGATCGATCTTCAGCCGCGGGCCCTCCGCCATGTCCTTGCCGCGCATCACAACCACATTGCCGCCCAGCAGAGCAGTGTTGGCTTTGACGTCGAAATTCGCCCAATCCGCGCTGGCGCTCTGCCCGTCTTTGGAGGTGATCAGCACTTGACGCTTGGCTTCCACGCGCACGATCTGGGCAGCTCCAGCTTTGGATCCGGGATCATCCCCGCTGTTGGCCAGGCTGAGGCCGCTTTGACCTGTGTAGATAGCAACAAGCTCTTCGCTTCGAATCACCATGCCGCCCTGATGCGCCCACACATTGCCGTTGAAGATGGCCTTCTTGCTCGCGTCGTGAACATCCAGGGTGTCGGCCTCGATTTCCATGGGCGCACTGGGGTCCGACTTGAACGATCCCAACATTCCAGGCAGCTCAGGGTCGGTGACCGCCTTGGCCTTGGGGCGAGCCCCCGCCTTGGCTTCGCTCTGGTAGAAAGTCGCGGTTATGCGCCCGGCAGCCTGACCACCCTCCGCCGGCGTCTCGAGGCGGCTCTTGCCCGACCTTCCGATCCACGAACAGCCGTGCGCCATCCAACACGTTCTTGTCCTGGGTGATATGCACCTTGCCCACGAACAACGCCGTCTCAGCCTTGGCGTCGAAATCGGCCAGATTCGCTGGTTATGCGTCGATCGGTGCCCGCGACCACTTCAACCCCGTTCCGCGCCCACATGAAGGTGACGCGGGCTACTTCCCTCCCCTGGTTGTGGAGTAGCCGATGACAGACCGGCAGCAGCCTTACCCTCGTATTTGACGAACAAATAGGGTGTCTTGAGTGTCGTGTCGCCCTGCGTCGCCACGACCTTGCTTCTAAAATGGGCTGTCTTCTGCGCGTCGTCGACATCCAGTTCGTCCGAGTAGATGTCGACGGGCTGGCGCGGGTCCTTGCCGAGCGCTACAGGGCCCTGGGCACCGGGCAGCATGCGCACGGAGACCGCGCCACGGAACGCCACCGCCTTGGTTTTCGTATTCATGGTCATGGCTGAGGCCTGCACCGACCCGGTGGGGGTGTTTGCGACCACGGGGTGCTTCGATACGATCTTGCTTTCCTTGGAATAGATCATCGCTCGCGACAGCCGAGCCGTTAATCCATTGGAGCCGTCAATCTCGATGCCGTCGAAGAGCTCGAGTTCGCCTTTCGGGTTATCGAACAGGCCATGCTTGGCCTTGAGCTTGGTGACGGCATTGCCGCTTTGCATGAGCTCGCCGTTAATATCGATCAGCTTGATCGGCGCGTTCTGGTTCAATCCCACAACAGCGCGCTTGGCCTGGACCCGGTAGCGACCTCCATCCTTGTTGACGCCGAAATAAACCGGGTCCTTCATCGTGAGATCGTCGGCCGTCACCTGGATGCCCGCCACCTTGATGCGGCCCGCGCTGAGATGCCAGCTTACGGTCAGGATCAATGCATAGGCCGCAAGGATACCTACGGCGGCGAGGGGGAGGACAAGGCGCAGCAACCGCACCAGACGGCTATGCCGGCGCGCTATTGCGAACGCGCGTGCGCCGTCGGCAACGCCTGAACTTGCCCGAGCGCCGGTGCGCCCTGCATCACGGGCATCGCGCGTATCAAAGGTAATGGCCATGTTCAACGAGCCGCTCAAACGCGGTTCAGAGTCCCCCGAGGGATTCGCTACTCGGGCAAACTGACGGGCAATTTGGGTGATAATGGGACCTGTGGCAAGGCGCCAGATGATTGTTATCGAAGGAAATCTTGTATGCAGCACGATTCTTGGATGTTTCGTAGCACGCGACTCAGTGGGCAAAAATGTCGACGTCCTCGAAACCGGCAAGATCGAGACCGCCGCGTACTGATACGAAGCGGAAGCAGCTCTCAGCCAGCGCTGTCCTGCCTTCCCGCTGCAGCATCGCCCCCAGCTTGGCCTTCAACGCATGCAGATGCAGCACGTCGGATGCCGCATAATGCTTCTGCTGCTCGGATAGCTTTTCGGCCGCCCAGTCCGAGCTCTGCTGCTGTTTAGACAACTCGACGCCGAGCAGTTCGCTGCACAGGTCCTTCAGTCCGTGGCGGTCCGTGTAGGTCCTGACAAGCTTCGAAGCGATCTTGGTGCAATAGAGCGGCTCGGGCACGACGCCCAGATAGTGGGCGAGCACGGCGACGTCGAAGCGGGCAAAATGGAAGATCTTGAGGACCGATGGATCCGAAAGCAAAGCCTTGAGCCGCGGCGCGGACCAGTCCGTTCCGTCGAACTGCACGAGGTGAGCATGGCCGTCCCCGGCGGACAATTGCACCACACACAGACGATCGCGCAGCGGTTGCAGACCTTGCGTCTCGGTATCCACGGCCACTGCATCCTTGAAGACGAGGCCAGCCGGCAGGTCGTTCAGATGTAGAGAGATGGTTGGGCTCACGATAGCTCGTCCAGCTTGATTTCGGCGTTCCGAAAGCGGCTGCTGCTCCTAACAGGATCGGCGTCTTGTCGCCACTACTAACCGAGCTTTCTTAACAACTCCCGCCCACGCGGCATAGGCGGATAGCAGACGTTTTCCGATCTGGAGCCTGCTTAGGCGCCAGCAGTCCTACTTGCGCTTCCCCGGACAGCCCGCCATGATCGTTGCTGCGCCTGCGAACTTTGGGGAGCGCCAGAATGGCCGTCGAAGCTGCCGCCGGGCCTATGAAAGGCAAGCTCGTCGTGCGCAACATCGGCCTGCTGCTCTCGGGCGATCTCGGTCAGCCGATTCTCGATGCCGATACGATTGTTGCCGTCGACGGCCGCATCACCGCGATCGGCAAGGGCAAGGGTATTGATGCCGACAAGGCAGACCTAGTCATCGATGCCAAAGGCTGCGCCGTCGCCCCGGGCCTGATCGACAGCCATTGCCATCCTGTGTTCGGTGACTGGACGCCGCGACAGAACCAGCTCGGCTGGATAAACTCGTGCGTCAACGGCGGCGTCACTACGTTTGTGTCCGCGGGCGAAGTACATCTGCCGGGTCGGCCCAAGGACCCCATCGGTGTGAAGGCTCTCGCGATCACAGCGCAGCGTACGTTTGCCAACTTTCGCCCTTCCGGAGCCAAAGTGATGGCCGGCGCTCCGGTGCCGGAGAAAACGATGGGCGAGGAGGACTACGCGGAACTCGCCCGCGCCGGCGTCACCATGATCGGCGAGATCGGGCTCGGCACGGTGAACACGGGACCGGAAGCGAAAAAGCACGTCGACTGGTGCCGCAAGCACGGCATCCAGACCATCATTCACACCGGCGGTCCGTCCATTCCGGGCTCCAACCTGATCAGCCACGAGGTGGTGCTGGAGGCCGATCCCGGATGTCGTCAGCCACATCAACGGCGGCCACACAGCGCTCGGCGTCGAGCCATATCTGCCAGCTCTGCGAGCAGGCCAAGGGCGCCATCGAGATCGTGCACAACGGTAACGAGAAGGCTGCCATCACGGCGTTGAAAGCCGCCGTCGAATTGAAGCGGACGCACGAGGTCATCATCGGCACCGACGCGCCGGCAGGATCGGGCGTGCAGCCGCTCGGTATCCTGCGCACGATTGCGTTCCTGGCGAGCTTCGGCGGCGTGGCGCCAGAGAAGGTGTTCTGCATGGCGACCGGCAACACGGCGCGCGTGCGCAAGCTGGATGCTGGATTGATCGCACCGGACAAGCCGGCCGATTTTGTGTTCCTCGACAAGGCCCAGCACACCTCGGGCAAGACTATGCTCGAGTCCATCGCGCTGGGCGACCTGCCGGGCATCGGCATGGTGATGATCGACGGCATCGTACGTTGCGGCCGGTCGCGCAATACACCGCCTGCTGAGCGCATTCCTGAAATCGTGGGGCATTAGGGGCGGTGCGATGAAATCGAAGATCCGCAAGCTCCTTACTGTAGTCGACGAGACCAGCATGGAGATGGGCCGGCCGGTGACCCCGCCTGTGCGCCGCGCTGTGGCCTGCGCGGTGATCGAGAATCCGTTTGCCGGCCGCTATGTGGAAGACCTGACGCCGCTCGTCGAGATCAGCGAAGAGCTGGGCGAGTTACTGGCGCAGCGCTGCATCGCGGCGCTCGGCATTTCCGGCGGCAAAGCCGAAGGCTATGGCAAGGCGGCCATCGTCGGCGAGGCCGGTGAGCTCGAGCATGCGGCCGCGCTGCTGCATCCCAAGATGGGCACGCCCGTGCGCAAGGTGCTGGAGAAGGGGGCGGCGCTCATTCCTTCAGCCAAGAAAAGCGGCGGTCCCGGCACTGCGATCGACGTGCCGCTCGGTCACAAGGATGCGGCCTACGTGCGCTCACACTTCGACGCCATCGAAGTGCGCGTGCCCGATGCGCCGCGCGCCAACGAGATCGTCGTGTGCGTCGCCGTAACGGACGGCGGCCGCCCCCTGCCAAGGGTAGGCGGCTTGAAGAAGGACGAGATCAAAGGCGCGGATGGGCTACGATGACCCATTCGATCCGGGACGCAAACGCCAAAGGTTACCCTGGTTGCATTGTGGAGAACTGCCATGAAAGTTGATCGCCGAAACTTCATTGCCGGATCGGCTGCTGCAACCGCGGTTGCGGTCGCGTCTCCAGCCGTGCTGCGCGCGCAAGCGGGCGTGATCAAGGTTGGTGAGATCAACAGCTATACGGCACAGCCGGCATTCCTCAATCCGTACCGCAACGGCTGGACGCTGGCGCTGGAGCAGATCAACGCCAAGGGCGGTGCGATGGGCCGCAAGATCGAGACCATCCATCGCGACGACGGCGGCAAGCCGGAGGACTCGGTGCGGCACGCGGGCGAACTTATCAACGCCGAGAAGGTCGACCTTCTGGCCGGCGGGTTCCTCTCCAACGTCGGTCTCGCCATCTCCGACTTCGCCAACCAGAACAAGCGCCTCTACGTGGCATCCGAGCCGCTGACCGATGCGCTCGTGTGGGCAAGGGGCAATCGCTACACGTTCCGCCTGCGGCCCTCGACCTACATGCAGGTCGCCATGCTGGTGGAGGAAGCAGCAAAGCTCAAGACCAAGACCTGGGCCTGCGTGGCGCCGAACTACGAGTACGGGCAATCCTGCGTGAAATGGTTCAAGGAGCTGCTGACGAAGGCCAAGCCGGACGTGTCGTTCGTGGCCGAGCAGTTCCCGGCGCTCGGCAAGATCGACGCCGGCGCCACCGTGCAGGCGCTGGAAGCCGCCAAGCCCGAGGGCATTTTCAATGCGACCTTTGCCGGCGACCTCATCAACTTCGTGCGTCAGGGCAACACGCGCGGGCTGTTCGAGGGTCGCGAGGTGGCCAGCATGCTGACCGGCGAACCGGAGTATCTCGATCCGCTGGGCGCGGAGGCGCCCAAGGGCTGGATCGTGACCGGCTATCCGCACGCCGAGATCAAGACGCCGGAGCACAAGGCGTTCTATGACGCCTACAAGGCCAAGTTCAACGACTACCCGCGCCTCGGCTCGGTGGTGGGCTTCGACACCATGAACTCGATCGCCGCAGCCCTCGCCAAGGCCGGCGACACCGACAACGAGAAGCTGATTGCCGCCATGCGCGGGCTGAAGTTCGCAAGCGCGTTCGGGGCGGTGGAGTATCGCGCCATCGATCATCAATCGACGCTGGGCGCCTATGTCGGCCGGCTCGATGTCAAGGATGGCAAGGGCGTGATGGTCGGCTGGGGCTACCGCGACGGTGCCAAATACCTGCCCTCCGACGACGTGGTGAAGACGCTGCGCCCGGCAGCCGCTTAAAAATTCCCCCTCCCCCTAGTGGGGGAGGGCAGGGGAGGGGCGGTATTGCAGAGCATTCGTGATCGGATTCCCCCCGCCCCTAACCCCTCCCCACAAGGGGGAGGGGAATCGCGCGCTCCGGCCGAGATAGCAATGTTGCCGTCCTACTGCGCATGGACCTGATTCTCATCCAGACCTTGAACGGACTTGCGAGCGCGTCCTCGCTGTTTCTCGTGGCGTCGGGGCTTTCGATCATCTTCGGCGTCACGCGCGTGGTGAACTTCGCGCACGGCTCGTTCTACATGCTGGGGGCCTATATCGCCTGGTCGCTGGTCACGCGCTTCGGGCCAGCGAGCGTGCTGGGCTTCTGGGGCGGCGTGATCCTGGCGGCGCTGTTGGTCGGTGTGATCGGAGTGCTCATTGAGGTCGTGCTGCTGCGGCGCATCTACCAGGCGCCGGAGCTGTTCCAGCTGCTGGCAACCTTCGGCGTGGTGCTGATGGTGCAGGATGTTGCGCTGGCGAGCTGGGGGCCGCAGGACCTGCTCGGACCACGCGCGCCGGGCTTCCGCAGCTTCGTCACGATTTTAGACAATCGCTTTCCGACCTACGAGCTGTTTCTGATCGTGCTGGGCCCTATTGTGCTCGGCGCGCTGTGGTTGCTGTTCAACAGGACGCGCTGGGGAACTCTGGTGCGGGCGGCGACGCTCGACCGCGAGATGGTCGGCGCGCTGGGCGTCAATCAGCGACTGCTGTTTACGTCAGTGTTCTTCCTCGGCTCGTGCCTTGCCGGGCTCGGCGGCGCCCTGCAGCTGCCGCGCGAAGCCGTGAACCTGCACATGGACCTGTCGATCATCGCCGAAGCGTTCGTGGTGGTGGTGGTCGGCGGGCTCGGCAGCGTCACGGGCGCGTACCTGGCGGCAGTGATTATCGGCGTGATGCACGCCTTCGGCATCCTGATCTTTCCCAAGATCACGCTGGTGCTCGTGTTCCTGATCATGGCGGTTGTGCTGATCGTGCGGCCGCACGGCCTGATGGGTCGCAAGACGCAGTCCGGGCAGCATGGTGGTGTTGCGCGCGAGCCGTTGCTGTCGCCTGCCACGCGCGAAATCAAACTCTTAGGTGCAGCAGCACTGGCGGGCCTGGTGGCCGCGCCGTTGTTGCTCGGCAATTACGGCGTCAGCCTGCTGACCGAGCTGGTGATCCTGACGCTGTTCGCCGCCAGCCTGCATTTCATGATGGGGCCGGGCGGGCTCGCCTCATTCGGCCATGCTGCCTATTTCGGCCTGGGCGCCTATGGCGCGGCGCTGGCCGCCAAGTGGCTCGCGGCGCCCATGGCGGCGGGGCTGCTGTTCGCGCCGTTTCTGGCCGGCCTGGCGGGCGTCGTGTTCGGCTGGTTCTGCGTGCGGCTGTCGGGCGTGTATCTGGCGATGCTCACGCTGGCGTTCGCGCAGATCGCCTGGTCGGTGGCGTTCCAGTGGGTGGAACTGACCGGCGGCGACAACGGCATCCTGGGCGTGTGGCCCTCGCAGTGGGCGTCGGGCAAGATCGTCTACTACTATCTCGCGCTGATCCTGTGCACGGCGGCCGTGCTCGTCCTGCGCGCCATCATCTTCGCGCCGTTCGGCTACGCCCTGCGCGCGGGCCGCGACAGTCCGGTGCGGGCGGAGGCCATCGGCCTCAACGTCAACGCGCATCAACTGGCTGGCCTTCATCATTGCCGCGATCGCGGCGGGGATTGCCGGCGGGCTCTACGCCTACTTCAAGGGCAGCGTGTTCCCGACCTACATGGCCATCTCGAAATCGGTCGACGCGCTGCTGATGGTGCTGCTCGGCGGCGTGCAGACGGTGAGCGGGCCGATCGTCGGCGCCTTCGCCTTTGCATGGCTGCAGGACTGGCTGGTGCGCGCCATTGCCGAATACTGGCGCCTCGTGCTGGGCGGCGCGATCGTCGTGTTGGTGCTGGCTTTCCCGCAAGGTCTGGTCGGCAGCGCATTGAATTGGCGCGAGCGCTCCCGCAGCGACGATGCGCAGGCCGAGGCGGCGCGATGAGCGAGCCGGTCATTCTGCAGGCGGAAGGGCTGGAGAAGGCGTTCGGCGGCGTCAAGGCTGTCGATGGTGTGAGCTTCGCGGTGGAGGCCGGGCGGCTGCTGGCACTGATCGGGCCAAACGGTGCGGGCAAGACCACCTGCTTCAACCTGCTCAACGGCCAGCTCCAGCCCGATGCCGGGCGCGTCATTTTGGCCGGACGGAACATCACGGGGCTGCCGCCACGCACGGTGTGGGCACTGGGTGTGGGGCGCACCTTTCAGATTACGGCCACGTTCTCGTCCATGACGGTGCGCGAGAACGTGCAGATGGCCCTGCTCTCGCATTACCGGAAGGCCTGGAACATTTTCGGCCGCGCGCGTGAAGCTTTCACCGACAAGGCCGACGCGCTGTTGGGCCAGGTTGGCATTGCTGCGCAAGCGGAACGAGCTTGCGGTGTTCTCGCCTATGGCGACCTCAAGCGCGTGGAGCTGGCGGTGGCGCTGGCCAACGCACCCAAGCTTTTGCTGATGGACGAGCCCACGGCCGGCATGTCGCCGCGTGAACGCATCGCGCTGATGGAGTTGACGGCGCGCATTGCGCGCGAACAAAGTATCGCCGTGCTGTTCACCGAGCACGACATGGACGTGGTGTTCGCACACGCCGACCGCATCATCGTGCTCGACCGCGGCCGGCTGATCGCCGACGGCAAAGCGGACGAGGTGCGGGCCAACCCTGCCGTGCAAGCCGTCTATCTCGGTGCCGGCTCGACCTTCGGAGCGCATTGATGCTCAAGGTCGAAGACCTCCACACCTACTACGGGCGCGCTCACATCCTCACCGGCGTTGCCTTCGAGGCCGTGCGCGGCGAGGTTGTCGTGCTGCTCGGCCGCAACGGCGCCGGCAAGTCGACCACCATGAAGTCGATCATGGGCCTGGTGCCACCCGCCAGGGGCCGCATCCTGTTCCAAGGCACCGACATCACCGGCAAACAGCCGTTCGAGATCGCGCGGCTGGGCCTCGGCTACGTGCCCGAGGACCGGCGCATCTTCGCCGAGCTGACGGTGGAGGAAAACCTCGAGGTCGGCCGCCGCCCACCCAACGCCAACGCACCCGCGTGGACGTTCGAAAAGCTGTTCGCGCTGTTTCCTAACCTGGCCCGCATGCGCGACCGGCCGGGCGGCCAGATGTCGGGCGGCGAGCAGCAGATGCTGACGATTGCGCGCACGCTGATGGGCAATCCGGCGTTCCTGCTTCTGGACGAGCCCTCCGAGGGCCTGGCGCCCGTGATCATCGAACAGATGGCCAAGACCATCCTCGACCTCAAGCGCGAGGGGCTGACCGTGCTGCTGTCCGAGCAAAACCTGCACTTCGCCCGCGCCGTCGCCGACCGCGCGCTGATCATCGAGAAGGGCCGCATCCGCTTCACCGGCACGATGGCGGAGCTGATGGCGAACGATGCGGTGCGGGCGCAATATTTGAGTTTGTAATTGCAGCTGAGCTTGCTTCCCTTGGGCAACACTCCAACCCCGTGGTGAGCCCGTCGAACTACGGCTTGGTATGCGCGGCCCGTCCTTCGACGGGCTCAGGACGAGGGTGGCTCTTGTGATGCGGCGCCTGCAGCCATAGCACTTTGCATCACCTCGGTCGGAGCGCCGACGCTGCGCCATTCACCGGCGAGGGTGAGGAGGGCGGCTTCGATCAGGCCGGCACGGCGCATCGCTTCGGCGCGGGCAACACCGGCATCGAGCGCGGCGGCGTTCTGAGAGGGAGTGAGTGGGCCGACGCCGATGACGACAGGGAGACGCCCAAGATCGCTGTCGGGATCGAGATCGCGCGCCGGACGTCGGACGATGGCCGGGTCGTCGATGTTGACCGCGTTGGCGATCAGCGTCGCGGCAGCGTCGGCGGAAGGGGCATCGTGGGCAAGAACCGTGACGGCATCCGCGATGCCGAGCGAGAAGGAGCGTCCGTGCCGGCCGCTGGTGGCGATGCCGCGAACTGGCATGTCGTAGCCGATTCGCACCTCGCCCTCCGGCACGGCTTTCTCGAGCGAACGAACCACACCGATGGCAAGCGACGTGGCCGGCGTGAGGTGGATCGCGATGTCGCCGCCATCGTTCACATAGGCCCTCGTGAGCGGCGCGGCCGCTGTCATCGCTGCGAGAACAGCCTCCGCCACAGCACCCGCAACGGCGTCCATCGGCGTGATGAACACGGCGCGATGCGGCCAGCAGGCCTCGGCCATGCGCCGCGCGATCGGGCTTTGAAGCGCCGGAAACGCCATTCCTAGCGGCGTGCGCAGCGGCGACAGCTCGGCGACCAGTTCGAGCAGCAGACCGTCGAAGCGCCGCTCCGCAACCCGGTAGGCTTCCGCAACAGCTTCCGGCTCACCATCAGCCCAGATGACGAGATCAATAGGCCCTTCGGATAGATGCAGTCGATTGCCGGGCAGCATGCCGGCTTGGTATTTCTTGGCGAGCATCTCAAACCTTGTCGGACCCCAGCGGCCAAGGATTGCCGTCGTTCCACGGCTCCACGCGTGCCTCGCCGCGATAGGTCTTCACCACGTCCTCGACAGAAACAATTTCTTCCGCATGCCCGCCGGTAGCAAGATACAGCGCGTGCGGCAGCGTAAACTCCAACGGCGCAACGATGGCCGGCGTCGGTACATAGCCGAAAGCGTTCTTCGGCAGCCGCATGACATCCACCATCACCGTGATGCCGCCGCCGGGCCACAGGTAGGCCGGCGCGCCGCCCATGGTGACCGTGGTCTGGCCCGATTGCACCGAACGCGTGAGCAACACCGGGTTCTCGGTGACGCCAGCCCGCAGGGAGCCGCCGGCACCGGCCATGAACATCACGGTGCACAACGACGGCTCGCAGTTCTCGCCGATGCGATCGACCACCGCACGCACCACGGCCGGCATATCCGCAGGCACGGGCTGCAGGTTCTCATCGAGTACGCAGTAGAGCGCATCCTCGCCGGTGGTGGACGTGAACAGCAGCCGCAAGCCGGGCCACGCTACCTTCGGGTCGATCTTCTGGATCAGCGCCAGCGGCTCGGTGATGTCCGTTCCCCCCCAGCCCAACCCAGGGTTCGCGACCTGGAAATAGCGGCCCGGCGTCGATTTGCGCCCGCGCACGCGGATGCCGGCCGGCGCCATGTCGAGGCAGCGGCCGGCCTGGTGCTCGGTCAGCACACCGGTGATGTGATCGTCGACCACGATCACCTCGTCGACGTGGGGCCGCCATTGCTGCGCGAAGATGCCGATCGTGGCCGAACCGCAGCCGACGCGCATGCGCTCTTCCTCGCGGCCGTCCACCACGGGTGCCTTGCCGGCCTGCACCTTTACCGTGTGGCCGCCGTCAATCGTGAGTTCCACCGCCTCCCCGCTGCACAGCTTGAGTAGCGTCTCGCAGGTGACGTTGCCTTCCTTCTTGCTGCCGCCAGTGAGATGGCGCACGCCGCCGATCGAGAGCATCTGCGAGCCGTACTCGGCCGTGGTGACGTGGCCGACCATCTCGGCGCCGCAGCGGATCGCCGCCTGCTCGGGCCCCAGATGCCGGTCGGTATCGATCTTCACCTTCACGCCGCAGTAGCTGAAGATGCCTTCGGTCACGACCGTGACGGTGTCGACGCCGGCGTGCTGGCTCGAAACGATGAATGGTGCCGGTTTGTAGTCCGGATAGGTGGTGCCGGCGCCGATGCCGGTGATGAACGTACGCTCGGGCGAGAGGATGCGGCCGTCCCAATTCTGGCCGGCGAAGGGAACCAGCGGAACTCCACCTTCGGCAGCCCGCTCCATGAACACGACGGGATCGGTGCGGACCAGCGTGCCTTCGACGTTGGCGTAGCGGTCGCACGCACCGGCCCGGCCGGGGCGGATGCGGCAGAGCACCGGGCAGGCGTCGCACCGCACGATGCCGTCGTCGCCTTCCGGCGCGCCAAATTTGCGGGATCGTTCCGCTTGGGCCTTGGCGAAAGTGTCATCGGTCATGGCTTCGCGGCACTTCAGCAGGGACAAGTCACCCGATTCTGGCCGATTTGGGCTCCGCGGGCTAGTCGCTTGCACGCATGGGCTGCTGGCCGCACCCCATTGGGAGAGGAACCCAGGCCCGCCTTGAGCGAGCGCGAGCGTGCGGCTCCCTCTGCTTGCGACCAGGGCGCGCGACCGCGTAGATTGAGCATATTGGCAGGCACGAGGATGGGATGTTCGCGAAGCTCAAAGCTGCGTTGGGGCGCCTTGGCGCGCCTGCAGAGGCACCTCCGGTTCCGGCGGTCGAGTACAAGGGCTACCGCATTCGCCCGGCGCCTTACCGCAACAACAACAGCGCCTATCAAACGGCTGGAACGATCGAGAAGGACACGCCGGACGGCGTGAAACGGCACGAGTTCGTCCGCGCTGACACCTACGACAACCGCGATGACGCCGTTGCGTTCACGATCTCCAAGGCCAAGCAGGTGATCGACCAGCTGGGCGACCGCATGTTCAAATGATCTCACTGCGCCCGCGGGGGAGGAGCACGGCGTCATGGCAAGAATGATCGGCGTGATCCTGCTCAGCCTCACGCTTGCAGCATGTTCGCAAGTGAGGGGCTTCGACCAGGATGGGGCGTACTTCTCTTCGCTGTTCAGCGCGCAGGGAGGAACGTGCAGGGATCTGAGAAGAGCACTCAAGGCAGAAATTGAAGAAATCAAGAGTGCGCAGAAAAAGGCGGATGACGACTTCATCGCCGAGCAGAGCGCCCCCGCTCAGGATAGCCCCCCGCGTGGTTCCCCTCGCAAGAGCAACGAGACCGCTGCCCTGCGGGACGTTGCAAAGAAGACCAAGCACGCCGAGCAGATGAACCTGGTGCTCGAGCAGCGGCGCTGCCGGACTGTGAACGTGGAGCAGGCGCTGAAGTAGGGTGGAACCAGCATGACGACCGTGTTGTTCGCGATCGGAGCGGCAGTTGCCGCGGTGCTTCTGGGCCTGCTCGTGCTAACGCTGCTGTTCCGGCCGTTGCGTATCTGGCCGACGCCGGGCACAGGCAGCTGGCAGAGCTATGTGTTCTGGCCGCTGTTCCGCTCGCTCAACGTGCTGTGCTTCGCCGTGGCCTTGGCTGACCGCGGGAATTTCCTCGGCCTCCCCGTATGGCTGAGGCTCGTGGCATCCGTGCTGCTCGCGGGCTCGATTACGCTCTTCATCTATTCGTTCCGGGTGCTGGGCCGGGACAACAGCTACGGCGCTCAGGACGGGCTGGTCACACAGGGGGTCTACCGCTGGACCCGCAATCCGCAGAACGCGATGCTGGTCGTTGTCTACGGCTGCCTCGCGTTGGCCGCCGACAGCGGACCGACCTACGTGCTGTGTGCGGCCATGATGGCCGTCTACGTCTTGATGGTGCTGGCCGAGGAGCCTTGGCTGGCGGCCGCCTACGGCGGGCCCTACCGGCGCTACTGCAGCCGCGTGCCCCGCTTCTTCAACTGGCGACGGGCGGCTGCCCTGGCGCGCACCGCGGCCCGGCGACAACGTCGTCGGGCCCCGGCAGGTGCGTCGGGACGGGGCGGCGGTCGGGCATTTTCCACCGATCTCACCCACAAGCGGCCGTAAAGCTCGAGAAGGCCTCCCGCGCATCGCCTCGGAAGAGCAATGAAACCGCTACCTTGCGGGAGGTGGCATGCACAGGGTGCCACCATGGGAGGTTGGTCAGGATTTGCGCAAACAACCTGCGTTGTCGGGGAACCGAACATGGTCACCCGTTGTTAATTTGGCGCATTCACAGCAAACGGCCACCATGACCCGGTTCAGCGTTATCGTACTGGCGACCCTAGTGGGAGCAGGGATTACCGGCGCAGCCAGTGTTCTCAGCGCTCAGAGTCCAAGCGATGCAGCCCCGGGCCCAGTTGGAGCGCAACCCACGATTTCATCGGATGCGGCCACGGCGTGGCAAGGGCTTCGGCGCCGCCCGAAGCAAACGGATCCGGTGCCGCAAGAACAAGCGGTTGTGCAGTCCGGCAGCTTTCGGCCTTCCATGCCGGTTCAGATAACTGCGCCACCTCAAAATGCCACTTCTTTGGCAAGATCGTTGCAGCGCGAGCTTAAGCGAGCCGGTTGTTACCACGGCGAAATCAACGGCATATGGAGCACTTCAACACGCCAAGCGATGAAGGCCTATACAGACCGGGCCAACGCCAAGCTGCCCGTCACCCAACCCGATCCGGTGCTTCTTGCCCTGATACAGGGCGATCAGCATCTGGGGTGTACTGCTTCGCCTCCGAACTCCAAGTCAATCGCTACCAGCGAACAACCAGCAGGCGAAATTCTCGAGCCGCCCATGGCGCTAGCAGGACCCAAAACGTCCGCTTCCGAAGGGAAGACCTTGAACCCCGACGAGCCCGTACAGAAAGCGAAAAGGCGCCACAACGCCGATAGGCCGGCGCGGCCTGAGCACTGGACTAAGAGATTGTGGAAGGATTCGACATACTAGGTCGATCCACACGGCGTCCAGGCATCCTAAACATCGCAACTCAAAACTCCACGGCCTTCCCCGCTTCCACCAGCGCCGCGTGCACACGATGCGGCAGCGCCGGCACCTTGCGGATGGTGACGCCGGTGGCGTGGCGGATCGCCCCGAGGATAGCGGGTGCGGTAGGGATCAGCGCCGGCTCGCCGATACCCTTGGCGCCAAAGGGGCCGAGCGGCTCGCGATCCTCGATCAGGACGATGTCGATCTCGGGCATGTCGCCGAAGGTGGGGATCAGGTAGTCGTGCAGGTT
The DNA here is from genome assembly GCA_963814055.1 of uncultured Alphaproteobacteria bacterium. Lineage (GTDB taxonomy): Bacteria > Pseudomonadota > Alphaproteobacteria > Rhizobiales > Hyphomicrobiaceae > AWTP1-13. The sequence continues at coordinate 130,478 of CAWFBJ010000025.1, forward strand.
CTCGGTGCGGCCGGGAATGAACTCCTCCATCAGCGCCAGGCCTAACCCTTGTGCGATGCCGCCGTGGATCTGGCCCTCCACCAAAGTGGGATTGATGGCGCGTCCGACATCGTGCGCGGCCACGATCCTGCGCACCTTCACCGTGCCAAGGCCGAGATCGACATCGACGGAGGCGATCTGCGCGGCAAAACCGTAGGTGGCGTAGGGAATGCCCTGGCCTTTCGCGTCGAGAGGCTTGGTCGGTGGATCGAAAGTGCCGACGGCTTCGAGCGCAAAGCCGTCGCCCTGGTCGGGGAGGTGCGCGAGTTCCACCACTGTTTGCTGACCGCCGTCGGAGACGCTCAAACGAGCGCCGTCGAGACTGATCTGCGCATCTGGACCCGCATTGGTGAGGCGCAGGATTTTTGCGCGTAGCGCTTCGCCCGCCAATTGCGCGGCCTTGCCCGACACGAACGTCTGGCGGGAAGCCGATGTCTTGCCCGCATCGAACGTGCGGTCCGTGTCGCCGACAACCAGGTGGAACGCCGAAACCGGCAACCCGAGCGCATCGGCGGCGATCTGGGTGAGCACCGTGGTCGAGCCCTGCCCGATGTCGACGGCACCGTTCCAGAACGTGAGCGTGCCGTCGCGGGCGAGCGTCAGCCGCATGGTCGAAGGATTGGAGAGGCCGGTGTTGCCGATACCGTACCACATGCAGCCGATGCCGACGCCGCGGCGCGTGGTGCGGGCACTGGCGTTGAAAGCGGCGGCTTCTGCGAGCTGGACCTGCCAGCTGGGCCGGAGCGCGTCGAGGCACGCAACCAGTCCGACGCTGGCTTCGAGAATTTGACCGGTGGGTGTCGTGTCGCCGGCGCGCAGCGCATTGAGATGGCGGAACTCGAGAGCGGTCGAGGCCGGCTTTTTCCGCGAGATCGTCGAACAGGGCCTCGTGTGCGATGGCTGCCTGCGGCACGCCGAAGCCGCGGAAGGCGCCAGCCGGCGTGTCGTTGGTGTAAATCGCACGGGCATCGTTCTTAACGTGCGGAACGCGGTACGGCCCAGAAGCATGGACGGGCACGCGGCCAGCAACCGTTGGCCCCCAGGAGGCGTAGGCACCCGTGTTGAAATCGCCGTCGAACTCGTAGCTGACCAGCCGTCCGGCAGCATCGCAGCTCGCGCGTGCCCGAATGCTGGCGGGATGTCGCTTGGTGGTGGAGGCCATCGATTCGATGCGCTCGTAGACGCACCGCACGGGCCGATCGAGGTGCCAGGCAGCGACGGCCAGCATCGGCTGCACGGCGACATCGAGCTTGCCGCCAAAACCGCCGCCGCAGGCCGTGGGCACGATGCGGACGTCTTCGCGCGGACAGGCCGAGAACGCGGGAAACCTCGTCGCGATCCATCATCGGCGCCTGGGTGCTGGCATAGACCTCCATGCGGTCGCCAACGCGCACCGCGAATCCAGCCTCGGGCTCGATGTAGGCGTGCTCGACGAATGACGTTTCGAAAGTGCCTTCCGCGATATGATCAGCAGTGATCCGCGCACGCGTAGCGTCTCCGCACTCGACAATGCCGCGCGTCAGAATGTTGTCGGGCTTGCTGGCGTGGATAGCCGGTGCCCCATCGGCCAGCGCTGCCTCAATGCCGTGGAGGGCGGGCAGCGGCTCCCAGACGATCGGAAGGTCCGCCGCCCGAACCGCCTCCACAGCTTCACGCGCGCCCACCAGGGCCAGAACAGCCTCACCGCGGTAGCGCACGGACGCTTCGGCGAAAACCGGCTGGTCCTTGAGATCGGGATAAATGCCGAAGGAGTTTTCGCCCGGTACATCGCGGGCTGTGAAAACGCGGACGATGCCAGGATTGCGATGCAGGAACGGGGCGAGGTCGCCGATGGAAAAACGTGCGTGCGCGTGGGGCGAACGGACCGCCTTCAGCCAAAGGGCATCGGCCGGGGCGCCGTCGTCGCCGAAGATGGCCGCACCGGTGAGCTTGGGTGCACCATCGATCCGGGGCACGCGATGTCCAACCGACGTAGCAGGTTGAGAGGCAAGCGCCGGACCCGGTTCCTCTTGCATCCTCGGACCGGTCCTTGCGCGCGTCGAGAACCGCTTCTACGATTTTCAGGTAACCGGTGCAGCGGCACAGCACGCCGCCTAGGGCATCCATGATTGTTTTGCGATCCGGCGACGCATGACGGGCAAGCACATCGGCGGCCGCCATGAGCATGCCCGGCGTACAGATGCCGCACTGCGCTGCATCGTGCCGGTGAAAGGCCGACTGCAACGCACAGCCGATGGGGAGGTCAGACAGACCCTCTATAGAGACAATCGCGCGGCCATCTGCCTGCGTTGCAGCTATCATGCATGCACATACCTGCGCACCATCCATCAGCACCGTGCACGCGCCGCAGTCGCCGGCATTGCAGCCGACCTTGGTGCCTGTCAGGCCGAGCCCGCGCCGCACAACGTCGGATAGCCGCTCGCCGGGTGCGCTCGCGACGCTCCGCGCGATGCCGTTCAGTGTGAAAGACACTGGTACCGCGCGCGCCAGTGAAGGCCGCTCATTCATGCGACGGCCTCCGATCCGATCGCGAGGCATTGCATCAACGCCCGCCGGGTAACCACGAGCGCTGCGCGACGACGATAGTCGGCCGACCCGCGCACATCGTCGATCGGATGCAAAGCGGCCATGTGCTCAGCCCCCACAACGCGCATCGCGTCGGCTGCCGGCGCACCCGCAAGATCATGTTCAAGTAGTGTCAGTCGCTGGGGCACGGCCGAGCAGGCGCCGACGGCTATCCTCGATCCTGCGATGCACCCATCATCCCCCACATGGACGACGGCCGCCACAGACACGATGGAAATAACGAGATAGGCGCGCGCGCCTAGCTTCAGAAAAGTCGAGCGAGCAGCCGGATCGGGCGTGGGAACGTGGACTGCAGTGACCAGTTCGTCCCCTTCCAGGACTGTCTTGCGATTGCCTGTGATGAATTCAGCCACCGGAACGGACCGGTGTCCGCGCGAGCTGGCAATCTCTACACTGGCATCCAACGTCAGCAGCGGCGGCACGCCGTCCCCCGCCGGCGAGGCGTTGCAGAGATTGCCCGCGATGGTGCCGCGGTTCTGCACCTGCTGGCCGCCAACCTCACGCGCCGCGAGCTTGAGACCGTCGAACGCGCGTGGCAGATGCGCATCGCAAATCTCCGCCCACGTGGTGAGGGCCCCGAAGGTGATGCCCGTTCGACCTTCCCTGAACCCCTTCAACGCCTCGATGCCGGAAATGTCGAGGATATTGCGCGGCGTGGCTTCAAGCCATGCTGTTCGAGCCGTCTGTGCCGGATAGAAATCGGTGCCGCCAGCCAGAACCGTCAGCCGGTCGATTTTCTCAGGGCTCCGGGCGAGTTTGGGATCTGCCAACGCAACCAGTGCGTCGGCAAGGGTTGTCGGCCTCAAGCACAGTCCCATCGGGCCACGTTCACGGTTCATGAATTCTGGGAGGCTAGCCGTCGCGCGCAACAGTGGCAAGCTCGGCTCGGTCGGACGACGCGTAGGGCATAAAAACCTTCCAGAGCATTGTTGTGCTATCCCTTGAGCATGCCCGCCAGCACCCGTGCGAGATCGCCAGCCCGTTCCACCTTGATCCGCTCGAGACCCAGCCAAGCCGCCATCAGTCGCAGCTCAGTCGCCAGCGGCTCGACGATTGCCGCCTTGGAAACGCCGGTCTCGGCATGCGCCGCCTGTACTCGCAAGGTCGACACAGCGCGATCGGCCTTCAGATCCACCCGCGCGACGATCCGGTCGCCCAGCAGGAACGGCAGGACATAGTAGCCGTGCGTGCGCTTCTCACGCGGCGTATAGAGCTCGAGCCGGATGCGCGCACCGAACACCGCCTCGACACGCTCCCGCTGCCAGATCAGCGGATCGAACGGCGCCAGCAGCGCCTGCGCCTCCATGCGCCGAGGACGCCGGGCCTCGCGACATAGGTATGCGACGGCGTCCCAACCCTCCACGGCGGTAGGGATCAGCTCGCCCGCCTCGACCAACTCGGCGATGCGCGGCCTCGCATCTGCCAGGACGGAGCCGGAAATAGTCGCGCAGGCAGCGTTCGGTGGCGACGCCCAGGCACCGTGCCGAGATGCGCAGCAGCTCGCGTTGCGCATCAGCTTCGTCCGGCGTCGACGTCTCGATCACGGATCGCGGCAGCACCTGCTCGGTCAGTCCGTACACGCGCTCAAAGGTGCCGCGCCGCGTCGCCGTCGTCACCGCGCCGGACCAGAATAACCATTCGACCGCGCGCTTGCCGTCCGACCATCCCCACCAGCCGCCCTCGCCCTTGTGCTGATGCGACAGCTCGCCGGCAGCCAGAGGTCCGCGCTCTGCGATCTCGCCGCGTACCTGCTCGATCAGTTCCCGGCGCTCGCGGCCGAATCGCGCGATGGCACCGTATATGCCCTCGCCGCGCGCCGCCCGCGCCATGCGCCAGCGCAGCAGCGGCTGCAGCGCGACGGGGAGCAGCGACGCCTCGTGCCCCCAATACTCGAACAGTGCGCGCTTGCGTCCGCCGTAGGCCAGCGCGTGCAGGTCCTGTGTCTTGTAGCGGCCGAGCCGCGAGAAGGCCGGCAGCGTGTGCGCCCGCGCCAGCACGTTGACGGAATCGATCTGCACCACTCCCAGCTGCTCGAATACACGACGCACATCGCGCTTGCCGGCCTCCTCCCCCACGCGCGACGCACCGAACCCTTGCGCCGCCAGCGCAATGCGACGGGCTTCGGCGAGCGACAGACGATCGGTGCGGCGGGGTGGCATGGGCACACGCGATGGTTTCAGTGGTCCATGCTCAGTTCGGTGCACGTGGCAGACGCGCCGTGACTTCGATCTCGATCAGCATGCGCGGGTCGGACAACCCGGCCTCGATCATGGTCGCCGCCGGCCTTGACTCGCCGAAGTGCGCGCGCAGGATCGGCCAGCACGGCTCGAAATCCTCGCGGCACGGCAGGATGTAGCGTACACGCACGACATCAGCCATCGAAGCACCAGCCTCCTGCAGCGCCGAAGCGATATTACTGATTGCCTGCTCGCATTGCGCAACGACACCGTCGGCAATGGTCATGGTGGCGTAATCGAACCCTGTTGTCCCTGAGATAAGAATCCAGTCGCCGTCTATAACCGCACGCGAGTAGCCGATCTCCGCCTCGAAGCGCGAGCCTGAAGATACGAGCCTTCTGGCCATTGTCGTCCTCCTTCCATCGGCGTCACAGCCATGTTGTTTCATGCCTCGAGGCTTAGCCGCCTTGCCAACGTCGCACCTGGGCGTACCCTTCCAGCAACTGCAACCAGGCCTGAAAAATAACGCATAGTTCGCACACGGCCGAGCCGTGCCATACTGAAGGTGCAAATGGAGCGGCGCGGGACCATCAAGAGTTGCGGGCCAGGAGGAAACACCATGCAGCACACCCGACGCACATTCATGACCACGGCCGGCGCCGCGCTTGCCACTGCCGCAGCGACCCCGCAGGCCTTTGCCCAGTGGCGGCCAAGCGAGCGCTACCCCGACCCTGCCGTCGAGATCCTCGACCCCAGTTTTGCCAAATACCGCCTCGGTCTCGCCAGCGTGGAGCGCCTTGCCACGGGCATGCGCTGGTGCGAGGGACCGGCCTGGTTTGGCGCCGGCCGCTATCTGGTGTGGAGCGACATCCCCAACAACCGCATCATGCGCTGGCAGGAAGAAACGGGCCGCGTCAGCGCCTTTCGCCAACCGTCCAACAACGCCAACGGCAACACCCGCGACCGTCAGGGCCGCCTCATCACGTGCGAGCACGACACGCGGCGGGTCACGCGCACCGAGTTCGACGGCACCATCACCACGCTGATCGACAAGTTCGACGGCAAGCCGCTCAACTCTCCAAACGACGTGGTGGTGAAATCCGACGACTCGATCTGGTTTACCGATCCGCCGTTCGGCATCCTCGGCAACTACGAGGGCCACGTGGCGAAACAGGAACTGCCAACCAACGTCTATCGCCTTGATCCCAAAACCGGTACCGCCACTGTCGCTGCCGGCGACATCAACCGGCCCAACGGGCTCGCATTCTCGCCTGACGAGTCGAAAATGTACATCGTGGAAGCGGCGGCCAACCCCCGTGTCATCAAGGTGTTCGACGTCACCGACAACGGCACCAAGCTCGCCAACGGTAAGGTGTTCTTGACCGCCGAGCCCGGCGGCACGCCGGACGGCTTCCGCCTCGACGTCGACGGCAACCTCTGGTGCGGCTGGGGCATGGGTAACGAGAAGCAGGACGGCGTGAAAGTCTTCGACCCGACCGGCAAGCCCATCGGCTTCATCGCGCTGCCGGAGCGCTGCGCCAACGTCTGCTTCGGCGGCGTGCTGCGCAATCGCCTGTTCATGACTGCCAGCCACTCGCTCTATTCGTTGTACGTCAACACCCAGGGCACACCGGGCGGCTGATCTCAGGACAGCAAGCCCGGGAGCAAAGGGGCTCCGCCGTCGAGGTGCACGCCTTCCAGCGCCAACAGCCGCTGCTTGGTGACGGCGCCGCCGAATGCGGAAAAGCCGCCGGGCTTGCCGCCGCTGGCCAGCACGCGATGGCAGGGGATGATGACGGGGATGGGATTGCGCCCCATGGCCTGGCCGACGGCGCGCGACGCGCCGACATCCCCGGCCTGCCGCGCCAGCGCGCCGTAGGTGGTGGTCTTGCCCCAACCAATGCGCCGCAGGGCTTCGTAAATGCTGCAGTGGAATGAACCAACGCCCGTAAGGTCCAGTGCAATGTCGGCAAAGTCGATTCGTTCGCCGGCCATGATATTTCTGCACGTCCTCGATCGCCCGCTCGATTGGCGGTGGTGGACAACCCTCCACAATGCTGACCGAGCGTCCGCGCATCCGGCGTTCCGTAGCAGAGCGGTTCGAATTCCGGAAGCTGCAGCCGCGTGATCCCCTCCATGCTCCAGGCCACTCCTACCGCACCGATGGCGGTATCGAACAGGCAGTAGTGCATCGGCGTGTCGACTTCGGTGAGCATGCGCATGCATCAGCCTCCATCTCTCAGAAACTAGGCTCGTTTCAAGTCTTGTTCCAGCGTCTGCTTCATGACGCCCATGCCCTGCTCGATCATGCCGGCGACGGTGCCGGCGAGATCGTTGGGCAGCAGATCGGCGACCCACACGGCGCGACAGTGCGCATCACCGTGCGCCAAAACCTGCAACGATGCATTGTGATGGGTGAGCCGCCCACCTACCACCGCCCAGACGAGCCGCCGCGCGTCTTCGCTGACATCCACGATCAATTCGCGCGCCACCAGGCCGTTGCCGAATGTCACGATCCGGGCGTCACCATCCATCTTGGTGTCCGTGACGAAGCCCGGCGCAAGTCGCGTATGTATTGCGCCCACATCGCGTATCGCGTCCCACACGTCTGCGGGGCGCGCCTCGATAACAATTTCCCTGCGAATGGATGCCATGTGTCTGTCTCCACTTGATCTTTCAAGGTCGCTTGGCGGCCTATGCGTCGACGCCGCAGTAAGCTTCGAGCCGGTAGCCGTCGGGATCGATAACGAAGGCCGCGTAATAATTGGCGCCGTAGTCTTCGCGAAGCCCCGGTTTGCCATTGTCATGGCCTCCCGCTTGCACGCCAGCAGCATGGAAGGCAGCAACGCTCTTGCGCGTCGGCGCATCGAAGCAGAAGTGCAAGCCCGATTTATCGTCGGCGGGTACCGGGCGTTCGGCAGTGCTGATCCACAGCGCGACCGCGTCGCGCCCGTAACCGAGCGAGCCCGGCGCTTCGTTCAGGCATGTGTAGCCGAGCGGCTTGAGGGCCGCGTCATAGAATCGCCTGGCCTTGGCGATGTCGCGCACGCCGATCGATATGTGGTTGAGCATGGACGTGGTCTCCTGTCCGCGTTGAACAGGGCCACTGTGCAGATCACCGCTGCCGGAAACTTGGCGAAAATTGCTGTCTTTAGCCGAACGTCAACCTCCTTGACCGCCAACGTCCCGGTATTGCCAAAGCTCGAACGCAGCAAGAGCCGAGACAATGCCACCGAGCGTCCAATGCCAAATGCGCAGATATTCCTGGTGTGCGTAGTCGAAGATAAAGGGAGAAGCGACGAGCCAGAGTCCACACGCCAGCTGGGCGATCTCATGCCACCTGCGCAAGCGGACTATTTCCAGTTGCGCGAGCGCAAGCACAGCAAGTCCTATCGCAGCGCAGTTCAGAACGACGGCTGGGACAGAGGCCTCTTCGTAAAGCCATGGCGTGAGACCAATCGTGACGCCCAGCAAGAGACCCAGGCCGTCTTCCCAGGAGCGGTGCGGTTTGAGGAACTCTTTCAATGCCATTGTCCCCTCCAAGCAGGCTTGCCCAATCAAACTTCGCTGAGGATGGCGGTCTTCGGCACCGACATCAGTTCACAACGACCCGCACGATCAGCCACACCCTGACCTGTAACGCTGATCCGCCCGAAACGCACGCAATGTGTGAACGGACCAAGAATTCACGTTCCTAAGCGGCGACGCGATACCCGCGCGGCGAGACACCGAACTCGGCGCGGAAACTGCGCACGAAGTTGGACAGGTCTTCGAATCCCACGTCCAGCGCGATGTCGGTGATGCGCTCTTGGCTCGTGGCTAGCCGTTGTGCCGCTTCGCGCAACCGCGCCCGCAGCAGCCACTGGTGCGGTGTGATACCCGTCACCTGCTTGAACGTGCGCAGGAAGTGATAAGGGCTGAAGCAGGCCATGCGCGCGAGGTCAATGATGGTGTGCTGTTGTGTGACGCGTGCCGCCAGATGCCGCAACACCTGCGCGATGCGGTCATGATTGCGACTGCCGGCCGGGGCCCTCGAACGGCTTTCGCCCGTTGCGCGGACCGCCGCTCCGGCGAGGGCATAAGCGATCTCTTCGAGCTCGCTGGGCTGTTGCATCACCGCCCGGGCGCGTGCTGCCAGCGGTGCGAACGCACGTAGCGGCGGCAGGCCGTTCCGATCGAACGCGGTGCGCCTCGCACCGGCATCGTGCGCCAACCGCTCGAATGCTGCCGGCTCGAACTGGAACGACAGGCAGCGGTCGCCCTCGCCGTGGCGATGGGAGCACTCGTAGGCCTGACCCGGGCTGCCGAGGAAGAGCGAACCGGGGGACAGCAACGATTCTCCATGCCGGCTCCGGCACACAAAGATCCCCGACAGTACTATCGAGACCGATGCCATCGCGTGCCGCTCTTCGAATGGCGAATCGCGCGGTCCGCAGGTGCAGACATAGTCCATCGCCCGCCAGCCTTCGCCCTTGGCCAGCAATTTGCCAGTCACTGCGCCGGCTTTGCCCATCTCGGCCTTGCGCACAAGCGCAGCAGAGACGGGATCAGGACAGCAATCGAGCGCCACGGCCTAAGACCTTTCGCTGGAGCCAAGCTATATCCTAACTATCTAGCTGGTTAGGAGCGTAGAGTTGCTGTAGGCTTCTTGTCAACCGTCATGGGGGTTACGATAAAACTCTACTGACAAAGCCGCCGGGTATTCCGACATGCTGATAGCTGCGCTTCGCGATGATCTCTGTCTCGCCTACGCCAACACGCTGTTCTGGCGCGGACGGGATAAGCCGACCGAAACGCTGCACGACTTCTCAAATTTGCTCAGATGGCTTGAAGTCACCGCGGGCGTGAGCGCAACAGACTTGGGAAACATCGAGCAGTGGTCCCATGCACATCCACAAAAAGCCGCCAATGTCTTCGCCCACGCTATCGCTTTGCGCGAGGGGATGTATCGGAGCTTCGCCGCTCAAGTGACCGCCAAGCGCTCGCGCCAGCCGGATATTGCCCTCCTGCAGCGTGCGCTCGCGCAGGCCCCCGCACGCCGCCAGTTGGCGCATACTGTCAGCGGCTACGCTTGGAAAATCGAACGCTTGCAGCCCTTGGCTGCGCACCTGCTGGCACCGATCCTATGGTCGGCCGGAGATCTTCTGATCAACAGCGCGCACAGCAACTTGCGCCAGTGCGCAAACTCGGAATGCCTCTGGCTGTTCATCGATGCCAGCAAGAACGCCACGCGGCGTTGGTGCGACATGGCCTCGTGCGGCAACCGCGCCAAGGCGCGCCGGCATTATTTGAAGGTGAAGGACGCCTAGTCCTAGGCAACCGGCATTTGACCATTGCCGAACAGCGGCTGCAGCGCGAACATGCCGAACTGCGGCACCCAGTGGCCCACGCCCCGATAACTGCCGCGCCACAGCTCCGGCTTGTCGTAGCTCGTGCGGACATGGGCGACGTAGGCTGCAAGGTAGGCGTCTTTGGCCTTGACCGATCCGCTGGCCGCATAGAGTCCCCACAAACCCCAGGCCCTGCTGAAGTTCAGTCCATGATGGTGCCAATTGACAGGCTTGATGACCGGCTGAGGCAGGCCTGAACGCGCAAAAAAAGCGTCCGCCCAATGGTCGAACGCCTCCGACTCCAGCACCCGGCTCACCAGCCACGCCCAGTTCGTGGCAACCGCCATGAAGTGCCCGTTCTCCACGGCGTAGTCGCAGCCCCCCTCGTACTGCACGAAATGCTGCTGAACCCAGTTCCGTACGATCTCGCGGGCAGCACCGTTCTGCGACCCCTCGGCATAGTCGTACATGTTGATCAGCGCCCAGCAGTCGCTCGCATAGCTCCCGCGCCGAGGATCTGGCTGCCGTCCCCGGTAAACGGCAATCAGCGACGCCAGCACATCATCTGCCATGGGTTTCAGCGCATCGCCGCCGAACATAAGCTGGTGTTCCAACGCCAGACGCAGGAACCACGCACGCCCGTATGGCATTTCGAAATCGGGGCGTGATGCAATAAACGCGCGCTCTGCCGCGACCTTCTCCGGGGTTAAGATGTCCGAGATGAAAGGCGCGTACTGCGTGTCGCCGGTCATGCGCGTATAGGCGGTCAGCGCCCAGGTGCCATGCACTGCGGAGTGCCAGTCGATGCAGCCGTGAAACGCGATGTGGTCGGTGTCGGCCCTGGCCAGCGCCTCACGCACCGCACCGGCCAACGCCTTGGCCATCGCGGCTTTCTCTTCCATGATGGTACCAGGCATCCAACCTCGTCCTCCCTGGCAGCACAAGTGCATCAGGCCGTTTCGTTACGGCCCCAACAATGGTACATCCAGGCCGGTACGCAGTGTCAAAAAAGGCTGCCATGGATCGCCATTCTCCCTCGCGCCCCAGCCGTCGAACGGCCTCAACCGCGATCGCGCTGCTCTTTCTGGCAGGCGGCCTCACGACTCCCGCCGAAGCCATACGGCGTGAGGAGCTGAAGCTGCATACCGCGCGCGGGGTGCGCGTCATCAACACGGAGATCACCGAGACGCAGGAGGAAAAGGCGCTGGGGTTGATGTTCCGCACCAGCCTCGCCGACGACGCCGGTATGCTGTTCTTCTATGACACGCCGCAGGAAGTCACCATGTGGATGCGCAACACCTACATCCCGCTCGACATGGTGTTCATCCGCGCCGACGGGACCGTGCATCGGATCGAGGCGTGGACGCAGCCATTCTCCGAGAGCATCATCTCATCCGGTCCAAACGTCGTGGCATGTCTGGAGCTGGCCGGCGGGGCAGCGGAGCGGCTCGGCCTCAAGCCCGGCGATCGGGTGGAGCACGCGCTCTTCAAGCCAAGAAAGAAGTGAGCCGCCGTATTTCTGGCGACCCCCTCAACGGCTGTTTGCCTCAATACAGGAAGGCGGTTCGCAATGGCGACCGGCGGCCGCGTACGCCATAGTGGATGGCAATGCGAAGCTTGAACAGGCGCCTGCTTTGGGAGTGACGGCACGCCAATGGAAAACAATGTCGCGCTGAGCGGTGTCCTGCTACGCAGACGTCTGACCATGGTTGGAGGGCTGGCAACAATACTGGCGGCCCTTATGCTCGCGGCGTCGCTCATCGGCGCCTATCCGCTCACATTTCCCGAGATGATGTCGGCCATCGGCCGCTGGCTGACCAGTGCGCCGGCACAGGGACAAATCGATACCGTGCTGTTCGAGGTGCGCCTGCCGCGCGTGTTTGCGGCCGTTCTTGTTGGCGCGGCGATCGCCGCCGCCGGGGCCGCCTACCAGACGCTGTTTCGCAATCCGCTGGTGTCGCCCGACATTCTGGGCGTCTCCACCGGCGCCGGCCTCGGGGCCGTGCTGGGGATTTTTCTGTCCCTGCCGGTGGCGGGCATCCAGCTCAGCGCCTTTGTTGTTGGTCTCGCCACCGTTGGCCTCGTCTACGCGGTCGCCTCCGTGGTGCACGGCCGCGAACCGATCCTGGTGCTGGTGCTCGCCGGTGTGGTGGTGGGTTCGCTCGCAGGCGCCGCGATTTCGCTGCTGAAGATACTGGCCGATCCTTACGACCAGCTTCCAGCCATCGTGTTCTGGCTGCTCGGCAGCCTCTCCGCCATCCGCAAGGGCGAGGTGTGGGCGGCAGCACCGCTGGTGCTCCTAGGACTCGTGCCGCTCATACTTCTGCGCTGGCGCATCAACGTGCTGTCACTCGGCGACGAGGAGGCCAAAGCGCTGGGCGTCGAGGCCGGGCGTCTGCGGCTGCTCGTGGTTACCGCCGCCACGCTCATGACCGCCAGCGTGGTCGCTATATCCGGTGTGATCGGATGGGTCGGCCTCGTCATTCCGCACATTGCCCGGATGTTGGTAGGTCCCAGCTTCGACCGGCTGCTGCCGACCGCCATGCTCCTTGGCGCGAGCTATCTGCTTCTTGTCGACACGCTTGCCCGCACCATGGCGCGCATCGAGGTGCCGATCGGTATTCTCACCGCCGTCATCGGTGCCCCATTCTTCCTTTGGCTGCTTGCCCGCGGCCGCGAGGGCTGGTCATGAGCGGCCCCATGCTGGAGGTGCGTTCGCTCGGGTTCGGCTACGGTGCCAAGGCGGTCGGGCGGGGCGTGGATCTCGAGGCCCGTCCGCGCGAGGTGCTGTGCCTGCTGGGTCCGAACGGCTCGGGCAAGACCACGCTATTCAAGACCATGCTGGGGCTGCTGCCGCCGCAGGCCGGCGAGGTTCGCCTCGATGGGATTGCCCTGGCCAAACTGACACGCCCCCAGATCGCACGCCGTGTCGCCTATGTACCGCAGGCGCACGCGGCGCACTTCCCGTTCACGGTCATCGACATGGTCGTCATGGGGAGAACAGCGCACCTTGGGATATTCGCCTCGCCGACGCGGGAGGACAGGCGCCGGGCTCTCGCGGCTTTGGCGACGCTCGGCATCCCGGAACTTGCGCAAACCGAATATACCCGTATCAGCGGCGGCCAGCGCCAGCTTGCCCTGATTGCGCGCTCCCTTGCCCAGGAAGCCCCTGCGATCATCATGGACGAGCCCACGGCCAGCCTCGACTTCGGCAACCAGGTGGTCGTGCTGTCAGAGGTCAAACGGCTGGCAGCCCAAGGACTGACCATCGTGCTGTCCACCCACGACCCGGATCATGCCTTCAGCGTGGGTGACCGCGTGGCGCTGCTCGATGGCGGACGGCTGATCGCCCAAGGCGCTCCCCGCGATGTGCTTACCCCCGAGCGGCTGCGGGCGGTCTATGGCGTATCGGTGGTGGTGGAACAGCTCTCCCAGGGCCAGATCGTTTGTGCCCCTGACTATGGCCTTTCGCGTTAGCCATCGCCCGGACGGACGTTGGCAAAGTGGATGCAATAGTGTCAGATGTCTGATCTTGTATGTGCGGCCGTGCCGGCGCCGGGCTTGTCCGGATCAAGTCGCGGGTGAAGCGCAAGGGCGCGCACTGCGGAGGCGCCTATGCCTCGACGCGCGAAACACACGAGTGATAGAGAGCGGTCCCTGGTCCCGGGCGGGAGCTTTCTGGGCGAAAAGCTAACGGCCTTCTCTGCCGGAGTAAATGAACTCAAGACTTCAGAAGCCGTGCTCAACGCGCTCAACGAAGCCACGTCGCAATCTGCGCCTCTGCATGTTCTCGGTGTCGGCCGCTTTCCAGCCAAGGTCGGTGATTGGAAGGCGCTGAAGCTTGGTGAGTCTGTATTCGTGCACAAGGACGTGCCACGTGGCTGGTGGCAGGATTATTCAACCTACGGCCAGCACGCCTACGACCCGGGCATCATGATGGCGCGGATGAGCCTGGCTCCCTACACGTGGACCGAAAGCCGGCGCATGATCGAACCTATCGGCGTCGATCGCTGGGCCACGGACCTGGCGCTCAAGTACGGTATGCGAGACGGCTTGACTTGCCCGGTGGGCGGACGCTGGGTGCTGGCGTACTGGTCCCGCAAAGTGCTCTCCGACGTGCTGTCACCCGAGGTCAGAGCCCTGGTCTTCATGGCCTCGTCGTTCGCCGTTATGCGCATCGAGGCCCTCGCCGGTCCGGATGCGATGCGATTCTCGGAGCGCGCGCAACTCACGCCCCGCGAGAGCGCAGTGCTACGCATGGTCGCGGGTGGCCGCGACATCAAGGCCATCGCCGAAGCACTCGAGCTGGGCGAAGAAACCATTCGCACGCATTTGATTAAGGCCAAGGTAAAACTGGGGGCTCGCAACCGTACGCAGGCAGTCGCCGAGGCCATCCGTCAGTACATCATTCCCTGAGCCTGCGACATTCCCTGAGCCTGCGACCGGCGCCAAGCAAGTCTCCCCCCAATTGGGGATGCGCCGCCCACTTGCGTGGCCCTATTTAACGCCGCGACAGAAAGCAAGCGGCTGGTGCCTAGCCCGCACCAGGCATCGGCTGCTTGCGGGCCGCGCCGTCTCGTTCCAGGAGCCAACGTGCAAAGGGGACGCGTCTTGGCGCGGCCCATTTTCTGCGGCCCACCCTCACTCAGGTCAGACTGTGTTGTGACGAGACCATCCAACCTGTCCATTGCTCGACAAATCGGCGATGTGAACGCGCAGATCGCAGACACAGAGCTGCGGATCCTTCAGAGCCAGAAACGCGTCGAGAACCGACTTGCCAAAGGCGCCGATGTGACGGAGCTGAGGTCGGCCATTGCCGTACTGACGGAGACTCTGACCGATCTCGAAGCCTGCAAAGTTCAACTCCAAGAGCAGCGACAGGGCTGCGGGGACCGCTGAGCCAGTGATTGCTCAATAGTCACCACAATATTTTCCATTCAGGAAACCGCGAACAAGCCGCTGCGAATGCTCGTAACGCGAGCAGCGTGCGCTTTCGCGTCCCGGCGTGTGCCGGAGCGCAACCATTATTTAACCGCAATGGCTCCAAATAGTTCGGCCCGCACCCAAGGCTCCGGGCTTTCGTGTTTCTGCTCCCACCGACGCCTACAAGGAAAATCCCCATGCGCCTCAGGCCTCCACTCCGCATGAGCGTAACGAGACGCGGGGAAAAGGAGCAAAGGCTGGGCGAATTCGTCGGCGACTACCTCGCCGAAGTACAGCAAGCGAGATCCCAGCCGGGCGCCGAGATTCTGCTCGTCGCCCGATCTGTGGAAAGCCCGGTCGTCAAGGCTATCGCCGCGCAAGCTGCTGAAATCGTCGCCGCCGGCTACTCCGTACGGATGATCGTCGCGCAAACAGATGCCGACGCGATGCCGCGGGGATGGGCGCTCTCCGACGCCGTTGAGGTGGATTGCGAAGTGCGCTGGGCCCGGAAACCCAGGCTGATCGAAGCGCACGAGCAACTCGTGCTCGGGCCACAGACCTGCTGGATCGGCGATTCGATGCGGCGCGAACCTGCCAAGTGTGACGCGTACGAGACATACATCGACGACTGCGCCAAGACCGCTGCATCCGCCATGGTGTCCTTCGAGCGTCTTTGGCAGACCAGTGAGCCCTTGCTTGCCGGCACACCCGTGCCGCCACGAGGCGATGAAACCGCAGGTCTGGCGCGCCGGCACTGACGGACCGCATTGGCGCGTCCATCCCATCCGAAGCCTGCCTAGTGTACGTCGCTTTCTGAAGCATTAACCTTCGGCGGCTGGGCGAGCCGTGAGCGGGCGACGCCAGCAATCACCAGAAAAAAGACGTAAGCCCTCGCAAGTGGGGAGAACAGGGCGCGTTCCGCCACTGTTCAGTCACGCTCTGGCTGTCCATTCTCCGTGCCGGCACAAGCTGCCTGCCAGAGAGTCGCCCCTTGCACGCCAGGATACGCCCCCATGTTGTTCGCTCTTCGAGTGCTCACGTGCCTCGTCGCCATGCTTGCTGCGAGCGTCGCTATCGCGCAGGACACGTCCTTCACGCATGCGGGGGTGCAGGCTGACGCCAAGCGCTACGAAACCTTCTTGAGGGCCAACTGGCAGCCCGGTAACAAGCAGGGTCGTGAGCTGCGTGCCGAAGGCACCCGTCTGCTCGCCGCCGGCGCCGATTTCCGGGCCGCGTCGCGGTCCTTCGCCCACGCCGTCGTATTCGATGCCAACGACGCCGAGTCGTGGACGAACCTTGCCCGCGCGCTGCTCGCCATCAAGCCCGACCAGGGCAGCGAACGCTATGAGCTGCCGGTCAACGCTTCGGGTGCAGCGTGGAACGCCTACACGCGTGCGCAGGCGCCGGCGGCCAAGGCAGCTGCGCTGTGGGTGCTGCACGAAGCCTTCAAGCGGCGCTCCTACTGGCGTCCGGCCATCGACGCCCTGCAGGCTGGCATAGCCCTCAACAAGACCGCCGAGGCACAGGACGCGCTGGAGAAACTCATCGCCGAGCACGGTTTTCGGATCGCCGAGTACAAGGTCGACACGGATGCAGCCCAGCCACGGCTGTGCATCCAGTTCTCCGAGCGGCTGGCGCCGGGAACGGTCGACTGGGCGCAGTATTTCAAGGTCAACGGCAAGGACCCGCAGGCGGTGAATGCCGAGGCGCGCCAGATCTGCCTGGACGGCTTCAATCACGGCCGTCGCTACGAGGTGCAGGTGAAGGCCGGCCTTCCCTCCGCTATTCGCGGAGAGACGCTGCTCAAGACGGCTGAGCTCGCGGTCTATGTGAAGGACCGCTCGCCGTCGGTGCGCGCCACCGGCCGCGGCTACGTGCTGCCGAACCGGGGCCAGCAGGGCATCCCGCTGGTCACGGTCAACACCGAGAAGGTGAAGGTCGAGGTCTACCGCATCGGCGACCGCAGCATCGCGCAGGCGCTGCAAAGCGGCGATTTCCAGAAGCAGATCTCGTCCTATGAGATCAGCACGCTCAAGACCAAGAGCGGCGTACAGGTGTACAGCGGCGAAATGGCCGTCGCCTCCCGGCTCAACGAAGACGTGACGACGGCGTTCCCTGTCGCCGACGCGATCCCGCGACTGGAGCCTGGCGTCTATGTGCTGGCTGCCCATGCGTCGGACAAGCAGGACGAGGACAACGGCCGCAGCGCCACGCAGTGGTTCATCGTCTCCGATCTCGGCCTCACGGCCATCAACGGCGACGACGGCATCCATGGCTTCGTGCGCTCGCTCGCGACCGCTACGGCGGTGGTGAACGCCAACGTCCGCCTGCTGGCTCGCAACAACGAGGTGCTGGGCACGGCCAAGACCGACAGTCGCGGCTACGTGCGCTTCGATCCCGGCCTCAAGCGCGGCGAAGGCGGCCAGGCCCCCGCCGTGCTCGTGGCGGAGACGCCAGCCGGCGATTACGCCTTCCTCGATATGGCGATCGCCGCCTTCGACCTGACCGACCGCGGCGTCAAGGGCCGTATCGAGCCGGGTCCCGTCGATGCCTTCGCCTACACCGACCGCGGCGTTTACCGCGCTGGCGAAAACGTGCACCTGACGACCCTGGTGCGCACCCGCTCGGGTGTCGCCGCCCCGGTTCCGGTCACGCTCATCATTTCGCGGCCCGACGGCGTGGAGCATTCACGCATTGCATTGACCGACCAGGGCTTGGGCGGGCGGGCGCACAGGATTGCGCTGGCCTCCTCGGCCATGACGGGCACTTGGCGCGTCAGGGTCCACACCGACCCCAAGGCCGGCTCCATCGCGCAAGCGGCCTTCCTCGTTGAAGACTTCGTTCCCGAGCGCCTGGAACTCAAGCTCGAGGCCGCGACCAAGGCCCTGAGCCCGCAGGAGCAAGGCACCATCAAGGTGGCCGGTCGCTATCTCTACGGTCCGCCGGCCGCCGGGCTCAACGTTGAAGGCGAAATCTCGGTTCGCCCCTCGACGAGGGACGTGGCAGGGTTTGCAGGCTTCAAGTTCGGGCTTGCCGACGAGCAGATCAGTCCTGTGCGCAAGCCGCTGGAGAAGCTTCCCGTTACCAACGCCGACGGCAAGGCCGATCTACTGATCGACCTGCCGGCGCTGGCCAAGACCAACCGGCCGCTCGAAGCCGACGTCATCGTGCGGCTGCGCGAATCCGGCGGCCGCACCATCGAGCGCACGATCTCGCTCCCCGTCGACATGAAGAGCGCCCGAATCGGCATCCGGCCGCTGTTCAAGGACGGCGTGGTCGGCGAAGGCGACACCGCCAGCTTCGAGACCGTCATGCTCGACCCGGAGGGCAAGGCCATCGAGGCCAAGGGCCTGAAGTGGGAGCTGCTGCGCCTCGACCAGCGCTGGCAATGGTACAGCCGCGACGGCTCGTGGGCCTACGAACCGGTGACCAACACCCGGCGCGTGGCCTCGGGTAGTGCGGATGCCGCACCGGGCGCCCCCGCCAAGATCGAGGCGCGCCTGCAGTGGGGCCGCTATCGCCTGGAGGTGAGCGACTCGACGGGTCTCATTTCCAGCACCGTATTCAATGCCGGCTACTGGGCCGATGAAGGTGCAGACAGTCCGGAAGTCCTCGATGTGGCGCTGGACAAGCCGAGCTACCGCGTCGGCGATATCGCCCGCGTCAAGATCACCTCGCGCATCGCGGGGCGGGCCATGGTTGCTGTATTGAACTCCGGCCTCGTCACCGCCCAGGAAGTGGACCTCCCGGCCGGTGGCGGAGAGGTGCCGATCAGGGTCGGCGAAAGCTGGAATCCCGGTGCCTATATCACCGTCATGCTCTATCGCCCCATGGACGAGAAGGCCAAGCGCATGCCGAGCCGGGCTATGGGCTTGCGCTGGCTGTCGGTCGACCAGGCCGCGCGCACAGTCGGCGTCAGCCTCGACGTTCCTGAAAAGGTGAAGTCGGGCAGCATGCTCACCGTCCCCATCAAGCTGACGGGCCTGGCCGCCGGCGAGGAGGCGCGGGTGACGGTTGCCGCCACCGATGTCGGCATCCTCAACCTGACGCGCTTCGAAGTACCCAAGCCCGATGGCTGGTTCTTCGGCCAGCGGCGGCTGGGCAGCGAGATCCGCGATCTCTACGGCCGCCTGATCGACGGCATGCGTGCGGAGCGCGGCAAACTGCGCTCCGGCGGCGACGGCGGTGGCCTTGCCATGCAGGGCAGCCCGCCGGTCGAAGCGACGCTGGCATTGTTCTCGGGCATTGTGCAGATCGGTGCCGACGGAACGGCAAAGGTCGAGTTCCAGCTCCCCGATTTCAACGGGCAGGTGCGGCTGACGGCGGTGGCGTGGAGCGCCGACAAGGTCGGCTCCGGCTCCAAGGACGTGATCGTGCGCGATCCGGTGGCCATGACGGTCTCCGGCCCGCGCTTCCTCACGCTGGGCGACCAAGCGCGGCTCGAGCTGGCGCTGCACAACGTCGAAGGACAGGCCGGCACCTACACGGTGAACGGGCAATATGAGCTCGAGGCTGGTGCGCAAACCCAGCCGGGTTTCGAGCGCACCGTCAGTATCGCAGCCGGCGAGCGCAAACGCGAAAGCTTCCAGCTCAAGCCTAACGAAGTAGGCCTGACCAAGCTGGCAGTGCGCGTCACGGGTCCAGGCGGCATTGACGTCAAGCGCACGCTGACCTTCGACGTGAAAGTACCGGCTGGCGACATTCGCCGCATGTCGGTCGCCACGCTGGCAGCCAAGGGCGGCAAGATCTCCCTGTCGCATGACTTGGTGCAGGACCTGATCCCGCGCCGCACGAACGTGACTGTGACTGTCGGCCCGCAAGGCGCGCTGGATGTACCGGGTCTGCTCGCCTCACTCGACCGCTATCCGTACGGATGCGCCGAGCAGACGACCAGCCGCGCGCTGCCGCTGCTCTATGTCAACGACGTAGCCAAGCGCATCGGCATCGCCAGCGACACGCTGGTGCGCGAGCGCATCGACGGCGCCATCGCGCGCGTGCTCGAAATGCAGGAACTCCTCGGGCGCCTTCGGTATCTGGGGACCGTCCGACGGCGACATGTGGCTCACCAGCTACGTCACCGACTTCCTGACGCGTGCCAAGGAAGCCAACTACACGGTGCGCAAGCCGGCACTCGACCAGGCGCTCGATCGTCTGGCCAACTACATCAGCTACGCGCAGGACTTCGAGCGGGGCGGCGAGGCCAGGGCGTACGCACTCTACGTGCTGGCGCGTAACGGCCGGGCCCCGATCGGCGAGCTGCGCTACTACGTCGACACCAAGCTCGACGACTTCGGCACGCCGCTGGCGCAAGCCCAGCTCGGCGCCGCGCTCGCCATGATGGGCGACCGGCCCCGTGCCGAGCGTGCCCTGCAGGCCGCCTTCAAGGGCGTCACGGGCAAGGACGACGGCGACTCGCGGCGCGACTACGGCACGTCCATGCGTGACGGCGCGGCCCTCATCACGCTGGCGTCCGAGACCGGCATCGCCAAGGCCGACGTGCCGCGCATGATCGAACTGGTGGCCAAGGCCTATGCGTCGAAGACCTACACGTCGACGCAGGAGCAGGCGTGGATGGTGCTGGCGGCGCGGTCGCTCGCCGACGAGGCCAAGAGCATGACGCTCACGGTCAACGGGCAGGCGCACCAGGGCCAGCTCATCCGCGGCCTCACGGCGGCCGACCTCCAGGGTGGTAGCGTGACGATCACCAACACGGGCGACGCCCCGGCGGGTGCCGTGGTGTCCGTGATCGGCGCGGCGCTCACGCCCGAGCCTGCGATCTCCAAGGGCTTCACTGTCGAACGCACCTACTATGCGATGGACGGCAAGAAGATCGATCTCAAGAGCGCCACCGGCGGCACCGACCAGCTCAAGCAGAACGAGCGCATGGTGGTGGTGCTGAAGGTGGACGCTACCGAGACCGGCGGCCGCATCCTGCTGGTGGATCGCCTGCCGGCGGGCATGGAGATCGAGAACCCGCGGCTGGTCAACTCCGGCGACATCAAGAGCCTCGGCTGGCTCAAGACCACGCTGGCGCCGCAGCACACCCAGTTCCGGGACGATCGTTTCGTCGCCGCCTTCGACTTCTTCGGCGGCTCGGACGGGCGCCGGGGCCGGCGAGGCGGCGGCGACGAGGGTGGCGAGAACCGGGATCCGTCCTCGACCGCCACGGTCGCCTACATCGTGCGTGCCGTGACGCCGGGCAGCTACGTGCATCCGGCTGCCACGGTGGAAGATATGTACCGCCCCGACCGCTTCGCCCGTACGGCGGCCGGCCGGCTGGACATCACGGCCAAGGAGTGAGGCCGGCCATGCCGAGGCGCGACAAGACAACGATGCGCAGCTTGATCGCAGGTCGCGCGGACCAGCTACTTCTTCTTGGTCTTCTTGCCGGTCTCGGCCTTGCTCTTGCGCTTGAGATCCTGGCCGTGCGCCTTCTTGTAGGTCTGGATGTCCTTGAACTGCCCTTCGCTGTCACGCACAGCGTAGAGTTTCTTGCCGGCTGAACTGCGGTGCGTGGTGCGTTTGGTTGCCATTGATCTCTCCGATGATTTGCGATGACCCACTATCGTAACGAAATGTGTAAAGAGCAACAGCCGGGTTTGGAGCGGCGCTCGCTGTTTTCCGTGCACAGTTTGCGTCGCCACAGCGGGGCGCTCGCAAGAGCGCTCCGTGGTGCGCTGATTGCCGCGACTGTGCTCGTGTGCGGCCTGGCCGGGCTGGTGGCATGGACGTGGGCCAACCTCAAGCCGCTGTCGCTTGCCCGTGCCGAGGCGTTGTCAGTCACCGTTCTCGACCGCAACGACCGGCTGCTGCGCGCCTACACCTCGCCCGACGGCTACTGGCGTCTTCCGGTGGAGGTCAAGGATGTCGATCCGCGCTATCTCGCGATGCTGATTGCGTTCGAGGACAAGCGCTTCCGACGCCATCATGGCGTCGATCCGCTGGCGGTGGGCCGGGCCGGATGGCTGCTGGTTCGGCACCGCCGCCCACTGTCCGGCGGCTCGACGCTCACCATGCAGGTGGCGCGGTTGCTGCTGGGCGTGCACGAGCGATCGCTGCCCGGCAAGATTCGGCAAGCCCTGCTGGCACTCCAGCTCGATTGGCGTTTGTCCAAGAACGAGATCCTCGCCCTTTACCTGCGGCTGGCGCCATTCGGCGGCAACCTCGAAGGCGTGCGCGCCGCGTCGCTCGCCTATTTCGGCAAGGAGCCGCGGCGGCTGTCGGTGGGAGAAGCGGCCCTACTGGTCGCCATTCCGCAGTCGCCTGGCACACGCCGCCCGGATCGTTTCCCGGTGTCCGCCAAGCGCGCACGCAACCACGTGCTGGCGCGCATGCTCGCTGCCGGCGTGGTCTCACGCGAAGACGCGACACGTACGATGGCGGAGCGGGTGCCGACGACACGACGCGAGTTCCCGATGCTGGCGCCGCATCTTGGTGACTACCAGGTCGAGCAGCACAAGACCCGTGTGGTGCATCGCCTGACGCTCGACTACATGGCGCAGGCCAACGTCGAGCAGCTTGTGCGCGACTACGCCGGAACGCTCGGTGCAAAACTGTCGGCCGCGGTTGTGGTTGTCGACCACCGCACCGGCGAGGTGATCGCGCAGGTCGGATCGCCGGGCCTGCTCGACGAGGATCGCTTCGGCGCCGTCGACATGGCAAGCGCCCTCCGCTCGCCGGGCTCCACCCTGAAGCCTATCATTTACGGCCTGGCTTTCGAGCTGGGGCTCGCCCATCCCGAGACGCTGATCGAGGACCGGCCGTCGCGTTTCGGCATCTATGTGCCCCAGAACTTCGATCGCGACTGGCACGGCACGGTTTCCATCCGCACGGCACTAATCCAGTCGCTCAACATCCCGGCGGTAAAGGTACTGGAGCAGCTGGGCGCAGGCCGGCTCTACACGCGGCTGCAGCAGGCGGGCGTGAACCCCGTTCTGCCGCAGGGCACCGATCCCTCGCTGGCCATGGCGCTCGGGGGCTTGGGCCTGCGACTCACCGATCTGGCCCAGCTCTATGCCACGCTTGCCCACGGCGGGGAGCCCATCGTGTTGAAATACCGGCGCGATGTCGCCCCTCCCAAGGGCGCCGTTGCCGGCCAGCGGCTGCTGTCGCAGGTGGCGGCCTGGTATGTCGCCGACATCCTGTGCCAGGCCCTGCCGCCGGCCAACGCCAAGCCCGGGCTCCTTTGCTACAAGACCGGCACGTCCTACGGCTTCCGCGACGCCTGGTCCGTCGGCTTCGACGGGCGCTATGTTGTCGCCGTGTGGGTCGGCCGGCCGGACGGTGCCTCTACGCCGGGGCTTACCGGCCGGGCGACCGCCGCTCCACTGCTATTCGATGCGTTCGCACGCATTGCGGCGCGGCGCACGCCGATGCAGGCGGCGCCGTCGGGCGCTCTCAGAGTTGCCAACGCGGACCTGCCGCCACCGCTCAAGCGCTTCCGCGAAGGTGCAACGGACGACGGCGCGGCCGGCGGCTATCTGGAGCCCGCGGTGAAGATTGCATTCCCGCCGGACCGTTCCGAAATCGAGGTCGAGGACGGCGAGAACACCGGCGTGATCGTCAAGGCCGAGGGTGGCGTCCTGCCGCTCACCTGGCTGCTCGACGGCGAGCCGATCGCGTCCGACCCCCAGCGCCGCGACGTGGAACTGCCGGCCGGCGGCCGCGGCTTCTTCAAGCTGGCAGTAATCGATGCCCGCGGACGCGCCGATCGCGTCAGCATCAGGCTGAAGTGACACCATCATCCCCGCGCATTCCTGCGGAGGCGGGAATGACTTTCAGCTCACGTGTACGCGAACCTTGGCGGCAATATCCTGCGGCATTGGCGTCTTGCGCGTGCTTCCGTTGGTCGGCTTGCCGCGTGCGTCGCGGAACCACTCGGTGAGAAAATCGAGCAGCATGCGCATGCGCGGCAGCATGTGCTTGGAACTCGGATAGAGCGCCCAGACCGCGACATTGCCCATAACCTCGTAGTCGGGCAGCACCTGCACCAATTGGCCCGAAGTGAGCTCCGGCAGGATTTCGAGTTCGGATGCGCGAACAAGCCCGTTGCCGTCGAGCGCGGCCTGGCAGAGCAACTCACCGTTGTTGGACCTGAGCGTGCCGCCCACCCGCACCGTGGTTTCTGCACCGTTGCGGCTGAACAACCACTGTGAGCGGTCGCCCAGGATCAGGCAATTGTGCTTGCCCAGGTCTTCCGCGCGCAATGGCCGTCCAAGCTTGGCGAGGTAGGCCGGCGACGCGGCAACCACATGCCGGTCGGGCGCGAGGCGCTTGGCGATCACGGACGAGTCCGACAGCGAGCCGGTTCGGATCGCCACATCGTAGCCGTCCTCCTGCAAATTGACTGGTCGGTCCTGCAGGTCGAGGTGCGCCTCGATCTCGGGATAGTCGCGCAAGAACGCGCACAGAGCCGGCGCCACATAGCGCCTTCCCAACCCCGCAGGGGCCGCGATCTTCAGCTTGCCTTTCGGCTTGCTCACGGTGTCGTCGACGCTTGCGCGGGCCGCCTCGATTTCGGCCAGAATGCGCTCGACGTGGCCGAGAAATGTTGCGCCTTCCTCGGTGATGCGGATTGAGCGCGTGGTGCGATCGAACAGCCGCGCTGATAATTCACCTTCGAGGGCTTGAATGCGCTTGGAAATCGTACCTGGTGTCAGCCCCAGCTCTGTACCGACGGCGGACAGATTCTGCAGCGCAGCCACACGCGCAAAAATGCGCATATCCTGAATATCCATCCCTACTCCCACCCGACGCACCACTTCAGTTTGGCTGGCCGCTGGACCGCCAAAAAGCTCGCCGGCAATCTTCTATAATTTATGCGTTGCACGCTGACCTTAGCCGCGAAAGCATGTTCTTTCAATGGGAAGTGAGATACCACGTCCCAAGATTGCTAACGCCGCCATTTGTGGGGCCTGAAGCCCAGCGAACGCGCTGCCTCGGTCCAAAGCCGGCATGCTGAGCCAAGCCGGCGAGGTAGGGCCGTAGCGAGCCCCGGATTACGCTCAGAAGCGCTTGAGCAGGCGCTCCAGATACTCGAGCTCTATTGGCGGCCGGGTGGTCTCGCCCAGACGGCGGCGCAGCTCTTCCAGGATCTCGCGGGCACGCTGAATGTCGATCTGATCCGGAACTTTCACCCCCGTACCCGGATCAGGGCCGTCGGTGCGCTGCGGCGGCCGCCCCATCGGATCGAGCTCGCCGCGACTGTCATTGAGCCCATATCGCGACGGCATCTGGCGCAACATCTGCTGGGCCAGCTCGCGAGCACCTTGACGCAGCTGCTCGAGCGCGCGCGTCTCCTGATCGGTGGCGCCGTTGAGATCGCCGTTGCGCAGGGCACGCTCGGCTCGTTCCATCGACTCCTCGGCGCCATTGAGCTGTCCCGGCGACTGCATGCCGAACTCGCGCATGCCGCGCTGCAGCCTGCCGAGCCTGTCGCGCAGCTCCTGCTGGCGATCGCTGAGGCCACCGCCCTGCCCCTGCTGGTCGCCGCCCTCGCCCTCACCCTGGCCGCCCTGGCCCTTCTGCCCCCGCTGACCTTTCTGGCCACGCTGGCCGTCCTGCTTGCCCTGCTGCTTGAAGGTGTCGTCGAGCAATTGCTGCTGCCGGCCGATGATGTCGCCGAATTCGTCCATCATCTTGCCCAGGCGCTGGCTCTGACCCTGGTCTGCCATGCGACCCGACTGCAGACGATCCAGCAGGTCGCGCAGCTGGCTCAGCATCTGCTCGGCCATCTCGCGATTGCCCGAGCGTGCCATGTTCTCGAGATTACGCAGCATCTGCTCGAGGTCCTGCTGCGACAGCATCTGCTGGTTGGGATCGTTGCCCTGCATGGGCGGCTGGCCTTCCGCCTGCCGTTGCAACTGCTCCATGAACTGCGCCAGCGCCTGCCGCAATTCCTGCATCAGACGTTGGATTTCCTCGTCCGTGGCACCGTCGCGCAGGGCTTGCTGCAGCCGATCCTGCGCGGCGCGCAACGCACGCTCGGCGTCGGTGAGATTGCCGTCCTCGATGCGCAGCGCCACGTTCCACAGCTGTGCGACGACGCTGTTGCGGGTGGCGCGGGTGTCCTCGCGCTGGAGGCGCCAATAGACCGATCGCAACCCGAGAAAGACCTGCAGGTCGTCGATGAAATCCTCAGGCTCCAGGGTGAGCGCGTCGATCGCCTTGGCGATCAGCAGCCGGTCGCGCGGGTCCTCCACCAGCTTGCGGCGCTGCTCGATGACAGCGCGCGCCAATGGCTTGTTGAAGCGCCGCTCGGGCAGCGTGATCTCGGTCGTCTCGCTCCTGCCGGTCTGCCCGGCGAGATCCTTGGCAATCAGCGTCAGTTCGACCCGCATGCCCGCCCAGGGATGGTCGCCGATCTCGTGCAGGCTATGTCCCTCAGCCGTCTTCGCATAGGCGCGCGGCAATCTGAGCGTCAGCGCAGGGGGACGCTCGTAGGGCGGCCGCGCGCCCTTGTTCTGCTCACGCGCCCAGGCGGTCGATGATTTGTCGGCCTTCGGCGTGAGGCGGCGGATGCGGGCTTCAGCGGACACGATGCCGTAGTCATCCTCGGCCTTGTAGAAAAGCTTGAGGCTGCCGCGCGGCGAGCGCTCCGGCTCCTTCGTCATGGAGATCTTGGGGGCGTGGTCGGGGATGACGGTGAAAGTCCAGCTCGCCACCTGCATGCCGCTGCTGTGGACTGTGATCGTGCCCGCGCGCCTGACGTCGTATTTCAGCTCCAGGACATCACCACAATTTACAGGCGCCGGCGCCTCGATCGGCTGCGGCGCTCCATCCTCACCAGGAACCTGGATGGTGAGACCACGTATGCCGGCACCGCCGGCGCGCACGATCAGCACACTCTTGTCGGGCACCTCCATGACGCCCACGGGTCTGTTGTCCTGCGCGCGGGGACCGGTGATCCCGCCGTCGGCCAGCATGATCGGGGGCTTGCCCGTGTAGGAGGGCGGCGTGATCCAGGCATCGAGGCGCGCCTCGGCTCCCTTCGCAAGCGGGCTGAACCGGAAGGCGGACCAAAGTCGGTCCGCAGCGCTATCGCCAACAACAACCATCAGCGCGAAAACACCGAGCAGGAGCAGCGCGCGCAAGGCGAAGGGGTCGTAGCGATCGGTGCGGGGCGCCGGCCGGCCGACACGAAGCTTGGCGAGGAGGGCGGCCAGGCGCTGGCGGTGGGCGTTCCACAAGGCGGCCGTGCGGGCATCCTCCGCCCCCAAAGTCAGCGTGTCCTCGTAGGAGGACGCCGGACGGTGTCGGATGCCGGAGATGCCCTCTACCCGGCGGATAGCCTCTTCCCGGGCGGGCCAGCGCACGCTCAGGAGCGCGATGAAGCCGGCAAGGAATGCCAAGCCAAACAGGCCCAGAACGACCTTATGGGGCAGCTCCGGCAGGCGCGGCCACAGGCCAGCCAGCGAGACGGCAATGAACAGCCCCGCGAGACCCAGAAGCAGCCAGGCGCGCGGCCAGATCTGCTCGAAAAGGAGAGCCCATTTGCTCAGATGCACCTTGCGCTCGAAGGCCATTTCAAGACCTGAGCGCACTATCTTGTGGCGTGCCGACATGTGCGCACCTTATCACGCCGGGCGAGCGGCGGGGATTGAGGCTTTGAGCCTTCAACGAGTTTTGAGGTGAAAGCCTGCTGGCGCAATGGGGCGGCAGCACGGCGACGCGGATAAGTGCGAACCAGCGATCGATTGTTCCTATTTTGTTCTTGCCAAGGCACCGGCATTCCGTAGTTGACAAACCCATCCCGATCTAGCTACATTGGCTCAGCAATGAAATACGAGCCAAGCCATGTCTGTCCTGAACGCAAAGCATTTTCATGACGAAGAAGCGGCATTCGCCGAGCTGGAGGCGCAAGCTCTGGCCGGATGGCCCGGTCTGCCCGCATTGCGGCGGCGCTGGACCGCATCTATGCCCTCAAGGGTGTCGCACCAAGCCCAGCAAGAAGCACCCGAGGGCGTCGTGCGCCACGGCCTCAAGAAGTGCGGCCACTGCCGCAAGCAGTTCACGGTGCGCGTCGGCACCATCTTCGAGGACAGCCACGTCCCGCTGCACAAGTGGCTACAGGCGATCCACCTGATGGCGTCCAGCAAGAAGGGCATCAGCAGCCACCAACTGCACCGCATGCTTGAGGTATCAGTACAACACCGCTTGGTTCATGGCGCACCGCATCCGCGAGGCCATGCGCGTTGGCGGCTTAGCGCCTCCGATGGGCGGCGATGGCGGCGTCGTGGAGATCGACGAAACCATGTACGGCCGCGCCGCCACGCATCCCAAGGGCCGCCGCCGTGGTTCATGGCATCAAGTCGAGCCAGCACAAGAACGTCATTCTCTCGCTGGTGGAGCGCGGCGGCAAGCGTGCGCAGCTATCACGTGGAGGGCAGCACCGTTGCGCAGGTGATCCCCATCGTCTACGACAACATCGACCACGAAGCGCAGGTCATGACGGACGCGGCGCAGCTCTACAAATACCGCCTCGAGCGACTTCGCCAGCCATGACCGCGTGGACCACAGCAAGGACGAATACGTCCGCTACGAGGAAGGCCGCCTGATGATCCACACCAACACGGTCGAGGGCTACTTCTCAGGTGTTCAAGCGCGGCATGCGCGGGACGTATCAGCACTGCAAGGAAAAGCATCTGCACCGCTATCTGGCGGAGTTCGACTTCCGCTACAACAACCGCATGGCGCTTGGCGTGAACGATCGAGCAGCGCGCCGCTGCAATCGTCAGAAGGCATCGAAGGGCAAGCGTCTCACCTATCGAACGACTAGTGGGGCCTGGACCCGAAGCATGAGGCGCGGGTACGGCGGCGCAAGCACCGCCGTGCTGAGGTCGACGCTCAGCTAGATTTGTTCCCAGAAACGCTGGCCTGGAGGCGTCGCGAGCGCTCATAGCACCCATCCTGCCAGTGCATGGCATCGCCGATCTTTCCGGTTGCGGATTATCGGCCGATCAAACAGAGTTCTGATTCGCGATGCGTTGATCCCGCACCCAGCGCAGCGCGAATTATAGGGGGCGTCATCCCGAGGGGGACGCCCTTTATCTTTGGCAGGCACGGCTAAGCTCAAGTTGGCCTTTTCCAGTCCCTCATTTTTTGGGACATGGTGTCTCAGAGAGCATTGACGTGCACAGAGCAATGCGCTTCTATCGCGCTCTCCCTGGTGGCTGACTTTAGTCTCGTCAGGGGGTGCGGGGAATAAGGGACGCTTGTCAGCCGAGCGTCCCTTTTGCATTTGGGAACCCCGCAAGCGTCGGCGTGTTTAACGGGTAAGTCGGTTGGCTGCGGGTGTTCCCGGCATGGAACTCCTCCCCGCTCGGTGCAACCAAAAGAAGGCCCCTTCCCAAGGGGCCTTTTTCTTGCAAATCGTGACGGAACCAGCCTGCCGCGGGTCAGTTAAACTCACATAACGACTGCTCATGATCACTCGAACTTAGGCGCCCCAAGGCAATTTAGGGGCGCCTCTTCTTGTCATGCAGAAAACGGCGTTAGCGCCGCTCAAGGCAATCCGATCTTCTCCAGCGCTCCTAACTACTTCGGGCTCGCGAGCCACAACCGCGAGATAAGCGCGCGCGGTTTGATCCGGGGTTTTTCGTTCCTGTTCCCAATCGCGTGAGCGTGCCAATGGGAATATGGAAACGTCCTGCAAACTCTTCTTGAGTTAACCCTAGCGCCTCACGAATGATCTTTACGCGCGGAACGCGCTTACATCGCAAGCATGTCCGCTGCGGTCAACGGCCTAGCATCGCGGTCAGCGTTCAGAGCTGCCGCGGTTGCCTGATCGATCTTGTTACGCATCGCTACTCTCTTCAAGTTCTGTTGGTAGTAAAAATCGTGCTCCGCTTTCTCGGCTGGTCGGGCCGATATGATCCGCTTGCGCTCGAGCGCGCTCTGCGTACACGACGCAGAGAAGTTGTGCTCTCTGCCATGCCGATCCTGATCCATCTCTCCTCGCCATAGTCTTCGCGGTCGTCAAAGAACCCGATACCGAAAACGTCGCGGAAGGCGAGAGTTGCCAGAATCGAAAGTAACGCCGTGCTTGGCTTGGTTTGCCAAGGACTTGGCGTCGTCCCACTCAAAAGCATCATTGACCATATATACGGCTTAGCCGTAGTTCGGTCAAGAGTTGAGGCGATCCACTTCCTGCGGCGCACAAATAATTTTTGCTGCACGCGAGACTTATGCGCCAAGTGTCTTTGCTAGATAGGCGAGCACGGCGACCACCGCCCAAAACAGTACGACCGGCAACCACCAAGGACGCAACAAAAATCCCAATCTTGGGTGGATGTCTGGTGTAGGCCGATGTTTGGGTGGCAAGTCGTCCTGCTTATCTCAGCCCCGGTTGTTGTTGAACAGCTGCTTGACGTTAAACGCAAACAGGGTCAACTAGATTTCCACGCCTTGAGAAGGCAAAGAGCCAGATCGAGACCCGAAGGAGCAGTATGAACGATCCCAGGAAGCCGCCCGCGAGACAGCCTTGGACTCCAGCGATGAAGCCCTGGTGCGCATTGTATCAGGGACATCACCGGTACCGCGCCAAGGCTACTAGCTTACAGTTCACCACCCACAGCGAGGTCATGCGCGAGAAAGAACCTCGCGGTGCCTGGAAACGAAGAAACCCCAAGGCAAAGATCATCAGCGAAGAGGTCAAGTCTGCAACCCACATCGGGACATGGGGCAGGACAGCCGCCGTTTTCATCATCGCCAAATACGAGCAATTATTTCCGGTGTACGGCATTCCGCACAAATCGCTTTACAGTCTCGGGCGGCATCAGAAGGCATTAGGCAAAAGCCAAGACGCAAAGAGCCAGAGTTAACGCCAGCCGACCAGAAGAAGCGGTTTGAATCGATAGCGCGTGAGCTCGGCGCCAGCAGTCGCCGGAGGAATTCAAGAAATCACTCAAAGCCACCCTCACCGGTCAGCGGAAGGACCGCCCCCGCCCGAAGTAGGGTCCCAGCCATCTGGCGTTTGTGGACCAAGCAAAGGTTCGTCAGGTAACCGATCTCGAAAGAAGTCGCTCGACATGATGATCGGCTGACTAATCTGTTTAGGGCCATACTTGTCGTACTGCCCTGCCAAATACTCCCTGCCGCCAGCACGGATGAACTGCAGCCCATCCTTCGAAAGCACCGACATATGCGTGATTTCGTTCACTGAAGAGTTGCGCTCGGCGTACTTCTTGGCTTCGTAGACGCAGTAGAGCGTTCTTTCCAACGACTGATGTTCGCCATGTTGGCGGTGGGCCAAGCTTACTCGAGCTAGTGATGCGCCGTGGCCAGCCAACGCGAACCCGTCTTCTGCGATTTCAGCCTTAGCTTCTCCGTTGTAGAAGTAAGCGTACAGCACGGTCGGCACTCCACCCGCGAAGCCGGCGACCACGCAGTTTATGTCAGGCGATATGCTTGCGATCTTGACCGCATCCTTGCGAAGCTTATCTTCGAGAAACATCCTTTTGCCGTCGCGCAAATACGTCTCGAAGTCGACGGCATACTTGCCATGAACGTATTCTGCACACCGCTCAGTCTTGACGGCCGCAAGCGCTGAACGGAACGATCTCTCGAATGGTGGTTTCATCGATAGTGCTGGCCCCCTTAAATGAGACCTTCAGCAATCTGTCGAACGCGGTCAGATCATCTTCTTGACCCGCTGTGAGCAGGTGCCAGCCGGGAACGATGTCCTTGTGTTTGCGCACATTGTGGCGACTACCAAGCGCGCTACTTTCTAGACCGTCTGTGCAGAGGACATCTTCCCCTCGCCGACGATCAAATTATTCGCCACGGCTGCAATACAGATGGTCATGTAGCGTCTAGGAGCCTCAATACGAGGAAGCGGCGGCTCTGGTCGGCGCGCCTTGGTGGCGGCCTCACCGTACACCCCCGATCTCACTGAACGGGTACCAATTTCCCCTGGGTCCGTCAAGTTCAATATGCCCCAAGGCACCGGCATATTATACTTGACGTACCACGGGGAATGAACTACCTTCATGGCCATGTCGGACGTTCTTTCACACAAGCGGTTCTGGGACGAGGAAGAGGCCTACAACTGGGTCGAGGCGCATCTTTGGCCCAACGGTCCGGTTTGCCCTCACTGCGGCGGTGTGGACCGCAATGGCAAGCTGAAGGGCAAGAGCACCAGGATCGGCACCTACAAGTGCTACGACTGCCGCAAGCCCTTCACCGTGAAGGTCGGCACCATCTTTGAGGACAGCCATCTGCCCATGCGCATGTGGCTGCAAGCGATTGCGCTGATGGCCGCGAGCAAGAAGGGCATCAGCTCGAACCAGCTCCACCGGATGATGGGCATTACCCTCAAGTCGGCGTGGTTCATGTCACACCGGATCAGGGAAGCGATGCGGACTGGCGGGCTTGCCCCGATGGGCGGCGCGGGCGGCGTCGTAGAGATCGACGAAACCGTGTACGGCCGCACCGCCACGCATCCCAAGGGCCGCCGCCGTGGTTCTGGCATCAAGTCGAGCCAGCACTTGAACGTTATCCTCTCGCTGGTGGAGCGTGGCGGAGGTGTGCGCAGCTATCACGTGGAAGGCAGCACCGTTTCGCAGGTGATCCCCATCGTCTACGACAACATCGACCGCGAAACTCAGGTCATGACGGACGCGGCGCAGCTTTACAAATACCGCCTCCAACACTTCGCCAGCCACGACCGCGTGGATCACAGCAAGGAAGAATACGTCCGCTACGAGCTAGGCCGCGTGACGATCCACACGAACACCGTTGAGGGGTTCTTCAGCGTGTTCAAGCGGGGCATGCGCGGGACGTACCAGCATTGCAGCGAGAAGCATCTGCATCGCTACTTGGCCGAGTTCGACTTCCGCTACAACAACCGGATCGGCTTAGGCGTGGACGACAACCAGCGTGCCGCTGCGGCACTGCAGGGCGTGAAGGGCAAGCGCCTCACGTACCGGGCCGCTGGTGGGTCCAGATCAGCAACATGAGGCGCGGCAATGCCATCGCGTTGAGCGTGACGCCCAACTAGACCTGTTTCCAGAAACTCTGGTCTGGAAGCACCCCAAGAGGCGTTAAGGACACGACACGGCCACTTAGGTGTGCAAGGAAGTTCCCTGTGCGGAGCACGCTAGGGAGGTCGTCATGACCAGCAGCAGAAACGTGATCATCGGTGTTGTAGCGCTAGCAGTGATTGTGGCCGCCGTTGCATACGTGTGGGGGCTGTTCTGGTGAGGAATTGACTGAGGGACGCTTGGTGTCGATCAAGCGTCCCTTGTTGACTGCGGCTGCGAACAGCCGCATTAGATTCTAATGCCCAAGCGCAAAGAGCCAGAGCTAGACCCGAAAGAACAGTACAAGCGGTTCCGGGAAGCCGCGAAGGAAGCTGGCGTGACCGAGGACGAGGGCGAATACGAGCGTGCGTTTAAGCGCATCGCGCGCCCACAAGAAGCTACGCCAGCGGCTGGCCGTCCTCGTCGAGGCGGGAAGCAACGCGCTCCATAAAACCCTTAGTCAGAGCGAACATGTGCTGCGCCTGTCGCTCGTTATAAGATCTTTCGACGTGCATGGTGTCGTCTCGACAGCCATCCTTGATGGAAATGAGCGCCATTTGCACTTGCTCAAAAAATCTCTTGTCCTCAAGGGATGACCACTGTCGTGGCCAAGCCCGATCTTCGTTGCGCTTATCGATCTCCTCTTGAAAACGTCCAAGGATCGCGCCCCAGGCTTTGTGCTGCCCCTTCGTCGGCGCAGGAAGTCCAAGGCATAATCGAAGTGCCTCAATCGCAACCTCCACCGCTCGCATGAGATGAAACACGCAGGCCGTGTCGCGCCCGAGCGCGAGACAGTTGGCCGCCTCTCCTACTTCCTGTTTGCCTCTGGTCTTGAATTTCCGAGCTACATCTTTCCCGAACTGTTGACCGAACTCGGGTTCATCCGACTGATATAGATCCCGCTTGCTCGGGGGCACCACCAGAACGGTCGGGTCTGCAAAGTCATCTGGACCACGGTTGCAAACATCTTGGATGTGATGTTTCAGGCGCTGCGTGTCGATGGGAGAGAAAAGCGCCCCCGCCTCGCTAACCGTTGCTCGACCTAACTGCTCTTCCAAGCGAGCGGCGCATCGCGACATGCCTTGGAGTTCAATCGCGCTCGCTGTCTCTTTGATGAATACAGCGGTCTCCTTTAGTTGAGCATACTCAGCAGCGCCGAAATTGGTGGCCACGGTAGCGGGCAGTGTATGCAGGCGCTGCTGAGTAGTGGCGAGCCAATTGATCGCCTTGAACAGTTCTCCGGCCTTAAGTGCGTACATGATTACGTCCCACAGGCTCACCAGCCGTAGTGCATCTCGTCCCACGGGAGGATGGCGACTGGAGGGCTCACAACCTGCCCTCCTGAGTACA
Source organism: uncultured Alphaproteobacteria bacterium (assembly GCA_963814055.1). Lineage (GTDB taxonomy): Bacteria > Pseudomonadota > Alphaproteobacteria > Rhizobiales > Hyphomicrobiaceae > AWTP1-13. The sequence goes on from CAWFBJ010000025.1 coordinate 164,903, forward strand.
CCATTTCGGCTGGTACGTGAAGTATAATATGCCGCAAGGCACCTGCGCCTCAATATGGTTTCTGCTTCAACGCGGGGCCGCGCGATGTATGGGCAGATCTCGACCGTCGCTTTTGTGGGCATCGAGGCCAAGCCCGTCGAGGTGCAGGTGCGCATCAGCGGCGGCGGACATGTGTTCGCCGTGGTTGGCCTGCCGGACAAAGCGGTGGCCGAAAGCCGCGAGCGGGTGCGCAATGCCCTGCATGCGGTCGGGCTTGGCCTGCCCTTCAAGCACATCACCGTAAACTTGGCGCCGGCCGACCTTCCCAAGGAAGGCAGCCATTTCGATCTGCCGATCGCGCTCGCCATGATGGTGGCGATGGGCGCGATTTCACCCGATGCCATCGAAGGCTACGCCGCGATCGGCGAACTGGCACTCGACGCTTCCATCCGGGCTGTGCCGGGAGCCTTGCCGGCAGCCATCGGCGCCAATGCCATGGGCAAGGGGCTGATCTGTCCCGGCGCATGCGGATCGGAAGCGGCATGGGCCGACGCGGACATGACCGTGCTTGCTCCTCCACACCTCCTATCGCTCGTCAACCACTTCAAGGGTCTGCAGACGCTGTCGCGGCCGAAGCCGACGGTGGAGACGGTGCAGGGGCCGCAGCCCGACCTCGCCGATGTCAAAGGCCAGGAAAGCGCCAAGCGCGTGCTCGAGATCGCGGCGGCCGGCGGACACAACCTGTTGATGATCGGTGCGCCGGGATCTGGCAAGTCGATGCTGGCGGCGCGGCTGCCCTCGATCCTGCCGCCGCTGACACCGGAAGAGATGCTGGAAGTTTCGATGGTGCACTCGCTGGCAGGTGAGTTGCTTGGCGGCAAGATCGCAACCCGGCGCCCATTTCGGGCGCCGCATCATTCGGCCAGTATGGCCGCCCTTGTCGGCGGCGGATCGCGCCCGCGGCCCGGCGAAGTCTCGCTCGCGCATCTCGGCGTGCTGTTTCTCGACGAATTTCCCGAGCTCCACGGCCTTATGCAGCAAACACACCTAGCCGCCCATAGCTAAACGGCTTTCATTTTCATGCGCTTGTGGATGAGCCGGAGAGCGGCGGCGTCCCGCGACGAGCTTAGGCAGGCGTCTCGGTCCTGCCAGCCGCCGTCGCCCTCCAACACGATAACGATGCACACCCCGCATTTATTCCGAGTGGCCTTGTCCCAAAAAATAAGGGCGCCTCTTGTGGGGTGAGACGCCCTCTTTGAACCGTACGCCGGGTGCGGGATCGGCGCACGGTCACTCAAACAACGAAGCTCAAGTTTAGATATTCCCGCAACTAGTGAGTGCGCATGGCTGATCCACACGTTTTGACTGGCTACCAAGCGCGCATCTCGGGACCGCTGCTGGATCGCATCGACCTGCAGATCGAGGTTCCCGCCGTGTCCGCTGCCGATCTTGTCCTGCCGCCACCGAGCGAGGGCAGCGCCGAGGTGCGCGCTCGCGTCACAGCCGCGCGCGAACGGCAGAGCGCACGTTTCGCAGCCCTCGGGGCCAAGGGCGTGCGTACCAATGCCGAGTGCTCGGGCAGGCTGCTGGAAGAAATCGCCATGCCGGAGGAAATGGGTGTTGCCCTGCTGCGCCAGGCGTCCGAAACGCTGAACTTGTCGGCGCGCGGTTTCCATCGCGTGCTGCGCGTTGCGCGGACACTCGCCGACCTCGATGGCGTCGACCAGGTCGGCCGTGCACATGTGGCCGAAGCGCTGAGCTATCGCGGCGAGACTTTGCGGCAGCAGCGGGCGGCGTGAGGGCGATGTCGGAGCCATCTCTAACGGTCGTGATCATCGCGAACGCCAAGGCCAGGTCTCGTTGTAGCGGCGGAGCCGGTCGCCGCTCCTGCTGTAGACGCACGACTGGATTTCGCTCGGGCTGATGCCGATGTCGTGCAAGGTACGCTCGTCGAGCGAGCACAGGATGAGAACAGTCGCCCGCCTGGCCCGCCGTTCCCAGTAGGTGCGCCAACTGCGGCGGGCAAGCGCGACGGCTCTCGCTTTCAGCGTGGGCCGGTCCCGATCTACATCGGAGCTGAGGGACTGAGGGCAGGTGTGCGTGCGGGTCATGCTGGCGGTCATTTCGGGTGCCTCCTGTTGTCGAGGCCGCACCATGCCCGAGTGCCCCTGACACCCTGCTGTCAGGAGCCCTGACACACTCCTGACACCGTGCTGTCAGGAGGGGTAAACTAGGGTCCGAGCCGCCAAATAGAGCAGGGGGTGAAAAAACGTGCGCCGCGCCGATCGACTGTTCGAAATCATCCAGTTCATGCGCCGCAAGGATCTGACGCGCGCGCGCGACCTCAGCGAGGCGCTGGAGGTGTCGGAACGGACTATCTATCGCGACATCCAGGACCTGATCGCCAGTGGCGTCCCGATCGAGGGCGAAGCCGGCGTCGGCTATGTCCTGAAAGCCGGGTTCGACCTACCGCCACTCATGTTCAAGGAACAGGAGATCGAGGCCCTGGTGCTCGGGGCGCGCATCGTCGCGTCCTGGGCCGACCCTGAGCTTGCCGCCGCCGCCAGCAATGTGATCGCCAAGGTGCAGGCTGTCATCCCTGACCGGCTTCGCGACTACATGGCCAACACCGCGCTGGTGGCGCCGCCGCATCACTACATGGAGCCGATCACGTTCGACATGGCCGAGCTGCGTCGGGCCCTGCGCAGTCAGCTCAAGGTGCACTTCCGCTATCGCGACGCGCTGGCGGAAGCGTCGGAGCGCACGGTGCGCCCCATCTGCCTTGCCTACTTCGGTCCCGTCTGGCTGCTCTCGGCCTGGTGCGAGCTGCGCGATGATTTCCGCACCTTCCGGCTCGATCGCATCGACGGCTTCGGCGTACCGGGCGACAAGTTCCGGCTCGAGCCGGGAAAGACCTTGCACGATTTCCTCAAACGCGAGCAGGCCTGGACGCGCAGCCGGCTCAATGGAGACGGCAAGGACACTCAGGCAACGGCCGAATAAATCGCCTGCACGCACGGTGGCGCAGGCGATCTGCTATGCGCCCTGTCGTCTTGACCGCTGGCGGCGTTTGCCGCGAGAGTGGCGGCGATTTCATTTCCGCACCGTCCCTCATCCGAGACCCCTCCCTCATGCCGCCTGCCGCATCGCGCGCGCCCAACCGGACGCTGATCGGCATCCTGTTCATGCTGGCTGCAGCCTCGCTGTTTCCTGTCATGAACGGGCTCGTGCAGGTCTTGAGCGCGCGCTACAGCACCGAGCAGATCGTGTGGGCGCGGGCGGCATCCCATTTCGTGTTCGTCCTTGCCCTGTTCGTTCCTGCCGTGGGCGTCGCTGTCGTGCGTACGACCACTCCGAAGTGGCAGGTCATCCGCTCCATGGTGCATCTGATGTCGATGCTGTTCTTCTTCACCGGCGTTAAATATCTGCCCTTGGCGAAGGCCGCCTCCATCAGCTTCACGGCGCCGTTCTTCGTCGCTTTGCTGGCTTGGCCGATGCTGGGTGAGCGCATAACCCTCAACCGGCTTGCCGCCATCATCGTGGCCTTCCTCGGTGTGCTGGTCATCATCCGCCCCGGCACCGACGTGTTCCAGTGGGCCTCCCTCTACATGCTGGGCAGCGCCACCTGTTATGCGCTGTATCAAATCCTCACCCGCAAGGTCGCGGGCTATGACTCGGCTGAGACGACTGCGGTCTACAGCGCGCTGGTCGGCACCGTCGTCATGTCGATCGTCGCGCCGTTCGTGTGGACGCCTATCGCGTCGTGGACCGATGCCGGGCTGCTGTTCTCGCTCGGCATCATCGGCGGCACGGCGCACTATTTCGTCGCCCGCGCCATGACCTACGCCGAGGCCAGCATCATTGCCCCCTTCGGCTACTGGCAGCTCATGGGCTCCGTCGTCGTCGGCTACGTCATATCCGGCTATCTGCCGGACATGTTCACCTGGATCGGCGCCGGCATCATCATGTGCGCCGGCAGCTACATCGCCTGGCACGAGACCCGGTCGAAGCCGATCGTCAGCGCGCAGCGGGCCTAGCGGCAAGAGCAGTGCTGTCGATTTGACCATCCGCAGGCCTGGCCGATATTTCGATGATGAGCTTTTTCAGAACGGCTTCCGCGAAGGCCTCGTAGGACTCGACGGCGATCACGAACGCGTTGGGGCCGCCGATCACATTGGTCCAGTAGTACTGATCGAGAAAGGGCTCCACCGCGAGAATCGGGAGGCCGTTGATGACCACGCCTGCCCGCACGGCCTCGTCGCGCGCGTCAGCCGCTGCCCGACCGCGATTGTTGGCGCCGTCCCCCGAGATGTCGATGACGCGCCGCGCTCCTTTGTGTTCACCTTTGGCGAACAGCGTCATGGCGTGATCGATCGCGCCACTGATGGAAGTGCCGCCGCCGAACAGCTGACGCGGCGCCTTCTCGATCGCGTCGGCAAACGCCAGCATCGACGCTTCATCCGCGATCGACGCCCACGGCACCACCTGCACCTGCATGGCCGGGCCGGTCCATTGCGTCATGGTGACGGCAATCGACCCGGCCGCGCCGGAACGGATGGCCCGCAGCAGGCGCGGGTCGCGAAAGGCGGCAACGTATCCGCGTTGCTGAAGCACGAAGCGCTCCTGGCTGACGCTGCCCGATGCGTCGACGGCCAGCACCAGCTCCAGATCCACCGCCGTCTGCGCGCGGACCGGTGCACTGGCGCCGACGGCAATCGCAAGGAATGCCAAGCAGACCTTCAGGGCGAGCATTCAGAGCGCGCCAGCACCGCTGGGCGGTGCGAGGGAGGACAGAAAAGCAGGAAGCCGCCGCCCCTGCGAGACGAGATAGGCCGCCATGGGTCCAACGACATGACGCACTGCCGGCCTGGCCGTCATTTTCGCGCGCCAACGAGTAACATTCGCCATGATGTCGGGGATTGGTGCGCCCATACGGTCACCGAACAGCTGCGCCATGTAGAAAGCAATGTCGGCGTAGGAGTAGTATCCTGCAAGATACTCTCGATCTGCCAGCAGAAGGTCCACCTCTTGATAATAGCGCGCAGCGCCCTCGCGCGCAGACACTGCCGCGGGGTCTTGGGCCTTACCCTGCAGGCCCATCAGCCGAATGGTATGCGGAAAGTAGACCTCATCGGACTTGTGCTCGAGCAAGCGCGCTTGCGCCCTTGCTGTCGCTGCAGCCGGCCACAGTGCAGGATGCGGTTGCAGGTCCTCGAAGTACTCGAAGATCTGGGTGGAATCGAATATTTCCAGATCGCAGTGAATAAGGACTGGCACCTGCCGCTTGGGATTGATGCGAAGAACATCGGGATGCTTCGGCTCATACAGCCGCTTCATCTCGAACGGCACCATCACAAGCTCGAAATCCAGACCCTTTTCCGCGGCAGCGATCTGGGTTTTCGCACCAAACATGCTGAGCGGACCCGAGAAAAGGCGCATCCGAGCGGTACCGGTCATGTCATTTCCTTCGCGCATTTCACCCGCCCGCGATCTGCGGCAGGATGTGCACCTCGCTATCCGCGCCGATCTCCTGCAGCAGCGCGTCCTGATAGATTTGCCCGTCGATAGCGACCGCCAGACCTTGCTCGAGATGCGGCACCAGCGCCGGATATTTTTCGCCCAGCCGGGCAAAGAGCTGATGCACGCTGGCGGCATCGACATCGAGCTGCGTGATGCCGCCCGTGAGCTGGCGCAGGTTGCCGATCAGCGTGACGTGAGCCATCCGCCTGTCCTCGTTTCCAGGGTGCGCTAGTTGCCGGCAGCTTTCTTCTTCAGCTCGAGAGCGACATCGTAGGCGCGCCCCTTCGTCACGCCAAGCATCTCGGCAACCGCTTTGGCCGCTTCGCTGAGGCTCATTTGCTCGAGCAGTGGTTCGAGCTTGGCCGCGATGGAGTCGTCCGTGACCGCCTGCGCGAGAGGCGGGCCGACCAGGATGACCATCTCGCCCTTGGGCGGGGCTTCGGCGGCCCAGTGTGACAGCGTGGCGGGTGTGCCGCGCCGCACCTCTTCGTGCAGCTTGGTGAGTTCGCGCGCCACTGCGGCCTCCCGCTCGCCGAGCACGGCAGCCATGTCGGCGAGACTTTCAGCGAGGCGGGACGGCGCCTCGAAGAACACCAGCGTGGCCGGCACACTCTGAAGTTCGGCGAGACGCGCCCGACGCGCACCCTGCCTTGCCGGCAGGAATCCCGCGAACAGGAATGTGTCGGTTGCCAACCCGGTGCTGCCAACCGCCGCCAGCAGCGCGCTGGGGCCCGGCAAGCTCGTCACACGATGGCTCTCGCTCAAACAATCGCGTACCAGCTTGTAGCCGGGATCGGATACGAGAGGCGTGCCTGCATCGCTGATCAGCGCCACCGATTTGCCGTTCGCCAGCTCGGCCAGAATGCGCGGCCGCTCGCGCTCGGCGTTGTGCTCGTGATAGGGGCGAAGCGGTCGCGAGATGGAATAATGCGCCAGCAGCGTGCGGCTGTGGCGCGTGTCCTCGCAGTAGATCACGTCCGACCGCGCCAGGGTGGCTAGCGCGCGCAAGGTGATGTCGGCGAGGTTGCCGATCGGCGTTGCCACCAGATAGAGCCCCGCCGGCAAAGCCTGCGCCAGCTGGGCTTCGACCACCTCGGCAGCACGCCGCGCCGTCAGTCCGCCCGTGCCTTTGCTGTCCTGCGATTCCACATCACCCTCGCGCGCCATTGCGCCACACTTTAGGATCACACTAAGAACGGGGATAGCGATCGAAAATTAAGGCTATGGTGCAGGTTTGCCCTGGCCCCGCCTCGGTTGCCGCGTTAGCTACGGGATCCCATTCACATTGGCCGGGGGGCCGATGACCTACGTCACACTCAGGTTCGTTGCTTCGCAGGCGCTTTCCCGCCTTGCCGCTGCGTTCCTGGGTGCCGCGCTGCTGGCCGCCTGCTCGACGAACGGACCCGACTCCCAGACCGGTTCTCTCAACGCCGAACCCAAGGCCGGCCAGGATCGGCAGATGGTGAAGGTCGCCCTGCTGGTGCCGCTCTCCGCCCAGGGCCAGCCGGGCGTGATCGGCAAGAGCCTCAAGCAGGCGGCCGAACTCGCCCTGTTCGAACGCGACAATCCGAACCTGCAACTGATCGTCAAGGACGACAAGGGCACGCCGGAAGGCGCGAGGGCCGCGGCAGAGGATGCGCTCAAGAGCGGGGCGACCCTGATCTTGGGCCCCGTGTTCGCCAAGTCCGTAACTGCGGTGACACCTGCGGCACGCAAGGCAGGCGTACCGGTTATAGCCTTCTCCAACGACCGCCAGGTGGCCGGCAGCGGCGTCTATCTATTGAGCTTCCAGCCGGCCCCCGAAGTCGAGCGCGTCGTTGCCTACGCTGCAAGCCAAGGCAAGCGCCGATATGCGGCCCTGATCTCCCAGGATGCCTTCGGCAAGATCGTCGAGCCGGCGTTCCGCGATGCCGTCAGCCGCAACAGCGGCACGGTTGTCGCGCTCGAGACCTATAATCCCGGTTCGGCCAATGCGATGCTGGAGCCGCTGCGCAAGATCAGCGCAGCGATCGTCGCCGCCGAAGCCGACGGAGGGCCTGTCGACGCGCTTTTCGTCCCCGGCGGACAAGAGCAATTGGAGACTTTGGGAAGGCTGCTGCCCCAGGCCCAGATCAACACGCAACAGGTCAAGCTGATAGGCACCGGCGGCATGGACTATCCCAATGCCGGGCGCGTTTCAGGCTTGGTCGGCGCGTGGTACCCGGGGCCCGACCCCCGCGGTTGGACCGATTTTTCTCAAAGGTACGCCAAGAGCTACGGCCACGCACCGCCGCGCATTGCAAGCTTGGCCTACGATGCTTTGGCGCTGGCCATCGCGTTGGCAAGCGGTCCGGAAGGCCAACGGTATACGTCGGCGACCGTCACCCGTCCTGGCGGCTTCACCGGCATCGACGGTGGCTACCGCCTGCTGGCGGACGGGACCGCCGACCGGTCGTTATCCATCCTGGAAGTGCAACAGTTTGGGGCCACGATCGTCGAAACGGCACCGAGCGCACCGAAGTCCGCACCGGCTGCGGTATCGGGCACGAACTTCAGTATCTTCAATTTCCTCAATCAGTAGCTCGACCTGGGGCTTTGGCAGTTTCGAAGCTCTGCGCCAGCCGCAACACGACCTCGTTGAGCACCATGCGGCCAGATGCCGTGGCGCGCAGGCGATCTGCTCCGAGCCGCTCAATCAACTGCAACTCGGCGAGTTCGTCGATGGTACGACGCCCGGGACTCAAGCCGGTCCGAGCCGCGAGCCGGCTCAAGTCGATGCCTTCCGTGAGCCGCACTCCCATCAAAAGTGCCTCATCAGCTTCTTCGGCGCGGCTGAGCGCGACATCTTCGATGATCCCGTGTGTGCCGGCCTCTACCAGCTCGGCCCAGCGCTCAGGACTGCGCTCTGTGCTCGTTGCCCGGCGGACTCCATCGACGATGATGCGACCGTGGGCGCCCGGCCCGATCCCGGCATACTCGCCATAGCGCCAGTAGGTGAGGTTGTGCCGGCTTTCCTCGCCCGGCGCCGCATGGTTGGAGATTTCATAGGCAGGCATGCCTGCACGCTCCGTCATCTCCTGCGTCACTTCATAGAGGGCGCTGGCGGCGTCACCATCGGGAATGACGAGCTTACCCCGCGCGTGCAACGCGGCAAACGGCGTGCCCTGTTCGATGGTGAGCTGATAGAGCGACAGATGCCTGCCGGCAAGGTCGAGTGCCTGGCCGAGTTCGGCACGCCACGCGTCGATGCTCTGACCTGGCCCTGCATAAATCAGATCGAAGGAGAAACGCTCGAACGTGCTGCGCGCGATGTTAATCGCCGCGCGGGCTTCCTCAGACGTATGCAGGCGCCCGAGCGCGCGAAGCTGCACATCGTCGAGCGATTGCACCCCGAGCGAGACGCGATTGACACCGGCCGCGCGATAACCGCGAAACCGCCCCGCCTCGACGCTCGACGGGTTGGCTTCGAGGGTGATCTCCGCGCCCGGCTCCACCGCCCAATGCCTGCCGATGGCGTCGAGAATGGCACCGACCGTATTTGCGCTCATCAAAGATGGCGTGCCGCCGCCGAAAAAAATGCTGGTCACCGTGCGGCTGGATGCGAGCGCCGCGCAATGCTCCAGCTCCTTCAGGAAAGCGGCGAGAAATCGTGCCTCGTCGATGCCGCCGGCGCGCACATGGCTGTTGAAGTCGCAGTAGGGACACTTGGAGGCGCAGAACGGCCAGTGCACATAAACGCCAAAGTCGGCATCATCAGCCGCGCTCGGAATTGAGGCACGCTGCGACGAACTTTGCGAAGGCGCGGGCTCGGTGACTGATCGCATGCTTGGCTGCAGGCTCCATCTCGCCGAAGGTGAGGGTTTCGCCGTCGGCGACGAACATCGGATCATAGCCGAAACCGCGGGCCCCGCGCGGCGGCCAAACCAGATGGCCGTAAACTTTGCCTTCGAAGGCCTCGGACGTCCCGTCGGGCCAGGCCAGGCAGAGCACCGCCGTGAAGTTGGCCCTCGGCCCCGGCAGCATCCAGCCGCCCCGCTCGCCCACCTCGTCTGCCACCCATTGCATCGCCAGCTTGAAATCCTTGGCGGGACCGGCCCAGCGCGCCGAATAGATGCCGGGAGCACCATCCAGTACCTCCACCTCGAGGCCGGAATCATCCGACAGGGCCGGAAGATTGGCCCTTTCGGCCGCAGCCAGCGCCTTCAGCTCGGCGTTGGCATCAAAAGTCGATCCTGTCTCCTCGGGCTCAGGCAGATCGAGTTCGGCGGCCGACACGGCTGACAGGCCATAGGGCGCCACCAGATCGTGGATCTCGCGCACCTTGCCCGGATTGTGACTGGCCACCACCAGCCGCGTGCCCCGCCGGAGACGGCGCATCATGTGAGCTTCCAGATTCTGGGTTCGGCGAACTCCAGGCAGTTGCCGGCGGGGTCGCGGAAGTAGATCGACCGGCCGCCGCCGGGCCATTCGAAGTCGGCTTCGACGGCCACGCCCTTCCCTTGCAGGCGCGCTGTCCAGGTATCGATCTCGGCGGCGGACGCGCGAAAGCAGACGTGCCCTGGTCCTTCGGCGCCGTGCGGCGGCACCGGCAGCGCGCCGGGTGGCGGCGGAACTTTGGTGGCCTCAGGGTTGAAGATCAGCAGCACCTGATTGTCGCAGCGGTAGAAAAGATGCCGGTCGGCTGCGCTTACGAACGGCTCCAGGCCCAGCACGTCGCGATAGAAAGTCTCGGTCGCAGCCAGGTTCTTTGCGTAGAGCACCGTCTCGAGAATGCCCGCCGGACTCATCTTGACCGCCGTGTCAGGTCGTCATGTTACCGTCAGCTTCTGCAGTGAGACCAATTCCGCGACACCCTTCTTCGCCAGGGCCATCAGCTGGTCGAACTTTTCCTGCGAAAAGGGCGTCTTTTCCGCCGTGCCTTGAACTTCGACAATCCCGCCCAACCCTGTCATCACGAAATTGGCGTCCGCGTCGGCGTCCGAATCCTCGGGATAGTCTAGATCGAGCACCGGCGTTCCCTTGTAGATGCCGCAGGACACCGCGGCCACGTGATCGCGAAGGACGCCGTCTTTGATCATGTCGCGCGTCTGCATCCACTTGAGGCAATCATGCAGAGCCACCCAGGCCCCCGTTATGGCCGCCGTGCGCGTGCCGCCATCGGCCTGGATCACGTCGCAATCGATGGAAATCTGGCGCTCGCCAAGCTTCGGCAGGTCGACCACGGCGCGCAGCGAGCGTCCGATCAGCCGCTGGATCTCCTGCGTGCGCCCGGAGGCATGGCCCTGGGTCACCTCGCGGCGCGTGCGACTGTTGGTGGCGCGCGGCAGCATGCCGTATTCGGCCGTGACCCAGCCTCGACCTTGGCCCTTGAGCCAGGGGGGCAGCCGCTCTTCTAGGCTCGCCGTGCAGTGCACATGCGTGTGGCCGAACTTGATGAGACAGGAGCCCTCGGCGTGCATGGATACGGCGCGATCGATACTGACTGGCCGAAGCTCGTCGGGACTGCGTTTGGAAGGCCGCATGGCGTGCGCAGATGCTCATGGTTAAGGGATTGCGGGCGCACACTAGAGCGAGATCGTTCGCGATGGAAGCGGGAATGCGCTCTCGTCCGAGATCGTGAAACTCGCTCCAAAGCAATAGAATGAGGCGGTATTCGTGCTTCGGGCGGCAGGTAAACCGAGAAGCGGCTTGCGCGTTTGACGCGCAGACGGGCTCCGCCCTAGACTCGGCGGTCAAGCAACCACATCAGGGCGCATGAATTCAGACAAATCGGCCGGGCAGCCCGGCCTGTCCACCCTTTCCGATCTCCAGAAACTCAACGAACGCTCCCGCACCATTTTCCGGGAGATCGTCGAGAGCTATCTGACGACGGGCGATCCTGTAGGCTCGCGCAATCTGGCGCGGCATCTACCCATGACGCTCTCGCCCGCTTCGGTCCGCAATGTCATGTCGGACCTGGAGGCGCTCGGCCTGATCTATGCCCCGCATACGTCGGCGGGCCGGCTGCCGACGGAATCCGGGTTGCGGCTGTTCGTGGACGGCCTGCTCGAAGTCGGCGACTTGACCGAGGAGGAGCGGCGGGCCATCGAGGCGCAAATCGGCGTCAAGCGCGAGAAGAAGCTGGAGCAGGTGCTCATCGAAGCGGGCGAGATGATCTCCGGCCTTTCCGCTTGTGCCGGCGTGGTGCTGGCCGACAAACAGGTCGCCAAGCTGAAACACATCGAGTTCGTGCAGCTGGAGCCGGGCAAGGCGCTCGTCGTGCTGGTCGGCGAAGACCAGGATGTCGAGAACCGGGTGATCTCCGTACCGCCGGGATTGACCCCATCGGCCCTGATCGAGGCCGGCAACTATCTCAACGCGCGTATCCGCGGCCTCAGCCTCTCCGAGGCCAGGGCGCGTCTCGAGAAGGAGCAGGCCACGGCCAAGGCCGAGCTCGATGCGCTGACACAAGAAGTGATCGAGGCCGGCTTGGCCACATGGTCCGGCGCGCTCGATGGCAAGCAGAGCCTGATCGTGCGCGGCCAGGCCAACCTGCTGAAAGATGTGTCCGGGCTCGAGAACCTGGAGCGCATCCGCCAGTTGTTCGATGACTTCGAGACCAAGCGCGACCTTTCCCAGCTCCTGGGCCTAGCCGAGCGCGGCGACGGCGTGCACATTTTCATCGGCTCAGAGAACAAGCTGTTTTCGCTGTCGGGCTCTTCATTGATCGTTGCACCATTCAAGGACGAGCGGCACAAGATCGTGGGCGTGCTGGGCGTGATCGGCCCGACGCGGCTGAATTATGCGCGCATCATCCCGATGGTCGATTATACTGCGCGGCTTATCGGTCGCGTGCTGACTTGATTTTTCCTGTGCCTTGTCCGATATGGCCGTAATCCTGAACATCACCGCGCCCGGGACGCTCCGCAAGGACGCAACGCGGCGGGCGCGAAAAACTGAGGCCGGAAGCAACGATGGCTCATTCGCCGCCAAACGATTCCGATCCGAAGAAAAGCGACGCGGGCGCAGCCAGCGATCCAGCAGCCGAGGGGAACACGCCCGCGCAAGGGGGCGCCGAGGACGGTGCACGCACGGTGCACGACGTCATTGCAGCCCTCCAAGCCGAAGCCACCGACTTCAAGGACAAGTGGCTGCGAGCGCACGCCGAGATTGAGAACATCCGTAAGCGCTCCGAACGCGAGAGGGAGGAGACGGCAAAATACGCTGTCACGCGGCTGGCGCGCGACATCGTCACCGTCGGAGACAACTTTCAGCGCGCCATCAGCGCGGTTCCCGCTGACGCCGCCGAGAGCGACCCAGCCCTCAAGAGCTTCCTGGAAGGCGTGACGCTCACCGAACGCGAGTTGCTGAATGCGCTCGAGCGGCACGGCATCAAACGCCAGGAGGCCATGCACGAGCCGTTCAACCCGCATTTGCATCAGGCCGTCATGGAAATACCGCGCAGCGACGTGCCGGAAGGTACCGTCGTGCAGGTGTTTCAGTCCGGCTTCATGATCGAAGACCGCGTGCTGCGACCAGCCATGGTCGCAGTCGCCAAGGGCGGTCCGAAGTCGCCTCCTGCAGACGGCTCGGGGCCTGTCACGCCGCCGGCCAACGAGAACGCGCCGCCCGGCTAGAGCTTACTGGGCAGCGCTCGGTCCTCGCCCCGGCGGTAATGGCAGAGCACACGGGCTGACGCCAATTCCAGAAGTGTCATCGGATCTGGGCTGCCGAGCCACGGTATCGAACCTTTAGCGGTGCCGTGGCGTTGAGGGCGCGCGGGAGCACTTTTTTGAGGAAAGGACTTCTCATGCCCCAGACCATCATGGATCTCGTGCTTGTGATTGCCGTGTCTTGCGGATTCGCGATTGCTCCAGTGAAAGCCGCAGAGCGTGAACAGGTGCGGGCGGTCATCAATCTTATCGCGGCAGTCAAAATGCCGTATCCGGAAAAGCTGGAGAGCAATCTGTCGCGAACAGAATGGGTGCGGCTCAACTCCAATGGCGCAACCATCGCGTGCATGCGCATCGACGACAAACAGAGATGGTGTTACGAGCATGTTGCCGCGGTGGGCGCACGTGCAGAAATGTTGCGCATCCGCAGTGAGCCTGCGGTGGGAATAACGATGGGCCAAGTCTATCATTATGTGGTCGACTACGATCTCGACGGCACGGCCGACGTGGGCAGCACGACAAAGATCGAAGGCCAGCCGCATGCCCCGGTCGGGGTGGTGGCTCAGTTCTTCCACCGCGGCGGAAATCGCGGCGACCAATTCCGCGGGGAGTATCAGAAGCTTTTTGACGAGGGTATCCAAGTTGCGCTGAAGCATCTTGGCGAGTAGGTGAGCGCGGAGACTGCGCGCCTGATTGTGTACTGTCAGGCGCGCACTCTCGGAATTGTCGAGACTATCAGCTTACGTCAGCCCAGAACTTTGCTCATACCTTTCGCATCCCCCGACATTGACGCCTCAAGTTCGCACCGGCGCATGACCTCCATCGGTGCTCGCCAGCAATCATCCAAGAAATTTTCTGCGCCGGGCGCTCTGATGCCGGGAACCCAGACGGCAGTCGAGACTTTAACCTTGGGCTCTGCTGGGGAAGGACGAGCCCAAGTCTCCGCGGAGTACTGCTGCTCTTCAGGAAAGGCATTGCCAATGCTCCAGAAAATCAAATTTCTCGCCTTCGCCGTTGTCCTGCTAGGTCCCACGATCGTTCCCGTCCACGCTGCCGAGCGCGAGGACGTGCGCAAAGTCATCAACTTGGTGACATCGGTGAAAATGCCGTTTCCAGAGAACCTTGCCCGGAATCGGGCCAAGACGGAGCGCGTGTGGCTCGAGCGCGCTGGCATGACGGCCGGCTGCATCAGACTTGAGGAACGACGGTGGTGTTATGAGTTCATTGCGCCTGAAGGGAACCGCGCGGAGATGCTCCGTATCCGCAGCGAACCTTCGCGCGGCGTTTTCATCGGTGCGCTTTATCACTACATGGTCGATTTCGATCTCGATGGGCTCATCGATGTGGGATCGACCACTCGAATCGATGCGCTCGATCAACGGCGACCAGCTACCCCGATAGCCGACGTGATTCAGTTCTTCCACCGCAGCACGAAGCGCGGAGAAAAGTTCGCGAGTGACTACCAAAAGATGTACGACGAAGGAATTCAGATCGCGCTGAGGTACTTCGGCGAATAGACTTCCGGAGAGGACCGGCCCGCAAAAAACCTAGCGTCCGCAGGCGTGCTCAAGCCAGTCTTGGGCCCGCTTCCTCGTTGGATCGCGTGACAAGCGCGAACAGCGCATTGACCAGGAACGAAGCTACCATGCTGCACAATGCCATGATGACGTAGTGATGCCCTGAGAAGCCTTGCCGCGCGGCATTGGTCAGTTTGCGCGCTCCGGGAATGGTATCGCCGGAAGCACTCAGTCCGTTCAACGACACTTGCCATACCCAGTCGGCGAACCGCAGCAGGCCGGCGTAGGCATCCGGCCACAGCGCGTTGAAGCTGAACAGCACGACGGCGAGCACCACCGTGGACGGGATGCTGACCAGAGCGATGGATATGCGCTGAAGCGCGGTCCGCGTGCCCCCCAGCAGCCGGTTGAAGGGGATGCCGAAGACAATCGTCGCAACAATGATGGCGGGAATGGAGAGCACGACGTGGGTCATGTTGACCCTCTCGCGCAGGTGATTGACCGCCACCTGGCCCCAATGGCTACCCGACACCAATTTGTCCAGCGTCGTGATGATGCTGCGGCCTGTATCGAAAGCGTACGTTACGACTGGTTCCAGCTCGCGATCATAGACGACCGACAGCACCATGATGCCGAGCATGATGAGATAGCTCATTCCGCCAATGCCGATCGAGACCACAATACGGCGGAGCCATGCACCCATGTCCAACCTCCAGAATCGGCGTGCCCCGGCGAGCCATTCGGACGCCAACGCATCGGTTATAGCGGGCCATTGCGTCGCCGCATATCGCCAGACGGCCACAGGCCTCCCAGACACCGGAAGCAAGGCCAGCGCCATGCCGCGGCCGGAATCGCGATCCTAGAATTGCTCTTACAGCAAGGATTGGATGGGGAGATTCCAGGGAGATTCCGTATACTTCCGACGCCACGGCAACGCCGGGCACCTTTGCATGAAACCTGCGGGCACGAGCGACCACAATGCAGCGCATCTCGATCTTCCCTGGACAGACGCTTGCCGCGATCTTGTTGATTGCTGCCGGGTCATGCGCGAGCGCCCAATCCTCCGGGACGTTGAACGCGGGCGACCTGATAACGGGCTCCGCTTCCGTGGTCGACGGCAGTTCCCTGGACATCAAGTCCAATCGCATCGGCATCTGGGGCATCGACACGCCCGAGCGCGGCGCCTGGTGCTACCGCAACGGCAACCGCTGGAAGCCGAAGGACGACTCGACAGTAGCGCTCCGGCGCTGCCTGCAGGGCAAGACCGTGACGTGTCGCATACAGAAGGTGGAACGTTCGTGGTTCCGCAGGCGGCATACATCGGAGTGCTGGACCGACGATGGCCTGGACGTCGGCGAGTGCATGATCCGGGCCGGCTGGGCCACCGACTACAGCTGCTTTTCGGACGGCTATTACCGCGACCTGGAAACCGAGGCCAAGAACAAGGGCCTGGGTCTCTGGCAATGCGATAACGGGGCCCCGACACGCCGTTGGGGGCGCCAGGGGCCGGGCACCCAATGCGAAACGCCGGTGTACCGACCGAGCGGACCGGGGCCGAAGTAGGCTTGAACCAAGCCTCAGCCGGGCGGGGCGGCGATGCTGTCACGCACCACGACCATTGCATCCAGTGCGCGCGAATGAATAGGTTCCCCCAGGTCTACCGCGCGCACCAAGGCTCCTGCCGCCGCCTCGCCCATCTCCTGCGCAGGCACATGCACGGTCGCCAGCGGGGGATTGGCCATGCGGGTCATCGGCAAATCGTCGAATCCGATGATGGAAACGTCGCGCGGCACGGCAAAACCCAGGCGCTGGCAGGCAAACAGCGCCCCGAGCGCCTGAATATCGTTGGCGCAGAAAAGCGCGGTCGGCGGGTGCGGATTGCCCATGATCGCCTCGGCGGCGGCCGCTCCTTCGGCGACTTCGAACGGCCGTTCCGCGATCAGAGCTGGATCGAAGACTATTGCCGCTTCTTCAAGCCCTGCCCTAAAACCGGCAATGCGCTGTTGAGCGCGGTCGTTGACCGCCGACACGCCGCAGACCAGGCCGATCCGGCGATGGCCCAGCCCGATCAAGGCGTTCGTCGCGGCCTTGGCCGCGGCGAAATTGTCGAACGAGATAGCGGGGATCGAAGGATCGTCGCTTGTGGACCAGGTCACCACGAACGGAATGCGGTAGTGCCGAAGCAGCTCATAAAGCACCTGGTCGCGCCGGCAGCCGGTGAAGATCACTCCCTCGACGCGGCTCTCCACCAGCTTGTGCACGATCTCGGACTCGAGCGTCGCCGAGTAGTTGGCATTGGCGATCAGGAGTTTCCTGCCCGCCGCCTGCAAACGGTTCTGTACGGCTTCCGTGAATGCGGCATAGATCGAATTGGAGATGGTAGGCACGATGAGGCCGACAAGGCCCGTGCGACGCGAGGCAAAGCTCGCCGCCAGCGCATCGGGGACATAGCGGTGCCGCGCGACCAGCGCCAGGATGCGTGCGCGCGTTTCCGCCGACACTGCATCCGGCCGCCGCAGCGCCCGACTCACCGTGGCAATGGAAACGCCGGCCTCGCGCGCGATCTGCCGGAGCGTAACGGGCTCACCCGCTTCACTATCCATGGCACTTCACCACCTGTCTCGCTATCCAGAACCCCAATTGACAACCGCCATAGAAGGACTGAATATGACCAATGTAACCGGTTACACCAAAGAAAACAAAGACCCGGTCGCTCACGGAAACGCGCCAATGGTCAACTATCTCAAGAAGGCCGAGCCCCAGTCGCGGCAGGCCGACCGCGCCCTTTCCGATCGCGTGCGCGCCATGCTCGACGACATCGAGCAGAACCGCGATGAAGCCGTGCGCCGCTACGCCCGTGACCTTGACCGCTGGGAGCGGCCAGAGTTCCGCGTGAGCGATGCCGAGATCGCCGCCGCGCGCAAGGCCGTGAGCTCCGTCTTCAAGGATGATTTCGCGTTCTGCAAGAAGCAGGTGACCGACTTTGCCAAGCGCCAGCGCGACTCCATGCACGAGTTCGAAGCCGAAGTCGGCGACGGCATCACGCTGGGCCAGAAGATCATCCCGGTCGAAACCGTCGGCTGCTACATCCCCGGTGGCAAGTATCCGCTCATTTCCGCAGCCATCATGAGCATTGCCACCGCAAAGGTGGCCGGCGTCCTACACGTTATCGGCGCGGCCCCGCCACGTGATGCGCAGGGCATCTTTCCCGCTACGCTTTATGCGCTGGCCGAATCAGGTGCCGACGAGATCTACACGATCGGCGGCGTGCAGGCGTTTGGCGCCATGGCCTACGGTTGCGTCGGCATGCGTCCCGTAGACATGATCACCGGTCCGGGCAATCCCTATGTCGCCGAGGCAAAGCGCCAACTGTTCGGTCTCGTCGGCATCGACCTGCCGGCGGGCCCCACTGAGATCTTGGTCATTGCCGACGACAGTGCCGATCCAGCGCTCGTTGCCACCGATCTGCTCGGCCAGGCCGAGCACGGACCCGATAGTCCGGCATGGCTTGTCACGACATCTGAAAAGTTCGGCCGCGAGGTGATGACCGAGATCGACCGGCAGTTGGTGACTTTGCCGACACGGGAGATCGCGGGCGTCGCCTGGCAGCGCTTGGGCGAGGTGGCCGTCGTCCCGCACGACGACGCTGCCATCGCGCTCAGCGATCAGTACGCGCCCGAGCACCTCGAGGTGCAGACGCGCCGCAACGACTACTATCTGGCGAAGCTCAAGAACTACGGCAGCTTGTTTCTCGGCGAGGAGAGCACGGTCGCCTACGGCGACAAGGGCGTTGGCACCAACCACACGCTGCCGACGGGACGCGCCGGTCGCTACACGGGCGGCCTGTGGGTTGGCAAGTTCCTGAAAACGGTCACCTACCAGAAGCTCACCGCAGAGGCGAGCCAGCGCATCGCTCCGGTGATCGGCCGCATGTGCGCGGCGGAGGGCATGCTCGCACACGAGCGTACCGCAACCGTCCGCGTCGAGCGCTATGCGCAGCGCCGGCGCGGAGGAGCTTGAAACGGCGACGAAAACGACCGGCCGCAACAACGGGCCGGGAGCCTCAGGGAGGACTGCAATGAACAGCAAACATACCATGCAGGTATCGAGACTGCCCATCGACCGCCGGCAAGTGCTGACCGGCATGGCCGCCGCCGGCGTCACCGCGCCGACAGGGCTCGGCAGCGCATTCGCGCAGAGTACCAAGACGGGCACGGTGCGCGTGTGGGGTGAGCCCGGCCCCTATGGCGGCGTCGCAGTCGCGGCCATGAACGAGTGGGCGCAGAAAAATGCGCCGGGCCTGAAGTTCGAGATCGAGTTGATCCCGTGGGACGGTGTCTACGTGAAACTGATGACCGACCTCGCCGCCAAGCGGCCGCCGTCGCTCATCAGCGTCGAGTTGCCTATCGCCATGCAGCTGATGGCCGAGGGGCTTCTGACGCCCGTTGACGACCTGGTCGACAAAATCGGCCGCAACCGTCTCGTCGACGGCGTGAAGTGGGAATACTGGGGCGCCTGGAAGGGCAAGCAATACGTCGTTCCTGCCCATCACCAGCCGCATCTGCTGCTGGTGCGCATGGACATCGCCAAAGAGTTGGGCCTCAAGGATCCCGATACCTGGGACTGGAACGACCTGCTGAACGCGGCCAAAACGATCTCGCAGAAGAAGCCCGACATGGCCGGTTTCTGCATGGCGCTCGGCCGCAACCTGTGCACCGACTATCACTTCGCCGCACTGCTGCATTCGGCTGGCGGACGTATGTTCGATGCAGCGAACAAATTCGAAGTGGCCTTCGACAGCCCGCAGACGGTCGAGGCACTCACCTTCGTCAAGGAACTGCAGCCGTACATGCCGAAAGGCGCGGTCGAATACAGCTTCCTGCAGGTGGTTGACGCCCACGTGACCGGCCGCACGGCCATGAGTTTCTACTGGGGCCGCACGCTGGGGCGCGCCGCCGAGGAAGCCAAACCGGTGTTCGAAGCCACCGAGGCCTTCAACCACGCGGCCAATCCGACAACCAAGCGGCGCAGCAACTGGAACGACTTCCAGGGCTGGTGCATCCCGGCGCAGAACAACCCGTTCATCGACGAGGTTAGGCAAGCACTGGTCTATCAGCAGACCAGCAAGGACTGGCTGATCAAATACTGCCACTCGCTGATGCCGAACGTGGCGCCGACCTACAAGGACATCGCCGACGCGCCGGAGCTGAAGGAGCACGCGTTCTACAAGTCCAAGCCGCGCACGGTGGACACCTACTTCAGGACGTCGCTGGCCAACTCGTCGAGCACGGCCAATGAGCTGCTGCAGGGCGTCAATCCTCTGGCCGGCATCGTGCACGGTCGCTCGGTGCTCGCGCAGACGGTGCAGAAGGTCGTGATCGACAACATGAAGCCCCAGGACGCCGCCAAGTGGGGCGCGAAGGAGCTGAGCGACATCCGCCGCGAAAACATCCGTCTTCTCGGCTAGCTCACACGTCCAGGCGGTCGGAATACCGCCTGGACCCCACCGCATTCTCGAGTGCAGATGCGCCCAGGCTACACTCTGTCCGATCGCGCGGTCGGCCTGCTGTTCATCGCCCCGTTCGTAACGGCGGCGCTGTTTTTCATGGTCTATCCGATCGCCGAAGCGGTGCGGATGGCCTTCTACAGCTACAACCCGCTGCGCCCGGACCTGAGCGCATTCGTAGGGCTCGCCAACTTCGAATTCATCTTCCGGGATCCGCTGTTCTGGGACTCGTTTCGGCAGGCGACCGTGTGGACCTTCCTGTCGATCGTGTTTCAGACGGTGTTCGGGGTCGGCATCGCCCTGCTGCTGCACCAGGCGCTACCGGGCATCGCCATATTCCGCGGCCTGTTGCTGTTTCCCTACATCGTGCCGACGGTAGTGATCGCGCTCATCTGGCGTTGGATCTTCAATCCTGAGATTGGCGTGGTGAACTACGCGCTGCAGAGCGTGGGACTGATTCGAGAGCCGATCTACTGGCTCTCCACGCCGAGCATGGCGATGGCCTCGACCATCATGCTCAACGTGTGGAAGTACACGCCGTTTGTGGTCATCTGCGTGCTGGCGCGCCTGCAGACGGTGCCGCTCGAGCTTTACGACGCGGCCAAGGTCGACGGCGCGGGGATCGTGCGCAGGTTCCTCGACGTCACCCTGCCCCAGCTCAAAGAGGTCCTGATCGTCGTCATCGTGTTTCGTACGATCTGGACGTTCAACAAGTTCGAGGAGATCTACCTGCTCACGAAGGGCGGACCGGGGACGTCGACGTTCAATCTCGCCGTCTACTCCTTCGAACAATCGATCGCCAACCTGCGCCTTGGCGTCGGAGCGGCCACCGGCGTGGTGATGATGGTCATGCTGTCGCTCGGCAGCATCGTCTACCTACGCGTCTCCGGCTTCGGCGAGGACGAGAAGGCGTCATGACCAGACACGAATTCTGGACACTCACCCGGCGTCTCGCGTCCTACGCGGTCCTCAGCGCCGTGACCTTTCTCGTCTGCTTCCCGCTGGTCTGGGCCGTCTCGACGTCGCTGAAGCCCAAGTCGGAGATTTTCGCGACGCCGCCGACACTGGTCCCGCGCACCGTCACGCTGGAGAACTATCACGCGCTCATCACCGGCCGGCCCCAGTATTTCCAATCGGGCGGTAAGGATGTCAGCTCGGGGACGACGCCGGCCCAGTTCTTCATGCGCTGGTTCGTCAACAGCATGATCGTCACGCTGGGCTCGACGCTGATCAGCATTACCATCTCGACGCTGGCCGCCTACAGCCTCACGCGCTTCCGATACTGGGGGCGCACGATCGTGCCGTATTTCAGTTTGCTCGGCTACATGGTGCCGTCCATCATCTTCGTGTTCCCGCTGTTCCTGGTCATGGTGCAGCTCGACCTCACGGACTCGCTACTTAGTCTCGTGCTCGGTTACGTCTGCATCACGCTGCCGTTCTGCATGTGGCTGATGTGGGCCTTCATGCGCTCCATCCCGATCGAGATCGAGGAGGCAGCCCTGATCGACGGCGCATCGCGCCTGCAGGTGTTCTGGCAGGTGGTACTGCCCACCGCGCTGCCCGGCATCATCGCTGCGGCCATCTTTTCCATGATCGTGTCGTGGAACGACTACCTGTTCGGGCGCGTGTTCCTCAATTCGCTCGACAACCTGACGCTGACCGTCGGCGTCATGCTGTTCTTCGAGGGTACGCATGTCGACTGGGGCCTGCTGATGGCGGCATCCGTGCTGATGACTGTGCCGATGGCGATCCTGTTCATGGCCCTGCAGCGCCACCTCGTCGCCGGGTTCGGCGCCGGCGCCGTCAAAGGCTGACCACCAATGGAAGACGCACCGCAATGGACGTGAAGCTCGAGCGCATCAACAAAAATTTCGGCGCGGTGCAGGTGCTCAAGGACATCGATCTGGTTTTCCCGAGCCGGAAGTTCGTGACGCTGCTGGGCCCATCCGGCTGCGGCAAGACCACGCTCCTGCGCATGATCGCAGGGCTGGAGCCTGTGACGGCCGGCGTCATCCGCTTCGGCGACCGCATCGTCAACGAGCTGGCCCCGCGCGACCGCAACATCGCCATGGTGTTCCAGTCCTACGCGCTCTATCCGCAGATGACGGTGCGTCGCAACCTCGGCTACGGCCTGCGCGTGCGCAAAACGCCCAAGGCCGACATGGATGCCGCCGTGGAACGTGTCGCCGGCATCCTCGAGATCAGCCACTTGCTCGACCGCAAGCCCGGGCAACTCTCCGGCGGGCAGCGGCAGCGCGTGGCGCTGGGCCGGGCCATGGTGCGCCAGCCCGACATCTTCCTGATGGACGAGCCGCTATCGAACCTCGATGCCAAGCTGCGCGTCACCATGCGGGCGGAGCTGCGGCGCTTTCACATCGATCTCAGCGCCACCACGATCTATGTGACCCACGATCAGCTCGAAGCGATGACCATGTCGGACATGATCGCGGTCATGCACGGCGGCATCGTGCAGCAGTTCGGCACGCCGGCCGAAGTATATGGCCGGCCCGCCAACCTGTTCGTCGCTGGATTCATCGGCAGCCCGCCCATGAACTTCGTCACGGGCACGCTCGGCGGCGGCGGTCAGCCGGCATTCGCATCGCCCGACTTCACGCTGGCGCTTCCGGACGCACCAAGGAATGCAGCCGCCGGGCGCGAGACCGTGCTGGGGGTAAGGCCGCAGGACCTCACGCTGGTGCCCGACGCCATGGCGCCCGCGACGGCGCGCGGCCGCGTCTGGGTGGTGGAGCTGCTCGGATCGGAGAAACTGGTCGAGGTCACGCTGGGCGAGCGCCGCCGCATGACCGTGCAGGTGCGCGCCGATACGGACGTGAAGATCGACGATCCCGTGGGCGTGCAGCTCGATCCACAGCGCGTGCATCTGTTCGACGCTAAGAGCGGCATCGCGCTGCGGGCGTGAGGCGCTACACCACCGACTGATAGCGCGCGACGCAGGTGTCCAACACTTGGTCGGCCGGGGCGCTCCACCAGCGGTCCGAGAAAATCTCGACTTCGGCGAAGCCGGTGTAGCCGGCTGCTTCGATCCAGCCGCGGATCTTTTTCTGCTCGATGACGCCGTCGCCCATCATGCCGCGGTCGTTGAGGAGATCGCGCGTGGGAACGAGCCAGTCGCAGACGTGATAGGCGAGCAGGCGGTCGCGGCCGGCGCGAGCGATCTGGCCTTCGAGCTTGGAGTCCCACCATACGTGATAGACGTCGAGCGCAACGCCGAGCGCGCCGGTGCGGCCGGGGTCGAGCGCATCGCAGATGTCGAGCGCCTGCTCCAGCGTGTTGATGCACGCCCGTTCGGCCGCCTGCATGGGATGCAGCGGCTCGATGGCGAGCGGCATGCCGACCTGCCGCGCGTATTCGAGGGTCGCGGCAAGGCCGTCGAGCACTTGCGTGCGCGCCAACCCGATGTCGCGGGAAGCCGGTTTGCCCTCCAGCGCTCCTGGCAGAGAACCCGCGACCATCACCAAACACGACGCGCCGAGAGTTCTTGCCTCGTCGACGGCCTTGCGATTGTCATCCAGCGCGGCACGCAGACCCGCGGCATCCGCAGCCGGAAAGAACCCGCCGCGGCAATAGCCCGAGAGCCCTATGCCAGCATCTTTCAACTGCCCAGCGGTGGCCCGCAGTCCTGCGGCCTGCACCTGGTCGCGCCACGGATCGATGGCGCGGATACCGCGTCTGGCGCAGGCTTCGATGATGGCGGGCAGCGTGAGTTGCTTTCTCACCGTCGCCGTGTTGATCGAGAGATGCTCTACGCCCTGCGAAAAATTGCGCATCAGGCGATCCCGTGCACGGCCAGAATGGTGCTCATGCGCTTGCGAGCAAGATCAGGATCGCGAAGCAGGCCAGCGCGGTCGGCCAATCGAAACAACTCGGCGAGATGCGCGAGGGAACGCGCGCTCTGCTGGCCGCCGACCATGACAAAATGGTCTTGCAAGCCGTTGAGGTAGGCCATGAATACGACGCCCGTCTTGTAGAAGCGCGTCGGCGCCTTGAAGATGTGGCGCGACAATGGAACGGTCGGCGCCAGAATCTCATCAAACCGCTTGCGGTCATCCGATGCCAGCGCTGCGAGTGCGGCGGATGCCGCCGGCGCGATGGCATCGAAAATGCCGAGCAGCGCGTCGCTGTAGCCTTGCGCGTCGCCCGCGATCAACTCCGCGTAGTTGAAGTCGTCGCCCGTATACATGCGCACGCCCTTGGCCAGCTGGCGGCGCATGACGATTTCCTTGTCCTTGTCGAGGAGGGAAATCTTGACTCCATCGACCTTGGCTGCGTGTGCATTCACGACAGCTACCGCGGTCTGCATTGCCTGCATATGGTCGGCATTGCCCCAGTAGCCGGCAAGCGCCGGATCGAACATCTCGCCCAGCCAATGGATGACTACCGGTTCCTTCGCCTGACTGAGGACGCGGGCGTAGACGGTTTCGTAGTCGGCGGGCGACTTGGCAACGCGGGCAAGCGCGCGGCTTGCCATAACGATCAGGCGACCGCCGACGGCCTCTATTGCCGCCATCTGCTCCTCGTAGGCGCGGATGATCTCGTCGACAGAGCGCACACTGGCGGGATCGAGCTGATCGGTGCCGCAACCGGATGCGATCAGCGCGGGGCGGCCGTTGCGCGCTTCCCAGGCCTTGCCGGCCTTGACGGCGCGGGTGATGAGCTCGAGCGAGGTCGGCCAGTCTAGGCCCATGCCACGCTGGGCGGTGTCCATGGCTTCGGCGACGCCGAGGCCGAGGTCCCAGAGGTACTCGCGATAGCGTAGCGTCTGCTCCCAATCGACCGAGGCGTCGAGCCAGGGATCGTTGGCGGCGCGCGCGTCGGCGACCACGTGCGCGGCCGAGAAGGCGACACGGTTGAAGGCGGCGCTCGCCTTGCCGGGATAAGCACGCGGCTCGGAGAGGATGAAGGTCTCCAGCTTCCCAGAGTCGATGGGGAGGTTGATCTTCACGGACGAAAGAATGGGCGCGTTCATGACTACTTCCTTGGGCTCAGCATTACGTCTCTGGGCTCAGCAAGCTTCCCCTCCGTCCTTACATTAAGAGGAGTTGGGCTTCACTGGAATAGATAGCCTAAGGCGTGTAAAAGCCTAGAAGAGATGACACTCGAGTGGCTCCCCAATCCTTCTGCGCGGCTGCAATCCGCAGCCGAAGGGGACTCCATTCTGAAAGAGTTTGTCGGGCGCAATGTACCTGGGCAGATCGCGATTTACGTCAACGGGGAAGCATGCTCACGACGAAGACGCCGGTAAACACCCCTATGATGGGGTGGATGGCAAAAGTCAGCACGAGCCCGATGGCTGCTCGCGTGAACCTGAGGTGGGCGGTTTCCGCTATCGCGTAAAGAAACCCCGCATAAGCAAAGCAATAAACCCATCCATAAAATGGGAAGCCGAAATAAGCGAGGTTTGGTTGCGCAAAGGTGCTCGCGAGCAGAACTATCGAGGTCAAGACCGCTGCGGGCCAAGCCGGCACGCCCACAAGCCGGCGCGCGGCATAGACAATGGCGATTGCGAACACTGAAATCTCAGCAAGCACCATAATTCGAGTCATTATCGAAGGAGCTACACCGGCAGCGTAGGCTGCTGGATATAGTTTCCAAATCACGGATTTGAGAAGTTCCTCAGCGCCACCAGGAAAATCGGACTTGAACAGCTCAGGATGGGCATGAAACATCACCGTGAGTTCCGTCGAAAACCCCCCGTATGCCATGCGCGCGTCGAGATGAAGTGTGCACCAATACCACAATGAGAGAACGACGATGGCAAGAGCGGCGCCGGGGACCAGCTTGCTCCGGAACGCCCAGAGAGCATGTGAGTTAGCATTTGATGGTGAGGTCATTGGGGCTGTTGCGATCGCTGCGAGCCAAGAATGAGATGAGCGTCGATCAGAGACCCTTAATCAACTGTCAACAGTCGACGATGCTGCGCGTAGGACGCTTCTTCCCTTCATTCAAGATCGAATCAGCAAAGTCTACCGGCTAAACCGCACTTCACTGTGGGTTTATTCTGGTGCGTGGCGCAGAATGCTGACCGGTCGACGGGCCTCATGCAAAACAACGCCGACCCGAGGCGGGCGGGGGCAAGTCCTTCGCAAAACCACCCAGGATATGATCGTAGCAGGCGATGACGATGCGTATCCGCCTATTGGGCACCGTTCGGAGTGTTAGGCGAGCGCGGCCCGCTAAGCTGAAGACACTCACCTTGCGCGCGCCCACAGCAGCAAAGCAGGCCCCGTCGATCCCCTCATTGAAGCGCAAGAGGCCCTTGACGTCGGCGCGCTGCAAGCAGCCCCCACGCCAGCGCCGGCATCGCCCAGAAGATCGACTTGGCTCCCACGGCGAGCAGCAACGTGAAGGCGCCGACGTATAGCGTCAGGGTCCACATTGGATCAGTGGCGCCGCGCAGAAAATGCCCCGCGGCTATCAGCGCGGGCGCCATGCACAGGGCAAGGTAGATCAGGAAGGGCACGAACCCGAACTGATGCCAAGCCGACAGCGCGTTGTGCATGTAGTGACCGAATATGCCGCCCGGATCGCGCATCTGCCCGCCATAGACCCCGAGCACGGGTGAGGACACGATGTCCGCCCAGCCCTTCCGCATCAGCTCGCCCCGGATCTGTAGCGACTGGGACTTGGACATCTCTGCAAGCTCGAAGTTGCGGGTTGCCGTGTGCGCGACCGAGGGCTTGGGCTCAGGTTTTGGTTTGGGTTTCGGCTTTGGCGGTGACACCGGGGCTATGGCGGTTTTCGGTGCTCCAGGGGCCGATGGCGCGGCGGATGGAGCTGACGGGGGGGCATTTTCTAAAAGCTCCAGCGGTACTGGTTTCAATACGTCCGGTAGTGTGTCGGTCCATGCTGCCGAGAACAAAACGCCTGTCAGTGCCAGCATGGCCCCGGTAACGGCACTTGCAAAGCGGCGGTGCCAAAGCTGGATCGCCAACCACAGGTTCATGACCAGCAAGAAGCCCAACAGATCAGAACGTGACCCCAGCGCGAACAGCGCGCAGACCGCGACAGCAAGCACAATGGGCTGTGTTCGCTGAGGGACCAGGGCCAGACAGAATATCGCGACGAACACCACCGATGTTGCGAACCCGAGATAAGTGGCGATGCCCTCACGCAGCGCGCCTGGATCGAGGAGGAATAGGGAAATAGCGGCCATCGCCATCAGCGCGTAAAGCGAGGCCCGCGTGAACACCGCACTAGGCCGGAATAGTAAGCCCATCGAGTAAAGGCAGCCCCCAGCGCAGATCAGCTTGAAACTCTCGAGCAGAAGTTGCGGGTTGCGCTGCCATTCAGCGCCGAACAGGAAATGTACGACCGCGTAAACCCCAACCCAGGCTGCCAGCACGAGCACAGGGGTATGAATGCGCCAATCTTCGGATCGCAGCGCGACGATGGGCGCGAGGATCAGAAAGCCCGGCACGGTGAAGATGCTCCAGCCTCCGCCCAGCACGGGCGGAATCAGATCCGCGCTCAGCAGTGAGTGGTAGACAAAGTAGACCGGAAACAGCGCGAAGAAGAACGCGTACGGTAGAGTAATGGGAAGCAATTGACCCGAACCCGCTTCAGCGGTGCCAGCTAATGGATATTTACGCAATCTCAGAATGCCAATGCTCCGTCGTCCCCTAGATGCTGAGGGCCGTCAAGTTTTTCCGGTGACTGAACGGTGATCAGGACAACATTGAAGCTCTCTTCGACTCCAGCCAGGGTGGCGCGACCGCTTTTTGCCGCGTGCATTAGAGACCCTGAGAGGCCCGTGGAACAATAACCGGTAGTCCCAATTCCCTACTATGTCTTCACGACAGCCGTTGTGGGCACGCCGGACCACGCCCCGCATGGCGCCGGACCGCGATGGGCATCTGAGAGCCGTCATCATGGCCGCGATCCAACCCATCTCTCTCCGGGACCGAACGCCTGGTGAGAACTCGCCCTTACGGACAAGGAACACTCCTTCAAATCTTCAACTCCGATACGTCGATCCAGCGGCGCTCCTTCCAGCTTCGCAGTGCGCACTCCACGAGCTGCACGCCCTTGGCGCCTTCGAGCAGGTCCCACTTGTAGGGCGCGTCTTCACAGACGTGGCGGATGAAGGCTTCCCACTGCAACTTAAAGCCGTTGTCATAAGCCTGCGTCTCGGGCACCGGCTGCCAACCTTCGTAGAAATTGATCGGCTGCTTGATGTCGGGGTTCCAAACGGGCTTCGGCGTCGCAATGCGCTGTTGCGTGACCACGTCCTGCAAACCCGCCACGGCGGAGCCGTGCGTGCCGTCGACGTGGAGCGTGAACAGATCGTCGCGGCGCACGCGCGTCGCCCACGAGCTGTTGAAATGGGCGATCACGCCGCCGTCGAGCTGGAAGGTAGCGTAGGCCGCGTCGTCGGCGGTGGCCCTGTAAGGCTTGCCGGCCTCGTCGATGCGCTCAGGAATATGCGTGGCGCCGAGGCAGGAGACCGACTTGACGTTGCCGAAGGTGTTGTCGAGCACGTAGCGCCAGTGACAGATCATGTCGAGAATGATGCCGCCGCCGTCCTCGCTACGATAGTTCCAGGATGGTCGCTGCGCGGGCTGCAGGTCGCCCTCGAACACCCAATAGCCGAATTCGCCGCGCACTGACAGCAGGCGACCGAAAAATCCCGAGTCGATCAGCAGCTTGAGCTTGCGTAGGCCGGGCAGGAACAGCTTGTCCTGCACCACACCATGCTTGATGCCGGCGGCCTTGGCTTTGCGCGCAATGGCTAACGCTTCCTCCAGCGTCGTCGATATAGGTTTCTCGCAGTAGACGTGCTTGCCCGCATCGATCGCCTTGCCGAGCAGGGCCGGCCGCATCTGGGTGGTGGCAGCGTCAAAGAAGACGGTGTCGTCCTTGTCGTCCAGCGCCTTGTCGAGACTTATCGTCCAGCGCGAAATACCGTGCGCCTTGGCAAGCGCCGCGATCTTTTCCTCGTTGCGGCCAACGAGGACCGGATCGGGCATGACCCGATCGCCATTCTTGAGGGTGACGCCGCCCTGGGCGCGAATTGCGGCGATGGAGCGGATGAGGTGCTGGTTCATGCCCATGCGCCCCGTTACGCCGTTCATGACGATGCCGAGCCGCTTTTCGCCCATAGTCCGCTCCTCCCGTGCACCTCGCAGAAGGCCAGTTACCGGCTGTTCTCGAGGCCTGTCAAACGCAAGATGCGCTCGTCGCCGCAGCGCACCCACTGCGCTGCCTCCTGCGAGCTAGAGGCCAAAGAGCGAGCGCAGGGCCGCGAAGGGGCGGCGTATCCCGATGGCGCGGGAAGGATGTTTGGCCTTGAGCTTCGCAATGGTCTTTGCGGTGCGGGCCTCTTCCGATTTAGCCTGCTGGGCCCTGGCGATGTCGAGCGAGCGCATGAGCTCCTGGGTGCCTTCCTTCTCCCGTTTGGTGGCAATGAGTATTTCGCCGCGCAAACGATGGAGGGACGAGTCTGCGCGACTCTCACCGGTTCGCCGGGCTGTTGCCATGGCCTCGTCGAGAAACGCGAGAGCCTGATCGTTCTCGCCGAGCCTTGCATGAACGGAAGCGAGGGTCGCCAGTTGCACGGGTTTGAACAATTGGGAGCCCAAGCGCTCCGCTGCACCGACCGCCGCCCGCATGATGTCTATGCCACCTCGCGGGTCGCCGCGGCGCGCGGCAATCGCCCCTTGCGCAAAGCGCGCCCAAATCTCGAAATTACTGAGCCCGTGCCGGGCGCAGAATTGCAAGGCCTCTTCGGCCTCTGCCGGATCGCCTTCCAGGCCGCCAGGAATAGGCGTCAGCAGCCGTGTGATCAGTGCCAGAGCAATCGAAACAAGGTGCCCGCTCCTGTTGGCATACGCGATGGAGCTAGCCGTGGAGACTGCGGCTTTCTCGGGATCGCCCAGCGCCCAGTAGACGCCAGCCAGGAAAGCCGACGAGACGACATACTGACTTCCGTAAACGCCCAAGCTCCTGGTGTCCTCAGCGTTCTCGGCAAAAATTGCTAGCGTACGCTCGAAGTGCGTCCGAGCAGGCTCAAAGGCACCCTGGGCCGAGTAGGTCTGTCCCATGAAACAGTGGGCGCGGGCCTCGTCCCTGCCGCTGAGTTGTGCAAGCGCCAAGTGCTGGCGGGCAACCGACTGCGCCTGGGCCAGTTCTGCCCGGCCGTAATGGACATTGAACAGACCGGCCAGGATCTCCAACTGCTCCGCTGGTGGACTGGAAGGCCCGGCAAGTTCCTGCGCCCGCGTGAAGACTTGCAGTGTTTCGGGCGCCGCGTAGCCTTTGATCGCCATGGTCACGGGACCTAGAACCAAATGCAGCCGAAGTTCGGTTTGATCGCGTGCAGGAGAGGCAGGTAGCGTCCGCACCAGCCTGATGGCCTCCGAAAAGTGCTTGGCGGCGTCAATCAGCGCAGAACCTCTGACGGCGCGACTGCCGGCTTCCGTCCAGTACCGGATGGCAGGCTCGCTAAGACCTGCTTTTGTGAAGTGATCCGCCGCGATCTCTGGTTGCGCGGCGATGATTTCGGAAAATCTGTCCTCCAACGCCACGGCGATACGCTCATGCAGTGCCTTGCGCTCATCGCGCGGCAGCATGCCGTAGGCAGCATCCTGAATGAGGGCGTGGCGAAATGTGAAAGCTTGCGCCGACGATACCGATGGAGAAACCAGTTCTGCCTGCACCAACCGCTGAAGTGCACTTTGTAGATCGTCGGCTGAGTATTGCGGCACACTCGCGTGCAGGAGATCAAAGGTGAATTCGCGGCCGAGCGCTGCGGCGACCCTGGCCACCTCCCTTGTCTGGCCGAGGCGGTCGAGACGTGCCGTCAGCGATGCATGCAAACTCGAGGGAATGACGGGGATCTTCGGCGCCGCAGCCTCGCCGGCGCCGCCTTCCGGTCCGCTCTCCACAACTGCCTTGGTCAGTTCCTCGATGAAAAGAGGAACTCCATCGGCCCGCGCAGCGATGCTCCGCACCACGACTCCGAGAAGCCCTCTGCTCCGGGGACGCACTTGACCAGGAATTCCGCGTCACTCTGCTCGATCGGTTTCAGCTCGATCTTCGCCGCATGCGGCTCCCTCCGCCATGCGGGGGTCGAACTCAGGTCGGCTTGTGACGACAAGCAGGATCGGCCATTGGCTCATGCGGCCGACAAACAGCTCCATGAGCTCGCGAGAGGTGGGGTCGATCCAATGCGCATCCTCAACGAGCACGAGAACCGGCGCCCGGCTGGCCGACCGATGCAAATTTCCCAGAATGGCCTCGAACAGCGAGCCGCGCTTGCGCTGTGTGTCGACGTCCGTCTCATGGGGCAGCGTATTGACAGGCAAAGCCATCAGCTCTGCAATCAAGGCAATTGCGGCCCTCGTTTGCTCACTGTCATCCTTGAAAAAAGATCTAAGCGCCCGGAGCATGGCAGCGGACCCGCCGCCCGGTTTGGAATCTGCCCACTCGCCGCAAATGCTCCAGAATGGGATGCAACATGCTGTTCTGATGCTGCGGCGAACAATCGTAGCGCAGGATGGCTGGCCACTCGCCGCGAACCCTGGCCACCAGTTCGAACGCGAGCCGCGATTTGCCGATACCGGGGTCGCCGGAAACGACCACGACGCCACCATGTCCAGTTCGCGCCTGCGCCCAGCGATCAAGCAGGAGGCCGATTTCCGGATCCCGACCGACATAGGGGAGACGCGGCGATCGAAGCGCGTGAAAACGGTTTGCGACTTTGCTGCGGCCGAGTCACTTGCCAGGACTGCATAGGTTCGGCGAGGCCTTTCGCGCGCTGCAGGCCGAGATCGCGATAGCCAAACAGCGCCCCTGCCAATCGATGCGTCGTGTCGCAGACCACAACGCTATTGGGTTTGGCCAGCTCCTGTAACCTCGCCGCCAGGTTGGCGGTTTCGCCGATGACTGGGGGGTTGTCGGCAACATGCGAGCGCAGCAGATCGCCGACGAGCACGACGCCCGTGGCCATGCCGACGCGGATGCCGAGCTTTTCCGGCGTCTTACCGCCTGTTTCCATGCCACGCGCCAACTCCAGTCCTGCGCCGATCGCGCGCTCCGCATCATCCTCGCTGGCGGAAGGATATCCGAAATAGGCGAGAATTCCGTCACCCTGGTAGCGGGCAATTGTGCCGCCCGCCGCTTTGACAAGTTCGGTCGCATGGGTTTGGTAGGCCGTGAGAACATCGCGCAGATCCTCGGGGTCGAGACGCGCAGCCAGCGCCGTCGACCCGACGAGGTCGCAGAATACGATCGTCAGCAGCCGCCGCTCTGCAGGCAGAGCGGAGGGCCTCAAAAGCCGTGGATAAAGTACGGATCATGTCACCTAGGTGACATGATAGTACCATGTTCCGTGGGGAGGAAAAGGGAGTGCGTGACGTTTGGTTGCACACAAACTGCAGCAACGCGCTCAAGCTGACGCTGCGAGGCGCTGTAGCCTGGCAACATTGCAGCCGACCCGACTGCCGGTGCGTTTCACGGCGCCTTCTTCTTCAAGAAGCGCTAGCGCCGCGTTGACCTTCTGCCGACTGGCGCCGATGAGCAGCGCCAGTTCGCTCTGCGACATGCCGAGGTCGAACGATATCCTGTTGCCACCCGCTGCGGCGTCGCGCGTGTTTGCATCTGGACAGGAAGAATCGGGCAAGCCTGGACTTCGATCGGATGCAGGGCAATGGCCTCGGATTGCTCGCTGGTGTCGCGCAGGCGCTGGCACAGGAAGGTTATCGTGGCCTGCGCGACGCGGGCGTTCGTCTCGATCAGGCTGTTGAGCCGCGTCTGCGCCATAGTCATGACGGCGACACGCGTGATAGCGGTCGCGTCCGCCGAACGGGCGCCCCCATCAAGACATGCGATCTCGCCAAAAACCTCGCCGGCATTCGCATGCTTGAACGACAATGTTCGCCCATCCGAAGAGAAGACGGAGAGGCGAACGGTTCCTTCCACAACAAGATAAACTTCGCTGCCGGGATCGCCGCGGGAAAAGATCGTCTGCCCCTGCTTGTAGGCAGTCCGATGCATGTGGCCGGCCACTGTCAGGCGGTCGGCCTGTCCCAGCGAGCCGAATAGTGCCGTCTTGCCGAGGACGGCTGCGATTGACGTGCTAAGCGCCATAGGCCGGTTTTACCCAAGGGGTCCGACCGCAAGATACAAGAAACTATGGCCTTCCAGGCAAGTTCGACCGCACACGAAGACAGTTCTCATGATTACGGCCACAGGAACCCTGAGGTTCCTGTGGCCCAGTAGCGGTCAAAGACCGCTACCCCCGCACCGGGATTCGACAATCGGCAAACCGGGGGGCCGCAATATGGCCGTGCACCCTTCTCGTAGCAGCTCAAATTGGGACGAGATGTCTCATAGGTGACACTGTGGCACAAAAAAAAGGCGTGCACATCCCAAATCCACAGAATGAATGTTTTTTTAGGCCCGGAAAGACTTTGTGGCATCGCGTCTCACGCCGGTCCCGTTAATTCTCGTCCATCTTCAGGGCGGCGATGAAGGCTTCCTGCGGAATGTCCACCTTGCCGAACTGGCGCATCTTCTTCTTGCCCGCCTTCTGCTTATCGAGCAGCTTGCGCTTGCGCGAGATGTCGCCGCCGTAGCACTTGGCGATCACGTCCTTCCTGAGCGCCCGGATGGTCTCGCGGGCAATGATGCGGGCGCCCAGCGCGGCCTGGATCGGGATCTGGAACAGGTGCGGTGGGATCAGCTCTTTGAGCTTCTCGCACATGGCCCGCCCACGGCTCTCGGCGCGGGCGCGGTGCACGATCATCGACAGCGCATCGACGGGTTCAGCGTTGACGAGGATCGACATCTTCACGAGGTCGCCCGTCTCGTAGCCCTTGATGTGGTAGTCGAAGGAGGCATAGCCGCGGCTGATCGATTTCAGCCGGTCGTAGAAGTCGAACACCACCTCGTTGAGCGGCAGCTCGTAGACCAGCATCGCGCGCGTGCCGAGATAGGTGAGGTTTTTCTGCCGGCCGCGCCGATCCTGGCACAGCTTGAGAACGCCGCCCAGATGCTCGTCAGGCACCAGGATGGTTGCCTCGATCCACGGCTCCTCGATGCGTTCGATACGACCGGCATCGGGCATGTCGGCCGGGTTGTGCAATTCGATCTTCGCGCCGTCCGTCAGGTAGATGTGATAGATGACGCTGGGCGCCGTCGTGATCAGATCGAGGTTGAATTCGCGCTCAAGCCGCTCGGTGATGATTTCAAGGTGCAATAGCCCCAGGAAACCACAGCGGAAGCCGAAGCCAAGCGCCGCCGAGCTTTCAGTTTCATAGCTGAAGCTGGCATCGTTGAGGCGCAGCCGCGCTACCGCCTCGCGCAGGTCTTCAAACTGCGCGGCGTCCGCAGGAAACAGCCCGCAGAATACCACCGGCTGTGCCGGCTTGAACCCCGGCAGCGCCTCAGCCGTCGGGTTCTTATCGTCGGTCACCGTGTCGCCGACGCGCGTGTCGGCGACCTGCTTGATAGCTGCTGTGAAAAAGCCAACCTCGCCAGGTCCCAGTTCGGCCAGCATTTCCTGCTTGGGACGGAAGATGCCGACGCGTTCGACCTGATGCGTGGCGTCCGACGACATCAGCTTGATCTTCTGGCCCTTTTTCAAGGCGCCATGGATGACACGGACCAGCACCACCACGCCGAGATAGGCGTCATACCAGCTGTCGATCAGCAGGGCCTTGAGAGGCGCGTTGCGATCACCCTTGGGTGCCGGCAGGCGCTCGACGATGGCTTCCAGAACGGCGGCGACGTTCTTGCCCGTCTTGGCGGAGATGGGAATGGCGCCCGAGGCATCGATGCCGATCACGTCCTCGATCTGCTGCTTGACGCGGTCAGCGTCGGCGGACGGCAGATCCACCTTGTTGAGGACAGACAGGATTTCGAGGTCGTTGTCGATGGCCTGGTAGACGTTGGCCAGCGTCTGTGCCTCCACGCCCTGGCTGGCGTCCACCACCAGCACTGCGCCCTCACAGGCCGCAAGCGAGCGCGAGACTTCGTAGGCGAAATCGACATGCCCCGGCGTGTCCATCAGGTTGAGTTGATAGACCTTGCCGTCCTTGTACTTGTAGTCGAGGCGCACCGTCTGCGCCTTGATGGTTATGCCGCGCTCCCGCTCGATATCCATCGAATCGAGGATCTGCGCCTTCATATCCCGGTCGGCGACGTTGCCGCACAGCTGGATCAGCCGATCCGACAGGGTCGACTTGCCGTGATCGATGTGGGCGATGATCGAAAAATTGCGGATGAGACTGGTGTCCGTCATGGGCCGGTGCTTAGCATCGCTCGTGCGCCGATCAAACAGGGGAACGTGTGCGTCGCGGTAAACAGCGGCTTATTGCCGTAGTCATCGAACTCCCGGTGCTGGTGCGGTTGAATTCTTGGCCTTATCGGGTCGGCACGCAGGGCCTGGGGGCCCGCTTCTGCGGGGGTCGTCGTCGGGACGGCGTTTTGGCGCGTGACCTACGGACCCTGATCGAGCGCCAGTCACGCTTACTAAACCTACAAATTTAATGATTATTGTTATTTATCTTCATTTTACAGCGATTACATCCTGTGCGGGATCTGCGAAACCGCGAGCGCTATGGATAAGCCGCTCGCTCCCGAAGTGCGGTCGCAGTTCGCCTTGCGTCTCAAAGAGATGCGGGTGCAGAGCGGATTCCCGCGGGCCAGATACTTCGCTAAGTCTCTGGGAATAGAAGAAAATCGCTACACGCGGTACGAAAGGGCGGAAGTCGAGCCGAGCCTTACGTTGATCCACAAGATGTGCGAAACTTTGCGGGTATCGCCCAATGAGCTGCTTGGATTTGCGGAAACCGGAGGCTTGCCCATAACAGGGCTCGCCGAAAGCGCTCCACGTGAAGACGGGGCGGCGGCCCAGGATGCCAGGACGCGGCAATTGGGCCTGCTTGCCTGGCGCCTTGCGTCGGAGACCGTTGCGATCCGCAAAAAGCATCGCACGACCCCAAAGGGATCCAGCGATCCGTTCGCGACGACGCGCGAAACCGCCAAGCTGTTTCAGATGCTTCAGAACGATCCTTTCGGCAGCGTCGCCGAGATTGCAGCCGACGATGCGCTCAAAAACCTGGATTCGGAGCGCAAAGCGGACTTGGCAGACCTTATCGAGGCCTACACCGAAGGCGTCGCCAAGGCGGTGCCCGCACCGCCACGCGGCTGAAACAGCTTACCGCTCCGATCAACCTCGGATCTCGCCACCTGTCGTTTTCTTCACCTCGGCAATGATCCGGGCGGCGACGGCCTCGATCTCCTCGTCGGTTAGCGTCTTGTCCCTGGGCTGCAGCGTGACCTCCAGCGCCAGCGACTTCTTGCCAGCACCGAGGTTTTTGCCTTCGAACACGTCGAACACGCTGACGCCGGTGATCAGCCTCTTGTCGGCGGCCATGGCGGCTCGGATAACATCGCCGGCCGGCACCCCGGTATCGAGGATGAAGGCGAAGTCGCGACGCACGGGCAGAAGATCGGCCGCCTCGAGCGCACCCTTGGCCAGTCCCTTCCTTTTCTCGGGAGGCAGGGCGCCGACGAACACTTCGAAGGCGGTCACTGGCCCCGCGATGCCCATCGCCTTGAGCGTTTCCGGATGAACCTCGCCGAAATGCGCAAGCGTAATCTTCGGGCCGAGCTTCAGGGCAGCCGAGCGGCCTGGATGGAACCAGCCCGGCGCTTCGCGCGCAACGTGAGCTTTCGTGGCATCAAACCCAAGACCAGCGAGAAGCGCGACGACGTCGGCCTTGGCTTCGAACAGATCAGCATCCTTGGCGACGCCCGCCCAATGCCGGCCGGAACCTGCGAGCGCGGCAGCGCCTGCACGCACGCCGGAAGCGGCTATGAACTGATCCTTGGGCTCGTCACCCCGATAGGCCTGCCCCACCTCGAACAGCCCCACGTCGATAAAACCACGGTTGCGATTGCGCTGGACGGCCGACAGCAGGCCCGGCAGCAGGCTCGGCCGCATGGACGTCATCTCGGCTGAGATCGGGTTCGCCAACTCCAGAGCATCCTGGCCACCGCCGAAGCTGGCAGCCGTGTCGCGCGTAATGAACGACCAGGTGATAGCTTCCACGAGTCCCCGGCCCGCAAGCACGCGCCGTGCCCGCCGCACCCGACGCTGGGTCTCGGTCAGCACCGGGCGCGCGACACCGCTCAGACGCGGCATGGGCGCGGAAGGCACCTTGTCGAGACCGGCGATGCGGACGACCTCCTCGACGAGATCGGCGGCACCGTGGATGTCGGGCCGCCAGCTCGGCACGGTCACCTTCGCGGCGACGCTCGTGCCGTCAACCGTAAAGCCGAGTGCTTCGAGGGTTGCGCGGATCTGCTTTTCGGGCAATGCGATGCCGGCCAGCTTCTCGACAATGCCGAAAGAGAAATCGACGACCCTTCTAGATTCGGGCGGTGCGCCGGCAATCCTCGCCTTCGACGGCTTGCCGCCAGCCACCTCCATCATCATGGACGTGGCGAGGTCGAGGCCAGGCTTGATGAAGGCAGGATCGACGCCGCGCTCGAAGCGATAGCGCGCATCGCTCTGCACACCGGCCTTGCGACCGGTGGCCGCCGTGCGCAGCGGATCGAAGTAGGCGCATTCGATCAGGATGTTCTTGGTCTCGGGCGTGCAACCGGTGTCCTCGCCGCCGAGGATGCCGCCGAAGCCCAGCACCGCGCGGTCGTCGGCGATCACGCACATGGTGCCGTCGACATCGTAGGTCTTGCCATCGAGACCGAGGAATTTCTCGCCCTTCTTACCCAATCGCGCGCGGATGGCGCCCTTGAGCTTGTCGGCGTCGTAGACGTGCAGGGGCCGGCCGCGGTCGAGGCTGATGTAGTTGGTCACGTCGACCAGGGCATTGATCGGCCGCAGCCCGACTGCTTTCAGCCGCTGCTGCATCCATGGCGGGGGCCGCACCGTTTTTGACGCCGCGAATGTAGCGGCCGGCGAAGCATGGGCAGGCGTTGCGCGCTTCGGGCGGGAAATCGAGATTGATGTCGATGGGGCAATCGTAGTCGCCCTCGACGCCGGTAGTTTTCTTCTCCGGCTTCAGCTTGCCGAGACCGGCAGCCGCCAGATCGCGCGCAATGCCGCGCACGCCGGTGCAGTCCGGGCGGTTCGGGGTGAGCTTCACCTCGATCACCGGCTCGCCGAGGCCCAGGACATCGGCATAGCGCTGGCCCAGCTTGCTGCCGAGCGATGCGTCGAGCTCGATGATGCCCTCGTGGCTGTCGGAGAGCTCCAGCTCGCGTTCCGACACCAGCATGCCGTTGGAAACGACGCCGCGCACGGGCTTGGCCTCTAGCGTGATTCCGGTACCGGGGATGTAGCTCCCCATGGGCGCGAACACGCCGATCATGCCGGACCTGGCGTTGGGCGCGCCGCACACGACCTCGACCACGTCGGAGCCGGTGTCGACCTTGCACACGCGCAGACGGTCGGCATTGGGATGCTGCTTGGCCTCCAGCACGCGCGCGATGGTGAAGGCTGCGAGCTTCTTGCCGGGGTCGTCGATGCTCTCGACTTCCAGCCCCATGGAGGACAGCTTTTCAGCCAGTTCCTCGACGGAGGCCGTGGTCTCCAGATGATCCTTGAGCCAGGAGAGCGTGAATTTCATGCGGCGCGCTCCCGTCTCAACCCGACAGCCCGCCGGCCAGCGTCGGCACATCGAGCGCCGCGAAGCCGTAGTGCCTCAGCCACCTCAAGTCGGCCGAGAACATGTCGCGCAGATCGGGGATGCCGTATTTCAGCATGGCGATGCGGTCGAGACCCATGCCGAAGGCGAAGCCCTGGTACTTGTCCGGGTCGAGGCCGCAGTTGCGGATGACATTGGGATGCACCATGCCGCTGACCCAGGATTTCCAGCCACTGCCCTGGCTTGCCGATCGCGGCGGCATCGAGATCCACTTCCATCGACGGCTCCGTGAACGGGAAGTGCGAGGCGCGGAAGCGCATGCGCACCGCGTCCACCTCGAAGAACGCCTTGCAGAATTCCTCCAGGCACCACTTGAGGTGCCCGAGGTGCGTGGTCTCGTCGATCACCAGCCCCTCGATCTGGTGGAACATCGGCGTGTGCGTGGCGTCGCTGTCGAGGCGATAGACGCGCCCCGGCGCGATGATCCGGATCGGCGGCTTCTGCGACATCATCGTGCGGATCTGCACGGGGCTGGTGTGCGTGCGCAGAACCTTGATGGGATTGTTGTCGCCCTCTTTACCCGAGGCCTTCATGTAGAAGGTGTCGTGCTCCTGCCGGGCGGGGTGCTCCGGCGGAATGTTCAGCTTGGTGAAGTTGAGATCGTCGGTCTCGATGTCGGGCCCTTCGGCCACGGCGAAGCCCATGTCGCCGAAGATCTCGGCCACCTCGTCCCACACCTGGCTGACGGGGTGGATACGCCCATCCTGCAATGGTCCCAACCGCACGGGCAGCGTGACGTCGGCCTTCTCGGTGGCGAGACGCGCCGAGAGCTGGCCGCGCTCGAGGCCGGCTTTGCGCGTTTCGAGTGCGTCGCTGACGCGTGTCTTGAGCCCGTTGACCGCCTGCCCGAAGGCCTTGCGCTGATCGCCCGGCAGCGTGCCGAGCTGGGCCATCAGTTCGGGCACGCGCCCTTTCTTGCCCAGGGCGGCGATGCGCACACGCTCGATCGCTTCGAGATCGCCGGCGCCGGCGATCTCGGCGAGGAGCGTGGCTTCAAGGGAGGCGAGATCGGTGGTTTCAGCCATTGTGAGTCCGCGCGTGCAATTGTCGTCCCGGCCGGTGCGCGGTGGCGCGGAAAGCCGGGACCCAGGAACCCGATGCCTGCGGATTTCCGGGGCCCCGGATAGTCGCTTCGCGACTTCCGGGATGACGGGTTACGCTGCTTTCAGCTTTGCGGATGCCTGATCGCAGAGCGTCTTGAAACCAGCGGCATCCTTGACGGCGAGATCGGCCAGCACCTTGCGGTCGATCTCGATGCCGGCCTTGCTGAGGCCGTCGATAAATCGTCCGTAGGTGAGCCCGTGCTCGCGCACCGCCGCATTGATGCGCTGGATCCAAAGCGCGCGGTAGGTGCGCTTCTTACGCTTGCGGTCGCGATAGGCGTACTGCATCGCCTTCTCGA
Source organism: uncultured Alphaproteobacteria bacterium (assembly GCA_963814055.1). GTDB lineage: Bacteria > Pseudomonadota > Alphaproteobacteria > Rhizobiales > Hyphomicrobiaceae > AWTP1-13. Next base: position 205,153 of record CAWFBJ010000025.1, read on the forward strand.
CCGCCTGCTTGGCGACCCGGATCGTATTCTTGCGCCGGCCGTAGTAGCCTTTGGCCTTCTTCAGAACTTTCTTGTGCTTGGCGTGGGCGGTGACGCCGCGCTTTACGCGTGCCATGGTGTTTTACTCCATCAGGCTAGAAGATGAGTTTGGGCCGCTGATTCTTTTATCAGCGGGCGTAGGGCATGTACTTCTTGACGATCTTGGCATCGCTGTCGTTCAGCACCATGGTGCCGCGCGCCGTGCGGACGAACTTGGCCGTCCGCTTGATCATGCCGTGACGCTTACCCTGGGCCGCGGCCTTGACCTTGCCCGTGCCCGTCATCTTGAAGCGCTTTTTGGCGCCGCTCTTGGTCTTCAACTTGGGCATTTGGCTCTCCTGTTCTTGGTGGCCCACGTTGCACGCAGGCCGGATCGCGTTGTGCGATATCGCTTCGAAAGCGTGAAAAGCCGCCACGGCATGCCCCGCCGGGCGGCTTAAGACGCGTGTCATAGTCGAAAAGCAGGCGGCGGCGCAATGAATTTTGCGCCGCCTCGCCTAGCGCGGCGCCAGCACCATGACCATCTGGCGGCCCTCCATGCGGGGCTCCGACTCCACCTTGGCGATGGGCTCGGTGTCGACCTTCACACGCTGCAGCACCTGCCAGCCGAGTTCCTGGTGCGACAGTTCGCGGCCACGGAAGCGCAATGTGACCTTTACCTTGTCGCCCTCATCGAAGAAGCGCTTGATCGAGCGCATTTTCACGTCGTAGTCGTGATCATCGATGCTGGGCCGCATCTTGATCTCTTTCATCTCGACGACCTTTTGGCGCTTGCGCGCCTCGGCCTGTTTCTTCTGCTCTTGATATTTGTATTTGCCGTAATCGAGTATCTTGGCCACCGGTGGACTTGCGTCCGGCGAAATCTCGACCAAGTCGAGTCCCGCTGCGATGGCGCGAGCCATGGCGTCTTCCGTCGTGACGACGCCCACGTTCTGGCCGGTGTGATCGATCAATCGAACTTCAGGGACGCGGATATCTTCATTCATCCGCGGACCGGATGCTGCGGCACGCTCAGGCATGCCTCGTGATGGACGACGTATGTTGCAATCTCCTTCGTCTATTTGAACTGGTTTTTGCGTCTAGCTGCCCGAGAAAAGCAGGGTGCCAGAGCGCGATTGGAGAATCGGAGAGTTGACGGCCGAAGTCAAGGTTGCCAGGAGCTTTCTCTCCTGGGAACGTTTCCCGGCATCACTGCATTGAAACCATCTACCAACGCCGTCCCCAACAACCTGTCGTAGACCGCCAGCGTCCGGCGCTGCATGGCCTCTGTGGTAAAATTCGCGAGCACGTGCCGGCGCGCCCTTTCTCCCATTGCCGGACGCTCAGCGGACGCCAGGGCCAGCACCGCGGCAAGTGAATGCGCCAGCGCTTCGGCGTCGCTTGGGGGCACCAACCATCCCGTTATTTCTCCTTGCGCAACAGTCGGTTGAGCCATAACGGTTTCAGACGGCGCGCCAATATTCGTGGCAATCACCGGACAGGCCACCGCCGCGGCCTCGATCGCGGTCCTGCCGAAGGCCTCCGGCTCGATGGAAGCCACAACCGTCACATGGGAGGCAGCGTAGGCCGCCGCGACATCCTCCACGTGTCCAACCAAGCGGACGTGCTCCTTCAGTCCCAAGCGCTCGATTTGCGCCTGCAACTCCTTAACGTACCCGTCACGCCCCTGAGCATCGCCGGCTATGATCGCGACCGCCCCCTGCAAGGCTCCGCGCCGCTGGAGGCGACCCACGGCATCAATCAGCACACCTTGGCCTTTCCAACGGGTCAGCCGCGCGGCGTGCAGGATCACACGCTGGTCCGGCATCACCCCCCAGCGGCGGCGCAACTCTGCAATGCGATCAGGCGCAATACCTTGCGGATCGAACGCGCTCACATCGACGCCGCGATGAATGAGTTCCAGGCGCTCGCGCGGAGCGGCATAGCGCGACGCGATCAGATCGGCGGTGTAACGGGAATTGGCAATGACCACGTCGCCTCTTGCCATCACGCTATTGTAGAGCTTCTTCAGCGCATTGGTTTCGCCATAGGCACCATGATAGGTGGTAACGAACGGTATCGCCGCCCGCCTGGCTGCCAGCAGGGCGCTCCACGCCGGAGCCCGACTGCGGGCGTGGATGAGGTCGACACCTTCGGTAACCGCCATCCGCCTTATGGCGCGCGCATTGGCCAGCAGCTTGAACGGGTTCTTGGTCGCCGCCGGGAAGGCGATGGCTTCCCCACCGACGGCAGTCACGCGCGGCGTCAGGCGGCCTGGTTCGGACAGAACCAGCGCGCGCCCGCCGGAGCGGACGATAGCTTCGGCGATCTCAACCGCAGACAGCTCCGCGCCACCGGCATCGAGTTGCGGAACGATCTGCAGTATGGTCGGCCGGTCTTTCGGCACCATCGATCTCGTCGTTGGACACTTCGGAAATGTCTTGGGCTTCATAGGATGGTCGACGCGCAACCGCAATTGCTCGACGTGGGGACCGGCGCCGCGAAGCGCCGCATCGCCTATTTGCGTGAGGGATCGCCTAGCGGTGACAAGCCGGGCCTCGTCTGGCTGTGCGGCCTGAAATCGGAGATGGTCAGCACCAAGGCGACGGCGTTAGCCGATTGGGCCAGGAACCAAGGGCGTGCCTGCCTGCGATTCGACTACTCGGGCCACGGCCAGTCGGATGGCTTGTTCGAGGAGGGCACCGTCAGCCAGTGGCTGGAGGAAACACGCGCCGCCTTCGGGCAGCTTACCGAAGGCTCGCAGGTGCTCGTCGGGTCGAGCATGGGCGGCTACATCGCCCTTCTTCTGTTGCGCGGCCTGATGGCCGAAGCTCCGCAAGAGGCCGCGCGCGTCAAGGGGCTGGTGCTGATCGCGCCAGCCTGGGATATGACCGAGCTGATGTGGGAAAGGTTTTCCACCAGCGCCCGCCGGGACATCGAGGAAAGAGGGGTCTATCTGCGTCCATCCGACTACGGCGACGGTCCCTATCCCATCACGCGCGCCTTCATCGACGATGGCCGCGGGCATCTGATCGGCTCCGAACCACTCGACCCCGGCCGGCCCGTGCACATCCTGCACGGGCTGCAGGATCCGGATGTGCCGTGGGAGCATACGCTCGATCTCGTCGCGCATCTCACAGGTGACTGGGCACGCGTGTCTGCGGTTCCAGATGGCGAGCACCGTCTGTCGCGCCCCGAGGACATTGCCCTCCTGCTCGATGTGGTTCGCGAAGTTTCCGATGGAACCCGAAGCTGGGAGTTACCCAGTTCCCCGCCTTGAGCGCGTCGAGGATGGAACGAATGCGGGTTAGGAGCGGCCGCGCCCGGCGGCCGCCACCTCCAGTGCGGGAATGCCCATCCGTTCACCGAGCGCGCGCAATCTCAACTGCAACTCGGCAGTACGCCGCCTCGGCACGCGCTGCTCCGCCGGTGTTCGCCGCGACACGACAGGTGCCATCACGAGACGCCGGAACGCCTGCTCGTGCGGCGTGCGGGCCAAGAATGCCAGATAGGGGTTCCACAACTGGCGCCGGGCGTTCATGCGTTTCGCAGGCCTCGGCGTGTGCCGCTCCGGCGCCAAAGGCTCGAGCCTCTGGCTGCCGATCCAGGCATAGGTCGCCTGCCATACTTCGGGCGGGGCGCGGCGGTTGCGGGCCGCCCGGAGTTGCACGACCGTCGGCATGGTCACTTCTGCTTCGTGCAGGCCGATCTCAACGCAGGCAACGCTGCGTGCATTCTTGCGTATCGAAAAGACGGCAGTAGCGCCGGCACGAAGGTGGTCGGCGTATTGATCAAGACAGTTGTCCAGCGCCTCGCTTTCCGTGACGAAGTCGTCGACCGTGCGCAGGGCGACGAAATTGTACCCTGCTGCCGCGCCGTCGCTCAGCCAGGGCGTCTCGATGCCGTGGCCCAGAGATTCCACGAGCCGCAACCGTTGGCGCCACACGCTTAGTTCCTCACGTGCCCGCTTGAAGCTCATTTCGTTGTGCCACGGCTTGCGCAGCAGGCGATGGCCCAAATGCCCCTGATGCGTGCTGAACCAAGCCCAGGCGGCCATGAGTATGAAAAACTCATCTGCCGTGGCAATCAGGTCGTCCTGCCGGGCCAACCACAGCGCATAGTGCGGTCCGCAGGCCTCGTGTGCATAGGCCACGCGTGCCAACCAGATCGGCGCGAGCCGGTGATCGCGGGGGATGAGCCCGGCGATCCGAAATCCGAAGTCAAGATCGGTCGATAGCGCCGGCAAGGGTGTAACGAACGCCTGCGGCGGCAGCTTGCGCAGCCACCATGCAATGCCCAGCGCATCGGCAGCTTCGCGCAGAGGCGCGCCCGCGGACACGAGTTCGAACGTGCGCTCGCGTTGCTGAGGCGTAGCATAGCCCGTCGCGAGCGCGAACAGCAGCGCGGGAAAAGTATCGGCAAGGTCCTCGAGAGCAGGCGCACAAAGCGTGAGGTCGGCAACGAAGCGCCGATGGTCGGGATGGAAGGCCTCGATCCGCCTCTGCCTTCGGCAGGCGTCATCTTCCGCTTGTAGCGCGAGCCCGCACTCGCTTATGACGGTCATGTTTGTTGTCGCAAACTTTATCAACGCGCCGTGCCCGTCCAGCGCACGCAGAATAGCGGGACAAAGTGGCAAAAACGCGAGAGTGCCTCGGCGAGCGGGGTATGCTCAGCGCAAGCTGTTGAGCGCTTGGCCGAAACCGGCGAGCGAGATGGGAATGCCGATGCCGGCTTCCTCGCTCTGGAAGATGATGAAAACCGCACTCTTGCCATTCTTCAACTGCTCGACGAGCGGATCTTCCACCACGACCTGTGCGTAGCAGGCAAACGTGTTGCATCTCACGAACGGTGCGTGGCCCACATCCTTGTTGTCGATTTTGAGACCGAGACCCGGCGGCAGCAGCACACCCAACGGCGCGAACACGCGCAGCACCCGGCGACCGTCTGAGAACCTCTGGAAATAGACGGTCAATCCAACATTGTTGCGATCCTCGGCCGTCACGCTCTGGACGATCGCGCAGATCTCGTTCTTGGCGCCGGGGGGCGGCGCCTTGCACACGATCTGCCAATCGCCGTGCTGCGCCTTGACCGTGCCGCCCTCCAGCCCCTGCGTCCGGGCCTGAGCGATGGGCAGCATCACGAGCGCGACCAGCAGGAACGCCGGATGCAGCCAGCCAAGCCGACCTGCGCCAACGCGGCGGCAACTGCGGAGAAAGGTCACAATCAAGCTGAACCCCGACACGACGGCGGCTGGAACGCCCTTTTTCACATGAATCGGATCATGAGCGAAACGGGCTCGGTCGCCTTTGCCGGCACTAGGCGACAACATGCGTGATCTCCGTGACAAATCCGGCCAAAATGGGACCCGGCATTGGGACCTTCCCGGATGGCGTCGGACTTATCCGCAGCTTGGCGGACGCGGGTCACGAGCGCGCAGCGGGTCAGCCATATGGGTCAACTTCACGCGTGGAAATGCCGCAGCGAGCGCCCTTGAGTCGCTATCGGCCATTGTGTTTGGTGACACGGATGGACGGATTTGGCGTTTGTCGGCTTGGGGCTGGATGCCGGCGTGCCTAGGCGCCGCGGGACTTGTCGAGACGGTCGAAAGAACTGTCAAAGCTCGGGACGACGGCGCGGTTCGTGCGTTAAGCTAGGTAGTGACTACGGCTGTGAGGGCGCACGGGGCAACGCCAAGGCGTAGCGCGCCATTCCGCGCCACGGATCGGGAGCTGAACACCTATGTTGAGAAAGGTCCGCAGCGGGGGCAGTTGCTTGTGGCTCCTGGCCACCGCCTGTACCGGCCTGTTTGGCTCAGCAGCGCTTGCTGGTTCGGGTCAACCGTCGCCGCGGCAGATCTACTTTCAGGAAGCCGTGACGCCGATTGCCGAGCAAATTCATAGCTTTCACGACGTCGTCAACTGGCTCATCATTGCAATTACTGTCTTCGTAATGCTCCTGATGGCCTACGTGATGTGGCGCTTCAGCGAGAAGCGCCATCCCATTCCGTCCAAGACCACACACAACACCACGATTGAAGTGCTCTGGACGGTGGTGCCGGTTTTCATCCTCGTGATGATCGCCATTCCCTCCTTCAAGCTGCTCTACGCCCAATACACGTTTCCCCCACCGGACGTGGTGATGAAGGCCACCGGCAATGCCTGGAACTGGACCCATGAGTTCCCCGACCAGGGTATCAGGGTCGATTCGGTGATGCTGCAGGACAACGAACGCGAGGAAGCGATCAAGTCCGGCATGCCGTCCGACCAGGTGCCGCGCAACCTCGCCGTCAACAACGAGGTGCTGGTGCCCGTCAACAAGGTGGTGCACGTGCTGGTTACGTCCAGCGACGTAATCCATTCCTGGACCATTCCCTCGTTCGGGTCGAAAGTCGATGCTGTGCCAGGCCGCATAACGGCGACATGGTTCAAGGCGACCAAGGAAGGCATCTATTTCGGTCAATGCTCCGAGCTGTGCGGCAAGGATCATGCTTTCATGCCCATCGCCATACGCGTCGTGAAGGAACCCGTGTTCAACGACTGGGCGAAGGCGGTGAAAGACCGCAACCGCAACCGCGTCAGGGAGATCATTCGCCAGGTGGCGAAGGAACACGTAGGCCAGAACAAGACTGCATTGCGATAGCCGCTGAAAGCGCCCGATCACGGGCGCTGCATGCAACGCTAGAGCGAACGCGAAGGTAAGAGCGACATGGCGACCAAGGCTCACGCGGAAGGCGATCACGGCCACAACGACACGCCGTACTTCGTGCCGCGATGGCTGTTCTCAACCAACCACAAGGACATCGGCACCTTGTACCTGCTGTTCGCCATCGTGGCGGGGCTGGTGGGGGGCTTCCTGTCCGTCATGATGCGTATGGAACTGCAGGAACCGGGCCTGCAGTATTTCGCCAACGGCCACATGTTCAACGTGTTCGTGACAGGCCACGGCCTCATCATGGTGTTCTTCATGGTGATGCCCGCGATGATCGGCGGCTTCGGCAACTGGTTCGTACCGCTCATGATCGGCGCGCCGGACATGGCATTCCCGCGCATGAACAACATCTCATTCTGGCTGCTGCCGGCTTCGTTCACGCTGCTGCTCATCTCGATGTTCGTGGAGGGTCCGTCGAGCATGAACGGCGTCGGCGCCGGCTGGACCATCTATGCTCCCCTTTCCACCTCAGGCCATCCCGGCCCGGCGATGGATTTCGCCATTCTGTCGCTGCATCTCGCCGGCGCTTCTTCGATCCTCGGCGCCATCAACTTCATCACGACCATCTTCAACATGCGCGCGCCTGGCATGACGCTGCACAAGATGCCGCTGTTCGTGTGGAGCGTGCTCGTGACCGCTTTCCTGCTGCTGCTGTCACTGCCCGTCCTGGCCGGCGCCATCACCATGCTGCTGACCGACCGCAATTTCGGCACCACGTTCTTCAATCATACCGGCGGCGGTGATCCCATTCTCTACCAGCACCTGTTCTGGTTCTTCGGCCACCCCGAGGTCTACATTCTGATTTTGCCCGGCTTCGGCATGATCAGCCATATCGTCTCGACGTTCTCGAAGAAGCCGGTCTTCGGCTACCTCGGCATGGCCTACGCCATGGTCGCCATCGGCTTCGTGGGCTTCATCGTATGGGCGCACCACATGTACACCTCGGGCATGGGCGTCGACGCTCAGGCCTACTTCATATTCGCCACCATGGTGATCGCCGTGCCCACGGGGGTGAAGATCTTCTCCTGGATCGCCACCATGTGGGGCGGCTCGATCCAGTTCCGCGTGCCGATGCTGTGGGCGCTCGGCTTCATCTTCCTGTTCACGCTGGGCGGGGTGACGGGCGTGATGCTGGCGAATGCCGGCGTGGATCGCGCGATGCATGACACCTACTACGTGGTGGCGCACTTCCACTACGTGCTTTCGCTCGGCGCCGTCTTCGCGATCTTCGGCGGCTGGTATTACTGGTTCCCGAAGATGAGCGGCTACATGTACAGCGAGGCGATGGGCAAGCTGCACTTCTGGCTTACCTTCATCGGCGCCAACGTGCTGTTCTTCCCACAGCATTTCCTGGGACTGGCGGGTATGCCGCGCCGCTACGTCGACTATCCCGACGCTTTCGCCTACTGGAATTGGTGGTCGTCCGTGGGGTCCTATATCACCGCCGCCGGCACGCTCATATTCGTGTTCAGCATGCTCTACGCCTACTTCGTGGCCAGGAAAAAAGCCGCCGACAATCCTTGGGGCGTTGGCGCCACGACGCTGGAGTGGACCCTGCCGTCGCCGCCAGCCTTCCATTCCTACGAGACGCTGCCGAAATTCAAGGAGACGGCGCACCACTAACCAGTGGCGCGCACGCGAGATAACGCATGAACAGTCATGGCTGAGTTGGGAGGTCAGACGCGCGCGCTGCACCCTGTCGCGACAGGCGGCGGGGTCGGCGATTTCGTGACCCTGATGAAGCCGCGGGTAATGTCGCTTGTCGTGTTCACCGCCCTTACCGGGCTGGTGCTGGCGCCAGGCGGGATGCACCCTGTGCTCGCGATCATCGCCATCATCTGCATCGCCGTGGGTGCTGGCGCGTCCGGCGCGCTCAACATGTGGTACGACGCCGACATTGACGCCTGCATGCAGCGCACGGCGAACCGGCCCATTCCACGCGGTCTCGTATCCGCAGACGAGGCTCTCACCTTCGGCGTCGTGCTTGCGATCGGCGCGGTTATCACGCTGGGCGTGCTGGTGAACTGGGTGGCGGCCGCCCTGCTGACGCTTACCATCGCCTTCTACCTCTTCGTTTATACCATGTGGCTCAAGCGCCGCACGCCGCAGAACATCGTCATCGGCGGCGCTGCTGGCGCCTTCCCGCCGATGATCGGCTGGGCTGCGGTCACGGGCTCGGTGAGCATCGAGAGCATCGTTCTCTTCCTCATCATCTTCATGTGGACGCCGCCGCACTTCTGGGCGCTGGCGCTCTATCGGTCGCGTGACTACGAGCGTGCGGGCGTACCCATGTTGCCGGTCGTTGCCGGCCCGGACGAGACACGCAAGCAGATCGTGATTTATGCCGCGCTGCTTGTGCCGCTGACCCTGTTACCTTCGCTGATGGGTTTTGGCGGCCCGTTCTACACGCTTGCCGCGATCATGCTCGGCGCCTTCTTCCTGGCACTTGCGCTGAACGTCTACCGCGTGCGCGACGGCCGCGCAGGTGACCGTGCAGCCAAGCAGCTGTTCGCTTTTCTCGATCTTCTACCTGTTCGGTCTGTTTGCCGCACTTCTCGTCGAGCGGGGCGTTGGACTATGGCTTGCCTGAGCGAGGAGATCGCAGCACGTGGAGGATCGCGATCAGCGCGAGTGGGAACGACGACGCAAGATGCGCTCGATCGGCATCGCGCTGGCGCTTGCCGCCCTGGTCGCGATTTTCTACATCGCCACGATCGTGCGCCTCGGCGGCAACGTGATGAACAGGCCGCTCTAGCATGGAGCCGGGCGCGGAACGGATGAGATGAACGAGGAGACCGCCAATCGCGCGCTGCAGCGCCGGCATCGCGCCCTCGCCCTGTCGTGCGCGGCATTGGTCGTCGCCATGGTTGGAGCTGCCTACGCTTCCGTGCCGCTCTATCGCCTGTTCTGCCAGGTCACCGGCTTCGACGGCACGCCGCGCATTGCCACCATTCCGTCCACTACCGTCCTCGACCGGACCGTTACCATACGCTTCGACGGCAACGTGACCCCCGGGCTCCCCTGGCACTTCGAGCCCGTGCAGAACACGATGGAAGTGAAAATCGGCGACAACAACCTCGCCTTCTTCCGCGCCACCAACACCTCAGACCAGCCGGTACGCGGCACCGCGATCTACAATGTGTTTCCCGAGATTGCGGCCGTCTACTTCAACAAGCTGCAGTGCTTCTGCTTCACCGAGCAGCTTCTGCAGCCTGGTGAAACCGTGGAGTTCCCGGTGAGCTTCTTCGTCGATCCGCAAATCGTGAACGACAGGGACGCGCGCGCGGTCACGCACATCACGCTGTCCTATACATTCAACCCTATGCCGGCACCAAAACCGGGACGTCGCCGAAAAACGCACCGGCACCGCCGGCTAGTAGGCATCCAGTTATCAAGATGCTCCGCCAGGAGCGAGACGGGACGAGGAGCAATAGATGGCCGACACGCACGCCAAGCACCACGACTATCACCTCGTGAATCCGAGTCCGTGGCCGATCATCGGCTCCGTGTTCGCCTTCACCATGGCGGTCGGCCTGATCATATGGATGCGCTCGATGGGCGATGGCGCCGGCCTGTTCGGCCTGCGGGGGTCCGCCGTGTTCCTGGTTGGCGCCGCCGGTGTTGCCCTCACCATGTTCATGTGGTGGCGCGACGTGATCAAGGAAGCGCACGGGGGTGACCACACGCCCGTCGTGCAACTTCATCTGCGCTACGGCATGATCATGTTCATCGCCTCGGAGGTGATGTTCTTTGTCGCCTGGTTCTGGGCCTATTTCGACGCCTCGCTGTTTCCCGCCGCCGATTCACCCGCTCGACATCACCATGCCGGACGGCACCTTGACGCAGACTAAGGAAGTCATCGGCATGGTTGAGCGCAATGCGCTGACCGGCGGGCATTGGCCACCCAAGCCCAGCCCGACTTTCACAGGGACATTCGACCCATGGGGACTGCCCCTGGTCAACACGCTGATCCTGCTGCTGTCGGGCACTACGGTCACATGGGCACATCACGCGCTGCTGGAAAACAACCGCAAGGGACTGATCTGGGGCCTCGTGGTGACCGTCATCCTGGGGCTCATGTTCACGGCCTGCCAAGCCTACGAGTACGCACACGCCGGCTTCAAGTTTGCGGGCCACATCTATGGCTCCACGTTCTTCATGGCGACCGGATTCCACGGTGCGCATGTCATCATCGGCACGCTGTTCCTGCTCGTCTGTCTGTTCCGGGCAATGAAGGGTCACTTCACGCCCAAACAGCATTTCGGGTTCGAGGCGGCGGCCTGGTACTGGCATTTCGTCGACGTGGTGTGGCTGTTCCTGTTCACCTGCATCTACGTGATCGGTGCCGGTACGCCGCTGGCGCATTGACCAACCTGCATGCCGGCGCAGGGGTGCCAGCCTCGGCTCCGGCAGTTCTGCCAGGACAACAATACAATAGCCTCGCGGGGCTCCGTCTCCCCGGAGGCTACTTGCGTCGGCCAAATTGCCGGGCTGTTGGTGATCGCCGCGCCGAGCGAAATCCGAGGCACGCATGGCCCGCGACGGTGCATCCTATCGATCAGCCATTCTCACCGGCTTGAGAGCCCGCTGCCCCCGTTGCGGGCAGGGAGCGTTGTTTGGAGCGGGTCTGGTTTTGCGTGAGAAATGCGATCGCTGCGGGCTGAGCTACGCGTTCGCGGATTCCGGTGACGGGCCGGCGGTGTTTACCATCTTCATTCTGGGTTTCGTCGTCCTCGGCGGTGCGCTCCTGGTAGAGTTCAGGCTCGGTCCGCCTGTGTGGGTGCACTTTGTGCTGTGGGGCGTGCTCACACCTACGCTGGCGTTCGTATTGCTGCGCGGCCTCAAAGGCGTGTTGATCGGGTTGCAGTACAGGCACCAAGCAGGCGACGGCCACATGCGCCCCGACTGAGATCGAGCGGGAACCGAGTGTGTTCAACAAGCTGCGACAAGCGAAGCTCGTCTGGCCAACGCTGGCCACTTTCGCCGCGCTCTGCGTGCTGATCGGGCTCGGCACGTGGCAACTCGAGCGCAAACGCTGGAAGGAAGACCTGCTGGCCAAGATCGCGGATCGCGTCGCAGGCGAACCGCTTCCGGTCGCGCGCGCCGCAGATCTCATGCGCAAAGGCAGCGACATCGAATACATGCACGTATCCGCAACTGGCCGCTTCCACCACGACAAGGAGCGCTACCTCTATTTCCCACAAGCCTCCGGCCTTGCCTGGCATGTCTATACGCCGCTGGAAGTCGCTCCCGCCCGCATGGTCTGGATCAACCGCGGGCTCGTTCCGGATGCCAGCAAGGCCCCAGTCGCGCGAGCGGCCGGGCAGGTGCCGGGCGAAACCGAAGTCCGAGGCGTTGTCCGGGTGCCGCAGGGCAAGACCATGTTCACGCCGCAGAACGATGTCGCGGGCAATCTCTGGTACTGGCCGGACATACCCGCTTTGACGGCATCGGCCTTTCCGCCTGCCCCCGCTGTCACGGCCCTCCCTTTCACGATTGAGGCCGATGCCCAGCCCGCGCCGCCTGGGGGCTGGCCAAAGGGGGGTGTCACTCGCATTTCCCTGCCCAATCGGCACCTGGAATATGCCGTCACCTGGTATGGTATCGCCCTTACGTTGATTGGCGTTTATCTGGCTTTTGCCATCAGCCGGTTACGGACTTCCCCGTCCGTATAGTATCCGCAACCCACGGTTTTGCGGGCGTTGCCGGTCAGCCGCCTTGTTCGCTCTCCACTTGGGCCCTAGAACACTTGAGCCCCAGGGCATCCCGCTTTGCCCACAGCCGCGAAGGCCGACCCTTGCGTTACATCAGCACCAGAGGCGAAGCCCCCGAACTCGGCTTTGACGACGCTCTGCTGACAGGCTTGGCGCGCGACGGCGGGCTCTACGTGCCGAAAGCCTGGCCCCAGCTGGCCCCAGAGATCATCGCCAACTTTGCCGGCAAACCCTTCGCCGACGTAGCGGCATCGATCCTGGACCTTTTCGCAGGCGGAACCATTCCGCGCGACGAGTTGCTTGTCATTACTCGCGAAGCCTATGCGCGCTTCGGGCATTCCGCCGTTACGCCGCTTATTCAGACCGGCCCAAATTCATGGATCCTGGAGCTTTTCCATGGGCCGACGCTCGCCTTCAAGGACGTTGCCATGCAGGTTGTCGCCCGCCTCATGGACCGTGTGCTTTCTGCCCGCAATGCCCGGGTCACTGTCGTTGGCGCCACGTCGGGCGACACCGGCGCCGCCGCCATCGAGGCTTTTCGCGGCTCCAAGCGCGTCGACGCCATTATCCTGTTCCCGAACGGCCGCGTGTCCGACGTGCAGCGGCGCATGATGACGACCGCCACCGAACCCAATGTCCACGCCGTCGCCGTCGACGGCACCTTCGATGACTGTCAGGCCCTCTTGAAGGCCATGTTCAACGACTTGGCTTTCCGCGACCGCGTGAAGCTCGCGGGCGTCAATTCCATCAACTGGGCCCGCGTTGTCGCGCAGATCACCTATTACTTCGTTGCCGCAACGGCCCTCGGCGGTCCGCATCGCGCTGTTTCTTTCTCGGTGCCCACCGGCAACTTCGGCGACATCTTCGCCGGCTACGCCGCCAAGCGCATGGGCCTGCCGGTGGAACGGCTGGTGATTGCCACCAACGACAACGACATCCTTCGCCGCACGCACGCCACCGGCGCCTACGAGGTCCGCGGGGTCGTGGCGACAAACTCACCGTCGATGGACATCCAGGTCTCGTCCAACTTCGAGCGCTATCTGTTCGAGGCCACCAACCGCGACGCCGGATGGGTGCGCGGCAAGATGGGTGGGCTCGTCCAGTCCGGCCGTTTCGATCTGTCGGACGCGGTTCTTGCCACCATGCGTGCCGATTTTGACGCCGCCGCCGCCAGCGCCGACGAAGTCGCGGCCTGCATCCGGCACACGCAAGAAGACAGCGGCTACCTGCTCGACCCCCATACGGCCTGCGGCGTCGTCGCTGCGGAAAAAATCCTGGCGACGGGAAAGGCCCCGAACATCGTGCTCGCCACCGCCCACCCCGCAAAGTTTCCCGACGCCATCGAAGCGATCAGCGGCGCGCGCCCCACACTGCCGCCACGCCTCGCCACACTGCTGACGGACCTGGAGCGCATCACTGTGTTGCCTAATGACCTCGCCGCCGTTCAACGCTTCGTCATCGAGCGCGCCAGCGTCAGCCAGGGTGCCGTCGCATGAGTCGGCACGAAACCCAGCTGGCGAACGGCCTGCGTGTGGTGTCGCACCGCATGCCGAACCTCGAGACCGTGTCGATGGGAATATGGGTCGGCGTGGGCGCCCGCCATGAAACGGTCGAGCAGCAGGGCATTTCCCATCTGCTGGAGCATATGGCCTTCAAGGGCACCAAGCGGCGCAGCGCCAAGGATATTGCCGAGGAAATCGAGGCGGTAGGCGGTGAACTCAATGCCGCCACCAGCCTCGAGACGACAGCCTATTTCACACGCGTCCTGGCGGGAGACATAGGCCTCGGCCTCGACATCCTTGCCGACATTCTTCTGAACTCGCGTCATGCGGCAGGGGAACTCGAGCGCGAGCGCGAAGTGATCCTGCAGGAGATCGCAGCCACCCGCGACAGCCCCGACGAGATTGCCTACGAACTGCTGCAGGAGGCGGCCTTCCCGGCCCAGTCAATCGGCCGGCCCATTCTCGGCACCGCTGCGAGCGTGAAGAGCTTCCACCCTCCCGACCTGCGCAAGTTCATGAAAGCCAACTACGGCGCCAAGCGCATGGTGCTTTCCGCCGCAGGCAAGATCGACCACGATCAACTCGTGCGCCACGCTGAAGCCCTATTCGGCGGCATGAATGGCGGCGCCGGGGGGCGTTTCGAGCCGGCGCGCTACTGTGGAGGCACTCGATCCTCCCCCAAGCCGTTCGAGCAGAGCCACCTGCTGCTAGCGTTCGAGGGTCCGTCGTACAGCGCACCGGACTATTACGCCGCCCAGGTTTTCTCCTCGCATTTCGGCGGGGGAATATCGTCTCGGCTGTTCCAGGAAGTGAGGGAACGCCGCGGCCTCTGCTACTCTGTCTATTCCAGCTATTGGGCGCTGGCTGATACGGGCCTGTTCGGGATTCACGCGGCGACGGGGGCATCGATGATGGAGGAGTTGATCAAAGTCGTAGCCGCTGAGTTCCGTCGCGCCGCGACCAAAAAGCCCTCCGAAGTCGAGGTGGCACGCGCCAAGGCCCAGATCAAGGCAGGCATGCTCATGGGGCTGGAAAGTTCTTCCGCCCGCGCGGAGTACATGGCCCGGCAGATGTTGCTGTTCAACCGGTTGATCGACACCAAGGAAGTCGTCGACCGCATCGAAGCGGTGACACCTGAGGCCGTTCGCACGCTCGCCGCAAAGCTGCTGACAAAATCCAAGCCCTCGGTCACCGTCGTCGGAGCAGGCCGCAAAGGACCGGCTTATGCACGGCTGGCAGAGAACATGTTACGCGGGGAACCACGTTCGAAACTTCTCTGAGCGGACGGCTCACAAGGACAACAGATGGCGTTCTTGAGACCTTCTCCTATCGTCGACCCGGAAACGGAGATCCGTGGCGCGCGCGTATACCTGCGTCATCCAACCATGCAGGACTATGCGGCCTGGGCCGAACTCAGGGCATTGAGCCGCGCGCACCTGGTTCCGTGGGAGCCGCTATGGGCACGCGACGAGTTGACCCGATCCAACTTCCGCAAGCGTCTGCGGCAATATCATCGCGAGCTGCGCGACGATCACGGCTATGCTTACCTCATTTTCGGTGACACGGATTCCAGGTTGATCGGCGGACTGAACCTCAGCAACGTCAGGCGCGGGGTCGCACAGACCGCATCGCTCGGCTACTGGATCGGCGCACCCTACGCGGGTCGCGGCCTCATGACCGACGCCGTGCGCGTCACGCTGCGTTTTGCCTTCGGCGTCTTGCGCCTCAATCGACTGGAGGCGGCCTGCCTGCCGAGTAACGCGGCATCCCAGCGAGTCCTTGAAAAAGTAGGTTTCACGCGCGAGGGCCGGGCCCGTCGCTACCTCAAGATCAACGACCAGTGGCAGGACCACGATCTCTTCGCCTTGTTGCAAGACGATCAGCACAGCTGAACCGAAGAGGCAAGGGACTGATGCGCAGACGCCGTGACATCGCCAAGCCTGCCTGGCCGGGGTCCTTGGCGCGCAGCTTGCTTGCGCTGGCGATGTTTGTGGCCTGCCTTCTACTGATTCAGTCGCCCGCCGCAGCCGCCCTCAAAGCCATCGACGTCACCAACGACACCGATCGGCTCGACATTTCCGCGCTTGGAGAGTTCTACGAGCCGCAAGGCGACCAGATCACAATCGAAACAGCGCCAGGCAGCGACGGCATCACCCAGCGCCTGTCATCGAACGCATCCACGCACGGTACAAATCCGGCCTGGTTCGCGTTCGCGCTTCGCAATGCCACCGACAAGCCGATCGAGCGCTGGCTCGCTGTCGACCGCTACAACATGGCAGGGTCCGGCGTCGTCTGGCCAGACCTCGACGCGCGGCGCATTGAGAAAATATCGCATTCCGTCGGCTACGTTCCCGAGCGCATAAAAAGCGATCGCGCCGACGTGTTCCGCATCACGCTGGAGCCGGGACAAACCGTCACCTACATCGCCGAGCTGTCGTCTGATCGCTTCGCGCGCATCTATCTCTGGAACGGTTTGGAATACGAGCAGAAGAGCCGCGACCGACAGCTGTTCAACGGCATCATGCTGGGCATTACCGGCCTGCTGGCTATTTTCCTGACCGCCGTCTTCGCCGCCAACCACAAGGCCATTTTTCCGTCAGCAGCCGTTTTCACATGGTGCGTGCTGGCCTACCTGTGCGTCGATTTCGGCTTCTGGCACAAGCTGTTCAACATCCGGCCCGAGGAGAACGCGCAATATCGCGCGGCCGCCGAAGCGGCGATGGCGGCGAGCTTGCTCGTATTCGTATACGTCTTCCTGCGGTTGGGCGCCTGGCACGGCTTTGCTCGCATGCTCATCGCGCTGTGGATCGCAGCACAGGCCGTGCTGGTTGCGGTGGCTTTCGTCGATCCGCGTCTTGCGGCGACATTTGCCCGCCTCTCAAGCCTGGCGATCGCCGGCGGAGGAGGGGGCGTCACGCTGTTCCTCGCCTTGCGCGGGCAGGACCGGGCGCTGTCGATGCTGCCGACGTGGATGCTCCTGTTCGTGTGGCTGTTCGGCACGGGCGCCACGTTCATCGGCCGGCTGGCCGGCGATTTCATCATCTTCGGGCTGACCTCGGGCCTGGTGCTGATCGTGGTGCTGATCGGATTTACTGTTACGCAATATGCCTTCCGCTCGGTCGAGCCGCTGTATGGCGCTCAGCCGGGAGAGCAGCAGTTGCGGGCGCTTGCCGTCGACGGCGCAGGCGCGGCGGTGTGGGAATGGAATTCACGCCGCGACGAGATCAAGGTCAGCCCCATCGTCGAGACCATGCTCGGGCTGAAGTCGGGCGAGCTTTCCTCGAAAGCCGACGATTTCACTGCGCACATGCACCCAGCTGATCGCGAACGGTTCAAGCTGCTGCTGTGGTCGATGAAGGAGCGCTCTGGCGGCGACATGCGCATCGAGTTCCGCATGCGACACGTGGACAATTCCTATCGCTGGTTCGAGCTGGACGCTGCCAGCGTGCCGACTTCCGACCGCCGCAACCTCCGCTGCGTCGGGCTGCTGCGCGAAGTGACCGACAGCAAGCGCGCGCAGGAGCGGCTACTGCACAACGCCGTGCACGACAGCCTCTCCGGCCTTCCCAATCGCGAGCTGTTCCTGGACCGGCTGGCGATTGCCGCAAAGCGGGCCACGCTCGAGCCTCTGGTCCGGCCGTCCCTGTTGTTTGTCGACATCGATAAGTTCAAGACGGCCAACTCTGCATTCGGACTGGTGGTCGGCGACAGTCTCTTGCTCACCGTGGCGCGCCGCCTTGGCCGCAACCTGGGACCGCAGGATACCCTGGCCCGCATCGGCGGCGATCAGTTCGCGCTTCTGCTGCTCAGCCAGACCGACCCGCGCGAGCTCGCCATGCTGGCCGAGCAGGTTCGCCGTGCGGTGCGAACGCCTATCACCATTGCCGGCCAGGAGATCGTCCTGACCGCCTCCATCGGCATCTCCATCTATGATGGCCCCGACGAGGACCCGGCCGAACTGCTGCGCGAAGCCGAGATCGCCATGTACCGAGCCAAGCGTTCGGGCTCGGATCGCATCGAGATTTTCAATGCCGAGATGCGCACTGATAAGGACGGGCGCGTGGCGCTCGAAGACGAGCTGCGTGCAGCAATAGAGAAGAAGCAGCTGAAACTTGTCTATCAACCGATCTTCTACCTGCCGACCGAGACGCTGGCCGGCTTCGAAGCCCTGCTGCGCTGGGAGCATCCACGGCTCGGCTTGCTCAACCCCACGCACTTCGTGCCGGTGGCCGAGGAATCCGATCTCATCATCAAGCTCGGCTCCTATGTGCTGACGCGTGCCGTGCGCGAGGTGCAGCGCTGGCACAGGGAGCTGCCGAGGCCAGATCAACCGCTGTTTGTCAGCGTCAACGTCTCCAGCCGACAGCTTTTCCGGTCGGAACTCATCAACGAGGTGCGCCATCTGCTCAGCCGCGCCGTCATTCCCAAGGGCTCCCTGCGCCTGGAGATCACCGAATCGCTGGCCATGGAGAACCCGGAAAAAGCGGCGGCAGTGCTGGAACAGCTCTCGGCTGCGGGCGCTGGTCTTTCCCTCGACGACTTCGGAACAGGGTATTCGTCGCTCTCCTATCTCACACAGTTCTCTTTCGACACTATCAAGGTGGACCGCTCGTTCGTTCAGGCGCGCACGCAAAACGGCACTGGCGCGGTGGTGCTGCGGTCCATCATCGCTCTGGCTCACGAGCTCGGGAAGAAAGTGGTCGCGGAAGGCGTCGAAGCCGAAGACGACGTGGGCTTCCTGCGTTCGATCGGCTGCGAGTACGCGCAAGGGTTCTACTACGGCGAGCCGATGGCGGAACGCGATCTGCTGCAACTCCTTAAAGTGGTGCGCAGGGCCGAGCGGAGACTGAGGCGGAGCACGCTCTTCCGTCAGCGCGTCAAGACGCCCGACACCGAGCCCGTCGCTGTCGCTGCTGCCCCTGCTACAGTCGAGGTTACAAACGGACGGCGCCCGCCGCCGGCACGGCGAGGTCCACCGCCGCCGAACGGGCAGCCTCATGCGCCTCCCCAGCGACAAATGAAGCCAGGCCCGGCAAACGGTCTCCCTGGTGGTGAGCGCATGCCGCCCGGTGGGCCGCCACCGCTGCCGCGAAGCGGACCGCCGACGGCACCGCCTGCCAATGACCCAAATGCCGTGCGCCTGAATCTGCCGCCGACACCGCTACGGCCGGCACCTTCGACGCCTCCGCAGCCCAATGGCGCAAAGCCAGGTCAGCCGCCTCGACCCCAGCCGCCACCGCTGCCGGGAGGTGCCCGCCCGCCGCCGGCTAGCGCTCAGCGTCCCAATCTGCCGCCGCCCCCACGGCCCGGCGGACGCCCGCCACCGGACTTCTCGAAACTGCCGCCGGCTATCAGAGCAAGTCTGGCTCGACTGGCAGGTGAGATTGCGGAAGAAGAGGTTCGCCCGCCCCCTGAACCGCCCGGCAAACCCGGCGCGGGCTAGGGCAGTATCGGCCGCTTGTCAGGCGTGCCCGGCTTCGCTAACCAGATGCGAGGGATCGATGCCGATCTTGGACATGGCCCGACCGTATTTCTGATCCAGGTCGCGATCGAACAGCAGATCGACGTCGGGCGGGCAGTGCAGCCAGCCGTTGGCCTGGATCTCGCTCTCGAGCTGACCGGGCCGCCAGCCGGCATAGCCCAGTGCCAGGATCGCCCGGTCGGGTCCCTTGCCGCTGGCGATCGCCTTCAGAATATCGACAGTGGCCGTGAGCGACACGCCATCGTCGATCGGCAGCGTGGAGTCGGCAGCAAAGTAGTCCGAGCTGTGCAGCACGAACCCACGGCCCGTTTCGACCGGCCCCCCAACGTGCACATCCAGGTCGATGAGATCTGGCTCGAAGCCTTCCCCGGCATTGTCGCCGCCGGGAATGCTGAGCTGGCCCAGCAGCTCCGGAAAAGTTATGTGCGGCGCCCGCTGGTTCACGATCAGCCCCATTGCGCCCTGCACGGAGTGCGCGCACATGTAGATCACCGATCGCGCAAAGCGCTTGTCGGTCATGGCCGGCATGGCGACAAGAAACTGGCCGTCCAGGTAGCCATTGGTGTCGCTTTTGCGGGTTTTTCTTCGAACTGGCATGCCGTTTAGACTAACGCGTGAGAGCCGGACCTGGAAGGGGCGGCGGCATCTATCGATAACGCCGCGCTCCAAATGTGTTGAATTGTGCGCCATGATTCGTCTCCTATGATGGCAGCGCAAAAAAGGAGACCTATGAGCGCGTTTCGGACGGCGATTGCGGGCATTATCCTTTCAACTGCCGCCATTTTCCCGGCTGCGGGTCCGTCAGCGCAAACTAGCCTTTCCGCCACCCCATGGACTGAGCTGCATGCGTCGCGTGTGCGCCTGGTCGCTGGCCGGGCCAAATCGGCAAAGGGCCAGTATTTCGCCGGCCTTGAAATCGCAATGGATGACGGCTGGAAGACCTACTGGCGCATGCCCGGAGATTCTGGGGTGCCACCCACGTTCGACTGGGCCGGATCGGCTAACGTCGCCTCGACCAGGGTTCTTTATCCCGCACCAATGCGGATGCCCGAGGCAGGTGGCGTTGCCATCGGCTACAAGCAGGCCGTGCTCCTGCCCATAGAGATTACGCCACAGGACGCCTCGAAGCCCGTGGTCCTCAAGCTGGCTTTGGAATTTGGCGTTTGCCGCGAGATCTGCATCCCGGCGACGGCGAACTTCGATCTCTCGATTCCTGCCGCACCCGTGGGCGCGCCCGCACCCCAGATAGCAGCCGCAATCGAGCGTGTTCCCCGTCCGGAGGAGGGGCGGCGCAAAAACGACCCCAAGTTGCAGCGCGTAACGGTCAGCCATAACGACCCCTCGCCGAAGCTAACAGTCGAAGCCTCGTTTGCGGGCGATGCGGCCGGCGCCGACGCTTTTATCGAAGCGCCCGAGGGCATCTACGTCCCGATGCCGAAACGAGTGGCGGCGGATACAGGCGGCGTTGTTCAATTCGAAGTCGACCTGGGACGCCATCTTGCCCAGGAGCTCAAGGGCAAGACATTGACGTTCACGCTCGTCAGCGATGCCGGCGCGACAGAGGCGCAGTGGATTGCTCCGTGAGCCACGCCCGCCTGAGAGGGATCGTATCGACCGCCCTGCTTGGCTTGCGGGACCCGAGCCCTTAATGTCGCGCCGTGCAATCCACGCACGCACACCCCAGTATCTGCTCGCGTTTGAAAGGATTCCAGATGACGATCAAGGTCGGCGATTCCCTGCCGGAGACGACGTTCATGATCATGTCGGCCGAGGGGCCCAAGCCGGCGAAGACCGCCGAGGTGTTCGGCGGCAAGAAAGTTGCCCTGTTCGCGGTGCCCGGCGCCTACACCCCGACCTGCCACAAGCAGCACATGGCTGGCTTCGTCGAGAGGTACGACGAGCTCAAGAAAAAGGGTTCGACGCCATCGTCTGCACGGCGGTCAATGACATCTTCGTTCTGACCCACTGGGCCAAGGACTCCAAGGCCGACGGCAAGATCCAGATGCTGGCCGACGGCAGTGCCGAGTTCGCCAAGAAGGTTGGACTTGAAGTGGATTTGGGGCCCCGCGGCATGGGTGTGCGGTCTCAGCGCTACTCGATGATCATCGAGAACGGCGTGGTGAAGTCACTGAATGTGGAGCCGGTTCCCGGCCACGACGTTTCCAGCGCTGCCACGATGTGCTCGCTGGCCTGACGTTCGCGCGACCGGCACACCAGAAAGCCTCGGCTTTCGGTGTGTGCCGGCCGGAGAAGCGACGGCGGCGCTTGCCCCTCGCCGGATTGGTTAATCGATCCTATATACTGGGTCGCGTGGGCACCGTTGGGAGATCATTGCCCGGCTCGGAGACCATTCCTATGCAGTTGTGGCGCAAGGATCGCGATGGCGCGCTCGAAACGCGCGATGTTGCACAGCAGGACGAGGAATTGCTCGATGCCTATTCACACGCGGTCGTCAGTGTTGTGGAAGCTGTTTCACCGTCGGTCGTGCACGTACGGGTTCGCGGCACGCGCCAGGGTCAGAGCGCCCAGGGGTCCGGCTCGGGTACCATTCTCTCGCCCGACGGCCTGGTGCTCACCAACAATCACGTGGTGGAAGGTGCCTCTGCGATCGAGTTGGCCCTTCCTGAGGGTCGACATGTTGCAGCGCGCCTTCTTGGACGCGATGGCGACACCGACATTGCGGTGCTGAGGGCTGAGACGGGCGATGGGCTGCCTGCGGCAAGGCTTGGCAACTCCAAGAAGGTTCGGCCGGGCCAGGTTGCGGTTGCCATCGGCAACCCGTTCGGCTTCGAATCGACCGTGACGGCGGGCATCGTCAGTGCTGTGGGCCGCTCGCTGCGTGCCCAGAACGGCCGCCTGATCGGCGACGTCATACAGACAGACGCCGCGCTCAACCCGGGCAATTCCGGCGGGCCGCTGGTGAACTCGCGCGCGGAAGTGATCGGCGTCAACACGGCCGTCATCATGGGCGCGCAGGGCATCTGTTTTTCGGTTGCCTCCAACACCGCGCAGCATGTGCTGACGCAGATCCTGCAGCATGGTCGCGTGCGCCGCGCACGGCTCGGCATCGCTGGCGACCAGGTGCGGCTGCCACAGCGGATCAAGGCCGCCACCGGCCTCACGCAGGAGGCTGGCGTGCGCGTCGTGGAAGTGCAGCCCGGCAGTCCCGCCGCCGGCGGCCGCCTGGAACCGGGCGACGTGATCGTCGGGCTCGATCAGGAAATCGTGACGGGCATCGACGACATCGCCCGTGTGCTCGACGGCACCCGCATCGACAGGCGCGTCGCCATGCACATCCTGCGCGATGGGCGCGTCAGCACGGTGGAGATCGTTCCCACCGAGCGTCTACCGTAACGCAAGCTGTCGTTGCGAGCATTGCGCCCGGAATGACAGCTATGACGATGCCGTCTTCATGACGAACGGGTTGCCGCCGCCGGGACCGTTGTTGATCCACACGCTCTTGGTTTGCAGGTAGCCCTCGATGGCATCGGCGCCGTTCTCGCGTCCGAGCCCGGAGGCTTTGTAGCCGCCGAACGGCATCAGGAAGCTCACCGCGCGATAGGTGTTCACCCATACGGTGCCGGCCTTGATCTTCCGCGCCATGGTGTGGGCGCGTCTGACCGACTGCGTCCACACGCCGGCGCCGAGGCCGAAGGCGATGTCGTTGGCG
This sequence comes from uncultured Alphaproteobacteria bacterium, assembly GCA_963814055.1. Taxonomy (GTDB): domain Bacteria; phylum Pseudomonadota; class Alphaproteobacteria; order Rhizobiales; family Hyphomicrobiaceae; genus AWTP1-13. Next base: position 228,247 of record CAWFBJ010000025.1, read on the forward strand.
ATCCGGATCGCGTCTTCCTCGTCCTTGAACTTGATGACGGAGAGCACGGGCCCGAACACCTCTTCCTGGGCGATGCGCATATTGTTGCTGACGCCGGTGAAGATGGTCGGCTTGACGAAATACTTGCCGCCGCCCTCTTCCTTGGTGGCCGGGCCGCCGCCAAGCACGCACTTGGCGCCTTCGCCCTTGGCGATGTCGATGTAGCCCAGGATTTTCTGGTACTGCGGCGGCGTCGTCACGGGACCCACCTGCGTCTCGGGCTTGCCGGGATCGCCGAGCCTCGCGGTCTTGGCCATCGCTACCAGCTTCTCGACGAACTGGTCATGGATGGTCTCCTGCAGCAACAGGCGCGAGCCGGCGATGCAGGTCTGGCCGGTGGCCGCGAAGATGCCCGAGACGGCGCCGCTGACGGCGTCGTCGAGGATGCAATCGTCAAATACGATATTGGGCGACTTGCCGCCGAGCTCCAGCGACACCTTCTTGAACGACTTGGCGGCAAGCTCGTTGACGCGCGCGCCCGTCGCCGTGCCACCGGTGAAGGCGACTTTGGCGACCTTGGGGTGCGTCACCAGCGGCTCGCCCACCACAGCGCCATAGCCGGTAACGACATTGACCACGCCGGGCGGCAGACCCGACTCCTCGATCACGAGCTTCATGAATTCGAGCAGCGAGGCGGACGTGAACTCCGACGGCTTGATGACCACTGTGCAGCCCGCCGCCAGCGCTGGCGCCAGCTTCCAGGCCGTCAGCATCAGCGGCGAGTTCCACGGCGTGATGAACGCACACACGCCGACCGGCTCTTTCAGGATGTAGGTAAAGTGATCGGGCCGATCGACCGGCACCACCGCGCCCTGAATTTTATCCGCCAGGCCGCCGTAATAGTAGAACCACTCCGGCATGTACTTGGTCTGCGCCACCATTTCCGAGATGAGCTTGCCGTTGTCGCGCACCTCGACCTGACCCAGGTGATCGGCGTGCTTCTCGATGAGCTGGGCGATGCGCCGCATGACCTTGCCGCGCGCCGTCGGCGTCATCTGCGGCCATGGCCCGCTCTCGAACGCGCGTGCGGCGGCTTCGACAGCCCGGTCGGCATCCGCCTTGTCGCATTCGGGGATCAGCGCCCAGGGCTCGCCCGTATAGGGGTCGTAAGTCTGGAATTTCTTGCCGGAGACCGCATCGACCCATTTGCCGTCGATGTAGGTCTGGTACTCCTGCAGCTTGGTGGGCCGGTCCAGCATGACGTTCCTCCGCAAGGCTGATGACGGGAATTTCCAGCAAGGCTAGAGGGTGCGCCCCCGCCGTTCAAGTAATGCAGAGCATATCAGCTAGGCTCACACTGGCGGAGGATGGGATGGTACACTGCCTAGATCTCGACACACGCGTGATGTCCGCTCTCCAGGTCGCTCGCGAAAGGCGGAAAGTCCCATGGCCCTGCTCCCCCGTCTCACCAGTCTCGTTTTCGTTCTCGGGCTCGCCGGTGCGGCCGCAGCCCAGTTGCCGTTTCCCCTGCCGGGTGAGCCCAGCCCCGACATGAGCAAGCGGCCCCAGTGCACCAAGGACTATGTGAAATCGGTCGACCAGCAGATTGCGACGCTGGACAAATTCCGCTCGGCCGGTCCCGAAGCCGTCGGTCAGCTCTGCTCGCTGATCGAGCTGGGGAGCGACTGGCTGGGCGGCGAATTGCCGGACAGCACTCGCAAACAGCTCAAGGACATGCTCGGGGTCGACGTCGATCTGCGTTACATCAAGACCCAGTGCCGTGTCGGGCAAGGCAATCTCGATCGCGAACTGATGACCCGGCTGGGCTTTCTCAAATCCGAGTTGGTGCGCTGCAACGACACGATCTAGCCCGGAAAGGCGTGATCCGGCCATCCACGAGTATTGCGCCAAGGGCGTCTCGACCGCGCATGGCCAGTCCGCCTATGCTGATGGTCGCCAGCATCTGCACTCCAGCGTGAGGCTTTCATGCTGAAAAGGACGACCACCCTGCTCGCTGCCCTAGTTGCAGCAACCGTGGTGGTTTGCGCCGGTCTATCCTCCGCCCGTGCAGACGAAGGAGAGGTCGACCTTCTGCTCGTCCTGGCGGCTGATGTCTCACGCAGCGTCGACGACGCCAAGTTCAAGCTCCAGCGCGAAGGCTATGCCGCCGCACTCGTGGACCCGCGCGTGGTGCGAGCGATGACGGGCGGCCCAAAGGGACGCATTGCCCTGGTGTTCGTCGAATGGGCGAGCGAGTGGGAACAGAAGGTCGTCATCGACTGGACCGTGGTTGCCGGCGAGCGCGATGCCAAGGCCGTGTCGAGTCGCGTGCTCGGGGCCGAGCGGTCATACCGCGGACGCACGTCGATCAGCACTGCCATAGATTTCAGCATGGCGCTGCTCGCGCGCAGCCCATTCCAGGCCGACCGCCGCGTCATCGACGTTTCCGGCGACGGCACCAACAATAGTGGTCGCGATGTCGTTGCCGCGCGCGACGAGGCCATCGCCAAAGGCGTGACGATCAACGGCCTAGTCATCCTGAGCGAAGTGCCGCTCGCCACCAATCCGTCCCACACGCATCCGCCCGGCGGCCTCACTGCCTACTACGAGAACAACGTCATCGGCGGCCCCGGTGCCTTCGTCGTCGAGGCCGAGAGCTTCGGGGCGTTCGGCCAGTTGATCATCAGCAAGCTGGTCAAGGAGATCGCCGATCTGGCGCCCCGCCGCATGTGAAGCGGCGCGCGGGCCAAGTCACCCGGTGTCGGGGCCTATCCCCATGGTTGAGAACGGCGTTCCTCGCCCCCCTGGCACAGCTAGACGCGCTTTTTCATTTTACCTTGGCCAAGGCAATACGTTCTTCCTTTGCGCGCTATTGAAGAACTACATTCTTATTCGCGCGTACATATTGCTATTGCATAGGAAATATTTCTACTTAACACCCACTGCGCCCGCGTGCACAGCCTCGGCTCTTACCGTCCCCGCACACCGGGGCCTTCCGCGGGCGCTTTGTTTTTTCTCGTTGGGAAATAAGGGCTTATGGGCTTCATCACGGTCAATGATCCGGAAGGCGAGACGCATGTGCTCGAGGCCGTGGAAGGCTTGCGGGTCATGGAGCTGATCCGGCTGCACGGATTGCCCATCGAAGCCATGTGCGGCGGCGCGTGCGCGTGCGCCACCTGCCACGTGCACGTCGCGCCCGACGTGGGCCGAGCGCCTGCATCCTGCGCGCGACGACGAAGAAGCCATGCTGGACACCCTGCCAGCCACCGAACCCACCTCCCGGCTCAGCTGCCAGCTGATCTGGGACAGGCATCTGGACGGCCTGGAAGTCACCCTGGCCGGAGAGCGCGTGTCATGAGGTACTTTCCGCTCTTTGCCGATCTCGACGCTGCCGGCGTGCTTGTTGCCGGTGGCGGTGAGCAGGCTGCACAGAAGGTGCGGCTGCTGCGCAAGACGAACGCGCGCATCACGGTCGTCGCCGAAGTCGTGACCGATGAACTGCGCGACCTGGAGCGCCAGGGCGCAATCATGATCGTGCCGCGCGCGTTCGTTGCCGGCGACCTCGATGGTCAGCGCCTGGTCTATGCCGCCACCGGTGACCGCGCCCTCGACGCGGCCGTCTCGCAGGCGGCCCAGGCGCGCGGCATTCCGGTCAACGTCGTCGACGTGCCGGAGCTTTCCACCTTCATCACGCCCGCCATCGTCGACCGCGCACCGGTTACGGTCGCCATCGGCACGGAAGGCGCGGCACCGGTGCTCGCACGTGAAATCAAAACCAGGCTGGAAAGCTTGCTGCCGGCCAATCTCGGCGCGCTCGCCGAGCAAGCCCAAGCGCTGCGCTCCGTTGTCGCCACCAGCGTTCCCGATGGCCGCGCGCGCCGCCGCCTCTGGGAGCGGCTGCTGCAGGGACCGTTCCGCCGCGCCGTCCTCAGCGGCGCAGAAGCCGAAGCGACTCGCATCTTCGCCGCCGAGATTGCGGGCTCGCCGGAACCGGGCATCGGCCGCGTCGCCCTGATCGGCTGCGGACCCGGAGACCCCGATCTCCTGACGCTCAAGGCCCTGCAGCGCATGCAGGAGGCCGACGTGCTGGTCGTCGACCGGCTGGTGAACCCCAAAATCCTGGACTACGCCCGGCGCGATGCCGAGCGCATCTTCGTCGGCAAGACCCCCGGCCGAAAATCGACCTCGCAAGCCGAGATCAACCGCATCCTCGTGCGCGAGGCCGCCGCCGGCAAGGTGGTGGCCCGCCTCAAAGGCGGCGATCCGCTGATCTTCGGCCGCGCAGCCGAGGAAATGGCGGCCCTGCAGGCTGCGCACATCGACGTCGAGGTTATCCCGGGCGTGACGGCCGCGCACGCCTGCGCCGCGCGCATCGCCCTGCCGGTAACGCTGCGCGAACACGTGCGCCAGTTCTCGGTCGTGACCGGCACCACCGCCGACGGCGAGCCGGAACTCGATTGGGCCGCGCTGGCGTCCAAGGGTGCAGCATTCGCGATCTACATGGGTGTCGGCAACGCACCGGTCATCCGCCGCAATTTGCTCACTGCCGGGGCAAATCCAGAAACGCCGGTCGTGATCGTCGAGAACGGCACGCACGAGATCGAGCGGGCCGTCGCCACCACCTTGCACGATTTGAGCGACTGCGTGGCCCAGCACGCAATTGCCGGTCCCGCCGTGATTTTTGTCGGGCTCGACTGGCAGGACGCCGGATTGCAGCGCCCAGACAACGTCATCGTCCATCGACGCCAAGCTCAACCCGAGCGGCGCCACGAACCAGAACCCATTTGTGCGGAGGTTTTCCTGTGAGCAAAAACGCGCCCCAACGCTCCATCCTTACGGCCAACCGCCTCGGTGACGGCGCGGTCATATTCCTCGATTTCGAGGGCGCCTGGAGCGAGACCATCGACGAGGCACTTGTTGCCCTTTCGCCCGATGAGGTGAGGGCCCTGGAGGATCGCGGTGCTTACAACTCCGCGCACAATCTCGTGGTGGAGCCCTATCTCGTCGAGATCCGCGAAGTGGCCGGACGCATCGAGCCGATCCGCTATCGCGAGCGCGTTCGCGCCGGCGGCCCCACCATCCTCGATGACGTTCCGGGCTATGTGTCTCCCGCTGCCCCTCACCCCGACCCTCTCCCCGCAAGCGGGGAGAGGGAGTTAATCGTCGAGGCCGCGTAAGATGTACCGCTACGACGAGTTCGATGCGGAGTTCGTGCGCCAGCGCGTGGCGCAGTTCCGCGATCAGGTGAACCGGCGCGTGTCCGGCGAGCTGACGGAGGACGAGTTCAAGCCGCTGCGCCTCATGAACGGCGTCTATCTGCAGCTGCACGCCTACATGCTGCGCATTGCCGTGCCCTACGGTACGCTGTCCTCACGTCAGATGCGCAAGCTTGCGCACATCGCCCGGGTCTATGATCGCGGCACCGGACACTTCACCACGCGCCAGAACCTGCAGTTCAACTGGCCAAAGCTGTCCGACATCCCAGCCATCCTGGACGAGCTGGCGCAGGTCGAGATGCACGCCATCCAGACCTCCGGCAACTGCATCCGCAACGTCACCGCCGACCATTTCGCCGGCGCGACGGCCGACGAGGTTGCCGATCCGCGCGCCTACGCAGAGATCATCCGCCAGTGGTCGTCGCTGCACCCCGAGTTCAGCTTCCTGCCGCGCAAGTTCAAGGTCGCCGTCATCGCGGCCGAGCAGGACCGTGCTGCCATGCAGTTGCACGACATCGGGCTGCATCTGAAGCGCCTCGCCGACGGTCGCCTGGGCTTCGCCGTCTATGTCGGCGGCGGGATGGGCCGCACGCCGTTCATCGCCAAGAAGATCCGCGACGAACTGCCGGAAGAGGATTTGCTCAGCTATCTCGAGGCCATCCTGCGCGTCTACAATCTGCAGGGTCGGCGCGACAACAAATACAAGGCGCGCATCAAGATCCTGGTGCACGAAGTCGGCGCAGCGGCGTTCAGCGCTCAGGTCGAAGAAGAATGGCAGCGCATCCGCGACGGCGCGCTCAAGCTTCCCGAGGCTGAAATCAAGCGCATCGACGCCTACTTCACGCCGCCGGCGTTCGACAAGCGCCCCGCCAAGGTCGCGCTCAGGGCACCCGATCGCCCCTTCGACCGCTGGGTCACGCGCAACACGCACACCCATAAGCAACCCGGCTACGCCATCGTCACAATCTCGCTGAAGCCCATCGGCGGCATTCCCGGCGACGCATCCGCCGATCAGATGGATGCCGTGGCCGATCTGGCGGAAAAATACTCCTTCGACGAAGTGCGCGTCACGCACGAGCAGAACCTGGTGCTGCCGCATGTGCGCATCGAGGACCTGCGTGCCGTCTACGACAGCCTCAAGGCCATCGGGCTCGCCGAGTCCAACGCCGGTCTCGCCACCGACATCATTGCTTGTCCCGGCCTCGACTATTGCGCGCTCGCCAACGCGCGATCCATCCCCATCGCGCAGCGCATCTCCGAGCGGCTGGCTGAGCGCCAGGACCAGATCGGCGACCTGAAGATCAAGATCTCCGGCTGCATCAATGCCTGCGGACATCATCACGTCGGCCACATCGGCATCCTGGGCGTGGAGAAGCGCGGCGAGGAGCACTACCAGCTCCTGCTCGGCGGTTCCGGCGCCGAGGACGCTACGCTGGCCTCGATCACGGGCCCGGGCTTCGGTCCTGACGGCATCGTCGCCGCGGTCGAGACGGTCGTCGACACCTACCTGAAGCTGCGCACAAGCTCCGAAGAGCCTTTCCTGGCCGCCTACGGCCGACTTGGCGTCGCACCCTTCAAGGAAGCGCTCTATGCCGCTGCTTGACGTGCTAGACAGCCGCATGGTCGCAGACGCGCAAGATCGACACCCTTCCGACCCAGCGCCTGGCTCGGCCGATGCGCGCCTTGCACGCGGCACTCCCGATCCCGCCGGTGCCATCTGGCAGGACGGCGCATTCCGGCGCGACACGTGGGCGAAAGTGGACATGACCTCCGCGCTTCCCGACGGAGCGGTCATCGTGCCGAAGAAGCGGTGGCTCGCCGAGCGCGATCAGCTTGCGGGCCGCAACACGCCATTGGGCCTCTTGGTCTCGGCCGGAGAAACCGTGGACGACATCGCGGGCGACCTCTCGCGCTTCGCAATTATCGCCCTCGACTATCCCAAGTTCTCCGACGGCCGGGCTTACTCCACGGCACGGCTGCTGCGCGAGAAGCTCGGATACGCCGGGGAGCTGCGCGCCGTCGGCGACGTGCTCGCCGACCAGGTTCCCCTGATGCGGCGCGTCGGTTTCGATACGTTCGAGGTCAAGAACGCCCCGACCCGCCGCGCTCTGGCCGAAGGCCGTCTCGCCGAAGTTACACTCCACTACCAACCGGCAGGCGCCGTCGAACCGCCCGCCGGCACACGGCCGTGGCTGAGGCGTACGCCCGACGTAGACTAAGTCCGTCGCGAATGTCGCACCGGGTATGGCGGCACGCTGCTGCAACGCACGTCTGCGCACTGGCGCCTTGCATTTGACCCGCCGGCCGATCAAAACAATGCCGTTACGTGCTCCTCCCGGGACCACCTGAATGGCAAAGCTTCTCCCCCTTTCCGCCGGCATCGAAGAGGTCGTCCGCGACGGCGACAAGGTCGCGTTCGAAGGCTTTACCCACCTCATCCCCTATGCTGCCGGTCATGAAGCCATTCGCCAGCGCCGCAAGGACCTGACGCTGGTACGCATGACGCCGGATCTGCTCTACGACCAGCTGATCGGCATGGGCGCGGCCAGGAGGATGATCTTTTCCTGGGGCGGAAACCCCGGCGTCGGCTCGCTGCACCGCTTCCGCGACGCCTACGAGCGCGGCTGGCCCCAGCCGCTGGAGATCGAGGAGCATAGCCACGCGGCGATGGCCAATGCCTACGAGGCCGGCGCGGCGGGGCTGCCCTTCGCCGTGTTCCGCGGCTATCGCGGCGCGGAGCTGCCCCGTGTCAACGCGACCATCAAATCGGTGACGTGCCCCTACACCGGCGAGGTGCTGGCAACCGTGCCCGCCATGCAGCTCGATAGCGCTGTGATCCATGCGCAGAAAGCAGACCGCGCTGGCAATGTGATGCTGGAAGGCATCGTCGGCGTGCAGAAGGAGGCTGTACTGGCGGCCAAGCGGTCGTTGGTGACGGTGGAAGAGATCGTCGACGATCTGGGTCCGCGATCGTTCAACGCCTGCGTGTTGCCGCACTGGACCGTCACCGCCATCTCCCTCGTGCCAGGCGGCGCGCATCCCTCGTACGCGCAAGGCCTGTACAAGCGCGACAACGCCTTCTACGAAGCCTGGGACGAGATCGCGCGGGAGCGCGACGCCTTCAGGGCGCGGATGGATGCCAACGTGATGCAGAAGGGTCCCGAGGCTTTTGCTTGCTACGCGCGTTCATGACCGAACTCGACCATATCGCCGTTGTCGCGCCGGACATTGCCACGGGCGTTGCGTGGGTGCGTGACGTGCTGGGCGTCGATCCGCCCGAGGGTGGCGCACACCCCGACATGGGGACCCACAATCATGTTCTGCGCCTCGGCGACGACGTCTTCCTGGAGGTGATCGCCGTCGATCCCGAAGCGTCGCGCCCGAAACTTCGGCGCTGGTTCGGCCTCGACGACCAGGAAACCGTCGAGCGCGACTGGCAGGCCGGACGCCGCCTCCGGGCGTACGTTGCGCGCTGCGACGACGTGGCAGCAACCATCGGCGATCGCAAGGACACCTTCGGCGCGCCGATGCGGCTCACGCGCGGAGAGCTCGAGTGGACGTTCGGCGTACGCGCTGATGGGGCCTTGCCGCTCGCCGGCGCTCTACCGCACCTGATGGACTGGGGGCCCCGCGGCACGCCGGCCGTGGCGATGACGGACTTCGGGTTGCGTTTGCGCGAGCTGCTCGTCGAAACACCCGACCCCGATGCCGTGCATGAGGGACTCGATGCCGTCGGCATGATCCGCAAACCCGAGATCCGTCAAGGCAGCACGGCTCGCCTGTTTGCCACCATCGAGACGCCGCGCGGCGTCCGCACTCTTTCTTGAGGACGGGCCAATGGCAACGCCATCCGAATGGACGCCGACCGAGATGATGACCATCGTCGCCTCGCGTGCACTCAAGGGCAGCGACGTTTGCTTCGTCGGCATCGGCGCACCGTCAGCGGCGTGCAATCTGGCCCGCCTCACCCACGCGCCGGGCATTACCCTGATCTACGAAAGCGGCACCATCGCCACCAAGCCAAACGTGCTGCCGCTGTCCATCGGCGACGGCGAACTGTGCGAGACGGCGCTCACCACCGTCTCGGTGTCCGAGATGTTCCGCTACTGGCTGCAGGGCGGCCGTATCACGGTCGGCTTCCTCGGCGGCGCACAGATCGACCGCTTCGCCAATCTCAACACCACGTCCGTCGGCGGCTCGTACGAGAAGCCCAAGGTGCGCCTGCCCGGTGGCGGCGGCGCGCCCGAGATCGCCACCTCCTGCCACGAGGTGTTCATCACCATGGCACAGGGCAAGCGCGCATTCGTCGACAAGCTCGATTTCGTCACCTCGCTCGGCCATGGCGACGGCAAGGGCAGCCGCGAAAAGCTGGGCGTGACGACCAAGGGCCCCACGCGGGTGATCACCGACCTGTGCCTCATGGAACCGGACCCCGAGACCAAAGAGCTGACCGTCGTGGCGCTGCATCCGGGTACCACGCGCGAACAGGTTGCCGACGGTACAGGGTGGGCCATCAAGTTCGCAGCCAAGGTTGCCGACACGCCGCCGCCGACAGCGCAGGAGCTCGGCGTATTGCGCGACCTGCATGCGCGGACTAAAGCTGCCATCCAGGCTCAGCAGAGGTCGAATCAGGCATGAATGACACTTACACCCGCGCAGGAAACGCTTCTGATCCGCCGTCGCTGTCGCCCGACTATCAGTCGACGATCCTGCGTGCGCCGTCGCGCCCGCTGGTGATCATTCCGCAGACGTTGTCGGAGATCACCGGACCCGTCTACGGCCATTCGGACGTGCAATCGAGGGAAGCCGACCTCACCAAGCAACATGCCGGCGAGCCGCTGGGCGAGCGCATCGTCGTGCAGGGCCGGGTGCTCGACGAGGCTGGCCGCGCCGTGCCCAACACGCTGATCGAAATCTGGCAGTGCAACGCCGCCGGCCGCTACATCCACGAGACCGACCAGCATCCCGCGCCGCTCGATCCCAATTTCACCGGCGCCGGCCGCGTCGTCACGGACGAGCACGGCTACTACCAGTTCACGACCGTGAAGCCCGGCGCCTATCCCTGGCGCAACCATCACAATGCCTGGCGCCCCGCGCACATCCATCTCTCGCTGTTCGGTCCGTCTTTCCTGACGCGGCTGGTGACGCAGATGTACTTCCCCGGCGACCCGCTGTTCCCGTTCGACCCGATCTTCAATTCGGTCACCGACGCGAAGGCGCGCGAGCGCATGATCTGCCGGTTCGACATGGAAACCACCAAGCCGGAATGGGCGCTGGGCTACATCTTCGACATCGTCCTGCGCGGCCCCGCCGCCACGCCGCCCGATAACGATTGAGATTTGAGAGCATGACGAAGCGCACGCCTTCGCAGACTGTCGGGCCTTATCTGCACCTCGGCCTCACGCAAGGCGTGTTCGGTGCGCCTGAGATCTTCGGCCCGGCCGTCGCCGACGCGGGTGCGCCGGGCACCCACATCCGCATCGAGGGCCGCGTGTTTGACGGGGAAGGCAACGTGCTGCCCGACGCGCTGATCGAAACCTGGCAGGCTGACGGCGAAGGGCGCTATGCCCACCCCGCAGACGGCCGGCCGCCTGCTTCCAATTCCTTCCGCGGCTTTGGACGCTGCCCAACTGCCAAGGACGGCAAGTTCTACATCGCCACCATCAGGCCGGGTCGCGTGCCCGGGGCCCAACGGCACCACGCAGGCGCCGCACATCAATGTGAGCGTGCTGGCGCGCGGCGTGCTCAAGCGGCTGTTCACGCGCATCTACTTCGCCGGCGATCCGGCCAACGCGAGCGATCCGATCCTGGCGCTGGTGCCGGCCGACCGTCGCGACACGCTGCTGGCCAAAGCCCGACCCGAAGGCGCCCAACGTTTTCCGCTTCGATATCCACTTGCAGGGCGCCAACGAGACGGTATTCCTCGACGCTTAGCGCGTTCAGATCCTGCGGGCCTGCCTCTTGTGCTCGCCGTTCTCTTCGCCCTCCCACGGCCTCAGTCGCGGGATCCAGCGCGGCACGTTCGCCTTATAGGTTTGATAGCTTTCACCAAACCGTTGCGCCAATCCCGGTTCTTCGGACAGGACGAAGTAGGTGTGGTTGATGGCAATGAACAGCACAGCCCACAGCGCCATCAGCGGTGAGCCGAAGAACAGGGCTTGGCCCAGCAGCATGGCCGCGACGCCTGTGATCATGGGATTCCTGACGTATCGATAGGGGCCTTCGGCAACCAGCCTCTGCGTCGGGTCCCACGGGGCAAGTGTCCCCCGGCCCACCCGCGCGAACAAGCCTACGCACCAGCCAAACAGCATCAGGCCAAACACGAGCAATGCGGCGCCAAGCGGCCAAAGACCGGTCCAGCGTGTGTCGATTTCAGCCCAGGAGTTCAGCAGCCAATAGGGTACCGCCACCACCACCATGAACGGCAGCAGCAGAACGGCGAGCAGGTGGCGCACGATCATCATGTCTGGAACCTCGACCAAGCGAGAACCGGGCAGGTGTTCCCGCCAAGGACATCGAGACCGGCGACGTGCTACAATACCCATGTTCTCGCGATGAAGGGCCAACACTATGGCGCAAGCAATCCTCATCAAGCGGTACGACGGCCGGCGGCTCTACGACACCGAAGCCGGTCGCTACGTTACTCTCGAAAGCATTGCCGACTTGGTGCGTGACCGGCGACAGGTGATCGTTCAGGACGCGAAGACCGGCGCGGACGTCACCTCGGATATGTTGACGCAAATCATTGGTGGCAACGCCTAGGAGGACCGATGCGATTTACCGTCGGGCTCAAGCTGAAAAGCAAAGCGGACCACATCGTGGTGGACGCCGAGGACGCACTGATCGCCGCCCTCAAGGTCAAGACGGATCAGCCCGAGGCGCGCATCATGTACGTACGCCCGTCCAATCGCCGCGGCGACGCGCGCCATCCTGCGACCCGTCTGGTCGACAAAGGAAAGTAGATAAGTCCACGCCCGTAGCATTCCGCATAACCTCGTGATGTCCACGGGCTTCGCTGATTCGCGTTTGCGGCGCGTCCTTCCAGAGGTCACTGCGGCTTGCCCAGCTGCGAGGTTGTCGAAGGACGGGCCGCGCACCTCATCCATGGTTCGACAAGCTCACCATGGGGTTGCGGCTACCGGGAAAATGCCTTGTTCATTTCCGCGCCGGGCGCCGCATCGGCGAAGCCCTTGAAGCTGCCCTCGTCCGCAATCAGCTTGGCGGTACGGATGAACCCGCCCCACGCCGCCCGCGCCAGCGCGCCGCCGACGCTGATGCGCCGCCCGCCGAGTTCGGCGATGTCCTTCACCGTCAGGTCGCTCGGGCCGCCCATCAGGATATTCACTGGCTTGGGCGCCACCGCCTTCACCACCGCGGAAATCTGCTCGCGCGTCGCCAGACCCGGCGCGTAGAGGCAATCGGCGCCGGCGGCGGAAAAGGCCTGCAGCCGGCGGATAGTCTCGTCCATATCGGGCTTGCCGCGGATGAAGCCCTCGCTGCGCCCGGTCAGCAGTACGTCGCCGCCGGCCTTGTCGATGGCCGCGCGCGCCGCCTTGATGCGCGCCACCGCCAGTTCGAAGTCGTAGAGCGGTTTGGCCTTTTCGCCGGTATAGTCCTCGATCGACAGGCCGGACACGCCGGTTTCCGCGCACAGCCGCACGCTTTCCGCCACACCTTCCGGCGCATCGGCAAAACCACCTTCGAAATCAGCATTCATGGGTACAGAAGCAGCCGCCGACAACTCGGCAATATGTTTGAGAGCCGCTTCACGGGTGATACCGCCATCGCCGAACCCTATGGCCCAGGCAAAGCCCGCACTCGTCGTCGCCAGCGCCTTGAAACCCATGCCCTGCAGGTAGAGCGCCGATCCCACGTCCCATGGGTTGGGAATGACAAAGCAGCCGCTCGCGTGCAGACGCTTGAACTCGGCTCTTTTTTCAGCGGTCGTCGGCATTATGCAACCTCCTTGGATTTTGCCGCCATCCTAGCCGCCGAACCAAGGATCCCTAATCACAATCCATCGAGGCGCCCCAGGCTCCTGACAGTCTGCGTGCGACGCAGCGCAACTGGAATCCAGATGCAAGCGAAGCCCGGGTCTGGCTTCCCGCCAAGCGGAGCGTAAGCGGGAATGATGTTCGGGCCTAATCGTCCGCGATGATGCCGGCGCCGCGGAAGCCGCCGTCCACGGCCACGATCTCGCCGGTCATATAGCTGGACTTGGTGCCGTCCAGCAGAAACTCGATCACGCTCGCGATCTCACCCGGCTCGCCATAGCGCCGCATCGGCAGGTGCCGCGACCAGATCGCGCGATCCTTGTCGACATGCATGGCCTTGACCATCGGCGTGTTCACCGGCCCCGGCGCCACCGCATTCACGCGGATACCATAGCGCGCCAGGTCGTTGGCCAGCACCTGCGTCAGCACGACGACGGCGCCCTTGGACGCCCCGTAGGCGCTGCGCCCCTTGCTCCCGCGCAAACCCGACACCGACGCCATGTTCACGATCGCACCGCCGCCGCTCTCCTTCATGGCCCGTGCCGCCGCGCGCGCGACCAGGAAAGTGCCGGTGACATTCACGTCCAGGATCTTGCGAAACAGATCGGCCGGCGTATCGAGTGCTGGAATATCCGCGGCGATGCCCGCCGAATTGAGCACGCCGTCCAGTCCGCCGAGCTTGGCGCACACCTGTCCAACCACCGCCTGCACCGCCTTCTCATCGGTCACGTCCAGCGGTGCGAGCAACACATTCCCGGCATTGCCGTACTGCTTGCGCTGCGTATCCAGTGCCTTCTCGTCGCGGTCGACGATCGCCACCTTCCACCCCGAGGCGAGCAACCGCTCCGCCGTCGCCAAGCCGATCCCCGACGCGCCGCCGGTAATCAGCGCCACTCTCACCCTTGCTTCAGCCGCGGCCATTGCGACACCCCAAAATCTCACGGTGGCTCACGCAGTGAGCATGCCGTCGGCACCCACACGCGCCGGCCCCGTACATCCTTGGCGTCATCCAGGACCGCCGACACTCACATTCATAGAGCACCGGCCGAGGGTGGCGAAGGCAATACAATGGCAGAGACCCGTCATTTTCCCGGTCGGCCGGCTGTGCTAGAACAAGCGTTACCGGCTGTGACAACCGGCGTGTGGCTGGCGCCTGGAGGAGGCAATGGACGCACTCGTTACGAAGCGGTTGCGGACTGGTGCCCCCGAGCCCGGTGTCGTTGCGGCCAGCGTGTATGCAGGCGGCAAACGCGTTGCGGATATCGCGATCGATGAAGCCGGCGAGTGGTCGAAGAAACCCGACCACGTTGTCTGGATCGGACTGCTGGAGCCCGACTACGACCTATTGGGTCGCGTCCAGGCGCAGCTCGGCCTGCACTATTTGGCGATCGAGGACGCGGGCAAGGCGCACCAGCATCCCAAGATCGAGCAATATGGCGAGGCGCTCTTCATCGTGGCGCGCACCGCCCAGATCGTGCAAGACAAGGTCGCGTTCGGCGAGACGCATCTGTTCGTGGGACGCGGCTATGTCGTCTCTGTGCGCCACGGCGCATCGACGTCCTACGGCGCTGTGCGTGAACGCTGCGAGGCGTGCCCAACGACGCTTTCGCACGGCGAAGACTATATCCTCTACGCGATCCTCGATTTCATCGTCGACAACTACGCGCCGGTGGTAGAGACGATCAAGCAAGAGGTTGATGCCATTGAAGACCGCGTGTTCACGGCGCCCCTTGCCACCGTCGAGGTCCAGCGCCTGTACACCCTCCGCCGCGAATTGCTGCAATTGCGCAACGCGGTCACGCCACTCGCTGAGGTGTGCCGCCGGCTGGAGCATGCCGAGGTCATGCCCATAGACCAGTCGATGCAGCCGCTCTTCCGCGATGTGGGTGACCACGTGAACCGGGTGAAGGAGGAGGTCGACGCCCTCCGCGAGGTACTCGCGTTTACGTTCGAGGCAAGCTTGATGGTCGGGCAGGCGCAGCAGACGGCCATCACCCGGCGGCTCGCGGCATGGGCTGCTATCCTGGCCGTGCCCACGGCGATCGCGGGCATCTACGGAATGAACTTCGAGCACATGCCCGAACTCAAGTGGCAGTACGGCTACTACATCGTGCTCGGTGTCATTGCGACCATTTGCGGGATCATCTTTTGGCGACTTCATCGGAACAATTGGCTATGAAGCCTGTCGGCTTCTCTTGCGCATCCTGCATGGAGATTATCCAACCACTTCAATTCACGCCGACAGCCCGGCTCATCGTAGCGCCGATCTCGGCATTGATAACAAGGTCGGCAAGCTCGTCCTGGTCGGTCGGCTCGCGATTGACGATCACGAGGCGCGAGCCGTTGCGCTTGGCCATGATCGGAAACCCCGCCGCCGGATAGACCACCAGCGAACTGCCGAGCACGATGAAGAGATCCGCAGCCAGCGCCGCCTCCTGTGCCCGCTCCATCGCGATCTCCGGCATCGACTGGCCGAAGGAAATCGTTGCGGTCTTGATGTGCCCGCCGCAGGCAGAGCACGCGGGCAACCGCTCGCTGTCGGAGAACACCTCGCGTACCCAATCCAGCTCGTAGCGCTGCCGGCAGTCGATGCAGGTCGCGTAGGTGGTGTTGCCGTGCAGTTCGATCACCTTGCCGTCGGGCACGCCGGACGCCTGGTGCAGCCCGTCGATGTTCTGGGTGATGACCGCCGGCATCTTGCCCAGCTCGACCAGCCGGGCGAGCGCGCGGTGCCCGGCATTGGGCGTCGCCTTCTGCAGCGTCTCATGGGTGGCAAACTTGCGCCGCCAGGACTCCCGCCGCATCTCCGCCGACGCCAGGAAATCGCCGAACTCGATCGGCTTGTACCTGGTCCAGATGCCGCCAGGGGACCGGAAATCTGGAATGCCGGATTCGGTCGAGATGCCGGCCCCGGTGAAGGCGACGATACTCCTTGCCGCGTCGATCATGCGTCTGAGGTCGTCGCCCTTGGACATGCGTTCCCTCGGCCTCAGGTCTTGATGCGCATGCGGCCAAGGAAGTCCCGCTTGCCCAGCGGTACACCGTTCGTGCGCAAAATGTCGTAAGCCGTGGTGGCGTGGAAATAGAAGTTGGGCAGCGAGAACGACAGCAGGAAGTTGTCGGTCGTGAACGGCACCTTGCGCTCGCCGATCTGGAAAACCATGTCGCGGCCCGAGAGTGCATCAACTTCCTCGCGGCTCAGCCGGCGCAAGCCTTCCCCGGTGTCCGCCATCAGCTTCTGCAGGCCGGCGTAGTCCAGTGGAGCGGACTTGCCGGGCGGCGCGAACACACCGTTCTTCATGCCCTCGATGGCGCCGAGCGAATGGTGCGCCACCGACACGATCTGGAACCGCAGCGGCAGCATGTCCTCGGCCAGGCGCCCTTCCACGAACTTTGCCGGATCGGCGCCGCAGCCCTGGCAATGATCCAGTCCCTTGGCGAGAAACCCTCCCACCGCGTCGACCGTCTGCAAATAGCTCGCGACGCTCAGATCGTACAATGATGCGGCCATGTCCTGGTGCTCCCCATATTCCGGCTAAGGCGACTATAGGACGGAACATGGCTCAGTCACGAGCGTGTCGTTGATTGGCCCGGCTGCGGCATCCGTAGGTTGGGTCGAGCGCAAGCGAAGACCCAACACAAATCCGAGACCGCCATCCGGCTGATGTTGGGTCAGCGCTTCGCTTGACCCAACCTTCGCCTACTCATTCCACGTTCGGCCGCGCGAACATCGCCTCCATCTCGCGCCGCACTTTCACCGCCTGTGAGCTCGCATCGAAAGCCACGTCCGACCACCTGAGCGGCTGGCGGTCCGCGATATCGCTCTTGAGTTTGACGGAGTGGGCAAGCCCGAGCGGCAGGTAGCCTTCCTTGAGGGAAACATCGGCCGGCACCTGCTTGCCCCACACGGTAAAACCGCCCTCGCCGTCCAGCATCTCGCCGGCCTTGAGCGCGCGCTTGGCCGTGGCAGCCACATCCGAGTTGAAGCAGATCGACGTGCCCGTCGGCTCCTTGCGCAGCACCGCCGACGCCACTGAAATCCCCAGCTCCAGCCCGATCATGTGGGTCGGCCGATACATCGTGGCGTACTTGCCGCTCTTGTCAGCCAAGCAATGGTATTCGACGAAGCACTGCGCCGCGTAGGGGCTCTCGCTCTCGATCACCACGTAGGTGCCCATGGCGAGGTGATGCGGCACGTCCTTGCCGTCGCGATACAGTGAGGACACCACTTCCGTCACGCCCTTCTTCTCCAGCGTGCCGCCCTCGCTCCTGGGCTTGCACACGTCTGCCAGCTCGAACCGCGAGGCCGGCGGGAACGACAGCCCGCTGGTCTGAGGCACCAGCCCCGTCGCGTTGCACACCGCCGTCATCTCGATGCCCGACTTGGTGCCGTCGAGGAACGAGTTGAACATCTTGGGATTGATGTGGCTGCGATCCTTGATCGGCAGGTACTGCGTGAGGATGTCCCACACTGTGTCCGGTGTCGACTGGTGATAGCTCGGGTGATAGCGCGTGCCCTTGCCGGCCGACACCACCTGGAATCCGCAGGCGCGCGCCCAGTCCACGTGCTCGGCGATCAACGCCGGCTGGTCGCCCCACGCCAGCGAATAGACGACGCCCGCCTCACGCGCCCGCCGCGCCAGCAGCGGTCCGGCCAGGGCGTCCGCCTCCACGTTGACCATGATGATGTGCTTGCCGTGCCGGATCGCCTCCAGGCACAGTTTGATGCCGCTAGCCGGATCGCCGGTCGCCTCGATCACCACGTCGATCTCCGGGTGCGCGATCACAGCCATTGCATCGTCGGTGACGAACGTCTTGCCGCTCTTCAGCGCGTCATCCAGAGATTTGGCCGCGAATTGTTCCTGCGGCCAGCCGACGCCCGCCAGCCGCTCCCGCGCCCGCGCGGGCATCAGGTCGGCGAGCCCGGCGAGATGCATCCCCGGCGTCAGCCGCACCTGCGACAGGAACATGGTGCCGAACTTGCCGGCCCCGACCTGGCCGATACGTATCGGCTTGCCCGCAGCCGCACGCTCGCGCAGCATGGATGAGAGATTCATCATTGATCTCCTGGAGCGGAAAGGCGCCAAACTTGCCTCTCCCCTTGGGGGAGAGGACGTGAGGCCATGACTTTACGATCGCGCGCAGCTACCGGGCAACGGATGTCTACAGCTGGGGCGCGATCGTAAGTCATTCGGCCGAACTGGTGAGGGGCGACTTCCTATCGTTCGTTCTGAAGGCCCCCTCATCCGGCCTTCGGCCACCTTCTCCCCAAGGGGAGAAGGAATTTTGCCGCGCCGATTGAGGTGTCAGACCCTCTGGGTCTGACACCTCCCGCACCGTACTACTCCGCCGCCTGCCGATGCGACTGCGCATAGCGCAGCAGTGCGTCATCGGCGCAGGGCACGATCGGCGTGAAGTCCTGGTGCGCGATCCACTCCGCGCGCGTCGGCTTGCGGATGTAGTTGGAGACCGCGTTCAGCGTCAGATAGACGATCTTGCGCGAGAACGGCGTGATGTTGCCGGCCGAGCCGTGCACCAGATTGCCGTGGAACATTAGCACGCCGCCGGGCTTGCCGACCGGCACCACCAGACCGCCCTCGTCGACCAGTTTCTCCACCGCGGCATGATCCAACGTCCACAGCGGATAGCTGGTGGTGGCCTTGTCGTGGCCGGCCGCCAGCACGCCGTGCTTGTGGCTCTTGGGGATTATCATCAGCGGGCCGTTGAAGGTGAACACCTCGTCGAGGAACACGGAGATGTTCATGGCCTTGGGCTCGGGCATGCCGTCGTCGCGGGCCCAGGTGCCGTAGTCCTGATGCCATTGCCACACGTCGCCGTCGAACTTGGCTTTGGCGTTGATCTTGAACTGGTGCATGTAGAGCTTGTCGCCGAACAGCTGCTCGACGGGCTCGATCAGGCGCGGGTGCCTGCCGAGGATGCCGAAGCCCTCGTTGTAGGTATGTGCGGCGAAGGCCGTGCGTGGCGCGCCGGATTTCTCGCGCCAGACTTGCGGCCGGTCGACCTTGTAAATGCCCTCGGCCTCGGTGCGCAGGACCTCCACCTCCTCGGGGGAGAAACAATCGGGCAGGAACAGCCAGCCTTCGTCCTCGAACTGCTTGATCTGCTTGGCGTCGAGTTTCATGAGCGTCCTCCTTCTTGCGCTGCTTTGTGTGCTTCTTCAGTTTCGAGTTGGCGCGCGGTTGCTTCACCCGCGGCGGCGGTATGGCGGCGTGCGCGCTCTTCCGCCATGCGTGAATCGCCGACCAGAATGGCCTCCAGGATCGCTGCGTGCTCGTCCCAGTAGCGGGCCTGCGCGCCCGACACTGACAGCACCAGCCCCATGGAGCGCCGGAAATGCGGCCACTGGTCGGCGACGGTTTCCACGATCGCACGGTTGCCCGAAAGCACATGGATCGCCGAGTGGAAGGCCACATCGGCATCGATCAACTGCGCCAGGGGGGTGCGTGCGCCGAACTTCCGGCCGGTCGCCAGCGCAGCTTCTGCGGCGCCACACTCCTCCGCCGTTACCTCGCGTGACTTCACACGCTGGGCCGCGAGCCGCGCCGCCAGGCCATCCAGCGCCTCGCGCACCAGATAAAGCTCGCGAATGCGGCGGCCGTCGAGGGGCGCAACCTGCAGGCCACGCTTGCCGTGCTCGATCAGAAAGCCGCGCCGCTTGAGCACCTGCAGGGCGTGGCTGACCGGCTGGCGCGACACGCCCAGCATGGCCGCCACGCTCTCCTGCGTCAGCCGCTGCCCGGACGCCAGCGTACCGTCCGCAATCGCACCCAGGAGCTTGTCGTGCACCTGGTCGATCAACGCCGGCTGGATATCGAGCTGCAACATGCGCAACGCCACGCTTCAATCGCTGGGCACGCCGCCCGTTAACGATCGCTTAACCATAGCATTCCGAATTCGGAATTCAATCGGGTGGTTTCGCACATGCGAAGCAAGCGGCTGGGAACCCGCGATGCGGTGTCTGACCCTCCGGATCTGACCATCGGCTCCGCGCGACGAACCGAAGCCGCGCATCACACGTCATTCCCCGCCAAGCGAAGCGTCGAGCAGAAATCCAGACACGCTTGCCGACGCGCCGCTTGCCTTTTGCCGCCTCGCCCGCAACATGAGAGCAATTCCAGGGAGGGCGCCATGTTGGACAAGCCGGACAAGAACAACCCGCGCACGCTGCGGCTCAACGCCAAGGACAACATCATCGTCGCCATCGATCCCGTGATGCCCGAGGTGACCGTGCGGGGGATCACCGCCACTCAGCGCATCATGCGCGGCCACAAGATGTCCGTTGAGCGCATTGAGAAGGGCTGGCCCGTTCTCAAGTTCGGCCAGATCATCGGCTTTGCCACCGAGGACATCGCCCCCGGCGCCCACGTACACACCCACAACTGCTCGTTCGCCGAGTTCGAGCGCGACTATGCCTTCGCCCAGGACGCGCGCGAGGAACAGCTGCTGCCGCCGCAAGCCCGCGCCACGTTCGAAGGTTACCGCCGCGCCAACGGCAAGGCCGGCACGCGCAACTACATAGGCGTGCTCACCAGCGTAAACTGCTCGGCCTCCGTCGCCCGCTTCATGGCGGAAGCCGTCACCCGCTCCGGCATTCTCGAGCAATTTACCAACATCGATGGCGTGGTCTCGTTCGTGCACGGCTCAGGCTGCGGATTGGCCGACAAAGGCGAAGGCTACGACGCGCTGGAGCGCACGCAGTGGGGCTACGCCGGGCACCCCAATCTGGCGGCAGCGCTCGTCGTCGGGCTCGGCTGCGAGGTATTCCAGATCTCGCGCCTGAAGGACAAGTACGGCCTGGTCGAAGGTGACAACTTCCGCACCATGACCATCCAGGACACCGGCGGCACGAAAAAAACCATAGAGGCTGGCGTGGCGCGCATCAGAGAGATGCTGCCGCGCGCCAACGATGTGAGGCGCGAGACGATCTCCGCCAGCGAACTGACACTTGCGCTCCAGTGCGGAGGCTCGGACGGCTACTCAGGCATCACGGCCAATCCGGCGCTGGGCGCCGCCGTCGACACGCTGGTCCGCCACGGCGGCACTGCGGTGCTCTCCGAGACACCCGAGATCTACGGCGCGGAGCATCTGCTGACGCGGCGCGCCCGCACCAAAGAGGTCGGCCAGAAGCTGGTCGACATCATCGAGTGGTGGCAGGCCTACTGCGCTAAGAACGACGGCTCCATGGACAACAACCCCTCGCCCGGCAACAAGCAGGGCGGCCTCACCACCATCCTGGAGAAATCACTCGGCGCCGCAGCCAAGGGGGGCACCACAACGCTCACCGAGGTCTACCGCTACGCCGAGCCCGTCACCGCCAAGGGCTTCGTCTACATGGATACGCCGGGCTACGACCCCGTCGCCGCCACCGGCCAGGTCGCGGGCGGCTGCAACGTGCTCTGCTTCACCACGGGACGCGGCTCCGCCTACGGCTGCAAGCCCACGCCGTCCATCAAGCTCGCCACCAACCACGACATCTACAAGCGCATGCTGGATGACATGGACATCAACTGCGGCGACATCCTCGACGGCATCACCATCGAAGCCAAGGGTCAGGAAATCTTCAACACCATCCTGCGCGTGGCTTCGGGACAGAAGACCAAGAGCGAGCTGCTGGGCTACGGCGACAACGAGTTCGTGCCCTGGCAGATCGGCGCCACGATGTAGGCTGGGTCAAGCAGCCTGCCTGACCTCCGGCACCGCTGCGTCGGATCGGGACCGCACTTCGATCGATCCGAGAACGATGCGCGCCCAGCGGCACTGCAGCCACAGCGCCAGGAAGGCGAGCGCCGTGAAGAGAACAGCCGAACCGATGAATTCCGCCCGGGCGCTCGGCAACAGCGGCCCGCCCCACTTGTAGGCGGCGACTGCCGCGAGCGCTGCGGCGCCGAACGCGATGTTGGTCAGCGCAAACGATCGCGCGACGGGGGCTCTATCCGCCAACGCGCGCGCTTCGCCGAAGGCAGCCGGCCGCGGTGGCGACCAGCGCGCCGAGGCAATAACCACCGCTGCGCCATACCTCGCCCACACCATGATCTCCACGAACAGGATCGAGAGGCTGATATTGGGGCGATGCGGCACGCCGAATCTTTTTGTCAGCACATCGAGCACCAGTGCGGCCACCAGCAGCGGCAAGACGACGAGCGCGATCTTCACCCGGTACCGCAGCAAACCGCGATGAAAGTCCTTGCCAGCCGTAAGCGCCAGTTCGCGGCTGTAGCGCCCTGTCCAGTCGTAGCTGCGGACATTGAGATGGACGCCACGAACGACCGCGAAATAGGCGTAGGCGATCAGCAATGCCTCGGCGGTGAAGTAGACGCCCAGTCTCGGCGCCATCGCCGACGACCACAGGCGCAGGAGACCAAGCAATAAAGCCGGCGCAAGCAAATCGAGGAAAAGGTGAAAATTCCAATCAATGCGTGCGCGAGAACGGGACTCTGCGTGCGCACCTGCAAACAACAACGCGTCTGCCATCGGACACCCCTTAACGAGGCGCTAACTATGGCATGCGCGCGCGCACCTGTGTTGCAGGGCGCACCAATTTGTGTGGGCAGAGTTAAATCGTCTCAAACCGTGACAAAATAATCCTGGATGAAACGCCGGTAGATCTGCGTGAGCGTCAGCAGGTCGGCAACAGGCACGCATTCGTCCACCTGATGCACCGTCGCATTGACGAGTCCCAGCTCGATCACCGGACAATGCCTGAAGATGAACCGCGCATCGGACGTGCCGCCGTTGGTGGTCAGCGCCGTCGCGCGGCCGGTAACGGCCTGTACTGCGCCGCGCATGGTCTCGACCAGCGGCCCCGGCTCGGTCAGGAACACATCGCCGATGCCGAAAAAGCGCAATGAAAACTGCGCGCCGACTTCCTTGGCGGCGCTTTCGCATTGTGCCCTCACCCACGCTTCGACACCGGCGCGCGTGTGCAGGTCGTTGTAGCGGATGTTGAAGTTGACCAGCGCGGCGCCGGGAATCACGTTGGTAGCGCTATTGGGCACCGACACGATGGTCGCCTGCACGCTGGACGGCTGGAAGCGCGCCGTGCCGGCATCCATTGGCGTCGACGACACCCGGTCGATGATGCGGGCGAGCTTGGGAATGGGGTTATCGGCAAGGTGGCCATAGGCCGAATGTCCCTGCTTGCCGTGCACGATCATTTCCGCGTTGAGATACCCGCGCCGCCCGATCTTGAGCTCGTCGCCTACAACCTTGGAACTCGTCGGCTCGCCTACGAGACAGCCATCCACCACCTCACCCCTGGCCTTCATCCAGTCCAGCACCTTGACGGTGCCATTGATGCCGGCGCCCTCCTCGTCGCCGGTGATGAGGAAGGAGATCGACCCGCGCTTGAGGCCACCGGCCTGGATATAGTCGAGCGCGGCGGCGACGAAGCAGGCGACGCCGCCCTTCATGTCGGCTGCGCCCCGTCCGTAGAGCACGCCCTCGGTGATCTCCGCACCGAACGGCGGCCGCGACCACCGGCCCTCATCGCCGACCGGAACGACGTCCGTGTGCCCCGCAAAACAGAGATGCGGCGCGCCGGTGCCTATGCGCGCATAGAGATTCTGCACATCGGGCGTGCCCGGCTCTGTCATCGTCAACCGATGACAGGTGAAGCCTGCCGGCTGCAAGACACTCTCGAGCAATGTCAGCGCACCGCCTTCCACAGGCGTGACGCTGCGGCAGCGGATCAGCGCCTGGGCAAGCTCGACAGGATCCTGGTGAGCCATGGGTCTTGGACTTTCAGGTGGCAGGTGGTGCTGGAACAGTTGCCGCAGCCGTCGCGGGCTGGGCCGCGGAGGCGGCGGGCGTCAGGGCGGACGAACTCTGCAAAATCATGATCTTCTGCCAGATCTTTTGCGAGAGCCCGGCGGCCACACGTTCGATGTCGCTGACCACTTCGGTAACGACCGCGTCGGGGAAGCCCTGCGCGAACAGCACTGCAACCTTGGAGGTGAGCGAAACCATTTCCGAACAGTAGTCGAGATACCGCGCTACCTCGAACGGCGTCAGCACGCGCAGGGGCGAGGATGCCGTCTTGCCGGCGACGGTCACGACGAAGCTCGGGTCCTTGGTGAGCTGGTGCATGTCGATGACATGAACGATTGAGCGCAGCTCGTGCAACGCCTGCAGCGCAGCGCGCCGCTTCAGACGCTCCTCGATGCGAAACAGGAAAAATATGGCGGCGCCGAGAAGCACAGCGATGTTGGCAGCCGCTTCCAGCCCCTGCAGCACCGAGTAGACGTTGTCGGCCGAGCGCGGGAACAGATAGATCAACTGGGCAATCCACACGAGGCCTGCCGCGCCGGCAGCCAGCAGCGTAAAAATCGCCACCCGCAGCGGCAGATTGCGACGCGTGATCTGCCGCGCCCGCGCGGAGTTCTCCTTCGCTATCGCGTGCAGCTCCTGGCACACGTGGCCAAGTCCAGCGCCCGGGAACCGCTCGCAGATGCGCCGATGCAGCGCGGCAATCGTGTCGATGACTTTGGATGGGTCGAGTGCGCGGCGATTGTCCATCGATCCGGCCACGCTCTAGTCGCGCAACAACTCGTTGATGGCGGTTTTCGATCGTGTTTGCGCGTCCACCGTTTTCACGATCACCGCGCAGTAGAGGCCCGGACCCGGCTCGTTGTTCGGGAACGGCTTGCCCGGCAACGTGCCGGAAACCACCACCGAATAGGGCGGGACCTTGCCGATATGGATCTTGCCGGTGGCGCGGTCGACGATCTTGGTGGAGGCGCCGATATACACACCCATCGACAGCACCGAGCCCTCGCCGACGATCACGCCTTCCACCACCTCGGAGCGTGCACCGATGAAGCAGTTGTCCTCGATGATGGTGGGATTGGCCTGCAGCGGCTCGAGCACGCCGCCAATGCCCACCCCGCCCGAGAGATGGACGTGCTTGCCGATCTGGGCGCAGGAACCCACGGTTGCCCAGGTATCGACCATTGTGCCCTCGCCGACATATGCGCCGAGGTTAACGAAGGATGGCATCAAAACGACACCCGGCGCCACATAGGCGGAGTGGCGAACCACGGCTCCGGGCACGGCCCTGAAGCCGGCGGACTTGAAGGCTTCGCCCGTCATTCCGGCAAACTTCGACGGCACCTTGTCCCACCAGCTCGCACCGCCTGGCGCACCCGAAATCGGGGCCATGTCGTTGAGGCGAAACGACAGCAGGACGGCCTTCTTAAGCCATTGATTTACAACCCACTCTCCGTCGATCTTGGCGGCGACTCGGGCTTTGCCCTTGTCCAGAAGTTCAAGCGCCGCTTCAACCGCGTCGCGGATCTCTCCGCGGGTGCCGGCGTTGATCGCGTCACGCTTCTGCCATGCGGCTTCTACGATGGGTTCAAGGCTCGTGTTTTGCATGGCCAGGGTTCTGGCGTGGCAGCTGTGGTCCTGTCAATGAAAAGGCAGAGTTTAGCTCTACCTGTGGGTGATAACTCAGCACCTGCTTTACCTATGGGCAACGCTGGCCTAGATTTAGGCATGAGTTGGCTGGGTGCGGGATTTTGATGTCGTTGCGCAGGTATGTTTTAGGGCTTGCGGCCGTGGTGCTTTGTGTGCCGGCCGCGGCTGTTGCACAAGAAATGGCGGTCGCGGGCGTACGTGCTTTCGTGCTCCCCACGGCGCCTCCAACGCTCTCGCCGGATTGCCGCTCCAAGCGCGCGGTGGGCGACTTGTTTCGCCGGCCGCTGCGCACACTGAGCCGCGCAGTCCGCGAAAGCCGTCCGGTCAAGGTGCTGGCAATCGGGTCTTCCTCCACCGTCGGGATCGGCGCCTCATCGCCGTCCGCCACCTACGTCGCCAAACTCGAGACCACGCTTGAAGGCACCTTCAAGGGCTTGGACTTCGACGTCATCGGCCGGGGATTGTCGGGTGAGGAAGCGCAGGGCGCCGCCGACCGCATGAAAAAAGAGGTCGAACAGACAACGCCGGATCTCGTCGTCTGGCAGGTCGGTACCAATGATGCCATCCGCCACGTCAGCATTGACCGTTTCAGGGAATGCCTTCGCAATACGCTTGCCTGGCTCAAGGAGCATCGCGTCGATGTGGTGCTGATCGATCCGCAATACGGCGAGACGCTCACCAAGGACGCCTACTACGAGCAAGTGGTCGGTGTGATCGCGGAAGTCGCGCGCGAAGCCCGGGTGCTGCTGGTCGATCGTTTCGAAGCCATGCGCGAGTTGCATCGCGTGCACGGCGACAGGTTCTACCTGACGTCCGACAATCTGCACATGAACGACACCGGCCACAGGTGCATGGCCGAGCAGCTCGCGCGTTCCATCGTCGGCGGCCTGTTGATGGCCGACGCCGAAACAGCGCAGCCGGTGTTCTATCCCTGATCGGCGCTACTTGATCGCCGAGCGGATCAGCCGCTTGGCGTCCTCGCTGTCCCACTCTGCACCGCCGAGCAGGCGTCCGATCTCGCGGCCTTGCGCGTCGAGCAGCAGCGTAGCCGGCAGCCCGACCACGCGTAACTCCGAGCTCAAGCGCGCGGTTGCATCGACGTAGAGCGCAAGGCGCTCGACCTGGGTCTCGTCGAGAAACTTCTTGGACGCCGCCGCACCTTTGCGGTCGACGCTGATGGCAACCACTTCGAACTTGTCCGACCCCATCTCTTTCTGCAGTCGGTCGAGGGAAGGCATTTCCTTGCGGCAGGGCAGACACCAGGTGGCCCATAGGTTGACGAGCACCACCTTGCCGCGCCAATCCGCCATGGTGCGCTCGCTGCCCGCCGCGTCCTGGAACTTGACCTCCGGCAGCGCCTCGGGCGCCTTGCGAAAGACGAAGGCGGCGACGTGACCCTGGCTCAGGGGATTGCTGCCGGGGCCCGCCGGGGCCGTCTGCGGCTGTGCCGGAGGCTGTGCAACCGTCGTCCTGGCCGGGGGAACAGCGTTGTCAGAACGGCCAAGCGTCACGTATACCGCTGCAAACCCCGCGATCGCTGCCATGGCGGCCGCGCCCAGCGCCACGATCGCTTTTCTTTGTGCGGTTTGGCCCGGTGCCCCGGTTGACATGCTCGCTCCGTTCACGCTGCTCCAAGTCAGGTAGACATCTGGTGACCGACAAATCCGCCAACAAGATGTGGGGAGGCCGCTTCACCATGTCGCCGGCCGAGATCATGGAGGAGATTAACGCCTCCATCGGCTTCGACAAGGCGCTGGCACCCTACGACATCCGCGCGTCCAAGGCTCACGCCGCCATGCTCGGCCAGCAGGGCATCATCTCCAAGGACGATGCCCGCAAGATCGCCGCCGGTCTCGACCGCGTGCTGGCGGAGATCGAAAAGGGCGACTTCACCTATTCACGCGCGCTCGAAGACGTGCACATGAACATCGAGAGCCGCCTCAAGGAGCTGATCGGCGAGCCCGCCGCGCGGCTGCACACGGCGCGCTCGCGCAACGACCAGGTGGCGACCGATTTCAAGCTCTACGTCAGGACTTGGATCGATGGCGCCGATACGGCGCTTGCCGCTCTGCAACTTGCGCTCGCGCGCAAGGCGGAAGCCCATAGCGCCCTCATCATGCCGGGGTTCACCCATCTGCAGCCGGCGCAGCCCGTCACGTTCGGGCATCATCTGCTCGCCTACGTCGAGATGCTGGCGCGTGACCGCGGACGGCTCGCCGATGCGCGGGCACGCCTCAACGAGTGCCCACTGGGCTCGGCGGCGCTGGCTGGAACATCCTTCCCGATCGACCGGCACGCTACGGCGGATGCACTGGACTTCGACCGGCCGACGGCCAATTCGCTCGACTCCGTCTCCGACCGCGACTTCGCGCTGGAGACGCTCGCCGCCGCCGCCATCGCCGCCATGCACCTGTCGCGCCTGGCCGACGAGATCGTGCTGTGGATGACACCGCAGTTCGGTTTCATCCGGCTTTCGGACAAGTTCACCACGGGCTCGTCCATCATGCCGCAGAAGCGCAACCCGGATGCCGCCGAGCTGGCACGGGCCAAGATCGGGCGCATCGCGGCGTCGTTCCAGGCCTTGCTGATGGTGATGAAGGGGCTGCCGCTGGCCTACGCCAAGGATATGCAGGAAGACAAGGAGCTCACCTTCGACGCCTTGGCGAGCCTGAAGCTGGCGATGGCGGCCATGACCGGCATGGTGGCCGATCTCGAGCCCAATGGCGACACCATGCGGGCGGCGGCCGGCGCAGGTTTCTCCACCGCCACCGACCTGGCGGACTGGCTGGTGCGGGTCCTGGGCCTGCCGTTCCGCGAGGCCCACCATGTCACGGGCAGGATCGTGGCTGCGGCGGAGGCCAAGAGCGTCACCCTGGAAAAACTGCCTCTGGCCGCCATGCAGGCGATCGAGCCGCGCATCACCGGCGACGTACTTTCCGTGCTGTCGGTGGAAAACTCGGTCAAGAGCCGGCGGAGCTATGGGGGAACCGCGCCACAGAACGTGGGCAAAATGGCAAGAGGCTGGATAAAGCGATTGGAAAAGCAGCGGGAAAGGGACTAGAACTGCCCCTATCGACCTCGAAAAAGAGTTGTTTTCCGAGGTACCTTGGTGTTGCGGACTGTGAACGGGGTTCACTAGGTGCAGATGCACAGCCGTTTGCCGCTTTGCGTTGCGATTGCCCTGACTGTGGCAGGAATGCTCAGCATTCCCGGCTGCGGCGTGCGTGGCTCGCTTGAGGCGCCGCCGAAGGAAAAAACCGAGACCGGCGGGGCCACGCCTGGCACACCCGGCACGCCCGTCCCGCATAAGCCATCCATACTCGACCCGTTGATCCGCTGACGGGCCTCCCATGCACCATTTCGCCTACCGCGGCGGGGTCCTCCACGCGGAGGACGTGAGTCTGGCCCACATCGCCGGCGCGGTGGGTACACCGTTCTACTGCTACAGCTCTGCAACCCTGGAGCGGCACTACCGTGTGCTGCAGCAGGCGTTCGCTGGGCTGGACACCCTCATCTGCTACGCCATCAAGGCCAACTCCAACCAGGCCGTCATAGCCACTCTGGCGCGTCTGGGCGCCGGCATGGACGTGGTGTCGGAAGGTGAGCTGCGCCGCGCCAGGACCGCAGGCGTGCCTGCCGATCGCATCATCTTTGCCGGCGTGGGCAAGACCCGGGAAGAAATGGCCTATGCCCTCGCCGAAGGCATCCGGGGCTTCAATGTCGAGTCCGAGCCCGAACTCGACGCGCTGAGCGAAGTCGCCACGGGCCTAGGCCGGACAGCCCACATAGCCCTGCGCATCAACCCGGACGTCGATGCCAAGACGCATGCCAAAATCTCCACCGGCAAGGCAGAAAACAAATTCGGCATTGCCTTCGGCGACGCACCGCGCCTCTATGCGAAGGCCGCCAAGCTCCCCGGCATCAAGATTGCCGGCGTCCACATGCACATCGGCAGCCAGATCACCGACCTCAAGCCGTTCCGCGACGCCTTCACGCTGATGCGCGAGCTGGTCGGTGAGTTGCGCCGCGCCGGACACGCCATCGAGCACCTCGACATGGGCGGCGGCCTCGGCGTGCCGTACCACTCGGGCAACGACATCCCGCCCTCGCCACAAGCCTACGCCGACGTCGTGCGCGAAACGGTGGGTGATCTGGGCTTGAAGATCGCGCTCGAGCCGGGGCGCATGATCGTCGCCAACGCCGGCGTGCTCGTATCGCGTGTCATCTATGCCAAGCCCGGCAGCGACAAGACCTTCACGATCGTCGATGCCGCCATGAACGATCTGATCCGCCCCACGCTGTACGAGGCCGAGCATGAAATCTGGCCCGTGAACGAAGCCGCCGCAAGCACGGCGCCGATCGTGCAGGACGTGGTGGGTCCGGTGTGCGAAACCGGCGACTACCTTGCCCTCAACCGAAAGCTGCCGCCGTTCGCCTCCGGCGATCTCATCGCCTTCATGACGGCAGGCGCCTACGGCGCAGCGATGTCGTCAACCTACAACACGCGCCTGCTGGTGCCCGAAGTGCTGGTGAAGGGTAGCGACTACGCCGTCGTTCGGCCCCGCCAGAGTTACGACGAATTGATCGGACTAGACAGGGTGCCGGAGTGGCTGGCGTAGGTGCGCCGAGGCCGGTGATCAAGTTTCTGCGACGCTCGTCATCCTGACGCCCATGTTCCCAATTTCGATGGAGGAAAGCGTCGGATTGGATCGGGGTGTTTCGATGAAGCGCGAACAGTCTCCCTTTCCGCCCGCCTGGTGGGGCACATCGCTGGAGAATGTTGGCCTGCAAGAGCAGCGCCCGGACGTCGGCACCTATGGGTGCTACGCATTTGCCAACCTGCCCGATCTGCCGGTGCCGCTCGATGGCAATTTCGGCTGGCTCGCCGAGGCCCCTGCACACGAGTATCACGTCGGTACAGAAGGGGCGGTCGAGCATGCAAGGCAAGTGGCCAAGCTTGTCGAGGCATGCGGCGCAGCCGGAGTATCGCTGCCGTGTTCATTCCTGAAATTCATGCAGGAACCAGAGCTGCAGCGCAGGATCCGGTCAAACACTCATTGCCTGCTCAACGTTGCCGAGGGCCCTGTCGCGTCCCCCGTTGGGGAGGGCACACTGGTTCGCTTCCTGGCGGATTCGCAGGGCTGCGTGTTCTGGTATTTGTACGTGCTAGCGGGCAGTGCTGATCATGCCATCGTATCCAGTCCGGATTTCTACGACCCGAGCGGTGAAACGCTGGACGACAAGGAGCCCGACCCGGGCGCTCTCGTGTTCGGTGCCGAGTTGTTCGAAGCGTTCCTCTGCCGGTTCTGGATCGAAAATGAACTCTGGTTTTCGGGGTACGAAGGCACGCCGATAAGTGCAGAAGGTCGGCGGTATCTTGACCTGTATCGCAAATCCCAGCCACATCCGCTGACCGGGCGACCGGTCTGACCGGTTCCCAGGCTATGACGGCTCCACTCGCGAGGCGACGCTAAGCCGCTCGCTTCAACAGCTTGCGATTGACCAGCAGCTCGGCGATCTGCACCGTATTCAGGGCCGCGCCTTTGCGCAGGTTGTCCGAGACCACCCACATCGAAAGCCCGTTCTCCACCGTGCCGTCCTCGCGGATGCGGCTGATGTAGGTGGCGTCCTCTCCGGTCGCTTCGATCGGCGTGATGTAGCCGCCCGGCTCGCGCTTATCGATCACCAGACAGCCCGGCGCCTCGCGCAGAATTGCGCGCGCCTCATCGGCTGAAATCGGCTTCTCGAACTCGATGTTCACCGCCTCCGAGTGGCCCACGAACACCGGCACGCGCACGCACGTCGCCGTCACCTTGATCCTGGGATCGAGGATCTTCTTGGTCTCGGCCACCATCTTCCACTCTTCCTTGGTGTAGCCATCCTCCATGAAGACGTCGATCTGCGGAATGCAGTTGAAGGCGATCTCCTTGGAGAAATGCTTTGGCTCGACCTCCCGGCCCGGCACATACTTGCCCTTGGTCTGGGCCCACAGCTCGTCCATGGCGTCCTTGCCGGCGCCGGAGACGGACTGATAGGTGGCAACCACCACGCGCTTGATGGTGGCGTGGTCGTGCAGGGGCTTCAACGCCACCACCAGCTGCGCCGTCGAGCAGTTCGGGTTGGCGATGATGTTTTTCTTGGTAAAGCCAGCCACTGCAGCGGCATTGACCTCGGGCACGATCAACGGCACGTCCATGTCATAGCGCCACGCCGATGAGTTATCGATGACGACGCAGCCCTTGGCTGCGATCTTCGGCGACCACTCCTTCGAAACGCTGCCGCCGGCCGACATCAGGCAGAAGTCGACCTTGGAGAAATCGAACTTCTCGAGGTCCTGGCACTTGAGCGTTTTCTCGCCGAAAGACGCTTCAATGCCGACAGACCGGCGCGAGGCGATCGCGTGCACTTCCCCGACAGGGAATTGGCGTTCACTCAGGATCGACAGCATTTCGCGGCCCACATTGCCCGTGGCACCGACGATGGCGACGTTGTAGCTCATGGTGTTAACTTCCGAACGTTTCACGTGAAACGATGCACAGTGCGCGCGCTTTTACTCGCAGCCGGATGGCATGTCCATCGGTTAAGGGGACGCTGGCGCCAATTGTCCCTTGGCAGCCACAATACTTCGTTACGACGTGCCCATTGGTGCGTCAGCCTGTGCTTTGCAGGAGTTTTTGGTGTGAGGACCTGGGGGCGGTGGGTAGCGCTCTGCACGCTGGCTCTCGGCGGCCTCGCCGCTGTGCCCGGCCTCGCCACCCCGACCAACACATGGATGACCGAAGAGGCCATGCGGGCGGCCTTCATCGGCAAGACGCTCGATGGCCACTATATTGACGGTCTGCGCTGGACCGAGACCTATGGCGCCGACGGCCGGCTCGACTATCGCGAGCGCGCGCGCAATGGCCTGGGCCACTGGTATTTCCGCGGCAACGTCTTCTGCACGTTCTACGATCCGGGCTACGGCCTCAACGGCGGCTGCTGGACAGCCATCATGGCCAGTGCGAATTGCTACGAGTTCTACATCGCCGGCCTCATCGAGGCTCAGCCCGAGGGTGAAGCCGCGCCTGGACCGCTCGGCGGCTGGGCGGCGCGCGCCTGGCGCAAGGGCGAGCCCTCGACGTGCGAGGACAAGCCCAGTGTGTAAACCGTTGCGAAAAGCCCGCCCGGAAGCCTGGGTTGCGTTAAATCTGCTTGCGCAAACGGCCCCATCTGTCGTTATTCCGGCAACCCCTTTCTTTGTGTAGCCCTGTAAGGAAAACCGCATGTCGTACACATCCCTCGAGCACTACATCGACGGCAACTGGGTCAGGCCGTCCGGCAAATCCCAGGACGTCATCAACCCCTCCAACAGCAAGACCATCGGCGAGCTCGGGCTGGCGTCCAAGGGCGATCTCGACAAGGCTCTGGCAGCCGTCGACAAGGGTTTCAAGACGTGGCGCAGGGTGTCGGCCTTCGAGCGCGGCAAGATCCTGCGCAAGGCCGCCGATCTCGTGCGCACGCGCGCCGACGAGATCGCCAAGGTGCTCACCCAAGAGCAGGGCAAGATCCTGGCGGAAGCCAAAATGGAGCTGATCAGCGCCGCCGACATCATCGACTGGTTCGCGGGCGAGGGGCAGCGCGCCTATGGCCGCATCATCCCTGCGCGCGCCGACGGCGTCCGCAACATGGTGATCATGGAACCGATCGGCCCGGTGGCCGGCTTCGCGCCCTGGAATTTCCCGGTCACGCAGGCCGTACGCAAGATCGCCGCGTCGCTGGCGGCGGGCTGCTCGATCATCATCAAGTGTCCGGAAGAGACGCCGGGCTCGCCGATCGGCCTCGTCAAGTGTTTCCACGACGCGGGCGTGCCGCCAGGCGTCATCAACCTGGTCTACGGCGTTCCTGCCGAGATCTCGGAATATCTCATTCCGAACCCGATCATCCGCAAGGTCTCCTTCACGGGCTCGGTGCCGGTCGGCAAGCACTTGAATGCGCTCGCCGCTTCGCACATGAAGCGCGCCACGATGGAGCTCGGCGGCCACGCGCCGGTGCTGGTGTTCGATGACGCCGACGTCGACGGCGCCGCCAAGCTGATGGGCGCCTTCAAGTATCGCAACGCCGGCCAGGTGTGCGTGTCGCCGACGCGGTTCTTCGTGCACGACAAGGTCTATGACAAGTTCGTCGGCCAGTTCATCGACATCGCCAACAACACCAAGGTCGGCGACGGACTCGAGGCGGATAGCAAGATGGGCCCGCTCGCCAATCCGCGCCGCATCAATGCCATCGAGGGCTTCATTGCCGACGCCCAGGACAAGGGCGCCAAGGTGGCCGCCGGCGGAAAGCGCATCGGCAACCAGGGCAACTTCTTCCAGCCCACGGTGCTGACCGATGTGCCCGAGAATGCCCGCATCATGAACGAGGAGCCCTTCGGCCCCGTCGCCGTGATGCTGCGCTTCAAGGAAACCGACGACGTGCTGTCGCGCGCCAACAAGCTGCCGTTCGGCCTCGCCAGCTACGCTTTCACCAAGAACGCCAACACGGCGACCAAGGTGGCCGACGCGCTCGACAGCGGCATGGTGACCATCAACCACTTCGGCATCGCGCTGCCCGAGACGCCCTTCGGTGGCGTCAAGGATTCAGGCTACGGCCACGAAGGCGGCATCGAGGGTCTGCAGGTCTACATGCAGGCCAAGTTCATCAGCCACCTGGGCTGAGAGTCAGAAACTCGGTGTACGCGTGCAAAAGGCGGCAACTCATTCCTGAGCTGCCGCCTTCGCTTCAGTCCAGAAGCTGTTAGGTAACGCCTTAGCAACCGGCCCGGCGCATACACCGGCGGTAGTCCCCGCCGCCGCCATGGCGCTCCCGGCATACGCGATTGCGATAACGGCAAGAGCGGTACTGCACCTGCTGGGTGATTCCCTCAGTCTGCAGGGATTGGTTGGGTGTCGACATCGGCGCGGCGGACGCAAGCTGCGCATTGAAGGCCAATCCGCCAATCATAAGACCAGAAGCAAGTGCAACGTATCGTAGCATTCGTCCTCTCCATGGATGTCCCGGCGCCCTGACAACAACGAACGCGGGCAGGAGTTCCCGTCGGTCACGCTTCAATCTGACAACTGCCGGTCCAAGATCGTTGTGCTCCGCCAAACGGCAATTTTCCCGGGCTGGGGCAATTTTTTCCTAGTTCCCTCGCGGTTTATCAAGCCGCCACTTCGCCCCCAAGGAATTCCACCGCCGCCTGCACGCCGCCGGAGCCGTGCGGGATGCCGAGCGCCTTCAGCCCCATCTCGACGGCCCCCAGGGTGCCAAGGACCATGGGAGCGTTGCAGTGGCCCATGTGGGCGATGCGGAAGGCCTTGCCGGTGAGTTCGCCCAGCCCGACGCCCAGCACGACGTTGCACTTGTCGCGGCAGTAATCGAGCAGCGGCTGCGGATTGCGGTCCTGCATGAGGATGCAGGTGATCGAGTTCGCCCGCTCCGCCGGGTTGGGGATACTGAAGGCCAGCACCTGCCCCTCCGACCACTTCGCCACGGCCAGCCGCGTCGCCTCGGCCAGCAGCTTGTGGCGGCGGAACGCATTCTCGAGCCCCTCGGCCATCAACATGTCGATCGCCTTGCGCAGGCCGAACAGCAGGTGCTCGGGCGGCGTGCCGCAATACTTCTGATAGTGGATCTCACCCTCGCGGAAGGTCCAGTCCCAATACAGCGTGCGCAGGTTCGCCGTGGTGTGCACCTCCCGCGCGCGCGCATTGGCGGCGACGAAGGCCAGGCCCGGCGGCGTCATCAGGCCCTTCTGGGAACCCGACATCGCCACGTCGATGCCCCAGGCGTCCATGTCGAACGGCATGCACCCGAGCGAAGCCACGCCGTCCACCATCAGCAGTGCCGGATGCTTGGCGGCATCCATCGCCTTGCGGATGGCCGGGATGTCGTTGACGACGCCCGACGCCGTGTCGATCTGCACCACGAAGATGGCCTTGATGGTATGGCTCTTGTCGCGTTTCAGCCGTTCCTCGACGGCCGCCGGATCGACGGCGCGGCGCCAGCCGGCCTCCAGCAGCTCCACCTGGACGCCCATCATCTGCGCCATCTCGCCCCAGCCGCGCGCGAAACGGCCGCTCTCCAGCACCAGCACTTGGTCGCCGCGGGAGAGCACGTTGGTGAAAGCCGCCTCCCAGCCGCCGTGGCCGTTGGCGGCGTAGATGTAGATGCGGCCTTTGGTACGGAAGATCTTCTGCAAGTCCGCCATACAGCTGTCGGTGATGCCGATCATCTCGCCGGCATAGATGTCCATGGCCGGACGATGCATGGCCTGCAGCACCTCGTCGGGCACGTTGGTCGGGCCGGGAATGCTCAGGAACTGTCTGCCGTTGCTGACCGTCATGGATGCACTTTCTCTGCTGCTGCGACCTTGGGCGGGCCGCAATCAAACCACTTGTCTGCCGAATTGCACAGATCGCAAACGACACAGGCGTCGCAGCGCGGCTTGCGGGCCTGGCAGATATAGCGACCGTGCAGGATGAGCCAGTGATGGGCATGCTGCAGGTACTTCTCCGGAATGACCTTCAGCAGGCCCAATTCCACTTCCTCAGGCGTCTTGCCATAGGCGAGGTCGAGGCGGTGCGCGATGCGAAAGACGTGCGTGTCCACGGCCATCGTCGGCTCGCCGAACGCGATGTTGAGCACCACGTTGGCGGTCTTGCGGCCTACGCCCGGCAACGCTTCCAGCGCTTCCCGCTCCGTCGGCACCTTGCCGCCGTGCTCGGCCAGCAGCTTCTCCGACAGCGCGATCACGTTCTTGGCCTTGTTGCGATAGAGCCCGATGGTCTTGATGCGCTCCTGCACCTCGTCCAGGCCGAGCGCCACCATTTTCCTGGGCGTATCGGCCGCCTTGAACAACCCCCGCGTCGCCTTGTTGACGCCGGCGTCGGTCGCCTGCGCCGACAGCACCACGGCGACCAGCAGCGTATAGGGGTTCACGTATTCCAGCTCGCCCTTGGGCTCGGGATTGGCGGTCGCAAAGCGCCGGAAGATTTCCTCCACACGCTCGGGCGAAACCCGCGGGCGCCTGCCTTTAGCGCGCTTTGCCTTGCGCGGCGTCGGTCCAGGTCGAACGGCTTTGGGCATCAGGGCTTCGCACGCGCCAGCAGCGTTGGTAGGATCGCGAGACATGAACGGAAACACGCAGCAAACGCAAGCGGAGCCCGGTACATTCCACGCCGTGCTCACCCCCTACCGGTCGCTCGGCCCGAGCGGTTTCCTGATCCTCATGATCGCCCTGGGCGCCATGGGCTTCGTGACGGGCGTGGCGTTCCTCGTTGCCGGCGCCTGGCCGGTGCTGGGCTTCTTCGGCGTGGACGTCCTGCTCGTCTATATCGCCTTCAAGCTGAACTATCGCTCCGGGCGGTTGTACGAAACCCTGGATGTCACACCTGCGCAATTCAGCTGGACCCGCGTGCATCCCTCGGGCCGGCAGGAGCAGTTCGACTGCAACCCCTATTGGGCGCAGGTAAACTTTCGGGAATGGCCGGATGGGCGCACGGCGCTCAGCGTGGCTTCCCAGGGCAAGGAGCTCGCTTTTGCACACTTCCTGACGGACGATGAGCGCCGCGACCTGGCATCTGCCTTGAGGAAGGCTTTGTTGGCGGCACGGGGTGGCGTTAGAATCTGAAAAGTGCACAGGAAACGGGTCGAATCACGCTCCAGAACACCCTAATTCAAGGTCACCGCCGTTCGTAACCGCGAGGATCGACCATGCTACACACAGCCATCGCTACCGAAACTGCTAGCCCGCTCGGCCCCAATCGCTCACGCGACTACGAGCTCATTCGCCGCGCCATCGCCTTTCTGTCCAAGACCTGGACCGAGCAGCCATCGCTCGATCAGCTCGCCGCCCATCTTGGTCTCAGCCCCGCGCATTGCCAGAAGCTGTTCAAGCGCTGGTGCGGCCTAAGCCCCAAGGAGTTCGTGCAGGCAATCACCGTCGACCACGCACGCAACCTGCTGGACGGCTCTGCCAGCGTGCTCGACACGGCCTACGAGGTCGGCCTGTCTGGCGGCAGCCGCCTGCACGATCTGTTCGTCTCGCACGAGGCCATGACGCCGGGCGACTACAAGCGCCGCGGCGACGGCCTGGAGATGGCCTACGGCTTCCATGCTTCGCCGTTCGGCGACACCTTGATCATCGCCACCGATCGCGGACTGGCGGGACTGGCGTTCGTTGACGAGGACAAGGGGCATACACGGCAGGAGGCGCTCGCCGATATGACGCAGCGCTGGCCGAAAGCCAGCTTCGTCGCGGCCCCCGAGAAGACGGCGAAATTCGCCCGTCAGATCTTCAGTCCCCCGGGAGCAAGGAGCAGCCCATCCGTCTGGTCATGATCGGCACGGACTTCGAGGTACGCGTCTGGGAAACGCTGCTCAAGATCCCCATGGGCCGCGCGGTGAGCTACAACGACATCGCCCGCCACCTCGGCCAGCCCACAGCATCGCGTGCAGTCGGCTCGGCCGTCGGCCGCAACCCGATCTCCTTTGTCGTGCCGTGCCATCGCGTGCTGCGCGGTGACGGCAGCCTCGGCGGCTACCACTGGGGCCTCACCCGCAAGCGCGCGCTGATCGGCTGGGAGACGGGGCGCGTAGCGGCGGGGCGGGCCTGAAAGGCAAGCCTCAGCTGCCCTTGGGTCCCTTTTTCTTATTTGCGTGCCAGGGCGGGCACCCGTCCGGAGGAAGACCACCCGGAATACAAGGTTTTGCCTGCGATCCCTGCCGCTTCCCAGCAAGGCTTTTCGCTTTGCTGGGCGAGCCGCCTCGTTGCCATATGAGGAAGTCGCGGCCGTCCACATCGCCGCTCAGGGCATGGCCGCTCAGGGCCATCGACAACGTCGCCGTAACGGCTAGACCCGAAAGCATCGTGCGGATCATGACAGCCTCTCCTTGCTTGCTCGACAGCTGTTAGTCGCCGGGTATGGCGAAGAGGTTCATGACCTCGGAGGATTCTCGGCCGTGGGGCGCCACCCGATCTCGTTCGAGGTGCCCTGCCATCGCGTACTTCGCGGCGACGGCAGCCTCGGCGGCTACCATTGGGCCTCACCCGCAAGCGCGCGCTCATCTCATTTCGTCGGATAGCACGAAACGGGTCGCGGACGGGCGCGGCATGGTTCACGTGTGGTTCGATCACGGGACCGCCACGCCGCCGAGCACATGGCCAAGCACCTGCAAGACCCGACGGCGTCGCACTACGCGCGCGGAGCGTTGTACGGCCTAGCCGCTGTTGGCATCTGGGCCGCATTCATCGTCGTGTCGCGTCATGGCGTGCGCACGAGTCTCACGCCATGGGATGTCGTTGCCATCCGGTTCGCCGTGGCTGGTACGCTGCTGCTGCCCTATGTGTTGTGCAAGGGTCTCGCGGTCGGGCGCCTCGGGCTGACCGGACTAGCAGCGATCGTGATCGGCTGCGGTGCACCGATGGTGCTGCTGGTGAACGTCGGCTTGCTGTTCGCTCCCGCCGCCCATGCGGGCGCACTGTTTCCTGGCGTGATGCCTCTGATAGTGGCGATCCTCGCCGCTGCGATCCTGAAAGAGGCGTTCACGCTGCGCAAGTGGATCGGCCTAGCGCTGATCGTGGCAGGCGCGGGCGGCATCGTGTGGGGCGCGGGTGGCAGCGTCGGCACCGCGCAAACGATCGGCCACGTGCTGTTTCTTGCTGCTGGACTGGCGTGGGCCAGCTACACGGTTGCCATGCGCAATGCTCGGCTCGACGGCTTGCATGCTGCCGCCATTGCCGGTGTCGTCTCGCTGGCGCTGTATCTGCCGGCTTATGTGTACTTCGCCGGGGCCGGCGTCCTTGAAGCCCCGCTCCTCGATGTCGCCATACAGGCAATCGTGCAGGGGCTGCTGACGGCCGTCGTCGCGCTGCTGCTTTACGGGCGCATGGTCGCAATTCTGGGAGCCTCGCGTGGCGCAGCGTTCGTCGCACTAACCCCAGCGATGACCGCCCTGATGGCCATCCCGGTCCTCGGCGGCATGGCGATCGCCCTAATTTCAGCCGGTGTCTACGTCGTCAGCGGCGGCCCGCTGCCGGCACGGCGGGCTTGATGCAGGAATCATCGTTGCGCTGCATCAAGCCCAAGGGCGCGCGGCGGTGGCCTTGGCTTCAAACTCGCCGATGGCCTTCTCGCTCTCCAGCGTCAGGCCGATGCCGTCGAGGCCTTCCAGCAGGCAGCGCTTGCGGAACGGGTCGATGTCGAACTTGATCATGCCCCCGTCGGGTCCGCGTGATCTCCTGCTTCTCCAGATCGATGGAGATGATCGCGTTGGCGCCGCGGTTGGC
Organism: uncultured Alphaproteobacteria bacterium; assembly: GCA_963814055.1. Taxonomy (GTDB): domain Bacteria; phylum Pseudomonadota; class Alphaproteobacteria; order Rhizobiales; family Hyphomicrobiaceae; genus AWTP1-13. The sequence continues at coordinate 268,179 of CAWFBJ010000025.1, forward strand.
GTCGTCCATCAGCTTGTCGACATCCGCCTGCGGCAGCTTGATAGGCAGGATGCCGTTCTGGAAGCAGTTGTTGAAGAAGATGTCGGCGAACGACGGCGCGATCACGCAGCGGATGCCATAGTCCAGCAGAGCCCAGGGCGCGTGCTCGCGCGAGGAGCCGCAGCCGAAGTTCTCGCCCGCCACCAGGATCTGCGCCTTGCGGTAGGCCGGCTTGTTGAGCACGAAGTCGGGCTTCTCATTGCCCTGCTCGTCGTAGCGCAGCTCGTAGAGCAAATGCTTGCCGAGCCCCGTGCGCAGAATGGTCTTCAGGAACTGCTTGGGGATGATCGCATCAGTGTCGACGTTGATCATCGGCAGGGGGGCCGCTACGCCCGTCAATGTGGTGAACTTGTCCATTCGATTTCCATCGCGTTCGCGTCAAGCCCGTAAGCCGGCAGGCAGAACCGCCCTACCTTATCCGGGAACCAAGCCCTTGTTTAACGCCAGTCAGCCTGTGCCCGTCAAGGCGACTGCACTGCGAATGTCCGCAACTGGTTGCTTGCAGAGCCGGGCTTATTTGACGGTGGGGTCGGCGTAGCACTTGCGCATGGCTTCGCAGCGGTTCGAGCCGGAGAAGTGCATGCTGTCGCCCTTGGCAGGGGAGATGAACTTGCACACTTCCTCCAGGCCTTCGGCCGTCAGCCAGCCTTGCCGGCGGCCGCGCTGCACGGCAAAGCAGTCGGCCGTCTCTTCGTCCGGGCCGCGGAACTGGTGTCCACATTCGTGCGCGTGAATCCACAGCTTGACGGGCATGGAAACCCGGGCCAGCAGCTTGGGATTGAGGATCAGGAAGCCCGGATAGGCGGCGCCATAGTCGTCGAGCTTGTTGTCCAGCACGGTCGGCCGCTTGCCGCAAATCGACCTTGCGGCCGTCGATCGCGAGCTCGCCGGCGCGGCACGATCTTGGCGTCGCGCACCGACCTTGGCCGCGTACTCTTCCGGCGTCGGTCCGCGCGAGCGCCGCCACCATGCCCGACGCAGGCATGCCAGGACGAGCGCCACGCCAGACGCCGAGTTTAGCCCTGTCCGCGCGCTGGCGACGTCCGCTCAAGCAAAGAACTCCCGTGGCCGAGATTTCCCAAGTTTGTCCTAGCTTTGCCCGTCTCCGGCCGGTTTGCAACGGCAAGTTCCGGAACAAGGAGCAGGCGTTGGATAAGTGTGGCTTCCGCATCCGCACCGGTCCCTCAGCCTCCGGCCGAGGCTTCGAGATGCTCCATATCGGCATCGGAAAGCCCGAAATGGTGGCCGATCTCGTGCACCAGCACGTGCGTGACAAGATCGCCGAGCGTTTCGTGATGCTCGGCCCAATAATCCAGCATGGGTCGGCGGTAGAGGAATACCATGTTGGGGAGGCCTCCAGGATCCATCACGCTCTTGTTGTTCAGGCTGACGCCATGGAAGAGGCCCATGAGGTCGAAGGGGCTCTCGATCTTCATGGCCCGAAGCACGTCGTCGGTGGCGAAATCCTCGACGCGGATCACCACGTCACCGCACATGTCGCGAAATTCACGCGGCAGCCGCTGCCAGGCGGCCGCCGCCAGCCGCTCGATGTCGGCCAGGCTCGGCGCCTGCGCGCCAGCCCAATGCGTTCCGCCAGCCATCCTGCGGGCCTCATCCCTCGCTTGCGCGAAGAAATAAGGCTTCCGGCTGGTCAAGACCAGGGTTGGCCGTCAGGTTTCGCGTTCGACGACGGCCATGACCTGGCGCACGCCGACCACGGCCCTGAGGGCGCGCTCGACCAGGTCGGCGGTGCGCGGCGCGACGCCGGCGAGCCGCAGATCGACGGTCAACTCACTGCCGTCGCCGGATTCACGCGAGGCATGGACGCGCGAGGGTACGGCGCCCAGCTTGGCCACCGGCTCGATCAGGCGCGGCAGCAAGCCGGGATCGGCGGGTGCGGTTACGAAGAAGAAGGCGCGAACGGTTTCGACAGGCGCACAAGGCGCAGCAGCAGCCGCAGGAGATGTCATGGGAAAGTTCCTAACACGTGATCGCAGAATGAATGGCGCAAAGCCCGGCGCCCTTAGGCAGCCGGGGCCATAATTCGCAGGGCGATCACAGTGTGAGGACGCGCGGTCATGGCGGGTACTTAGCGGAGGCTGATTAATAATTCAAGAAGCATGAGGCTCATTGCGGCTTGCGGGCGATCAGAATGGCCTCATCGAGCGTGAACCAGAGGCTTCCCTCCACCAGGCGCGGCCGCAGGAATGCCTGCAAGGCCGGCGCGCCGTCCGACAGCATGGCCCGCAGCCGCTCGATCGTTGCGGTATCGGCACCGAGGCGCTCGGCCCACGGCTGGAACTCCATGTCCTTGCCCAGACGCTCCTTGTGGGCGAGATCAAAGCCGGTGTCGGTGATGATCTCGCTCCATTCGGCCATTCCCAAGCAGCGGCTGTGGCTTGGATCGCGAATGGTCTCGAATGCATTGTAGGTGACCGCCGCGTCGCGCAGCTCCGCGCTGGAATAACCCGGCGTCGATTCCGTATCGGGCGCGATGTTGTCGACCAGCGCGAACGTGCCGCCCGGCTTCAGGACGCGCCAGACCTCGCCCACGAACATCGGGATGTCCGGGAAATGATGCGGCGCGATGCGGCATGTGACGAGATCGAAGCGGCCATCCTCGAACGGCAGCGCCTCGGCGTCGGCACTCGCCGTCTCCATGTTGGCGAACCCCTTGGCCGCCGCGAGCTTGCGCGCCTCTGCCAGCATCTCGTCGGTGACGTCGCTGGCGATTACACGCGCGACATGCGGGGCGAAGGCCGCTGCCGTATGTCCGGCTCCCGGTGGCGACATCGAGCGCCTGCCAGTGCGGCTCGGGTTTCACCAGCTCGACGAGGCGGCCAAGGCTCGCGCCCTTGGCATGAACGGCCGATGTGGCATAGGCGCCGGCATGGGCGCCGAACTGCTGCTGAACGAGCGACTTGGTCATGGGCCACTTCCCTGGATCAAGCGGATGTGCGGCAAACCAAGGTAGTAGCACAGCTCTGCTCGCGGGCCAGCTAGGGCGGCGCTTCGCTGCCCTTACCAAACTTGTAGACCAGCAACACCTTGCCGGTGTGCATCGACGTTTCCGCTTCCAGCCTCTCGCTGCATAGGCAGCCAACGTCCAGCGTCTCGGTATCAAACCGGGTGAAGCGATATTCGCCGCGAACAGACCAGCCACCAGTGAGCTGGGTCTCGACACCCCCACCCACGAAATAGCCGCCGAAATCGGTGCGGCCAATGAAGTCGAAATCAAAGCTGGCCCGCGAGTACCCGCCCAGGACGTACCAAAGCGTCGTTGGATTGGCGAGATAACCCAATCGGCCGCCGATCGACCACGTGTGTTGGTGCTCGTAAGGAAGGTTGAGCATGAACAGTGAGGATTTGTCGTTCGACACGTTTGAAATGTCATAGTCGAAGAAAACGCCGGCGACGCCACGTTGCATGACACGAAAATCGTAGCCTGCCGCGACCGTGCCCAGCAGGCCCTGGCCGCCGACGCTTTGAGTAAACAGCGGCCCGAATTCATCGCGCAGCGTTTGTGTCTGCACGACGGCCCCGGCGCCGGCCCCCAACGCGATATAGAAACCGGTCCAGGGTTTCGGCGCCGCGGGAGCCTCGGCCGCGGCCTCGCCAGTCACAATGAGGAGCGAGGCGACCGCGCACGCGAGCAATCTTTTCATGAAGCAAAAGTCCGAGCGCTGAACGCGTGCACGCGTAGGCCGCTGTATGCTGCTCCGTCGCCGGAGCACGGTAGACTGATCAGCTTGAACTGTGCCGGAACCGCATCGACCTGCTTCTGATTTGCGATTCGGGTAAAGCCCTAACGGAACACTAACCGGCAAGGATACAGGCGCACCGTTGCTTTCCGGCACCAGCGCGAAGGCTGGTCAAAGCGGGCCTCAGCCGAGAATTGCGTAGGTGCCGGTGGAAAAGGCCGCCGGCTTGGTCGAGCCCGTCACACGAACCTCGCAGGTACAAAACGCCAGCGTCTTGCCGAGTCGCATCACCTTGGCCTCCAGCACCGCATCCGCCTTGGTGATGGGCCGCATATAGTTGATGGTGAGGTCGACGGTGGTGCAGGGCTTGAAGCCGCCGCTGACGGCCGCGAGCGCGATCACCATGGCCGTATCGGCACCTGTCAGCAGGGCCTGACCGCACATGATGCCGCCGACACGGCAAAGCTGCTCGGAAAACGGGATGCGGAGCGTGGCGCTGTCGGCGCTCGCGGCCTCGGCCTGGATGCCCAGCGCCAGCACCCACGGCGCGAAGTTGTCTGCGAGGATGGCGTTGGCGGCAGCAACGGACAGGCTTGGCATCGGCGGCGGCTCCCGGTTGAGTGCCCAGCCTATACCAACCAACGTTCGTGTGCGGGCCTTCGCCTCGGGCACAAATGCGAAAGTGCATTGCCGCCCGGGATGCGGGACGCTATTGCGGTGCGAGTAGCCGCAGCACCAACTTGCCGGATTGCACTCCGATTATGAGCGACACACCTCCCGACCGCCTCTCCTCCGATCCCAAGAGCCCATACTACGATGAGGCTTTGCTCGAGCGGGGTGTCGGCATTCGCTTCAAGGGCGTGGAGCGAACCAACGTCGAGGAATACTGCATCAGCGAGAAATGGGTGCGCCTGTCCGTCGGCAACACCATGGCCCGCAACGGCAGGCCCGTGACGCTCAAGCTGCAGGGCGAGGTCGAGGTCTACTTTCGGGACACGGCGGCAGCCCCGCCGTCTCCCGAGCCGTCGCGCTAGGCCCGTAAACCGCAGCCTTGCCATCATACGCAGGTCGCCCGACCGAGCGAGTGCCGTCGCGGCTCAATTCCGCAATGAGCCGGAGGCCCCATCATTGCTCCTAGTCTGTCGATCGTAGCGCTGCTGGGCCTTGAGCACGCTCTCGAAATTGCTCTCCGCCCAGGATTGCAGGGCGACAAACGTCTTGGTCAGCGTGCGTCCGAGCGGGGTGAGTGAATATTCCACTGTCACTGGCACGGTCGGAAATGCCCGCCGCTCGACCAGGCCGTCGCGCTCCAGGCTCTTCAGCGTCTGAGACAGCATTTTTTGCGAAATGCCTTCGATCTCGCGGCGCAGATTGTTGAAGCGCACAGGTCCGCCAGACAGCAGGCCCAAGACCAGCACCGTCCATTTGTCGGCAATCCGATCGAGGACGAGCCGGGTCGGGCACTGCGCTGCATAGACATTGCCTTGTCTCATCTCTCTCCTCGCCTGCTCCCGCAGTTTCCTGGGGGTGACCAGATTACTGCAAGGTGCCTTCTTTACATCAGCATACCTGAGTGCCAGCTAGTAACTATTATATACCCATGAGGAGAACAACCATGAAGATCGCGCTTGTCGGTGCCACCGGAAACGCCGGATCGCGCATCCTGACCGAACTGGTACGCCGCGGCCATCAGATCACGGCCATCGTGCGCAATCCCGGCAAGGTGCCGGCTCTGACGAACGTTGCCGCCAAGCAGGGCGACGTATTTGATGCTGACGGGCTCGGACAGAGTCTTTCCGGGCATGATGTAGTCATCAGCTCGGTGCACTTCACCGCCAGCGATCCGAGTAAGCTGATCCAGGCCGTGAAAAACTCAGGCGCGAAGCGGTACCTGGTGGTCGGTGGCGCGGGTAGCCTGCAGGTGGCTCCGGGCGTGCGCCTGGTCGATACGCCGCAGTTTCCCGCCGCCCACAAGACGGAAGCGCTCAAGGGTGCCGATTTCCTCGAGCTGCTGCGCCAGGAAAACGAGCTGGACTGGACCTTCCTATCGCCATCGGCGATGTTCGTGCCCGGAGAGCGCACCGGCAAATTCAGGCTCGGCGCCGACAACCTGCTGGCCGACGACAAGGGCAACAGCTCGATATCGTTCGAAGACTACGCCATTGCGCTGGCCGACGAGTTGGAGAAGCCTGCCCACTCGCGGCAGCGCTTTACGGTCGGCTATTAGGCGCGCGCGGCGCCGTTGGAAGCGCGCGCGTTTGCACGCCTCCTTACACGAGCTTCCGCACGTCCACGAAATGCCCGGCTATGGCCGCGGCAGCGGCCATAGCCGGGGAGACGAGGTGGGTGCGGCCGAAGCGGCCCTGGCGGCCCTCGAAGTTGCGGTTGCTGGTCGAGGCGCAGCGCTCGCGCGGCTTGAGCTGGTCGGGGTTCATGCCCAGGCACATGGAGCAGCCGGCCTCGCGCCAGTCGAAACCGGCCTCCTTGAAGATCTTGTCGAGACCTTCCGATTCCGCCTGCTCCTTCACCAGGCCCGAGCCCGGCACGATCATGGCGTAGACGCCGGCGTTCACCTTCTTGCCCTGGGCGACCTTGGCTACCTCGCGCAGGTCCTCGATCCGGCCGTTGGTGCACGAGCCGATGAACACGCGGTCGAGCTTGATGTCGGTGATCCTGGTGCCGGGCGTGAGGCCCATGTAGGCGAGCGCGCGCTCCATCGAGGCGCGCTTGCCTTCGTCGGCCACCTTCTCGGGATCGGGCACCGCGCCCTCGACCGAAACGACGTCCTCAGGAGAAGTGCCCCAGGTAACGATGGGCGGCAGGGTCGCGGCGTCGAGCCTGACCTCGTGATCGAAATGCGCACCCTCGTCCGACCGCAGCGTCTCCCAGTATTTCATCGCCATGTCCCAGGCGGCACCTTTGGGCGACTTGGGACGGCCCTTGAGATAGGCGAACGTCTTCTCGTCGGGCGCGACCATGCCGGCCCGGGCGCCGGCCTCGATCGACATGTTGCAGACGGTCATGCGGCCCTCCATGGAGAGCGCACGGATGGCCTCGCCGGCATATTCGATGACGTAGCCGGTGCCGCCGGCGGTGCCGATCTCGCCGATGATGGCCAGGATGATGTCCTTGCCCGTCACGCCGTCCGGCAGCGTGCCGTCGACGGTTACGCGCATGTTCTTGGCTTTCTTCTGGGTCAGGGTCTGCGTGGCGAGCACGTGCTCCACCTCGCTGGTTCCGATCCCATGCGCCAGCGCCCCGAAGGCGCCGTGGGTTGAGGTGTGGCTGTCGCCGCACACGATGGTGGTGCCGGGCAGGGTGAAACCCTGCTCCGGTCCGATCACGTGCACGATGCCCTGCCGAACGTCGCGCTCGTCGTAATATTCGACAGCCGAAATCCTTGGCGTTCCTGGCCAGGGTCTCGACCTGAAGACGGCTTTCCTCGTCCTTGATGCCCAGGTGGCGGTCCGGACTGGTCGCAATGTTGTGGTCGACGACGGCCAGCGTCTTCTCCGGTGCGCGCACCTTGCGGCCGGCCATGCGCAGACCCTCGAAGGCCTGCGGGCTCGTCACCTCGTGCACGAGATGCCGGTCGATATAGAGAATGCAGGTGCCGTCGGCCTGCCTGGCCACGACATGGTCATCGAAGATCTTGTCGTAGAGCGTTTTTGGCGCCGATTGAGGCATGCGCGCAGTCCTTCATCTTGCCGTTGCGTGCCTGTGATAGCGCGCCGGCCGTTCTCCCGCAAATCCACAGATTGGCAAAAAAAAGCCGGGCACAGAGGCCCGGCCATTTCAGTTCGTCCGACCGCCCTCGAGGAGAGCGGTTGAAGGCGTAGAAGGGAGGGTAGCTGCCTTCAATAGCTGTCCGTCACAGCTGACCAATATATGAGCAAGGGCCGACAATCTTGGGTAGTAGCTTACCCGCACGCGAGCCATGCGCTTGTGCATGGCTACAGGCACCACGCTCCGCTCAGAACTTCCACTGGCGCGCTTTGGCGATCATGAAATCCCGGAACACCTGGATCTTTTTGGCGCTCTTGAGTTCCTCGGGATAGACGAAATAGACCGGCACTGTCGGCAATTGCGTATCCTCGAGCACCGGCACCAGCTCGCTTTCCTCTCCCGTCAGATAGTCTGGGATGAGCCCGACCCCGATGCCGGCCCGGATCGCGTACTTCATCGCCAGAACGCTGTTGGCCGCGAACGCCGGCTTGCGCGGAGGCTTGCCGTTCAGACCGGCGCTTTCCAGCCAGCGGATCGCGCTCAGGTGCATCGCAGGCGTGCCGCTGTAGGAAACGATGGGATGATCGTCGAGATCGGCGATGGTTCGCGGGGCACCGTTGCGCCGGATATATTGCGCCGAAGCATAGGCGTGCGTTTTCATCGTGAAGAGCGGCCGCCGGATCAGGTCGCCCTGCTGAGGTTCGCTGGTCCAGATCGCCACGTCGGCTGCGCGCATGGCGATGGCGATCTGCTCGTCGTTCAGCACAAGCTCGACGCGAATATCGGGATAGAGCTCGAAGAACTCGCGCAGCCGTTGCGTGATCCACACCGTGCCCAGCCCGGTCGGCGCGGTCACCCTCAAATCGCCCGACGGCTTGGTGGTGGTGTCGGTGAGCAGCGTTTCCGCCGTCGACAGCTTGCCCATGATCTCGCTGGCGGTGCCGAACAGCATTTCGCCCTGCTCCGTCAGGACCAGCCCGCGGGCGTGCCGATGGAACAGCGAGATCTTGAGCTCTTTCTCGAGCGCAGACACCTGCCGGCTCACGGCCGATTGGCTCATGCGCAGCAGCTCACCCGCGTGGGTGAAGCTGCCGGCCTCGGCGGCGGCATGAAAGATGCGGAGCTTATCCCAATCCATGGGCTTTTCTTGTGACGGACGGCAAACAGTGCATCGTATACGCTTATTCGGCGGCCCTTGCGATATTTTCCAGCTTGGCAAGGTACCGCTCTGCCTCAAGTGCCCCCATGCACCCCATGCCCGCCGCGGTCACGGCCTGGCGGAACACCTCATCCTTGACGTCGCCGGCCGCAAACACGCCCGGAATGGAGGTTCTGGTCGAATCCGGTTCGGTGATCAGATAGCCCGACGGCTTCATCTCGAGCTGATCCTTGAAGAGCTCCGTAGCCGGGAAATGCCCGATGGCGACGAACACGCCGTCGGCGTCCAGCGTCGATATATCGCCTGTCGTGACATTGCGCAGCTTGACCCCGGTAACCTTCCTGGGATCGTCCGTGCCCACCACCTCGTCCAGCACCGAGTTCCACACCACCTCGACCTTGGGGTTCTTGAACAGGCGGTCCTGCATGATCCTCTCGGCGCGAAAACTGTCGCGCCGGTGCACGACAATCACCTTCTCGGCGAAGTTGGTCAGAAACAGCGCTTCCTCGACCGCGGTATTGCCGCCGCCGACCACCACCACGCGCTTGCCCTTGAAGAAGAAGCCGTCGCAGGTCGCGCAGGCCGAAACGCCGTATCCCTTGAACTGCTCCTCGGACGGCAGGCCGAGCCAGCGCGCCTGCGCCCCCGTGGCGATGACCAGGGCGTCGCACGTGTAGATGTCGCCAGAGTCGCCGTGCAGACGGAACGGGCGCCGGCGCAGCTCCACCTTGACGATATGGTCCATGATGAACTCGGTGCCTACGTGCTCCGCCTGCGCGCGCATCTGCTCCATCAGCCAGGGGCCCTGCACGACCTCGGCGAACCCCGGATAGTTCTCCACATCGGTGGTGATGGTCATTTGTCCGCCGGGCTGGTTGCCCTGGATGACGACCGGTTTGAGCATTGCACGTGCTGCATAGATGGCGGCCGTGTAGCCTGCAGGCCCGGAGCCCAAGATGATGAGTTTGGCGTGCTTCGTGGTCATGCGCGGAAAGCCCCAGCGGCTGGGAATCGGGAACGAACCCCGAACTGAATATGGGAAGCCTATTAGGCCGAGGCAATGCGCGGGTCAATCCATGACGGCCGCGCATGATGAGGCCGCAGTGAATACGGCCTGACCTGGGTCGCGGCGGCTACATCAGGCGCAAGCCCTTGAGGCTGGCGTGGCCCTGGCGGCCGACGATGATGTGGTCGTGGACGCCGATGCCCAGGGGCTTGGCGGCATCGACGATCTGCCGCGTCATGTCGATGTCGGCCCGGGAAGGGGTGGGGTCGCCGGAGGGGTGGTTGTGCACCAGGATGATGGCGCTGGCTGACAGCTCCAAGGCCCGCTTGACGACCTCGCGGATGTAGACGGGCGTGTGATCCACCGTACCCTGCTGCTGCACCTCGTCCGCAATCAGCCGATTTTTCTTATCGAGAAAAAGAATGCGGAACTGCTCGCGCGCCTCGAATCCCATGGCGGCACGGCAATACTCCAGCACCGAGGCCCACGAGCCCAGCACGGGGCGCTGCATGATGCTGTCGCGCATCAAGCGCAGGGCCGCCGCTCGGACCAGCTTCAGCTGCGTGACGGCAGCATCCCCGACACCCTTGATCTCCTTGAGCCGTTCAGGCGGGGCATTGATCACTTCGGCAAAAGACCCGAACCGCTCCAGCAGGCGCTTGGCCAAGTCCTTCGTGTCGCGGCGGGGGATGGCGCCGAACAGCACCAGCTCGAGCAGTTCGTAGTCCGGCAGCGCCTCAGGCCCGCCGCTCGTGAAGCGCTCCTTCAGCCGCTGGCGATGACCGGCGCGCAGGTCGGGTGCAGGCAGCAGCGATCCCTGCTGGGGCAGCACGGCGCCAGCGCTGCGGTCCTTCAGCCCTCCCGCCATGGAACCGCGGCTCCCTATCTCAAGATACCTGGCTCATGAAACCTTGTACGGGGGATGATTGAGACCGCCCGGCGAACCCGTGAACACCTCGCAGCCCGTATCTGTCACACCTACCGTGTGCTCGAACTGGGCGGACAGCTCCCGATCCCGCGTCACGGCCGTCCAGCCATCGGCGAGGATCTTCACGTGCGGTTTGCCCAGATTGATCATGGGCTCGATGGTGAAAAGCATTCCGGGCTCGAGCACCACCCCATCCCCGGGCTCGCCGTAGTGCAGGATATTGGGCCGGTCGTGGAAGACCCGGCCCAGACCATGCCCGCAAAAATCGCGCACGACACTGCAGCGCTCGCCTTCCGCAAATTTCTGGATGGCGGCGCCGATATGGCCCGTGGTGTGGCCGGGCTTCGCCGCCGCCACGCCGCGCATCAGGGCCTCGTAGGTCACCTCGATCAGGCGCTCGGCACGACGCGAGACGTGGCCGACCGCGTACATGCGACTGGTATCGCCATGCCAGCCGTCGAGGATCAGCGTGACATCGATGTTGACGATATCGCCTTCCTTGAGAGCCTTGTTGTTGGGAATGCCGTGGCAAACCACGTGATTCACTGACGTGCAAATTGCCTTGGGAAACCCGCGGTAGTTGAGCGGCGCGGGGATCGCACCATGCTTGATGGCGAAATCGAGCACGCGTTCGTCGAGAAACTCCGTCGTGACCCCGGGCCTGACGTGCTCGACGAGCATGTCGAGCGCCTGCGCGGCAAGCTGCCCGGCTTTGCGCATGCCCTTGAAGGCTTCCGCCCCGTGCAACTTGATCTTTGCTTCGCGAGGGGCCCGCGAAATGTCGAGGTTGGCCATCATGTCTGTATGGCTGTGCGCCTGCCGGAGTGGGTTGCTTCACAGAATTTAGAGCAAACCAGCGTTCGCGCAACTCGCGGTGCTGTGCGTGCAGGGTTGCAACGTCGCAACGATTGCACTGCGCGCGGATGCTCAAGCATCGCAAAAGCCCGTGCGCAACATCCTGTAGCTTTTTGTGATCATCCGTGCGGAGCGAAGGTGAGGCCAAGACTAAGCCGTTAACACCGAGTTAAGACTTGTCCCACATTTTCACATCTCTCAAGTAGTACCGATTCGTATCTATGGGCAGAACTGAACAACTGGGAAAGAGAAAGAGAGAAATACAATGGCAAAGATTGCGAAGAAGAAAGCGAAGCCGGCCCGCAAGGCGAAGATCAAGCGCACGGCCACCAAGCGTTCGGGCGCCGCCCGCCGCAAGTCGGTGAAGCGCGCTGTTCGTCGTCCGGTTGCTCGGAAGACCAAGGCTCGCCGCAAGGCCGCCTGAACGTCAAACGTCGTTTCTGGAATGCTCGGCCGGATTGCCGCACTTGCGGCTTCCGGCCGAATATTTTTGCGCATCGCAGCGGCACATTTTGCCCATAGAGATCCTGCGATCGAAGAAGATAAGACGGGCCATAACATCGGCTGAATTAGACGCCCGTTCGATCCGAAAACATTCAGGCTTACCGTTAGCAAAAGTCGTTCAATCGATTCATTCTCTGCATTGAGTTGTGCAAAACATTGAATTTTGTGGATTTATCGCCACACATCGCTCTCAAAACCCGCGTTTTCGACGGCCGAATATCCGTTTGCTGTCAACAAAGTACGAGCCTTTGCTCATTATGCGTTTGTTCGAAATGATTCGGACAAACGAGAGAGAAGAGGGAAGTATCATGGCTAAGGCAATGAAGAAGAAAGTCGTCGCGAAGAAGAAGACGAAGAAGCTTGTTTCCAAGAAGCGTCCGGCGAAGCGCGCTGCGAAGCGTCGTCGCTAAATCGCCGAGGCGTGGTCTGGCGCCGGCCCCGATTGGGCATCAGGGCAGAGCAGCGGACCACACCTTTCGATAAAGCTCGCTGATTGTTTGTTTGAGGCCGGAGATCGCGATAGGCGTCTCCGGCCTTTAATTTTGGCGCCTGCCCTACTCGGCAAGATGGCAGACCGCCTCGATATTGTGGCCGTCCGGGTCGAGAACAAACGCCCCATAGTAATTCTCGTGATAGTGCGGCCGCAAACCCGGCGCCCCATGGTCCTTGCCGCCGGCCTCGAGCGCCGCCTTGTGGAAAGCCCTCACGGCAGCCCGGGTCCTGGCGACGAAGGCGAAGTGCACCTGACCTTTGATAGGCTTGCCCGAACCGATCCAGAATTGCGGCTTGCCCTTGGCGCCGAAGCCCGCGTGGCTGTCGCCGCCGGTTTCCTCGGACGCCACCTCCAGCACGAGGCCAAAGCCGAGCGGAGCCAGAACCTTCAGGTAGAAGCCCTTCGAGCGCATAAAGTCCGAGACCGGAATGCCGACGTGATCGAGCATGGACGCACCTCTCGAAAGAATCAGGCTGCCGACCAAGGCTTTGACTAAGCCCTGCGCTCGACCATCAATTTCTTGATCTCGGCGATGGCCTTGGCCGGATTGAGGCCCTTCGGGCAGGCCTTGGCGCAGTTCATGATGGTGTGGCAGCGATAGAGCCGGAAGGGGTCTTCCAGATTGTCGAGACGCTCGCCGGCGGCCTCGTCGCGGCTGTCGCTGAGCCAGCGATAGGCCTGCAGCAGGACCGCAGGCCCCAGATAGCGCTCCTCGTTCCACCAGTAGCTGGGGCAAGAGGTGGAGCAGCAGGCGCACAGGATGCACTCGTAGAGACCGTCGAGCTTGCCGCGGTCCTCCACGCCCTGCTTGCGCTCGTGCGGCGGCGTGGCTGTCGTGGTCTTGAGCCACGGCTCGATCGACTGCAGCTGGGCGTAGAAATTGGTCAGGTCGGGCACCAGATCCTTGACGACGCGCAGATGCGGCAGGGGATAGACGGCGACATCGCCCTTCACCTCGTCGATACCTTTGAGGCAGGCGAGGTCGTTGGTGCCGTCGATGTTCATCGAGCACGACCCGCAAATGCCTTCGCGGCACGACCGGCGGAAGGTGAGGGTGGGGTCGATCTCGTTTTTGATCTTGATCAGCGCATCCAGCACCATGGGTCCGCAGGTGGCTTCCTCGACCCAATAGGTGTCCATGCGCGGGTTCTGCCCGTCGTCGGGGTTCCAGCGATAGATGCGGAACTCCCTCCACCCCTGGCGTGCCTGCGGCTTGTTCCAGGTTTTCCCGGTCTTGACCCGGGAATTGCGGGGAAGTGTGAGTTCAACCATGCGCAGCCGCTTTCAATGGTGCCGTCGGGTGAAGCTTTTCTGTATCCGGCGGCGGTTCGTGTCAACGGATGCGGCGCCGCGGAGCGCGCGGCGGCCTAACCGGGCGTGACGCGGGCCGAGAGCGCAACCTCGGCGTGAGCATCACGTGCCGGGGCCGGCTGGGCACGCTCCGAGAACGTGGCCGCCGATGCCGGACCGCGGTCGGTGGTATAGAAATCGCCCATGCACCAGCACATCCATGCCCGTGCGCAGATAGCAGTCCACCGCGTCCGCCGGCGAAGCGACGATGGGCTCGGTGCGGTTGAAGCTGGTGTTGAGCAGGACGGGAACGCCCGTGAGGCGGCCGAATGCCTCGATCAGGCCGTAGTAGCGCGGATTGGACGAACGCTCGACCGTCTGGATGCGGCCGGTGCCGTCGACGTGCACGGCAGCAGGGATGCGGTGCCGCGCCTCGGCACGCACCCGCGGCGCCAGCGTCATGAACGGGTCGGGCTGGTCGATCTCGAAGAACTCGTGCGCACGCTCGACCAGCACCGCGGGCGCAAACGGGCGGAACGACTCGCGCTTCTTGACCTTGGCGTTGAGGACATCGCGCATGTCGGGCCGGCGCGGGTCGGCCAGGATGGAGCGGTTGCCGAGCGCGCGCGGCCCCATCTCGAAACGACCCTGGAACCAGCCGACGATCTTGCCGTCGGCCAGGTCCTTCGCCACACGCGGCAGCAACTGGTCCTGGGGCAAGCGCCGGTAGCCCAGGCCGGCATCCTCCAGCGCCTTGATGATCTCCTGATCGCCGTAGGCCTTGCCGTAGAGCGCGTGCGTCAACTCGAAGCCGCGCGGGTGACCGAGCGTCTGGTGGTAGTGCCACAGCGCGCTGCCGAGCGGCGCGCCGGTGTCGGAGGCGCACGGCGGCACCCACAGGCGCTCGCACGTCCGTGTGCTCGAGGATCTTGGCGTTGGCGACGCAATTGAGAGCCACGCCGCCGGTCATGCAGAGGTTGCGCGTCGGCGTGCTTCTTCAGCAGCGCGCGCACCATATGCAGGATGATCTCCTCCGTCACGGTCTGCAGCGCAAAGGCCACGTCGCGATGCCGGTCGGTGAGCGGCTCGCCGGGCAGGCGCGGCGGCCCGAAAGCGGCGATGAACTTGCGCTTGAAGGGGCGCAACTGCCCGAACGCGTCGTAGCTGAAATAGGCCATGTTGACGGCATAGCCGCCGTCCGGCGTCGGGCGGATGACGTCGCGGAAGCGCTCGACGAAGGTGTCCTCGCCGAATGCCGCGAGCGCCATCACCTTGCCTTCGTCGCCGAAGCCGGCAAAGCCCAGATACTCGGTCACGAACGTGTAGACGAGCCCGGCCGAGTTCATGATGCCGGTCGACCAGATGCGCTCCAGCCGGTTGCCTCGGCCCACGTAGGCGCTGCTCGAGCAGTCGTCGCCGTAGCCGTCCATGACCAGCACCAGCGCCTCCTCGAACGGGGAGACGAAGAACATGGCGGCATGCGCGTTGTGATGGGGGACGTTGACGATCGGCGGAAGCTTCACGTCGCCGAAGAACTTGCGCACATCGCGCGCGCAGATAGCTGGTTGAGCAGCACGATCTGGTTCTGCTGCGAGGCGTGCGAGCTGGGCACCGCCAGGCTGAGGCTCAGCGGAAAGCGGCGCAGAAGGATCGAAGCAAACGACTTGCGCAGCAGCCGCACGTCCCACGGCGTCGTCAGGACGTCGATGTCGTCCCAAGCAAGGCCCAAGTCGGCCAAGCCGGCGGCGAGCCCGAGTTTGGGAAATTTCTTGGTCTTCTTGACGCGATTGAAGCGCTCTTCCTCGAGAATCAGCCTCGGGCACGCCGTCGTTGAGGAAGGCAACGCCGCTGTCGTGAGTCTTGGCTACGATCCCGAGAATTCTCAAGGCTGGAGCACCGCTACATTGCACACGATAGGGTACGGCATGCTAGCGGCGCCACACGCCCGACCGCCACGCCGATATTAAAGACCAGGGCCAGTGTGATGTCGAGTTCGCAAACACCCGGCAGCGCCAGTCCAATTTGCAGCGATTGCAGGTATTGTGACGATCGGCCCACACCGAAAGCAGCTCCGTCACCCGAAGGTAAACAAGGCGCCCGCCGGGATGCACCGGCAATCAGTCGTGCTTGCCGTGGCAATGCTTGTACTTCTTGCCCGAGCCGCAGGGGCAAGGGGCGTTGCGCGCAACCTTGCCCCAGGTCGCGGGATCCTTCGGGTTCAGGCTCGTCGCAGCCCGTCTCGTGTCTGCAGGGGCGCACGGCGCTCCGGCGCACGCGCGTCGGGCCGCGTGCCCGCAGCCAGCGCCGCGTCCGCCATGGCCAGCTCGTCCTGCCCGGTGAAGGGGTCGACGTGGTGCGCCTGCATCGGCGGCAACTCCACCGGCTCGAACAGATCCTCGCGCTCGTCGGGCATCCGCTGGATGTGCATGAGCTGGCCGGTGACGGCCTCGCGCATGTTGACCAGCATGGTCTCGAACAGCTGGAAGCTTTCCGACTTGTACTCGTTGAGCGGGTCGCGCTGACCGTAGCTGCGGAACCCGATCACGCTGCGCAGATGCTCCAGCACGACCAGATGCTCGCGCCAGAGATGGTCGAGGGTCTGCAGCAGCACCATCTTCTCGATCTGCCGCATCGCCTCGGGGCCGAACTCGGCCTCCTTCTGCTTGGCCTTGTCGTCGATGGCCGCGAGCAGCCGCTCGGTGATCTCCTGATCGGCGATGCCCTCCTCGGCGGCCCATTTGTCGACCGGCACGTCGATGTCGAAGATGCGCTCGATCTCGCCTTTGAGCGTGGCCGTGTCCCACTGCTCGGCATAGGCGTTGGGCGGGATGCACTGCGCCACGAGCTCGTTGACGACCTGTGCGCGCATGTCGGCGACGGTCTCGCTCACGTCGTCGTGGCCCATGATGTCGATGCGCTGCTCGAAGATGACCTTGCGCTGGTCGTTCATCACGTCGTCGTACTTGAGCACGTACTTGCGCGAATCGAAGTTGCGCGCCTCGACCTTCTGCTGCGCCTTCTCCAGCGCCTTGTTGATCCAGGGGTGGGTGATCGCCTCGCCTTCCTGCAGGCCGAGCTTCTGCAGCACGCCGTCCATGCGGTTGGACCCGAAGATGCGCATCAGGTCGTCTTCCAGCGACAGGTAGAACTTGGAGCGCCCGGGGTCGCCCTGGCGGCCGGAACGGCCGCGCAGCTGGTTGTCGATGCGCCGGCTCTCGTGCCGCTCGGTGCCGAGCACGTAGAGGCCGCCGGCATCGATCGCCTGCTTCTTCTTGGCGATCACGTCGGCCTGGATCTCGGCGCACTTGGCCTTGACGCGATTGAAGGCCGCGACGATGGCGGCACGCCGGGCGGCGATCTCCTGCGGACCGGGCTGGCGGCCGGCCGCGGTCTCGCGATCGATCCATGCCTGCAGCCGATCGCGCATGAACCGGAACAAGGTTTCGTTGATCGCGCCGAAGCTCCAGGCGCGGCCCGCATCCTTCAGCCAGTCGCGGGCCTCATCGCGCAGGTCCGGCGTCGAACCAGTCGAGATAGGTTTTCTCGTCGTGGCCGTTGGGCCGCCCCGCCAGCCTGGCACTGTCCGCGAACTCCTTGGCGATCTCGCTGCGCTTCTCGGCGATGCCGCGGCGGTCGCCTTCGATCTCCCGGCGCTTCTTCGCCGTTTCGCGGGCTCCGGACTGGCTGCGCTCGCCGCTGCCTGACCGTTGCTCGAGTCCGCAATCCTGCCCTCGATCCACCGGTTCAGGCGGGTCTCGATCCAGTCGTCGCCGACGTAGAGGATGTCGTCGATCCACTTGCGCAGAAGTTCCTGGTCGTCGCCTTCGCCGTGCACGGCCGCCAGGCGGCCAGCCTCCAGCTCTTCCTTCATCCAGTCGCGCGCGCGGTAGCGGTCGTTGCCGCCGAGCTGAATGTCGGTGCCGCGGCCGGCCATGTTGGTGGCGATGGTGACGGTGCCCGGAACGCCGGCCTGGGCGATGATGTTGGCTTCCTGCTCGTGATAGCGCGCGTTGAGCACCAGGTGCGGGACCGGATCGCCGCTGTTCTTGCGGCCGAGCTCGTCGAGATAGGCGGCGACCTCGGTCAGGTGCTGCTTGAGCTCGTCCTCCTTGCCGTCCTTGAGCGCGGCGGCGTGCTTCTTGAAGTACTGGCCGAGCTCGCGGATGTACTTGCGGTCCTTCAGCAAGGCCGAAAGCTGCTCGGATTTCTCGATCGACGTGGTGCCGACCAGGACCGGCTGGCCGCGGCGGCGGCAGTCGGCGATCTCCGCGACGATGGCGCGCGCCTTCTCGTCGACCGTGCGGTAGACCTCGTCGTGCTCGTCGGTGCGGTCCACCGGCATGTTGGTGGGCACCTCGAGCACGTCGAGCTTGTAGATGTCGAGGAACTCGTTGGCCTCGGTGGCGGCGGTGCCGGTCATGCCGGCCAGCTTCTCGTACAGCCGGAAATAGTTCTGGAAGGTGATGGAGGCCAGCGTCTGGTTCTCGGGCTGGATCTTGACGTGCTCCTTGGCCTCGAGCGCCTGGTGCAGCCCGTCGGAGTAGCGCCGGCCCTGCATCATGCGGCCGGTGAACTCGTCGATGATGATGACCTCGCCGCCTTTGACGATGTAGTCGCGGTCGCGCAGGAACAGCTTGTGGGCCTTGAGCGCCTGGTTGGCGTGATGCACGACCGTGACGTTCTCGATGTCGTAGAGGTTCGGCGCCCTTGAGCAGCTCCTTCTCGCGCAGCAGCTGCTCGAGGTACTCGTTGCCGGCCTCGGTGAAGGAGACCTGGCGCTGCTTCTCGTCGAGCTCGAAGTGCTCCGTGCTTGATCAGCGGCATCAGCACGTCGATGGCGTTGTAGAGCTCGGCGCGATCCTCCACCGGCCCGGAAATGATGAGCGGCGTGCGCGCCTCGTCGATCAGGATCGAGTCCACCTCGTCGACGATGGCGAAGGCATGCCCGCGCTGCACCATCTCGCTCGGCGCTCATCTTCATGTTGTCGCGCAGGTAGTCGAAGCCCAGCTCGTTGTTGGTGGCGTAGGTGACGTCGCAGGCGTATTGCTCGCGCCGCTGGTCGTCGTCGAGCTCGTGCACGATGCAGCCGACGGTCAGGCCGAGGAACTTGTAGATGCGGCCCATCCATTCGGCGTCGCGCTTGGCCAGGTAGTCGTTGACCGTCACGACATGGACGCCGCGCTGCGGCAGCGCGTTGAGGTAGACGGCGAGCGTGGCGACCAGCGTCTTGCCTTCGCCGGTCTTCATCTCGGCGATCTTGCCCTGGTGCAGGACCATGCCGCCGATCAACTGCACGTCGAAATGGCGCTGCCCGAGCGTGCGCTTGGCCGCCTCGCGCACGGTGGCGAAGGCCGGGACCAGCAGCTCGTCGAGGCTCGGTGCCGTCAGCGAGCTGCTTGCGGAACATCTCCGTGCGCGCCCGCAGCTCGGGGTCGGAGAGCTTCTCCAGCTCGGCTTCAAGCGCGTTGATCTCGTCGGCGGTCGGCCGGTATGACTTGATTTTGCGGTCGTTGGCCGACCCGAAAACCTTGGCTGCAAGTGCGCCGAAAGACAGCATGTAACCAGGTTCCTATGGTGCTGAGAGGTGAGCTGCCAGCCGTGATGCCGTCAAACGAGCCAGCATGGAACTCACAAGCGTCATCTCATGGCAGGAAATGCATGAAAGCCGCGAAGAAACGCCTGCAACTCGCCGGTCCCGCCGGGCCCATGCTGAAATAAGGACCGGTACCTTTGTTGTCAACGAAGGATGCCCTTCTGCCACACTCGCTGCCGACCTCACGCGAGGTCACTGGCATGACAATTTGGCAAGATTGCCGATCCGGCAGGAACGTCCGGCAAAATCCGACTGGGCTTGAGAAGCGAGGCGCCCTTCGAGTACATCGAGCAGGTCCAACCGGTCAGCCGAGCCCAGGCAGGAGATTCTCATGGCCAAGTCGACGGTGCGGCCCTCGCCGTTTGCCCCAGCGCACCTTCCCGACGTGCCTGTGGTGCCGGGCGTGAGGCTCGCGGCCTGCCAGGCCGGCATCCGCTACGCGGGACGCACCGATCTCATGATGGCCGTGCTGGACCCCGGCACGACCGTGGCCGGCGTGCTCACGACGTCCAAGACCTGCTCGGCGCCGGTGCTGTGGTGCCGCCAGAACCTGGAGAAGAAGGGCAAAGCCAGGGCGCTGGTCGTCAATTCCGGCAACGCCAATGCGTTCACGGGCAGGAAGGGGGCCGAGGCGACGCGCATGACGGCGCAAGCCGCGGCGACCGCTGTGGGCTGTGCGCCCGATGAGGTCTACGTCTCGTCCACGGGCGTCATCGGCGAGCCGCTGGACGCCACCAAGTTCGCCCATCTCCTGGGCGGCCTGGCCAAGACCGCCGCGCCGGACGTCTGGCACGAGGCGGCCAGAGCCATCATGACCACGGACACTTTTCCCAAGCTCGCCACGCGCACAGTGCGGCTCGGCGGCACCGATGTGGTGATCAACGGTTTCGCCAAGGGCGCCGGCATGATCGCGCCGGACCTGGCAACCATGCTGGCCTATATTTTCACCGATGCGGCAGTCGATCAGGCGGCGCTGCAGGAGATGCTGGCCGCCGGCGCGGACAAGACCTTCAACTGCATCACGATCGACAGCGACACCTCCACCAGCGACACCGTG
Organism: uncultured Alphaproteobacteria bacterium; assembly: GCA_963814055.1. Classification (GTDB taxonomy): domain Bacteria; phylum Pseudomonadota; class Alphaproteobacteria; order Rhizobiales; family Hyphomicrobiaceae; genus AWTP1-13. Next base: position 288,531 of record CAWFBJ010000025.1, read on the forward strand.
CTGCTGTTCGCTACGGGTGCCGCTGGAGGCGCGGGGCGCAGCGGCGATCAGGGATGCATCAAGCGCGGACGGGCGGAATTTTGCCGCCGCTCTGCACGACCTGATGCACGAGCTGGCCTTGTGGGTCGTCAAGGACGGGGAGGGTCTCACCAAGCTGATCCGGATCGACGTCACGGGCGCCGAGAGCGATGCGGCGGCGCGGCGGATCGGCTTTTCCATCGCCAACTCGCCGCTGGTCAAGACCGCGGTGGCCGGCGGTGATCCGAACTGGGGACGCGTGGTGATGGCGGTGGGCAAGGCGGGAGAGGCGGCGGACCGCGACCGACTGTCGATCACGTATGGCGACGTGGTGGTTGCCAAGGACGGGGAGCGGGCCTCGACCTACGACGAAAAAACGGTTGCTGCGTATATGGAGGGCCGCGAGATCGCGATCGGCGTGGATATCGGCCTCGGTTCCGGCAAGGCCACGGTGTGGACCTGCGATCTCACCCACGGCTACATCTCGATCAACGCCGACTATCGCAGCTGACGCCAACCGGACTGGATCGCCGGCGCCTACATTGGCGGCAGCATTTCGAGCACGCTGATCATGAACTGCGCGGTCTGCAGCACGGCTAGACGCGCCGTCAGATTGGCTCGCATGTAGCTCGCGCCCAGCAACGACCGCGCGCTGGCGTAGCCGCGATTGGCCCGCAGCTTGGGGGAAAGGCTCTCGAGCCGCTTGAGGAGCGCTTCGCGCTGAGCCTCCAGGTTAGCGTACGAGACCTTCTGCCCGCTACGCGGCGATGGACCCGTCCCTTTTGGCTTCCGGTTCGGCATGTTTTGCGACCTTGAACCTATGAGCGCGCCTTAAGTCGAATAGGCCGATAGCTATCTCGCAGCAGCCATGAAAAATCAAAGAATATGGGTGCTGGAGAAGCGCTACAACAGTCGCATTGAAGCATTATTTTTCAAATATTTCAAATACTTGAAAAGCATCGCCTAGACGAAATGCCGAAGACGAAGGTTGAGAGCGCATCCCTTCTGGGCGTGTGCCATGGATCAATTCAATCGCGAGCCATCAGCTGGACGGTCGCGGAAATCGGACGAGGGAGGCTCGACCTATGGCCACGATAACAATGGATGACTCCGGCAGTTCGCGGAGAATGACGGCAGAAGAGAGGAAAGTCATATTCGCGTCCTCGCTGGGAACGGTTTTCGAATGGTATGATTTCTACATCTACGGGACGCTGGGCGTCTTTTTGGCCAAGTATTTCTTCTCCAATGTTCCTCCCAACGTAGCCTTCATCTTCACCCTGCTCGCGTTCGCGGCCGGCTTTGCGGTCCGGCCGCTTGGCGCGCTGGTATTCGGGCGGATCGGCGACATCGTCGGCCGCAAATACACCTTTCTCGTCACCATGACGCTGATGGGCGTCGGCACCTTCTTCATCGGCGTGCTGCCCTCCTATGCCCAGTGGGGCATCGCGGCACCGATCGTGCTGATCGCACTGCGTCTCGTGCAGGGCCTCGCGCTCGGCGGCGAATATGGCGGCGCGGCGATCTATGTCGCCGAACACGCACCTCCCGGAAAGCGCGGCTACTACACGGCGTGGATTCAGACCACGGCGACGCTCGGCTTGTTCATGGCGCTGCTGCTGATCCTCGCAATCCGCACCATCATGGGCGAGGAGGCCTTCGCCGATTGGGGCTGGCGCATTCCATTCCTGCTTTCGCTGCTGCTTCTGATTGTTTCGATCTGGATCCGGTTGAAGCTCAACGAATCGCCGGTCTTCCTGCGCATGAAGGAGGAGGGCCGTACGTCCAAGCGTCCGCTGAGCGAGGCGTTCGGGCAGTGGTCCAACCTGAAGATCGCTATTCTGGCGCTGCTCGGTGCCACGGCCGGCGAGGCTGTGGTGTGGTACGGTGGACAATTTTACGCCCTGTTCTACCTGACTCAGACGCTGAAGGTGGATGCCACGACCGCGCAAATCATGATTGCCGTAGCGCTGGCGATCGGCACGCCGTTCTTCATCTTCTTCGGGTGGCTCTCCGACAAGATCGGCCGCAAGCCGATCATGCTGCTGGGCTTCCTGCTGGCGGCGATCACCTATGCGCCGATATCGCCGATCAACATCTTCAAGGGGATCACGCATTACGCCAACCCCGCACTGGAGAAGGCACTGACGCAATCGCCGGTGACGGTCGTCGCCGACCAGTCGGAGTGCTCGTTCCAGTTCAAGATGACGGGTACCGAGAAGTTCACGACCACCTGCGACGCGGCCAAGGCGGCACTTGTCGCGGCGTCGGTGAACTACGCCAACGAGCCGGCGCCCAAGGGCACGCCGGCAACGGTACGCGTCGGCGACGAGGCTATCTCGTCGAAGCAGCCGGACTTCGCCAAGGTTCTGACGGCCGCAATTGTCAAGCACGGCTATCCGCCCAAGGCTGACCCGGCGCAGATCAACTACCCGATGACGGTAGCCCTGCTGACCATCCTGGTGATCTACGTCACCATGGTCTACGGACCGATCGCGGCCTGGCTGGTGGAGCTGTTCCCGACGCGCATCCGCTACAGCGGCCTGTCGCTGCCGTATCACATCGGCAACGGCTGGTTCGGCGGCTTCCTGCCGGCGACGGTGTTCGCCATCGTGGCCGCGACGGGCGATATCTACTCGGGCCTTTGGTACGTGGTGGTGGTGGCGTCCATGAGCTTCGTGGTCGGCCTGCTGTTCCTGCCCGAGACGAAGGACGTCGACATCACGAGGATCTAACGACCAGGCAGATCTCGCTTTTGCCCATGACTGGCCCCGCTTCGGCGGGGCCTTTTGCTTTCGGCGGGCTCCGCTCGAGCCAACCCATGCGCCAGCGATCGGCTGTGGAGCGACCTGCAGCCATTTATGGGCAGACGGGCGGGGGCTGACGGCTCGTGGCCGCGGCTGTACGATGGTATTTGCCATCGGTTAACGACCCTTCCTGGCGAGATGTTAACTCCCCTTCTTGTAGCTTCGAGGCAAGCATGGGCTTGGACATTCTTCTTGTCGTGGCCTGCGCGCTGATCGACGCCGACGGGCGTGTGTTGTTGGCCAAACGCCCTCCGGGGCGGCCGCTGGCGGGGCTCTGGGAGTTCCCTGGCGGCAAAGTGGAACGGGGAGAGACACCCGAAGCGGCCCTGATCCGCGAGCTCGAGGAGGAGCTTTCGATCAGGATCGCAGGCAAGTGCCTCGCACCGTTTTCATTCGCCAGCCACAGCTACGAGGCGTTTCATTTGCTGATGCCTCTCTACGTGTGCCGCACGTGGGAAGGCGAGGTGACGGCGCAGCAGGGACAGGAGCTTGCCTGGGTTCGTGCCCAACGACTGGTTGACTACGCGATGCCTCCGGCGGACGAACCGCTGAAGGCCGTACTGCGGGACCTGCTCTAGAAGCGAGCGGGCCTCGATGCGATGGGAGGCGGCTGAAATGCATGCTTTGAAGCAGCTGTCGAGCCGGTTTGCGCGCGACGACCGCGGCGCTACGGCCATCGAGTACGGGCTGATTGCAGCGCTGATGGCCGTCGGTGCCCTGGGCGGCATGACGGCGCTCGGCGGCGGGTTGAGCGGAAGCTGGGGCAACACCGCGCAAAAAATTTCGGACTCTATGAAATCCGTCGGCGGCCCGTAACTCTCAGCGCCGTGGCGTGCTTGGCGGACGCCCAACCGCCGATAAGGTCTAACACGAACCCGTGCGGGCCGTTCGCAGGTAGTGCCAAGAATCGCAGTGCGGCCTGAACCCGATCTTGGCGTAGCAGCGGTTGGATATAGGATTGCGCAGATCGGTGTAGAGGCAGGCGGCAGTCTTGCCCTCTGCAAAAAGCTGATCGACGGCTGCGGCCGTCACGGAGCCCGCGTACCCCCGCCCACGGTGCTCGGCCGGCGTGTAGACGGAAGAGATAGCTCCGGTATGCCGTAGACGCCGCGCAATGGCCGCGACGGAAACGGGCTGCTCGTCGAGTGTCCAAAATAGAAAGCGCCCACTGGCGGCAACCTTCTCAACGTTAGCCTTCTGTGGCGGCGGGTCGTGGGGGACGGCCTGCTGTTGAAAATCCACAAGCCATTCGAACAGCAATGGTGCGTCGGCGGCACGCACTGCGCGGGCGGAGCCGGCGACGCCGGGGTAGCGCGGGGCGCGTGTCAATGCATGTATGCGCTGCGGGATGGGGTCTTCGAAATGCGTTCCCATCGCGGTCGCGTGCTCGACGAACCAGTGCGATGTTTGATCGGAGCCGACGACACCAGGGTATGCAATCTGCATCGTGGCTCTTGCGAGTTCCCGGCACTCGGCTTGGTCGAGGTTACCAAGAGCGATGGGGCGGTCCGGCCATTGGATGGCGCAATGGCCGGGCGCGCCCAATGCCCAATAGCGAAAGCCTGCCGGACTCTCCTTCAGTGCCGACGCAATGACCGCGATTTGGAGGTTGAACCTGACTTCGTCGGCCTCAAGAGCCGGCACGTGCAATTCTGCAAACTCTGCCAGGTCCATCACAGGTCCTCATGGTTCGCAGCACTTGGTGCGTGTACCCAAATACGAGATGCCGTCTCGCATGTGTGCCAACGTAAGCCATGCCACGCTGTGGCAGTTCAAGCCCCAGCAACGGACATGGGCGGTCATCGGGCCACACGGGGCAAGAATGCCAGAAGCAGTCATTCCTCGGCGACAGGTTCTTCGTCGTTGCCAGGGTCGTTTGCGGGAGGGGGCGAAATCCTGCGCTAAGCCTGATCGTACCAAGCGCGTCGCTATGTCGGCCCCAAAGGTGAACTATGGGATATGGAAAAAGCGTGCTCGGTTTGGGGACGAGACGATAAAGATGATGACCTTGCAGCCGTCCCCGTCACAGGTGTAGGCAAGGTGCTCCTGAGGGCTGGGGATCAAGAATGAAGAAACCAAAAAGCACGGTCCCAGATCTCAGCGCAGAGTGCGTTGCCGCGATCGACATTCAAGCGCGAAGTAAGTGCGCTTGTCTTCGCGGGGCGCGCTCATGACCGCTCTGGTAAGCCAACTAATTCCTTTAAGCGCGGCCGCCAGCCTTGGCCTTCTCGCTGGCGCGTTGTTGGCCGAAGACCGGCTGCTGGTGCCCTACTGGCGCTCGCTATCGGCTGAGACGTTTTACGCGCTGCACCCGACCTTTGGACCGATGCTGTACCGCTTCTTCGCACCACTGACGATGGCGGCGCCGCTAGCCGCCGTGCTGGCGATGGTGCAGGTCACCCTGCAGTCCGGAGGCCTCACGCCGCGTAGCCTCGCGGCGATCGCAACGGCCGTGCTAACCTGCAGTCTAGTCGCCATTTACTTCCTGTATTTCAAGTCGGTGAACGAAGCCCTCTTGCGGCGCGCGGTGTCTGCCACGGACCTGCCAACGACTTTGGCGCGTTGGGCGGCTTGGCACCGTGCACGCGTTTTTATTGTCGTGGCTGCCTTCGGGCTGTCCCTTGTGACCCTTGTCGCGTGAAATCTGGGACCTCCATTATGAGTGGAGGCCTCTTGAAGCAGGCTTATAGCCTGTCAAAGCGCATCGAATGACGCGGTTGGCGGCTGACCCGCTTGGTACGATCAGGCTTAGCGCAGGATTTCGCCCCTCCCGCGTGAGCAAATGCTGCAATTGCTCGGGCAGCTCAGGGTCAGCACCGGTAAGTCTCTATGTGAGCACCGCGTTTGCGATGTGGACCCGGCAACAGACTTGGGGCCCAAGCCGTCTTGGCCAGCCTCTGTGCGGTCCACATAAATTGAGTACACGGCCAAGTCCGTAGCGATTGCTAAGTCTCGTTGCGATTGACACCCGGCGCAGGCTCCCCGGCCGGGTGTTCCTCGGTCCCCAGAACCTCCGCCAGGCGCACCTTGGCGCTTCCAGGCTGCAACGGCTTTTGCTGGCTTTCGTGCGGTGCCCACGCCGTCAGCGTGATGATCTCGAACGTCGCCGGTATACGGCCATTGGCTACGCCGAAACGCTGCGCGTAGATTTCGAGCGCACGCGCCAACGTGGTACGGCGCAACGGCGACCTGCGTCGATGCAGCAGCGCGTTGGCGGCGCCCATGGCCCGCAGTTCGCGCATGAGCGCCAGGGGATGCGCGTAGGTCACCGTGACCGTCTCGGCATCTGCCACAGGCAGGGCGAACCCCGCCCGCTGCAAGAGGGCACCCAGATCCCGCACATCGGCAAACGGCGCCACGCGCGGGCTGGCCCCACCCTCGATCTCTTCCTCCGCGGCCAGCAGAGCGATTCTGAGCTCGGTGAGCGTAGTTCCGCCGAGCATCGCGGCGAGCAGCAGGCCATCGGGCTTCAAGAGGCGGCGCACCTGCAGCAGGGTGCCCGGCAGATCGTTGACGAAATGCAGTGCAAGTCCCGAGACGACCAGGTCGAACGACTCGTCGGCGAAAGGCAACGCCTCCTCGTCCGCCTGCACGCGCGGGCCCGCGCATTGCGCCAGCAGACGGGCCGCGGGCTCCATGTCGATGACCATCTCGACGCCGGGCAGGCGGCGCAAACGCCGGCCGAGCAGGCCGTGATGAGCCCCGAGATCGAGGGCGACCGGAAAGACGCGCTTGATCGCTGACAGACGCTCCATGAGGTCGTCGGCTACGCGGGCCAGCAGGAAATCATGATCGGCGGCCCCATCCGCCGCGCGGTTGCGCCGCGCGATGAGCAGGCGCCGGTCGAAGATGTCGCGATCGGAGGTCACCCGCAGGAAACTAGTGCGGAGGTTGGCGGTATTCAATCGACCGTGTTCGTTCCGGCGGGCGTTTGCGCGACCCGGATCGCAATATTGGCTGGGAGATTCTACACTGATGGCGTCGCATTCGTCCGCATGCCGCGCTATCATCCGGTCCGCCGACGGGGTAAGGCGATGGCCGCATCAGGTGAATTCATAGGCCCACAAGAGCCGGTGAGGAGGACGCCAGGCACCGTCCGCCGCGCCCTGACGGCATGCGCCGACCTTATGGTGCCGCCGTGCTGCCTCGTGTGCCGGAGCCGCATCGGCGCGCACCATCTGCTGTGCCCGGCGTGCTGGATGGATGTCGACTTCATCCGCCCTCCGCTCTGCGACGTGCTCGGCATACCGCTCCCGTTCGACACCGGCGAGCGCACCGTCAGCGCTGGAGCCATCGCCCATCCGCCGGCCTATGACCGCGCCCGCGCCGTGGCTCACTTCGGCGGCGCGATGCGCACGCTGGTGCATCAGCTCAAGTATGCCGACCGGCACGACGCGCGTACGCTGTTCGGGCGGTGGATGGCCGAAGCCGGGCGCGAGCTGATCGCCGGAACCGATGTCATCGTGCCCGTGCCGCTGAGCCGATTGCGGCTCTTGCTGCGGCACTTCAATCAGGCCGCGGTGCTGGCCTCCGCGTTGTCCCGGCAGGCCGGGGTGCCGATGAACCCCATGCTTCTGCGGCGAACCCGATGGACCAGAAGCCAGGTCGGCATGACGCGCGACCAGCGCCGGCGCAACATCGCGGGAGCTTTCGGCGTGCCCCGCCATCGGCGCGCCTGGCTGGAAGGCCGCACCGTTCTTCTGGTCGACGATGTCGTCACCACCGGCGCCACGGTCGATGCCTGCGCCCGCACGCTCAAGCGCGCCGGGGCTGCCCGCGTCGACGTCCTCGCCCTGGCCCTGGTGACCAGCGAGGCCCTCGCACACGCCTGAAACTGCGCTGTGGGCCGCCTCGTTAGGCACCCCGCGAAATCGTCCGGGGTGTGACGCCCTTCCGCCTATGCGCAGCGCGGCTAAGCCCCTACATTGGGGCAAGTTTCCCGTGGGATGACTGGAACGTCATGACTGAGCAAGCAAAGGGATTCCGCGCCGGCCTGGTACAGTTGTGTACCGGCCGCGACGTGGAGAAAAACCTGGCGGACGCCAGCGGCTTGATCCGCCAGGCTGCCGGCATGGGCGCTCAGTACATCCAGACGCCCGAAATCACGACCCTGATGGAGATGGAGCGGGCCCGCCTGTTTGCCGCCATCCGTCCCGACGAGGGCAATCCCGCCGTGGCGCATTTCGCGGCGCTGGCCCGGGAACTCGGGATCTGGCTGCACATCGGATCGATGGCAGTGCTGCTCGGCAACGGCAAGATCGCCAACCGCTCGTTCCTGTTCACCCCGGGCGGCGCGATCGAGGCGCGCTTCGACAAGATTCATATGTTCGACGTGGAGCTGCCGGGCGGCGAGACCTACCGCGAGTCGAAGAATTATCAGGCCGGCGACCGCGCCGTTCTGGCGGACTTGCCCTGGGGGACGCTGGGGCTGACGGTGTGCTACGACCTGCGCTTTCCACACCTGTATCGGGCCCTGGCGCAGGCGGGCGCAGATTTCCTGGCGATTCCCTCGGCCTTCACCCGCAAGACCGGCGAGGCCCACTGGCACACGCTGCTCAGGGCGCGGGCCATCGAGAACGGCTGCTTCGTGTTGGCGGCGGCCCAGGCCGGCAGGCACGAGAGCGGCCGCGAAACCTATGGCCACAGCCTGGTTGTATCGCCCTGGGGAGAAATCCTCGCCGAGGCCGACGGCGTTCACCCGATGGTCATCGTGGCCGATGTTAAATCGAGCGACGTTGCGGAAGCGCGCGAGCGCATCCCCTCGCTGCAGCACGACCGGCCGTTCCAGGTTCAGCGCGCCTCAGCCGTACGGACAAAGGAAGCGTCATGATCCGCTACCGGCTCAAGTGCGAGAAACGGCACGAATTCGAAGGCTGGTTTGCCAGCAGCACGGCTTTCGATCGCCAGGCCAAGCGCGGCCAGGTGACCTGTCCGCGGTGCGGTACGCACAAGGTCGAAAAGGCCCTGATGACGCCCGGCATCGCCAAGGGCGCCAAGCGCAAGCGCGGCAGCAAAAGCCCCGCGCCCGTTCCTGCGCAGCCGGAGGTGCACCGCCTTGCCGCGCACGGGGAACTCGCGGCTGCGATGCGCAAGCTGCGGGCCGAGGTCGAGGCCAAGTCGGAATACGTCGGCGAACGCTTTTCCGAAGAAGCCCGTAAGATCCACTACGAGGAGACGCCGGCGCGCGGCATCTACGGCGAGGCGACCCGCGACGAAGCGCGGGCGCTGAGCGAGGAAGGCATCGAGTTCTTCCCGCTGCCGATCCTGCCCGAGGACCAGAACTGACGACGCTCAACGTCGCTCTGAGCCCGTCGAAGGGCGCGCCTTGCTGCCGATATTTCATGTGAAACATCAGGTGTTTGGTTAATTTACTTCACGGAAGACATAAAAATTAGCGCGCGATGCCGGACGCCGGCGGCACGCTTCGGGATCGCACCTCGCCCATTCCAATTGAACCTCCCGCACCGCCGCTGCGACCAAGGATTGTCAGCAGCACAGTGCCGGAGGTTGTCATGCCTGTCAGAACCCAAAGCGCCGCGCTGGCCGTGCAGTCCTGGCTTGTTGTCGCGCTCGTGACCGCCATGCTGCTCGGCTCAACTCTGGCGCCGGCTGCCCAGGCCCAGCAGCAGCAACCCTCACCGCTGGTGGACCTCAACCAGACCCTGCTGGAGCGCTGGATCGCCGTGGTTCCCGCTTTGCTCAGCCTCAGCAAGCCCGGTGCAGCCCCGCAGAGCGACGCCGAGGCCCGCCCGCACATGGAGCGCATCTGCGCCGAGGCCGGCTTCGACAACTACGATCAATGCGCGCAGGTGATCGGCTACGTCGGCATGATTGTCAGTGCCTGCGACCGCCGCACGCAAACCTTCGGCGATCCCGTTGTTGTCATGCGCCGCCACTTGGCCCGCCTGCGCGCCAACACCAGGATGCCCGCGGCCAAACGCGAGCAAGCGGTTGCCGGCGTCGAGAAGATCCTCGCCGAGATGCCCGACAGCTTTCCCGAAGCACACATCGCGCTCATGAACGCCAACCGTGCCCGCATCTTCGCAGCGCTAGGCTCGAACTGAGCGCGTAAGCCGCGTGCTCCTGGGCGCCCGTCGCCCTCAATGCCCGAACAGATGAAAGTTCGGCACCGCGATCGCCATCACCACGAAGAACGCGCCGATGCCGCCCACACCCAGGGCCCCCCACAGCAGATACGCGACACCCGTGATGAGATAGGACGACGCCAGCACGATGGCGATCTGGAACGCTGCGGAGCCGTATTCAAAGTTGTGGTACTTCGCCAGCGCCAGGTCGCGCTTGTTCTCGGCGGCAATCGCGCGCGCCATCAGCTCCTTGCGGCCTTCGCCTTTGCCGTCCGGCTTAGGTTCAGATTCGTAGCGCGCCGCGCGCGACACCCAGCCGTCGATGCGCTTCTTCAGAAGCTCCTTGGTCGCCTCGTCCTTGGCGAGCTTGAGATCCACCTCCATCTGCTCGGCCGCCGTCTCCATCGTCGTCTTGCGGATGGTCTTGGCCTGGAAGAAGGCCCACATGTTCGAGGCCTCGACGTTGTAGCTGATCCCGTCGGTTTGAGCGCTCTTGCCCAGCGTCTCGGCGATGGCGAGAAACAGCGCCAGGATTGAAATGATGATGGCGATCTTCTTGTTCTCGCCCTCGACCAAACCATGGCCGTGCCCGTGTGACATGTCGATGCTCTCCCCTCGTTCGGCGGCCAGCGTCCCATCCCTGCGCGGCGGTCTGGCGGCGCGCTGAACACGCCGTATTAAGCGCAGTTCAGTGACCGCGCCAAGACACAACAGGAACGTGGTTGATCGCGCGGCCCAGAAGGATTGATTTCAGGTCCCGGATAAGGGGCCCGCTTTACAGCATCCCTGGTTCCGGCTGTCGCTGACCAAAAGCCCCGGCTTCTGGGTCCCGGATAATGCGCTTCGCGCAATTCCCAGATGACAGCACCGCTAGCTCTTCCAGACCTCTTTCGAGATATCCACGATCATCCTGAGCTTGGCCCACTGCTGGTCCTCGGTGAGGACGTTGCCTTCCTCGGTGCTGGCGAAACCACACTGGGGCGACAGGCACAGTTGATCGATGGGCGCATATTTGCCCGCTTCGTCGAGACGGCGCTTGATGTCGTCCTTCTTTTCCAATTCACCGGTCTTGGACGTGACGAGACCCACCACCACGCGCTTCTTGCCCTTGGGCAGGAAGCGCAGCGGCTCCAGCCCGCCGGCGCGGTCGCTGTCGTACTCCAGGAAATAGCCGTCGTAGTTCACGCCGCCCAACAGCAGCTCGGCCACCGGCTCGTAACCGCCTTCGGAGATCCAGGTGGAGCGGAAGTTGCCGCGGCACACGTGCGTGGTGATCACCATGTCGGCCGGCTTGGATTTGAGCGCCGTGTTGATGACCCCGGCGTAGATGCCGGCCAGCTTGGCGGGATCGCCATCCATGCGCTCGCGTGCTTGTGCCAGCTCCTTCTCCGAGCAGAGATACGCCCACACCGTGTCGTCGAGCTGCAGATAGCGGCAGCCGGCGTCGTAGAACGCCTTGATGGCCTTGCCGTACAGCTTGCCCAGGTCCTCGAAGTAGGCGCCCATCTCCGGATAGACGTCCTTGGCTATGGCCGCCCGGCCGCCGCGGAAGTGCATCACCGACGGCGACGGGATCGTCATCTTCGGCGTGACCTTGGTGTTGGCTTTGAGAAACTTGAAGTGCTCGATCATCGGATGATCGGCCGGGAAGTCGAGCTTGCTCGTGATCTTCAGGCTCTCGGCCTTGGTCTGCACGCCATGAAACTGGATGCCCTGCGCGGTGCTCACCCGCTCGCAACCGGTCAGATACCAGAAGAAATCGAAGTGCCACCAGGAGCGGCGGAACTCGCCATCGGTGGCGAGTTGCAGGCCCACCCCCTCCTGCTTCGCGATGATCTTCCGGATCTCCTCGTCCTCGACCGCTTTGAGCTGCGCCGGCGTGATCTCGCCCTTTTCGCGCCTGGCGCGGGCTTCCTTCAGCGGCGCGGTGCGCAACAGGCTGCCGACCTCGTCGGCGCGGAATGGGGCGTGGGACTGGGACATGGCGTTACTCCTCTCCATCGGCGCCTGTGCCTCGGCGCCTCACATCTTTCTAGTCAATCAGGTCTTGTCAAATCCTGCCAGGATCTCCGGCGGCATGGTCGCAGACTTGATCTTCCTGGGATTGGCCGAATCGCGCACGGTCCACAGCCGCATCTCATAACCTTCCAGCGCCAGCACGCCGCCCTTCGTCACCTTGTGCTCAACGAAGAAGCTCGAGCGGCGGAATTCCTTCACCTGCGTTTCGATCTGGATGTCTTCGCCGTAGTGGGAGGCGACCTTGAACTCGGCGCGCGCTTCCAGCAGCGCGAGTCCTGCGCCGTGGTATTTCGCGAGCATCTCGATCTTGGTCATGCCGGTCGCTTTCTCGAACAGCAGGATGGTGCAGGCGTCGAACCACTCGAAGTAGCGCGGATAGAACACGATACCGGCGGGATCGCAGTCGCCCCACTGCACGCGGATGGTCCTGGTGTTGGTCAGCATGTGAGCTTCAACCTTGTCATCCCGGGCCTTGTGCCCGGATCCAGCCATCCGCGAACGCCGGAGCAAGCTGCACGATGGATCCCGGTGACGAGCACCGGGATGACAAGAGCTTGGTCTCAGGCCGATGCAACATTGGAGTTCTCAACCAAAATGGCGACGCCCTGTCCCCCGCCGGCGCAGGCGGTGGCGATGCCGTAGCGGCCGCCGCAGCGCTGCAGTTCGCGCGCCACGGTGAGCGTGCAGCGCACGCCGGTCGCGCCCAGCGGGTGGCCGATGGCGATGGCCCCGCCGTTGACGTTGACCTTGGCCCGATCCAGCCCCAGCTCGCGCTCGACGGCGATGTACTGCGCGCCGAACGCCTCGTTGATCTCGAAACGCGAGATGTCCTCCAGCTTGAGCCCAGCTTTGTCCAGCACAGCGCGAATGGCCGGCGCCGGACCAATCCCCATGATCTCCGGCGGCACCCCCACGGTGGCCCCGGCCACGATGCGGGCCAGCGGCTTGCCGCCGTTGCCCTTGCCGTTCGCCACCACGACTGCTGCGGCGCCGTCGACTATGGCCGAGCTGTTGCCGCCGGTTTGCACGCCTTTGAACGCCGGTTTGAGCGCCTTCAACGCTTCCAGCGGAGTCGGCCGCGGATGGTCGTCGGCGTCTATCGTCTTCACCCCGCGCGGCAACCTGATCTCGCGCGTCTGGTACCCCTCCCGTTCGAACTGCTCGGCGACGACCGGCACCACCTCACCCTTGAAGTATCCGGCCTCGCGCGCCTGCATCGCCCGCTCGAAGCTGGCGGCGGCGAACGCATCGGTATCCTCGCGCGTGATCTGGTAGCGCTTGGCCAGCTCCTCAGCCGTGTCGCCCATGCGCGACTTGGGCGCGGTATCCAGCGTTGCCTCCCACAGGAAGTCCTTGAACTCGACCTGCCCCATCCGGAAGCCGCCCCGATGGCTGTAGGAGGCAATCGGATTGCGCGACATCGATTCCGTGCCCACGCACAGCACCGCGTCCGACTTGCCGAGCGTCAACTGGTCCGCCGCTTGCAGGATGGCCTCGAACCCCGACGTGCACAGCCGCTGCACCACCAGCGCCGGCACGCCGATCGGCACACCCGCATAAAGTCCGATGTGGCGCGCTAGAAAAAAAGCGTCGAAACTGGTTTGCGCCACCGAGGCCGCCACCACCGCATCGATCCTGTCCGGCGCCGTCTTCGTCGCCTGCAACGCTTCGCGCGCCGCCTTGATGCCAAGGTCGGTCGCGGAAACGTCGCGCAGCGTGCCATTGAAGTCGGCGAACGGCGTGCGCGCGCCGCCCATCAACCAGACATCCTTGTAGAGCATGGTCTGCGCGTGGCTCTGATCGTCCATGGACAACTCCGGCTCCTTAGGAAATTACGATCACGTCCGGCGCCGCCGGTTGGCCGTGCAGCCGCTCCACCAGGGCTGCCCGCTTGGCCAGCACGGCGCGCTGGTTCAGGTAGCCCTTGTCGGTGATCTCGTTGGCGTCGATGGACGGCGGTTCGGTGAGGATCAGGCAGCGGGCGATGCGCATGGAGCTGCCCTGGGCCTGCGCGTTGTGCTTGGCCAGGCCTTCCGCCAGAGCAGCCTTGACGGCTGGATGGCCCACCATGTCCTCGAGCTTCGCATCGGCGCCCAAACCGCTGCAGAGGGCCTTCAGTCCGGCCAGGCTGGGGAAGATGAGCAGCCCGATCTCGTCTCCGTCGTGGCCCGTGATCACGGCGTCCTCGATCACGGGCGCGCCTGCGGCGATCACCGCCGGCCGCAGCATGCCGACATTCACCCAAGTGCCCGTCGTCAGCTTGAAGTTTTCCGCCACCCGCCCGTCGAACAGCAGGCCGGCGGCAGGATTGCCCTCCTCGGCGAAGCGCACGGCATCGCCGGTCCTGAGCCATCCCTCCTCGTCGAAGGCCTTGGCGGTCAGCTCCGGCGCCTTGAAATACCCCGGCGTGACGTTTGGGCCCTTCACGCGGATTTCCAGCTTGTCCTCCACCGGCACCAGCTTCACCTGCATGCCGGGTCCCGGCACCCCGATGTTGCCCGGCCGATCCATGGGGAAGTGCACCATGGTCACGGCCGGCGCCGTCTCGGTCATGCCCCAGGAGGCAACGAACGGCACTTTCCTGCCGAGCACCTTCACGCCAAGCCGCTCAAGCCGGTCCCACAACGACTGCGGCAACGCGGCCGCCGCATAGAGCATCATGTCGAGCCGCGCGAAGAATTTCTGCTGCAGCGCCTCGTCCGTCTCCAGGTGATCGAGCAGCGCCGCGTAGCCGCGCGGCACGTTGAAGTACACGGTCGGCGACACCTCGCGCAGGTTGGCGATGGTCTTGCCGATCAGCGCCGGCACCGGCTTGCCCTCGTCGATGTAGAGCGTGCCGCCGTTGCGCAGCATCATGTTGAAGTTGTGATTGGCGCCGAAGGTATGGTTCCAAGGCAGCCAGTCGACGATCACGGGAGGGTGGTCGTTGAGGATGGTCCAGGCCGCGGCCGCGCTTTCCTGGTTGGCGCACATCATGCGCTGCGTGTTGATCACGCCCTTGGGCTGGCCGGTCGAGCCGGAGGTGAACAGGATCTTGGCCAGCGTATCCGGCCCCACCTTGGCAAAGGCCGCGTCGACCGCCGGCGTCGGCCGTACCTCCGTCAGCGTCGCGAACGGCGTGACGCGTGTTGCGCCCAGGCTGCCCCGGCTGGTGACGACTTCGACGTGCGGCACCGCGCCGATGGCTTCCAGCGCCTTCGCGTAGCGGTCGGCCTCGTCGACGTAGATCAGGCCCGGCCGCACCAGGTCGAAGATGTAGCGCAGCTTGCCGAAGTCCTGGCTCTGCCGCGCGTAGGGCGTCGACACCGGCACCACCGGCACGCCGACATGCATGGCGCCCAGCGCCACCAGCGCATGATCGATGCCGTTGTCGGCCAGGATCATCACCGGGCGTTCCGGTCCCAGCCCGCGGTCGAGCAGCGACTGGGCAACGGCGTTGACGGCGCGCGACGTCTCTTCAAAGGTGATGGCGCGCCAGCCTCCCGACGCATCGCGCTCGGCGAGGAATATGCGGTTCGGTTCTGCCGCAGCCCAGCGCTCCAGCCATACGCCGACACAGCGCGGCACAGCTCCAAGCTCATGCCGGGACCGGATGACAATCGAACCGTCGGGTCGCCGCTCGTGCGTCACATCCGGCTTTGAGAACAGGCTGCCGGCATCTTCGGCGGAGCCTGCACTTGCGGCCGCGGGCGCCACGGCTGCCTCCATCGGTCGTCTCCCTGCGCTCTTCGTTTTGTTGGCCGGACTCTTCGTCGCCCAAGCCCTCAACCGTAAATATCCAAAATCGTTGCCCATAGCAACGATCTGCGAAGTTGCCTCACGCCTTGATGCGCTTCAACTCGGGATCATACAGCGGCCTGAGCGACACCTGCGCCGGATAGCGCTTGCCGGCGATATCGATCTCCCAGCGCCCCGCGTTCAGCCACGCCTGCGTCAGTGGCTCTCCCGCCTCGATCATGGCGAGCCCCACCGCGCCGCCGAGCGTGTGACCGTAAGAGCCGGCGCGCACATAGCCCACCGGCTTCCCATCGCGCAGCACAACCTCGGCATGGTACAGCAGCGGCTCGGGATCTTTCACCAGCACTTGCGCCAGCCGCCGCTTCATCGGCTCGGCCTTCTGCTTCAGCGCTGCGTCGCGCCCGATGAAATCCGGTTTCTTGAGATCGACGGCGAACCCGAGGCCTGCCTCGAACGCATTGTCCGTATTGTCGATGTCGTGACCGTAGTCGCGATAGCCCTTTTCCATGCGCAAGCTGGCGAGCGCCTTGAGCCCAGCATGGCGCAGGCCGAACGGTTTACCGGCCTCCACCAGGCGATCGTACACGTGCGCCGCCTTCTCGCTGGGGATGTAGAGTTCATAGCCCAGTTCGCCGACATATGTGATGCGCACGCACAGCACGCGCGCATAGCCGATGTCGATCTCGCGCGCCGTGCGGAACGGAAATGCCGCGTTGGACAGGTCGGCGCTGGTCAGCGTCTGCAACAGCGCACGCGACTTCGGCCCTTGCAGGTTGAGCTGGCAATAGCCGGACGTCACATCCGTCACGAAGGTGTGCGCATCCTCCGGCGTGTGACGCTTGATCCACGTCTCGGCATGGCGGTGCATGGTGTCGGTGACGACGACGAAAAAGCGTTCGGCCTCCAGCTTGGTCACCGTCAGGTCCGCCTCCAGCAGCCCACGATCGTTGAGCCACTGCGTGTAGGTGATGAGACCCGGCGCACCGTCGACGCTGTTGGCCGAAATGTGGTTCAGCACACGCCCGGCGTCGCGCCCCTGCACCAGAAACTTGCTCATGAACGACATGTCCATGAGGATCGCGTCCTCGCGTGCAGCCTTGTGCTCGGCCGCCCACCAGGGGAACCAGTTCTCGCGGCCCCAGGAGAGCTTTTCCACCTTCGGCGCATGGCCGGCAGGCGCATACCAGTCTGCGCCCTCCCAGCCGCTAACGTCGCGGAAATAGGCGCCGGCCGCAGCCAGCCGGTCGTGAACGGCCGACTTCTTCACGCCGCGCGCCGTCTGCGGGCTCATGGTGGGGTAATGGCACTTGTAGACCATGCCCAGCGACTCGATGGTGCGCTCGCGCCGGTATTCGGGATTGGCCTGGTAGGGGTGCATCCGGTCGATGTTGAAGCCCGTCACGTCGGCGCCGGGATCGCCCGCGACGATCCAGTTGGCCAGCACACGCCCCAGGCCGCCGCCCGTCAGAATGCCGATCGAATTCAGCCCCGCCGCAACCCAATAGTTCTTCAGTTCGGGCGCCTCGCCGACGATGGGCCGCAGATCCGGCGTGAAGCTCTCCGGCCCGCAGAAGAATTTCCGGATGCCCGCTTCCAAGGTCACCGGCACGCGGTGCATGGCCTTTTCCAGGTAAGGCCCCATGCGGTCCCAGTCGGGCGGAATCTCGCCGAAGGAAAAATCCGCCGGAATGCCCTCAACGTTCCACGGCGCGCACACCGGCTCGAACAGACCCACCAGGAGGCCGCCGGTTTCCTCACGGAAGTAGCCGTAGGATGCCGGGTCTTCCAGGACCGGCAGGTTCGGCGGCAGATCCGCGATCTTCTCGGTGATCAGGTAGTAGTGCTCGGCCGCCTGATTGGGGATTGTCACGCCGATCTGCTCGCCGAGCTGACGCGCCCACATGCCCGTGCAATTGACGACGACCTCGGCAGCAATGTCGCCGAAGGCGGTGCGCACGCCGGTGACACGACCCTTCTGCTGCAACACCTGCATGACCGGCACGCCCTCGACGATGCGTGCACCCGCTAGGCGCGCGGCCTTCGCCAGCGCCATGGTGACGTCCACCGGATTCACCCGGCCGTCCTCCTTGACGTAGAACCCGGCCAGAATGTCGTCGGTGCGCGCCAGCGGAAACAGCCGCTTCACCTCCGACGGCGAGATCTCGTGCACGTCGACGCCGCAGAACCGGTTGAACGCAGCGACCCGGCGGTATTCCTCCAGCCGGTCGGCGTCAGCCGCCACCTCGATGAACCCCAACGGCGCGAATCCGGTGGCCTGCCCCGTCATCGCTTCGAGCTTGCCATAGAGGTCGCGCGTGTACTTGCGCATCTCGGTCGACGTCTCGGACGTGGACCCGAACGTCACCATCAGCCCGGCCGCATGCCAGGTCGTGCCGGACGTGATCCGGTCGCGCTCCAGCAGCACCACATCCTTCCAGCCCATGCTGGCGAGGTGGTAGGCCACCGAGGTGCCGATGACGCCGCCCCCGATCACCACGACCCGCGTGCGATCAGGTAAAGCTGGCATTGACATCCGGTGTCTCCCAAGCCGCCGGCGCTACCGCAGGAACGGCTCCAGCAGGCGCAACAGATCGCTCTTACCCTTCGCCCCTATCCGGGCCACGACGTTGCGTTCGTGCGCCGCGATCCGCTCCTGGAGGCGTTCGAGCACCCGCGCGCCCTCGGCGGTGAGATGCAAGGCGTGCGAGCGCCGGTCGATGGCCGAGCGCGTTCGATCGATGAGCCGGGGCGCTTCCAGCCGGTCCAGCATCTGCACCAGCCGCGCCCGCTCGATGCACAGCACCTCCGCCACCCTGGCCTGGGCAATGCCGGGATTGGCCGCGACGATCTTCATCACGGAGAACTGCGCCGGCGTCATGTCGAGCTCTTTGAGCGCCCGCTTGAAATCCTGGAAGATCCACACCTGCGCGCGGCGCACGACATAGCCGGTGAACTGGTCGAGCCCGCCCAGATTGATTTTCGGCGCCCGCTTCGCGCTGCCGTCTGCAACACGCAGCCTCGCCGGGCCGCGCCTCGACGCCAGCTTCATACCCGTGACGCGCTTGTCGCGGGCTTTGCGCTGTCCGGCGTTGGGCTTCACCCGCTCATCCATGCTGCTCGTTCATGTTGTGAAACCTCTACGTTTTCATGCCGTAGGCCACAAGACCCGGCCTCCCTGGCCTCAGCTGAAATGCCGAACCAGGGCCAGTCCGCCAACGAGCCCGATGAGAGATCCCGCCACCGACGCCAGCACGTAGAGCAGCGCCATCCCCGACTGGCCGCGCTCCCAGAGCAGCACCGCATCGAGGGAGAAGGCCGAGAATGTGGTATAGCCTCCCAGAATGCCGGTCGTCAGGAACAGGCGCAGTTCCTGCGAGGCCTCGCCCGCAAAGGCAAAGTAGCCGGCCAGGGCGCCCATCACGAGCGAACCCGTGACGTTCTCGAACAACGTATGGAACGGGAATGCCGTGCCAAACAGCCGCGCAAACGAGACGTTGACGAAGTGGCGCAACCCCGCCCCGAGGCCGCCGCCGAGAAACACCAGCACATAAGCCATCCATGCGCTCCTTGACGGGACCTTGCGGACGGGGAACGGCCCGCCCGCAAGCCGCTCAAGATTTCAAACTAGGGCACTGGCGGCCCGTTTGTCCCCGGGTTCTTCTTCGCAATGCACAACACCGCTTACGATTTGGTGATGGCCCCGCGCCTTGACGCCATGCCTGCAGCACTGCACTGTGTACGACGGTTGTGGACGTCCGCGACGGCGGCCGCCTTCCATACAAGGAACACAACCTGAGCTCGATGCGTTTTTCATTGGCGCCAACTGGAGAAACCGCATGACAGAATGGCACAAGCCGGAAGTGACCGAGCAGGAAGTTGGTCTGGAAGTGACAAGCTACCTGCCGGCCGAACTGGACAGCTGATCTGCATTCACTTCGGTGGACTGGTTTTGACGGCGGCCGGCAACGGCCGCCGCAGCCATTTCTAGGGTAGGCTTCAGCCTCGCTCAGTGCGCCCATGCTCATCAAAATCCTCGGTTCGGCGGCCGGCGGCGGTTTTCCGCAGATCAACTGCAACTGCCGCAATTGCGCCGACGCACGCTCGGGCAGGCTCGGCCTGAGGCCTCGCACCCAGTCATCGGTTGCGGTGAGCCGCGACGGTCAAGCCTGGGTTCTTCTCAACGCCTCGCCCGACCTGCGCCAGCAGATCGCTGCCGCACCGCAACTTGCCCCCCGCCGGCAGGCCACATCGCGCGATAGTCCCATCAAGGCTGTGATCCTGACCAACGGCGACGTCGACCACATCGCCGGTCTGCTCAGCCTGCGCGAAGGCTTCGCATTCACGCTGTACGCGTCGAGCCGCGTGCTCGGCACGCTCGGGGCCAACAGCATATTCAACGTGCTCGACCCGGACTTCGTGCCCCGGGTGCAACTCGAGTCCGGCCAGACAGCTGAACTCACCAATGCCGGCGTCAGCCTTGGATTGACAGTCGAAGCCTTTCCGGTCCCGGGCAAAATCGCGCTCTACCTGGAAAATCCGGCCGACGGCCAATCGCTGGGTACCCGAGACGGCGACACCATCGGGCTCAAGATCGCCGATCCGTCTAGCGGTTCCGCGTTCTTCTACATTCCGGGATGCGCCGGCATGGACGACACCCTGGCGTCCCGGCTGCGCGGTGCCCAGCTTGTCCTGTTTGATGGTACGCTCTACAGCGACGATGAAATGATCGCGCAAGGGCTGTCCAGCAAGTCTGGGAAACGCATGGGACACATCAGCATGTCCGGAGGCGATGGCGCGATGGCCGCCTTCCGCGGGCTGGATGTCGCGCGGCGCCTGTTCGTGCACATCAACAACTCCAACCCCGTCCTGCGCGACGACAGCCCGGAGCGCGCCGAGATCGAAAAGGCCGGCTGGGAAATCGCCTTCGACGGCATGGAGATCAGCCTATGAGCCGGCTGCTCAGTCCGGAGGAACTGGAAGCCGCGATCCGGCAGGTCGGCGCCGAGCGCTACCACGACAAGCATCCGTTCCATCACCTGCTGCATGGTGGCAAGCTGAACAAGGGACAGGTGCAGGCCTGGGCGCTCAACCGCTACTGCTACCAGACGGGCGTGCCGCGCAAGGACGCCGCCCTCATCAGCCGCGTGCACGACCGCGAGCTGCGGCGCGAATGGGTGCATCGCATCCTCGATCACGACGGCGCAGAAGGAGAAGAAGGCGGCATCGAGCGCTGGCTAGTTCTGACCGAGGCCCTCGGCCTCGACCGCACGTATGTCATTTCCATGCAGGGCGCGCTGCCGGCCACGCGATTTGCGGTGGAGGCCTACGTCACCTTCGTGCGCGACCGCACGCTGGTGGAGGCGGTGGCATCATCGCTGACCGAGCTGTTCGCGCCTTCCATCCATCGCGAGCGTATCTCGGGCATGCTGGAGAACTACGACTTCATCGGCGAGCGGGCGATGCAGTATTTCAAGCGCCGCCTGGACCAGGCGAACCGCGACGCCGACTTCGCGCTGGATTTCGTCAAGCGCCACGCCACCACGCCGGAAGCCCAGACCGCCGCCGTCGACGCCGTGCGCTTCAAGTGCAGCGTGCTGTGGGCCCAGCTCGACGCCCTGCATCATGCCTATGTGACGCCGGGTCTGACCCCGCCCGGCGCGTTCCGGCCGGAGGACACATGAGCGAGACCGGGAAGGTCCGCGCCATCGTTTCGGCCTCATCGAAGCCGGCCTTGCCGCGCCATATCAAGCTGCGGCACGACACGGCACGCAACGCGTGGACCATCCTGGCGCCGGAGCGGGTCTTCACGCCCGATGCGATCGCCGTGGCTGTGCTGAAGCTTTGCGACGCAACGCGCTCCGTCGAGGACATCGCGCAAGAGCTGTCGGCGACGTACAATGCACCAAAGGATCGCATCCTGGCTGACGTGACCTCGATGCTGCAGGATCTCGCCGACAAGGGCGTGGTGAAGGTGTGAGCGTACAATCGGCGCCCAGAACAGAAACTGCCACGCGCATCCCGGCGCCGGTCGGCCTGCTGGCCGAGCTGACGCATCGCTGTCCCCTGCAATGCCCCTATTGCTCCAACCCACTGGCGCTGGAACGCGTCGCCAACGAGCTGCCGACCGAAATCTGGCTCGACGTGCTGGCGCAGGCCGCAGACCTCGGCGTGCTGCAGCTGCACCTCTCCGGCGGCGAGCCCACCGTCCGGCGCGACCTGGAGGAGATCGTCGCGCAGGCCGCCAAAGTGGGCCTCTACTCCAATCTCATCACCTCCGCGGTGACCCTCACCCGCGAGCGCCTGGAGGCGTTGGCCGCGCGCGGTCTGGATCACGTGCAAATCTCGATTCAGGATACCGACATCGCCAACGCCGACCGCATCGCCCACTACCAAGGCGGCCACGCCAAGAAGCTGGCGGTCGCCGGCTGGGTGCGTTCGCTTGGACTGCCTCTCACCATCAACGCCCCGATCCATCGCCAGAACATCGCCAGCCTGCCGGCCTTCATCGAGCTGGCCGAAAACCTGGGCGCGCAGCGGCTCGAAGTGGCCCACGTGCAATACTACGGCTGGGCCCTGAAAAACCGGCCAGCCCTGATGCCGACGCGCGATCAGGTGCTCGAGAGCGCCAAGATCGTCGCCCAAGCCCGCGAGCGCCTCAAGGGCATCCTCGTCATCGATTTCGTCGTGCCGGACTACTACGCCAAACGCCCCAAGCCCTGCATGGGCGGCTGGGGCCGCGGAATCATCAACATCACGCCGTCGGGCAAGGTATTGCCCTGCCACGCCGCCGAGTTCGCTTCCAGGTCTTGAGTTCGACAACGTGCGCGACAAGAAGCTGCGCGATATCTGGTTGAGTTCAAGCGCCTTTCAGATGTATCGCGGGACGCAATGGATGCAGGAGCCCTGCCGCACTTGCGAATTCCGCGAGCAGGACTGGGGCGGCTGTCGCTGCCAAGCCTTCGCCTTCACGGGAGATGCAACGCTCGCAGACCCGGCGTGTCACAAGTCCTCCTTTCACAGCGCTTTTGCGGATGTCGCCGCGCAGGAAGCCAAAACGGCCGCGCCCGAGTTCGTATTTCGCAGCCCCCGCGCTGCAGCGCGGTAAGAGGCCCTGGCATCGCGGAGGCGCCTCGCGTATCCTACCGTTGACGCACCAAACCAATTGGTGTCGCTCTTGCCACGATAAGCAAGCTCATCGGGAGACGCCCACATGCACCGCGCCGGATTTTTCGCAGCGAAGCCCGCTGCCGGAATAGGTTTGGCCGCTCTTCTTGCAGCGACCTATGCGTTCGATCTGCAAGCCCAGCAACCGCCTCGACCGACCAGCGGGCCCGGCGCCAATCCGCTCGACAAATCCGAGCAACTGCTGGCTAAGACCAAGCAGGACAAGGGGCTCAAACCGCATGCGACGCCACTGACAGTGACGCCGCTGGAGAAGATCCCGCTCGCCAAGATCAAGGTGCCGGACGGCTTCAAGGTCGAGGTGTGGGCGCACGGCATGCCCGGCATTCGCATGCTCACCCGCGGCGACAAGGGCACCATCTTCGGCGGCACGCGCGCCATCGGCAAGGTCTATGCCATCACCGACAAGGGCAGCGAGCGCACCCACAAAGTGGTTCTCGAGGGCCAGCAGCAGCCGAACGGCCTGGCCTTTGCGAAGGGCACGCTGTTCGTCATCACGGTCGACAAGTCCTTCCGCCTCGACGCCATCGAGGACAAGCTCGAATTCGCCGCAAGTGACGGACGTGAGCGACAAGCTCAACATGCCGGCATCCGTGCACCACAACTGGAAATTCTCCGGCATTGGCCCCGACGGCAAGCTCTATACGGCCATCGGCTCGCCCTGCAATGTGTGCGAGATCAACACCGGCATGCATGGCCTGATCCGCCGCCAGAACCTCGACGGCTCAAACATCGAGATCGTCGCCCGCGGCGTGCGCAACTCGGTCGGCTTCGACTGGCACCCGCAGACCAAGGAACTCTGGTTCACCGACAACGGTCCGGACTGGATCAGCAACGACGGCCCCGAGGAGGAACTCAATCGCGTCGCCAAGGGCACCGAAGGCGCACACTACGGCTTCCCCTACTGCCACGCCAACGGCGTTGCGGACCCCTCCGTCAAGCGCCCGAACCCCTGCGCAGGTGTAACCTTGCCGGCGGCGACACTCGGACCCCACGCGGGCGCGCTCGGCATGCGCTTCTACTCGGGCAGCATGTTTCCGGCGAACTACAAGAACACCGCCTTCATCGCCCGGCGCGGCTCGTGGAACCGCGAGCAGAAGTTCGGCTATGACGTCGTGCAAGCCACGATCAACGGCGGCAAGGCAACCATCAAGCCCTTCATGACGGGCTTCCTGGACACGAAGGCCAACGCCTTCATCGGCCGTCCGGTCGATGTGCTGCAACTGCCCGACGGCTCACTGCTGGTCGCCGACGAGTTCAACGGGGCGATCTATCGCGTGACCTACGGCAGCGGGAAGACCGCCAACAAATAACCGGGGGCAAATGCCGGACTGTATTCGATGGCGGCGATCGCGGGCGGCATGGCTCGCGATCGCCGCAGTAATTTTCTCAAGCGCGGTGAGCGGTCCGCTCGCGGCACAGACGCTGGCCGAGCGGCTGCAGCTGTGCGCTACCTGCCACGGCGAGACCGGCAACTCCAAGATGGAGAACACGCCCTCCCTCGCCGGCCAGCCCGAGCTGTTCATCACCAACCAGCTGATCCTGATGCGCGAGGGCGTGCGAAAATCTGAGATCATGGCGCCGTTCGTGAAGGGGCTGAAGGACGACGTCATCATTGCGATGGCCGCCCACTTCGCCAAACTCCCGCCCGAGGCCCCTGCTGAAAGCACGCCCGTGGACGCGGCCCTGGCCAAGCGCGGGGCCCAGCTCGCCGTCGGCCTGCATTGCGCGTCCTGTCACCGGCCGGACTACGCCGGCCAGGAGCAGATGCCGCGCCTCGCGCTGCAGCGCCTCGACTACCTGATCCTGAGCCTGACCGACTATCGCGAAGGGCGCCGCTCCGGCATCGACACCAGCATGAACGGCGTCATGGTCGGCGTATCCGACCCCGATATCCGCGCCCTTGCGCACTATCTGGCCAGTGTTCCCTGATCGGCCTGCCCCCTGCCTACTTGCGCGCGTGTCCCGGCCCGCCCAGCCCCGCGGCCTGGCGCCGGGCGTGGGCGGCCATGCGCGCGGCACGGGCCGCGGCATAGGCCTGGCGCGCGTTCCGGCCCCTGCCGCGGGCGTGCCTGATCTGTGCAGTCCGGCGCGCGACCCGGGCGCGGTGCGCACGTGAAGCGCCGCGAACGCTCCGCAGCCGGGCGGTGGCGACGCTGACCTCGCTGACATTTGCAACGCAGTCGCTCGTATCGTCCCCGGCAGCCTCGCCGACCACATACTGCTTGTTGCAGACCCTCACCCGCGCCGGGACGCGGGTCTGCTCAAACTGGTCGTAGGCGCCCTTCAAACCGACCCAGAAGGTGTCCCACCGGCTTCCGGCATGTGCCGCCAGGTTTTTCAGCGTCATCCGGAACGGAAACACGTGCACCTGAATCCGGTCCTGTTGCCGCGCAAGCGCGGCCTCGCTGAGCGCGAAGATTTCCTCCATCACGCCGTTGGTCATGGCGAAGCAACCCGTTGATGTGCAGCCGCCGTGAACCAGGATGTAGGAGCCTGTACGTCCGTGCGCCTTGTCGAACGTGTTGGGAAAGCCGACATCGAGTGACCGCCGCCAGCGTCCTGTCCGGTGCAACTGACGCGATCCGATCGAATAGAAGCCTTCGGGACTTTGCCTGTCACCCTCGGTCAACTTGGGCCCCAGCGCGCCCGACCAGTTGCAAATGCGGTAGACGGCAAACAGCTCGAAGCGCTCTTCCTTTTGGACCCAAAGCTCCAGTTCGGATTCGTCCTTGAAAACCCGGATCATGATCGGGCTTCCCAAAGCCAAACCTTTCTCGGCAAGACGCCGCTTCAGGCCGTCCATGTCCAGCGGCGGCTGCTCGTCGTCAACGTTGGGGGGCTGGGAAGCCCCGACGCCATGGACACCGGGGCCGTTGACGGGCCCCACGAACGTACTGGCGGCGAGTCCCAACGGAGCAAGCAGCAGCGCGCTTGCGAAACATACTGCCTTCCAAGTCATCTGCCCCCCTGTCGGTCTTTCGCTGGCGCATGCACATGTTGCGCCATGCTGTAAACGCGAACAACGGCCGAAATGCTCATTTCCTGCAGAAACCTTAAGGTGCTCAGCTCCTTACGGCAGCGGCCGGCGCACATTGACTGTCGATTGCGGTGCTTCCGTCGGCACTGCCCGGGGCACGGGAGATGGCATAACGGCCCTGGCAAACCGAAATATTGGGCGGCATCTGCGTCTCTTCGAACATGTCGTAGCCAAGCTTGAGATCGCGCCAAAACGGCATCCATTGCATGTGGCTGCGCAGCGACAGGTTCGCATCCGTCATGCGGAACGGAAACACATGGACGTGGAATCTCGGCTGTCCGCCTTTGAGCGCCGCGGTAACCACGCGCCAGATCTCATCGACGACCGGATCCGTCATGGCGTAGCAGCCGACGGACGAGCAGCCGCCATGCACCATCAGGTAATTTCCCGTGCGCTTGTGCGCGCGATCCAGTGCGTTGGGAAATCCCAGGTTGAACGAGCGGTGCCAGCGGCTGTTCGGATTGAGCGCTTTCTGATCGACCGTGTAGAAACCCTCGGGCGCCTGCGAGTCGCCTTGGGCGATCTTCGGCCCCAGTTCGCCGGACCAGCGGCAGATCGGATAGACCGCAAAACGGTGAAACCGGTCATCGCGCTTCAGCCACAACTCGAGCTCGAACTCGCGCTTGAAGATGCGAATGAACACCGGCGCCCCCAACGACACGCCGTGTGCCGCCAGCCGGCCAGCGAAGTCGTCGAGGTCGGGCGTCCCCGGCAGCGGCATGCCGCTCGCTGAATAGGCAAGCCGGCGTGCGCGTTCGGCTTCGATCTGGAGGCGATCCCAGTCGCGCATGACGTCGCGGCTGAGGAGTATGGCGGCGATACCCGCCAGCAGTACCGCGGCGGCGAGCCAGGCCCTCCAGACAAGAGCGCCCTTTAGCCTGCGCCGGGAGCGCTGCGGCTGCTCCGCCATCACTTCGAGAAGGGTTGACCAAAGCCCGACAGCATGCGGTTCCACCAAGCCGGGCTGGAGACGACTGCTTTGGTCAGGCCCGAGCGCGGCGTATCGAAGTCGATATTTTCCGCCGATCGCATCTTGGGCCCCGGCACGACGACGTGGTGCTCGGCGACCTGCTCGCCGGGCCTGGGGCTGAACGGGCTCGGAGCGGGCCGGTGAAAGGCAGGGCAGGCCGCTGCAGGGTTGAGCTTGGCGGCGTCCGCTGGCGCCATGCTGACGTTCACGACATAGCGGCGGTTGCAGATGGCGACCGTGGGCACCTGCCGCGTCAGCTCGAAGTAGTCGTGTCCTTCCTTCAAGGTTTTCCAGAAGGGATACCATGCGCTCTTGGCATGCCGGGCCATATTGGCCGCAGTCATGCGGAACGGGAACGCGTGCACCTGAAAGCTGTCCTGGCCGCCGATGAAGGCTTCGCGGGCCAGGGCGTAGATCTCTTCCATCAGGCCATCGGTCATGGCGTAGCAGCCGGCGGAAGAGCACTTGCCATGCACCATCAGCGCGTCGCCGCTGCGCCGCTGCGCCTTGTCGTAGGCGTTGGGATATCCGAGGTTGAACGCCAGATAGTGCCGCGAATCAGGGTTCATCTGTTCGCGCGTGATCGTGTAGAACCCTTCCGGCGCCTGCTTGTCGCCCGCTTTTTGCTTGGGTCCGAGCTCGCCAGACCAAGTGCAGATCGGATAGGTCTTGTAGTGGTAGTAGCGCCCGTCGTCGCGCAGCTTCCACACCTCCAGCTCCAATTCCTCCTTGTAGACGCGGATGAAGATCGGTGCCTGGACGTTCATGCCCTTCTTGCCGAGGAGCATCATTGCGTCGCCGGAAAGCGGCCGCAGGTGCGGGGCGATCTCGACTTTGGCGCAGGAAATCAGGAGGCTCGACACGGCAGTAGCGGCCATGACTCTGACCACCGGCCGCCAACGGCCTTGCTGGCTGTATCAACTCATACGCTGTGCCCCAGGCGTCTTGCCGATCACCAATGATTCCCAAAGGTTAATATGGGGTTAACCTTGAACGAGGCTATCCGATCGGGCGCCGGCCGGCAACCCGTGCGAACCACCCTGTGACAAAGCTCGGTAGAACCGATTTGCGGCGATATGGCGATGCTCTACACAATTGAGATAGAGCGGGATTCACGCTTCGGCCACACACGCGCGCGCCCTGTGGCTGAAATGGTTCGCTGCGCAGCGATCCTGCTCTAGAGGCCGCGGCCGATGGCCAGGAACTTGTCGTGACGCTGCTGGCGGATGGCATCGGCATCCATCCGCGAAAATTCATTGAGCGCGCGCGCCACGATGTCGCCCGTGCGGCGAAACACCAGGGCCGCGTCCCGGTGCGCCCCACCCACCGGCTCGGGAATAATGGCATCGATGATGCCCAGGCCCTTGAGATCCTGGGCGGTTATCTTCATGCCCGTGGCGGCGTCGATCGCACGAGCAGCGTCCCGCCACAGGATGGAGGCGGCGGCTTCGGGCGAGGCCACCGTGTAGATCGAGTGCTCCAACATGAGCACGCGATTGGCAGTGGCGATGGCGACGGCACCGCCCGACCCGCCTTCGCCGATGACCACCGCGATCAGCGGCACTCCAAGCGACAGGCAGCGGTCCGTGGAACGGGCAATCGCCTCGGCCTGGCCGCGCTCCTCGGCACCGATGCCGGGATAGGCGCCGGCCGTATCGACCAGTGACAACACCGGCAGTGCGAACTTCTCGGCCAGGTCCATCAGCCTGACCGCCTTGCGGTAACCCTCGGGCCGGGCCATGCCGAAGTTGTGCTTGATACGGCTCTCCGTATCCGACCCTTTCTCGTGGCCGATCACCACGATGGGCCTGCCGCGGAACCGCCCGAGGCCGCCCATGATGGCTGCGTCCTCTGCGAAGTAGCGATCACCGGCAAGCGGTGTGAAGTCCTCGATCAGCGCCCGTACGTAGTCGAGGCTGTGGGGCCTGTCGGGATGGCGGGCCACCTGTGTTTTCTGCCACGGCGTGAGCTTGGCGTACGTATCGACGAGCGCCTGCTGTGCCTTCTGCTGCAGCTTCGTCACCTCGTCGGTGATCGAGACGGCATCATCGTCGCTGTCGATCGCCTTCAGTTCGGCAATCTTGCTTTCGAGTTCCGCGACCGGCTTCTCGAAGTCGAGATAGGTGCGGACGGTGACAGGGCGGTCCATCAGGCTCGTTTCGTGTCGGATGGGCGATTGCGCACCGCACAAGCGGTCGCGCGGCGACATTTGCCGCCCTTAACGCATAAGTCAAGTTGACAGGGTTAATGCCTGACGGGCCATGAGAAAGCCGCCGAAACCTTACTTGCGAGGGCAATTCAGGAATTCTCGCTCCGGCCGCGCACTGCCAGCGGGTGATGCTCGAACACCAGCTTCTTCAGCCGCTCTTCCAACACATGCGTATAAATCTGCGTTGTCGAAATATCCGCATGTCCAAGCAGCTGCTGCACTGAACGCAGATCGGCGCCCCGATCCAGCAGGTGGCTGGCAAAGGCATGGCGCAGCACGTGCGGCGACACGCGCTCGGGATCGAGACCCGCTTCCGCCGCCAGCTCCTTCAGTTCCTGGCCGAGACGCTGACGCGTCAAATGCCCCTCCGCACCGCGTGAAGCAAACAGCCATTTCGTCGGCAGCATCGGCGCGACGCCGTCGTCGAACCCGACGTTGAGGTAGCGCTCCAGCGCCGCCCGCGCCGCCTGGTTGAGCGGCACGAGGCGTTCGCGGCCGCCCTTGCCCTTGATCGCCAAAACGCGGCCATCGCCGGCAAGCACCGTACGCGGCAGGGTGACGAGTTCGCTGACCCGCATGCCTGTGGCGTACAGCATCTCGATCAGCGCATAGAGCCTCAGCGCCCGTACGCGATCGCGTCCCCTGGCTGGCTCGATGCGCGCACGTGCGGTCTCGATCAGGCGATCGACCTCTGCCACCGACAGCGTCTTGGGCAGCGAGCGAGCCTTCTTCGGGCCGACCAGGCCATGCGCAGGATCCTCTGCGATCAGTTCCTCGCTGGCGAGAAACTTGAATAGCTGCCGGATTGCCGACAGCCGCCGCGCGCGCGACGCGGGCGCCAGACCGCCCTCGGAGATTGCGCGCAGGTAGGCCGAAATATCGGCCGGGGTCACGACGGGCAGCGTCTGGTTTCGCGTGGCGAGATAGCGCAGAAAATCATCGAGGTCGCGCCGATAAGCCTGCAGGGTGTTGTCTGCTGCGCCCCTCTCTGCTGCGATCATCTCCAGAAACTGGCTGATCAGTTGCTCGTCCGTGGCCATGGTCAATTGCCGGGCACGCGCGGCCAGAATGCGAACAGCGCCTCGAACGCGACGCGCCGGGCGTCTGGCTCCAGGCCCGCACGCTTCAGCGCCCGCACGGTGTCACCCAAAGCCAGCATGTTGGCGCCGTCCGCGCCGTTGGCGCCCAGCGCGCGCATCGCCACCAGAACGGTTCGGCCGGTGTCCTTGCGTTGCGCGGATTGCGCCAGGTCGGCCAGCACGCCCGTCTCCGGCAGATAGCCGGACGCAGGCTGCGGCATGCGGCCCGCCGCCTCCCAGATACCCATCGGCACATCGACGTCGAGCGCATCCAACACGGTTGCCAGCCGATGCAGGACGTCGACACTCAGGCGTCCCTTCTTGGCAAGGTCATCGACGGAGGCTAGCCCCGCGTGGCGTCCCCGGCGAGGCTTCTGGTCGGCCAAGTCGATCAACGCCAGCCAATGCTGAAGCGTGGCGGCTGTCTCCGCCCAGCGGCGGGCCAACTCGTACTCGCCTGCGGCCGCCGCAATCTCCACCACTGGTTCGGCAAGCATACCCGTCTCGAACGAGGGCCAGAGATGTCCCACCAGCGGCGCCAGCATGCGCGCCGTCTGCATGTGAAGGCCCGCGCGGCGTGCGTCGTCGAGCAGCGCGCGCAAGAGGCGGGCTTTCAACTCCGGTGCCTGCGTCGCCTCGACAGCGCGAAACAGCTGCGCGCGCCGCAAGATCGGATCGCTCGCCTCGTTGGGCGTCACTCTTCCCGAGGGCTCCGGCTGACGCCTGTAGACGTCCGCCACAGCTTCGGGCGGCATGGCGTTCAACCGCAGTGCCGCCTCGGCCGCAGCCGTGCGCATACGCACGTCGCTGGTCGGTGCGCCGGCCAGGACAACGAGCAGGGCCGGCTCGGCCTTTTCCAGGACCTGCATTTCCCGCACCGGGGCCATCAGCTCCAGGAACCTGAAATCCAACAGCGACACGCGTGGCGGAAGGCCCAGGTGTGGCTTTGTCCCCATGCTCACGCTATCCAGGACACGCAGCGCAAGGTCGTCCGCCATGCCCTCCTCGCGTGCGAGGCTGGCTGCAAGGCCTGCCGCCGCCCCGTCGCCCGCGACCGCTGCGCAGTAGCCAGCCAGCACTTGAGCCTCACCCTTGAGGCGTCCGCGCAGATCCGCTCCGGGCCTGGCAAGCGACTTGACAGTTGCGCACCCCGCCTCGCGTGCACCGAGGCCTATATCCTTGCGCGCAAGAACGACACGGGAGAGGGCGCCCGGCGCAGCGCCGCGTTCCACCTCCGCCATGTCGCGCAGAAGTCCGGAGCGATAGAGAGCCTCCAAGCGCAGGGCCATGAAATGATCTGGACTGGGTGCACCCGCTGGCGATGATGCCGACGACAACAGCATGCGCCGCCACACCTGGTGCAAGGCCGGGGAACGCGGCGGCAGATCGAGCCCCGCCAGCAGTCGCTCGAGGTCTGCGATCTCTAGACCGCGCCAAAGATCGAGCGGGAGCCCGGATGTGTCGGGCGCCATCACCGGCGCAAGGTCGCTGCTTTCGACGGGCGGGCTGATCACGCCGGAAGGCGGCACGCGCTCCACATTGGCATTGTCTAAAGGTTGCCCCGACCGCTTGCGGGGTGGCGCAGAGTCGAGCCACTTGAACGGATTCCAAACATCGTCGCTGGTGGACTGCGCGGATGTGTTCGTAGACGCGAGCCCCAACACCAATCCCGCAAGAACGATGTAGCCAACAACGCGCATCGACGTCCGCCAGGACCTCCCGTCAGCGCCGCACTTTGACACCCGGCACCGGCGTGGACATCTCTCTTTGCCCTGGTTCAAGGAAAATCGCCATGGCGTACAGTCCGCCGAAGACTATGGCCCCCAGAACCCCGGCGACAATCAAAAACCGGAAGAGACTAGGCATATGGCAAAACGGCTCCTCGCCGGGTAGTGTTCTGGTTTACGGTGACGCCATTGTGTCCCGTACAGCAGCTGCGCCAATTGTCGATCTGGGCGATGGTAGCGTCTGTGGTATGCGAGCGGTCAAGTCTTTGATGCACTTGACCTAAGCTGGATGTCTTCGAGATTGAGACGCATACAGCACGCTCGATTTTCGAGGTAGCAATGATGCGATTCGCGCCGAGAGGCAAAGAGGAGGACACGCTGGAACGCGGGATTCGAGACAGTCTTGGTTCGAGGTCGATCGTGCTGGTCGGCATGCCCGGGTGCGGAAAATCCGCGATTGGGCGCCGGTTGGCGCCGCGCCTCGACTTGCCGTTTGTGGACGCCGACGAGGAGATCGAACAAGCGGCCGGCAAGTCCATCAAGGAGATATTCGCAGATCATGGCGAGGCCTATTTTCGTGACGGGGAACGCCGCGTGATCGCGCGTCTGCTTGCCTCAGGGCCGCAGGTGCTGGCGACTGGTGGGGGCGCGATGATGCTCGAAGAAACGCGCGAGAATATTCGCCGCGCGGGCATTTCCATCTGGGTCAAGGCGGACTTGCCCGTGCTCGTGCGTCGCGTATCGAAAAGGAGCAATCGTCCGCTGTTCGAGGGCCGCGACCCCGAAACCGTGATGAAAGAGCTGATGGAGGCGCGCTACCCGATCTTCGCAACCGCCGACATCGTGGTGGAAAGCCGTGATGTGCCGCACGATGAGATCGTCGGGGAAATTGTCGAAACGCTTGCGGCAAGCCCTCATCTGGCAACCGCACCAGGCGACGCGAGGCAGATTTGATGAACGTCGATCGTTCCCGCGAGGCTGGAAACTCCAGCAGACCTCTGCCTGAAGGTGTGGTGGCAGTTCCCGTCGCCCTCGGGCAGCGTTCATACGACGTGCTGATCGGCGCACGGCTGCTGGAGGGCGCTGCCGGGCTCATCGCCAGTCGTCTCGGCGCTGCCAACTGCGTGATCGTCACCGACGAGAATGTCGCGCGGCGCCATCTCGCCCCGCTCGAGTCCGCCCTCGAGGGACTGGGACGGCATGCCGGAACACAGGTTCTGTCGCCGGGAGAGGCCACCAAGAACTTCGGTGCGCTTGCCAGCCTGTGCGAGCGCATCCTGGAAACCGGCATCGAGCGCGGTGGTCTGGTGATCGCGCTCGGCGGCGGCGTCATCGGCGACATCACGGGATTCGCAGCAAGCATCGTGCGTCGCGGCATCGGCTTCGTCCAGATTCCGACGACACTGCTGGCGCAGGTCAATTCCTCCGTCGGAGGCAAGACCGAAATCAATACGCCGCAAGGCAAGAACCTCGTCGGGACCTTCCATCAGCCGAACCTCGTGCTGGCGGATACCAGCCTGCTGGCGACGCTGCCCGCGCGCGAGTTTCGTTCCGGCTACGTCGAGGCTGCCAAGTACGGCCTGCTCGGCGATGCCGCGTTCTTCGGTTGGCTCGAGCAGAACTACACGGCGGTGCTGGCAAACGACGCGGCAGCGCTGGCCAGGCTCGTTGGCACCAGCGTGAAGGGGAAAGCCGCGATCGTCGCGCGCGACGAGACGGAAACCGGCGACCGCATGCTGCTCAACCTGGGCCACACGTTCGGCCACGCGCTGGAAGCCTGGGCTGGGTATTCGCAACGCCTGCTGCACGGCGAGGCGATCGCCATCGGCATCTGCCTCGCGTTCCAGCTGTGCCAGGAATTCGGCTTGACGGATGCAGACACTGTACGGCGGGTCGCGGCACACTTCACAGCCATCGGGCTACCGACCCGAATTGGCGACATCCCGGGCAATGACACACCGAACGCCGCGACGCTCGTCAAAATCATGGGCCAGGACAAGAAAGTCCGCGACGGCAGGCTGACGCTGATCCTGGTCCGCGGCATCGGCCAAGCGTTCGTCTCGCGTGATGTCTCAACCGAGACCGTGCACGGCTTTCTCGAGCACCAGTTGGGCGAACAAAGCACCTAGACGCTCAACTTGCCGCCTCGCCCGGCGCATAAGCCTTGATTGCCAGCGCGTGCACCTTACCTTTAAGCTCGGCCGCGAGCGTGTCGTTGATCATGCGATGGCGGTCGATGCGCGATTTGCCGGCGAATGCCGAAGAAACCACCAGCACGCGAAAATGACTCTCGCCGGTGCCGGGCGACGTGCGATGACCGGCATGCAGATGCGATTCATTCACCACGTCGAGGCGCGTGGGTTGCAACACTTGTATCAGTTTCTCGCGAATAGCTGCCTCGACGGACATTAACGGACCTCTCAGTCGCAGCGTGTCAAGATGAGAGACGTTATAGCAGACGCGCAACGGCAACAGTGACGATCGTGGCCGCCGCCTTGTGCCCGCCACGGCTTACGCTCATACTCCGAAAGCAATGAAACTCGATTCAAAGTACTTCGACTCGATCCGGGCGAAGTCTGACGGCGCCGAAGCGCCGCAGGCTGCCGGACCCGTTTGCCAGTGGAAAGGCTGTCAGATCGCCGGATCGCACCGTGCGCCCATGGGGAAGGGCCGCGAGGGCAAGTACTATCTCTTCTGTCTTGATCACGTGCGGCAATTCAACGCCTCCTACAACTACTTCGACGGCTGGAGCAGCGCTGACGTGGAGGCGTTCCAGAAAGATGCCGTTATCGGCCATCGGCCGACGTGGAAGACGGGCTTGAACTCGGGTGCCCAGGGTACGCCGGCGGGATCGGCTTTCCGGGACGGGTTTGGCCGTGGCTTTGAGGATCCGCACGCCTTTTTTGTTTACCGCGCCCGCCGCAGCGAGGGTGGGCTTGGTCCCGCCCGCCGGTTGAAGCCGCTGGAGCTGAAATCACTGGAAGCGCTCGACCTGGCGGAAGGCGTGGATCGCATCCAGATCAAAGCCCGGTTCAAGGAACTGGTTAAGCGCCACCATCCCGACGCCAACGGCGGCGACAAGCGGTCCGAGAACAGGTTGCGCGAAATCATCCAAGCTTATAACTATCTGAAGCAGGCTGGCCTCGTCTGAGGCCGGCTACCGACGGAAACTCACCATCCTTTGGCCGATCCAGGCGGCATGACTTGCCGGTAACTGGAAACAACCTCCGGAAACGACGCGACATGCCCGCCCAAGCCCAAGCCGGGGTTCCCGGCATGCCGGACATGAAGGTGTCCGTGCGCCAGCTCTTCGGCATCGATACCGACCTCGACGTGCCTGCCTATTCCAAGTCGGCAGACCACGTGCCCGATATCGACAGCGACTACGTGTTCAACCGGGAAGTGACACTGGCGATCCTGGCGGGCTTCAAGCACAACCGCCGCGTGATGATCCAGGGCTACCACGGCACCGGCAAGTCGACGCACGTCGAGCAGGTGGCAGCCAGGCTTAACTGGCCTTGCATCCGCATCAATCTCGACAGTCATGTCAGCCGCATCGATCTGGTCGGCAAGGACGCGATCGTCTTGAAGGACGGCAAACAGGTCACTGAGTTCCGGGAAGGCATGCTGCCCTATTGCCTGCAGAGCAACACGGCGCTGTGCTTCGACGAGTACGACGCCGGCCGGCCGGATGTGATGTTCGTCATCCAGCGCGTGCTCGAGCAATCCGGCAGGCTCGACTCTCCTCGACCAATCCAAGGTCATCAGGCCGCACCCTGCGTTCCGCCTGTTCTCGACCACCAATACGATAGGGTTGGGCGACACCTCCGGCCTCTACCACGGCACCCAGCAGCTCAACCAAGGGCAGATGGATCGCTGGTCGATCGTGGCAACGCTGAACTACCTGCCGCACGACGAGGAGACCCGGATCGTGCTCGCCAAGGCCAAGAGCTTCAACAAGAGCGAGGCCAAGCGCAAAATCGTGTCCAACATGGTGCGCGTCGCAGACCTGACACGCTCCGCCTTCATCAACGGCGACCTGTCGACGGTGATGAGCCCGCGTACCGTGCTGACCTGGGCTGAGAATGCCGAGATCTTCAACGACATCGGCTTCGCCTTCCGCATGACCTTCGTCAACAAGTGCGACGAGCTGGAGCGCCCTCTGGTGGCGGAGTTCTATCAGCGCTGCTTCGGTGAAGAGCTGCCCGAGAGTGCTGCCAACGTGGCGCTCAGCTGAGGCAGCCGATGGCGGCAGGCTCCAACCGCAAGGAAGCACCGGCCGAACCGTTCAAGCGGGTGCTGGGGCTTGCCGTGCGCGCCATTGCGGGCGACGGCGAAATCCAGGTCGGCTACGGGCCCGGCAAGCCGGAACTCGACGGCAAGTCGGTTCAGCTTCCCGAGCCGTCGCGCGTCCCCTCCCTGCGGGAAGTGGCGGTCATCCGCGGCTGGGCAGACAGCCTGGCACTGACGGCCGCCTGCCACGACGTCAAGCTGCACGCCCGCCTCGCGCCCAAGTCAGGCCCCGCCAAGGCGGTGTTCGAAGCGGTGGAGCGGGCGCGCATCGAGGCCTTGGGCGCCAACCGCATGCCGGGCATGGCGGCCAACCTTACGGCCCGCGTCGAGGACCAGTACGGACATGGGCGATACGCCGAGATCACCGAGCGCGCAGACGCGCCGCTGGAAGATGCTCTCGCCCTCATCGTGCGCGAACGCCTGACGGGTGCCGCCCCGCCGGAGACAGCCAAGGCCATGGTGGACCTCTGGCGCACCTGGATCGAGGAGCGGGCAGGACGCACACTTTCAAGGCTCGACGGCGTGGCCGACGACCAGGCCTCGTTCGGCCGCGTGCTGCGCGACATGCTCAAGACGCTCGACCTCTCGGAAGAACTTTCCGAAGGCGAGCGCGAGGAGGGCGACGAGGACCAGGAGCAGTCGGACGGCGGCGAGCAGCAGGCACAGGACCAGCAGGAAGGCCAGGACGCCGAGGATCAGGCGAGCGACGATCAGCGCGGCGAGGGCGAGGAGGGCGAGCCCGTCGATTCCGCGCAGGACGCCGACACCGATCAGTTCGATGCCGACGCCGACAGCGACGAGATGGCCGACGCGCGCGAGCCCTGGCGGCCCAACACCAACGTGCTCGATAACCCGGAAGCGTTCGGCTACAAGATCTTCAGCCGCAACCACGACGAAGAGATCGGAGCAGAGAACCTTTCAACGCCCGACGAGCTGGAGCGGTTGAGGTCCTTCCTCGACAAGGAATTGCGCAGCCTGCAGAGCGTGGTCGGCCGGCTGGCCAACAAGCTGCAGCGCAAGTTGATGGCCCAGCAGAACCGCGCGTGGGACTTCGACCTCGAGGAGGGCGTGCTCGACACGGCCCGACTCACCCGCGTGGTCATCGATCCCATGCATGCGCTTTCCTTCAAGCACGAACGCGAAGCCACCTTCCGCGATACCGTCGTCACGCTCCTGCTCGACAACTCGGGCAGCATGCGGGGGCGCCCGATCATGGTTGCAGCGTGCTGCGCCGACATTCTTGCCCGCACACTCGAGCGCTGCGGTGTGAAGGTGGAGATCCTTGGCTTCACCACCAAGGCCTGGAAGGGCGGCCAGGCCCGCGAGGCGTGGCTCGCGGCCGGCAAGCCACCCAACCCCGGACGCCTCAACGACCTGAGGCACATCATCTACAAGCCGGCCGATGCGCCCTGGCGCCGGGCGAAACGGTCGCTGGCGTTGATGATGCGCGAGGGGCTGCTGAAAGAGAACATCGACGGCGAGGCGCTGGCCTGGGCGCATCGGCGCCTTATGCTTCGGCCGGAGCGCCGCCGCATTCTGATGATGATCTCGGATGGCGCCCCGGTCGACGACTCCACACTCTCGGTCAACACGGGCAGCTATCTGGAGCAGCACCTGCGACAGGTCATCGATGAAATCGAGACGCGGTCGCCCGTCGAGCTGATCGCCATCGGCATCGGACACGACGTGACACGCTACTATCGCCGCGCCCTTACCATCACCGACCCGGCTGAGCTTGCGGGTGCCATGACAGACAAGCTTGTCGAGTTGTTCGAAGAAACCGAGCATGAGCCTGCGCCCAAGCGGTCCCCGCAAAAGCCACGGCGAAAGCTTCACTGACACGTCACCTGCTACCTCCCGTCGCCGACACAACGCGCGGACCGTATCGATCATGGCTCACGCGAACGGCAGGGGCGTACTGACACGCCGCAGGCTTCTGGGCGGCCTGGCGGCAAGTGCAGGCGCCGGGATCGCCTCCCTCCCACGATCCGCCGCACAGAATTCAAGCCGCGCGACGGAAGACCCGCAGCCTATCGACATCGCGGCGCGGCCCATCTCCCAATTCCTGCGCAGCAGTCCAAACCTGCAGCGCTTCGAAAGCCTGGAGTTCCGGGGCGGACTGGTGCTCACATCGCCGTCCCGCGACTTCGGCGGCTGGTCCGGCCTCGTGATGGACGCCGGCGGCCGCAGTCTCCTCGCGGTCTCGGACGCTGGCTCGTGGCTCACGGCTGACATTGTCTACGAGGGTGAGCGCCCGGCGCGGATGACGAATGCCCGCCTCGGTCCGCTGCTTGCCGCCGACGGCCGATCCTTGAGAGGCAAGCGCGAGCAGGATGCGGAGTCGGTTGCGTTGTTGGATGGCAACCTGGCGCGTGGCACGCTGCTGATCGGCTTCGAGCGCGTGCATCGTATCGGCCGTTTCGAGATCCGCGACCGAGAGGTACGCGCGCCGGTCGGATACCTGCGGTTGCCCCCCGAGGCAAAGCGCATGCAGCCAAACCAGGGGATCGAAGCCCTGGCCGTTCTCCAGGCCGGTCCGCTGCGAGGCTCTGTGGTGGCATTCGCTGAGCGTTTCACGCGCGGCAGCGGCTATCACAGCGGCTGGATTTGGATACGCGGCGAACCGCACCGCATTCAGCTGCAGGATATCGACGGGTTCAACATCACGGACGCCGCAGGATTGCCGGACGGCGGGCTACTCGTTCTGGAGCGATACTTCCGGTGGACCGCGGGCGTTAAAATGCGCATCCGTCGCTTGGCGCCTGGCGAGATCGTGCCGGGCGCGCGATTGACCGGGCGAACCCTGCTGGAGGCGGACTCCAGCTACGAGATCGATAATATGGAGGGCCTAGCCGTCCACCGGGGAGCGCGAGGTGAAACTGTGGTGTCGCTGATTTCCGACGACAACTTCAACAGCTTCTTGCAGCGAACGATCTTTCTGCAGTTTGCGCTTGTAAGCGAACAGCCGAAGCCAGAGCCACGCACGCCATGACCCACCCAAGCGGACGCACCTTCGACATCCGG
This sequence comes from uncultured Alphaproteobacteria bacterium, assembly GCA_963814055.1. Taxonomy (GTDB): domain Bacteria; phylum Pseudomonadota; class Alphaproteobacteria; order Rhizobiales; family Hyphomicrobiaceae; genus AWTP1-13. Next base: position 327,719 of record CAWFBJ010000025.1, read on the forward strand.
CATAAGCCTCGGCCGGGCGATCTGGGTATGGTCATCCACCTGCATGGCGTTCACTACGCACGCGAGTACGGGCTCGATACGACTTTCGAACCGTACGTCGCCAAACCGCTCGCCGATTTCATGCTGTCTGGAACGGGCCGCCTTTGGATCGCCGAGGAAGAAGGCCGCATCGTCGGCTCGATTGCAGTGGTGGACGCCGAAGCGGGGGTGGGTCAGCTCAGGTGGTTTCTGCTGACGCCGGAAGCGCGCGGAACCGGTCTCGGCCGACGCATGCTCGAGACTGCGCTGGCCTACTGCCGCGATCGCGGCATGCACCACGTCTTCCTATGGAGCTTCGCTCAGCTTGACGACGCCCTCAGGCTCTATGAGCGTGCGGGCTTCCAGGTCACCGAGACGAACAAAGCGCGTTTGTGGGGCACCGAGCGCACCGAAGTGCGTATGGACCTGAAGATGGGCACGCGCTGAAACGCGAGGCCGGCGCTTCAGGCTGCCGCCTGCTCGCTATTGACCTTCTTGATGTCGCGCTTGAGGCGCAAGCAGCGATCGGACAGTATGTCGTCCTTCGCCTTTAACAGAAAGGCGTCGAGCCCTCCGGTGCGCTCGACCGTCTTGAGCGCGTTCGCGCTGACGCGGAGCCGCACCTTGCGCTGAAGCGCATCGCTTATGAGCGTCACATCGACCAAGTTGGGCCGGAACACTCGCCTGGTCTTGTTTTCGGCATGGCTGCGCAAATTGCCCGACATGGGGCCCTTTCCGGTCAGCTCGCATCGCCGGGTCATGGCAGAATTTCCTGTTGCGCGCGCTTTTCGCGCGCGGTGTGTCCACTGGGCGGCCGTTCTATACAAGAAGACCGCTACGTCAAGGCCTTGTGCCAGAGCGGCTCGCCCGTTACCGAGTTCTTTACCCTGGGGGCGTAGCGTTCGCGCGACACAGAAATGACGTAAAACCAGCTAGCGTGCAACCAAGATGCTGGCGTTTGCGTTGCAGTGCCCAGACGTGTAGAGGCTGCGTCATGAAGCGCGTTTTGCTGACCCTCGCGGGTATGATTGCGTTCGCCATCGGGGGGGTTAGTTCCAGTCAGGCGGCTGATTGGCCGGCCAACGTGCGTGCCGTTTATGACATCAATTTCAACGGTTTCAACGTCGGCACCTTCGAATTCCAGTCGCAATCCGAGGACGAAAGCTACTCCCTGACCGGCAACGCGCAGCTTACTTTGCTGCTCGGAGCTTTCAACTGGATCGGCGAAACACGCGCTTTCGGCCTGATCGCCAATCACATGCCCCAGCCCGCGGCGTTCGCCTTCGATTTCAAGGCCAACAGCAAGGTCGGCTCCACCAAGATGGACTTTGCGGACGGCGTGGTGGCCGACATCAGGCATACCCCACCGCCCGTTCCCAAACCCGGCACGGTGCCGCTTCGTCAGCAGCACCTCAAGGGTGTGCTCGATCCCTTGAGCGCGATCATGGTCATTGCGCGCGGCTCAAACCCGAACCCCTGCGACCGCCGCCTGCCGATATTCGACGGCAAGGAGCGCTTCGATCTCGTCTTGAGCTACAAAGGGCAAATGAAGGTGAGCGAGCAGCAGCCGAGCGGCCAGCCTGCCATCGCCCATGTCTGCCGGGTGAAATACCAACCGATCGCCGGGCACAAGGTGGACACGGAAAACTCTTTCATGGCCACCACAGATGCCATCGAAGTTGCCTTGCGTCCGGTCCCCAGCGCCAACGTTCTGATCCCCTACCAGATCACAATTCCCACCCTAGTCGGGTACGCAACGCTCGTCGCCAAGCGCGTGGAGATTGAAACTCCCGGCAAACCTCAGATCGCCCTGCTGCATTGACATGCAGGGTCGCACTGACCCGACGGCTGGCGGGCGGGCTTGACCAATTTTGGCAATTGTTTTCCTGTGCGCTGGCGCTGAACATCGTGCGGCCAGGAGTTCTTTGGCCGGGGCAGCCTTATTTGACACAGGCCCTTGATCTTGCCGTATGGCTCTGCGATGCCTCGCCACCGACGACGCTGAGAGAGCTTGTTGAATGAGCCGCGATATCGAGCATCGCATCCGCAATGTGACGGCCGTGCTCGGGCCGACCAATACGGGCAAGACGCACCTGGCGATCGAGCGCATGCTGGGCCACCAGTCGGGGCTCATCGGCCTGCCGCTGCGCCTGCTGGCACGCGAGGTCTACGATAAGATCGTCGCGCGGGTCGGCGCGGACGCCGTGGCCCTGATCACTGGCGAAGAGAAGATCAAGCCCGAGCGGGCGCGGTACTCCGTGTGCACGGTGGAGGCCATGCCGCGCGAGGCGGACGTCGATTTTCTCGCCATCGACGAGGTGCAGCTCGCAGCCGATCCAGAGCGCGGCCATGTATTCACCGACCGCCTTCTGCATGTGCGCGGCCGGCACGAAACGCTTCTGCTCGGCGCCCAGACCATGCGCGAGACGATCGCCGATCTCATTCCCGGCGCCAATTTCATTTCACGGCCCCGCCTGTCCAAACTGACCTATGCCGGCGAAAAGAAGATCACGCGCCTGCCACCCCGCTCTGCGGTCGTCGCGTTCTCCGCTGCCGAGGTTTATGCCGTCGCCGAACTCATGCGGCGCCAGCGCGGTGGCGCAGCCGTGGTGCTGGGGGCGTTGAGCCCCCGCACGCGCAACGCCCAGGTGGCGCTCTATCAATCCGGTGACGTCGACTTCCTGGTCGCAACCGACGCCATAGGTATGGGCCTAAATCTCGACGTCGACCATGTCGCCTTCGCCGGCTCACGCAAGTTCGACGGCCATGTGCATCGGGAGCTGACGCCGTCGGAACTCGGCCAGATCGCCGGACGCGCCGGACGGCACATGAACGATGGCACGTTTGGCGTGACCGGCGGCGTCGAGTCGTTCTCGTCCGACCTCATCGAGCGGCTGGAGTCGCACACCTTCGACAGCGTCAAGGCGCTGCAATGGCGAACCCGCGAACTCGATTTCAGCTCGCTCGACAGGCTGCGGGACAGCTTGCGTAATTCTCCACGCGAAATGCGTCTCACGCGGGCGCGCATGGCCGATGACACCCTGGCGCTGGAAAACGTCAGCCATGATCGCGAGCTGACGTCGCTGGCAACGACGCGCGATGCCGTGAGCCGTCTGTGGGACGTTTGCCAGGTTCCGGACTACCGCAAGATTTCTACTCAGGACCACGCCGAGCTGATTGCCACGATCTACAAGTTCATCATGGGGCCCGAGCAGCGCATTCCGGTGGACTGGTTTGCCAAGCAGGTCGCCTTTGCCGACCGCACCGACGGCGATATCGACACGCTGGCCACGCGCATCGCCCATATCCGCACCTGGACCTTCGTATCCAACAGAGCCGACTGGCTTGCCGATCCCGAGCACTGGCAAGCCCGCACGCGCGCGATCGAAGACAGCCTTTCCGACGCGCTGCACGAGCAGCTCACGCAGCGCTTCATCGACCGGCGCACCAGCGCGCTGATGCGCGGCCTCAAAGAGAAGGACGAGATGTTCGCCGAAATCGCCGACGACGGCGCGGTGCACGTCGAAAAGCATTTCGTAGGCCGCCTGCAGGGTTTCCGGTTCTTCCCCGACACGCATGCCGAGGGCATACACGGCAAAGCAACGCGCAATGCCGCCGCCCATGTGCTGGCAAAGGAACTCGCCATGCGCGCCCGCCGCGTGGCGTCGGCCAAAAGCGAAGCCTTCAAGCTGACGCGGCGCAGCCAGATCCTGTGGCGCGACGAGGAGATTGCGCTGCTGGAGGCGGGCGACGATCCGCTCAAACCTGCCGTTGCCGTCACGGCCGACGAACATCTGAGCGCGCCGGATAAGGAGAAGATCAAGGAGCGGCTCTCCGCATGGATCGCCGAAATCGTCGGCGAGCGGTTGAAGCCACTGGTGGAAATTGCTGCCGCCAAGGACATTGCGGGACTGGCGCGCGGCATTGCCTTTCGGCTCAGCGAGAACTTCGGCGCGTTGCGCCGGGAGGCGGTGGCGGAGGAAATGCGCGCGCTCGATCAGCCGGCGCGGGCGCAACTGCGCAACTACGGCGTGAGATTCGGCGCCTTCAACATCTATTTCCCGACGCTTCTGAAGCCCGCGTCTGCCGAATTGGCTGTCGTGCTCTGGACCTTGAAGAACGGAGCCGCGCACGGCGTCGACGTCGCGGCCGTGCCCGACCCGCCGCGTCCTGGCCTCACATCGCTGGTTGCCGACAAGGCTGTACCGGAAGCCTTCTATCGAGTCACCGGGTTCCATGTCTGCGGACCCCGCGCGGTGCGCATCGACATGCTCGAGCGCCTCGCGGATCAGATACGGCCGTTGATGGCCTGGCGGGCGAACCCCACAAATCCCGGTCCGCCTCCCAAGGGGGCGACGGGGGACGGCGGCTTCAGGGCAACCCCGGAGATGATGTCCATCCTCGGCTGCTCCGCGGGCGAGTTGGGAAACGTCTTGCAGGCTCTCGGCTTTCGCCTCGACCGCGTCCGCGTAGAGCCGGAGCCCGTCAAGCCGGCAGACGATACCGCAGCCGACAAGGCCCCCGTGGCCCAACCTGACGCCCAGGCCAACCCTGCCGAAGGGGCGGCACCAGCGGCGGAGCAACTGCCTGACCAGCAACCGCTCATCGCCCCGGACGCAATACTCGCGGCCAGCGAAGCGGCCGGTACGGCTTCGGTCGCGGCCCCCAGTCCGCCGCCGGAAGTCAAATGGGATGAAATCTGGCGGCCCCGTCGTCAGGGACGCCAGCCTCAACAGCACCGGCGAAACGCGCACGCGCGCCAGAAGCCGAACGGTGACCACGCGCCGAAATCCCAACCCAAAAGGAACACCCGGCCTGAGCGCCGTCGCGATGCGCCGGCACGGCACCGGGATGACCGGCCTCGCACGGTCGTGCAGTCGGCCTCGCCGCAGGGCAAGGGCGGCATAGATCCCGACTCCCCCTTTGCCGCCCTGCGTTCGCTCAAGCTTGCGCTGGAGAAGCCCGGTCAGGATTGATGGCTGCGATGGCCAACATCAGCGACGATTCAGCCGGCCGCGACGAAGCTGAGGTCCAACGCCTCGACAAGTGGCTTTGGTTCTCGCGGATGCTCAAGTCGCGGACTCTGGCGGCCCAATTGGTGTCAGACGGCAAGGTCCGTATCAACCGCACGCGCGTCACCAAACCGAGCCACACGCTGCGCAGGGGGGACGTGTTGACGATCGCGATGCGTGGCAACGTCAAAATCCTGAAGGTGTTGGCGCCTGGCCATCGGCGGGGCCCGCCGCAGGAAGCAAGGCTGCTCTACGAGATCTTGGGGGATCGCCAGACCGACCCGACGGCTGTACCCGGTCCAGCCATGGCCAAACGTGACCCAGGTAGCGGCCGGCCCAGCAAACGGGACCGGCGCCTGACCGATCGGCTCATGGAGCAGGAGTGACAGTGCCGCGCAGCTACGCACTTGCGGCTTGCGGCCGCTTCCCCATTTGTGGCAACAGATGGACACCCCACCGATTGCCTGATTTGGGCCAGCAGGCTTGAAGAACCTATGACCTACATCGTCAACGAAAACTGCATTAAGTGCAAATTCACCGACTGCGTGGAGGTGTGCCCGGTCGACTGTTTCTACGAAGGCGAGAACATGCTCGTCATTCACCCTGACGAGTGCATCGACTGCGGCGTGTGCGAACCGGAATGCCCCGTTGACGCAATAAAGCCTGATACAGAGTCTGGCATAGAGAAGTGGCTGGAAATAAATCGCCAGTATTCAGAAAAATGGCCAAATATTACATCAAAAAAAGATGCTCTGCCTGATGCCGATGATCATAGGGATGTTGCAGGCAAATTTGATAAGTACTTCTCGGACAAGCCGGGATCTGGAGATTAGCCGGTCTCATAAGAGCTGCACCAAGCGCCTTACCTCCCGATAAAGGCGATTGATTGGGATTGAAGCGCTGTTTTAAGCGTTTCGTCAGTTCGCGTGAGAAGAAAACTGCAACACCCGCTTCAAAATCGGTGAAATTTGTGTTAGGGTGCTTGTGGTGGTGTAGGCGTGAACAAATCTGGAACACGTAATCGCAAGTGAAGCGATACTCCATCTGCATTGGATGGGAGTGCGACGCGCAAGTGGGAGTGGCGTCGGTATCCCAGTGCAGTTTTTGGGCAGCCAAACCATAGCGGAGGCATCCGGGCAGCGACTTTGCTGGACGGACTGCAGGGCGCAGGGACGAGGGCGACGGCGGTAAGGTCGGCGGCCGCGTTTGTTTGCGCCAACTCGGCGGTATGACAGCGTTTCGGTGTGAGTTGCAAATTTGCAACCTATGGTAGAGTGAGAGCGACATGGCACAGAAAGCGACCTCGAACAAGAACGGGGCCAAGAAGGCAACAGCGGCCAAGCCGGTGCGCAAGCCTGCGCGCGCTCACGCGGCGTCCACGACCAAGGCAGCCAAGCCCAAGAGCCCGCCACCCAAGATTTTGCCCAAAGGTCGCGCGAAGCCAACGCCCCCAGCTGTCAAAGGTACGCCCAAAGCGGCGTCCGCTAGGCCGCAGGTCAAGGGATCGGTGGCCGCGAAGCCTGTGGTGCCTGCAGCTAAGGTCGCGCAGCCCAAGGTGACGGCTAAGGCAGCTATTGCTGCCATGGCCCGCCCGGCACCACCGCCGGCTACGGCTCGGACGATGCCTGCGGCTGTGGCCAAACTGGCGGGACAGCGCATCATTGCGCCCGCAGCTGGCAAGCTGCCGATCGGGAAGCCTGCGGCCGCACCTCCTCCGGCGGCTCCCAAGAAGCCTGTCAGTCAGCGGCATGGGTTCAAGACCGGCGAATGGATCGTCTATCCAGCGCATGGCGTCGGACGCGTCGTGACGATCGAGGAGCAGGAGATCGCAGGTCTTTCGCTCGAGTTGTTCGTCATCACGTTCGAGAAGGACAAGATGACGCTGCGCGTGCCCACGGGCAAATCGCAGAGCGTAGGCATGCGCAAGCTGGCTGAGGAAACCACGGTCAAAAGGGCCATGGAGACGCTCAAGGGCCGGGCGCGCGTCAAACGTACAATGTGGAGCCGCCGCGCCCAGGAGTACGAGGCTAAGATCAACTCCGGTGACCTTATCGCCATTGCGGAAGTAGTGCGCGATCTCTACCGCTCGGACAGTCAGCCCGAGCAGTCGTACTCCGAGCGCCAGCTTTACGAGGCAGCACTCGATCGTATGGCGCGCGAGATCGCGGCTGTCGAAAAGCTCGACGAGCGTGGCGCTGTTCAGCGCATTACCGAGGTGCTGTCCAAAAGCGCCAAGGGCCGTCGCCTGAGCGCCGAAGAGGCTGAGATCAAGGCCGCCTGAGGGGCCTCGCTTGATCTGAAGCGATGCAGAACGCCCGGCCCCTGCAGGCCGGGCGTTTTCGTTACTGGCGCCTCGCGCGCGTTCCTCCCCACTCGACGGCCTTGGCGGTGACCGATACGGTATGCCGGCCGCCGGTCGGGATGCCGATGCCATGATGTTCGAGCCAAGCCGCACCATCCGCAGGGCCCGGCTGACGACCATCGCGTTGGCCACGGCCGCTTTCATCACGCTATCCGACAGCGCCCTGGCCCAGCGGGCCGATAGACCGCTGCTGGATGTGCCGTATGTCCCGACACCGCCTGAAATCGTGGACCGGATGCTGGAGATGGCCTCCGTGCGAGGCGACGATTTCGTCATTGATCTTGGCTCCGGCGACGGCCGCATCGCGATCGCCGCAGCAAAGAGAGGCGCGCGTGCGCTCGGCATCGACATCGATCCCGAGCGGGTTCTGGAAGCCCAGGACAACGCCAGGAAGGCCAAGGTCCAGGACAAGGCGACGTTTCGGCGCCAGAACCTGTTCGATACCAAGATCGGCGATGCAACTGTCCTCACCATGTATCTGCTGACCAAGGTCAACCTGGACCTGCGGCCCCGCATCCTGGAAGAACTCAAGCCTGGCACGCGCGTCGTCTCGCACTCCTTCGACATGGGGAACTGGAAACCCGACATTCACGCCGAGATCGAACACAGGCAGGTCTTCATGTGGATCGTGCCGGCCAAGGCGGCGGGCCGCTGGCAGGGCTGGGCCGGCGCCGAAAGCTTCGGCCTGGACCTGCAGCAGGAGTATCAGCACCTCAAGGGCAGTGTGGAGATCGGCGGCAGGACCGTCGCAGTGCGCGAGGGCTGGCTGCGCGGGGCCGAGATGCACCTGATCCTGTCCGACGGAAGAAAGCTCCAAGGTCGCGTCGATGGTGATCGCATCAACTCCTTGCCCGCCCCTGGCAACAAAGCCGCCGCAAGCTGGCATTTGAGCCGGACGCCGTAGGACGTCGGCAAGGCGCTAATCCCCCGCCTTGCCCTGCGCCGCGTCAGCTTCTCTCCGCGGAGGATCCCGTCGCACTTCCGGCCGGCGCTTGTCCGCGCCAAGTGGCAAACACCACGAGGCCAGCGAGCATGGTCAGCACGCTGGCGAGCGACTGCATGGGCCTTTGGGTGAGCAGATAGTACATCATGAAGCCGGTGACCAAGAGGAAGACAATGGGCGTCAGCGGATAGCCCCAGACCCGGTAGGGACGCTTCAGCCCCGGCTGCGTATAGCGGAGCACGATGACGCCCAGCACGGCCAGAAAGGTGCAGAAGGTCAAGCTGAACTGAATGTAGTCGATGACCGCTTCGAAGCTTTGCGTGAAAAGCAGCAGCGTCACCACGGCCAACTGAACAAGAATTGCAGTGGCTGGAACGCCGGCTTTCGTCGTGCGCGAGAAGAAGCGCAGCGCCGGGATGTCCTCGCCAATCACCATTGTCACCCGCGGCCCGATCCAGACCATGGCGCTGACCGCCGATACCAGGCCAATACAGATCAGCGCGGCAACAACCCGGCCGCCGGCATCGCCGAAGATATGCGTGCCAGCGATCTGCGCCACGTTGATCTGGCCGGCCATTTTTTCCATGGGGGTGGTGTAAAGGAAGACGGCGTTCAATCCGACGTAGAGCACAAGCACGGTCAGGGTCGCAGCGAGAAGCGAGCGCGGAAGGCTTTTCTCGGGATCGCGCACCTCGTTGATGATGTAGGTGGCGGCGTTCCAGCCCGAGTAGGAGTACATGACGAAGACGAGGCTGATCGCGAACGGTGCGCTGAAGATGTAGGTGAGGTCCTGCGCGGACGGCACGAACGAGATGGGTTGCGGGCTGCCGAAGGCAAAGCCGGCGATGATGAACGCCGCGATCAACACCACCTTGATGGCCGTCGAGACGTTCTGGAACATGCTGCTCTGCCGGACCCCGCTCAGATGCACGAGGGACACGATCCAGGCCAAGGCGAGGCCAAGTATCAACGGGGGTGATCCGGGAAATACCCCCTCGAAGTAAGTTCCAAAAGCCATGGCCGCCACAGCGATGGGGGCAGCGAAACCCACGGTTGCAGACACCCAGCCCGCCAGAAATCCGACCGCGGGATGGTAGATGCGCGACAGGAAATTGTACTCGCCGCCTGACCGCGGCAGTGCTGCTGCCAGTTCGGCATAGGCGAGCGCCCCGCAAAGTGCGGTGATGCCGCCCACGATCCAGAGAGCGAGCAGCGCAAAAGCCGACGGGATGCCCCTGACCTGGAAACCGAGGCTCGTGAAGACGCCGATGCCGATCATGTCGGCGACGGCGATCGCCGTCGCCGTAACGGTCGATACCCTGGCGATATTGACGGCGCGTTGCTCAGGAGGCGTGGTGCTGCTCTGGTCTGGCATCGTCACAATCGCTCGCAATGCTCCATTCGTTGCCTATCAGCTCGCAGCTCCGCCAACAATGCTGTTTCGCGCCAGGAGCCTCAACGGTCCTGACCCGGCTGTCCTTGCGCCAGGTCCAGCACCTCGATGCTGCCGGCAGCCGAAAGATCGATGACGGGGGCGGCGCGGTGTTGATCGATCCAACCGCGCATGCGCACGTGACGTCCTTCCAAGGCTTTGGCGTCGCTGGCGGATGCTCCTAGCAAGCCGCGGTCAGCGTTCTCCAGCGAGACCGAGAATGCCTGTCGCCAGTTGCGATCGAAGTTCAGGTGGATGACGCCGCGCACGAACGCCACCCGCGCGATCCGGCCCTCGACGATCTGGAACGTGGTCCGGTAGGCGAGCAACTCGGCGGGCCTGTCGGCCTGCCGTACCTGGTAGGCGGCTTCCGCCCAGAGGCCGCGATGCATCGCGCGCGCCGCATGCTCAGCGGCGAGAAGCTCATTGGCGCACGCGCGGTGGCCGGCGACCGTGATGGCGCGGGCCAACCCCTGGGCCAGCATGTGGCCCTGCAGCCAGCGCCGCTGGTCACCCTCGATCAGGTAGACCTGGGCCTGCAGGCGTCCGTAGCGATCCAGACGCTCGCCATCAAACCAGAGCTCGACCGACTTGCCGATAACGAGCCGCTTGCAGGCCTTCTCGCGTCTTGGCTTCCCACGACCAGGTGCCCGGCTCCGCGCCAACGTCCATGTGCGCGCGGGGCCAGAGCTCCGATCAGCCGCAGCTCGCGCTGCCGTCGTCGAGCCCGACGGTCTCGCCATCGATGATCCGGACAACAGTGCGAGCGGGGCCAGGCGAGAGGCCGGCGCAGACGCGTGCAGCAGGCTCCGATGCATCGGCCGCAGCAGCCGACAAGGGCAGCAGCCCCGCGCATGCAGATAGCACAAGACAGAACACGCGGAAGGCCAAGGAACACATGAGCTGCCACGTCTCGTCGCCGAAGGCAGTCATGATAGAGGGCTGTCACGCGATCAGCGCGCGAAAAGCAAAAGGCCCCCGCTATGAACGGAGGCCTGGCTCAAAAAGTTTGTAAAGAAGGGATCTCGATGCATACCTCACCCTTTGGCAGACCTGGCAACGACCTACTCTCCCGCGTCTTAAGACGAAGTACCATCGGCGCTGGGGCGTTTCACGGCCGAGTTCGGAATGGGATCGGGTGCAGCCACCCCGCGATAATCACCAGGTCAGCAAAAGGGTGAAGCAACTGGTCTTTGGATTCTACAGGCGAATTCTAACCGCCCATCATGAGCACACACCGCGGTGCGTGCCGGCACTGACTGAGCAAAGCAGGGCTTCACTCAAGGCCACCCTTCGGCCGGCTCGCGCGTTGCCGCACAAGCTCAAAGCCATAGGGCCAGATGAGCATTGCTAAATGAGAGCGATCAAGCCAATCGAGCTATTAGTACCGGTAAGCTTCACGCCTTGCGGCGCTTCCACACCCGGCCTATCAACGTGGTGGTCTTCCACGGCTCTCAAGGGAGTACTCGTTTCGAGGTGGGTTTCCCGCTTAGATGCTTTCAGCGGTTATCCCGTCCGTACATAGCTACCCTGCTGTGCCGCTGGCGCGACAACAGGTCCACCAGAGGTACGTCCATCCCGGTCCTCTCGTACTGGGGACAGATCCTCTCAATACTCCTACACCCACGGCAGATAGGGACCGAACTGTCTCACGACGTTCTGAACCCAGCTCACGTACCACTTTAAATGGCGAACAGCCATACCCTTGGGACCTGCTTCAGCCCCAGGATGTGATGAGCCGACATCGAGGTGCCAAACGATGCCGTCGATATGGACTCTTGGGCATCATCAGCCTGTTATCCCCGGCGTACCTTTTATCCGTTGAGCGATGGCCCTTCCACTCAGGACCACCGGATCACTATGACCGACTTTCGTCTCTGCTCAACTCGTCAGTCTTGCAGTCAGGCGGGCTTATGCCATTGCACTCGACAGCTGATTTCCGACCAGCCTGAGCCCACCATCGCGCGCCTCCGTTACTCTTTGGGAGGCGACCGCCCCAGTCAAACTGCCTGCCATACAATGTCCCGGATCCGGATGACGGACCGCGGTTAGACAACCATATCCACAAGGGTGGTATTTCACATTGCGGCTCCACGAAAGCTAGCGCCTCCGCTTCAAAGCCTACCACCTATTCTACACATGCAAACACGATTGCCAGTGTAAAGCTGCAGTAAAGGTGCACGGGGTCTTTCCGTCTAACCGCAGGAACCCCGCATCTTCACGGGGAATTCAATTTCACTGAGGATGTGCTGGAGACAGTGGGGAAGTCGTTACGCCATTCGTGCAGGTCGGAACTTACCCGACAAGGAATTTCGCTACCTTAGGACCGTTATAGTTACGGCCGCCGTTTACTGGGGCTTCGATTCAAGGCTTGCACCTCTCCTCTTAACCTTCCAGCACCGGGCAGGCGTCAGGCCATATACGTCGTCGTTGGACTTAGCATAGCCCTGTGTTTTTGCTAAACAGTCGCCACCCCCTGGTCTGTGCCCTACCGGTCTGGTTGCCCAAACCGATAGCCTGCTTATCCCGAAGTTACGCAGGTAATTTGCCGAGTTCCTTCAGCACACTTCGCTCAAGCGCCTTGGTATTCTCTACCAGTCCACCTGTGTCGGTTTAGGGTACGGTCTATGTGGGGGTTATTTCCTGGGACACCTTCGCTGCCAGGTCAATCCGATAAGACCTGACAACTTACAGCATCCGTCACACACCCACTGGCCCACGAATATTAACGTGGTTCCCATCGACTACGGCTTTCGCCCTCGCCTTAGGGGCCGGCTAACCCTGCGCAGATTAGCTTTACGCAGGAACCCTTGGACTTTCGGCGGGAGTGTTTCTCACACTCCTGTCGTTACTCATGTCAGCATTCGCACTTCCGATACCTCCAGGCGCCCTCACGGGTCGCCCTTCGCAGGCTTACGGAACGCTCCTCTACAGCGTGTATTGCGACACACCCGCAGCTTCGGTAAACGGCTTTAGCCCCGATACATTTTCGGCGCAGAAACCCTTGTTTAGACCAGTGAGCTGTTACGCTTTCTTTAAATGATGGCTGCTTCTAAGCCAACATCCTGGTTGTTTTGGGATTCCCACATCCTTCCACACTTAGCCGTTATTTGGGGACCTTAGCTAGCGGTCAGGGTTGTTACCCTCTCCACGACGGACGTTAGCACCCGCCGTGTGTCTCCCGGATATCACTTCGAGGTATTCGGAGTTTGGTTAGGTTTGGTAATCCTGTGGGGACCCCTAGCCCATCCAGTGCTCTACCCCCTCGAGTGTCCGTCCGAGGCTCTACCTAAATAGATTTCGAGGAGAACCAGCTATTTCCTGCCTTGATTGGCCTTTCACCCCTATCCACAGTTCATCCGAGGCTTTTTCAACAGACACCGGTTCGGTCCTCCAGCAGGTGTTACCCTGCTTTCAACCTGACCATGGATAGATCGACAGGTTTCGGGTCTAATCCGACGAACTGAACGCCCTGTTCAAACTCGCTTTCGCTGCGCCTACGCCTATCGGCTTAAGCTTGCTCGTCAGATTAAGTCGCTGACCCATAATACAAAAGGTACGTCGTCACCCAGAACGAATCTTGGGCTCCGACTGTTTGTAGGCATCCGGTTTCAGGTCTCTTTCACTCCCCTCGTCGGGGTGCTTTTCACCTTTCCCTCACGGTACTTGTTCGCTATCGGTCGGCAAAGAGTACTTAGGCTTGGAGGGTGGTCCCCCCATGTTCAGACAGGATTGCACGTGTCCCGCCTTACTCGAGTCTTCAGCATCGCATTACGTGTACGGGGCTATCACCCACTGAGGCCCAACTTTCCAGAAGGTTCCACTTGTCTTTGCTGAAGCACTGGCCTGATCCGCGTTCGCTCGCCACTACTAGCGGAGTCTCTGTTGATGTCCTTTCCTCCGGGTACTTAGATGTTTCAGTTCCCCGGGTTTGCTTTTGATCCCTATGTATTCAGGATCAAATACCTTTTACCAGAAGCCAGAATACAAAAACCGATAAACCGGAGCGCGTTGCAACGCTCGGTTCCTGTATACTGATCTCTGAAGGTGGGTTTCCCCATTCGGAAATCTACGGGTCACAGGCTGTTCGCACCTCACCGTAGCTTATCGCAGCGTACCACGTCCTTCATCGCCTCTTGCCGCCAAGGCATCCTCCGAATGCTCTTAAGACACTTGATCGCTCTCATTAGCAATGCCCACCTGAGAAAGCCGGATAGTCCCTCGCGCTTTGGAGGCGCGAGCTCTTATCCTGCTCCTTCTCGGCATGGTGAACACCGCCTATAGAAAGACCAGTTGCATCGAGATAAACCCAATCTGGAGCGTGCGGTAAGCGCACTCCGATCCAAACAGCACCAATGCCTCATGCCCGGCTTGCGCCAGGCCCTCGCGGCATCGATGCCTGCGGACGACCTGAACAGAATTGGTAGAGCTGTTCAGCGTCTCAGGCGTATCCCTTCTTCACGATGTCAAGCAAACCGCTGCGTATACGCAGCGGAACTGGTACTCTTCGACGTTTGGACGTTCATCGCGCGCGATGCGCGCCGCGGTCTGGTGGAGCCAGACGGGATCGAACCGACGACCTCCTGCTTGCAAAGCAGGCGCTCTCCCAACTGAGCTATGGCCCCGTCTCGACCCTGCGGCCACCTTCCAGGCCACTTCAGGCGATCTCGCGAGAGATCCAGCCACCCGTGAGCATTGGTGGGCCTGGAAAGATTTGAACTTTCGACCTCACGCTTATCAAGCGCGCGCTCTAACCAACTGAGCTACAGGCCCGGTAAACGCGGCGGACGTCCAAACGAAGAAAGAGAAACGAAGGCGGCGGTGTCCCGCAAATGGAGCCGGAAGCTGGCGCTTCATCGACTCCGTGTGTTTCTAAGCATCGGGAAAGAGCGAAACCGAGATGGTTTCGCCTCGTACTCCTGGCATCCTTAGAAAGGAGGTGATCCAGCCGCAGGTTCCCCTACGGCTACCTTGTTACGACTTCACCCCAGTCGCTGACCTTACCGTGGCCGGCTGCCTCCTTGCGGGTTAGCGCACCGTCTTCGGGTAAAACCAACTCCCATGGTGTGACGGGCGGTGTGTACAAGGCCCGGGAACGTATTCACCGCGGCGTGCTGATCCGCGATTACTAGCAATTCCGACTTCATGGGGTCGAGTTGCAGACCCCAATCCGAACTGAGACGGTTTTTTGTGATTAGCTCCCCATTGCTGGGTGGCTGCCCACTGTCACCGCCATTGTAGCACGTGTGTAGCCCAACCCGTAAGGGCCATGATGACTTGACGTCATCCCCACCTTCCTCCGGCTTATCACCGGCAGTCCCACTAGAGTGCCCAACTGAATGATGGCAACTAATGGCGAGGGTTGCGCTCGTTGCGGGACTTAACCCAACATCTCACGACACGAGCTGACGACAGCCATGCAGCACCTGTGTTCCGGCCCATTGCTAGGAGGAATCCATCTCTGGAAACCGTCCGGAGAATGTCAAGGGCTGGTAAGGTTCTTCGCGTTGCGTCGAATTAAACCACATGCTCCACCGCTTGTGCGGGCCCCCGTCAATTCCTTTGAGTTTTAACCTTGCGGCCGTACTCCCCAGGCGGGATGCTTAATGCGTTAGCTGCGCCACCAACAAGCATGCTTGCTGACGGCTAGCATCCATCGTTTAAGGCGTGGACTACCAGGGTATCTAATCCTGTTTGCTCCCCACGCTTTCGCACCTCAGCGTCAGTATCGAGCCAGTGGGCCGCCTTCGCCACCGGTGTTCTTCCTAATATCTACGAATTTCACCTCTACACTAGGAATTCCACCCACCTCTCTCGAACTCAAGACGTGCTGTATCAGAGGCAGTTCCGGAGTTGAGCTCCGGGATTTCACCCCTGACTGGCACATCCGCCTACGTGCGCTTTACGCCCAGTGATTCCGAACAACGCTAGCCCCCTTCGTATTACCGCGGCTGCTGGCACGAAGTTAGCCGGGG
>CAWFBJ010000026.1:0-205344 GCA_963814055.1 uncultured Alphaproteobacteria bacterium
ACGACGCGAAAGATCCGCAACAGCGTCCGGCCCAAGAGCTTGCTGGAGTTGGGACGGCGTCACGTTTCGATTCGTCCCGGTACCGATCCACGATTTGATGATGTCCTCAAATCCTCCTTGCCGAAACTTGTCAATCAGCTCCTGAAGCCCATTTTGGCTGGATGGAGCTGCTCCCGTCTTTGGAGCCGGTTCTTCTCGACCCGAGAGCATGCGTGTGGCGAGCAGCGTAACAAGAGCGGCAACAAGCGGCGAGCGTCCCTTGGCAAGTTTAGCGCCGAGGGCCGAGATGACCGCCGTGCGGATGATCTGCTTTAGCATGGCCGTCGCCTCTCTCAGTGATGTGAGACAACGCTCGAGGTCTCGGTTTGTTCATCACGAAACGGCGCCGCCCGGGCTGCCGTGCAGCTGATGCCGAAGGACGTCCTGGTCGAGGCGCGCAGTGCTGGCCTCCGAGTGCAGCCTTGGGCTCTCTCAAATCGCAGCCTTCAAAGCAAAGTGTGGCCTTGGCCTACCAGCGCTTTATCCAAAACTCTCGGACAAATGGTGGTCTACCTTTTGGGCACGAGCACCGTGGTTCGGTATAAGTGGCTGCGTGTCCTGGATTTGAACCTACGCCTCCATTGAGTGCGGGAAGTTTGCGGGGTTTGGTGATGCATTGTCCATCTCAGTGATGCAGAGCTTGCAACGGGCGTCCTACTAACTCACTGAACTTTCAGTACTTCACGTTCGCCGTTCGGACTGAAAATCATGGTGTCGGCAGTTCAATTCTGTCCCTGGGCACCATAGGATTAAAGCCCGAAAAAATATGAGTTCTGGAGTTATGACGAAGCTGCCACAGCGATCGAAATTTCTCATAGGTACCCACCTAGGTCCCGCGAAGCGCTTGCTAGGGCCTACAACTAATCAATGCCATTCTCTCATTCGCTCGGATCGCGCGTTCGCGTTCATCGATGCCTTGAGCCAATAGTCGCTCGACAGCGTCGAGTGTGAGCCACGCGCCGAACCTCTCAGCGCCCCCACGATTGGCCGGCGCCCCGATCAGCGTGAACCCAACACCTCGCTCGACGCCGACAACACGCGCCGCGTCCCACCTGTCCTTCAGGCAGAACCGTCCATACCCGATGGCGCCCGGATCACGGCGTCTACTCTTCACCAGCATCAACCCTCGCCGCTTTGCCGCGCGGCGCAGCCGCGTCTCACGTGTATCGGTCGCCATGGTCATCCCCCGCATGTATCGAACGCAGATCGTATCACACGTAGGCTGATTATTTCTTTCGAAGTGTCCCGCCGCGCGTCCTTCCTCGTGTCCCGTGACTCGACGGGCACACGTCCCGCACAGCAGCCTGTGCTGGCCTTTTCGCACCGACGCGCCCTATGGCGTGCTCTGAACCGCAACGCGGCCGCGAGCAAAACCGGACCCCTAAGGACCATCAAGCGGCGCAGTACGGCGGTCGATTTCGCTCCTATCAAGCTCGCGCTCGATCGACAACGCGCCCTCAGCGGATGGAGGGGGGGCGGACCCAAACTTTGCGAAGGGGGTACCCGGTCCTCGGACCGAAAAATTTTGGAAACAACGCCTATTAGGCCCGCCTCGACTTGGCTACGTCACTACGCCAACCCACAGCGACTACGCTACTCCGTCCCACCCTGGTCATTGAGATGCGGACCTCACTAGGCGGGTGCTGTAGCTTCGTAGCCAAGTGCGCACTAGGTGCCGCGTAGTGACGCACACTGTGGAGGAAGAATGCCTGACATCGCTAGCGAGCCCTTCCCAGAAAAATAGCGACCGCGGGCCTCGCCCAGATGTTGCCCACCGGCACCCAGGGTCCCTGGCGATCTTGCGATCGGTGCCTTCCAGCGGGAACGGCTTAACACAGCAAAGGTTTCCGCGCCGCACGTGCGGGCAGTGTCGACAACTGGTAGGCAAGGCTCTGGCGCTCACCACCGACGGCCTGCGCGCCAAGCCGCACGACCCACAACGCCTCGCCCATAGAAGCCCCGGCCATAGTAGGCTCCTGATCGATAGTAGCGGCCGTAGGCAGGGCCATAGCCGTAGTTGTAGGCAGGTGCGTAGCCGTAATTGTAGGCGGGCGCATAGCCGTAGTTGTAGGCAGGTGCGTAGCCGTAATTGTAGGCGGGTGCGTAGCCGTAGTTGTAGGCGGGTGCGTAGCCGTAATTGTAGGCGGGTGCATAGCCGTAGTTGTAGGCGGGTGCGTAGCCGTAGTTGTAGGGGGGCGCATAGCCGTAGTTGTAGGCAGGTGCGTAACCGTAATTGTAGGCGGGCGCATAGCCATAGCTGTAGGAGCCAGGAGCGTAGGAGTAGGAGGGGGCGCAGGCGCAGTTGGCGTTGTAGCCGTACCCGTTCCACCCCCCCGCTGCGGCGGGAGCGCTGTTAAGCGCCAGGACAGGCGCGGTCAACAGGGCCGCGAAGATCAGTTTGCGCATCTTGAACATTCCTTCCTATTGCCCGGCCTAAAAGGAATGCCAGTTGCCCGGCGAGCCGCCACCCAGGCGAAACCCTGAAATCCGCGCGTGAGAAGCACCCGTCCTCGAGCAAGTATTCTCTCCAGTCTTGGTCCGGCCTGAGCTGCCACACCTGCAAGTTGACCCCAACATAGCTGCTGGCGAACGGCAAGTTCGTGCCCGCGACGTCGCATATGGGTTCACGTCCTAGTTGCGCCCGCCGCTACGACGTTAGCTGACGATCTGCTACTTGGCTGGCATTGCGGGTGGCGTTACGCAGTAATGAGAAGGGCCTCGTAGCTTCGTAGCCCTGGGCGTCACGTGACGCATATAGATCGAGTCCGCTACGTGACTTGAAACTCCTGGGGAAACCGACCCCCTCGGACCCAACGCGGCTCGAAACGGCGGTTGCGCCCCCACCAGCCTCATCCACAACCAATATGGATGCGAAGACCGGGCGTATGGTGACGTGCAGCGGTGACGCCAGTATCAAGACCTGCCACTAGCGGACACGCGCACTTCCACCGACCTGAGTTTGTAACGACCAATCTCCCCGGGGGTGCTGCCACGCGGAACAGATATGCTGGTTGCGAAAAAACGCGCTGCCGTAGCAGCACTAATCACGGTTGGGGTAGGCAAATCTCGCCGCGGGGTTGCCCGAGCTAGACCAGCTTCCCAAGTCATCCATTCAGCTGACCCAGGGGCTCCAGCATACCAGCCGGGTTGAAGGAGGGCATTGAGGGGGTACGAACTCTAGAACAGATGTGCAGGAGCGGGAGGGTTCAACAATCGCACTGCTTTATGCTTCTTGACCTGCAAGCGCGGAAATTGCTCCAAGAGTATCCGCGTTATCGGGCGGACATAGATGCGATTTTGAGGACAGTGACGCTAGACCAGGTTCCCCCTCATCCCCATTCTCAGCGCCCCAGCCCTCACTGTTCCTCCGGCGCCTCCACCATCGCTTACGCTCCCTGCGCCACCCCAAGCTATATTACCTGCTTGGCAGTCAGTCATGGCGGCGAAGCCAGCACCAATTCTGCACACCCCCCTCTCGCCGCGGGAGATCTTCAAGCTCGTTAGTCGCTCCGTCTTCGTGATCACCGCTGACCAAACGACGACGTATTCGGGCCCAGGGATCTCGCAAGGGTCGGCCGTAGCCGTTTCCAAGAACGGAGTATAACAAATTGCCATGTCGTGGCGCCCTCAACACGCATTGCGGTTCACGTAGGAGCCATAAATCTGAGTGCAAAAGTCAAGAGTGCCGACGCCGCGACCGACCGTTGCTATCTCGAGGTCAGTGGCGACGAGCTTGTAGCCGTTCCTGGAGTTCGGGACCTAGTGGATCTATCCGTTGGTGAGCGTGTCTACACAGTTGGTGCACCACATGGCCTAGATAAGACCTTGGGCGAAGGCTTGATATCCGGACTGCGTATGAAGGCTGGTGTCCAGCTCATCCAAATCACAGCACCTATTTCTGCAGGCTCGTCGGGAGGAGCCTCGTTTGATGGAGCATGGCAACCTCTGACCTGAGCCCCTCAAGCTCCTCCAGATTTGGGTAGAGTCCGTCACCTGAGAGGAGACGGACGATGAAGCGTTCACGGTTCAGCGAAGAACAGATCATTGGGATCTTGCGGGAGCATGAGGCGGGGAGCCCAACCGCGGACGTGTGCCGCAAGCACGGGGTGTCGAGCGCGACGTTCTACAAGTGGAAGGCCAAGTTCGGCGGCCTCGACGTGTCGGATGCCAAGCGGCTGAAGGCGCTCGAAGATGAGAACGGCAAGCTGAAGAAGCTGCTGGCCGAGACGATGCTGGATATTGCGATTCTGAAGGACATCAACAGCCGAAAGTGGTGACGCCCGCTGCTCAGCGGCAGGCCGTGGCTCACGCGTGCGCGGTGCACGAGGTGAGCGAGCGGCGGGCGTGCCAGACGATGGGCGTGGATCGCTCATCGATGCGCTATCGCAGTCGTCGTGCAGGCGACGCCGCTGAGCGGCTCCGCATTCGGGAGCTCGCCGCCCAACGGCGTCGCTTCGGCTACCGTCGATTACATCTGCTGCTGACCCGAGAGGGATGCCACATGAACCAGAAGCGTTTCCGCCGGCTCTATCGGGAGGAGAAGCTGCAGGTGCGCAAGCGCGGCGGCCGCAAGCGGGCGTTGGGCGTGCGGGCGCCGATCGCGCTGCCGAACGGCCCCAATGAGCGCTGGTCCCTCGACTTCGTGTCCGACAGCTTCACCGACGGCCGGCGCTTCCGCATCCTGGCGATCGTCGACGACTTCACGCGCGAGAGCCTGGCACTGATCCCGGACACCTCGCTGTCGGGAACGCGGGTGGCACGTGAGCTGGATGCGCTGATTGTGCGACGCGAGCGACCGACGAGCTGCGTCTCCGACAACGGCACGGAGCTGACCAGCATGGCGATCCTGAAGTGGTCTGAGACGAGCAGCGTGGCCTGGCACTACATTCAGCCCGGCAAGCCGCAGCAGAATGCGTTCGTGGAGAGCTTCATCGGCCGGCTGCGCGACGAGTGTCTAAACGAGACGCTATTCGTGTCGCTGCCCCACGCCCGCGCCGTCCTTGATGCCTGGCGGGCCGATTACAATGGCGTGCGTCCGCATTCGGCGCTCGCCAACAAGACACCCGAGGAGTTCCGAGCCCATCACCTGGCCGTTGCAACAAGCATCGGCGACGGCCAAAACTTCAACCCAGGACTCTACTCATGATTGGAGGAAAGACGGGGCTCAGGTCATCGCGCACACAATGTGGGGTGCGGGCACTAAGTTGTTGACGGCGCTATGTCGCCACCATCTTCGTTCGCGATCTCGACGGAGCGCCGATCGCGACAGACGGCCCCGCCGTCGAAGGCGTCCGCTCACAGAACCTGGGGTACACTGCCATGGTTGATCCGCCACAGACATCCATGATCGGTCCTTGGAGCTCTCTCTAGGGAATTGCTTACTGCTTCGGAATATATATTTCCCGAGTACGATGCACGCCTTCAAACATCATTGTCACTTTTGTTGAAGTAGACAGACGAGGAGGTTTGGACGGCTCGACAAAAGATAATATCCACGGTGTGACGGGACTTAATCCAACAAACCTTCCTTCGCGCGCACCGAGGGGCGCTGCAGTGTTATGGGTCACCTCGTCAACCCTTGGTGTCGTCGAGAACAGGAGGACGGTTTTGCCATCTTTTTGCAAGAACGGATTGTACCCAGGGTGCTTTAAAGTAGCTCTGAACTTATTCAACCCGGAAATTTTGACCCAAGCTTTGCTAGCGTATACCGCATACCAGCTTGGCGGAAAATCACTGAACATCACACGCAAGACAAGACGTCCAGTGGATGACAAGTCTTTAATGTCGTTCTCAGTAAGTCGCAAGGCCCCATTGCGAGGCGTAGGCCCGTCGCGTGTTATCGGCGCGCGACTTGCGCACGTAGTGGCGCAGGAGGCCCAGAACGTCAGGCGCCAATAGCTGGTGGCGTATCAGGTTCGGCAAGATCATTTCCGTATTACGTTCTGTATACGGATTATCATACAGGACGACGTCACCCAAGCAAGTAAAAAGCGGCCATGGGAGGGATCGGATTAGGTCGGATAAGTGGAGTTATCCGATGCAAACTGAGAGCACTCGCTTCGGGAGCAAGGGGTCGGGAGTTCGAATTTCCCCGCTCCGACCAACTTTTCTGACACTTAGCTGCCTAGACTTTGGATCGAGATCCCGATGCATCGGGGAAGAAACTGTAGCCTCAAAGCTAGGGGGCAAATTTGAGTATGGACGGCAAGGAGTGGGTGGGAGGGGTTGGGGGGTGGGGATCACAAATCGCAAGCCAGCGCGTAAAATTTTGGGCCGTGCGGGCCCGATGTAGACGGAACATACTCTGGCCCGGAGGAAAGTGATCCGCGGCAACTTCTATTGCTAGCTCTAACGTCTGTCTGTGCCCTGCAGCACTACGCAGGGTAGCGCGGTCTCCCACCTCTGAGTCAGCGAACGCAGACAGCAATGGGGCTGTTCTAGTCGCTGAATGTGGAGAGTGAGAATGAATACTGTCCTGTCCGCCGTTGTGGCGCTGTCGTTCCTAGCTGGCGTCGTTGCTCCTGCTAGAGCTGCCGAGCACTTCTCAATCAAGCAGCTCGACGCCGAAGGCCGTGGCGGCCACGATCGGTAAAGTCCCGATGACAAAGGGGCCCGCTGGCAGAGATGCCGGCGTGCCCTCGTGAAGCCTCAGCGGTGGAGCCTCCCTCGGGTTAGAAAGTCAGTTCCGCTGCATTTTTCACGGATGCGCCAGCAAGAACTAACGCCGCAATAACGCCGGGCTGACGGCGATGGGTTTGATTGGGCATCAAGCGAACAACGGCCGAGCAACACAATGACCGACCACATGACCATCCAGCAACCGTCTGTTGATGCGCTGGCGCCAGGCGACATTGCGCGGCGCCTCGAGGCAGCCAACGTGAAGCGGGCAGCCTTGCCGGTCGGGAGCTTGATCGTTCTCGGCGTGCTCGGCGGCATGTATATCGCCTTTGGCGGCGCACTGGCGACGCTGGCGCTCACGGACAGCAGCCTGGGATTTGGGGTCAGCAGACTTGCAGCAGGCGTCGCGTTCAGCCTAGGCCTCATCCTGCTGGTGATCGGCGGTGGAGAGCTCTTCACCGGCAACAACCTTATGATCGTGGCTCTGGCCAGCGGCAAAGTGTCTGCACGTTGCGTGTGGCGAAACTGGACCGTGGCCTACGCCACCAACGCTGCCGGTGCGCTTTTGCTGGCTTTCACCATCCATCATACCGGCATTCTGGAGGGTGGCGGCGTCAATCAGACCGCCGCAAGGATTGCGGAAGCAAAGGCGCAACTGGGCTTTGGGCCAGCGTTCTTGCGGGGCATTCTCTGCAACATGCTGGTGTGCCTTGCGGTTTGGCTGAGCGTGGCCGCACGCAGCGTAGAGGGTAAGGTTATGGCCATCGTCTTTCCCATCGGAGCCTTCGTAGCGCTGGGGTTCGAGCACTGCGTCGCCAACCTCTATCTACTTCCAGTAGGCATGCTGAGTGGGGCCAACGTTACTCTTGCCGGATTCCTTGGCAACATCGTGCCGGTCACGCTCGGCAATACTGTCGGCGGGGCGGGCCTCGCGGCCGCCTATTGGCTCGTCTATCTGAGCGATGGTTCCGCGGCCCAGGCACGACTTCATGCTTGGCGCATCAGAACCGGCGAAGTTGTGCGATCGGCTTGTGCACAGAAGCTGCAGGCCGCCAAGGCTGGCGGGTGCTCTAAGCCCGACTGAGAGCTGAAACTCCGGAACGGTCGCACCACTGCATCTGTCCCGGTGCGGCAAATGGAGGGAACAAGACATGCGTCCGGGATTGCTTATTGTCGCTTCAGGGATGATGGGCGGCTACCTGCGATCAGCGGCAAGGGACGTTTGCTCTCGGCCCTTACTGACAATCATTAGGTGGCTCGCTATGCTGGCGTCGAGACGATAGTCCGCTAACGTTCTGAGCGCCCGCTTCTCGCCGCTTCGCCATGGAAATGGCGATCGGGGAAGCAGCGGGCGCAATTTGCTTCAACGCTTTGCAGAGAGCAACAACTGAGTCCTAGGGAGGTTCAAATGTTCAACCGACTGGTCGGATCGACGGCGCTAGCGTGCGCTGTCGCATTGGGAGGGACAACTGCGATCTCCCAGGATGTGTCGAAGCAGAATTTCAAGGTTGTCGGCACATGGTCCAACCTGACCAACTACCAGGCGAACGAGCAGCCATTCTGGGCCAAAACGCTGCCTGAAACGTCCAAAGGACAGTTGACGGCGAACATCCAGTCCATCAGCGAGCTCGGGCTCAAAGGCACTGAGGTCGTAAGGCTCGTGAGGCTTGGCCTGTTTGATTTCGCACAAGCGCTGCCCATCTACGTCGCCGAGGATGCCATTGTCGAAGGCATTGACATCGCCGGCGTCGCCAAGACGTTCGACATGGCCCGCAAGACCGTCGACGCCTATGCGCCGATTCTGAATGCGATTGTCGAGAAAAAGTACGGCGCGCGCGTGCTGAACTACTACACTTGGCCGTCGCAGATGTTTTACTGCAACTCACCGATCAAAGGTCTCGCGGATATCAAGGGCAGGAAGGTCCGCGTGCAGGGTACCTCGCAAGGTGATCTGGTCGAGGCGCTCGGTGCAACGGGCGTGACAATTCCTTTCGCAGAGGTCGTTCCCGCCTTGCAGCGAGGGACCGTGGATTGTGGCATAACCGGCACCATGCCCGCCTACAAGGCTGGCTGGCACGAGGTCACGTCACATGTGCTCAAACTGCCCGTCGGCTTCTCGGTGTCGTTTACGCTCGCCAGTCTTGCGACCTGGGGCAAGCTCGACGACAAGACCAAGTCATTCATCGAGGAACAAGTCAAAAGCCAGACTGAACAATGGTGGAAGACCATCATCGACGAGGACACGATGGGCCTGAACTGCACCACTGGAACCGGTGAGTGCGCGGTCGGCAAGCCGGGCAAGCTCGTCAAGGTCGAGCCGGGCGCTGCCGACGCGGCAATCCTCGAGACGGCCATGAAGGACGTCGTGCTCAAGCGCTGGGCCAAGCGTTGCGGCAGCGACGCCAGCTGCATCAGCAATTGGAACGACACGATCGGGAAAGTGGTCGGTTTGGCCGCCAGCCAGTGAGGCAGGGGCAATAGGCCGGATGGAGAGCTCGGCTTCATCCGACTCCGTTTCTCGGCTTAGCCGCACGCGGGGGGCGTGGGCTCGATGAAAGCATCATTGGAATGGTTCGGCTCGATTGCGCGAGCATGCGCAATCGTCGGCGGCTGGGCCCTTTTGGCCATCTCGGTTGCAACCTGCGTCGAGGTGTTGGGGCGCAAGTACTTCAGTTTCTCGTTTAGAGGCCTCGACGAGATCGGCGGCTATATGCTGGCAGGGGTCAGCGCATTCGGCTTTGCCTATGCCCTGAGCACGCGCGCGCATATGCGCGTGACGTTGCTATTTCCCTACGTGCCGACATCCATGCAATCGCTCCTCAATGTAATGGCCATGCTCTCCCTGGCGGCCATGGCTACTTTCTGCGCGTGGCGCGGCATCTTCGAGGTCCTCGACGTTCTGACGTCGGGGAGGCGGTCCAACACACCGCTACAAGTCCCGCTCTGGATCCCGCAGATGATCTGGTTCGCCGGCATGTCGCTGTTCGCTGCCGGCGCGATTTTCATGGCATTGCATTCGCTCTATCTGTTGTTCCGCGATCGTGCGCTGCTCAACCGGACCTATGGCCCGCAAACGTTCGAGGAGGAGATTGCTACCGAAGTGGGGCACGCCGAGGCTCGCGAAGGCACCCGCAGGGCGAGTCGGACATGATGGATATCGCCTCCGTGACGGTCGGCTTCCTCATCTTGTTGGGAGCCATGACACTCGGCTTGCACATCGCCACGGTGATGTTCGGCGTCGGCTTCATCGGTGCGGCGCTCTACCTCGGCTGGCCCGGCGCCAACGCCATGGTGGTCGTCTATCTCGGCTCGATGGATGAAGCCGTACTGCTGCAGCTGCCGCTGTTCATCCTGCTGGGCGAGATCCTCGTGCGCTGTGGCGCGACCGATCGCATGTACCGCTCGCTGAGCGACTGGCTCAATCCTCTACCGGGTGGCCTGTTGCACACCAACGTGGCAGCCTCCGCGCTCTTCTCCGCGGTATCGGGTTCGTCGGTCGCAACGGCAGCGACGATCTCCACCGTGGCGCTGCCTTCGTTCAGGAAGAAGAGCTACGACACGCGCATGGTGTTGGGCTCCATCGCCGCCGGCGGCTCGCTCGGAAACCTCATTCCGCCAGGCATCGCCTTCATCATCTACGGCGTGCTCACCAACACCTCAGTGGCGAGGCTCTATGCCGGCGGCGTCCTTCCGGGTGCTCTGCTGACCGTGATGTTCATGATGACGATCGTGCTTCTCACGTGGTGGCGGCCCTCGATCGCTCCGCGTGAGGTCAACACCGATACCATGCTCGTGCGCTTGAAGCGCCTCATCGATCTGCTGCCGCCGGTGACCATATTCATCATCGTCATGGGCTCGATCTACAGCGGCTGGGCTACCTCGACCGAGGCGGCGGCGCTCGCCGTCATCGTCACGCTGCCGATCGCGGCGATCTACGGCAGGCTCTCGATCGGGATGCTGCACGACGCGTTCCTGTCGACCGTCAATCTGACCGCGCTCAGCATGCTTATCCTGGCAGGCGCCTTTGCCCTCAATTTCATCCTGGGTCTGCTGGGGGTGACCGCTGCGCTGACCAAGTTCGTAGCCTCGATGAACGTCACACCGCTGCAGCTCATCTACATCCTGTTTGCGTTCTACGTGATCCTAGGCACCTTCTTCGAGACGCTACCGATGATGGTGGGCACCCTGCCACTGGTCCACCCGCTCATCATCGCTGCCGGCATCGATCCGGTCTGGTTCGGTGTTTTCCTCGTCCTGATGTGCGAAATCTCCTTGATCAGTCCGCCCGTCGGCATGACCCTCTACGTGATTCAGGCGGTGCGAAACGAGGGATCGATCGGCGACGTTTTCCGTGGAACGATACCGTTCTTTGTCACCATGCTGCTGATGACGGTTTTGCTCATTCACTTCCAGGAGATCGCTCTCTGGCTGCCGCGAAAGGCCTTCGACTAGGAGCAGTTCACTTCCCGGTGCCTTCTGTGCCCCAGCCTCCACCGCCTGGTGTCTCAACGCCCACTGTCTCTCCCGCGCGCAGGGTGAGAGAGACCTTGCCAGGCAGCTGCTGCTCCCTGCCGTCCTTGTCACGCACCCAGTTGCGGCCCAGCGTGCCTTCGCTGCCGCCTCCGAGGCCGTAGGGAGCGAACCGGCGGCGGTCCGACTGTAGGGAAACGCGCGCTTCGTGATCGATGACGGTCAAGGCGCGAATCACTCCGTGGCCCCCGCGATGCTGTCCGGCACCTCCCGAGCCGTCGCGGATCTCGTAGCGCTCGACCCGCAATGGGTAGGAAATCTCGAGCGCTTCAACCGGCGTGTTCATGGTGTTGGTCATGTTGCACTGCACGCCGTCCATGCCGTCGCCACTCGGCCGGCCGCCCTGTCCGCCCGCAATGGTCTCGATATATGTGTAGGAGCGGCCGTTGCGCGGGTCGACACCGCCGACACCGATCAGGTTCATGGTGCCCTGGCTGGCGGCAGGTATGCGCGCCGGCGCGAGTTGCGCGAATGCCTTTAGCACCGTGTCAGAGACGCGCTGCGAAGTTTCCGTATTGCCGGCGCAGACGGCAGCCGGCGGCTGCGCATCGAGGAACGAGCCCGGAGGGATCAGAATCGTCACCGGGCGCAGGATGCCGGCGTTGGCGGGAATGGTTGCGTCGGTGAGCACTTTCACCGCGAAGAACACGGCAGAATGTGTCATCGGCGCCACGGCATTGATGTTGCCGCGCCGCTGCGGCGAGGAGCCCGCAAAGTCGAGCGTAAGCCTATCGCGCGTCACCTCGACCCGCACCTTGACCAGCACGGGCTCGTCGCTGTTGCCGTCGTCGTCGAGGCAGTCTTGCGCCAAATAGGTTCCGGGCGGCAGCTCGGCGATGCGATTGCGCATGCGCCGTTCGGCATAGTCCAAAATCGCCTCGAAGCCCCGGGTGAGTACACCCGCGCCGTAACGCTGAGCCAGCTCGCCAAGGCGCCGCTCGCCGATGCGGATCGCAGCCAACTGGGCATTGAGATCGCCCCGCCGCTCGGTGGCGGTGCGCACGTTGGCCATGATCAGGCGCATCACGTCGCGCTGCGGCTCCCCGCGCACATAGAGCCGCAAGGGCGGGATGATGATGCCTTCCTGGTAGATCTCGCTCGATTTGCCGGGCATCGAGCCCGGCTCCATGCCGCCGACATCGGAATGATGCGCACGGGTCGCGACATATCCGATCAGCTCTCCGCCCACATGCACGGGCGCAACCAGCGTGATGTCGGGGAGATGCGCCCCACCGACGAAGGGATCGTTGACGATAACGACATCGCCAGGATCCAGCGTGCCGACCGCAGCGATGGTTGGGCCGACGGCCTTCAGCATGGAGCCCAAATGAATCGGCACATGCTCGGCCTGGGCGATCAACTGGGCTTTGGCGTCGAATATGGCGCACGAGGCATCCATGCGCTCCTTGATGTTGGGCGAGAAGGACGTGAGCTTCAGCACCCCGCCCATCTCCTGCGCCGTGGCCTCGAGCGCGTTGCGCAACACCTCGAGCGTGATCGGGTCGATGGCCGCTGTTGGATCGCTCACGGCCCGCACTCCACCAGCAGCGCGCCATTGGCATGGACGCGGGCGCAATCGCCGGGGTAGAGGACCGTAGTCGCGGACACTTCCTCGATCACCGCAGGTCCCTCAATCACGTTGTCTGCAAGCAGCTTCTCGCGCGCGAATATCCGAGCCGCGATCCAGCCTCCGGCCGCGCCCGGCGCATCGCCTTCGAAAAACACTTCCCGCGTCGCGGCGTGCGCCTCGGCGGGAGGGGCCGCGCGTCCTGCGGCGAGCACCGGCAGCTCGGGCGTGTCGACCTTGCCGATAGCCGTGGCGCCGAAGGCGACGATCTCGATCGGCGCCTCGGGGTCGGCGTGGCCAAATCTGTGGCGGTGGGCGGCATGGAAGTCCACTGCCAGGCTCGTCCAGGCACCCGCATCGCGATGAGCGTAGACAATGGGCAGCTCGTAGCTCTGGCCCAAGTATCTGGCTTCGACACGCACCTCGACCAGGCGCTTGCCCGCCGCTACGCCGTCGGCGGCAAGCAGGCGATCCGCGGCATCGCTCAGGCGCTGTGCGATGGCCGACGCGCGCTCGACGTTGCCGGTGGCGTATGGGAAAATGTGGGTCTCCACCAGGTCATGGCGCAGATCGGCGAGCAGCTGGCCCAGCGCGCACAGGATGCCGGGAGCCGGCGGAACGATGAGCCGCCCGATCTGCAGCTCGCGCGCGACCGGCGTCCCGTGCATCGGCCCGGCGCCCCCGAACGGCACGAGCGTGCACTGGCGCGGGTCGTGGCCGCGCTCGACCGATACGACGCGGATGCCGCGCACGATGTTGGCGTGCGCCACGCGAAGCATACCCCCCGCAGCCGCAACGGCATCGATGCCGAGCGGTTTGGCGATGTGGGTTTCGATCGCGTCTCGGGCTGCAGCGAGATCGAGCCGCAGATTGCCGCCGAGCCGCGTTTCGCTTCCCAGCCTGCCCAGCACGAGGTTGGCGTCGGAGGTCGTCGGCCGGGTACCGCCACGACCGTAGCAGGCCGGCCCCGGCACGGCCTCCGCACTCATCGGCCCGACGCGCAACGCGCCCCCATCGTCGATCCAGGCAATCGAGCCGCCGCCTGCGCCGATGGCGTTGATGTCGATTGTCGGTAACCGGATTGGGATCTGACCGATCCTGGCCTGCCGCGTCGTTTCCGGCCGGCCGTTGCGGATCAGGCTGATGTCGGTACTGGTGCCGCCCACATCCATGGTGATGACGTTGCCGGCTCCCGTCAGGCTTGCGAAGTGCGCGCCGGCGACGACGCCGCCTGCCGGTCCCGACAGGATGGTGTGCACCGGTTTGGCGAGCGCGGTCGCCACCGTCATCAGGCCGCCAGCCGCCTCCATGACCATGATGGGCGTGTCGCGTCCGATGCCGAGCCCAACCTCGGCATCGTGCAATCGCGCCGACAGCGTGCCGAGATAGCTCGCCATCACGGGCGTGAGGAAGGCGTTCAGCACCACCGTGCTGGCGCGCTCGAACTCGCGGAACTCGCGCAGGATGTCCGACGAGATGCAGACGGCGACACCCGGCAGATGCTGTTCCAGCACGGCCTTGGCGGCACGTTCGTGCGCGGGGTTCGCGTAGGCGTGCAGGAATGCGACGGCAACTGCCTCCACGCCTTGCCTGCGCATGTCGGCGGCAGCCTGCACCAATTGCGCCTGGTCGAGCGGCTGTATCTCCAAGCCGCCAGGGTCTAAGCGCCCGACGATGCCGTAGCACAGCTCGCGCGGCACGAGCTGCGGCGCCCGCACCACATCGATGTCGTAGAGGCTCGGCCGATCCTGCCGACCGATCAACAGCAGGTCCCTGAAACCGTGGTTGGTCACGAAGGCGGTTCTGGCGCCGATGCGCTGGATGACGGCATTTGTTGCGGTCGTCATGCCGTGGCCGACGTAGGCGACCGCACTGCCCGTCATCCCCAGTTGCCGCAGCGTGCCGCGCAGGCTCTCCACGGTGCCCACGTCGCGCGCCTCAGGGGTCGTCGGCACCTTCGATACGGCGATCCGCCGCGACACCGGATCGTAGGCGATGCTGTCCGTAAACGTTCCGCCGACGTCTGAAGCAATCCGAACTTTCATGCTTTCTTGCCGTTCGCGTCCGCTGGCGCGTGCCGGCAGCCAGTGTGAGTGTTCTTGCAACGGATAGCTATAGCCGAAGGCGTCCCCGAACGCGAACGTCGCCCGGGTGCGGAGGTTGACGGCCGCAGCCGAGGCATCCGACAATGCATTCATGGGCGGGCAGGTTTTCGATCAGATCGTCATCGGCGCCGGCGGCATGGGCTCGGCGGCGATCTATGAGTTGGCGCGGCGCGGCCAGCGCGTGCTGGGGCTGGAGCAGTTCGGCATCCCACACGAGCTGGGGTCCTCGGCAGGCTCGACGCGCATCTTCCGGTTCGCTTACTTCGAAGATCCGAGCTACGTGCCGCTCATGCGCCTGGCGTTCTCCCGCTGGCAGGCGCTGCAGCGTGATTTCGACGAGACGCTGCTGACCGTGACCGGCGGGCTGGACATCGGACTGCCGTCGGGACGTGTCATCAGCGGCGCCAAGGAGGCATGTCGGGAACATCGCCTGAAGCACGAGGTGCTGCGGGCGAGCGAGATCTCGCAGCGCTATCCGGCCTGGCGTTTGCCGCCGGACTTCGAAGCGGTGTTTCAGCCCGAGGCAGGCTTCCTGCCCGCGGACCGGGCCATCGTTGCGCATGTGACGCAAGCCCGCAAACTCGGCGCAGACGTACGCGAGAACGAAGCCGTGCGAGGCTGGAAGGCCGTTGGCGATCGCATCGAGGTCAAGACGGAGCGGGGCCGCTATGAGGCGGGCTCGCTTGTCCTGGCAGCAGGGGCGTGGACAGGCAAGCTGCTGGCTCGATTCAAGAATTTGGCAATCCCGCAGAGACAGGTCGTTGGCTGGTTCAAGACCGCCGGCCGGCAGTTCGCGCCGGGTGCATTTCCGGTGTTCATCTTCGACTGTCCGGAGATGGGGAACTTCTATGGCTTTCCGGAGCAGGCAACCGAAGGCTTCAAGATCGGCAAGTTCCGCCATCGTAGGGAAAACGTCGACCCGGACACGATCGACCGGCGCATAACTCCAGCGGATGCGGATGTGCTCATCGGGTTCCAACGGTATCTCTCGAGTCCGATGGGACCACCGGTAGGTTTCAAGACCTGCATGTTTGTGAACTCGCCCGACGAGCACTTCATCGTCGATGTGCTGCCCGAACACCGCAACGTGGTTGTCGCGGCAGGGTTCTCCGGTCACGGTTTCAAGTTCTGCTCGGGTATCGGCGAGATCCTGGCCGATCTATCCATGCATGGCGCGACCGCACACGACACGCATCTGTTCAGGCTCTCGCGGCCTGCGCTGTCCGGAGCGAACTGACCACCTTCCCCTCCTCAAAAGGCATTTTGCCGCCCACGACTTGCAAATCGATTTCCAGGGAATGTCCAAGTGACATCTATGCGCGCGCAGACTCGCCGTAAACTGCGGACGGCCCTAGGAGTTGTCAGGTGCGTTAGGCCGAGCAGATAAGTGCAGGCATGATCGGCTGATGTCTCGAACCCTGCAGCCGCTTCT
Organism: uncultured Alphaproteobacteria bacterium; assembly: GCA_963814055.1. Classification (GTDB taxonomy): domain Bacteria; phylum Pseudomonadota; class Alphaproteobacteria; order Rhizobiales; family Hyphomicrobiaceae; genus AWTP1-13. Next base: position 16,292 of record CAWFBJ010000026.1, read on the forward strand.
CGTGACCCTGGAACGTGCCGCTCGGTGTATGCTCCGTCCGCGTCTGGATCTTGTGGAGCAAGCACCGAAAAACGTCTAGCGATCCCGAGCGAGACTGGTCGAATTCTTCTCAGTGCGTCTGGTGCTCCTGCGCTTGTCGTACCAGCGGAGAATTGGGTCTTATCGGACCGTCGTAAGGATCTTTCTCGATGTCGTGAGGCCCCTGAAGTATCCAGGGTTTGTAGGGCGGCTTTGGCTTGTTGTACCGATTGATAGTTCTTAGCGGAACGCTCTCGTGCACGCATGGAGTGCCAAGCTCCTTTGCGGGCCATGAGCGTATTCGTTTTCTGTAGAGGAGCTTGCTCATTAGACCGCGCCGGGGATCGTGTAGGTCCTTGTTGGGGTCGGCATTGAGCGGAGGATCGGGCCGACCGAATATCAATAAACCATGCTCCTGCGCGCACTTGACGAGCCACTGCAACGGGATGTCCGAAAGACCACCGGCCTCTACGTATCCGCCGCCAACATCGGTATGCGATCCGCAGAACCAGACCTGCTTCATCTTTTGGTACTCACGGTTGCTCAACCCATCCCAAAGGGTCGGGATAAAGGCCGTCCGCTCGTCGTCGATCGCGAGCGCGTGATAGCCATTCCTCACCGACGAGCTGAGCTTGAAATTGTGAAAACTGTGCTTCCAGAAGGGAAATTTATCGACGAGGACGTTGAGGGTTCTAGATGGCAGCCCAAGTGCGGCAACCGTGTCCCAGACACCCAGGAATTCGATCGGACACCACATTGTATGATGTCGCTTGATGAAATCTTGAGCTGCAGCTTCTCGCGCTTTTGAGTTGCTCATCCGGTAGATGTCGTAGGCCATCATGATGAGTTCCGGCCTAGCCTGGGGTAAAATTCCGAACATATGAATGAGGCCGGAAAGGCTTCTGACGGTGGCAGCACCTCGACTAAAGCCAAACAGAAAGATTTTGTCGCCCGACTGATAATTGTCAAAAATGAACTTGTAGCACTTGTAGATCTTCTGTGAAAAACCCCTTCCCCCTGCGTTTCCTAAGAGTCTTCGCCAGTCGGTTCCGACGCCGCGCTCGTAGTAAGCGATTTGGCTTGGCGTGCGGTCCTCGATGATATTGAACACCTTGTAGACGTTGGTATTGAAGCTTTTGCCGCCCTCCTGTCCGGTGCCGTCGGAAAATACGACGATGTTCTTGCCCACGCTTCCCTCCCAACGCATGACGCCCTTCAGGAAAGAGCTAGCATATCGATGCTCTCCGATCCAAGCAGTGCTCGCCGCGTGCTCCGACCCGCTTTGGAGTTTCGATCGCTTTTGAACGCCGGTTGTGGACGATCGCCACTGGGCCATGAAGGATGCCGTAGATGGTCTTGCTCCCGCGGCAGCCGATGCGTCCTAGACAGGGTTTGAGGTCAGCTGGAGTTCAATTTCCGTTATCGCGCCGCGTTTATCGGTGCCGGCGGTAGTCTCGGGTTGCAGTACGATCGACGAGTTTGTTCTTCCGACAAGCTTATCAGGGTGGTCTGGTTGACTAGTGAACCTTTGTCCCAGAGCCTCCGGGCCAACTTTCATCCCTTCAGCGGCCATGACAGTCCAAACGAGGATCTGCTTGCCTTGAAGGCCCGTTCCGCCCTCTCGGATGGTACCAACGTATCGTCCTTCCCCGCCGGTTGAGGCAGGCTTGAAGCCGCAGCTGAGAGGCCGCGCTTGCCCCTCCCCGGGGACCAGCGTGCAGGTTAGCACTCCCACGTTGGATGACGTTTGTTGCGCCGCAACGATTGATGATGCCAGCATGAGGGAAAGCAGTCCTGGAAGCTTGAAAGAACGCATCTCGGCCTCCTGCCTTCAAAAAGCAGCAACGCCTGCTCGCGCGGAAAGTTGCATCGCTGATCATTGGGCGTGGCCACGCGGACCCCGACGAAAATGCCGCCGGCACGCCGGTTTGCGTCCATCGAGGCAGAATGAGCGGCCACCGCCTCGGCCGGCGGGTTACCGGTGAGGAACACGCCATAAGCTTGCACGTTGCTTTGTAGTGACCTGCTCTAGGAGGTTCGAATCGATGAAACCCCAAACGCCAAGGCTTCCAAAACGGCCAAGCGAGACATGAACAAAGCGGTCGACAAGGTCATAGACGACAAGAAAAAGGAGCAGATAGGAACTAAGGAAGCGGAGGAGAAGGTTGCCGATGACCTGATGGACGCAGCCAAAAAAGCAACAAACAGATAGCTTCTGGACGGAAGCTCCTAGCCGCCCTTCTATGGCGGCATTCCGTTCATCGGGTGCAAACGCTTAGGGCGCATTGACGCAACGGCGTTCAGCTAGGGCGGCGTGTCGTTATTTCGTAGAGGAGTTAGCCCATGGCAACCGAACTCAACATCAAGGACGGGCCCACAAAGCCTGATCTTGAGTTAGGCCTTTATCCCGAACGACATCTCAAATTGAGCTTCGCGACGGACGGCGAGCCACTCGTAGTGTAGGGCATAGATTAAGCTGCGGTAGCATCCAGCGCTTACCACGCTGTGAATGGCCAAAAGCGATAAGAGTCCTTGTTTTCGCGATAGCGGTTTCGGCGCCTCTCACCTTCGTCGCCCACTCACAGCCAAGGACGGAGACGCAGCAGGACGCCTTCGATTTCCTACATGCCTGCTACGATCTATCGGCAGGGTTCTCCCTCCCACCCGAACGGCAAGCCACGCTTGTTGGGCAGTGCGCCAAGGCGCAACGGAAAAGAGTGTGAGACAACTCGCAGAATTCTACAGGACACGGGCAAGCGAGACGTGAGCGTGACATGTGTTGGCCCTCAATAGACGGGATTTGTCGGTCAGAATGTATAGACTGGAAGCAGCTTATTTGACTTGGACGACTGGGACCCGGGAACCTTCAATGCCCTATCTCTCCACTGACGATGGCGTCAGGCTGTACTACGAGGAAGCCGGCAGCGGCGCTCCGGTCGTTTTCGTACATGAGTTTGCTGGCGACCACCGCAGTTGGGAGCCGCAGGTTCGCTACTTCTCGCGGCGCTACCGGTGCATCGCCTTCAACGCGCGCGGCTGGCCTCCCTCGGAGGTGCCGGAGGACGTGACCTGTTATTCTCAGGCGCGCGCCTGCGACGATATCCGTTCGATCCTCGATGGCCTGAAAATCGACAAGGCGCACATTGTCGGCCTGTCAATGGGCGGGATGGCCACCCTCCATTTCGGCCTCACCTACCCTTCCCGCGCGAGGTCGCTGCTGGTTGCTGGGGCGGGCTACGGGTCAGAGCCTGGTGAGCGCGAGAAGTTTCGCGAGGAAGCGGTCGTCATTGCCGCCAAGCTAGAGAAGGAGGGCATGGCCGCCTTCGCCGAGGTGTATGCCTACGGCCCTACCCGTGTGCAGTTCGAGAACAAGGACTCGCGCGGATTTGCGCAATTTAAGGCGATGCTGGCGGAGCACTCTGCCAAGGGCGCGGCCAATACCCAGCTCGGCGTGCAGCGCGAGCGACCCTCAATCTTTGAGTTGGAGGACAAGCTCGCCGCCTGCCGCGTGCCGATGCTCGTCGTCACCGGTGACGAGGATTGGCCGTGCCTGCTGCCGGGCGTCTTCATCAAGCGCACTTGCCCGACAGCGGGCCTGATGATGATCCCCAACAGCGGCCACGCCGTCAACATCGAGGAGCCGGCCGCCTTCAACGCCGCGCTCGCAGATTTTTTGGCCCAGGTCGACGCCGGCCGCTGGCCCACGCGCGATGCCCGCGCCGTGAGCAAGAGCATTACAGGCATGACGAAGTAGGCACCTCAAGGTCGTGGCTGGCACTGCCCAACTTCGCTCGCTTGCACGTGGCATGCGTGGGTGCAAATCACTCCTAATTTACACACCAAGTTCAGCCAAGAGGAGACCCTCCAATGACTTACCAGATCGCGTTTCTTGGCACCGGCATCATGGGCGCACCGATGGCCGCCAACCTGATCAAGGCCGGCTTTCAAGCCGTAGTTTGGAACCGTACCCGCTCCAAGACCGACTCGCTCGCCGCGCAGGGCGCTCGGGTCGCCGACGGCCCGGTCGACTGCGTTAAGGGCGCCGACTACATCCTCTCCATCCTCGACAGCGGGCCGGTTGTGCGCGAGGTGTTTTTCGACAGCGGAGCGGCGGATGCGATGAAGCGCGGTGCCGTGTTCATCGACATGGCTTCGATCCCGCCAAAAATGGCCCAGGAGCACGCCTCCTGGCTCAAAGAGCGCGGGGTCGGCCATCTCGACGCCCCGGTCTCGGGCGGCAGCTTCGGTGCCGCGGAAGGCTCGCTGGCGATCATGGCCGGGGGCGAGAAGGTCGATTTCGACCGCACAGAGCGCGACGGCGTGTGGAAGCCGATGGGCCGGGCGAGCTACATCGGCCCCGCCGGCAGCGGCCAGATCGCCAAGCTCGCCAACCAGATCATGGTCGCCTGCAACATCGCTAGCGTGGCGCAAGGCCTCCTATTCGCGAGCGCCGGCGGCGCCGACCCCGCCCAGATTCCGGTGGCGCTGGCTGGCGGCCATGCCGACAGCCGCGTCCTGCAGGAGCACGGCCGGCGCATGATCAACCGCGACTTCCGCCCGGGCGCGCCAATCCGCAACTTCGTCAAGGACCTCGACACGGTACTTGCCACTGCCGAGCAGATTGGTCTGCCGCAGCTGCCGATCGTCAAGGAGGTGCGCGACGTGTTCAAGGCGCTCTACGACCAGGGCCACGAGCGCTGGGACCACAGCGCCTTCTTGCTCTATCTGGAGAAGCTGAACGCGCCTGCACGTCTTGGCAACAAAGCGGATACGCCGCCCGATTGAACCGGCCGGCCTTGGCCAACGGACTACCGCATAATCATAGAAACAACGGTTTTCTTAGTCCTGTGAAGGCGTCGGCTGATCAACCCTATGTCGTTAGTGTGTTTGGTCGCAGGAACTAGATTTGAACTCGTGCCCTAAACTCTCTTTGATATGAGCTTTCGAGTACCCATGGAGGCGTGCGCAGGAGCAATATCCGCATCAGGACCGGCTCCCTACTTTTGGCGCCACTCCGATGTGCTCTGGCCGCTCACGGCTCGGAGTGTTTAACCCCATGACGTGCGCGCGCTCGCGCAAACCGCGGGAAAATGACAGCGTCCGACACGCGCATGTCTATCGCGTAATGGCGAGCTCCCGCTCACGTGCGCGCGCCGACGTTGTTTGACCCCATGACGCGCGTGCGTGCACGTGCGCGTACTGGTCCGAAAATGCAAGCCAACAAACCGCGCCACTAATGCCCTGCAATCCGCGTTGCGCTATTGGAGCGATCAGCGGATGTGACCAAGATGCGGGTTGCGAGCCTCTCGCCAACGGTTCCATCGCGCCTTTTGGGCGGCTGCGACGCGTTGTCTTCCCCCTAGCGTGGTTGGCCCGGTGCTTAACCCGCCATGGTTGGGACATCGCCCATTGCCTAGTGCTTTGCGAATACAAGCCGTGCCCCGCCTGGTCTTGGCGCCGCATCGCGGGGCAAGTGTCTGCCTCGGGATGCTGCGAGAATTCTGATCTCGCGCCATCACAGCGTGGGACAGCTGCTTGCTCTCAGCGTTTTTTCGCTTGCGTTGCATATGGACCGTTTCGCTATCCAGACGGTGCGGGGAAGGCTGCCGGCGGCCGTTTTTTTCTAAGGTGCATTGGGCGCGAAACATTCGCTCTCGGCCGCTCTTGCGGCTCTCCGCACTGCAGCAGTCGTCATAATGGGCGCGCCCTCTTTAAGCGGCCGCCAGGGACGAAGGACTGGACCGTGTGTTGTCGTCTCTGACACGATTATGCCAGAGCCACGTTCTATGTGCGCGGTCATATCTGGATGGGCCTGGCCAGCGCGGAACATTTCAAGGCGACCCTTTATCCCCTGAGCTGCCAGGGCCCGACAGGCCGCGAAAAGTGGTTCGCGGACGCTATTCAATAAAATCCGGCCACCGAAGCTGACCCGATAGCGCTGGCCATAGTGGCCAATGCTGATGGCTTCGATCTCGATCTTGTAGGTTCTCATTGAGCTATCCTCGGCCCATGCGGCTCGTTTTGTGGCGTTGCACCGGCCCTTAACCGAGGGAGATTGGTAGGTGCGTCGGTCGGTTGCTGACTTAACAAAAGCACACCTGCAGGCACGAGGTTCCGGCGCCGATAGTAAGTCGCCCGCGATATTCCCAGCGCTTCCCACGGCTTTGTTTCCGATGCTGCCGCATGGCCGGCCCATCTAACGGTATTGCCTTTGCGTCCTCGCATGGATTGAAGTTGCCGGAAGCGCGGCTCGCTGAAGTTGCGCCATGACCACTTGGCTACGGACTTCGCAATCGATGCAATTTCGGATGCCGCAAGGGGCTTTTTAAAACGGTGGTTCAAGTTCCGAGCGATTTCCATGCATCGAGCATGGAAGGCTTCAGGGCCGTGGCCACTTGATTTGTAGCTCCTGACTTCCCTATACGCGATGTGCCTCAGATCATCGAAAATTGTGACGTTGCGACCGACGCCAAATATGGATGACCGATCTTGCTCTGGGGCCATGTCCCGGGGGAAGAGCCAATCCGCCAACTCCGGAAGCGTGAAAGGATGGTCTCGCCTCCATTCGACCCGCCAGTCACTGTGGAGTGGGTTTTTTGCAATCAATCCACAGTAGGATTGGTCCGCTTTCAGGCGGCGAGCAATGCCTCTTTCAACCGCTGCGAAGTACCTTAGAGGTGCTGCGCGAGCTGCATTGTGTTTAGCGACGGGTACTGCCAGTAGTATCGCGCTGTGGGCGTGCCTGTTGGCAGGATTGATTGAGATGACATTAGGCTCTGGAAGGTTCGCATCATCGTGCGCGAATGCTGCCTCTGGGTCATCCAGGTCGTGCACCATCCAACGAAGGGTGTGAGGCCCGTTGAGTTGGATGTGCCGTCGCTGAAGGGCTGCTGATTGCGATCTGATCGTCAGTCCGATCTTAGGATCGTCCGTACAGTATGGCTTCCTTGGTACCAGCAACGGGAAGATGTCGCTCAGCCTGGTTCGGAGGCCTGTGCAGAGGCTATTATCTGATATGGCGATAGTCTCACGGTCGCGGTGGTCACTTGATCTTCCTGATGCTCGCTCAGCCGCCATTGCACGCCTCCATCGCCGTGAGGCGCCGGAGCTCTTTCGTCAATGCAACCGTCGGAGCGTAAGGTTGAGCCAAGCAGCCGCGCAAACTATCGGATCGCTTCCTTGCCCCTGCGGCAACGTGGCCTCGATACCCGGCGTCAGAGCGGCTACTGGCCAGTTCTCCGGATCGATGGCCTTTCGGAACTGGAGAGCCAGTATTTGTCGCAGCAGTAAAGGTGAGGGAGGGGCGTCTAAAATACCTTGAAAGTAATTTGAGCTTCCGTCTCAGGTGAGGGTGCGTAAGCCATTGTTGTTTATGGCTTGGTGAACTTCGTCCCTGGGCACCATCACTTCCAAGCACTCTCGCGTCTAAGCCGAACAAGCTCGGCAGCGGAGTAACTAATGCGCCATGAGCGGTGCTTAGAAGGTCCTGGCGATCCCCAAAAACCTACTCCGGCCGCGCACAAGCGACGGCCAGCAAGCTACAACCCTGTGTACGTGAAGCCTGCCCAGAAAAAGGGGTGCGCGTAAGGCTTTGCCGCGCTCTTGGTTTCCGCACCTTTCTTGACCGGCAAACCATCCTTTGAATTGGAGCGGCTCGCGGCGCTGTTGCGCGTCAGATCCTTTTGGATCTCGGCGAGATGACGGCGCTCGAGCCGGCCCTTCGCCGCACCGTCCTTGGCGAAAGCATCCAGCTCCTCTCTTGTTGCGTCCCGCAGCCAAGTTTGAGCGTGCTGCAAAGCTGCCGGTGGCGTCAGGTTGGCGTTCCAATACTGCTCGTAAAATCTCGCAATCAGCAGCGCAGTGGCCGCGTCGGAAACAGGCCACAACGTACCCAGCACGCCCGCTGCCCCAAGCGCGGTGAAGGTCCCGGGCAGGCCAATGAACTGATCGGGATTTCTCCAAAGATCGTAGAGGCCGGTCTCGCAGGCCGAAAGAACGACGAGCCGCGGCCGGCCCAATCCTTCCGCGTCCAGCAGGCGGCCGACACTGAGCCTCTCCTTCGCGTGCATGATGAGCGCGGACTGGCGCGCATCCTGCCACGAAAACGTGCCGTGGGAGGCAAAGTGCCAGTGCGTCTTGCCTTTCAACGCCTTCAGGACAGCACTGGCCGTGGCCCTGTCGCGCTCCAGTACGGTGCGCGCGTCCTTGGGGAAGTAGGAGGCGACAAGTTTGCCTTCCCGTTCGGATCCAGGCAAATCGCCGGTCGGGTTGATGACCACGGCCAGCGACGCAGGCGTCGTTTCTTCGGCACGGCTGTGCGCTGCAACGAGCGCATCCAGGCTCGGCGCATGGACGATCACATAGTCATCCATGAGATGCCGCTTGCTGGCCGGATGCTGGGCTAGGCCCAGCGGCAGAATGCCCAGCGCGCCGGGCGGCAGAAAAATTAGCCTGGCACCACGCGCAATGCCGGCCGCTTTGAGCTCCGCATCGAGGCGTGCGCCGAACAGGCGCCAGAGCTCGGGACCAATGCCTTTGATTGCCGCCATCCACGCCGGTTTGCGGCGCTCGAACTCGGCGCTCGGGAGCTGATTGATAAAGTAGGCGCCAACCCATCCCGTCAGTGCTGGATCGTTGCGCGGCCCCCCCACCAACAAAACGAGGAGTTTCTCGATGGTGTCGTCGGGCAAGCTGATGTGGCGTACGCCGTCTCGATCAGGCGTCGCGGGGACTATGATGATACTGGCGCCCAACCGCGTGATGACGGGCACGACAAGGGCGCCGTTCCCGGCAAGCACCTGGCGTGCCTTGGCGATCGCAGCGTCCGGCCCACCGGCTTGCTTTCCGACAGGCTTTACGACTTCGAGAAGCTCCTGCCGCACGGCGATGAGCTTCTCGATGGCCGCAGCTCGGGCAACCCCTTGCGCCATTTCCGCCACTTGCTGGGCCCTGCGAACAGAGGCGCGCAACTCGTCCACGCGCTTGCGGACGTCGGGGGAAACATCGAGCGTTTGCAGCTTGAGAGCAACGGCCAGCAACCGCGCACGGCCTTCGCTGGCAATTTCGAGTGCGAGGCCGGCTTCACCCCGTTTGATGGCGGTCAATGCTGCCTCCGCGAACATGGGACCGGCCTCACTGATGAGTGCTCGCGTGTCGGCTTCCTCCAGCCCTTCGCCGAACAGCAGCAGGAACGCCTCACGCGCGCTCGCGAAATGCGGCGCAGCCTTTTGCCATTCGCCACCCTCGGCCAGCGTCCGGGCTAGCAGGCGGGACGTGAGAAGGTGCCGACGCGGATCGATGTCGCGCTGGAACACGACCAAGGCCGCTTCAAAAGCATCGATCGCCTTCTTCCTGTTCTCGGTGCGCTCGCCCTTGTCGCGGCCTGCGTAGGCAATACCCTTGTAATGGTTCGCCTGAGCCCGTTCTTGCGGATACGTTTCGGCCGTGAACACCGTCAACACCGCCTCGAGCGCCGCAATGGCGCGTCCCCTGTTGTCGGCTGGATCACCCCGTGTGCGGTCCAGATAGGCAACCGCGAGATTGTTGTGCGCCAGCGCCCAATCGTGGGCAAAGGTCTCGCGCGTGAACACGGAGAGTGCAGCCTCGATATGCGATATCGCTTTTTCCAGGTTTTCCGCCTCGTCGCCGCGTGTGCGGGTGCGGTAGGCGTTGCCCAGATTGTTCTGCGCGGCGGCCCATTGTTGCGGACTGCTCTGGCGCGTAAACACCGTGAGCGCTGCCTCGAAATGCTTGATTGCAGTCTCCACGTTCTCGACGCGGTCTCCGCGCGTGCGGTTCCAGTGCACGGCGGCGAGGTTGTTCTGCAGCTGGGCCCACTGCTCCGGATGCGTCTTGCGCGAGAACACGGTCAAGGCCGCCTCGAAATGCGCGGCTGCTTTCTCCTGATTATCGACGCGTTGCCCTTGAATACGGGACCAATACGCCAAGCCCAGATTGTTGTGCGCCATGGCCCAGTTTCGCGGCGCAGCTGCTTGGGTCCATTGCTCCAGGGCTCTCTCGAGGTGCGCGATGGCCTTCTCCTGATTGTCAGTCCGCACACCAGTGGCGCGCTCTATGTAGGCGCTGCCGAGGGCAAACAGGATGTCGGCCTTCGCCGCCGCCCGGTCTGTTGCATGCGGCCACACGCTGAGTTGGCTTTCGAGAGCAACAAGCTGCTCGCCGAGGTCAATCTTCTCTTCGGTGGTCTGCGCCTGCTGCCACCGCTCCAGCAGTGCCGTGAATTCCGCCGCCTTGTCTTGATCGGCTGTGCTGGACTGGGCGGTTGCGTGGGATGGCTCCCAAGCGAGAGCGACCACGGCAAATACAGCAAGTAGTCTGGCCAATCTCCACATGCGGGACCCCAATTCCGACACCGACGAAAGCAACAATCAAGACCTTCAGCTTGGCGTGACAATGGCACAATCTACCGCGCAAAAAGCGCAGCCGGGAGCCGGCCCAATTTGCGTCCGCGCGCGGATTAAGGCCATTCTGCGGTATTGGAGCGGTCCCGACGGGAACCCACACCGTTTCGCGTTCATTCATGGTGATGCGAGAAGCAGGAGGTTCAGGGTGCGGCTTACTTGGCTTGCAGGCGTGGGTTTGACCCTGATCTTCGGTGCCGCCGAGGTGCACGCCGCCGATGCAAAAGCGCCTCCCCCGACCGCTTCCCAGAAGGCGGCGATCGACCGGGCCTATGCTGTATTGCAAGACACCCGAGACCACCAGGCGATGGAGCGGTTGGAGCGACGAGTTCCCGGTCGTTTCAGCAGGGCCCGGCGGCCGCGGCAATACTGACCCCCGATACTCAACTCAGCAAGCGACCTCCTGGGTCGTCGTCGGTCCACGAACTGTAGCTCGTCTGCCACCATCGACGGTGCATGACCCGCTACACTTCCGGCGCACCCTGGTGTTGCCTGTGAGTTGCGTTCATGCGTCGCTTTCCTGCGGTCATATTGGCTGTCGTGCTGTTGTTCCTGGGGGCGTGCAACGCCAGTCCGGACGTGCGGGACGTCACACAAATCGACACGGTCGACATCATCCGCAACATCCGGTGCGAGACGCGCAACGCCGTGGACTCTTATCCGCCGGGTCATTGGATCCACGAGACGGCCATCGCCTATGGCTTCACCTTCAATGCGGTGGAACGCAATGGGCTGTCCGGCGGGCTTGGGTTCGCATTTCCGGTGGCGCCGGCCGGCAAATGGATCCTGGGCCTGGATGCGGGGGTTTCCAGGCACCGCGAAGGTGAAAGCGTCGTGGACATGGGCGAGGTCCTCGGCAACCTGAAAACCCTGGATTGTTCTGCGCCCTATACTCCAGCGCACGGCTATCCGATCACCGGGCAGGTTGGAATACGCGATGTGGTCGAACGGTTCGTGGCCGTGAACGCGTTCCCGGGCGTTCTGCAGAAGAAATTCACGCGCTCCCTTCGATACGAGTTGCGTGTGAATGGCGGGCTAAGACCCAGCATCTCCGTAATACCGGCGACTGGTCATGTGCGGGATGCCAACCTCAACGCCAGCGCCGAACGGCAAGACGTTCATAAGCTTCTCATTGCATTGGTTGCACCATCAAAGGCGCCAGGCCGGGGTGTCAGCAAGGATGGACGCCGTTCCTTCACCGAAGGAGCGCCTGTTGTTCGCTCACCGGGCAGTGTCGACAGGGCGTTGCAAGCCCTCGACGCCGAGCGGCGACTGCGCAACGACGAGCTCATTCTGCAGAAGCTCGGACCTTAGAATTGGTCGCAACCCCTCGCAGTTGTCGCCTCGGGGCAGAATTCGACGTGGTGGCGAAAGACTGATCGCTCCCGGCTGGGGCTCTGTGCATTGATCCAGAACGCCGGCTCGCACGTCCAGTCCGACATCATCCTACCGGCCCCGGCCGCATGGAAGGCGAGATGGTCGGTCGTCGCCGCTTCAGGCCCGAGGTGCGAACATCGAGTCCCGTCGTGCACGCATCGACGCCTCGGTGATGTCCACCAATCCGTGATTGGCCTTGCACGGCTTGGTCCGTCGCGAATACCTTCCGGCACAAGGAAGTATTGGGGACAGTCTTGGCCGAAGTTGAATTGCGCTCCGTGAGCAAGACGTGGGGACCTGAGCCTGCCGTCGACGGAGTGAGCTTTACCGTACGGCTCGGGCAATTGGCGGCGTTGCTGGGCCCCTCGGGCTGCGGTAAATCGACGACGTTGCGGCTCATCGCCGGGCTTGAAACGGTCACCGGGGGAACAATTTATATCGATGGGAAGGATGTCACGTCTCTGTCACCGGCCAGACGTAGCGTCTCCATGGTGTTCCAGTCCTACGCTCTCTTTCCGCATCTATCAGTCGCGGAAAACATCGTGTTCGGGCTCAAGGTTCGCAAGGTCCCGGCCGCAGACCGCAGTGCGCGACTTGCGCGCGCCGCGGATATCCTCGGCCTCGAGAAACTTCTCGACCGCAGACCATCGCAGTTGTCGGGCGGCCAGCAGCAGCGCGTCGCGCTGGGACGTGCGATCGTAGCGGAAACCCCGGTGTGCCTGATGGACGAGCCACTCTCCAATCTCGATGCCCAGCTTCGCGTCGAGATGCGCCGCGAGATCCGCGCCCTGCAGCAGCGCTTGGGCATCACCATGCTCTATGTGACGCACGATCAGCTCGAAGCCATGACCATGGCCGATCAGGTGGTTCTGATGCACGCCGGCAAAATCGAGCAGGAAGGGCCGCCTGCAGCCCTCTATGAGCATCCCGATACCATGTTCACCGCGCGTTTCGTCGGCACGCCACCGATGAATGTGCTGTCACCGAAAACCGTGGCGGGGCTGGGAGAGATCGTCTCCGCTGGCGCGCCCGCCGGCCGCCGGGCGGAAGCGCTGGCACTCGGCGTACGAGCGGAAGCGGCACGACTGGCGTCCAGCGGGGTGCCTGCTCAGGTGACCGCCGTCGAATATCTTGGCGCTGATACTCTGGTAGACACACGTATCGGTGGCGAGCCGTTTATCGTTCGCGTGAGCGGCCGCCCTACCGTTGCAGCCGGAGAAGACGTGTTCGTCGCGTGGGACCCCGGTGCAGCGCACTGGTTCGATGCGACATCTGGCCGGCGTATCGGCTAGAACAACACCAGCTCTATCAAGCAGCCTTCGGTCAGGAGGCGGCAATACAGGGAGGAGAAAGCCCGTGCAGAGACGTGAATTCCTGAAAGGCGCAGCCGCCGTCGCCGGTGCGGCCACCGTCGCCAAGCCAGCCATCGCACAGGGGGCAACGGAAATCTCCTTCTATTATCCCGTTGCCGTCGGCGGGCCGATAACCAAGCTGATCGATGCGATGGCAGCCGACTTCGAGAAGGAAAATCCGAGCATCAAGTTGAAGCCCATTTATGCGGGCACATATCAGGAAACCCTGGTCAAGCTGATCACCGCGCACAAAAGCGGCAATGCGCCCGCGCTGTCCGTCGTCCTCTCCACCGACATGTTCACGCTGATCGACGACGACGCGATCGTTCCCTTCGACGACTTTGCGAAGAGCGACGACGACCAAAAGTGGCTGCAGAGTTTTTTCCCCGCCTTCATGGAAAACAGTCAGACCGGCAGCAAGACCTGGGGCGCGCCGTTCCAGCGCTCCACCGTGGTGCTCTACTGGAACAAGGAGCTGTTCAAGGAGGCTGGCCTCGATGCGGAAAAGGCGCCCGCCAGTTGGGCCGAGCAGCTTGCCTTCGCGCAAAAGCTGACCAAGACCGATACTTCGGGCGTGACCACGCAATGGGGAATCCAAGTGCCCTCGACGGGTTTCCCTTATTGGCTGTTCCAGGGATTTTCCACACAGGCCGGCGCCATCCTCATGAATCCGGATGGCAACCGCACCTTCTATGACAAGCCCGAGGTGATCGAAGCTTTGACCTACTGGGTGGATCTGTCGCGCAAACACAAGGTGCATCCCACCGGCATCGTCGAGTGGGGGACCACGCCCAAGGACTTCTTCGAGAAGAAGATCGCCATGATGTGGACCACCACGGGCAATCTCACCAACGTGCGCAATAACGCCAAATTTCCTTTCGGCGTCGCCATGCTCCCGGCCGGCAAACGGCGTGGCAGCCCCACGGGTGGCGGCAATTTCTACATCTCCAAGAAGGCGCCGCAGGCGCAGCAGGAGGCGGCGTTCCGTTTCGCCCGCTGGGCCACCACGCCCGAGCGCGCGGCGCAATGGTGTGTCGACACGGGTTACGTCGCGGTACGCAAGGACGCGTTCGACACTCCCGCACTCAAGAAGTACGTGGCGGACTTTCCAGCTGCCGCTGTGGCGCGCGACCAGCTCGAATTCGCCGTCGCTGAGCTTTCGACGCACGAAAACCAGCGGGTGACCAAGGCGCTGAACGACGGATTGCAGGCGGCTCTGACCGGCACCAAGACGCCGGAGCAGGCCATGAAGGACGCGCAGGCAGACGCCGAGCGCATCCTCGTGCGCTATCGCTAACCACACCCAAGCCCTCTCCCGCGCCGCGGGGGAGGGCCAGCAATCGAAAACGCCATGCGCCGCCTGACTGCAACGATCCACGGCTGGCTACTTCTGCTGCCGGCGATGGCATTTCTGGCCCTGTTCACGCACTGGCCGGCGCTTGCGACCATCATCGACAGCTTCTATTCGACCCCGCGTCCCAGGCGCGGGACCGCCTTCATCGGCCTCGACAACTACCGGCAAGTTCTCGACGACCCGATTTTCTGGAAGGCGCTCACAAACAACCTCTGGTTTGCCGTCGGCACCATTCCCGTCTCGATCGGCCTGGCTATGCTCATGGCACTATGGGTGAACGACCGCATCGCAGGCCGCACGCTGGTGCGCATGGCCTATTTCACACCGACTGTGCTGCCGATGATCGCCGTGGCCAACATCTGGTTGTTTTTCTACACGCCCCAATACGGCCTGCTGGCCCAGGTGCTGGGTGCGTTCGGCGCATCGTCGTCCCAGAACTGGCTCGGCTCGAAGGACTCGGCCCTTATCTGCGTAACGATAGTGGCCATCTGGAAGGAAGCGGGCTTCTTTATGATCTTCTACCTCGCCGCCTTGCAGCAGATTCCGCCCAGTCTCGGCGAGGCCGCGTCATTGGAGGGCGCATCGCGCTGGTACTACTTCCGTCGCGTCCAGTTTCCGCTGCTGATGCCGACCACGCTGTTCGTATTGGTCAATGCCGTGATCAACGCGTTCCGGATGGTCGACCACATCATCGTCATGACGCGGGGTGGACCGGACAATGCCACGTCGCTGCTGCTGTTCCGCATTTACGAGCTGGGCTTCGGCTTCTGGGATACGGGGCTGGCATCGGCGATGACCGTCATACTTCTGCTCGGACTAGCCTTGGTCGCGCTGGCGCAATACGCGTTTCTCGAACGGCGGATCCACTATCGATGAGCGCCCCCACCTATATCGGCCCTTACGAGCCGCAGGGCGCATCCCGTCTTATCGAGACGGGTGCCGCCTGGCTTCTCGCCGTGCTGTGGATTCTGCCGCTGGCGTACGCCATCTGGACGGCATTTCATCCCGCCGAGTTCTCGGCACGCTTTACGCCGACGGCGCCCCTGACGCTCGAGAACTTCGCGCGCGCCTGGGGTGCGGCGCCCTTCGCTCGGTATTTTTTCAATACCTTCGTGCTGGTCACGTTGATCCTCGGATGCCAGCTCGTGCTGTGCACGCTGGCGGCCTATGCCTTCGCCCGCTACGAGTTTCCCGGCAGTAACGTTGCGTTCGCGCTCGTGCTCGCGCAGCTCATGATCATGCCGGACGTGCTGATCGTCGAGAACTACAAGACCATGAGCACATTCGGTATCCTGGATTCCATTCCCGCGATCGCCTTGCCATATGTGGCGTCTGCATTCGGCGTATTCCTGCTGCGGCAGACGTTCAAGACCGTGCCCAAAGAACTCGACGACGCAGCGCGCATTGAGGGTGCGAATGCCTTGCAGACGCTGCTCAAGGTCTATGTGCCGCTGGCGCGTCCGATCTATCTCGCCTACGGATTGGTCTCGGTGAGCTATCATTGGAACAACTTCCTGTGGCCGCTGATCGTCACCAGCTCCGTCGAAGCGCGCCCGCTGACTGTCGGCCTGCAGGTGTTCTCGTCAACCGATCAGGGCATCGACTGGTCGATCATCTGCGCAGCCACCCTGATGACTTCGGCGCCGCTGTTGGTGGCCTTCCTGCTATTCCAGCGCCAGTTCGTGCAAAGCTTCATGCGTGCGGGCATCCGCTAGGCGATCGACGCGATGAAACTCATTACGTGGAACATCCAATGGGGGTTGGGCATGGATGGCCGGCTGGACCTGGCGCGCATTGTCGCCGAGGCGCGCCGGTTCGCCGATTGCGATGTCTTGTGCCTGCAGGAGGTCGCGGACGGTTTCGCCGATCTCGAGCAGCACGCCGGCGAGAACCAGTTTGCGCAACTTGCCGCGTTGCTTCCGGAATTCACCCCGGTTGATGGCATCGCAGTGGATCTGCCGGGTCAGAACGGCAGGCGCCGGCGGTTCGGCAACATGATCCTTTCACGTCTGCCCGTCGGCCGCATTCTCCGGCATGCCCTGCCTTGGGCGGCTGACGATACAACCCGTAATATGCCGCGATCGCTGCTGGAAGTTGAAGTGCAGGCGAACTTCGGACCTGTGCGAGTCATGACCACGCACCTCGAGTATTTTTCCGCGGGCCTGCGCAGCGCCCAGGTGGCGGCAATCCGAGACATCCATCGCCTCGCCTTGCTGAGGTCGCGGCAATCGCCCCAATCGGGCAGCGGGCCTTATGCTTCGGGTAAGGTGCCGAATGCGGCCATTCTCACCGGGGATTTCAACATGCGCCCGGACGATCCGGTGAAGCTGAGCTTGTCGCGGCCGACCGGCGATGTAGAAGGCCTGTTGGACGCGTGGGGCGTGCTGCATCCCGGCACGCCGCATCCGCCCTCTTTCTGCATCGCCGACCAGAAGTATGGATCGCCGCATTGCTGCGATTTCGTGCTTGTGAGCAATGGTCTCGTGCCGCGGCTGCGCAAGGTGGTGTATCAAACCGAAACCAGAGCATCCGATCACCAGCCTGTTCTCGTTGAGCTTTCGTGAGTAGCGGCTGGCCCTCAACCAAGGCGACCAAGAACGACGGCAACGTCGCGGGTCAACCAGCGCAGGTCATGCGTCTCCTGCTCAGACGTGCTGCCGCTCCTGACCTGCTCAATCATGGCTCGGCGTCAGCGGGGGCCGTGGCGCATCACCGCCGGCAGCTTGTCTGTGAGCTTGCCCAGCATCTGCGCGGCAGCCTGCATGGCGACGACGTAGCCGTACGTGCCCAGGCCGCAAATGACCGCCTTGGCCGCGCCAGACAATATGGAATGACGATGCAATTCATCCCGCGCATGGATGTTGGATATGTGGAGCTCGATAATTGGCCCGCCGAATGTCTTCAGCGCGTCCAGCAAGGCGATTGAGGTGAACGAATATCCGGCAGGATTGATGATGAGGGCATCCGCGCTGTCACGCGCGTCATGCACCAGGTCGATCAGCACGCCTTCGTGGTTCGACTGGTGAAAGGCCACGGTGAGGCCCGCAAAATCGGCAAACTCGCGGCAGCTTGCTTCGACGGCCGCAAGCGTTGTTGTTCCATAAATGTGGGGTTCCCGGACACCGAGCAGGTTCAAGTTGGGTCCATTCAGGATCACCAAGCGCGCTGTCATTGTGTCACATCCTGTTGTTTTCAATCGCGTCGATCATGCTGCTGCAAGGCCTGAAGTTTCGCCCTTCGTGCCCCCTCGACAAGGCGGCTGGCCACAGACGTTTCATGGACCATCTCCCGGCCGGTTTGAACCCGCTCACAGCGACTGCTCCCGAGCCGCGGCCGCAACGGCAAACGTACGCTGCAAGCGCTGCGTGTCAGCGGGAATACCGGTGAACAATTTGAATGTTTCCGCGGCCTGATGAACGCACATGCCCGCGCCACCCATGACCCTCGCTCCTCGCGCACGCGCCACCGTGATGCACTCCGTTTCCAGCGGCGTGTAGATCACGTCGGCAACCCAATGCTTCGCCGTGATCGCGCGGCTGGGAATTGGATTGCCTGGAACACCGAGCATGCCGACCGGCGTGGCATTGACCACGCCTGCCGACTGCGAAATCGCTGCTTCGGGGTCGGAAGCGACTTGCGCACGGCCCGGTCCAAAGTGGGCTGCAAGCGCCTCGACCAGAGTTTTGGCTTGCTCCGGACGACTGTCGTTTACCAGGAGTGTGTCCACCCCAAGGTCAAAGAGGGCGAACGCGACCGCGCGTCCAGCCCCACCAGCCCCGACCAGCGTTGCGGTTTTGCCGCGAACCGACGCCGCGCCGAGTTGTTCCTCGAAGGATCTGCGAAAGCCGATGCGATCGGTGTTGTATCCCATCACCGTTCCATCGGCAGAGATCACGACCGTGTTCACAGCCCCGATCTGGCGCGCTTCGGCCGAAACGCTGTCAAGCAGCGGGAGCACGGATTCCTTGCAGGGATACGTAACGTTGACGCCGCGGAAGCCTGCCGTCCGCGCGGCGCTCAACAGGCCTTCGAGGCTCCGCCCGGGAAGATGGTCGAGGTCCATCAGATGGTAATGGCCGCGAATACCGACTGCCGCACAGGCGTTCTCGAAAAGCGCCGGAGAGAGGGATTTCTGGATGTTGGCGCCGATAAGGCCAACGAGCATGCGCTGCTGCACGACCTGCATCTGCCTAGCCCTTGTATCCCAGCAGCCGCGGCAACCAGAGCACGGTATCGGGGACGAACGTGATGATGCCGAGTGCGACGATCATCGCCATCACGAAAGGCATCGTGTCGCGGATGATGGATCGCAGCGGTGCACCCGAGATGGCGGAAGCGATGAACAGCAGCAGCCCATAGGGCGGCGTCACCAGACCGATCATGATGTTGAACACGGTGATCACGCCGAAATGCACAAGGTCGATGCCGAGCGCCTTGGCTGTGGGAACAAAGATCGGGAGGATCACTAGAATTATGGTGCTACCCTCGAGCAGACAACCCAGGACCAGAAGGATGATGTTGACCCAGACCAGGAACATCGTCGCCGAGAGATCGTAGTTCGACAGCAGACCACGCACGGTTTCGGGTATCTGCTCGATGGTAACCACGTAATTGAACACGAGCGCGCCAGCGATCAGCATGCCGATCGACGCCGTCGAACGGGCGCTATTGAGGACGGCAGCGTATGTCTCGCGCGCCGTGACATTCCGATACCAAAGCACCGCCGCTGCAAACGCATAGGCTGCCGCCACCGCTGCGGCTTCGGTTGGCGTCATGACGCCACCGTAGATCCCCCCGAGCAATATGACCGGCATCAGCAGAGCCGGGATGGCGGTAGCCGTTATGCCGGGCCACTCGCGCAGCGGTATCGGCTTCTCGACCGGAAAGTCGTGCCGGTGCGCCTGGATGGTATTGATGATCATCTGCGCGAGCGCCATCAGCAGGCCAGGTATGATGCCGCCCAGGAATAGGTAGCCAACGGATGTATCCGAGATCAGCGCGTACAGCACCATCGGAATCGACGGTGGGATGATCGGTCCGATGACCGCCGACGCGGCTGTTATGGCTGCTGCGTAGCTCACCGTGTAACGGTTGTTGCGGGTCATCATATCGATGCTGATCCGGCCGGTCGCCGCCAGATCGGCGATGGCCGATCCGGACATGCCGGCGAAGATGATGCTTTGCACGATGTTGATGTGACCCAGACCGCCGCGAAAGCGGCCGACAAGCATGTCGCAGAAGCGCAGCAAGTGATCCGTCATCTTGCTGACGTTCATAAGCTCGGCAGAAAACAGGAACAGCGGGACAGCCAGGAGCACGTAGCTGTTGTAGAGGCCGTTCAAGATCTGCTCGGCGGATGTTCCCAAGTCGAGGTTCGCCAGCAGGAGGTAGACGATCGAGCCGGCAATCATCGAATGCCCGATCGGCAATCCCAGTAGGCCAAGCGCCAGGATAACGAACAAGCAGGTTGCAAACGGACTTATCACAGCGCCGACCCGCTCCCGATTTCGATGTCGGGAGCATGACCGCGAATGGCACGCCACGTGAGCGCCGCGTAGCGAACAATGACGCCGATCGAGAACAGGATGTAGACCGAATAGAGGTAGTCCAGTCGAATGCCGAGATAGGCCGATCGCTCGACCTTCAGGAAGGTCACGTACGCGACGACAGCGGGCAGCGCGATCGCAAACAGAACAATGACCGCCACACCCGTGATGATCGTGAAAACCCGGCGCGTCTTCTCGCTCGCCGTGCTGTAGATGATATCAAAGCGAACTTCATCCCTCTCGCGCAGGACGAAGGCAGCGCCCCACAAGACACACCATATCCAGCACAGCACGCTGACTTCGTCCGTCCAGCCCAGCGGACGGTTGAAAACGTAGCGCGTCACGATCTGGAGCATGAAGCACAGGAACATCGCCAGCAGCAGCCCGGCCGAGATGTTCTCCGCCCGCCGGCGCAGCCAGCGTGCCGCCTCGACAGAGCGCGGCGCTTTCTGCAACGTCATTGGTGCCTCATGGCCAGACTATGCAGGGAAGGTAGGAGGCGCGGGGGCGTCGCGCCCCAACGCCGGCGATCTTATTTGATCGCGTTGATGCGCTCGATAGCACCGGTCGGCCAGTCTTTGCCGTACCTGTCGAGGTAACGCTTTTGCGCGAACGCGCGGAAGGCGTCCTGGTCGGGCGCGTAGACCTGCTTGCCTTCCTTCTTGAAGAAGTCGATGGCCTCCTTCTCCTGCGCGTCGTACTTCGCTGCGTTCTCGTCGAAGATTCTGTCGGCTTCAGCTCGGAGCCTGGCCTGTTTCGCTGCGCCAAGGCCTTCCCACGCCTTCTTCGAGACCGACAGCATGTCGTAGCCGATCACGTGGCTGGTGAGGACGAACTGGGAGGTCACCTCATAGAATTTCATCGTTCGACCTGAAACGAGCGGGTTGTCCTGACCGTCGACCGCGCCGGATTGGAGGGCGGTATAAAGCTCGGCGAAAGCAACGGGCGTCGGATTGGCGCCGATCGACTCGCCGAGAAATTGCCAGAACTCGCCAGGTGGCATGCGCAGCTTGATGCCGGCTAGATCGGCTGGCGTGTTGATCTTTTTGTTGGGCTTCAAGTTGAGCTGGCGCGCACCAAAATAGACGGGGCGGATCACCTCGATGCCGAGCTGGTCGCGCGCCATCTTGATGAACTCTTTGCCGATGTCGCTGGTGAATGCTTTCTTGAGGTGATCGTAGTCGCGGAAGAGATAGGCGGACGTCAGGAGCGACCACGCCGGGATTTGCTTGGATATGTCCGCGGGCGCGAGATTGCAGAGTTCGAGATTCTCGCGCTGCAGCGCGACGAGCTCCGTGCCCTGCTTGAAAAGCGTGTTGCTCCAGTAGGGTTCGAAGTCGAAATCGTCCTTCAACGCGGCCGCGAGCGCCTTGTAGCCCTCCGCGCGCAGGTCGGTTTCAGGAAAAGCGGCGGAGAACCGCAGCTTCGGTTTCGCCTGTGCATGTACTGATGGGGTCGCGCCCAAAGCGAGAAGTGATGCTCCGCCAGCCAAGAGCATGCGCCGATCGAGATCCATGAACGCTTCCTCCGGTTAATCTTGTGGTGCGGCAACCTTTCGCCGCCACCCGCCCCCTTAAAGCCGAGGCCATGCCACGATACATCGTAGGGATTGCCAGTCAACATAAGAACTAGGAATTATATGATTAAATAGAAATTATATGATATTCATGCGACTGTTGCCACTTTCGGTTCTGTGTGTCAGTCGGGTTGTGACCCTGGAGATTCCCGTGCTGGACCGGCCAGACGAGGCGGAGACTATCGGCGATGACGGCTACCGCCGCATCCGCTCCGACATTATTTTCGGGAAGCTGCGTCCCGCGCAGAAATTGCGGCTCGATGGTCTCAAGGAGACCTACGGCGTCAGCGTCAGCACCCTGCGGGAGATCCTAAGTCGGCTGTCTTCGGAAGGACTGGTACTTGCCGAAGGGCGACGAGGCTTCGAGGTGGCCCCAGTGTCCGCAGACGATCTGAAGGAACTGGCGGGGCTGCGCTTGTTGCTCGAGTTGCATGCCATGGAACAGTCGTTCGCGCGCGGAGATGTGGAATGGGAAGGACGGGTCGTCTCTGCCCATCACAAGCTGGCGGCAACCGAGCGCGGCATGTCATCCAAAAAGGCCAATCAACCGCTGTGGAAGCGGTATGACGGCGAATTCCACCAGGCCCTGATATCGAGTTGCGGCTCGCGCGCGCTGATGGAAGCGCACGCCGCCGTGTTCGATAAGTACTTTCGATATCTCATCCTGGCCCTGAGCTATCGCGGAGATATAGTGCCGCGCCAGCATCAGCAGCTGTTGGAGTGCGCCCTGAAACGCGATGCCGCGCGCGCCAAAACGGTGCTTTCAGCACACATCACGGAATGTGTGGACCACGCGGTCGAGGCGGGCCAACTGCGCTAGGTCCTTTTGCCGTCTGCTCACCGCCAGTGCCAAACGCGCAGCGCATCACCGGTGACGGCGGATCAACCAATCGGCCTGCAAGGATGCAGTGCACGCCGTCATGCGACGACACGATGGATTCAGCGCTGCCGTCATGGCACGCTGGCCATCCAGTTCCAGGGCGCTGCAGCATGACTTGGTCGATCATCGCGCGTGACGAACATGCCGGGCGCACCGGCATTGCGGTTGCGACCCGGTTCTTTGCGGTGGGGGCGCTCGTCCCCCACATCGAAACCGGTGCCGGGGCTATCGCCACGCAGGCCTTCATCAACCCGCTCTACGCATCGCAGGGTTTGGCACTGCTCGGCGCAGGAGCAAGTGCCGAGGATACGGTCAACGCGCTGACGCGAGGTGATGAAGGCCGCCACAACCGCCAACTGCACGTGATGGATCGTACGGGCCGGTTCGCAGCCTATACCGGGGACGCCTGCATCGAGTGGTGCGGCCACCAGACGCGCACGACATTCTCGGTTGCCGGCAACATGCTCGCGGGTCCGGCCGTTCTGGCCGAGACGATCCAAGCCTACGAAACCCAGGCAGCCCTACCGTTCGCGCGGCGCCTCATTGCGGCAATGCAGGCTGGCGAAGCCGCGGGCGGCGACAAGCGGGGCAGACAGTCCGCTGCGCTGCTGATCCACGATGGCGAAAATTATCCCCTCTACGACCTGCGCGTTGACGATCACGCCGACCCGCTCGGCGAGCTCGCCCGCCTGGAGGGCGTGGCGCGCGAACGCTGGGTGCATTTCCGGCGCCAGATGCCGAGTCGGCAACGGCCTTCGGGTCTCACCGACAGGGGGAAGCTCGATGAGCTGATCTTGCGGTCGATTGCGGAGGGCTATGAGTGAGCGCGCCGCTCCTAACCGTCGCGGACCTGCGTGTGGTGTTCGAGGGAGATCGCGGCAGCCTCACCGAGGCTGTCGGCGGCGTGAGCTTCTCTCTTATGCCGGGGCGCACGCTGGGTATCGTTGGGGAATCCGGCTGTGGCAAGAGCGTCACGGCGTTGTCGATCATGCGTTTGCTGCCCAAAGCTGGAGCACGCGTGTCGGGCACCGTCGTATTCGAGGGACGGGAGCTGACAGCGCTGCCAGAAGGCCAGATGCAGGACCTGCGCGGCAACCGGCTGGCGATGATCTTCCAGGAGCCCATGACCTCGCTCAACCCTAGCTTTACTGTCGGGAACCAGATCGGCGAGGCGCTGATGCGCCATCGCGGGCTGTCCGCCAAGTCGGCGCGGGCGGCCACCGTCGATATGCTGGAGCGCGTGCGAATCCCTTCGCCGAAAGAGCGGGTCGACGAATATCCGCACAAACTGTCGGGCGGCATGCGCCAGCGCATCATGATCGCCATGGCACTGGTGTGCGCGCCAGCGCTGCTGATCGCCGACGAACCGACGACGGCGCTCGATGTGACGATCCAAGCCCAGATCCTCGAGCTTCTCGCAAAGCTGCGCCACGAGACCGGCTCTGCCATCATGCTCATCACGCACGACCTGGGCGTGGTCGCGGAGACGTGCGACGACGTGGCGGTGATGTATGCGGGCGAGATCGTCGAGCAGGCTCCGGCGGCACGCATCTTCTCGGCGCCCCAACACCCCTACACGGTGGGCCTGCTGGGCTCGATCCCCTTGATCAGCACGCGGCGCGAACGCCTTGCGACCATCTCCGGCAGCGTGCCGAGGCTCGACGGCGCGTTCGCAGGCTGCCGCTTTTCCGGCCGTTGTCCCTTCGCAGACGAACGTTGCCGCAGCCAGCCCCCGCCGCTCGCCGACGTCGGCAGCGGACACGTCTCGCGCTGCTGGAAGGCGCCGCTGGAGGCGCTGGTGGCATGAGCGCGCCGCTGCTCGAGCTCGGGGACGTGACGAAGCACTTCGTGGTGCGCCGGTCGCTCGTGGGCGTCCCCACGGCCGTGGTGCGGGCCGTCGACGGCGTATCGCTCACGGTCGCCGCCGGCGAGACGCTGGCGCTGGTCGGCGAGTTCGGGGTGCGGGAAGTCGACGGTCGGCCGGCTTGCCCTGCGGCTGATCGAGCCGACGACAGGCACGGTGCGCTTGGATGGCCGCGACCTCGCTTCCCTGTCAGGAGCGGAGCTGCGCCGGGCCCGCGCCGGCGCCCAGCTCATCTTTCAGGACCCCTACGGCTCGCTCAACCCACGCATGACGGTCGGCGAGATGCTGGCCGAGCCGCTGCTGTTGCACACCGATTTGTCGCCAGCGAGCCGGCGCGAGCGCGTGGCAGACCTCCTGCGCGTGGTTGGCCTCAAGGGCGAGCATGTCCAGCGCTACCCGCACGAGTTCTCGGGTGGCCAGCGCCAGCGTATCGCCATCGCCCGGGCACTGGCGGTCGATCCAAAGCTGATTGTCTGCGACGAACCCGTATCGGCCCTCGACGTGTCCATCCGCAGCCAGATCCTCAATCTGCTCAAGGACCTGCAGCAGCGCCTGGGCCTTGCCTACGTCTTCATCAGTCATGACCTGGCAGTGGTGAAGCACATCGCCACGCGCGTGGCCGTGATGTATCTCGGGCGGATCGTCGAGAGCGCAGCGTGCGATGCAATCTTCGCCGAGCCGCGCCATCCCTACACCCAGGCGCTCCTGTCCGCCGTGCCGGCGCTGTCTGCCAGCGAGCGCCAGCACCGGCGCATCCTGCCGGGCGATCCGCCGAGCCCGGTCAACCCGCCTTCTGGATGCCATCTTCATCCGCGCTGCGCCCATGCCCAGGATATCTGCATACGCTCGCGACCCGAACTGATCGCTGCCGGCGATGGGCACGCCACGGCTTGCCATCGCTGGCCTGACATAGTTTCCTCTCTGCCGCCCGTCGGCGCTGCCGGGCCGGTATTTTCTGCCAGCCTGCAGCGCCTGTTCAGGGCGTTCGACGCAAGGATTGAAGACTGAGCGCCCATGGCGCCACCAGCTCGGGAGACAACTCATGAACAGGTTCGGCTTTGCCGTCGCGGTGACAGCGGCTCTGCTGTCCGGTACGGGGGCCTTGGCCCAAACGACACTGCGTGTCGGGCTGGCGGAGGACCCCGATGTGCTCGATCCGACGCTGGCGCGCACCTACGTCGGCCGCATCGTGTTCGCCTCGCTGTGCGACAAACTGTTCGACATCGACGACGGTCTCAATATCGTCCCGCAGCTGGCCCTGTCGCACGAGACGTCCGAGGACGGCAAAACCGTTACCATCAAGCTGCGCCAGGGCGTCAAGTTCCACGACGGCGAGACCATGGACGCGGAGGCGGTCAAGGCGAGCCTGGAGCGGCACATGACTATGCAGGGCTCGTTTCGCAAGCCCGAGCTGGCCGCCGTGGACAAGGTCGAAGTGGCCGACGCGTCAACCGTGCGCCTGCAGCTCAAGAACCCGTTCTCCCCGCTGCTGGCCCAGCTCGCCGACCGCGCCGGCATGATCGTGAGCCCCAAGGCGGCAGCAGAAACGGGCGACAAGTTCGGCTTGAAGCCGGTGTGCGCCGGACCGTTCAAGTTCATGGAGCGCGTGCAGCAGGATCGCATCGTAGTCGAGAAGTTCTCTCAATACTGGAATGTTGCCAACGTCCATATCGACCGCGTGGTTTTCCGGCCGATCGCCGAGTCGACCGTCCGGCTGGCCAATCTCAAATCGGGCAGCCTCGACCTGATCGAGCGTGCACTTGCCACCGACCTCAAGGAGATCAGGGCCGATCCCAAGCTGAAGCTCGCCACCCAGATCGAGATCGGCTACCAGGGCCTGACACTCAATCTAGGGAACGGCGAGACGGGTAAGAACGGCCCCTTCGGCAAGGATCCGCGGGTGCGTCAGGCCCTGGAAGCGGCCATAGACCGCAAGGCGCTCTCCGATGTCGTGTTCAACGGCGAGGTGTTGCCCGGCAACCAGTGGGTCAGTCCCAAGAGCCCCTACTTCCAGCAGCAGTTCCCGGTTTCGGGCCGCGATGTCGCCAAGGCCAAGAAGCTGCTTGCCGACGCGGGCATGGCCGCACCCGTGAGCGTCGATTTCATGGTGCCGAACAATCCCGAAAGCCGGCAGGTCGCCGAGGTGATCCAGGCCATGGCAGGGGAAGCGGGCTTCGACATGAAGATCCGTGTCACGGAGTTTGCGACCTCGCTCAAGGAAGCCGAACAGGGGCGCTTCCATGCCTTTTTCGTCGGCTGGTCGGGGCGCGTCGATCCCGATGGCAACAGCTACATCTTTCACAAATGCAACGCGCCGCAGAACAACGGGCACTATTGCGACCAGAGCGTCGATCAATGGCTCGACGACGCCCGCAAGGTGAGCAAGCTCACCGAACGCAAGGCGATCTACGGCAAGATCGCGGAAAAGTTTCTCAAGGAGGGGTCGATCATCTACCTGTACCACCGGCTGGTGATCATCGCGCATAGCTCCAAGCTGGAGGGTTACGCGCAGTTGCCCGACGGACTGGTGCGCGTGGTGGGCATCAAGCTCAAGCCCTGACACGCGCAGCCTAAGTTCCCTCCCCGACGACAGGAGGGGAAACCAGGGAGTGGTCCTTGTTCCATGCTCCTGTTCCTCAGCAAGCGCCTGCTGCAGTTGATCCCGACGCTCTTCATCGTCTCGGTCATCATCTTCGGCTTGCAGCAATTGCTGCCTGGAGACCCAGCGCTGGCGATGGCGGGAGAGGAGCGCGATCCGGAAGTGCTGGAGCAGATCCGACGGCAGTATCGGCTCGATCAGCCTCTCCACATTCAGTATCTATACTGGGTCGGCGGCGTGCTCTCCGGCGACCTGGGCGAGTCGATGCGGCTGAAGGAGCCGGTGCTCACGCTGATTGCGCAGAAGTTTCCTGTCACGCTGCAACTCGCCCTGATGGCGATCATCATCTCGCTCACGATTGGTGTCACCGCAGGCATTGTCTCGGCCATAAAGCGCGGCACCGCGGTCGACTACGCCGTCAACGTGGTGGCGCTGTGGGGCATCTCGACGCCGAACTTCTGGCTCGGCATCATGCTGATCTTCCTGTTCTCGGTACATCTGGGCTGGCTGCCGGCGTCGGGTTACGTCGGCCCGTTCGAGGACTTCTGGCTGTCGCTGCAGACGACCATCCTTCCGGCCTTCGTGCTTGGCAACTCGTTTGCCGCCGTGCTCATGCGGCACACCAGGAGCGCCATGCTGCAGGCCATGAGCAGCGACTATGTCCGCACCGCCCGCGCCAAGGGCCTTGCCGAACGCATCGTCGTCCTCAAGCACGCCATGCGCAACGCCCTGACGCCCATCGTGACGCTGGGCGCGCTCGAACTCGGCACGCTGCTCTCCGGCGCCGTGCTGACCGAGCAGGTGTTCTCGATCCCGGGCTTCGGCAAGCTGATCGTCGACAGCGTTTTCAATCGCGATTACGCCGTCGTGCAAGGCGTGACGCTGATCACCGCCACCACCTACATTCTGCTGAACCTGCTGGCCGACATCGCCTACGTGCTGATCAATCCACGGCTCAGGAGCTAAAACGCCATGGCCGTATCGGACACATTGGCGGTCGAGCTGCACCACGAGACCCCCAGCGCCCGCGCGTGGCGCCGCCTGCTGCGGCGCAAGAGCGCCGTGTTCGGCCTAGTCGTCATCGTGCTGTTCGTGCTGATCGCCATCTTCGCCCCGCTGCTCACACCCTACGACCCGGCCCAGCAGAGCTGGACCTCGATCCGCAAGCCGCCCTCTTGGCAGCACTGGTTCGGCACCGATGAATCAGGGCGCGATCTCTTCTCGCGCGTGATCTTCGGCGCCCGCGCCTCGCTGCTGGCGGGCATGGTCTCCATCTCCATTGCGCTGGGCCTGGGCGTGCCAATCGGCCTACTGGCGGGTTACGGTGGCCGATGGATCGACGCCATCATCAGCCGCATCACCGACGCCATGCTGGCGATCCCGTTCCTGATCCTCGCCATCGCCCTGGCGGCATTCCTCGGGCCCTCGCTGCAGAACGCCATGATCGCCATCGGGCTCACGGCCACTCCCATATTCGTGCGCCTCACGCGGGGGCAGGTGATGGCGGTGAAGGTTGAGGACTACGTCGAGGCCGCGCGTGCGGTTGGCAATCCGGCAATGCGCATCGCGGTTAAGCACATCCTGCCCAACATCATGCCGGCGCTGATCGTGCAGGCGACGATTTCAATCGCCACCGCCATCATCGCCGAGGCCAGCCTTTCCTTTCTAGGGCTCGGCCAGCAGCCGCCGGCGCCATCGTGGGGCTCGATGCTCAATACCGCACAGCGCTTCCTCACCAACGCACCGTGGATGGCCGTTTGGCCCGGCCTCGCGATCTTTCTCGTCGTCCTGTCCTTCAATGTACTCGGCGACGGCCTGCGAGATGCGCTGGACCCGAAAGAGCGCTGACAGGGTGCCGTCCGGCCCTCCGGCTCAAAGCCAGAGTACCTTGCGGCGCAAATCCAGGTCGTCGCGCAGGGCTTTGGACTCGCCGGTCCATTGCACCTGGCCCCGCTCCAGCGCGACGGTGCGGTCGGAGAGGGCCAGCGCCAGGTCAAGATGGTGATCAACGATGACGATGGCCACCTCCTTGCGCAGCTTGTCGAAGCTTTCGAATAATTGCTCGACAACAGCGGGGGCAAGTCCTTCAAACGGCTCGTCGAGCAGCAGCACGCGAATGTCACCGGAGAGCGCGCGGGCGACCGCCACCATCTGCTGCTCGCCGCCGGAGAGGAAATCGGCGGGCGTCTGCAGGCGGTCCTTGAGGCGCGGGAAATACTCCAGGATGCGGTCGAGGTCCCAGCGCACGCCAATGCCGGTCTGGCGCTTGAGCCGGCCGAGTTCGAGATTGTGTGCCACCGTCATGCCGGCGAACAGGCCGCGGCCCTGGGGCACGTAGCCCACGCCAAGGCGCGCCGTCCGCGCCGACGGCAGCCGCGCGATCTCCACGCCGTCGAGCGTGATGCTGCCCGTTGCCGGCGGGGTTATGCCGACCAACGACTTGAGCAGCGTGGATTTGCCGGCGCCGTTGCGCCCGAGCAGGGCGACGACCTCGTGCTCGCGGACTTCCATCGACACATCGGTGAGGATGTGGCTCTTGCCATAGAACGTGTTGATGCGGTCGAGTGTGAGCAGCGGCTTGGTCGCCGGCCGCACTGACGCGCGTCTTCGATGCCACGTGCGCGGCGCCCGAGCCGATGTAGACCTCCTGCACGCGCTTGGAGGATCTCGCCTCTTCCACCGTGCCGTCGAGCAGCACCTTGCCTTCGTTCATGACGGTGACGTGGTCGGCGAGGCGGAACACGCGGTCGATGTCGTGCTCGACCAGCAGCACCGGAACGTCGGCGGAGAGCTTCTTGACCAGCGCCCCGATGCGCTCGCGTTCGGCCGAGGCAAGGCCCGCGAGCGGTTCATCGAGCAGCAGCAGGCGCGGCTTGGTGGCCAGCGCCAGCCCCATGTCGACCAGCCGCTGGCCGCCGTAGGACAAGGCACCGGCTTCCGCGTTCTCGATGCCTTCCAGCCCGAGATATCCGATCAGGGCCGCGGTCTGCGTCTCGATCTCGGCGATGGCGCGTGCGCTCGTCCAAACGTCGAACCGGCGCGGATGGCGCGCCTGCACGGCGAGGCGGATGTTCTCCGAGATCGGCAGGGTCGGGAACAGGTTGGTGATCTGGAACGAGCGGCCGATGCCGGCGCGGCAGATGCGATCCGGCGGCAGGCCGGAGATGTCGTCGGCGCCCAGCCGGATCGTGCCGGCGTCGGGCGGAAACATGCCGGAGACCAGATTGAAGGCTGTGGTCTTGCCGGCGCCGTTGGGGCCGATCAGCGCGTGCAGCGTGCGGTCGCGCACGGAGAACGTCACGCCCTCGACGGCTTTGATGCCGCCGAAATGCTTCACCATCCCCTCGGCCTTGAGCACCGGCCCTTCCAGATGCGACGCCGGTTTCAGGAAGTCCGGCAGCGGCGCGTCGCCGATCTTGCGGCCGGCCATGGCTGCGGCCTCTACGACCGTCTTGCGGAATGGCGCGAGCACGCGGCCGGCGACGCCCACCAGCCCCGTCGGCGAGAACAGGATGAAGCCGACGAACAGCAGACCGAACCACAACAGCCAGTTCTCGCTGATCCCCGACAGGTAGTCCCGGAAGATCACGAAGAACAGCGCGCCCAGCGCCGGGCCCAGGAACGAGCGCATGCCGCCGATCACGACCATAGCCAACAACTCGCCCGAGAACGCAACCGAGATCGGGTCCGCCGACGTCATGCGATTGTTGAACAGCAGCAGGCAGCCGGCGAGCCCGGTAAGCGTCGCCGACAGCGTGAAGGCGACCAGCTTGTAGCGGTTGGTCGGATAACCGATGAACTGTGCGCGTTGCTCATTCTCGCGGATGGCGATCAGGACGTGGCCTGCGGGCGAGCGATGAAAGCGCCAGAGCAGATACACGACCAGGAAGGCGATGGCCGCGACCAGGCCGTAGATAGGTGGTGTTGGTCTCCAGCCGCAAACCGGCGACGTCCGGACGAACGATGCCGCCAAGCCCGTTCTCGCCGCCGGTCACCGCCGTCCAGCGGAAGGCGACGACATACATCATGGCCGCCAGCGCCATGGTCAGCAGCGAGAAATAGACGCCGCGGCGGCGCAGGATCAGAAAGCCAAAAGTCCAAGCGATAAAGGCGACCGCGGCCAGCGCCGCCAGAATCGGCAGCACGATCGATCCGGGCGTCAGCTCGCGCTGGATCAAAGCGGCGATGTAGGCCGCCAGGCCGAACCAGGCGCCATGGCCGAACGAGACCAGGCCGGTGTAGCCGACCAGGATGTTGAGCGCCATGCAGGCCATGGCGAAGATCACGACCTCGGTCGCCGAAGTCACGCCCAGGCCGAGCGCCTCCAGCGCCGAACGGCAGAACGATCAGCGCGGCGGCTGCAATCAGCAGAGGGGAACGGTCGCCCAGCATCGCCACCCTCATTCGAACCGCTGGATGCGCTCGCCGAACAAGCCGCGCGGGCGGAACAGCAAGATCAGCATCATCAGCAGGTAGATTGCCGCGGTGGAGAACGCCGTGTAGCCGAAGGCGATGATCAGCCCCTTCACCAGCCCGACCAGCAGCGCCGCCACCACCACGCCCCAGAACGAGCCGAGGCCGCCGATCACCACCACCACGAACGCCGGCGTGATGATCTCCTGCCCCATTGCCGGATGCACGGCGTAGATGGGCGCCAGCAGCACGCCGGCGAGGCCCGCGAGCCCGATGCCCAGCGCCGCGACGGCGGCCATGTACGGCTCGAGCGAAATGCCGAGCGCGCCGACCATGTCGGGGTTCTGCACGCCCGCCCGCACCACGCGGCCGAACGCGGTGCGATTGAGCAAGAGCCAAAGCCCCGCCACGCACAAGGCCGCGACACCCAGCAGGATTGTCCGGTAGTAGGAATAGCTGAAGTCGCCGATCCAGACTTGGCCACGAAGCATCTGCGGGATGGCAAAGGAAAGCGGCGCCGCGCCGTAAATCCAGCGCAGCTTTGCTCGGCCACCATGGCGAGACCGAAGGTGAGCAGCAGCGAAAGAATAGGATCGGCGCGATAGAATCGTCGGAACAGGAAGCGCTCGATCAGCACGCCAAGCAGCGCCACGATCACGGGCGCCGCCACGAAGGCACCGCCGAAGCCCAGATAGTCGGCAAGCGTGACGGTCAAATAGGCGCCGATGGCGAAGAAGCCGCCATGGGCGAGATTGACGATGCCGCCGAGGCTGAAGATCAGCGAGAGACCGAGCGCAATAAGGAGGTAGTACACGCCATCGAGCAGGCCGTTCAGCACCTGCTGCACCAACAAGGTCGTCGTCACGGTGCGATGCTCCGGCTGGACCGCGCAAGGCTTCGGAGGAAGCGATGCCCCGCTTCCCCCGAAGTTGTCAGCGCCCGCGCTTCAGGCCGCAAATGCGCGGCCCTCACGCGTCCATTTTGCAAGCGTTCTCCTCGGCTGTGGCGGCGATGATATCGAGCGGCTCGTTGGCGCCAGGGACCGGCGCGCTCGGCTTGTAGATGTCCCACTGATTCTTGAGCTCGTTGGCCTTCAGCGCTTCGACCGCGTACATCTCGTGCATGAGCTGGTGGTCGTACTTGCGGAAGTAGCCTTCGCGGGTTTTGAGCACGTCGAACTTCGGCTCCTTCTCGAGATGCTCGATGATCTTGGTCGCCTCGATCGACTTGGCGTCGTTCATGGCCTGGGTGAGGATCTTCAACGCGATGTAGTCGCCCCACGCCTGGTTCTCGGGCGGCTTCTTGTAGCGGGCCGTGAAGTCGGCGACGAATTTCTTGGAACCTGGCGTGTCGATCAGGTGATGCCACACGAGCGGCCAGGTGCCGAAGAAGTTGCCCTTACCCGCACCCCACGCAACCGCCGTATCGAAGCCGAAGCCAGCCACCGGGAAGTCGAGACCGAACTCGGAATACTGCTTGAGGAAGTTGGTGATCTGGTTGCCGGCAAGGTTGGATACGACCATGTCGGGCTTGGCGTTCTTGATCTTGGTCAGGATGGTGGAGAAATCCGAAAAATCCGTCGGCACGAGTTCGTCGGCCGCGAACTGCCCGCCGTTCTGCTCCATGAACCGCTTGGCGACCCTGAGCAGGTCATGACCAAAAGCGTAGTCCGCGGTTAGCGAATACCACTTCTTGCCCTTGACCATGTTCTGGGCGAGCAGCGAGCGCCCGACCGTCTTCACGTACATCGAGTTCTGGCTCTCGACGTGGAACATGTACTTGTTGCAGTTGGAGCCGCGCAGCGCATCGGAATTGCCGCCGGTATTGACGAACAGGTTCTTGGTACGCTGGGCCACCTGCGCGATCGTCAGACAGGACGCCGACGATATTTCGCCGACGATGCAGGCCACCTTGTCGCGCTCGATCATGCGCTCGGCCTTGGTGGAGGCGGTCTGCGGGTTGACAGAATCTTCCTTGAGGAGCTCGACCTTGCGTCCGAGAACGCCGCCAGCGGCGTTAATCTCGTCGGCCGCCATGTCTGCTGCCATCACGGCATAGTCACCGAGCACGCCGAGAAAACCGGTGCGTGGCGTCAGATGTCCAATCTTGATGGCATCCGCCTGGGCCCGGCCAATGGCGGGAAAACCCAAGATGCCGGTCGCCAACGCCGCACCGGCGCCTGTAGTACCCACGATGACCTGGCGTCGGGATACGCCCTTGCGCGTCGTCATTATCGCTTCCTCCAAGTTTTGTTCGTTACAGTATAGCATCGAGCCAATCACCATTGGCGTCAACGCGCGACGTCAATCGGAGCGCGAAAAACGCAAACCAATCCTGCGAATGCAGCGGATCTCTGCGCAGGCAGGTCAGCAAGTGCGCGCACGCGAATCATCAGTCGGCAGTCTGCCAGCGCAGGCCTACCGCCGTTCCCGATCGCAAATGCCAAGTCCTCGCCGCCTGCAGCAGGTGAATTTCGTCAGCGGAGCTGGCGGACTGGATATGTGCCTGAGATCACCAGACTTTCCTGGCGTGGACCCAGGACGCACGGTGCGGCGGGTGGGACATAGTGCTGTGACGCGAAAGCCACTGTGGACGGAGGAACAACGAAAGCACGAGATTCGCATGCTCTACCTTTCCTGCAGTTGTGTTTTAAATGGCGGCTAGGATTTGGACTAGGCAACGAATATGAATGGAGCGCCGTTATGAGGCTCGCAGCACGTGGCATTGTCGCGGTATTTACCGGGTTGTTGTTGAGCACGGCATCCGCGCAAGCGGCTGACCTTGGGGGCGATTGCTGCGCGGACCTGGAGGAGAGGGTCGCGGAGCTCGAGGCGACGACAGCGCGCAAGGGCAACCGGCGCATGTCCCTGACCGTGTCGGGCCAGGTCAACCGCACGATCCTGTACTGGAACGACGGTGACCGCAGCGGCACGTACGCGGGTCTGGACAACGTCAACACGTCTACGCGCTTCATCTTTAGTGGCGACGCGAAGATCAGCCCCAACCTGAAGGCTGGTTTCGAGATCATGACCGAGTGGAACCTGGGCGGCAGGACCAGCTCAGTCGACCAGAACAGCCCTGATGGCAGCGGCGGCGGTCTGTCTGCAGCCGATGGTGGACTGGGTGTCCGCCGGGCCTTCTGGTGGCTGGAAGACAAGAATCTTGGCCGCGTTTCGGTCGGCCGGCACAATGCCGGTGGCCCCGTGGGCACCATCGACCTGGGTGGCATCTCTACGGCCTCCAGCGCCGCACCGGGCGACGTCGGCGGCGGCTTCATTGTCGCCGGCACGACGCGATTGAGCGCCGTCATCAACCCGAGCTACGGCAACGACCGCGTGGAGGGCATCCGCTACGACAGCCCCACCATCCACGGTTTCGTGTTCCAAGCCTTCTGGGGCGAGGATGATATCTGGACCGCATCCATCCGGTATGCCGGCGAACTGCACGGCGTCCGCGTGGCTGCCGGGATCGGGTACGAAGAGCAGAACTCGAGCCCGACGCAGACGGTGCAGCTCGACAATGGCGCTCGCAATCTCGACAGCGAGTGGTCGGCCAGCTTGTCATTCCTGCACGTTGCCACAGGCCTCTTCGTCCAGGGCCAATACGCCCGGTCGGAATTCCTCAACGGCGCCGATGCAAAGTATTGGTTGGTGCAGGGCGGTATCAGCAAGAACTGGTTCGGCCCCGGCAACACATCGTTCTACGGCGAGTACGGCGAGGCGACCGACTTCATCAGGTCCGGCCCCGCTGCCGCTGGCGCTGGTTCACCAGCTGCGCCCAACTTCGTTGATGCCTCGTCCGAGGTCACTTTCTGGGGTCTAGGCGTTGTGCAGCAGATCGACGCCGCAGCCATGGAGCTGTATCTTGGATGGAGGCGCTTCGACACGGGCGTGACCGGCATTCTTGGCGCCGACGCGGTCGGCAATGGGTCGAGCGATCTCGATCTGGTTCACGGCGGCGCCCGCATCCGGTTCTGATCTGGGCTAACGCAACGCTACAGGAACTCGAGAAAGTCCGGTGCCAGACACCGGACTTTTTCTTTTGGGGCCACTCAACGCGGCCTACGATCTTTGAGGTTGCCCCAGCGCGAGGTGCCCGATCCGGACGCGCAGCCAATTTGGCGCCGCGTCGACGTTTTCCTTCTCACAGCGGTTCGGCGGAAGAATAGATCCGCACGGATAGGCCCGGATTAGACGCGGGGCCACCCCATTGGACAAAGCATTGAAGAAGAGCCGGCCTGCCGGGAAATGGCGGCGAGAGGGGGCATCCGCGCATGGGTCGCCAGCAGCAGACCTCGCCAGGACCTCAATGCTGCAGGATTTTGGAAAGGAACTGCTGGGCGCGCGCGCTCCGCGGCTTGCCGAAAAACTCTTCCTTATCAGCGTCTTCGACGATCTCGCCGGATTCCATGAAGATCACCCTGTCGGCCACCTTACGGGCAAAGCCCATCTCGTGGGTCACCACCATCATGGTCATGCCCTCGCTGGCAAGCGCGACCATCACATCGAGAACCTCGCTGACCATCTCGGGATCGAGAGCCGAGGTCGGTTCGTCGAACAGCATGACGATCGGGTCCATGGCCAGCGCCCGCGCAATAGCGACGCGCTGCTGCTGACCGCCCGAGAGCTGGCCCGGATGCTTGTCCTTGTGGGCGATCAGCCCGACCCTCTCAAGCAGCTGCACGGCTTTCGCCTCAGCGGCTGCACGCGACCGGCCGAGCACCTTCTCCTGCGCCAGTATCAGATTGTCGATCACCCGCAGGTGCGGGAACAGCTCGAAATGTTGGAAAACCATGCCGACCCGCGCGCGCAACTTCGGCAGATCGGTCTTGGGATTGGTCAAGCTGGTGCCGTCGAGCACGATATCGCCCGATTGGATGGGCTCGAGCGCATTGACGCACTTGATGAGGGTGGACTTGCCGCAACCGGATGGACCGCACACGACTACGACGTCACCCTTGGCAACGTGCGTCGTACAGGATTTCAAGGCCTGTACCGGCCCGTACCACTTGCTGATTGACTGGATGTCGATCATTCGGTCCATGGCATTCCTTCAGTGAACAATGGCAGTCCGCGCCTGCAGCCGCTTGACGATCTGGGAGAGCGCGAACGAGATGGCGAAGTAAACGACGGCTGCAAACAGGTACATCTCGACCAGCCGCCCGTCGCGTTGAGCGATCTTGGAGGCGGCGCCGAGAAAGTCGGTGATCGAGAGCACGTAGACGAGAGATGTATCCTGAAACAGGATGATCGTCTGTGTGAGAAGGACCGGGAGCATGTTGCGAAATGCCTGGGGCAGGATGACGTAGGACATCACCTGCCAGTACCTGAGGCCGAGGGCGTAGCCGGCCGACACCTGTCCGCGCGGGATGGATTGAATGCCGGCGCGCATGATTTCGGAGAAATAGGCCGCCTCGAACAGGGTGAACGTGACAAGCGCCGACATGAAGGCCCCGACCGCGATCGGCCGCGACGCGCCGATGACCCACTGCCCCACGTAGGGGAGTAGGAAGTAGAACCAGAAGATCACCAGTACGAACGGCAGCGAGCGCATCAGGTTGGTGTAGCCGGCTGCAAAGTGCGATACGCCCGGCACTCCCGACAGGCGCATGAGCGCGATCAGCGTGCCGAGGACAACGCCGCCCACCGTCGCCAGCGCCGTGAGCATCAGCGTGAAGCGCATACCGTCAAAGAACAGATACGGCAGATTGCTCAAAATGACGCTGAAGTCGAAATCAGTGAACATGCCCCCTCACTTCATCGCCACGTAGCCGGGCACGGCGACTTTGCGCTCGAGAAAGCGCATACCCGTGACCACAACGGCATTGACCAGGAGGTACAGCAAGGTCGCGGCGGTGAACGCCTCGAAGACCTGGAACGAGAACTCCTGCATCGAACGGGCGCGCGCCGTCAGCTCCAGCAACCCGATGGTGAGTGCTACGGATGTGTTCTTGATAGTATTGAGAAATTCAGACGTCAGCGGCGGCAGGATGATCCTGAAGGCCATGGGCAGCAGCACATAGCGATAGGTCTGCGCGGTGGTCAGGCCCAATGCCTTTCCCGCCATAGCCTGACCGCGCGGCAGCGCGCCGATGCCGGATCGAACCTGCTCCGCCACGCGTGCCGACATATAGAAGCCGATGCCGATGAAGGCGGTCCAGAAGGCGGCGTTCGGGAGCTGCTTCAGCCACAGACCTGCCTCGCGAGGCAGCAGTTCCGGCAAAACGAAGTACCACAGGAAGAGCTGCACGATCAGGGGGATGTTGCGGAAGAACTCGACGTAGACCGAGGCAAACCAGTTGGCGGATTTGGAAGGCAGCGTCCGCAACACGCCGACGAGCGACCCGAACACGAGTGCGATCACCCAGGCGCACAGGGCCGTGACGATGGTCCATCGCAGTCCCGAGAGCAGCATGCCGAGATAGGTGCCGGTGCCTTCCGGCGAGGCCTCGAAGAAGATCCCCCAATTCCAGTTGTAGTTCACGCCATGGCTCCAGGCTGCAGACCACCAACGTGCGCGCCGGCTTGCGCCCGCCGCACGTTGGTTGGATGCGTTGTCGTGTTGTCTAGTAGGCTGCAGGGTCAGGCGAGTCGGACGGATTGGCAAACTGCTTCTTCATTTGCGGACTCATCGGCACGCTCAGATTGAGGCCGCGCGGAGGGATCGGTTGCGTGAACCACTTGGCGTAGATCGCCGCGCCTTCGGGACTCTTGTAGAGCGCTGATGTGGCGTCATCGGCCACCTTCTTGAAACCGGCATCGTCCTTGCGCAGCATGATGCCGTAAGGCTCGGGCAGCGAGAACGCATCGTCCGAAATCTTGTAGGCATCGGGCGTCTTGGATGCGGCCACCAGGCTCGCGAGCAGTACGTCGTCCATGACGAATGCGACCGCCCGGTCCGTCTCGACTATCAGGAACGCCTCGGCGTGATCCTTCGCCGGCATGATGGTCATGCCGAGGTTCTTGGCAGCGTTGGCCTCGGTGGCCTGCTTGATGTTGGTGGTGCCGGACGTGGAGACGATCGACTTGCCTTTGAGATCGTCGATCTTATTGATGTTGCTAGCCTTCTTCGTGACGTAGCGGCTGGCGGTGAGGAAGTGGGTGTTGGTGAACCACACCTGCTTCTGGCGCTCGGCATTGTTGGTGGTGGAGCCGCACTCAAGATCGATGGTGCCATTGGCCATCAAGGGAATGCGGGTGGCCGACGTGACCGGGTTGAGCTTGACGTCGAGCTTATCGAGCTTCAGCTCTTTCTTCACCGCATCGACGATCTTGTAGCAGATGTCCATGGCGAACCCCACGGGCTGCTGCTTGTCGTCCAGGTAGGAGAAGGGAACCGACAATTCGCGGAAACCCAGCGTGATCGATCCCGTCTCCTTGATTTTCTTCAGTGTGCCGCTGTCCTGCGCGACGGCAGGCGGCGTCGCAATGACCGCGACGGCAAAAGCGAGGCCCAAAGCATTCAAGTACTTCATCGATGCTCTCCATTTTGAGCGCGACGTGACAAGACGGCATTCGCAGTGCTTCTGCGCATTCCGGCCAGCACACAGCTTGTGCGTGAAGTGTGCACGACAATTCGCCGAGACGAAAGGCCTACCGTGAGGCCAAGGATCATTGTGGCTTTGGCGCCCTGGAGGAAAATGAAGAATGGTCACGGGTGGAGCCGCCCAGGCCTTCAGGAAACGGTGGGGCTGAGACGGTGGCCGCTAGCCGGTAGGAACAAAGAGGCCCCACGGTGCACGTTCTGTGAGCAATCGCCCTGCTCCCCGGCAGAAGCTGCGGCGCCGCTCCTTCGCTTCCGGTACTGGCCAGCCCGCGACCAGTCCTGAAGGCGTCCCATCGCCCGGATTGCTCTGTTGCCGTAGTATGTCCTGCGGCATAGCCTCAAACACCGGCCGCCAATGTTCGGCAGAACAAAAAGGGGATGGGACGTTCCATGATCAAGGGCCTTCGCACGTTCGGATGGATCGGCGCCGGCCTTCTGCTGGCAGCGTTCTCCCAAGACGCCAATGCACAAGCGATCAAGAAGCCAGTGACGCTGGTGGTGCCTTATGCGGCCGGCGGCGGCACGGACACGGTGGCGCGCCTCATCGGCAACCAGATGTCGAAGACCTTGGGTCAGCCGGTGGTGATCGAAAACGTGGTCGGGGCCGGCGGCACGACCGCGAACGAACGCGTCGCGCGCTCTACGCCGGACGGCTCGTCGGTGCTGATCAATCACGTTGCACTGCTGGCGGCGCCGAGTTTGTTCACGAACCTGCGCTACGACACGCAGACCGCATTCGAACCGGTCGGTCTCGTCAACAACGCACCGATGGTGCTGGTCGGGAGGAAATCGCTTCCCGGACAAAGCGCGAAGGATCATGTGAGCTGGATCAAGGCGCAAGGCGCCAAGGCCAATTTCGCGCATGGCGGCGTCGGCACCAACAGCCAGTTGTGCGCCGTGATGATGGGCAATGCTCTCGGCTTCAAGCCGACGTTCGTCGCGTATCGCGGCTCGGGCCCCGCCATCATTGACCTGCTTGCAGGCCAGATCGATCTGCTCTGGGACCAGGTGACGAACGCCTTGCCCCAGATCCAGAGCGGGATGCTGCACGGCATCGCGATCACGTCCACCGAGCGACTGGAAGAACTGAAGGATGTGCCGACGACGGCGGAACTCGGCATGCCGGACATCACCTATACGATGTGGCACGGCCTCTACGTGGCGAAGGGAACGCCAAACGAGGCGATTGCCGCGCTGAATTCGGCGCTGCGCAAGGCGGTTTCAGACCCGGATGTTACTGCGAAGCTCAAACAACTGGGAAGCCTGCCGTTCCCGGCCAAGGACATGTCGCCGGAGGCACATGCGCAATTGTTCGTCGCCGATTTGCCGCGCGTGACCAAGCTTGTTGAAAGCTCAGGCACCAAGGCCAGCGAGGCGAAATAGGGGCATTTTGGGCCCTTCCGGATCCCGCCTGCAGCGCTTGCTCTGTTGGTGGCGCAAAGCGCTGCCGCTCAATCTCTGGCGCCTTCATCACTGACGACGCTGTAAGCGCCAACAGCGCCGCTGCATTTCAGCAAGAACGGACTTCCTCGGCGGCGCTTTCGGTTCTATGTGGAGCGATTGGCGCGCGCGTACTCAAACACTCACAATTACCCGAAGCCGATCAAATCGTTTGCGACGTGCGACTGTGCCTCTGGATGATGGTTATCAAGCCGCTCCAACTTTGATGGCATGCGCGTGGTCGATTGCAACAACCTTTGACAGAAGCGCATTCAGCTCCCACCAGAAGCCATCCGATGCGAAGTCCGTTGCTATTTCGGCATCGAGGGACTGGGCGACTAGGTTCTTCAGCACCGTGCTTCCAAAGCCCATGCGCGAAGGCTCCGTCACGCGCGGTCCACCCAATTCCCGCCAGCAAAGTCTCAGCCGGCGGTTGCCGCCCATGCCCTCAAGGTCCCAAGACACGGTCACGGATCCGGTGGCCCCAGACAGCGCGCCGTATTTGACAGCATTGGTAGTCAGTTCATGCAGGGCAAACCCGATGTTCTGCGCTGCCGCTGGCGTCAGGAAGATAGCAGGGCCTTCCAGCCGTAGTCGCTCACCGGGCTCGACGAAAGCCTGCAACTGTCGCATCACAAGATCGGCGAGGCCTACTCGTTCCCAGTTTTCGTCGACGATCAGGTCATGGGACACGGCGATCGCATGCAAACGCTGCACGAGGCGGGTTTCGAATTCTTCAATGCTACCAGCAGACCGCGCGGTCTGGGCGGTAATCGATTGGATAACGGCCAGCAGGTTTTTCGATCGATGCGAAGTTTCTCGCAACAGTATGTGAAGGCGGTCCTGCGCGTGCTTCCGTTCCGTGATGTCCCTTGCAATTACCGAGATACCTTCGATCTCTCCGCCCGCGCCTTCAATCGTTGCCACGCTGAGGGCCACGTCGATGGGCCTTCCATCCTTTGCGATGCGGACGGTGTCGAACTGCGCAATCTTTTCCTGGGCAATGAGAGATGAACTCAGCTCGGGCGGGTGTTCCTCCCGTTTCGCCGGCATCAGAATTTGGACGTTCCGGCCAAGAACTTCCTGGGCGCTGTATCCATAAAGCTGCTCGGCGGCTCCATTCCACGTCGTGAACGTGCCCTCCGGCGTCAAGCTGTAGATGGCATCCGCGGAGCTGTTGACGATTGCGTCGTGGCGCAAGCGCAAACCGTGTCGCGTCAGGTCAGTGACGACAACGCAATGGATGGGATCGCCGTCGGACGGCAGAGGAGACGAAGAGATATATACATGCCGAATCTCACCGGTGGCGGTCCGGAGCAAGAGGTCACGTCCCGGCGTGCCCCCGGCGGGAACGACGGTGGTCAGAATATCACCGTAAGAACCGGCGATCAGGTCGGTGAAGCGTGTACCACGCAGACGATCGATGGAAATGCTCACCATCCGCGCAAAGGCCGCGTTGCAGTACAAGATGACTCCCTCGCCGGATACAGTGACCGCACCCTCTCGCATCCGTTCCACGAGTAGGCGATACGGACTATCCGCGCTCTTGAGGGTGTAGATGGCCGGAGCATCTTCGCGGCTGACGATAACGGCGTCGACCTCGCCGGCGCGTATCGCCCGCAAAATTTCCTCGGCTTCGGCCAAGCGGCTCCGCAAGTCCTCGAGTTCGATGTCGCGCTCGTCCAGACGGGTCGACATCTCAAACCTTGATAACGTTCTTCAGTCGCTCTGTATCGGACATGTCGCCGACCAAAAGCCTCACGGGTTTGGGGTAGTCGCGGACAAGGGTAGGAGAGACGATGACGTTGGCCGGCTGGGCGCGCTCGGGGGAGTGATAGAGGTCCACCACATCCAGCTCGTAAATGCCTTCAAGTTCGCGATCGCAAAAATCCCGAACGTTCGCGACCGCGCGCATGGACCGAGGGGTTGCACCGGTCACGAAAAGCGTCAGGCCGTAGTGGATGGTGGTCACCTGTGCTGCTCAGAAAGAGGACGAATATCAAGGCCTACTAGAACGCGCTCCTGGTTTGAAAGGTCCCCCAGGATCTTCTTTACGGGCTCGGGAAGGCGGCGCACCAAGGTAGGCAAAGCCAGAATTTGGTCACCGGCTGCCAGTTGGGGCTGTTCGAGCAGATCGATTACTTGAATCGAATACCGCCCCTCCAAATGCTCTTCGCAGATGCGATTGAGATTGTTGATAGCTCTCAGGGACTTGTCCGTCTGGCCGGCGACGTACAGGCGCAGGTCCCAACGCTCGGTTGGAGGTAGCGCCGGCTGAGCGGATTTGTCTGGTACCATTACCTCGGCTCCTCCGAAGCGTCATGACTTGGCGATAAATCGGTCAGGCGCACCCCCCTGTCGGTGATCTGCATGCGGCGCACCCGGTTCGAGTGTGCCATGCCCCGAGCCTTGACGACGTGCAGGCGTCGCGTGAATTCAGCATCGGTTTGCACGTTGCGCACCACGATCCACGTATCCATGATTGACGAGACATGCATTTGAGACGGGGCTTCGTTGTCTTGCAGACTTAGGAACAAAGCTGTCACGTTCCTGCTCTTCAGGTAGTCGACCAGCCGCAGCATCATACCCGCCGACTGGTAGCCGGTCCCGCTCGCCATGAGCGACGAGAGTGGATCGATGATCACCACCGTTGGGCTGAAATCTTGGATGGCCTTGATCATGACGGCCAAATGCATTTCCAATCCCCAAAGGCTCGGCCTGGAGGCGTGACACTCCAAAAGTCCCTTGTCGATCCAGGGCTGCAACTCGATACCTGCCGAGCGCATGTTGCGCACCAGCT
The DNA here is from genome assembly GCA_963814055.1 of uncultured Alphaproteobacteria bacterium. Classification (GTDB taxonomy): domain Bacteria; phylum Pseudomonadota; class Alphaproteobacteria; order Rhizobiales; family Hyphomicrobiaceae; genus AWTP1-13. The sequence continues at coordinate 59,477 of CAWFBJ010000026.1, forward strand.
GGTTGGGACTTTCCTCGAAGCTGAAGTAGAGGGCCCGCTCACCACGACAGCACGTAGCATCGGCGAATTGTGCACCGATCGTTGTCTTGCCGGTGCCGGGTCCGCCAGTCACGAAAATGCTGCCTCCGCGGAAATAGCCTTTGCCCGTGAGCATCGCATCCAAATCGGCCAAGCCGGTCGACAGCCGCTCTTGGGATGCTCCATGCCGCAACCCGAGCGAGGTGATAGGCAGGACAGTTATCCCGTGCTCATCGATGAGGAACGGGTATTCGTTGGTACCGTGAGATGTGCCTCGATATTTGACGACGCGCAGGCGGCGCGTCGAGAGATCGTCCATCACACGATGGTCGAGGGCAATCACGCAATCCGAGACGTATTCTTCGATGCCGTGCCGCGTGAGACTTTTCTCACCCCGCTCAGCGGTAATCACGGTGGTGAGTTCCCGCTCCTTGAGCCAGGTGAACAAACGCCGCAGCTCCGAGCGCAGAATCGCTTCACTCGGTATGCCGGCGAACAGTGTATCGATGCTGTCGAGCACGACCCGTTTCGCGCCTACGCGTTTCACTGCCGCATTGAGGCGGACAAATAGAGCTTCCAAGTCATAGTCGCCGGTCTCATGCATCTCCTGTCGATCGAGGTGCACGTAATCGGTGGCCAGCAAGTTGCTCGCTTCAAGGCTGGGCAGGTCGAAGCCGAGCGATGCGACGTTGACGCCAAGATCGGGAATGCGCTCGTCGAACGACATGAATACGCCGGGTTCGGCACTTGCCATAGCCCCGCTGACAAGAAAGGTGGTGGCCAGCAATGTTTTGCCACAACCGGGACCTCCGCACACAAGCGTGGGCCGGCCGGCGGGGAGACCCCCACCGGTCAGCTCGTCTAGACCCGCAATTCCGCTGGAAACTTTTCTAAGCTGCTCGACCATCAGCCGCCCACCCAAGTGTTGAGGAGACCTTACAGGCGCGCGACGCGTTACCGGGATCGCTTTTTGATGGAGAACCCCGGCACGCTGATAGTCTCGCAAGAGCAGTTGCGCAGAGGCGGCGTCAGCCAGTGCCGTAATAGGTCGCTCCAGCGCATGTTCATGCTGATTGGCGGTTGCGACCAGGCCGGCGCTGGCTACCGGCGAATTCAAGAATGCTGGCGGAGCCAGCTTTGGCCAGAACCGAATTTGATCACGCAGGAACAACCAGATCGCATTCGGCTCGACTTCGTCATGCTGAACCGGAGCGCTTTCTCTGACCGCTTTTTGGCCATGGTTGCGGACCGTGCTAGAACTTCGCGTTGATCCGGAGAACAGCCTCGCTGAGCCATCCCGTTCAACTCGCTAAGACCGTACGCACACGATAGTTCGATGGCAATCGATCCGCTGTCGGCGCTCCGGTGGGATAAGTTTTCAGGTTCCCGGCACGCTCGTCCGGCGAATTCTGTTGCCAAACTCGAATCTGGCCGGAACCGAGTTGTCCCTGTGCTGTCCGCCCTTTAGGGCAGCCCACCAGGCGGCGCCGAAAGAAACGATAAGGCTGGCCGCCGTCACGAAGCCTGTCAGGATGGTGGCGCGTCTGGCCTTGTCGGCTGCCCCACGAGCAGCCGTGAACGCTTCGTTGACGCGCTTCTCTGCTTCCGGCTGCGTCACGCCAGTCCGTTGCGCTACGATCTGGGTAAGGTATGCGCGGTCGGGGGCGGACATCGATCCATTCACCAGAGAGGTCGCGATGGTACGGGACATCTCCGCGCGTGAATCGTCTGGACTGAGGGCACCTTGCGGCCGCGGCCGTGTCGCGGGCGCTCCTGCCGGCGGTGCGTTTTGGGGTGTTGCCTGAGCGACGCTTGCGGGCCGCAGCATCGTATCGAGCAGAACATCCGTTGGGTCGACAGTTGAGGCCGTTATGGCTGCTGCTTTGCCGGCCGTTTCAATTCCAGTCCGTGCAGCCGCTCCTGCCGATGCCATGAGGATGGCGACGCCGATCACCAGGCCAACCGCCCATACAAGCCCCCCATGCAGGCCGTCTCGAAACTCGACTTCATGCTGGGTCGTTTCGTTCCAGCGCGAGCGCATGCGGCCTGCAATATAGCCGCCGGCCATGAATGCACCGATCTGCTGAACCATTGTCCAGAAAACCGCGAGACCGGCGATAAACTTCACCGACGCTCCAGAGTTCGGCCACGGAGATGCAGCGGATAGGCCTATTGCGGCGCCAAATGTGAGGAACACGAACGATAATGCGGCAGCGAGCACTGCACCTGCAAATATTGCACCCCACTCGACATAAGCGGGACCTGCAACGGATGTAACACCGGCAGCCGGTGTTGGGGTGGGGCCGACGTGTGCCATGTGGTGTTACCTTGAAATGAGGTTCAGCGAAGGCCGAGTGCGCTCAGGATGAACATGATGATCACGATGAGGCCGACGAGATAAATGATGCTGTCCATGATTGCGGCCCATAGGTGGATAGTTCGGGTTCAGACTAAATTTTCGCATGTTCAACGCACAGGCCTCTGCAGGTGTTCCATCGCAGCAGAGCATCGGGCCATTGTTGCCTTCTCAGCGCGCTAAATTTGAAGGTGACCAGATTGGCGGAAATGCGCTCTAGCGCCGTAATTGCTTCCCCGCGGCGCCAACAGAAAGCCCCGCCGTGCGAGGCTTTCCGTTGTTAGCTGTACTTCGATCGCCTTACTGCGGCGGTGTTGGCGCCGGAGTTGTGGGCGTCGGTTTATTGGCCGGCGGCGCCGATGGGATTACGGGCTTTGTCGGCTGCTCAGTGCGGGGAGCATTCTCGGTAACACGCGGCCCGGTTTCGTTCCTGGCCGGCAGCAGCAGCATGATGAGCAAGGCGACTGCGGCGACTGCCAGTATCATCGGAATCCAACCCGCGCCATCCTCGGGCCGGTATTGAAAGAGGGGCCGTCCCGGGCGATCGGGGTCGATCATGCGGTTAGGATCGTTCTCATAAGCCATCTGGGGCCTCCTTGGTTCGATCGTTTCGCTGATGACAACTCAGCCTCGTGCCGACAGTTCCGTCTGGCGCTCCAGGTAGGACGCTACCCGAGCTTCTCTTCGCTGGGCGTTGCGGCGTTGTCGGAGCATGTACGCGCGCGAGCCGTTGTACGGCGGTGGGCCAGCCGTGCAGCATCCATTCCGGCACCGTGCACCGGCAGAAGCGTCGGACGTTTCAACAGCTTGGTTGCCGGCTTACAGTACTAACGCCCTGAAGCAGCAGGGGTTTCGCCGGAAGAAAAGGTGCATCTTCACCTTCCGTCCTGTTCGCAGCTAGTCTGGTCCGTCACAACGCAGCTGGGATCCAATGACCTACGACCTCATCCTTCGCGGCGGGCGGGTGGTCGACCCCTCGCAGAAGCTCGATGCGATTGCCGATGTCGCTTTTGCAGGCGGCAAGGTCGCCCGCGTGGGCCAGCAACTTCAGCCTACCGCCGCGACCACGGTCCGCAATGTGTCGGGGTTGATCGTCACGCCCGGCCTGATCGACCTGCACACCCACGTCTACTGGGGTGGCACCTCGCTCGGCATCGACGCGGAAGAGTTCTGCCGCACCTCCGGCGTCACCACTGCAGTCGACACGGGCAGCGCCGGTCCCGGCAATTTCGTCGGCTTCCGCAAGCATGTGATCGAGCCGAGCCAAGTCCGCATCCTCGCTTACCTGCACGTGTCGCATGCCGGCATCTACGCGTTTTCCGACCGCGTCATGGTCGGTGAGAGCGAAGAGCTGCGACTAATGGATCCGGTCAGCGCGGTGGAGGTTGCCGATGCCAATCGCGACGTGATCGTCGGCATTAAGGTGCGCGTCGGGCGCGGCGCTTCCGGCAACTCAGGCACGGTGCCGCTGGACATTGCGCTGCAGGTGGCGAACGAAGCCGGTATGCCGCTGATGTGCCACATTGACCATCCGCCACCCAGCTACGAGGAGGTGCTAGAGCGGCTGCGGCCAGGCGATGTTCTCACGCATGCGTTCCGGCCGTTTCCCAACTCGCCGGCCACTCAGCAAGGCACCGTCAAGAAGGAGGTGCTGGAGGCGCGCAAGCGCGGCGTCAAGTTCGACATCGGCCACGGCAAGGCTTCCTTCTCCTTCAAGACGGCGCGCGCCATGCTGGCCAACGGCTTCCTCCCGGACACCATTTCCTCCGACGTCCACGCGCTCTGCATCAACGGTCCAGCCTTCGATCAAGTGACGACCATGTCGAAGTTCCTGTGCATGGGGATGCCGCTCAACGACGTCGTCGCCGCCTCGACCGTCAATGCGGCGATGGCCCTGAAACGTCTCGAACTCGGCAGCCTGAAGCCTGAAAGCGTAGGAGACGCTACGGTCCTGTCCGTGAAAGAGGGCCGTTTCGAATACACCGATGTTCTGGGGGAACGCTTGGCGGGAGATCGCCGGATCGTCTCCGAGGGCGTGGTGGTCGCCGGCCGATGGTGGCACCCGTTGCCCGTGGATCGCCGGTAACCGACAGCTGTCTCGTCCCAGGGCGAGCCGGGTTGCGCGGTGCTCGCAGCGTGCCTCATGACGCCTGTGGCCTGGCCGGGTGGCCGAAACCTGATATGCAGCTTCGATCATTGTTATCCAGTCGAGCCATGTGGCAATCTGCGACCGGCAGGGGCCGGCTTCAATGAGCCCGACACAGAGGAAACCCATGTCTGCACCTCCCCAGCTGCGCAATATCGATCCGGAGGACGAAGCTCAGCTGCTTGCCACCATCGATCGGTGGGTCGAGAAGGAGGTCAAGCCGATCGCCAAGGCGTACGACCACGCCGACCGCTATCCCACCGAAACCGTCGAGCAGATGAAGGAACTGGGGCTGTTCGGCGCGACTGTCTCGCAGGAGTACGGCGGACTTGGCTTGCCGGCTGGCACCTACGCCAAGATCGTGATGCGTATCTCGCGCGACTGGATGGCCGTCACCGGCATCTTCAACTCGCACCTGATGTTGGCGCTGGCGATCGAGAAGTTCGGCACCAAGGGACAAAAAGAGACTTGGCTGTCCAAGCTGGCAAGTGGCGAAGTGCGCGGTGGTTTGGCGCTGACGGAGCCAGATGCCGGCACCGACCTGCAGGGCATCCGCACCACGGCCCGGCGCGACGGCAAGGACTACGTGATCAACGGCACTAAGACCTGGATTTCCAACGGCATCGAGGGGAGCTGCTTCGCCCTGCTCGTCAAGACCGACCCCGGGGTTAACCCGCGCCACAAGGGCATGAGCATGTTCATCGCCCCCAAGCAGAAAGGCTTCACGGTCGGAAAGAAACTGGAGAAACTCGGCTACAAGTCGATCGATTCCGGCGAGTTGGTATTCGAGGACTACCGGCTGTCGGCCGATCATCTGATTGGCGGGGAAGAGGGGCAGGGTTTCTACCAGGCAACGGGCGGTCTCGAACTCGGGCGCATCAATGTTGCCGCCCGTGGTGTCGGCGTTGCCGAGGGGGCTCTCCAGCTCGCCACCGAATATGCCCAGGTGCGCAAGACCTTCGGCAAGCCGATCTGCGAGCACCAGGCGATCCAGCTCAAGCTCGGCGACATGGCGACGAAGGCGCGCGCCGCCCGGTTGCTGACCCTTGACGCCGCTGCCGCCTTCGACCGCGGCGAGCGCTGCGACATGGAAGCGGGCATGGCCAAATATTTCGCGTCTGAAGCCGCGCTGGAAAACAGTATAGAATCGCTGCGCATTCACGGCGGCTACGGCTATTCCAAGGAGTTCGACATCGAGCGTCTGTATCGCGACGCACCGCTGATGTGCATCGGCGAGGGCACCAACGAAATGCAACGCATGATCATCGCCAAACAATGGATCAGGAGGAATCCCGTCTCATGAAGCCACTCGAGGGTGTGCGGGTTTTGACGATCGAGCAGTTCGGCGCCGGGCCTTACGGCTCGCTGTTCCTGTCCGACCTCGGAGCGGAGGTTATCAAGATCGAGAACGCGGCAACCAAGGGCGACACCGGTCGGCACGTGGGGCCGCAATTCCTGGGCGAGAACGACAGCGCGTATTTCCAGACCTTCGGCTCAAACAAGAAGAGCATCACGCTCGACTTCAAGAGTGACGAAGGCCAGTCCTCCTTCCGCCGGCTGGCAGCGACGGCAGATGCGGTGATGAACAATTTGCGCGGCGACCAGCCGGCAAAGCTCGGCCTCGACTACAAGACGCTGAGCGCAGTCAATCCGGCGATCGTATGCTTGCATATTTCGGCCTATGGCCGCGACAACGAACGCACGGCTTGGCCCGGCTACGATTTCCTCATGCAAGCTGAGACCGGCCTGATGGCGCTGACGGGCGAGCCCGATGGTCCACCGCAGCGGTTCGGCTCCTCCATGATCGATTCCATGACAGGAATGGTCGGCATCACCGGTCTGCTGGGCTGCCTGTTCCGCGCGCAAAAGACCGGCAAGGGTTGCGACGTCGATGTGTCGCTGTTCGATGTCTCGGTGCATCAGGTCTCCTACATGGGCACCTGGTACATCAATGGCGGCGACAATATCTCCCGCCTCGCGCGCAGCGCGCATCAGTCCATCACACCTGTGCAGACGGTCCGCACCAAAGACGGCTGGGTCTATGTCATGTGCATGAAGCAGAAGTTCTGGGAGGAGCTGGCCCAGCGTGTCGGCCATCCGGAGCTGATCGCCGACCAACGCTTTGCGACGCCGGCTGCGCGCCGCAGTCACCGCGCCGAGCTGACCCAGGCCTTGGACGATGCCATGAGTGAAAAAACCAGCGCTCAATGGCTGGAGATGCTCACCGGTCATATACCGATCGCGCCGATCAACGATCTCGCGCAGGCATTTGCCAATCCGTTCGTTGAGACCGCGGGGATGGTCAATACCGTGCCGCATCCGGCCAAACCGGACTTGAAGATGCTCTCTAATCCGCTCAAGATCGACGGCGTGCGGCCCGAGCAGACCGTGTGCTCCGGCCTGGGCGCCGACAATGGGGCGCTGCTCGGGCCAGGCAAAGCCCAAGCCGCCGCGGAGTGAGCAGGGCATGAAGCTCGAGGGCATAAAAGTCGTCGACCTCTCGGTGTTTCTGCCCGGGCCATACCTCACCATGGCTCTTGCCGATCACGGCGCCGAGGTGATCAAGGTCGAACCGCCCGGCGAGGGTGATCCGGGGCGGCGCATCGGTCTTTCGGACGGCCCCTCCACCGTCTTCTTCCGCAACGTCAATCGCGGCAAGCAGAGCGTCGTCATCGACCTGAAGACCGCCGAAGGCTGCGAAAGCCTGCTCAAGCTGTGCGACAGCGCGGACGTATTCGTCGAATCCTACCGGCCAGGCGTAATGCAGCGTCTCGGTATCGACTACGCGACGGTGGCGACCCGCAATCCCCGTATCGTCTACTGTTCGATCAGCGCCTTCGGCCAGGACGGTCCCTATCGCGAGCGGCCGGCGCACGATCTCGCCACCATGGCACTGAGCGGCGCGCTCAGCATTACGCTTGGGTCAGATGGGGCGCCAGCTATGCCTGGCGTGGCCATAGCGGACATGTTGAGCGCTCTGCAGGCTCTGTCGGGCGTGCTGATGGCCTTGCTCCGCCGCCAAAGAACGGGCCTCGGCGACTACATTGATGTCGCCATGCACCATGCAGTCCTCGCGGCCTTGCCCAATGTGATGGGCGCTGCGATGTCGGGGCAGCCCCAGCCAAACCCTAAGCACGAGCGCACCACCGGCGGCGCGGCCTTCTACCAGCCCTACGCAACGAGTGACGGCCGCCATTTCGTCCTCGGTGCGCAGGAGATGAAATTCGTACGCAACCTCCTCGACCGCCTCGACAGGCCGGATCTCGTGGCGTTGTGCGAGCGGGGACCGGGTGCGCATCAGGCGCCGGTGATCGAGTTTCTAGCCGGCGTTTTCCGCGACAAGCCCCTTGCGCATTGGCGCGCTTGGTTCGCCGGCATGGACGTCAGTTTCGCCCCGGTCAACACACTGCGCGAAGCCCTCGATGATGACAGCGCCCGCGCGCGCAGTCTGGTTTTGAAAGATGAACTCGGTCGCGAGCATATTGCGCCGGTCGTGCGCTTCATGCACGAGCCCGCCGAGCCATCGCTGCGCGAGCCGTCGCTTGGGGAGCACAATTCTCTTCTTGCAGCAGACCATAGCGAAACCTGACCCAATAGACATGCCCGGCACCAAGGAAATCGCACCCGGCCGCACGCGCGCCGACATCGGCCGCACCTACGACGATTTCGTCGTCGGCCACATCTACGAGCATCGCCCCGGCCGTACCATCACGGAAGCCGACAACGTCTGGTTCACGCTGCTGACCATGAACCAGCACCCGCTGCACTTCGATACCGCCTACGCCGCCGAGACCGAGTTCAAAAAGCCGCTCGTCAACAGCTGCCTCACGCTTTCGATCGTGACCGGCATGAGCGTCGCAGACGTCAGTCAGAAGGCCATCGCCAATCTAGGCTGGAGCAAGGTGGAATTGACCGCACCCGTGTTCGTGGGCGACACGATCTACGCGGAAAGCGAGGTGCTCTCCAAGCGCTCCTCCACGAGCCGTGCGGGCCAGGGGCTCGTCACCGTGCGCACGTGCGGCGTCAAGTCCGACGGCACCGTCTTCATGAAGTTCGAGCGTACCGTGCTTGTGCCGATGTCTGACCCGGCTTGATCAGGGCCGGGTCCAGTTGACGATGCTCATCAGGTTGCTGTCCTTGTCGGTCCAAACCAGCTCCGACTTGCCATCGTCACGCCAGGGCGACACCGCCCGCCGCACGATAGGCGCGTCGAAGAATGTTTGGTCCTGTGTGTAGATGGCCCAGCTGATCGGCGCCTGGCAGTACTCGCCGTCCTCCTTGGTCTCGAACCAGCGTACATTGGTCTGCAGCTGCTTTGCAAGTCCGCGGTGCAGCGGCGCCACCTCGAAGGTATCGAGCTCGAAATTGACGGCCAGAATGCCGTTTTCTGCCAGGTGCCCGAAGTAGATTGCAAACGCCTCTTTGGTCATCAGGTGCATCGGTGGAGATGCGCCGCGGAACGCGTCCAGCACCAGGACGTCGAATTTCTGCCGGTCGTTGGCCTTGAGCTGGCGCTCGAGCACGAGGCGCCCGTCGCCGAGCAGCACATCGATCTTAGCCTTGCTGTCCTTCAGGAAACTGAAGTGCCGGCTCGAAAGGTTGAACACCGCTGGATTGAGCTCGTAGTAATGAATCGTATCGCCCTCTCGCGCGAGCGTCGCGATCATGCCCGCACCCAACCCGATCACGCCGATGCGCAGCGGGGCTTGCGGTCCTCCCGTGCGGCGTTTGGCGTGGTAGGCGAGGGCGTACCCGAGGCCACTGCGCAGATCGAACCCGCAAATGGCCTGTGCGCGGCGTTCCGGGTCCTGGAATTGCCCGCCCTGATCGATGCCTGATTGAAATATGCTGAGCGTGTACTCCTTCGGGTCATCCTGGAACTGCCGCACGACTTTCACGACGCCGTAGAAATTGCGTATGCGCTCGACCAGGGTGTCGCCGCTGATCTCGTCTGCGGCGATTTTCGCCAAACCGTTCAGGAAAATTACACCCGCGAGACAGGCCGCCGCGATCCGGACGATCCTCGATCCTTGACCGCGCGGCCACATGTGCCACAACGCGAGCGCGGCGATGGCCGACAGCACGAGGGGATGCTCGAAGTAGTCCTTGAAGAGGAAAGGCGCACCCAGCACGACGGCGATGCCGCCAAGCGCACCGCCCGCTGCAATGGCGAGATAGAACTTCGGAAGGCGCGCAGGCTCCGGCTGCAGTCTCACCATTTCCGCGTGGCAGATCATGCAGCCTGCGAAAAGCGTCGCCGTCTGCACGACCAGCGCGATGAATAGATAGAGAGATGATTCCGGCACGGGGAGGGCAAGGCTCGTTCCTGCCAGCAGCAGGAATGCTGCGCCGAACAGCATCCGATGGTAGGCTCGCGGATAACCGAAGGCGATCACGAACGTGAGGAGATATGCGCTGAGCGGGACGACCCACAGGAATGGCACCACCGCCGACCATTGCGTGATGGCATTGGTGGTTGCGATCAATAACGCCGATCCGAGTGCCGAGTAGAACACCCACAGCAGCAGAGGGTCGCCGTTGCCCGTCCGAAGTGCACTCGAATCGGCAACTTTCGAGTTTGGCGCGCGGGTGATCGTGAGCAGGCCGCATGCTGCAAACAGAGCCGCATACAGCACGTAGGCCCAGGACCACCAGCGGGTCTGCTCCATGCTCGGCAGCAACCGCTCTAAGAAGAATGGATAGGAGAGCAGGCCCAGGAACGACCCGATATTGGAGGCGGCGAAGAATCGTACCGGATTGAGATCGGGCGCGATATGCGCAAGCCAGCGTGAAAGCAGGGGCGTTGTCGTTGCGAGCGCGATATAGGGCAGGCCGACACACACTGCCAACAATCCCAGAATGCGCCACGTGGGATCGCGCGCATCTACCGGCTTCCAATCATCGGAGGGCGCGATCGGCAACAGCAGAAGGGTCAGAACAAGGATGCCGATCTGCAATTGGGCTTGCCGGTGGATGGTCAAAGGCAGTGTGATCGCATAGGCGTGCGCATAGCCCACCAGCAGCGCCACTTGGAAGAACAGCATGCATACGAGCCAGGTCGAAGCGCTTCCTCCGAACCATGGCAGGATGAACTTGCCGAGCACGAGCTGCACCTGAAACAGCAGGAAGCCTGCGAGCGTCATGGTGGCGGCGAATACGAGCGCGGTGGTGTTCTTGGAAGTCACGATCTTACCCGTCATTTTGTGGTGGTCTGGCGCGAGAAAAGTCGAAGCGAGCAGAGGTTTGTCCTCTCCTCGCCCCCGAGGAGAAAAGCGGAGTGCCCGTGTACCGTGATTGGAGCCCCAAATCCTTTTGCTGAAAGAGCATAGACCATGCTTTTGAGCAACAAGACCGTTCCTTCCCCCTTCCTCGCTGGCCGATTGACCCCGCCCGGCATAGGCTAGTCCATCGCGACCGAGGAAAAGCAGTGCAATCCACTCTCCGCTCCTTCGATCTGGCGCATCTAGCGCACGTCGAGCTTCTGACGCCGAAGCCCGACGAGAGCCTGCGCTTCTTCATCGACGTCATGGGTATGACGGAGAGCGGGCGGCGTGGAGAGTCCGTCTATCTGCGCGGCTGGGACGACTACGAGCACCACACGCTGAAGCTATCGGCCGCAAAAATCGCCGGCATGGGGCACTTCGCCTATCGTGCTTCCAGTCCCGAGGCGCTGCAGCGGCGGGTTGCGATCATAGAAAAGGCGGGCCTGGGCAAGGGCTGGACCGAGGGCGATCTGGGCCACGGTCCGGCCTATGCGTTCACCACGTCCGACGGCCACGACATGGAGGTCTATTACGAAACCGAATGGTACCAGGCGCCGGCCGAACTCAAGCCTGCACTTAAGAACCAGGCGCAACGCTTCCCGGCGCGGGGTGTGAATGCGCGCCGGCTCGATCACATGAACCTGCTCACGTCCGATGTCGTGCAGTTGAGGCAGTTCATGGAAGATGTGCTCGGGTTGCGCACCACCGAAATGATTGTGCTCGACAGCGGCCAGGAGGCCGGGGCCTGGGTGACTTGCAACAACAAGAGCTACGACCTGGCATTCACGCTCGACCACTACGGCGCCCGCGGGCGCTTCCACCATGTCACCTATGCCTTGGATTCACGCGAGGAAATCCTGCGCGCCGCCGACATCTTCCTCGAGGCTGGCGTGCATATCGAGACTGGTCCGCACAAGCACGCCATCCAGCAGACATTCTTCCTCTACGTCTACGAGCCCGGTGGCAATCGCGTGGAGGTGGCGAACGCTGGCGCGCGCCTGATTCTGGCGCCCGACTGGCAGCCGGTAGTATGGACCGAGACCGAGCGCAAAAAGGGCCAAGCGTGGGGACTGAAGACCATCGAAAGCTTCCACACTCATGGCACGCCGCCGATCGATCAATACGCGGGGCCGCGCAAAAAATGACTCGCATGGGCTCGTGCGCAAGGCGTACCGCGAAGGGCCTGCGCACCCTGGCCCATATCGACGAGTGTGACGGCGATTGACGACGTCAGTCCAGCACTTCCTTGTTGATCACGTTCTCGCGGATCGGCTTGCCGTCCAACGCGCTCAGGATGTTGCGGGCCGTCTGTAGGCCCATGCGATCGAGCGACTCTCGCGTGACACCAGCCATGTGCGGCGCGATGATGACGCTGGGGAGCTTCAGCAACGGGTTGTCCTGTGGAGGCGGCTCCTGCTCGAACACATCGAGGCCGGCGCCCGCTAGCTTGGCCGTCGTCAACGCGGTGTGCAGCGCCGGCTCGTCGACGATTCCGCCGCGGGCCGTGTTGACCAGATAGGCCGTGGGCTTCATGCGCTGCAATCGCGCCGCGTTGAACATGCCGACAGTCTCTGGCGTCTTGGGGCAATGGATGGTGACGAAATCGGCGCGAGGGAGGGCTGCATCCAGCTCCGCAATCGGTTCGCAGCCCGCGGCCTTGATATCGCCAGCGGGCACATAGGGATCGTAGACGAGGACGTTCATTTCCATGGCCTGGCAGCGCTTGGCGCTTCTGGTGCCGATGCGGCCGAAACCGACGACCAGCACGGTCTTGCCGTACAGATCGAACGGCACGGAAGTGAGCCGCTTGCTCCACTGTCCGTCTTTGACCATGGCGTGCAGTTCGGCACCGCGTTTTGCCAGGGCCATCATCATGAACATCGCCTGTTCGGCAACCGAGGGTGAATTTGCACTGCCCGCAACCATGAGGGGGATCTTCCTGGCCGTCAGCGCGGGCACGTCCACAGCGTCAAAGCCGACGCCTATGCGCGCCACAACCAGCATTTCACGTGCCGCTTCGAGTTCCTTCTCGCCGAAGCGCGTTGCCCCCAAGGCAACAGCGTTGACGGGCGCATGCTGCTTGAGGAAGGCCTCGAAATCCGGCGCAGAAATCATGTTGGGGAATTTGACTGCTTCGACATCGCCGCGCTCGTTGAACAAAGCCCAGCCGGCGGGCGCCATGGATTCCGTAATCAGCAGTTTCTTCTTGTTGGTCGCCATTTCCATCCCCTGACATCACTGCAAACGCGCGAACCTACAGCGAACGGTATCGCTTTGCCCACTCCCAAAGTGCATTGCCGGAGTTGGTCCGCGCAGGGGGGGCTCGAAGGTCGCGGCCTTCGCCAGCTCATTCGGCCTGTGCCAGGTCCGTTGGACCTGGCAGCAAGCTGAGCTCCTGCGAGACCACCGCTCGTTCCGCCCTGAACCGGTCCAGTACCGATTGCAGCGCCGCTGCGACGTCGCTGATACGCCGCGCCTGCTCCTCGAAGAGTTCGCTTCCTTCAAGCGCGGGCGCACCGATTTCACTTAACAGTGCAGCTGCCGCGCGCTCCTCTTCGGACATTTGCTGGAAGCTGGCCAAGGCTACATACGAGTTCGCGCAGGAAACTCAGCGCCTTATCCTCCGTCGTCACCTTGATGCAATGCTGCAGGACGTACTTGATCACGTCCTTGGGGTGGGCCAATTCCGATACGTCGCGTATGGCAGCGGTGCTGGGCTGGCCCAGAAGCGAGACATAGGCTTCCAGTACGTCGCGCGGATTAAACTCGGGGACCATGTCGCAATCTCCCCGAGACCGGTGAGCGGTAGAAGTCCAACTCGAGCCAAGCACCCACCAGATTCAATTCCGCCGCCGCTACTCCGCTGCCATTTGCAGGCTGGGTCTAGTTGACAGCCGCTGGCGCACCAGGTCGATGTGCATGCGCAGGTCGTAGAGCTCGTTGGAGAAGAAACTTGGTACGCGGATGCGCCTGACAGCCCCGTCAATGCGCTCGAGTTCCGCCTGCTGAGCGTTCAGGTCATACTTGGCGCCGCGACTGTCGAGATTTTTCTCCAGATTTTTGAGCTGGCGGTACCAGTAGATCAACTTGCGGCGCACGTTCCATATGTAAATTGCGGGTATCGCCTTGAAGAGCGGTACGGCAACTGCCAGCAGCGGAATAAGGACCAGCAGCACCTGCGCAGCATAGCTGTTGATGAAAGCGGTGTAGGAAAAAGGTACGCCCAATCGCGCATTCAGCGGTGCGAGGAAGCGCAGAAGGAACGGCAGTTCGCCGGACTTGTAGATCGCCCGCGTGTCGGCAGGAACAGTGAATTCCGGATCGCTCGCTGAGGGAAAGTCGCCGGCGCGGTGGAACAGCACCGGATCGCCCTGCTTGTCGAAGCCCGACTTTGGATTGCTGACGACGGCATGCGTGAGCAGGCTTATCAGCGCGGGATGCATGTCGGATCGGACCACAAGCGCCGCCGTCGTCGCCAGCAGCGTGATGTCCTCGGAAGGAATGACAGGATTGAATTCTACGGAGCCCTTGCGCAGCACGACCCTGGTCAGAGCTGGAAAGCGATTGTCGTAGGCTTCCGCCTCGGGCGAGAAGTCCATCAAGCGGATGCCGGGGACTCGCACCAGTTCCTGCATCTTGTCGGAATCGGGTGGCGCAATCGTGATTGCCACATCGGCGCGGCCGTCGAACAGCGGTGCTGCGTCGGCAGGCAGATCCTGATCGATCAGAGTGGCATTCGTCTTGTCGACGCCGTTGGCCTTGAGCAGCTGGTTCACGATGCGCCGCGCGCCGCTTTCCTTGGTACCGGTAAGGATTTTCATGCCTTTGAGGTCGCGCAGGCTGGCCACCGGCAGGTCGCCGCGGGAGTACACCCAGATCGGCTCGTAGAATACCCGTCCGACCGACAGCAGCTTGTCGAACTCGGCATAGCGGCCCTTGGCCTTTTCGGTGGCCAGGCGGCCCTGCAGACTGCCGACGAGGCCACCCTTGATGAAGCCGGCGTTGAGGCTCGAGTTCGGATCGAGCATCGTCTTCAGCGTGGTAAAGCCCTCGGTCAGACGCTGCACTTCGAGCTTGATGCCGTTGCGCTCCAGGTCGCTGCCTGTAGCTTTCCGCCAGCTCGAAGTACTGCGAGCTGCCCGTCGCCATGACGATCTTGCCTTCGCCGATCGTCTGCGTCTCGCGCACCACTCCGTAGGAAGCGAGGCCGATCACGCCCGCGAGCACGCTGGCGACAGCGGTCTTAGCATATGTAGAGTTCCATGGTCCCCGTCCTCCCAAATGCGCCGCCGGAAGCAGCTTCGGCAATATGCGCTCGATCCTAGTCAAAGGCGGCAGATGCCGCCACAGCGTCATGGCAAGCTATGGCGGCCACCGGCGAGCTTTTGGCATGTCCTCGAAGGCAAGAGCAAGTCACGCGGGTCCGCCGGGCTTGTCAGCTGGCATTTCCGTAGACGAAATGCCATTCAAACGCGACCTGCCAGTGCTTTCTCCAGTCCAGGCACATGCGCAGAACCTTCGCGCACCTCGAATTCGGCGCCGTGGAAATCGTCTCCGAACGGCTCGCAGCGCCCGCCAAGATGCGCCGCGAGGAAGGTTTCGGCAATGGCGTTGAAGGAAAGGCTGTTTTCAGGCACCGCAAAGCCGTGTCCTTCCTGTGGGTAGAGAACGTAGGTCACAGGCAGGTTTTTCGCGCGCATCGCCTCGATGATCTGGTCGGACTCCGCCTGCTTGACGCGGGGATCGTTGGCGCCTTGCCCGATCAGCAGGGGCTTGGTGATCCTGTCGGCTGAATGCAGCGGCGAACGCTCCCGCAGCAGCGCCCGGCCATCCTCGGTGCGCGGGTCGCCGACTCGGCGCGCGAGATTCTCGAAGAAGGCGGCCCAATAGGGCGGTACGGTCGCCAGGAGCGTCTCCAGGTTCGACGGGCCGACGATGTCCACCCCGCAGCAGAACACCTCCGGCGTGAACGCTAGTCCCGCCAGCGTGGCATAGCCGCCGTAGGAACCACCCATGATTGCAATGCGCCGCCGGTCCGCAATGCCTTGCTTGACCGCCCACTCGACCGCATCGAGCAGGTCGTCGTGCATCTTGCGGCCCCATTGCAGGTCGCCGGCATTGACGAATGCCTTGCCGAACCCGACCGAGCCACGGAAATTCACCGACAGCACGGCATAGCCGCGATTGGCCAGCCACTGATGGTAGGAATTGTAGCCATAGGCGTCCCGCGCCCAGGGGCCGCCGTGGACCAGCAGCACCATCGGCAGCGGTGACTTGGGGCTGACGGGTTCTCCTTCCGGCAGCGTGAGATAGGACACCAGCTCCAGGCCGTCGCGCGCGGGGATGACTTGGCCGTGCATGGGCGCGAGGCGATAGGATTTGAGTTCGGGACGCGCCGAGAACAGTTCGGACACAGTTCCCTTGTCCCGCTCGTACAGGTGGTAGGTGCTCGGCGATTCGGCGGCACTGGAGACCACGATCCAGCGCGTATCGTCCTGTGTCCTATCCGCGATGTCGACGTTGCCTGGCAGAAGCCCGTGCAGCAGTTTGAGGTCGTCGGCGATGCGTTCGTTCAGCGGAATCCAATCGACCTTGAGGTGTTCAGCGCCGGCCGCTTCCACCACGTCGGTTTCAGGATTGGATAGAATGCGCGAGATGTCGGCTTTCGGATGCTCCGCCAGCACCTTTTCCGTGCCGGTTTCCCAATCCATGGCCAGCAAGGCCGCCTTGTCGCGGCCGACTGAGGAGAGGATATACAAAGTCTTGCCGTCGCGCGTGAACCCGTTGACGCTGGTTGTCAGATCGTCCTCGTGATCGACCACCCGGATCAGCTCCAGCGCAGTTCCGTCAAAGCGGAACACGCTGCTGCCGCCTTCCGGGCGCGACTTGGTTGCGAGCCGTGGCCGTAGCTGGCGATCGAGAACAATGCTCGCAAGCTCCTGCGTGTTCTCGACAATCAGCTCGCGTTCTGCCTGTGCGAATATCGATGCGATAGACATCATGCCAAGCCTTGTCGCGATCGTTGATAGCGATGGCAGCGACGCCCGGATGATCGAGTACCAAGTCGTGGATGTGAGCGGTGACGCCGGCCAAAGGCGTCAGGTCGCGCGTCGTTCCCTGGGTCACGTCGACGGCGTAGATGTGCCATTCCTCGGTGCCGCCCTCGTCCTGCATGTAAAGGACGTGGCTACTGTCGTAGTGCCCAGCCATGAAAGCGAATGCCGCGCTTCGTGTCTTTGGTGATGGTGCGCGAGGCATCCATATCGCCGGCCGGCGCAACACAGATATTGAGCACTCCATCCTTGGGTGCCAGCCAGCTCAGCCACTGGCCGTCCGGCGAGATTTTGGCCTGCGCACGCGTGGGGTTACCGAACAGTTTCTTGCGGGGAATGAGTCCGGTGGCGCCAGCCTTCTGCATCGTTGTCCATCCTTCATCGATCTGGCCTATCATCTGGCAGGCCAATCTGGCGGCGCAATGACTGGGCGGAACGTAATGCTATGATCTTTCGTGCGGCTGTGAGATTTGTCGGAGCCGGTCTCTTGGCAGCGATTGCCTCCATCCCTGCGACTGCGTTCGACCTGCAGGGTCACCGCGGCGCTCGAGGCCTGGCGCCCGAGAATACACTTGCAGGCTTTGCCAGGGCGCTCGAAATCGGCGTGACAACCCTTGAGACGGACCTTGCCGTCACGAAGGACGGGGTCATCGTGCTGTCGCATGACCCGGTGTTCAATCCAGACGTCGTGCGGGGCGCGGACGGGGTCTGGCTCGCCCCACCTATTCCCCCGATCAACAATCTGACGCTGGCCGAGCTCAAGCGCTACGACGTCGGCCGGATCAAGCCCGGAAGCAAATATGCGCAGCAGTTCCCTGAACAACAGCCTGTGGATGGGGCCAGCGTTCCAACTCTTGCCGAGCTGTTCGACTTGGCGAAATCGTCCGGCAAGACGCCTCGATTCAACATCGAGACCAAGCTTTCACCAGACAAACCCGACGAAGCCCCGCCCCCCGAAACCTTCGCGCGTATGGTTGTCGAGGCCGTGCGCGCAGCAGGATTGAGCAGCCGCACGACTATCCAATCCTTTGACTGGCGCACGCTGATCGCTGCACGCAAGCTCGCACCCGAGGTTGAGACCGTTTGCCTGACGACCGCTTCGACCCTGAAGGACAGAACGGTCAACGGCGAGCGCCGGCCGTCTGCGTGGCTGGCCGGCTTCGATCCGGCGGCCTTTGTGGGCTCCGTACCGCGCCTCGTGAAGGCTGCCGGTTGCGGGATCTGGTCGCCCCGTTTCGTCGAATTGACGGCTGATCTGGTTTCCGAAGCCCATGCGCTTGGTCTCAAGGTGGTGCCGTGGACGATCAATACGTCGGCAGACATGGCGCGTATCATCGATATGAGGGTTGATGGCCTGATCACTGATTACCCAGACCGCGCCCGCGATGTCCTGATAGTGAAGGGGATTGCGCTCCCCTAGGCGAGACAGGGGCGCCTCAAGGGCGCCCCTGCTGAAGATATTGTGCAGGCTGTCTAGGCGGCGCCACGCATGGCAGCCTTCACCTTCTCCGGCGTGTAAGGGATCGAGCGCAACCGCACGCCGGTGGCGTCGAACACCGCGTTCGAGATTGCCGAAGGTACCACCGCCGCGGCCGGCTCGCCCGCGCCCCACGGGGGCGTGGTGGGCCGGTCGATCAGGTCCATGACGATCTCGGGTACATCCGGGAAAGTAAGGATCGGATAGCTCGCCCAGTCGAGGCTCGTCACCGTCGAACGGTCGAACTTCAGCTCCTCGATCAGCGTTCGGCTGACGGTCTGGATGATGTTGCCTTCGAGCTGGTTCTTGAGGCCGTCAGGGTTGATGATCTGACCGCAGTCGTGGACGATATAGAACTTGGGCACCTTGATCGCGCCAGTGGAGCGATTGACTTCCACCTCGGCCACAACGCCGACGTAGGTGCGCACCAGCTCGTACTTGACGTACGACACGCCGCGCCCCTTGACGACGTCGCCGCTCTGGCCGCCCTTGGGCGAGGGGCGCTTGTCCCACTTCGCCAAGGCGGCGACGCGGTTCAAGCACTCGATGCCGCGCTTGTCGTTCGGATCCAGATACCTCAGGCGGAACTCGATCGGGTCGGCACCGGCCGCCGCAGCGAGCTCATCCATGAAGCACTCGTTGGCGTAGGTGTTCTGCATCCGGCCCGGCGTCCTGATCCACGACGGGCGGAACGGCGTCGCCTCTAGTCGATGACAGACCGCTTTGATGTTGGGGAACTTGTAGGGGATGTTGGAGTTCTGGAAGATATTGCCCGGCGCGATGTGCTCGTCGGACGGCATGCCAGTCAGCGACGCCGCGACAAACGGAACGTTAAAACCACCGGGCGTCTGTTGCGGGATGAAGAACTCCGATTCCCAGGCCATGACACCGCCAGAGCCATCCAGCGCGGCCCGCAGATCGATGAGCGTCGGCGGGCCCTTGGGGTCCCAGCCGTGTTCGTCGGCCCGCGACCATTGCACGCGCACGGGCTTGCCGGTGGCCTTCGCCAGCAAGGCTGCATCGGCAGCGGCATCCTCGTGGCCGTTGCGACCGTAGCAGCCGGAGCCTTCGAAGTAGATGCAGCGCACGTTCTCGGCCGGCATTGAAAACATCTTCGCCAGCTGCTTGCGCAGATTGTGCGTCGCCTGCGAGGCCGACCAAGAGGTCAGCTTACCGTCCTTGAACTCGGCAACCGCGCAAGACGGCCCGATCGAGCCATGGGTGTGGATGGCAAAGTCATAGGTGGCGTTGAGCTTCTTGGCGCCTTGGCCGAGCGCCTCCGCGCTGTTGCCGATCTTGGCTGTCTCCTCGTCCTTGGCGACCTTGCTCGCACGCACATGCTCGTAGAGCTTGGCCTGCTCGGGCAGGCCTTCCCACTTCGACCACGTAGCCTTGAGCTTCTGCGCCCCCTTGATAGCGGCCCACTCATTATTGGCCACCACAGCCAGGAAGTTGCCCTGGCGGACTACCTTCGCGGTCCGAACGTCCTTGATCGAACCTTCGTCGACGCTTTCCAGATTCGCGCCCATCGCCGGTGGTCTGACCACGCGCCCGTGCAGCATCCCGGGCACGCGGAAGTCCTGCATGTAAGTGAATGTGCCCATTACCTTGCCGGGGATGTCGACGCGCCTTATCGATTTGCCGACGGTCTTGAAGTTCTTGGGATCCTTCGTCGGCACCGGCTGCTTCGGATCGAGCTTGATCGAGAAGCTCTTGCCTCCGATCAGATCGCCATAGGTAATGCGCTTGCCGCCGCCGCTGATGACGCCGTCGGTTACCGTGAGGTCTTCCTTCTTCACATTGAGGCGTTTGGCGGCTTCCTCGAGAAGCGCTGTCCTGGCAGCCGCCGACGCCTGCCGAATCTGAATGCCTCCGACCTGGATAGTCAGGCTGCCCCACGTGGAACCCTGTTCGGGGGTCAGCAACGTGTCGCCTGTCACGAGGCTGATCCGGCTCAGCGGAAGATCAAGCTCCTCGGCGGCCATCTGCCTGAGCGCCGTGTCGGTGCCGGTGCCGAGATCGACCTTGCCGGAATAGACCGTGCACATGCCCTTGGCGTCGATAGCGAGGAACGAATCGACCTCGGTGAGGGCCAGCGGCTTCGCCGCCGTAGCGGCTTGCGCGAATGCGTCGCCGATGTGCTGGCCGAACGAAAAGCTGACAACGAGAGCGCCGCCGCCCTTGAGGACGCCGCGACGCGATGGCTTGAAATGCGTGTTCATGGTTGCCTCCCTCAGGCGTTGCTAGCTGCGCGCTTGACTGCCTTGACGATGCGGGCATGCGTGCCGCAGCGGCAGAGGTTGTTGGCGAGCGCCTGCTTGATCTGCGCCTCGGTTGGTTTCCTGTTCTTGGCCAGGAATGCGGCAGATTCCATGATCATGCCGTTGATGCAGTAGCCGCACTGCACCGCCTGCTCCTCAATGAATGCCCGCTGCACCGCGTGCGGTTTTTGTGGTGTGCCGAGCCCTTCCAGTGTCACGACCTTTTGGCTGGACCTGATCGAGGAGAGAGGCGTGACACACGACCGGACAGAGCTGCCGTCGACATGAACGGTGCAAGCGCCGCACTGCGCGAGTCCGCAGCCGAAACGTGGTCCCTTGAGTGCGAGATTATCGCGCAGTGCATAGAGCAGCGGCATGTCAGGGTCGTCGATAGTGATAGACACCCGCTTGCCGTTTACGTTGATGGATTTGGTAGCCATTGTATTTCCTCCCGTGGGTTTGTGCCTTGCGGTCGGTTTTTTTGGCGGCGCACAAAGGCGGCGTCGCGTTGGCGCTCCGAAACGAGCGCGAAAAGTTCGGCAGATGCTCTAGGCCTTTAACGTGATCAGCTTACGCCTACCGGTGCTGACACCCAAGATGTTTCGAGTGCTTCCGGGGTCAGCCCGCCGATGTCTCGGCATCCCGAGCGTGCCGGAGGGATTGCGCGATTGCAGGTGGGAGATATGCAAGCCGCGGAGGCCGCAAGCGAGACATGGTCTCCTCAGTGGGCTATGGAAGGACAACTCTTCGCACCCCCCGGCATTGCATGAACCTCGCAGCCACATTCGCTGATCCGCAACGCCGGAACGTCGCCGTCCTGGCGCTGGCGCAGGCTTTGTTCATGTCGGTGCAGGCCATGGGCATCGCGGCGACGCCGATTGCGGCCTATATGCTGCTCGGACCCGACGACAAGTGGCTGGCCACGACGCCCGTCTTCCTAGTCCACCTCGGCATCATGGGCACGACCATACCGGCTTCGTTGCTGATGGGGCTCATCGGACGGCGTGCAGGATTCTCGATCGGTGCACTATTCGGAATTCTGTCCGGTGCTGTCGCCTGCGTGGCGCTCTACCGGCAGAGCTTTCCGCTGCTGTGCGTTGGTGCGCTCTTCCAGGGTATGCAGGCGGCGTTCTTCTGGTATTTCCGGCTGGCCGCAGCCGACGGTACGGAACCCGCTTTCAGAGCCAAGGCGATCTCGCTGGTGATGGCAGGCGGCGTGCTGGCCGGCTTGATCGGTCCGCAGGTGGCGAAATGGTCGGTGGACTGGTTGGCCCCGGTGACATTTGCGGGCGTCTATGTGGCCATGGCCGGGTTCTCGATTGCAGTGCTGGCTTTGGTACAGCTCGTGCGAATTCCCAGATTGAGCGCGGAGGAGCGGGCCACCCAGGGCCGGCCGATGTCGGAGATTGCGCGTCAGCCTGCGTACCGTGTCGCGCTGGCGGCATCCGTGTTTGGTTATGCGGTGATGACGTTAACGATGTCGGCGACCCCACTGGCGATGCTCGCATGCGGTTTCGGGTTCAGTGACAGCGCAACGGTTATTCAGGCCCACATCGTGGCCATGTTTCTGCCGTCGTTCTTCACCGGGCATCTGATCAACCGGTTCGGTGTGCTCCCCGTCATTGCGGTCGGCGGCCTGATCGAGGTGGGTTGTGCGCTGGTCAATCTTGCCGGCGTCGACTTCGCCAATTTCCTCATCGCAAATGTGCTCGTTGGGCTTGGTTGGAATTTTGCCTATGTCGGTGGATCGACCCTTCTGACAACCACTTACGCTCCCGCTGAGCGGGCAAAGGTTCAGGCAAGCCATGATTTCATGGTCTATGCGGCCACGGCATCGGCAGCGGCCCTGTCGGGCGTCCTGGCGGCAAAGGCCGGCTGGATCGTCATCAACCTTGCGGCGCTGCCGTTGATGGCCATGGTCACGGGAGCCGCGGTGTGGCTGATGGCGCATAGGCGCCGGGCAGCAACTACGGCGCCAGCTGAATGAATGATGCCAGCGAGACCAGCGATGACCGAGCCGTTCAGCCCCGAAAATCACCGCTTCGCCCCTTCCCGTTACTTCGAGGACTTCAAGCTGGGCGAGGCCTTCTACATTCCTTCGCGCACGGTGACGGAAGCGCAGTTCCTGGCGTTTCAGGCTGCGTCTGGCGACAATCATCCCATCCATTACGACCGCGAATACTGCCGCCGTCATGGCCATGCCGACCTGTTGGCGCACGGCTACCAGGTGTTGATCCAGACAGCGGCCGGCGCGGGGCAGTTCCCGTTCCTGGTCGAGGATTCGCTTATGGGGTTCATCGAGCAGTCGTCGCGCTTTCTCAAACCGGTTTATGCCGGCGACACACTCTATCCACGCCTAGTCGTAAGCGAGCTCAAGCCGCAGCGCACGACGGGCGTGCTGACACTTGGCTCAACCATCCACAACCAGAAGCGGGAGCTGGTGATGGAAGGAGTGCAGAAATATCTGCTGAAGAAGCGCGGAAAGCCGGGATGACGGCTCAAGATCTGGTGTCGCGCGCGTGGCGCGATCTCGCGCACGGTCATGGCTGCGCAGCAGATTCCGCCGAGCGCGTTCTGGCAGATCTGGTGCGCGCCTATGGCGAACCGCATCGGCATTATCATACGCTGAGCCATATCGCTAACCTTCTGCAGCTTCTGGGCAAGCATGGGGGTATTGCGGACAGCGATGCTGTCACGCTGGCCATCCTCTTTCACGACGCCGTCTACGACCCGGCGCGGCAGGACAACGAGGCGGCCAGCGCAACCCTTGCACGGGAGCAGCTGAGGTTGCTGGGTTTTCCACAGCAACTCTTGGCCAAGGTCGAGCGCTACATTCTGGCGACTGAGCATGGCGCGTCAGTTCCGGCGGCCGGAGATGCCGACCTTCAAGTGCTGCTCGACCTCGATCTGTCCGTGCTGGCTGCGGCAGCCGATCGCTACGGCGCCTACGCACAAGCGATCCGGCAGGAATACGCTGTGGTTCCCGATGAGCTGTATCGGCCCGGTCGCCGGCGCGTGCTCGAAAGCTTCCTCGCGCGTAGGCACATCTATCTAACCCAGCGGTTGCGAACGCTTTGGGAAACGCCCGCGCGCACGAATCTGTCCGGAGAGATTGCGAGGCTCACGTAGCGCCGCAGCGCGTCAAGGCCAGATCTGCACGTAGGCCGACCGCTCACGTTCCGATGTTTCGCCGAAACTGGCATTGTAGTCCTTGACCAAAGTCTTGAAGTGGTCGGACTTCTCGAACGCCCGAAAAATATCTTCGCTCGCGAACTCATAGACGGCCATGTACTGGAACTTGTCGTCGCCAAGGATCTTGCGGTAGCGCCGCGCACTCGCTGCGCCGTTGTACTGCAGCAGTTGCGGCGCATGCTCCTCATTGTACCACCTGTTGAACGCGGCTTCCTTTTCCTTCGTGATGGTGGCGCGGACGACGAAGATGGTGATGGCCATATGTTCCTCCAACGCTTCCGTGCAAGCGGAAGCCTGGGAACAGTGAACCATGGATACTGCGGGTTACAAGCGCAATTCGATGCAGGCAGCTGGCTCAGGCGAGCCTTACTCAGCTGCCGCCAGCATCTCGGCGGCCTCTACCTTGGCCGCGCAGAACTTGAACTCTGGGATCTTGCCCATGGGATCGAGCTGCGGATTGGTGAGCAGATTGGCGGCAGCCTCCGCGAAGCAGAACGGAATGAACACCATGCCTTCGGCCACATCGCGATCCGCGCGAGCCTTCAGCGTGACTGTGCCGCGCCGCGTCGAAACGCGGACGAAGCCGCCGGGCGATACGCCGAGTTTATCCATCTCCCGCGGGTTCAGGCCCGCGATCGCTTCCGGCTCAAGGGAGTCCAGATTGGATGCACGCCGTGTCATGGAGCCGGTGTGCCAATGTTCCAGGAGCCGACCGGTGGTGAGGACCATCGGATAAGCTTCGTCGGGCAGTTCGTCCGGCGGCACGAGATCGGCTGGTACGATCTTGGCGCGTCCCGAGGCGGTCGGGAAAAGAGGTCGCGAAGATGATCTCGTTGCCGGGTTGGTCGGGCGCATCGCACGGATAGGTGACGGCGTCTTCACGCACTAGCCGGTCCCAGGTGATGTTCTTGAGCGAGGGCATGACTTCCGTCATCTCGGTGAACACCTCTGACACGTGCTGGTAGTTCCAGTTCAAACCAGCGCCCTGGGCAAGTTGCTGGATCACCTGCCAGTCCTGTCGGGCATCACCTGGCGGATCGATGACCGGGCGTCCGATCTGCACCTGGCGGTTCGTGTTGGTGAACGTGCCCCATTTCTCGGCATGCGCGGACGCGGGCAGAACCACGTCGGCGTGCCAAGCCGTTTCGGTGAGGAAGATGTCCTGCACCACCAGGCATTCGAGATGCGCCAATGCTTCGCGGGCGTGCTGTACGTCAGGATCGGACATGGCCGGGTTCTCGCCCATGACGTACATGCCCTTGATCTCGTCGTCGTGGATCGCGTGCATGATCTCGACCACGGTCAGCCCTTTCTTGGGCGGCAAGGTCGTGCCCCAGAACTCCTCGTACATGCCGCGGATAGCCGGGTCCTCCACCGACTTGTAGTCGGGGAACACCATCGGGATCAGGCCGGCGTCGGAGGCGCCCTGTACGTTGTTCTGCCCGCGCAGGGGATGCAACCCGGTGCCGGGTCGGCCGATCTGGCCGGTGACCAGCGCCAGCGCGATCAGGCAGCGGGCGTTGTCGGTGCCGTGGGTGTGTTGGGAGATGCCCATGCCCCAGAAGATGAGCGAGCGTTCGGAGCGGGCGTAGAGGCGCGCCACATCGCGGATGGTCGCCGCCGCGATGCCGCACACCGGCTCCATCGCCTCTGGCGTGAAGTCCTTGACCTTGGCTTTCAGGCTTTCGAAGCCTTCGGTATGGGCCTGCACGTACTGGATGTCGACCATGCCCTCGTCGACGATGACATTGAGCATGGCGTTGAGCAGGGCGACGTCGCGGCCGGGCTTGAACTGCAGCGTGTGGCTGGCGTAGCGCGCAATGCCCTGGTTCTGGCCGCGCGGGTCCATGACAATCATCTTGGCGCCGCGCTTGGCCGCGTTCTTCAGGAAGGTCGCGGCAACTGGATGGTTCTCCGCCGGGCGCGCACCGATGACGATAATGCAGTCGCTGTCCTTGGCGGCGGTGAATGGCGCGGTGACCGCACCGGAGTTCAGGCCTTCCATCAGCGCGGCAACGGAGGAGGCGTGGCAGAGCCGGGTGCAGTGGTCGACGTTATTGGTGCCGAAGCCCTGGCGGATCAGCTTCTGGAATAAATAGGCTTCTTCATTCGAGCCTTTGGCCGAACCGAAGCCCGCGAGCGCATTGCCGCCGTCGCGCGCGTGGATGGTTCTTAGGCCGCCGGCTGCCTTGGCCAGCGCCTCTTCCCAGGTTGCCTCCCGAAACACCTTGCCGATGTCATCGCGCTTCAGCTGCATGTTGGCGTCTTTGGGAACGCCGTCGCGCCGGATGAGCGGCTTGGTGAGACGATCAGGGTGGTGAATGTAGTCGAACCCGAAGCGGCCTTTGACGCACAGGCGGTTGTTGTTGGCGGGTCCGTCGCGGCCGTCGACGTAGAGGATCTTGTTGTCCTTGACGTGCACCGTGGTCTGGCAGCCGACACCGCAATAGGGGCACAGCGTATCGACCGACTTGGTCTCGTAGTTGATGCGCGTGCCGGCCTGGTCGAGCAGGCTCTTCTCCATCAGTGCGCCCGTCGGGCACACCTGCACGCACTCGCCGCACGCAACGCAGGTCGACTGCCCCATGCCCTGGTCGAAGTCGAACACGACCTTTGAGCCATGACCGCGGAACGCCATGCCAATGACGTCGTTGGCTTGCACTTCGCGGCAGGCGCGGACGCAAAGGTTGCAGTTGATGCAGGCGTCGAGGTTGACCGCGATGGCAGAATGCGTGCTGTCCGCCACGGGACGCTCGCCCCTGGGGAAGCGGCGGGTGGGCGTGACGCCCATGGCGTCGACCCAGTTCCAGAAGCTCGACTTTGGATCGTGGCTGCCTTCGCGTTCTGGCTGGTCCGCCATCAGCAACTCGAACACCATCTCGCGCGATTTCTTCGCGCGTTCGCTGGCGGTCTTCACCTTCATGCCGGCAACTGCCTTGCGCTGGCACGAAGCTGCCAGCACGCGTTCGCCTTCCACTTCGACCATGCAGGCGCGGCAGTTGCCGTCCGCCCGGTAGCCGGGAGCTGGATGCCAGCACAGATGCGGGATCTTGGTGCCGTGCCGCTGGGCCACCTGCCAGATCGTCTCGCCAGGCTCAGCCTCGACTGCCGTGCCATCGAGCTCGAAGATGACATTAGTTTTCATTTGTCGTCCTCAGCTCTTCAGCTCGATCTCGACGAACGCATACTCGAAGTCGTTGGCATTGATGACGTTGTGATGCACACCGGCTTTGCGGAAGTAGGATACACCCTGCTTGAGCTCGGCAAAGCTCTCCTGGCCCTCCGGCGAAACCAGCTTCAGCCGGCCGTCACCACCGGGAACCACCACGTAGTCCATCTGGTGGACGTGCTCGCCGGTTTCGGCACCGGGCGTAAAGCGCCACTCGGTTATGCGCACGCGCTCGTTGTCGACCTGAACTGTTGGTACGGCCTGGGGCAGCTTGCTCACCGCAGATCCTCTGGAAAGTACTTGAACACGCTCTTGAGCGGGTTTGGTGCCGCCTGCCCTAGGCCGCAGATCGAGGCATCGGCCATCACCTGAGAGAGGTCTTCCAGCAGTTCGGGGTTCCAGTTGCCCGTGCTCATCAGCTGCACGGCCTTTTCCGTGCCGTTCCGGCAAGGCGTGCACTGGCCGCAGCTCTCATCTTCGAAGAAGCGCATCAGGTTCAAGGCCACGGCTTTCATATCGTCTTTGTCGGACAGAATGACAACGGCATGGCTGCCGACAAAGCTGCCGTGCTTCTCCAACTGGCCAAAGTCGAGAGGAATGTCTGCCATATACGCCGGCAGGATTCCGCCCGAGGCGCCGCCTGGCAGGTAGCCTTTGAACGCGTGCCCCTCAGTCATGCCGCCGCAGAGTTCGATCAGGTCCTTCGCGGTCGAACCCGCAGCCGTCAGCACTACGCCAGGCTTCTTCACGCGTCCCGAGACGGAATAGGAGCGTAGGCCCTTGGCGCCGTTTTTGCCCTGCGTTGCGAACCACGCCGCACCTTTCTCAAGGATGGCAGGCACCCAGTAGAGCGTCTCGATATTGTTGACGAGCGTCGGCCGGCCGAACAAGCCCACTTGCGCCACATAAGGCGGGCGATGCCTGGGCAGGCCGCGCTTGCCTTCGATCGAACTCGATCATGGCGCTCTCTTCGCCGCAGATGTAGGCGCCGGCGCCGCGACGAACGTTCAGCTTGGTGTGCTTGGTGAGGCCGGTCGCCTCGAGCTTGGCAACCTCCTGCTTCAGGATCTTGATAACGGCGGGGTATTCGTCGCGGATGTAGATGAAGACCTGCTCGGCCTCGACGGCCCACGCGGCAATCAGCGCGCCTTCCAGGAATTTGTGCGGCTCGCGCTCGAGATAGTAGCGATCCTTGAACGTGCCGGGCTCGCCCTCGTCACCGTTGATGGCCATCAGCCGCGGGCCTTTTTCACCGCGCACAAGGCCCCATTTCCGTCCCGTCGGGAAGCCTGCGCCGCCAAGACCACGCAAGCCGCTATCGGAAAGAGCTGCGATCACATCATCGGCCGTGCGCGCGCCTGTGAGGCACGCCCGCAGTACCGCGTAACCGCCTGCCTTCGAATAGGCGTCGAAATCCTGGAATGCGGGGATTGCGGGATGCACCTCGCCGCGCGCGGCGATTGCGAGCAACTTGCCGGCTGTTGCGTGATCGACGTGGTGATGGCCGACCTCGGCGGCAGGCGCCGTATCGCAGGAGCCGATGCAGGGAGCACGCAGCACGCGTATCTCCGGAACTCTTTCGTTTTGAAGCTCGCTGAGCAGCTTTTCTGCGCCGGCCAGCATGCAGCTCAGGCTGTCGCATACCCTGATGGTAACTTTCGGGGGACGGTGCTCATCCTCACCCACAACGTCGAAATGCGCATAGAAGGTCGCGACCTCATAGACCTCCGCCATGGGGATCCTGAGTTCTTCGGCCAGAGCGTGCAGATGACCCTCGGGCAAGCATCCTTCCTGATCCTGGATGAGGTGCAGATATTCGATCAGCTGGGCGCGCTCGCGCGGTTGCTCGCCGAGCAAAGCTTTGACGGCTGCGACCTCGCCGTCGTTGAGGACGCGACCACGGGGAAAAGGCGCAGCTTTGCGGCGGCCGGAGCCTGGATGGATTGCCCGGCCTTTTCCAGTCCCCACGCCACCCATTTTTGTCGACGTATCATTCATGCGCGGGCGCTCGATGGCACGATAAAGGTGATGGAAGGCCTCTCAAACAGAGCGCCCAAGAACGAGGCAGTTGTCATTCTTCTGGCATACTATATACCATTATGTCGCGCACTGTCGAGACGGACGGATGGGCTTGCGATGGGTGGTGATCTCGACGAAACGGAGGACGTCGGTATCAGATCGGGTGAAGGATATTATACCGGAGGCGACCACATGGTCGCATTGCCTCGACAGCCGCTTTTATCGCATCTATTCGTACAACTACGGCGGTAAATCATCCACGGGCGCGACCTGTATCATCAGGGCGCGCATAGGTGGCAGAGAAAATCCAAGAACTTGCGGGAGGTAAGCGGTCTTGATCGAGCAGCTGGTTGAGCAATTCGGCGGCGCCTTGGGCGACTATGGCCCGATCGGCATCCAAGCCCTCAAGATCATCTGGATCAACATCCTACTTTCCGGCGACAATGCCATCGTGATTGCTCTGGCATGCAGGGCGCTGCCGCCCCGCCAGAGGTTCTGGGGCATTATCCTGGGCGCAGGCGCTGCGGTGCTGCTGCGCATCTTCTTCACGGTTATCCTGCAACACGTCCTTGAGTTGCCTTGGCTGAAGCTGGTCGGCGGGCTTTTGCTCCTGTGGATTGCAATCAAGCTGCTCATTCAGGACGAAACAGACGAGGCCGATATCGAAAGTTCGGACAATCTGTGGGGCGCGGTGAGAACCGTCGCTATCGCCGATGTCGTCATGAGCCTGGATAACGTTCTTGCCATCGCGGCGGCGGCCAAAGGCAACACAGGACTTATCATCTTCGGTCTGGCGATCTCAATCCCTCTGATCGTCGCCGGAGCCACCCTGATCATGGCGCTGCTTACGCGCTTTCCGATCCTCGTTTGGGCTGGCGCGGCTTTGCTGGGCTGGATCGCGGGCGAGCTGATCGTGGGTGACAGGATTGCGCTTGCGCAGATCCAAGCTTGGTACCCAGCGCTTGTCGCGCCCGATCCTGGACTCTACAATTGGGATCAAAGCTGGGCCAGCTCTCCACTATATAGCCGCCACGATCGGAACTGTGATCGTGCTGCTTTGGGGCTGGATGCTCTTGCGCCGGCGCAGTCGAGGCGCTGTCGGCGTGCCCGGAGACCATGAGGCAGCCGAGTAACGCGGGCCTGTTGCCGACAATAGTGGTCTGGTTACAGCTGCTCGGGCTGCTCAACGGCGCGTCAATATCCCAGCCATGCCTCGAAGGGACCCTTCGGCAAGGGAACCAGAAACCACTTCTCGAACATGAAAAACAAGACGACCGGCACGATGGCCCCGACGCCGATCGCCTTGAACGGGTTCTCGCGTCCCACAGCAATCATGAAGACAAATATGAAAATCGCCGACGCAATGTAGATGCCGATGTATCCGATGAGCGCGACGTAGATCAGGCTCGGGATCAGCACCGCCAGGACGCGCCCGAACGGCCGCATAGACACAAAGATTTCGCCGGCGCCGTGGCCGCGAAGTGCGCTCACCAGGTTCACGAGGCTGGAAACGCCCAAGATGATCGCGACCCAAAACGGATAGTAGCCAGGAGCCGGTCCTTCGCCGTCGCGCCATCCGAAGCCGATCCGGACGCTGTCATGAATGACGAGTGCGCAGCCGGCTAAGAGAACCAGGGCAACCACGATTTCCATGGCTCGGTTCGTGGCCAGTGTCGGCCCGTCGTTGGCGCCTTCACCTTTCTGCATATGCTTGGGAACCTTTGTTGTAGAGCGCCCGTGAGGAGGTTCGTGGCGAGGGTCGGGTGCCGACGATTACCGGCACCCGACCCTTCGCAAGGGTTTACTTGCCTGCAGCTAGGAAGCCCGCTTCCTTCATCAGCTCGTAGTGGAGCTTGTCATTGGCTTCCACCCACTTCGTGAAAGCATCGCCCGTCAGGAAGGTTTGGTTGAACGCACCATCCTCCATGAACCTCTTCCAATCGTCCGTCGCCATCGTCTTCTTGAAGAGATCGACATAATAAGCCACGTGCTCCGACTTGACGCCGGGCGACATGAAGATACCGCGCAGCATCTGGTACTCGGTGTCGACGCCCGATTCCTTGCAGGTCGGGATGTCCGACCAAGCCATGTCTGCCGTCACCTTCTGCGTGTACACGCTGCGCTTGGCATCGAAGATGCACAGCGGGCGAAGAGCCCCGGCTTTCCACTGCGAGACCGCTTCGATTGGATTGTTCACCGTCGAGTTGACGTGCTTGCCGACAAGCTGCACCGCCACGGCGCCGCCGCCCGCATACGGGATATAGGTGAACTTCTTGGGCGCCGTCAGCTTCTCCAGCGCCACGGTGATGATCTGGTCCTCCTGCTTGGAGCCGGTGCCGCCCATCTTGAAGGACTTGTCATCGCCGGCCTTCACCGCGTCGATGTACTCCTTCGCTGTCTTGTAGGGAGTATCGGCCGGTACCCATAAGATGAATTGGTCGAGTGCCAGCATGGCGACCGGCGTCATGTCCTTCCAGCCAAAGGGGACACCGGTGGCGAGCGGCGTTGTAAAGAGGTTCGACAACGTGATGATGATGTTGTGGGGATCGCCGGCAGATCTTCTTGACCTCGAGGAAGCCCTCCGCTCCCGCACCACCCGCCTTGTTCACAGTGATGATCGGCTGCTTCGCCAGGTTGTTCTTGGCCACTACGCCTTGGATGAAGCGTGCCATCTGATCGGCGCCACCACCTGTGCCGGCCGGAATGATGAACTGAATGGGCCGCGTTGGCTCCCAGCTTTGCGCCGTAGCAGACGGTACGGGTACCAAGAACGCAGACGCCACGAAAGCGCCGGCGCAAGCCATGCTGCGGGCGAACCCAGTCCAACTTGGCCCTCGAGTTCCTGCATCTTGCACCATTGTTTCCTCCATTGGTTTTGAGTTTGATCGCTTCCCTTTTGGGATTTGATTGGCCGGAGAGCAACCTCACCTTTCCCGATCTGCAACCGCAGCCCCGGCCGGCGCCGCGACTGGGCTTGAATTTGGCTTGCGTCGCTTGTCCATCAGCCATGTGAGGGCTGGCCAGAACAGCAAGATCATGCCAAGCGTCATGATTGTTCCCACCAGCCAATTTGACCAGAAGATGCCCAAATTGCCCTGCGACGACAGCATCGCCTGACGGAAGGATTCCTCAGCTTTGTCGCCGAGCACGATCGCCAGCACCAGCGGTGGGAGCGGATAACCCAGTTTAGTGAAAATGTAGCCGGTCACGCCGAACGCCAGCATCAGCCAGACGTCGAACATGCTGTTGTGCACGGTGAAGGCACCGACGGCGCAAATGACGAGAATGATGGGGGCAATGATGGAGAACGGCACCCGCAGGATCGCGGCGAACAGGGGCACACAGGTAAGGACGATAATGAGCCCGACGATATTGCCGAGGTACATCGAGGCGATCAGCCCCCAAACAAAGTCCTTTTGCTCCACGAACAGCATAGGTCCGGGCTGCAGGCCCCAGATCATGAGGCCGCCCAAGCAGCACGGCCGCGGTCGGTGATCCTGGAATGCCTAGCGTGAGCATCGGCAGTAACGCGCTCGTTCCCGCCGCGTGTGCGGCCGTTTCGGGAGCGACCACGCCCTCCATTTCGCCCTTGCCGAAGTTGTCACCCCGCTTGGAGAAGCGCTTGGCGAGGCCATAGCTCATGAACGAGGCGGGCGTGGCACCGCCCGGCGTGATGCCCATCCAGCAGCCGACGATGCAGCTGCGGATGGAGGTGGCCCAATACTTCAAAAGCTTCTTCCAGGTCTGCAGCACCGCATCCAGCCGGATCGTGGCATGGGTGCCGGAGAATTTCAGGCCGCTCTCCATGGACGACAGAATCTCGCCGATGCCGAACAGGCCGATCACGGCGATCAGGAAGTCGAACCCGATCAGCAACTCGTCATGACCGAAGGTCATCCGCAGCGTGCCGGTCATCTTGTCGAGGCCCACGGCGCCGAGCGCAAAGCCCAGGCACATGGCGGCCAGCACTTTGAAGGGCGAGCCTTTGCCCATCCCCACGAAGCTGGCAAATGTGAGGAAGAAGACGGAGAAGAACTCCGCCGGCCCAAACTGCAAGGCGAATTTTGCAACGAGCGGGCGCCAGGAAGGTGATGACGATCACCGCGACCAACGCGCCAACGAACGACGAGGTGAAGGCGGCAGTCAGCGCTTCATCAGCCCTGCCCTGCTGGGCCATGGGATGGCCATCAAAGGTCGTTGCCACCGACCATGGCTCACCTGGAATGTTGAAGAGGATGGATGTGATGGCCCCACCGAAGAGTGCTCCCCAGTAGATGCACGAAAGCATGATGATCGCGGACGTAGGCGGCATGGAGAACGTCAGCGGGAGCAGGATAGCCACTCCGTTCGCGCCACCGAGCCCCGGCAAGACGCCGATGATGACGCCGAGCAGAATGCCGACCATCATCAGGGCCAAATTGTACCAAGAGAGTGCGACCTTGAAGCCGCCGATGAGCGAGTTGATCTCGTCCACTGTGCCTTCCTGTCGTTTCCCGCGCGCCGCAGAACCGACCTCGGTCTAGGGTGCCAAATTTGGTTCTGCGCGTCTGGTATACATTGTACCAAGTGCCGCAATGCAATACGCCATTTGAACAGGGCGGCGCGAGCCTACACAAAGAAAAATAGATCTCGCATCAGATGATCAGCTGTCGGTGGCAACAAAAATATTGCGGCGCGGTACCCATGGCTTGCCACTTGGTCTGTCGTGGTGTATGGCATACCAAGAACCACGTGCCCTGGGCGGGCAACTCATGCTGCTAGGTGTGTGTACCGTGGCTGATACTCAGCTGAAGATCGCCCCCATCGGTGAAGGTCTCAGTCTAAAGGCTCGTGCCTACGAGGCACTGAAGGCCGCCATCACCAACATGAACATCTATGCCGACGATGCCGAACTGCGGTTGGACGAACGGGACCTGTCGCAGCGCTTCGGCGTGAGCCGCACGCCGTTGCGCGAAGCCTTGGCGCAACTCGACCAGGAGGGACTCGTCAAGATCGTCGCGCGCCGCGGCATCTTCATCGTGCGCAAAACCAAAGCCGAGATTCTCGACATGATCACGGTTTGGGCGGCGCTCGAAAGCATGGCCGCCCGGCTTGCAACCAAAGAAGCCAGACGCCGAGGAGCTCAGCGGCCTGCACACCCTGGTCGACCAGTTTTCCCAGGACAAGGTTGCCGCCAAGATGGGCGAGTATTCCGACGCCAATATCAAGTTTCACCAGGCAATCATCGGATTGAGCAAGAACCCTCTGATCGGCGACATAACCGACACGCTGTTCTTTCATGTGCGCGCCATTCGGCAGCGCACGATTTTCGAGCAGGATCGCGCCAGGCGATCAGTCATCGACCACAAGGAAATCGTGGGCGCTTTGGAAGCGCGTGACACGGAGCGCGCCGAACGCCTGGTGCGCGAGCATACATTGCGGTTGAGAGACCACGTCGAGCGCTTCGTGACGCTGGACTGACTTCGAGCGGATACCGAGAAGTGAAGAATTTTGAGGAGGAGCGAAATGTCCGCAAGACAGTGCAGAGCATTGATGCAAATGCAGCCGGAGGAGAGCAGGAGCTGACGGATGGCTTCCACCTCGTCATCGATGCGCTCAAGCTCAACGGCATCAAGACCATCTATGCCGTGCCCGGCATTCCGATCACCGATTTTCTGCGCATGTCGCAGGCAGAGGGCATTCGCGTGCTGTCGTTCCGCCACGAGCAGAATGCAGGCTATGCGGCATCGATCGCCGGCTATTTGACCAAGCAGCCCGGCGTCTGCCTCACGGTTTCGGCACCAGGCTTCCTTAATGGCCTGACCGCGCTGGCGCATGCCACGACCAACTGCTTCCCGATGATCCTGATCTCCGGCTCGTCCGAGCGGGAGATCGTCGACCTGCAGCAGGGCGACTACGAGGAGATGGACCAGCTGGCCATCGCCAAGCCGCTCTGCAAGGCCGCCTACCGCATTCTGCACGCGCAGGACATCGGCATTGGCATCGCTCGCGCGATCCGAGCCGCGGTCTCAGGGCGTCCGGGTGGCGTGTATCTGGATCTGCCGGCCAAGCTTTTCGGCCAGGTGATGAACGCCGAAGCCGGCCGGAAGTCGCTGGTGAAGGTGATCGACGCGGCGCCGGCGCAAATCCCCGCCGCCGACGCGGTGAAGCGCGCCCTCGACATGTTCAAGAGTGCCAAGCGTCCGTTGATCATTCTGGGCAAAGGCGCGGCCTACGCGCAGGCCGACGATGCGGTCCGCTCGTTCGTCGAGAAGAGCGGCGCGCCGTTCCTGCCGATGAGCATGGCCAAGGGGCTGCTGCCCGATACGCATCCGCAGTGCGCGGGCGCAGCGCGCTCGACGGTGCTGAAGGACGCCGACGTCGTGATGATGATCGGCGCGCGCCTCAACTGGCTGCTGTCGCACGGCAAAGGCAAGACCTGGGGCGACGCACCAAAGAAATTCATCCAGATCGACATCGAGCCGAAGGAGATGGACAGCAATATCGAGATTGCGGCCCCCGTGGTCGGCGATATCGGCTCTTGCGTCTCCGCGCTGCTGAACGGCATGGGCGGCAACTGGCCGGCACCGCCCGCGGACTGGGTCAAGGCGGTCAGCGCCAAGCGCGAAGAGAACGTCGCCAAGATGGCGCCGCGGCTGATGAACAACAACGTCGCCGATGGACTATCACGGCGCGCTCGGCGTGCTGCGCACCATCGTCAAGGAGCGGCCGGACGCCATGCTGGTCAACGAAGGCGCCAACACGCTCGACCTGGCGCGCGGCATCATCGACGTCTATCAGCCGCGCAAGCGCATCGATGTCGGCACCTGGGGCATCATGGGCATCGGCATGGGCTATGCCATCGCCGCAGCCGTCGAGACCGGCAAGCCGGTGCTCGCGGTGGAGGGCGACTGCGCGTTCGGCTTCTCCGGCATGGAGGTTGAGACCATCTGCCGCTACCAGCTGCCGGTTTGCGTAGTGGTCTTCAACAACGACGGCATCTATCGCGGCACCGACGTCAACGCCGCGAGCTCCGATCCCGCAACCACCGTGTTCGTAAAGGGTGCCCGCTACGACAAGATGATCGAGGCGTTCGGAGGCGTCGGCGTCAACGCCACTTCGCCGGACGAGCTGAGGCGTGCCGTGAATGCGGCGATGGACTCGGGCAAGCCCACGCTGATCAATGCGGTGATCGATCCGAAAGCGGGCAGCGAAAGCGGCCGTATCGGCAACCTCAATCCGCAAAGCGCGCTGAAGAAGAAGTAAGGGAGCGAGCCATGGGCAAGGCACTCGAAGGCGTCAAAATTCTCGATTTTACGCACGTACAGTCCGGGCCGACCTGTACGCAACTGCTTGCCTGGTTCGGCGCCGACGTCATCAAGGTCGAGCGTCCAGGCGTGGGCGACATCACGCGCGGCCAGCTGCAGGACGTCCCGAAGGTGGACAGCCTCTACTTCACGATGCTGAACCACAACAAGCGCTCGATCACCATCGACAGCAAGAACAAGAAGGGCATGGAGATCCTCGAGCGGCTGGTGAAGACGTGCGATGTGCTGGTCGAGAACTTCGCGCCGGGTGCGCTCGACCGCATGGGACTTCACGTGGGAGCGCATCCAGCAGCTCAACCCGCGCATGATCTATGCCTCGGTGAAGGGCTTCGGCCCGGGCCCCTACGAGGACTGCAAGGTCTACGAGAACGTCGCGCAATGCACCGGCGGCTCAGCCTCCACGACAGGGTTCCGCGATGGCCCGCCGCTCGTCACCGGCGCACAGATCGGCGACAGCGGCACCGGTTTGCATCTGGCGCTCGGCATCGTCACGGCGCTCTACCACCGCACCATGAGCGGCAAGGGCCAGCGCGTCACCTGCGCCATGCAGGACGGCGTTCTGAACCTTGCGCGCGTGAAGATGCGCGATCAGCAGCGCCTCGCGCACGGACCGCTCAATGAATACAGCCAGTTCGGCGAAGGCATTCCCTTCGGCAAGGCGGTGCCGCGAGCGGGCAACGATTCTGGCGGTGGCCAGCCAGGGCGCATCCTCAAGTGCAAGGGGTGGGAGACCGATCCCGACGCCTACATCTATTTCATCACGCAGGCGCCCGTGTGGGAGGCGATCTGCGACGTCATCGGCGAGCCCGGCTGGAAGACGCACCCCGACTACGCCAAGCCGCCGGCTCGGTTGCCGCGCCTCAACGAGATTTTCGGCCGCATCGAGCAGTGGACCATGACCAAGACCAAGTTCGAGGCCATGGACATCCTCAACGAGTACGACATCCCGTGCGGGCCGATCCTGTCCATGAAGGAACTCGCCGAGGACCCGTCGCTGCGGGCTACCGGCACGATGGTGGAAGTCGATCATCCCACGCGTGGCAAGTATCTGTCGGTCGGCAATCCAATCAAGCTGTCGGCCAGCCCATCTGACGTCAAGCGCTCGCCGCTGCTCGGGGAGCACACCAAGGAAGTGTTGGGGGAACTCGGCTACTCCGCCGACGAGATCGCGGGGCTTGCTGAAGCCGGCGCAACGGCGGCTTTGAGGAAGGCAGCAGCAGAGTAGGTCGTCAGCGCCTTCACTCAGAAGGCGGGACTTACACGCTTCATAGTGGATGCGGAGAACGCAATGCGTATCGTCGTGCATGGGCAGGAGGCCTTTGGCAAGGCCGTCTTAGAGAAGCTGTTGGAGCGCAAGGAGAATGTCGTTGCGGTCTTCTGTGCGCCTGACAAGGCTGGCCGCCCCGAAGACCCCCTGAAGATATTCGCGCGGGAAAAAGGGCTTCCCGTACATCAGCCGAAAAGCTGGAAGGTTCCTGAAGCGTTGGAGCTGATGAAATCGACCGACGCCGACCTGTGCGTGATGGCTTACGTCACGTTGTTTGTGCCGCAACCCGTGATCGATGCACCTAAGCTCGGCACCATTCAGTATCATCCCTCGCTGCTGCCGCTGCATCGCGGACCGTCGTCGATCAACTGGCCGATCGCCTGGGGCAGCAAGCAGACGGGCCTGTCGATCTTCTGGCCGGATGAAGGTCTCGATGAGGGTCCAATACTGCTGCAGAAGACGGTCGACATCGGCCCGGACGAGACGCTGGGTGACGTCTACTTCAAGAAACTGTTTCCGCTCGGTGTCGAGGCAATGATGGAAAGCATCGACCTCGTTCGCGCCGGCAAGGCACCGAAGGTTCCACAAGACCACTCGAAGAAGACCTATGAAAGCTGGTTCAAGAAGAATGTCGCGGAAATCGATTGGGCCAAGCCTGTCGCCGAGATCTACAACCTGATCCGCGCCGCCAACCCCGCACCCGGTGCCTGGAGCACGATCAAGGGCCAGAAGGTTGATCTCTTCGACAGCACCAGGGTTTCAGGCAGTGGCGCACCGGGCGAGGTACTCGCGGTCGACGGGCAGGGGATAATGATCGCTGCGGGTGACGGCGCCATTCTCGCCAAGCGCGTGCGCGGTGGCGACGGCAAGAAGGTCGCCGGCGGTGAGTGGGCAAAGTTGGCTGGCGTCAACGCGGGCGACAGTTTCGAGAAACCCGCAGCGCCGAAAGCCACCACTTAATTCTCAAGATCTCGCGCGAGTGCGCAGGAGGGAAGACCATGGCTGTGAAGTCCGATATCGAGGTTGCGCGCGAAGCGAAAAAGAAACCGATACAGGAGATCGGCGCCAAGCTCGGCATCCCGTCCGAGCATCTGCTGCCCTACGGCCACGACAAGGCGAAGATCTCGGCGGACTTCATCGCCTCGAAAAAGAGCGGCAAGGACGGCAAACTGATCCTGGTCACGGCGATCAATCCGACGCCCGCCGGCGAAGGCAAGACGACCACGACGGTCGGCCTCGGCGACGGTCTGAACCGCATCGGAAAGAAGGCGATCGTTTGCATTCGGGAGGCCTCTCTCGGCCCAAACTTCGGCATGAAGGGCGGCGCAGCGGGCGGCGGATACGCGCAGGTCGTGCCGATGGAGGACATGAACCTCCACTTCACGGGTGACTTCCACGCCATCACTACCGCGCACAACCTGCTCTCGGCGCTGATCGACAATCACATCTACTGGGGCAACGAGCTCGCCATCGACACGCGCCGCGTCGCTTGGCGCCGGGTCATGGACATGAACGACCGCGCGCTGCGCGAGATCGTGTGCTCGCTCGGCGGCGTCGCCAACGGCTATCCGCGTGAAGCCGGCTTCGACATCACGGTTGCCTCCGAGGTCATGGCGATTCTCTGCCTCGCCACCGATCTCAAGGACCTGCAGAAGCGCATCGGCGACATAATTGTTGCCTACCGCCGCGACAAGAGTCCGGTTTTCGCCCGAGACCTCAAGGCCGACGGGGCGATGGCCGTCGTGCTCAAGGATGCTATGCAGCCCAACCTCGTGCAGACGCTGGAGAACAACCCGGCCTTCGTGCACGGCGGTCCCTTCGCCAATATCGCGCATGGCTGCAACTCAGTGGTCGCCACCACGACGGCGCTGAAGCTCGCCGACTACGTCGTCACCGAGGCCGGCTTCGGCGCGGATCTCGGCGCCGAGAAGTTCTTCGACATCAAGTGCCGCAAGGCGGGCCTGAAGCCGGCTGCGGCCGTCATCGTCGCCACCGTGCGCGCCATGAAGATGAACGGCGGCGTCAAGAAGGAAGACCTCGGCAAGGAGAACGTCGACGCGGTCAAGAAGGGCTGCGCCAACCTGGGCCGCCACATCGAGAACGTGAAGTCGTTCGGTGTGCCGGTCGTGGTTGCCATGAATCACTTCATCTCCGACACGGATGCCGAGATTGCGGCGATGAAGGAGTACGTAAAGGGTCAAGGGGCCGAGGCCATCCTCTGCAAGCACTGGGCGCAGGGGTCAGCCGGCGTCGAGGAACTGTCGCGCAAAGTCGTGGAGCTCGCCGAGTCCGGCGCCTCCAAGTTCCAGCCGCTCTATCCCGACGAGATGCCGCTGTTCGACAAGATCAACACCATCGTGCAGAAGATATACCGCGGCTCGGAGGCGATCGCCGACAAGTCGGTGCGTGACCAGCTCAAGGCCTGGCAAGACGCCGGCTACGGCAATCTGCCGGTCTGCATGGCCAAGACGCAGTATTCGTTCTCGACCGACCCGAACCTGCGCGGCGCGCCGACAGGCCATGTCGTGCCGGTGCGCGAGGTCAGGTTGTCGGCGGGCGCCGGCTTCGTCGTGGCCATCTGCGGTGAGATCATGACCATGCCGGGCCTGCCCAAAGTCCCGTCGTCGGAGAAGATCTTCCTCAACGAGCGAGGACAGATCGAAGGCTTGTTCTGAGGCGTGGCCTTGGGTTGCTGAGCAGCCTCATTGCCTGCAGACGTGGTTGAGCGTGAAGCTGACCGCGTCCTGCGGGGTTGGCGCGGCATGGGTCGAGTTTCCGTATCCACCGGGCGTGAAGGCGTAGTTTCCGTCCATCCAGTGCCATACGCCGCGGTAATGGCCGTTGTTGAGGATCAGCACGCCCGAAGCCCCGGCGGACTCCGCCGTGAACCCTCGTGCGTCGTCTGCCAGCGAAACGCAAAGCTTACGCAGCAACTGCTGTTCCTGATCGGCGTGTCCCATAGTTTCCTGCCGTCGTTGTTCCGTGCAGACCAACGGCCGAAGACAGCGGGTGGCGCCCACTGAGATCCCCCAGCGCCACACGCCTTCTCCCCGAGCGTCTGTGAAGGGATGATGCTCGGACTGAGCTGATATTGCATTGATTAACGCGATATTGAGTAACAAATGTACTGGGAATTTCCTGCGAATTTTAGCGAAGCCGGAAACGAACGTTTAACTCTGTGCCACCGCTACTTGCGGCAGGGACGCGCCACGGCCGCGCATGTGTATCCGGTCTTGTCTTCCGAACACCTGTAGTCTGCATCCAGCGCGATGCTCCAGTTGGTATAGAGCGGGCCGAGCGCCGGCATCGCGCGCACCTGGGCTCTCCAGTTGCCGCGCGCCTGGGCCTTCGCCAGCGCCTCGAAGCGTGACGGCTCGCCGCGCGCCTGAACCGTACGATCCGCGCAGGTTGCCGCATTTGCGGGTGCAATGGGAACGCACGTTGCGGTCAGCACGGCCACCAACAAGCATGCCGAGATCGACGGTCTGTCCTGCATCGCTCCACTCATGGTCCGGTTGTGAACGAAGCCGGGGGACGATACGACTTCTGGCGTGCACCGCAAGTCCGCGCTCTCCGCCATAGCCGAGGATAGCATGAGCGTTTCCGATGAGATCCTGACGAAGTTCGCCGCTCTGGCTACGCCAACCATCGCCAATGCACTCGACGATGTCGGGTTTGAAGGCGTGATGCTGGGCCTCACTCAAGTGGTGCCGGGAACGCGCTGCGTTGGCCGCGCCGTCACGATCCGGGAGATCACGGGCCGGCGCGGCGACTTCACGTCGGAAGACTTCAAGGTCGGCGACATGATCGACGCCGCTGGACCCGGCGATATTCTGGTCATCGACAACGGCGGCCAGTGCGTCTCGACGTTCGGCGGGCTGGCAACCCTTGCCGCCAAGGTCAAGGGCGTGGGCGGATTGGTGGCAGATGGGGGCGTGCGCGATCAGGAAGAGATGATCGAGCACAAATTTCCGGTGTTTACCCGGCACATGACGCCTCTGACCGGACGGACCCGGCTGGCGATTACCGCCATCAATGAGACGGTCGCCTGCGGCGGTGTGCGGGTGCGGCCGGGCGATGTGATCGTCGCGGACGGTTCGGGCGTCGTGTGCATCCCCTCAGAGCACGCAGCGAACGTGGCTGAACTGGCCCGGCGCTATGCCGCAGACGACGAACAGGCCGCTGCCGAACTGTCCAAGGGGCTGTCGTTTCGCGAGGCGATGGCGAAATTCCGGCGGATTTGACCGCGAAGCAGCGAGCGAGATACGGGCGTGATCGAGACGGAGGAACAAGCGGCGCGCCGCTTCCTGGCCACACTGCTCGCCCTCACGTTCGTGATGAATATGGTCGCGCGCGGCGTGACCGAGACCTTTGCCGTATTTCTGCTGCCCGTGCAGCAGGGGCTGCGCCTGTCCCGTACCGAGATCACGCTTACCTACTCGGTTTTCATGCTGGCGTATGGGGCCTTTGCGCCGTTTGCGGGCCAGCTCATAGATCGTTTCGGCGCGCGCGCCACCTACGGGTTCGGGCTGGCGAGCCTTGGTTTGGGGTATGTGCTGGCGGGCTCGGCGGCTGAGCTTTGGCAATATCTGCTCTGCGTGGGCGTGCTCGGCGGACTGGGCTCGGCATCGCTGGGGATGATCGCGGCCTCGGCGCTTCTGTCTCGCTGGTTCACAAGCCGCATCGGCACAATCGTATCAATTCCCTACGCCGCGATCGGCGCCGGCATGCTGATCCTGCCGCCGCTGACGCAGTTCATGCTGGCCAATACCGACTGGCGCACGGCACATCGTCTCCTGGGGATCGGCGTGCTCATCCTGCTGCCGCTCATCCTGCTGGCGCCGCTCAAGCGCATCACGGCCGGCTCGCCGGAGTGGCAGGAGTTGCGTGCTCGGTCCGGCGCTGCCGCCGCAGGGCCGTGGACGGTTTCCACGGCGATCCGCACCGGGGCTTTCTGGGGGTTGTTTGCGGCCTATCTCTTCACCTCGGTTGCGGCCTACAGCGTCCTGCCGCACTCGGTCGCGTACCTGATCGAAGAAGGTTTCAATCCGCTCGTCGCAGCCACCATGTTCGGCTTCACGGGCATGCTGTCGGTGTTCGGCATCCTGTCGGTAGGATGGCTGTCGGACCGGTTCGGCCGCCTGCGCACGGCCACCTTTTCATACATTTCGACGGTCGTTGGCATAGCCGCACTGATGCTCATTTCCGTCTGGCCGTCGCTTGTGCTGGTGTATGCGTTCGTGTTGTTCTTCGGGCTGATGCAAGGGGCGCGCGGGCCCATCATCATCGCGCTTGTCGCGCGGCTGTTTCCCGGCGGCGGCGTCGGCACTATTTATGGAACATTGTCGCTGGCCATGGGATTGGGCGCGAGCCTCGGCTCCTGGAGTTCGGGCCTGCTCTACGAATGGACCGGGAGCTACATCGCCTCTTTCGCGGTGGCCATTACCGCGGCCCTCCTCGGCCTTTCCATTTTTTGGGGCGTACGCAGTCTTCGCGAGGAACGCGTCGGCGCTGCATCGGCTGGAGTTGCCTGATCGGGGACGGAATCTAATGCGCGAAGAACACCGGCAGTTCGGCTGCCGACAGGATGTGGCTGGTAGCGCCGCCGAAGATCATCTGCCGCAAACGGCTCTGCGTATAGGCGCCCTTGATCAGCAGATCGGCGCCGATCGATTTGGCTTCGGCGAGGATGGCTTCGCCCGGACGTGAAGTGCGTCCTGCAACGGTCTTGTCAGTGGCATCGATGCCATGGGCGGCCAAGTAGCCGACTGCATCCTTGACACTTGGCCCGGGTGCGATCGCGCCTTCGACGGCGATCAGAGATACCCGTTTGGCCTTCTTCAATAGCGGCATGGCAAACAGGATGCAGCGCGCGGTCTCGGTGCTGGCGTTCCAGTGAATCAGCACCGTTTCGCCGAAGGTCTTGGGTGCGACAGGCGGGGCCATCAGCACAGGTCTACCACTGTCGAAGAGCGAGGCTTCCAACGCGGTCATGCGCGCGCCACGGCCGCCAGGCCGGCCGAGCACCGTTACATCATGGACGCGGCCCAGGCTTCCAAGCGCACCGTCCTCGATCGCCGAGCCGCCGCGCCAGCGGAAACGGGCGCCCTTGTTTGCGTCAGAAGAATATCTGGCAGCGTACGCATCGAAGGTCTGGCGCACGGTGCGGCAAAACTCCGTCTCGTTCCAGTCGGCAGGCGGAATTGTGACGGCGACGATGGGGTCCGGCGCCACGATCTCCGCGAACGCCGGGCGCAGAGCAACGCCTTCAATAGTTGCTTCGAACAGGCTTGCCAGCAGCCGCGCAGTTTCCAGGACTGCGGGAGTTTGCTCGCTTTGATCGATCGGAAGAAGAATGCTTTTCATGGCATTCCTCGCTGTTTCGGACGGTTGTTGTTTGCTACCGATAGCAGCATAGCACAAACCGGCCCCGGCGCGACTGGACAATGCAATGTCCGTCGGACACTCAGAATCGGGTCAGCACATTGAACGTCGCAAAAGGACCATGCACGTCCACCCAGCCACTGCCGGGGCCGTCGCCGGTAAGCCCGCCCGATAACGACGCTTCGCCATTGGCCCACTCGTAGCGCACAAAGCCGCCAATTCGTGCAGTGTCGTAATCCCAGCTGCCCGTGGCGCCGCCCTCGACACCGAGAGAGAGCGCCGGCCACAAGCGCCAGCCGAGCCGGGCCCGCGCGCCATATATGTCGTGCACTGTGCTCCAGGACAGGTCCACGGAAGTCCAAGCACGGTCTGTGATGTTCCACCACGTCTCAAGCACGGCCTTGGCACCGGTTCGGGTGCCGGCGTCTGCTTCCGGATCATCGACAATTTGGTCGGCGACGGTGAGGCCAGCCAGGAATTTGATGGTAACCGAGCCCAGTTGCTTGTGGTAGCCCGCGAGCAGGTCGGCGAAGGAGGTCGAGCCGTGAAACTCGAGTACTTGGGTGTTGGCACCGGTCCAGCGCGGACTTGTGTAG
The DNA here is from genome assembly GCA_963814055.1 of uncultured Alphaproteobacteria bacterium. Lineage (GTDB taxonomy): Bacteria > Pseudomonadota > Alphaproteobacteria > Rhizobiales > Hyphomicrobiaceae > AWTP1-13. The sequence continues at coordinate 103,985 of CAWFBJ010000026.1, forward strand.
CTGTAGGCGCCATAGCCTGCCACGGCGCGCACGCGGAACCCGTCAGTACGGACGCTGCCGAAGGGCGCGTACGTGGCTCCCGCATACAGGGACCAGACGTGGTGGAAAACTTCGGCGCCCGTCCACATCTCGAAGTTCTGGCGGATCGGCTGTTCGGGTGGCCCGGCTGCAGCATTCATGCTCAGCCACACAATTCCAGAGGCAGCGGCCAGCGCCAATAAAGTATGGCGCAACATCAAATATGAGCCAGAACGCGGCACGAAAGCACTCGTCCAACAAAACGTGAGATGAATATGAGAAAACCCGCCCGAACCTCTGTATTGCATTCCCACCCGTGCACCAAGCATATATTCGAGCGTGTACCGTTCTCCTTCGGTGCATCCTGGGATTGCTGAAATGCCCAAATGTTGGGCGCAATTCTCTGAAAGGTGCCTAGGCGGTGTTGCCGATGGGACCCATTAAGTATATTTTTCCGGTTGCGTTCCCGGGATGCGGCCTCGTCTCCGGAAGCGCGGTTCAGGGTAGGAACATCGGAGAGGGTGTATGAGCGGGAGTGAGCGTAGCGACCCCAAGGCGGGTCCGTTTGTCAATTTGAGCCAGACCTACTGCAGCGGGCTCGATGTTCTTGCCAAGGGATATGAGCCGGCGCTGAAAGGTGTCGGCCGCTGGAACCTGGAGGTCATGGGATTCATGACACGCCGGGCGCGCGCGTGGATGGACTTTCCGGCGCGTGTCAGCCAGTGCAAGACCCCGCAGGACCTGGCGCGGGAGCAACTGCAGTTCTGGCAGACTGCAGCGCACGACTACAGCGAGGGCGTGCAGCGTCTGACGGCGGCCTTCGGCGCACTTGCGCCTCCCGGCTTCAACGCCGCATGGGGAGGCAAGACAGCGGCTCCGGCGCGGGACTACATCACGGTTACCGAGCAGAAACCGGCGGCGACCGATCAGGAACCCAAGCGCGAACGTCGCGCCGCGTGAGCGGTCAGGACTATGCGTCGCGCGCCAGGATCCGTCCCAGCACGGGTCGCAGATGGCCGAGGAAGCGCGGTGGGTCCTCGCTGACGGGGAAGTGGCCTAGGCCTTCCATGATAGTGACGTGCGCACCCTTGATGCGGCCGGCCAGATCGCGCGTGTCGGCGGGTGTGCAGGAGTAGTCGTACTCGCCGGTCAGGAAGTAGAGCGGGCAGTCGCCGGTATTGATGGCTGCAACGCGCTCGCGGACGTCGCCGTCCGAGGTGTAGTAGTGCAGGTCGCCCTTGAAAACGCCGGGGCCGCCCTGCATGTAGTGCCAGATCGTCTCCCAGCGGTCGGCCTCGGGCGCGGTCGGCGCGATGAGGCCCGACACCAGACCACCGCAGACCTCTCCTCCGTGCACGTCGGGGCGATGCAGCCAGCCAAGATCGTAGTAAGGGTCGGCGTGGGCGCCTGAATTCCAGGCCGATCAACGCGCGGAACCGCTTGGCGTGCTCCAGCGCCAGGTGCAGCACGACACGTCCGCCGATGGAGCAACCGATCACCACCGGCCTGTCGAGGCCAAGCGCATCGACCACAGCCATGATGGCATCGACGTAGGCGCGCCACGTCAATTTGTATTCGCTTTTCTGCCAGCCCGCGGGTGGCGAGGACTTGCCGTGCCAGGGGAGGTCGAAGGCAATGACGCGGAAGCGCTCGAGAACCTCGCGGTCGTTGAAGAGCGCCCGGTATTGGCGGCTGTCGGCGCCCGCGGTGTGCAAGCACAGAAGGGGAATTCCCTTTCCGGCTTCCTCGACATAGAGCCGATGCGGCTTGCCGCCGATGGCAAGCCGCAGGTAGCGACCGACGACAGGCTCGAAGTCGGCTTTGCTGTTGGAACTCATCGGGCACCCTCCGATCTGGCCCTCGGCAACGCCAGCAGGTCCTTGAAATAGCGCAGATTGGCCATGAAGGGATGCTGGTCACCTTCGATCCGCAGAGCGCGTACTTTCAGCATGGCGATGAGGTCGTGGAAGCCTGGCGGCGGCACGGCCGCCCAGAATGTCGACCAGGCTTCCTCGGAAGCGCGCAGTGCGAACGTCCAGCGCGGCAGGACGAGCGGGCCCCTGTCGATGCTCTCGATGCGGCCACGGTGGATGCGAATGAGGTATGGCGCGGGCCCTACCTCGATTAGGAACGTGACGTCGAGAAATCGTCCGCGGTGCACGAGCCAGGTGTCTTGGTTGGCCAGCTCGCCCAACCGCTCGATGGCGCCAGCGGTCATGTGCGTTTTCCTTCCCTTGCCGACGCGCTTTCGTGTGCGCCTGTTTCAATGTTTCCTAGCACATTGCGGCTGGATCATGCGACCGGTGCATCAATCCAGCTATGCCGCGCGCCTGGTTTGCCGGGCGCAGCAAAAGCGGTAGTTTGCAGGGCACACACGGGCGGTCAACGTCCGGCCGAGGAGAGTTTCATGCGCGAGCGCCTGCACTTCCTGCTGCTCAACCTCGGGCATTTCCTGGATCATCTGTTCACGCTGATCTTCGCCACCGTGGCGGCGCTGGCCCTGCACCGGGAGTGGGGGCTCGGCTATGCCGATCTTCTGAAATATGCGACGCCCGGATTCTTCGCGTTCGGGGTATTCGCCCTGCCGGCGGGCTGGCTCGCGGACAAATGGAGCCGCGAGGGCATGATGAGCGTGTTCTTCGTGGGGATAGGGTTCGCCTCGATTGCCACGGCCTTTGCGCGGACGCCGTTGGAGATCGGGATCGGCCTGTTCATCGTCGGCGTGTTTGCCGCGATCTATCACCCGGTCGGTCTCGCCATCGTGGTCGAGAAGTGGAAGAACACGGGTATGCGCATCGCCGTCAACGGCGTGTTCGGCAACCTGGGCGTGGCGAGCGCGGCGCTGCTCACCGGCTACTTCATCGACCACGGGGGCTGGCGCATCGCATTCATTGTACCGGGCGTCATCTCTATTCTGATCGGTATCGCCTATACGGTTTTGATGTGGCCGGAAATAACTGCTCCCAAGCCGCCTGCGCGTGCCAAGGCAGCGGCCAAAACACTCCCTGCCGACTTCAAGGCACTGCTGCTGCGGGTGACGGTGATCGTGTTCCTGACAACGGCCGTTTCGAGCGTGGTGTTCCAGTCGACCACGTTCGCACTGCCCAAGGTGTTCGCAGAGCGCCTCGGCGGCATAGCGGTTTCGGCGACGGCAGTCGGACAGCTGGCCTTTGTAGTGTTTGCCTTGGCCTCGATCGGGCAGCTGATCGTGGGGCGTTTGCTCGACCGCGTCGGGCCACGTACCGTGTTCATCGGGGCGGCAGCAATTCAGGTCGTGTTCTTTGCGATCATGCCAGGTCTCGCGGACTGGGCGGCCCTGGCCTGTGCCATGGCCTTCATGCTGGCAGCGTTCGGGCAAATCCCCATCAACGACTACATGGTTGGACGCATGGCGGAAGGCGAGTGGCGGGCGCGCATCTATGGCGTGCGGTATGTCGTGAGTTTCACCGCGCTGGCAGCCGCCCTGCCTCTGATCGCATTCGTTTACGAGAACTGGGGTTTCGACGCGCTGTTTCGCATCCTTGCGCTATCGGCCGCGATCATCCTGAGTGCGGTGATCATGCTGCCGCAGCGGTTGCCGGAGCCGCCAGCGGCCGCCGCGAGGGCATGACATCGATTACAGGGAGCAGGCGTCAGCGCCTGTTCAATCTGTTTGCCGCGATAAGCCAGCAGCGAAAGCAGTGATCGCGTCGGCCGCGGCGGCCAGATTGCCTTTGCGTGTGAAACCGGAACTGCCGCGGGGGCCAAGATCGTGGTCGCCATCGCTCGCCCAGTGAAGGCGGATTGACCTCGAGAGCGACATGGCCTCGACCTCGCCGCGAGAGCCGAACGGATCGCGATCGCCCTGAACGATGAGGGCTGGGCATCTCATCCCAAACAGATGCGCCGTGCGCAGCTGATCGGGATTCTTGGGCGGATGAAACGGGTAGCCGAGGCAGATGAGACCGGCGATGCGCCCCAGGTCATACAGTTCGTCAGCCACGAGGCTTGCCACCCGGCCGCCCATGGATTTGCCGCCAATCAGCAGCGGCGCTCCCTTGGGCGCCCCCGCGACGGCCGCGCGATACTCGTCCATGAGCCGCTCGGCCTTCGGTGGGGGCTTCCGGGAGCCGCCTTGGCGCCGCGCAGCCATATAGCCGAACTCGAAGCGCAGCGTGGCAATGTCTCGTTCGGCCAAAATACCGGCGACGGCCTCCATGAAGGGGGTTTCCATGCCGGCACCTGCCCCATGCGCGCACAGGAAATGAAAGGCTGCGTGGGTGGGACCACTGGTCAGGAACGCCAACGGCATTGTTTTGCCTGCGGAAAAAACCTACGGCCGATTTCATGGCCAAGATTGCGCCTGTCGCTGCCTTACATCTGTCAATCTAATTGTCCGGGATGGCCATTTTTGAGGTTGAGTGTGCCATATCTGAGACACAAAGCGGGGGGTATATTGGGTCTTGTTCGGAACGCAAAGCGAACAAGTGGTTAACAAAGGGCGTTCAGTGCGGTACAAAGCTTCGAGTTGCGTAAGTGGCGTAAAGCGTGAACTTATCCACAAGTACGAGTTGAATGAAACCATCGTTCGCGCGTTTTTCCTTTGTCGAGTGATTCGCGTTCCAGAGGTAGCGTTCCAGTGAGTAGCGTTCAGAAAAGTGTTCCAGTGCGTGGCGTGCATGTGAGTGGCGTTCGTGTGAGTGGCGTCCCCTGTCAGTTGCGTCCGTTGAGTACGCGTTCCGCGTTTGTGTTGCCTGAGTATGCGTCGCGTCAATCCCCCCGAGAAGTTCTCGCCTTGGCGATGACAGAGTTACGGCGAGCGGCTGAAGCGAGAAAAGGTCTGCGTATCGCCCAGCGGCTCGCCATCCTCGCCGAAGGCAAAGCAGAGCGAGTTACATGGTCGAGTCAAAAGAGCCTACGTGGCGTTCATTGAGTGAAGTGGTCGGGCGGGTGTTGAGTTCGCTTCCCGCGCAGACCCAAGCCGAAATGGTCCCAAGTCGGGAGGGACGCCTTAAGTAGAGAGTTGGATGGCCGTGACAGCGGCCGTCCGAGAGGCAGGCGCATCCAGCATACGACAGGCATGTCAAAAGCGGCTTCACGTAACAAGGTTTTGCGTCGCGGAGCCACAATGTTGGATGCGCCTGCCACCCTTGTTCAGCAGAGTGCGTGACCTCGGGCAACACAACAAACGGAGAAGCTAACAGGATGTTCCCCCGCCACCTCAATTCCGTGCAGTGGGAGCAGGCGCTCGGCTACGCGCGGCAGGCCTGCGCCCGCATTTTTCGCGACGGCGGCAGTCCAACCACGGCGCTCAAGGCGTTCGGCTTAGCCGGCGCAGATGACGCTGATTGGAGCATCGCGGTCGATCGCATTGCCCAGGCTTTGTGCGCTCCGCAGCAGCGCAGAGCAGCTTAAGGCGGCGGCACGCTCCCGGCGCGCGTCGGTGTGACCGAACGCAATGGATCATCATCATGTGCTGATCGGCGGTCGTCCGTAATCCGGGACAGTCTTGCCTACGGCTCGAGCTCGGTATCCCAGTAGAGGTAGTCGAGCCAGCTCTGGTGCAAGTAGTTGGGCGGGAACAACCGTCCATTGCGATGCAACTCGAATACCGTCGGCCGGTACGGCAGCTGCCTCGGCCGCATGCCGTTCTGCTCGGGCAGGTCGCCGCCCTTCAACAGATTGCAGGGTGCGCATGCCGCGACCACATTATCCCACCGTGTCTGTCCGCCGCGCGAGCGCGGGATCAGGTGATCGAAGGTCAGGTCGTGCTTGTCACCGCAATACTGGCACATGAAGCGGTCACGCAGGAATACGTTGAAGCGCGTGAATGCAGGATAGAGCGCTGGTTTGACGTAGGTTTTGAGTGACACCACGCTCGGCAGGCGCATCTCAAAGGACGGGCTGCGCACCAGCCGATCGTATTCGGAGACGATGTTGACCCGCTCCAGAAATACCGCCTTGACCAACTCTTGCCAGCTCCACAGCGACAGCGGGTAGTAGCTGAGCGGCCGGAAGTCGGCGTTCAGGACGAGCGCCGGAAAGGTCTCTGGCGTGGCTGCGTAGGCGTTCACAACTCTGTTCTGTTCATCTCACCAAAACAAATCGAACTCCGCACCTGTTCGAAGCGGCCACATACTAGCCGCGTGTGTCCGGGATGTGAAGCCGAGGCTAGATGCCGGGTATGCAAGGGAATTTCCGATGCGTTAAGGGCGTTGTACGCCCTTCATCGAGGACGCGATAAAATGTCCGGCCATCATCTGGCCCTCGGGGTCGATGCCGTGGCCCACCCCGGGCCGTACATGCCACTCCACCAGCAGATCATTTCCAGCCAGTTGCTCGCGCGCGATGTGCAGAGCTGCGACCGGGATCAGGTCGTCGGCCTCGCCGTGGATCAGCAGGATCGGAGGCCGCGCGGTAATCTCCCCCAAATGCTCTGGACCGGCCAGAAGGCCCGAGTAGCCGACGATGCCGGCCGGCGCGGCCGCACGTCTGAGGCCCACATGCAAGGCCATCATGGTGCCCTGGCTGAAACCGACGAGCACGAGGCGGTCGGCGGCAAGCCGATAGCGCGCGAGTTCATCATCGATAAAGCGATCGACGGCCGGCTGCGCCGACACCACGCCGAGCCAGTATTCGCTGGGATCGCGCATCGTCAGCGCAAACCATTGCAGGCCGCCGTCCATGCCGGGGATGGCCTCCGGCGCGTTGGGCGCAACGAAAACAGTCTCCGGCAGCCAGCGCCGCCAGTCGTCGCCGAGCGCAATCAGGTCGTCGCCGTTGGCGCCATAGCCATGCAACAGCACCACCAGGGACGTGGGTGCAATGCCGCGTGGTTCCAGGCGTGGTCCGTCGAGCTGTTTCATTTACACCGGCACCGCCGAGCCTTGCTGTTTGAGCACCGCGTAATAGGCCCATAGCAGTCGCGCCGCCACGCCGCGCCAGGGGCGCCAGCGCTCGCCGATCTCCTTGAGCATATCGGCGCCAGGCCGTTCGTCCAAGCCCATCGCCTTTTGCGCCGCGATCTGCAGCGCGAGGTCGCCGGGTGCCCAGCCATCGGCACGGCCGAGGCAGAACATGATGTAGACATCCGCGGTCCAGGGACCGATGCCGACCACTTCGGTCAGCGCGGCGTGCACCTGCTCCTCGCTGGCGCCATCCAGGCCGGCCAGGTCGAGACCGTTGGTGCAGGCGTCGGCGATGGCGCGCAGGGTGCGAATCTTGGGCCGGGAAAGTCCCGCCGCCGCGAACTGCTGATCGGTGAGAGCGAGCACCACGCCCGGCTCGAACGGGCGGCACACTTCGGCCGTGCGCGTCCAGATCGCGGTCGCGCTGGCAACCGAGACCTGCTGGCCGACGATGATGCGGGCGAGGCCCTCGAACCCCGCCGGGCGCCGCCGCAGCGGTGGGTGGCCCGCGGTATCGTGCACGTGGCGCATGATGGCACATTTGCGCCTGAGTGCGCGCACGCCCTCGCGGACATCGTCGTCGGTCGCAATGATCCTGGGCATTGCCGCGACGCGCGATCTTTTGCCCGGTCGTGCCGGTCCAGGCGTTTCCGACGCCCGTACCCGAGCGGTAGACTGAGACCGCGGTCGATCAATGCGGGGTTGTGTCATGCGACATGCGCTCATTCGATTTTCGCTGCTGGTGGCGTTGGCCGCCGGCAGTCTAGGTGTATCCGCTGCGCAGATCGCGACACAAGGCCGGGAAGAAATTGCAACATACACCAGATGACAGGCCGGTCTTCCGTTTTGCGCCCAGTCCCAACGGCGAGCTTCATCTCGGCCACGCGTTGTCTGCGCTCGATGGCTACGAACAGGCTAAGGCGGCCGGCGGCCGGTTCCTGTTGCGGATCGAAGATATCGACATCGGCCGCACGCGGCCGGAATTTGTGGCCGGGATCTTCGAAGACCTGCGCTGGCTGGGGCTCGGGTGGGAAGAACCGGTGCTGTTCCAGTCGCAGCGCATGGATGCTTATCGCGCGGCGGCGGGGCGTCTCGCATCCTTGGGACTGCTCTATCCGTGCTTCGCCACCCGATCGCAGATCGAGGTCGCGGTCACGGATGGCGCGTCCGATCCCGACGGTGCGCCGCTCTATCCCGGGCTGTGGAAGGGGCGTGCGCCAGTGGAGATCGCGGAGAAGCGAGCGGCTGGTGAGTCCCCGGCGCTGCGTATCGACATGGCAGCAGCGCTGAAACTTGGGACAGAAAAGTTGCGCGGCGCGCCGCTGACGTTTGTCGAGGTGACCGGCGATGGGACGCGGCAGACTGTCGAGGCGCACCCCGAGCGATGGGGTGATGCCGTGATCGTCCGGAAGGACGTGGCCACCAGCTATCATCTGGCTGTCGTTGTCGACGATGCGTGGCAGGGCGTCACGCACGTCACGCGCGGGCGCGACCTTTATGCGGCGACCGACCTGCACCGGCTGCTGCAGGTGCTGCTCGACCTGCCCGAACCGATCTATCGCCACCATCGGCTGATCATGGACGAGACCGGGCGCAAGCTGGCTAAGAGCGCCAAAGACACGAGCCTGCGCGCCTTGCGGGAGCGGGGCGCATCCGTCGCCGACGTGCGCCGCCTGGCCGGGCTGGCCTGACAGGCGCGTCGCCAATTCAGAACGTCCGTGAATGATTGGATGCCCCTACACTTCGCGCTCGGCACCAAGGAGCTGGAGCGGGCTGTGCGTGTGAGTAGTTACGTATCAAGAGCGCCACATCTCCTTGTTAAGTATAGCGCATTAAGTATTTGGTAATTTCTTTAGCGCAGCACAAGGATTGATCATGAGAAATTAGGTTTCGTTTCACCATACGGCTTCGACGTGCAACTGATCGCGCAAATCCTGGAGTCGATACCGGCGGAGATCGCGGGCTGGATGGCCGTTGTCGCCGGCTTCGCTGCGTTCGCGCTGCTGCTGCGCTTGGATCAGGCGCGCAAAGACCGCCGCGACGTGGTCATGCCTTCGCCTCCGGCCAGCGAGCTCGAGCCTGGTCGTGACTGGCAGAAGATCATGGATGTTTCGCTGGTGGAACTCGTTCGCGCCCCGGATCTGCGGTCCATGCAGGCCGACGCCGCGATGCAGATCGATGCCGCCGAGCATGCTTTCAATCGCATGCTTGCCGAATGCGCCAAGGTCACCAGTCTTGTCGTTGCGCCGACGTTCGAGCCTCTGCGGCAGCTCGTACGCGAGCCTGCGGCGGTGCCGGCCCAGCGGCAGCCCCTCGCGGCCTGACAGGTTTCCACGCTCAGAGCTTTGAGACATGCAGCGGCGGCACGCGGTCGCGCCACGGCATCGCCTGCTCCAGCGCAGCCGCAAGCTGCAGGAGCAGATGCTCGTCGGCCGGACGGCCGGCGATCTGCACCCCGATCGGCACGCCCGAAGAGTGCATAGCCAGCGGCAGCGACATGGCCGGCGTGCCCATGATGTTGTGCGGGATGGTGTACTGGCAAGGTATCTTGAACAGCTCCTGCGCATTGTTCTCCGCCGTCACCCCTGGCTTGGAGAGATTGTAGTTGCCCCACGGCTCGGACGGCCGCGACGTGGTCGGTGAGAGCCAGATGTCGTACTTGGTGTAGAACGCGCCAAGCTTGCGGCGTGCGGTGTTGGCGGCAGCCCATGAGGCCATGAAGCGCGCCGGCGTGATTTCCTTCGCCTGCTGATAGAGCGACCAGATCACCGGCTCGAGTGTATCAGGGCCGGGCTTGGTGCCGGCGCGCCTGGCGTAACCGTCGAGACGCGAGTCGAAGGCGAAGAAGAAGAGATCCTCCATTGCCTTCAGAGTGCCTTCGCCGCCCATGTCGGCGCTTGCGGGCTCCACCGTGTGGCCCATGGCGGCGAGCGCCTTGCCCGCCGCTTCGACCGCCTTCGCCACTTCGGGATCGACCTTCACGCCGACGATTTCGTTGAGCACGAGTCCGATCCGGAGCTTGGGTGCAGGTTTGGCGGCGACCTGCGTATAAGGCTCGGCAGGCTTCGGAATGATGAAGGGATCGCCCGGCTGTGGGTGCGCCAGGCAGTCGAGCATGGCCGCGGCATCGCGTACGGTTTTGGCCTGGATGAAATTCATCGAGTAACCGAAGCCGCCTTCGTCGACCACCGGACCGATGGAGATGCGCCCGCGCGACGGTTTGAGGCCGACGCCGCCGCACAGGCTGGCCGGAATGCGGATCGAACCGCCGATATCCGATCCGTGCGCGATCGGCACCATGCCGGAGGTGACGGCCGCCTGTGCGCCGCCGGAGGAGCCGCCCGCCGAATAACCTTTCTTCCAGGGGTTGGACGTGTTGCCGAACATCGCGCTCTCGGTCGAGGCCGACATCGAGTATTCCGGCGCGGCCGAGCGGCCCATGATGTTGACGCCGGACGCCTTGAGCAGATCGACGAGATACGTGCCGGCTTCGACCACCATGCCTTTGCACAACCGGCTGCCGAACTCGATCTTGCGGCCCTTCTCGTGGCCGAACACATCCTTGATTAGAAGTGGCACGCCACGGAACGGGCCTGTCCCGAGCGTGTTTTCGTCGAGTGCCTCGATGCGGTCGGGATAGGTCTCGACCACGGCGTTGACGGCGGGGTTGGCTGTTTCGATGGCCTTGGCGGCCGTCAGCGCCAGCTCTTTCGGCGTCACCTGCTTCCTGGTCACCAGCTCCGCCAGGCCCAGGGCATCGTAGGCCGCATACTCGGTGAGGTTCATGAGCGTTCCCTTGGGCTAGCCGGCTTCGACGTGCGCGAAGAATTCGATCAGCGCGTCGAGCACGGCGTCGGGCGCCTCCGCCATCATCATGTGGCCGCTGTTGGGAATGACGACGGTGCGGCTGCCCGCGATCTTGTCGGCAAGGGCGCGGCCGATTTTCAGCGGTGTCATGGAGTCGTTGGCGCCGATCATGACGAGAGCCGGGCAGCGCACGCGCTGGGCGGCGTCGGGCCCCGTCTTCCAGAGATTGCAGGCATTGAAGGCAGCATGCAGCGTACCTGGCCGGTTGCGCCCGAGCAGCGCCATCGTGCCACCGGACATCCACAGGCCGGGAGCCGGGTTGCCGCCGACTTTGGCGCGCGGGCCGTGCGACCACGCGGTGATCATCTGATGCGCTTGCTCGGGGGCATCGCGGGCGGCGGTGAGCAAAGCCTCATTGACCGGCATGGACAGCGACGTGCCAAGCAGGGCGACGCGCGAGATGCGATCGGGCAAGGCCGCAGCGGCCTCCACAGCGATGCCGCCGCCCATGGAGTGGCCGACCAGCCCGGCGCGCTTGACGTTGGCGGCGTCCATCAGCCGGCCGACCCACTGCGCCATCTCCTGGATGGTCTCCAGCGGTGGCCCGTCGGACCGGCCGTGGCCGGGAAGATCGGGTGCGAGCACGGCATAACCGTTCCACGCGAACCAGCGCGCCGGCAGCTGCCAGTTGGTGTGGTCCTGCCCGGCGCCGTGGATGAAGATGACCAGCGGTTTGGCGGCATCGAATGGCCGTCCGCCCGTTGCCGCATAGACCTTGCGCCCGTCGACCGTCAGCTCCATGCAGGATCTCTCACCAAACTCGTCATTCCCGCCAAGCGAAGCGCAGAGCGGGAATCCAGGCCCAGGTGTGCCGCTCGCATCTGGATTCCCGCTGACGCGCTTCGCGCTCGCGGGAATGACGTTGGACCGCGCATCGTTTAGGCCTTCTGCGAGGCGGCGAGCGCCTGGCCGAGATCGTCGATCAGGTCCTGCGCATCTTCCAGGCCGATCGACAGGCGCACCAGTTCTTCGCCGACCCCCGCCTTGGCCAAGTCCTCCACGCTCATCTGCTGATGCGTGGTGCTGGCGGGATGGATCACCAGCGACTTGGCATCGCCGACGTTGGCGAGGTGCGAGAACGTGCGCAGCCGCTCGATCAGCTTGGCGCCGGCCTTGCGGCCGCCCTTGATGCCGAAGCTCATGATTGCGCCGGCGCCCTTGGGGCATTGCCGCTTGGCGAGCGCATGATCGGGATGGCTTTCGAGGCCCGGATACTTCACCCAAGCGACGGCGGCATGTTCTTCTCGAGGAAGTTGGCGACCGCTTCGGCATTGGCAACATGCCGCGCCATGCGCACGGGCAGCGTCTCGATGCCCTGCAGGAGATAGAAGGCGTTGGCCGGGCTCATGCAGGCGCCGAAGTCGCGCAAGCCTTCGGCGCGGGCGCGGCTAATGAAAGCGGCCGGGCCGAACTCCTCGGCGAAGGAGATGCCGTGGTAGCCGGCGTAGGGTTCCGTCATGGTCGGGAACTTGCCCGAGGCGGCCCAATCGAATTTGCCGCTGTCGATAACGATGCCGCCGATAGCGATGCCGTGGCCGCCGAGGAACTTGGTGGCCGAATGCATGACGATGTCGGCGCCGTGCTCGAAGGGCCGGCACAGGTAGGGCGTGGTGAAGGTGGAATCGAGCATCAGCGGCAGCTTGTGGCTGTGCGCGACATCGGCCAGGGCCTTGATGTCGAGCACCTCCAGGCCCGGGTTGCCGAGCGTCTCGGCGAACACCAGGCGCGTCTTGTCGGTGATGGCCTTGTCGAAGCTTTTTGGATCACGCGGATCGGCCAGCGTGGTGGTGATGCCGAAGCGCGGCAGGGTGTGCGTGAACATGTTGTGCGAGCCGCCGTAGATGCGGGCCGACGCCACGATATGCCCGCCGGCTCCCATCAGCGTGGCGATGGCGAGATGCAGTGCGGCCTGCCCGCTTGCGGTCGCTACAGCGCCGACGCCGCCTTCCAGCGCCGAGATGCGTTCCTCCAGCACCGCGACGGTGGGATTGGAGATGCGCGAATATATGTGTCCGGCGCGTTCCAGGTTGAACAGCCCGGCCGCGTGCTCGACGTCGTCGAACACGTAGGACGTGGTCTGGTAGATCGGCACGGCGCGCGCGCCCGTCGTCGGATCGGGCTGCTGGCCGGCGTGGAGACTGAGGGTATCGAAGCGGGGGCCCTTTGGTGCGGTCATCGTTTGTCATCCCGGCCGGAGCGCCAAAGCGCGGAGAGCCGGGACCCAGGGCAGAATGCGCCGCCCTGGGTCCCGGATGTCTCGCTCGCGCGAAATTCCAGGATGACAATGGCACACCACCGCGCGTCGATTCCAGTGCAGTTATCGTCGGCGCACGGGGCCGGTTACGCATAGAACGCCTTTTCGAACTCGTAGTAGAGCGGCAGGGATTTTTTATCAGCGAAGGGGAGGACTTGCGTGAGATAGACCCCGCCGATGCCGGTGGCGTGGTCGATCCAGTAGTAGGAGTTGGCGAGCCCTGCCCACATCAGGCCGCCGGCGGGGCGTCCGGTCGGGGCCTTTTCCTCGTTGATCTGGAAGCTCAAACCCCAGCTCTTGGCGACGCCGGGAAAGAATTCAGCGTCATTCGACAGCGGCGGCGCTGCCGTCTTCAACAGACCCACGCGAATGTTGCCCATGTTGTTCTTTGACATGAGGTCCACCGTTTCCGGTTTGAGCACCTGTGTGCCGCCGGCCTTGCCGCGGTTGAGGATCATGCGCACGAACCGGAGGTAGTCGCCCGCCGTCGAGTAGAGGCCGCCGCCGCCCATTTCGAATTCTGGGTCCTGCGGGATCTCCAGATCCATCAGCGGTGTGAACGCATCCTTGTCGTCGCGCTGGTGGATCTTGGCGAGGCGCCCGCGCATGTCGGCGGTGATCTTGAAAGCGGTGCTGGTCATGCCGAGCGGCGTAAACAGGTTCTCTGCCATGTAGGCGCCCAGACGCTTGCCGCTGACGGCCTCCACCATCTTGCCCGCCCAGTCGATGTTGATGCCGTAGTCCCACTTCTCGCCGGGGTCGAACAGCAGCGGCGTGGTCAGGGCCACGTTCTGGCAGGTGATAATGCCAGGGATCTTCTTCGCCTCCATGTACTTGGCGATATCGGCATTCCAGATGTCATAGCTGAAGCCGGCCGTGTGCGTGAGCAGATGGCGCAGGGTGATCTCGCGCTTGGGTCTGCGCGTGCGGGGCTGGCCGCTGCTGTCGAAGCCCTCCAGCACTTCCGCCTTGGCGATGTCGGGAACGATTTTGGCCGCGGGAGTGTCGAGATCGAGCTTGCCCTGCTCCACCTGCTGCATGGCCGCGGCTCCCGTGACCGCCTTGGTCATCGATGCGATCCACACGACGGTGTCCGCCGTCATGGGTTCGGGTTGCCCCAGAACGCGCTTGCCGAAGGCGCCTTCATAGATTGTGCCATTGCGATCGGTGGCGACGGCGACGACGCCAGGCACGTCTCCCGCGTCGGCGGCTTTCTGCAGCATGGCGTCGATCTTGGCCTTGCGGGATGCGGCGTCGCCAGATTGGGCGAGAGCAGGCACATGCGCTGCCGTTGCAAGAGCCGCAGCGCTCGTCACGATGAATGCACGGCGGTCTGTCGTCATCTTCGCTCCTCCCGAATCCCAATGTAGTTTGCGCGCTTCGAGGCAAACTTAGGATGGCGGCGGAACGGTGTCGGCGCGAGCGTTAGAGCACCTCGAACACGCGGATTTGTACCTTGTCGGGGAAGCGCGCGGCGGTGGCGACGAACACGCTTTCGTTGAGCCACGCATGCGGGCCGGATGGCGCCTCGAACACGGGGGCCGTGCGAAAGTAGACGAGCGCGGGATCGACCGCTTCGCCGCGTGAGAGACGGTCCATGATCTCTGCCGGCGCGCGGCGCATGCCGCGATTGGTGATGGCGATCTCGGTGCCGTCTTTCGTTCTGATCGAGTAGCGCGCTTCAAGCTCGAGAACGCCGTCACTGCGCACATACTGCCAGTCGGCACCGCCGGGAAGCACTTCGCCGTCCAGACGCTCACCTTTCACGGTGCCGCTCAGGATCGGGATGATGCGGCGGCGGCCGTGCGGCGTAGGGCCGAGGTCACGGATCGGCCCCACGCTGACGTCGATATCGCAGACGTGACGAAGGGTGGGGGGCATCGCTACCTTGCCGTGTGTCATCACCAATTCTAACCGCACATCGCCACGCGGGGATAGCGAAAGCGGCGCAAGAAACACCTGTAGCCTCGCAGGCCATGGGGGCCTCGAGGGTCTGGCTTGAGAGGGAGGAGGAGCAGGGCGTGGGTGTCGAGCCCAAGGACCTGGTGACCTTCTCGCCGGCTGATGGGCGTAACGTACGCCCTGCTCGGTCGTCTCCGGGTCTCGTTCTGACGCTCGGCCGGTCAAAGCCGCCATGCCAGGCAAGAACACCGTCTTCGACTTCGCCGCACCCGGGCCCCGGACCCTGACGCTTGGATGGTCTGTCCACCATGCCAGGGGAGGTTTTCTCCGGACTGCGGCCCCCGGCTCCTGTGCTGAGCGGCGGCTCTAGGATCACCGTCCGCTCATCTCCGGGGCACGCGCATGAGAGCACGATACGCACCGCGCGTCATCATCCGTGTGCATACATTATGAAACGCGAACCTTATCCCCGCCGCCCTAACCTGTGCTCCCGCAATTCCCTCTCCCCTGTTGCGGGAGAGGGCTGCGGTGGCTCAATACGTCTTCGCCTTCGCGCCCTCGCCCTGGCCGCGCACTTCGCGGATGGCGTTGTTGGCCGCCACCGCCATCAGGCGCACGTCGTTGAGGATGGTGCACATCTGGAAGCCGCCATCGAACCGGCGCAGCGCCGTCGCGGGTCCGTCGCAGTGCACGCCGGCGATGTGGCCGAACTTGCGGGTGGTCTTGACGATGATGTCGATGGCGGTGAGCACGTCCTTGTCGGTGGGATCCAGCGTCGGCGGCTTGCCCATGCTGAGCGACAGATCGGACGGGCCGACGTAGACGCCGCTGATGCCCTTCACCGACAGGATCTCTTCGAGGTTGCTGACGGCCTGGCGGGTCTCGACCATGGCGAACAGCAGGATTTCCTCATTCGCCTTCTGCCAGTAGTCGGCGCCGTATTGCGAGGCGCGATAGGGCCCGAAGCTGCGCTCGCCCATCGGCGGATAGCGCCCGGCGCGCACCAGGGCTTCGGCCTCCGCCTTGGTGTTGATCATCGGGCAGATGATGCCCATGGCGCCGGCGTCCAGCGCGCGCATGATCTGGCCGGGATCGTTCCAGGGCACGCGGATCAGCGGCGTGGCATCGCCTGCGCTCTGGATAGCGGTCAGCATCGGCACGGCGTCGTTGATGTTGCTGCCGCCGTGCTGCATGTCGATGGTGACGCTGTCCCAGCCTTGTGCGGCGTAGACCTCGCATGCAAATGGATCGGGGATAGCGGCCCAGCCGCCGACACAGCGCACGCCGTCGGCGATCTTCTTCTTCAGCAGGTTCGGTTTCATTCGTTTCTCTCCCGAGGGTGTCAGTGGATTTCGTCTTGCTTGGCCAGCGCCTCGCGCAGCTTGGCGACATTGAAGCCGGGTGCGCGGGCCATTTCCAGGATCACGGCCTCCTTGCGGGTGAGCAGGTCGCAGGCGGCGGGAATCTTCGCGGCGAGATTGGCCGGGATGGTGACGGCGCCGTGCCGGTCGGCGTGCACGAGGTCGCCCGAGCGCACCAGCATGCCGGCAACGCGCACTTCGCGGCCGTAGTCGGCGAGATGCACATGCGCGTGGCTCGGCATGATCGAGCCGGCCAGCGCCTGGAAGCCCGGCGCCCACTGGTCGATGTCGCGGATGGAGCCGTCGGTGACAACGCCGAGCAGGCCGAGACCCTTGTGCACCGCGCTCATCACCTCGCCCCAGAACGCACCCAGGCCGACGTCAGGACCGTCGAGGTCCTGGATCACCATGATGCCGGGCGCGGGCTTGTCGGCGATGTACTCGTAGTAGCCGATGCGCTGCTCGCGCGCTTTCTTGGCGTCCAGCTCATGGGCGTGCGTGGAGCGGATGGAGGCCGTCTTGGCATAACCGACGATGGGCGGCAGCGCGGGAAACGGACACACCAGCGGCCTGACGGTGAAGCCGGTCAGGCGTCGCGCGGGATCGATGATCTCCAGCGCGTTGCAGATGGTGGGCGTGTCGTAGGTCTTGAGCTTTTCGAGCAGGGCGGCGTCGATCACGATGCAATCTCCGTAGGATTGAAAACGAAATTCTTCAGGCGGTGGCCTGCTGGATGCGGTTCTCGTCGACGCCGACCTCGCGGGCGGTGGCGAGGATGGAGGCCCAGGTGTCGTCTGGGAGCGGCACACCTTCCTTGGAGCGCTGGGCGCGCGTGCGCTGCTCGGGCTCGCCGGGGACCAGAACCTCGCCGCCGGGCGTCGCCGGCTTGGCGCTCTTGAAGTAGGCGATGTAGCGCGCGACGTCGTCAGTGAACATGGCCTCGGGATCGACCACCTTGGGATCGATGTAGAACGACAGCATGCCGTTGCCGCGGAAGCGGTCCCCACCGCCCGCCGCGTTGCCGCTGGTCGGACCGGTTGCCTTCATGCCGGTGAGCGAGCCGCCGAGCAGCTCGCACATCAGCGCGAGGCCGGAGCCCTTGTGTTCGCCGAAAGCTCGGATGGCGCCCTTGCCTTTGGAATGGTCGCGCGGCCCGGTGGCGGTGTAGTCGCCGTAGAGCAGGTGCGGGTCGGTGCCTAATCTTGCCGTCGAGGTCGATCAACGCATTGTCGGGCAGTTTCTTGCCGCCCTGGCTCGCCACCAGCACTTTGCCCTCGGCGACGATGGAGGTGGCGAAGTCGAGAATGACAGGCGTCTGGCCGGGACGCGGCACGCCGACCACGAACGGCGCGGTGGAAAGCCGGCGCTCGGTGCCACCGAAAGGCGCCACCAGCACGCTGCCCGAGGCATTGACGAAATGCACCGATACGAAGCCCGCTTCCGCCCCCATTTCCGCCCAGTCGCCGACCCGGCCGATGTGCCCGGCGTTGCGCAGCGCGACCATCGAGAGGCCGTTCTTCTTGCATTTCTCGATGCCGATGGTGACCGCCTGGGGGGCCACGGTCTGGCCGAAACCATGCAGGCCATCGACGACCGCCAGCACCGGCGTCTCGGTGATGATCTTGACCTCGCGATCGGCGAAGACCACGCCGACCTTCTTCCAATGCACGTAGCGCGGCACGCGCACGACGCCGTGGCTGTCATGGCCGGTCAGATTGGCGGAAACCAGGTATTTGCCGATGCGCTCGGCCTCGGCGGCGGAGCAGCCGGCTTTCGCGAAAATGTCGCGCACGAGATCGGCGAGCGCCCCCGCCTTGACCGTCACCATCCCTGTTCGTCCCCCCGGCCTGCTTTGGTTCGTTTGGTCATACCATTTGACCACACCTTAGAACACGGCTGCCGGCAAGTCATGGGCCGGCGCCATGCCAAGGATGCAGGTCCGGTCATCAGGCGCGCAGGAGCAAGGCAACGCCCGCCACGGTGATCGCCACGCCGAGCCCCGCACTCCAGGTGATGCCGCCCGACCCGAGCAGCACGCGACTGAATGCCAGCGTTGCCAGCGGATAGCAGGCGACCAGCGGAGCCACGATGGCCACCGGCCCCCGAGCCAGGGCGGCATACATCGCCAGCACCGACAGCCCGTTCAGCAGCCCCACCGGCACGAACCACTGCCAGCCGGAACCGCGGGACGGCAGGATGGCTCGGCCCTCCCGGCTGGCTCCGACGGACAGGATAACGGTGGCCGACATCAGGTAGCCGATCAGCGTTGCGGCAAATGGGTTCGGCCAGGCAGCCAGTCCCAGCTTCACCACCGGCTGCACCAGGCCGCGGATGAAGCGCGGCAACCAGCAGCAAGCCGATGGTCCAGCCGAAGGCCTGATGCGGAATGCTGCGCGGCGCGCCGATGATCAGCAGCACGCCAGCCAGGATGACGGCGACGCCCACGAGCTGGCCGGACCGTGGCACCTCGCCCAGCACCAGAAAGGCGATGAGGATCGCAAACAGCGGCGACAGATTGCCGAGCGCACCGGTGATTGCCGGGCCGACCCGGCGGTTGGCCTCGAACGTCAGCAGCGTCACCGCGGCGGGGAACAGGCAGCCCGAGAGGGCAAACAGCAGACGCACTGGTGGCGTTGAATGCCGCTCGTATCCAGCAGGGCCGGCGCAAGCGCAAGAAAGCCCGCCGTCGTGAGCGGCACGCTGATGCAGGCTCCACGCAGCGGCGTCAGGTGGCGAAGCCCGAGCTGCGTCAGAACCAGTGACAGGCCAAGGCCGGCGGCCGCGCTCAGGGCCAGCGCCGTGACATGCAGATCCATGGGCGACACCGGCGCTCTGGAATTCGTCCGCGAGGGAAGGCATGATGGGCGGCATACAGGCAAGGTGGCTAGCAGATGCGCGGACCCAAGCGGAAGAACATGTTGCGCAAGGGCGCGGGCGGACGCTCCACCCACGACGTCGGCGGGCTGGAATTCGGCCCGATCGACCGGGAGGAGCACGATCTGGCGCTGTGGGAAAAGCGCACGGATGCCATGCTGCGGCTGCTGGTTGGCACCGAGAAAGCGAGCGTTCACGGTCGACGGCATGCGCCGCGTCATCGAGGACTACGGCCAGCAGCAGTACGACCGCACGACCTATTATGAGAAATGGATCCGCGCCGTGCGCAATCTCATCGTCGAGCAGGGCATCGTGAATCGCGAGGAGATCGAGGCGCGCATGGCCGAGGTCCGCGCGCGTCTTGAGAAAACCGGACGCAAGGCCTCCAAGGAGAAGATCCCGTGGTGAAGACGCGTGCGAAAGCCGGGCACAATGCGGCGCCGGAGGGCCGGTTCGCGCCGGGCGACAGGGTGCGCGTGGCTGGGCGCGATGCCTTGGGTCATTGCCGCACGCCCTGGTATCTGCGCGGCAAGACCGGGGTCATTGCATCGATCCACGGCACGTTTCGCGACCCCGAGCGGCTCGCCTACCACCAGCCCGGCCTGCCGGCGCAGGTGCTCTACAAGGTCCGTTTCAAGCAGAGCGAGGTCTGGGGCCGTTATGACGGTCCGGCAAGCGACCAGCTCGAGGCCGACATCTTCGAATACTGGCTGGAGCCGCTAAGGTAGGAGTGGCGAGAGATGCACAATCACAAGCACGATCATGACCACGACGATCACGACCATGATCACCACGACCATGACCATGATCATGGCGATCCCCACGCGCCGCGCAAGGATCACGATGCCGGACCCGCCGGCGCCTACGAGGTCCTGGAGGAGGCGGTGCGCTCGCTGCTGATCGAGAAGGGCGTGCTGACGCCGCAGGAGATCGCCGCCAGCGTCGACCTGATGGACAGCCGCTCGCCGGCACTCGGCGCCACGGTGGTGGCGCGCGCCTGGGCCGATCCCGCCTTCAAGAAGCTGCTGCTGAAGGACACCCGCGCGGCACTCATGCAGATGGGCATCGACATCGGCGCGGCACCGGAGTTCAGCACGGTCGAGAACACGCCCGAGGTGCACAACGTCATCGTCTGCACGCTGTGCTCCTGCTACCCCAAGATGCTGATCGGCATTCCGCCGGCCTGGTACAAGAGCCTCGCCTACCGCTCGCGCACGGTCGTCGATCCGCGCGGCGTGCTGGTCGAGTTCGGCGTCGAGGTGCCCAAGGACGTGGAGGTGCGCGTGCACGATTCCACCGCGGATCTCCGCTACATCGTGCTGCCCATGCGGCCCAAGGGCACCAAGGGCTGGAGCGAGGAGCAACTCGCCGCCATCGTCACGCGCGACTGCATGATCGGCACTGCGCTGCCGCAGGTGCCGGCCAAGCGCAAGACCGCGGCTTAGCGCTCCATCCCGCGGAGCTGTTCCATCCTCGTGGTGAGCTTGTCGAACCACGGCGTGGCGTGCGCGGCTTGGCCTTCGACAGCCTCAGACGGGACGTCAAGCGTCGGCGGGTTGGGGCTGCCGGGCACGCTTCGAGGCAGAGTTCGCGGGGTCAGGGCGCGAGGGCTGCGGGCCGATCCTCCAGAGCTGATCGAGATGGCGCAGCAGCTCGGCTTCGCGCTCCCGGATCTGCTGCGCCTTCCACTCGGTTCTGCTGCCGCACGTAGGCGTTGACGGGCAGCGTCGGCGCTCCGGCGGCCTTGAACAGCACCTCCTTCTTGCGGGCGAAGTCCAGGTTGCCGGCCTTGTCGTTCTGCGCCTTGGTGACCAGCACAAGGTTGCCGAGCGACTCGGTGTGGCGGTCGCGCTCGGCAGGATCGGGAAAGGCGTCGCGCCATGGACTATTGATGCCCGGTTTGCGCGGCAGCAGATGCTCGACGGAAAGTTCCTCGAACGGCACGTCCTGTGCGCTGCCGGCCATGTGGTCGTTGAGGCGCAGCAGCACCAGCTTGGCCATCGGCGCGCTGCGCGCGTGCAGATCGCGCAGATTGTGATGGATGGTGCGCAGCTCGTCGCGCGCGAGATTGAGCGGGCTCGCATCGCTCTTCAGGTCCCGGTTGCTGCGGATGGCGTGCACCACGGCGCCGAAACGGCTGGCGCGGCGCTTGGCGCCGTGACCCAGGATGCGCAGGCCGTAGGCCAGGCGATCGAGCGCGCCGAGGAACCACGCGAGTTCCGCGGCATCCTTGCCCTTTCCAAGCCACCACAGCATCACCGGCGGCACCCAGTCGCTGTGCCCCTTCAGCCAGCCGAGATAGGTCAAGAGCGACGAGATTCGGCGCGAATGCGGCGATCCTTCGTGCCGCGACTTGAGGATGTCGTCGAAGACGGCGGCTGCCGGCTGCAGTATCCGCTCAATAAATGGCAGGCCCCCGCCTTCCACTGCCGCGATGTTTCGGATGCCGGAGATCACCTGGGGCGAGTTGCGTGCGTGAATGATGCGGATATGGCTGAAGAGGTTCTCGAATTCGTCGCCGAGGTGCGATTCCGCACGATCCCAGATTCGCGTTGCGTTCTTCATCGCTGCGGGCGGCACGCCGCCGAGCAGGTCGGCCTTCAGGATATCGTTGCGTGCGAGCGGCTTGCCCCTGGCATTCAGGACCGTGAATATGCGGTGTGCGCGGTCGATGCCTGTCGTCGACACCACCACCACATGGCACTTGTCGAACAGGAAGTCGGCGAGGCGGCGGCGCTGGGCAGGGTCGAAGTCCCGCAGCGCCTCGTGCAAGTGATCGCGAACCTCGACGATCCGCGCTTCCTGCGGCGATGGGGTGTCGCTGACCGGTGCAATGCTTGTTGCACCCGCGTTGCGCACGTGGGTTTGGAAGAACGGTTCATCGGTTTCCCGCAGCGACAGCCTCGGCCGGGCAGTGCCGCCCTGCCCGGTGCCGATGGCGGCCAGCAGGCGCTCATGCGGTTTCTTGGCGTCTTTTGCATCGAGGTCGCGGAGAACGCAGAACAGAATGGTGAGCGTCGTCAGGCGCTGGAGACCGTCGACCACTTCCAGAACGCGCGTCTGGCGTGAAAACGGCAGGCGCAATGCCCGCTCGGCCTCGATGAACAGCATGGTGCCAAGGAAATACTCGTCGATCTCGCCATCGTCGCCATTTCCTTCCATGGCGGCAGCAAGATCGTCGAGCAGGCGGCTTGCTTCTCGCTGTTCCCACGAGAAGGGGCGCTGGTAGGGCGGTGTGTTGATAGCGTGGAGACTTGCAAACAGCTGCCCGAGCGGCATGGTCTGGGCGGTGAATTGCGATGGCATCTGGGGACGCTCTTGTTACGAATGCGACGGGCGCCTCCCGACGCCTATCCGGATTTATTGAAAGCATGAATTTTTTGCGACATGCAATCACGGTTCGCACTTGACGAGCCCCGGACATTTGTGTGTCTGCCAGCGGAAGCGCTTGATGCCATTGATCATACGCGGCGATAGAATTTTCCATTGGAAATCTGGAAAGACCGATGCTTGCGGCTGTGTTCGAGCTTGCCCGCCCGCTGCTCTACGCGCTCGACCCCGAGCAGGCGCACGAGCTGACGCTGAAATCGCTGGAAGCGGGCATTCATCCGCGACCCGCGGTGGCGGACGATGCGCGCTTGGGTGTGAAGGTTTGGGGCCTCGACTTTCCCAATCCGCTCGGCATCGCGGCGGGCTTCGACAAGGATGCGCGCGTGCCCGGCGCCGTGCTCGCCATGGGTTTCGGTCACGCGGAAATCGGCACGGTCACGCCGCGTCCGCAGGAAGGCAACCCGCGCCCGCGCGTGTTCCGGCTGATCCGCGACCGGGCGCTGATCAACCGCCTGGGGTTCAACAATTCAGGGCACGCGGCGGCGCTGGCGCGGCTGTCTCTCGCGCGGCCGAAGGGTGTGCTCGGAATCAACGTCGGCGCCAACAAGGACGCGGTCGACAGGGCGGCGGACTACGTGGCCGGCGTGCGCGCGTTCTATGACGTGGCGAGCTATTTCACCGTCAATATATCGTCGCCGAATACACCGGGACTGCGCGATCTGCAGGCGCCGGCGGCGCTGGACGAACTGGTCGGGCGCGTGCTGCAGGCGCGCGAGGAGATGGTGGCGGTGGGCAGGCCGAAGCGGCCGGTTGTGGTGAAGCTCGCCCCCGACATTGCCGAGGACGATATTGCGCCCATCGTCACGGTGCTGGAGGCGCGGGGCGTCGACGGCATCGCCGTGTCGAACTCGACGCTCGCGCGCGAACGCCTGGGCGACACTGTGCTTGCAAAGGAAGCAGGTGGCATTTCCGGGCGGCCGCTGTTCCATCGCTCGACGGTGGTGTTGGCGCGCGTGCATGTACTGACGGGCGGTCGCATACCGCTGATCGGGATCGGCGGGATCGACTCGGGTGCGACTGCCATCGCCAAGCTGGAAGCCGGCGCCACGCTGCTGCAGCTCTATACGGGTCTCGTCTACGAGGGCCCGGGTTTGCTCGCTCGCATCAAGCAGGAGATGGTTGCCCATGTGGCGCGCGAGAAGCTTGCGCACATCGCCGATTTGACCGGGCGGCGCGCCGTGGAATGGGCAGCCAAGGCGCCCGAGGGATGATGCGCCGGCCCGGCGTTACGTGTTCGGGTCTCGTTTCATCAGGCGGACGATGAACCAGATCGGGACGACGACGACGGCGCCGAGCAGGAAATAGTTGAACGCCCAGTGGAAGGCATCGAAGCCGAGGTCGGCGATGCGCCGCACCAGCAATTGCAGGCGTTCGACGATATTGAACGGCGTGATGCCAAGCGCGGAAAACACGATGCCGACGACGATGGACAGCAGGATCAGCCGGATCACGGTGCCCCCGACGCTGTCGCCGAAGAATTGGCGTCGATCCATGGTTTGTCTCCCAAGCGTGCAGGCGGCGCATTGGCGCCCGATTTGGCATTAGCATAGCCCCCGCAGTCGTAACAACCCGAAGCCCTTCAGGCCCATGCGCGGCAGGACCAGACGACCGAGCTTGCTGCGCCAGGCGGAGCCGGGCGCCTCCCTGCGCGCCAGTACACCGGTCGCCACGCTGCTGCCGCCAGTATTTCGCGGCTGGTTCGAGGCGCGTGGCTGGCAGCCCCGAGAACATCAGCTCAAGCTGATCGAGCAGGTGGCGCGCCGCAACTCGACGCTGCTGATCGCCCCCACCGGCTCGGGTAAAACGCTGGCCGGCTTCCTGCCCAGCCTGCTGTCGCTGTCGCAGGTCAAGCGCAGTCGCGGTGCAGGCGTGCATACACTGTATGTGTCGCCGCTCAAGGCCCTGGCTGCCGACGTGGCGCGCAACTTGCTGACGCCGGTGCAGCAAATGGGCCTACCCATCCGCATCGAGACGCGCAGCGGCGACACGTCGGTGAGCCGCAAAGCGCGCCAGCGCCAGCGGCCGCCCGATATGCTGCTGACGACGCCCGAGCAGGTGACCTTGCTGCTGTCGCATCCGGACGCCGCGCAGCTGTTTGGCGATCTCGACACCATTATCCTGGACGAGGTGCACGCGCTCGCCCCCACCAAGCGCGGCGATCTGCTGGCGCTCGACCTCGCGCGGCTTGCGGCTCTGGCCCCGGGTCACGTTCGGATCGGACTTTCGGCCACCGTGGCAAAGCCGAGCGAGCTGCGCGCCTATCTGGTGCCCCAATCGGATGCCGGTGCAGTGCGGCTTGCGGATCTCGTCACGGTTGCCGGCGGTGCTCCCCACGACATCCGCATGCTTGAGACGGAGGCGCCTTTGCCATGGGCCGGGCACAGCGCGCGCTTTGCCGTCCCCGAAATCTATGCGGCCATCAAGGCCAACAATCTCTCGCTTGTGTTCGTGAACACCCGAAGCCAGGCCGAGCTTCTGTTCCAGGAATTGTGGCGCGCGAACGAGGACGGCCTGCCCATTGCCCTCCATCATGGCTCGCTCGATGCCGCCCGCCGCCGTAAGGTCGAGGCCGCCATGGCTGCCGGTGCTCTCAAGGCCGTGGTGGCAACCTCGACTTTGGATCTGGGCGTCGACTGGGGCGATGTGGATCTCGTCATCAATGTGGGCGCGCCGAAGGGTGCGAGCCGTCTGATCCAGCGCGTCGGCCGCGCCAATCATCGCCTGGATGAATCGTCGCGTGCATTGCTGGTACCGGGCAATCGCTTCGAAGTGCTGGAATGTCGCGCCGCCATCGACGCCGCCGCGGTGGGCGCCCACGATACGCAGTACACCCGCACCGGCGCACTCGACGTTCTGGCGCAGCATGTGTGGGGCACGGCTTGCGCGGGTCCCTTCGAACCCGCCAAGCTTCACAACGAGATCACTTGGGCGCTGCCCTACGCTGCGCTCACCCGCCGCCAGTTTGATCGCATCGTCGATTTCGTTTCGACCGGCGGCTACGCATTGCGCGCCTACGAGCGCTATGCCCGCCTGCGCCCCACCGGCGATGGGCGGCTGCGGTTGTCGCATCCCCGCCTGGCGCAGCAATACCGCATGAATGCCGGCACCATCGTCGAATCACCGATGATCAAGATCCGCCTGGTCGGACGGAGGAACGCGAAGGGCAGGGCCGGAAAGTCACGCGATCAGAAACCCGGCATGGCGCGGCCGCTGATGGGCGGCCGCGTGCTGGGTGAATTGGAAGAATCATTCATCGAACAACTCAAGGTCGGCGACACCTTCGCTTTCGCCGGCGTGGTGCTCCGCTTCGAGGGCCTGCAGGACACCGACGCCTTCGTCACCCGCACCAGCGATCCCGACCCCGCCATCCCCTCCTACGCCGGCGGCAAGTTTCCCCTCTCCACCCATCTCGCCGAACGGGTCCGGCGCATGATCGCCAACCCGCTCCAGTGGCGCGCGCTGCCTGATCCCGTGTGCGAATGGCTCAGCATCCAGGCCGAGCGCTCCGAAATTCCCGCAGCCGGCGAGGTGCTGGTGGAGACCTTCCCGCGCGGTCAGCGGCATTTCCTGGTGGTCTATCCGTTCGAAGGACGCCTCGCCCACCAGACGCTCGGCATGCTGCTCACCCGACGGCTGCACCGTAGGGGCGCAAAGCCGGTCGGGTTCGTCGCCAACGACTACGCTCTCGCCGTGTGGGGCATCGGCGACATGGCGGCGCTGGTGCGCGACGGCCGCCTTGATATCGCCGACCTGTTTGCCGAGGACATGCTGGGGGACGATCTCGATGCCTGGCTCGCCGAGTTCGAGCCTCATGAAGCGTACGTTCCGCCTCAATGCCGTCATCTCCGGCCTGATCGAACGGCGCCATCCCGGCAAGGTGAAGAGCGGCCGGCAGGTGACCATCTCGTCCGATCTCATCTACGACGTGCTGCGCAAACACGATCCCGGTCATATTCTGCTGGAGGCCGCTTGGGCGGACGCGGCTACCGGCCTGTTGGATATTTCCCGGCTCGGGGACTTCCTGCGGCGAATCAGGGGCAATATCCGCTACAAGTCGCTGGACAGGGTGACGCCGCTGGCTGTGCCGGTGCTGTTGGAAATCGGCCAGGAGTTGGTTTACGGCAGCGGCGCGGCGGAGGATATTCTGC
The DNA here is from genome assembly GCA_963814055.1 of uncultured Alphaproteobacteria bacterium. GTDB lineage: Bacteria > Pseudomonadota > Alphaproteobacteria > Rhizobiales > Hyphomicrobiaceae > AWTP1-13. The sequence goes on from CAWFBJ010000026.1 coordinate 130,686, forward strand.
GCGCGGCGGCAGATGACCTCATACGCGAGGCCATGCAAGGTGTCGCCCAACGTGTCGGAAAAGAGGGGTGAGCATGCTCGGGCTGAAGCCGGAACGTTTCCATCTTTTGCTGGAGACGGTGTCTCAATCGGTGGCGCTGTGCGGCAAGCAGCTCATTGCCGACAATTCCGGCGCGCTCTACTGGCCGGGCGAAGCGACATTGCTGGTAGCGGACCTGCATCTGGAGAAGGCGTCCGCCTATGCCGAGCGCGGAAGTTTTCTGCCTCCCTACGACACCCGCCAGACCTTGATGCGGCTGGCTGAGGTCATCGACCGGTATGAGCCGGCGCGCGTCATTGCATTGGGAGACAGCGTGCACGATGTAAGCGCCGCGCGGCGGATGGCAGTGGAGGATTTGCAAATTCTCCGCATCATGCAGGAAGATCGCGAGTGGATCTGGCTCACCGGCAACCACGATCCCAAGATCGCTCCGTCATTGGGTGGTCGCGCCCTCGACGAACTATCCATCGGCGGCATCGCGCTGCGCCATCAGCCCTCTGCAGGAGGCGTCACCCACGAGATTGCTGGCCACATGCATCCGGCCGCGCGCCTGTCCATGTACGGCTACTCGATCCGGCGTCCCTGCTTCGTCGGCAACGGTCGCCGCCTGGTGATGCCCGCATTCGGCGCCTTCGCGGGCGGCCTCAACGTCCTCGACGACGCCTTCGAACCCTTGTTCGGCAACGGCGGCCTTGCCGTGTGGATGCTCGGCCAGGAAGGGCTGTATCCCGTGGCCACGCGGTTCCTGTGCGCGGATTGAGACCGTGTGTCGTCCCAGCAGCGGCTGAGGCCAGCGCAAACCATGAAGGCGGATGGGATAGACGCTCTGCTGTTCGACTTGGGTCGCGTTGTGATCGACATCGACTTCAATCGCGCATTTGCCCGCTGGGCCAAGCATGCCTCCTGTGACGAAGCACTCATACGCGACCGCTTCGTTCGCGACGCCGCGTTCAACCGTCACGAAGTGGGAGAGCTCAGCGATGATGCGTACTTCGCGAGCGTTCGGACATCCCTTGGGATAGGCATCACGAACGCGGAACTGCACGACGGCTGGAACGCGATCTTTGTTGGAGAAATGCAAGGCATCTCCGACATCCTTCGCAGGGTCGCTCCGAAGATGCCGGTCTACGCTTTTTCGAATTCCAACCGGGCGCACGAGGTCTACTGGTCGAAGCGGTTCGCCAGCGTTCTCAGCCATTTCAAGGAAATCTACGTGTCGTCCACGATTGGCCTTAGAAAACCGGACGCCGAGGCTTACGAGCACGTCGTCAAGGCCATCGGCGTACCGAGTGAGCACATCCTATTCTTCGACGATAACGCGGAGAACATTGCGGGCGCGCGACGTTGCGGGCTGCAGGCAGTCCATGTGACATCGAGTTCAGATATTGCAAATGCGCTCGCAGGCTTGGCGCTCTGATTGCCTGTGTAGCAAAAGCGCGCTGCTTCGCTTTTGGGTCAAGCTGCTCCACCAGCGCGATCCGCCGGCGCTGCGCAACACCCACCTAGTGAGTCGCTTTGCGGAACACCGTCGAGGCCAGCAGCCCGGCGCCGACGGCGATCATGACCGTCACGATGCCGTACAGCATCGGCAGGCGATAGGCGAAGGCGTGCAGATGGCGCTCCAGCCCTTCGCGCTCCAAGGTGAGGCGCACCGTAAAGCGGCTCAGCAGCTTCTCCTCGCGGAACAGGTACACGCGCGTATCGAACGGCCCAACGGTGACGTTGGCTGGCAGCAGGATGCTGGCGCGGAAGATGCTCTTGCCGGTGAAGATCACGCCATAGGGCCGATCGAGGTAGAGGCCGTCCTTGCGCTTGAGGCGCATGACCGCGTCGCGGTACTCCGTGATGTCCTCGCTGGAGAGGGGGTGGCTCTGACCGACGGCAGGCGTGTACTTGAGATGCTTGAGGCCGACGCCATGCAGCGTGCGGAACTCCTCGGGCGCGATTTCGTCGATCGGACGCGTGGAGGCGACGGCGTAGTAGCTCGGCACGTTGTCGAAGGTGGCGGAGGCGGTGTTGAGCCAGAGGCCGGCGACATTACCCTTGCGCCGCACGACCAGCCGGCTCGGAACGCCCTCCACGACAACGATGACATCGTAGAAGCCCGACTCGGCGCTGGGCTGCTGGCTGCCGTCGATGGCGCCGAAAATGACGATCTCGGTACCGTTGAAGCTGGACGTGACCGCCACGTTGCGCGCGGACACGTCGGCCTCCACCGACTCGCGCGCACCGGGCTGCTGTTCGCGTTTGATGTTCGGCTCGCTGCCGCGCGGGCCTTCCTTTGCGACCGGCGGAGCCTTGCGCCGCTGCTGCTGCTGGGCAGAGGTCTCACCGATGCCGAGCGTCACAAGGCCCATGCAGAGCAGCGCCAGGCCAGCCAGCAGCCGATGTCTGCGCGAGCGCTCGTGCATCAGGCGCTCCCCGTGCCAAGGCTATAGAGCTCGGAGGGCCTTGCAATCAGCTGCCAGGCGAAACGGGCGCAGACCGCCAGGATGAAGGCCGCAAGCAGGAAGCGCAGTTGCTCACCCTTCAGACGCTCCCCGGCGACGGTGCCGAACTGCGCGCCGATCACCCCGCCCGCCATGAGGATCATCGCCAGCACGACATCGACGTTGTAGTTCTGCGAGGCATGCAGCACCGTGGTGGCCGCGGTCAGGAACACGATCTGGAACAGTGATGTCCCGACCACGACATTGGTTGGCATCCGCAAGAGATAGATCATGGCCGGCACCATGATGAAGCCGCCGCCCACGCCCATGATGGCCGCAAGCAGGCCCACGAATAAACCGAGCAACAGCGGCGGAATTGCGCTGATATAGAGCTTGGAGCGATTGAAGCGCATCTTGAGCGGCAGGCCGTGCACCCAGTTGTGCTGACCCGGACGCCGCCCGGAAATGACCCGGCCGGCGCGGGTCTGGCGAATGGTGTTGGCGCTTTCGATCATCATCAGCGTGCCGATCACGCCCAGAAACGTGACGTAGCAGGCGGCAACGAAGACGTCGAACACACCCACGCGCCGAAGCACGCCGACCAGCCCCACCCCGATCGTGGACCCGACAAGGCCGCCGGCCAGCAGCACGGCCCCCATCTTGAGGTCGACGTTGCGCCGCCGCCATTGCGCGAGCGCGCCCGATACCGACGAGGCAAGGATTTGTGCGGTCTCGGTGCCGACGGCAACCGCGGCCGGAATGCCTGCAAAGATCAGCAGCGGCGTCATCAGAAAGCCGCCGCCGACGCCGAACATGCCCGACAGGAAGCCCACCGCCCCGCCCATGGCGAGGAAAATGAAGACATTCGCTGACATCTCGGCGACGGGCAAATAAAGCTGCATGCGACCCACGTTCACAAGGCCGTGGCATCCGGGGGCCCGGCTGCCGCGCGGTGCGACCGCAAGGCGCAATTTCAGGCCGGCGCGATCGGCTGGTCAGGGACACAGTCAAGTCAATGAGGACAAGCGCAAACGACGTCGGCATCGAACCCGCGCCGGCCCAAGAGACTGATTTCTTTGTCCGTCCGGGCTTGCCCGGCGTCCTGTTGGCCTCTTGACGGCCGCGAACTTCCCGCCTTCGTTATCGACACCATGTGGCATCGAATTGCAAGCCTTCTGCGCGGCAAAAGCTAACGCGCAAAGCTCTTGCGCGAAGATCGCCGCCATCCTGCGGCGTTCCCGCATCGCTGCGCCTGCGAAACCCGCGACGGTGATGCGATAGGGCTTACTGGCTGAGGTCGACTTGGGTGGCCGCCGCGGTCTCGTTTACGCTGGGATCAGGGGTGCGTGCGCGCCAGGCTGCAATCGTGGCATCGATGGCTTCCAGTTCAGCGGTGCCGAGCAAAGCCCTGACCTGGATCACGCGGGCGGCGGCTTCCTGGTCGCCGCCGCGCTTGGCGAGTGCGAGCCACTTGTAGGCCAACTTCAGGTCCTTCGGAACGCCGAGGCCATTCTGGTAGAGAATGGCCAAGTTTACCTGGCTGTCGGCGAGCCCGAATTCGGCGGCTTGCGCGAACCATTTGGCCGCGGCGGCGTAGTCGGATCGGCCGCCGCTCACACTCAGCACGGCCAGATTGTGCATGGCCTTGACGTTGCCTTGCTCGGCTGCGCGGGCGTACCAGACCCGTGCCCGCTCGGCATCGCGGGTCGTGCCCAGACCGCGCTCGTATAGGGCCGCAAACCGGTACTGCGCGATACCCAGTCCCTGGGTAGCGGCGCGGCCGTACCATTGAAAGGCCTGCTGCAGATCCCGGCCCACGCCCTGGCCGTTTGCGAAGCGCGACGCCACCTCCACCTGGGCCGCGGGATCGCCGCGCATGGCGGCCTGCCGCAGCGAGGCAGGTCCGATGGTCATGGGCAGCGACATCAGCGCCGGAGATACGCCCTCGTCCAGGATCGAGGGTGTGTCCTTCTGGATGGAGGCCGTGGATTCCACGGGCGGGCGCTCGGTCTCTTCCCTCTGGCGGAAAACCGCCGCCATGGCGGTGCCGATGGCTTCGATTCTGGCGAACCTGGGTGAAGCAGACGCCGCGTTCGCGATCAGCAAGGGCGCCGCTGTGCCGGCATGGTCGCTTGGGCGGGACAAGGCAGCGGGCAGTGCCGCCGCTTGCTTGGCATCGGCGGGCCGTGCGGTGTGTTCGGCTTCCACCGGGCGGTGAGGCGCCGATGTGCTCATGAACACGTCGACAAGGATGTAGCCGATTGCGGCAAACAAAGTGATGCCGCCCGTCAGCAGCAGGTTGGGGCGTGCACGGCGGCGCGCCGGCGTTGCGGCCGGATCGGAACCCGTCGCAACTGTCGTCTGCGGGTCCGAGCGGGGGGTGGCCACACCGAGTGCCTGGCGCAATTTGGACCGCATCATCGACACGAGAAGCGACGGTGAAGGCACCGCGTCGTCGCCAGGTTTCGTCTCGTGCTGGCCTGCCGGGGGCCCGAAGTCTTGCGAGGGAGCGAATGCCAACGCCTCTGCGTCAGACTTGCCCTTCGGTGCATAGTCGGCAGCATCGAGCGGCGCGCGATGGGTTAGGGGTTCCAGCACGCGGGCCGCATCTGCGTATACCTGCGAGAGGGGATCGCTTTCGATCGCGGGCTCGGAGAGGCCCGCAGTTCCGAGAACCGAGAGCGACAGGTCCAGAGCAGGCTTCTGAGCCTCCATGGCTTCGACAAACTCGCCGACGCGACTGACCACGTCCTCCAGGCTGCGCAGGGCGCTGGCGGTGCGGTCATCGCCCTTGCGCCATTCTGCGACGTAGTCCTGCAGCAGACTTTCCAGCGCATCGAGCCGCTGATGATCGCCCTCTTCGAGCCGGCGCACGAGACCCTGCATCTGATCGTCGATGGCATCGATGCGATCGAGCCGGCCCCGGGTATGTTCGACGTGGGCCGCCAACTCGATGACGTGTGCTTCGATGAGCTTGAGGCCATCCAGGTCCGAGCGCTGTACCACCTTGCCCAGCGCCTCGTTGAAGCGTTCCTCGATCGCATCGAGCCGGCGGTTGAGGTGGGCGGTCGCCTTGTCCGGGTTGATCTCGGCCAGCGAGCTTTGCAGGCGCTCGGCCATTTCGGCGAGCCTTGCTTCCAGCCAGGCGTTGTCCGGACTTGCGGGTTCACCAGCAGCCAGAGCAGGCTGCGGCTGCCGCAGGCGCCGCGCAGGTCCATCCTCTGGCCGCCGGTGCAGGTAGCCTTCGCCGGACTCGTAGAGATGCGTCAGCGCTTCGGCCGACTGGACATCCCACGGCTCGTCCGGATCGAAATATTGCGGGGGCTCGATGGGGGCGTCCGTGATCCCTGCCCGCCCGGCATCGCGGGGGGAGTCTTTGGGCTCGGGGCGATCGCGGCCCGGCGCGGTGCGATCGGACGTCGGCATGACACTTCCCTGCAGTCAAGCATGCGGATGCAAATGCGCATGTGCCGGCACTTCCTACAGGATGATCGAAGCGTGCTGCGTAACGCTCCGTTCGTGCCGGCAAGGGCATGCGCGCAATTGTTCGGGACGCGGCACAGAGTGAAAGCTCGCAAGCCCAAAGTCTCAATCCGCCGTAAAGTTTCGGTTAAGCGCTGTCTCGGCATTGTTCGTATTGCAACTTTGCGGGGGCTGCCGCAGGCGTTGCGCGGACTGCACGGCTGTGCTGATTGTCGGCAGACATCGGCCGGCGCGGAGCGAGATCAATGCTGGAGCAGGCTCACAATCGCATCACGATCCAGACCAGGCGGCCTGGGTTCACCGATGTGACTGCGGCCCTTGCCGGGTGGCTCACGTCTATCGGTGCAGGCGACGGACTGCTGACCGTATTCGTCCGCCACACGTCGGCGTCATTGACGATCCAGGAGAACGCAGATCCTGACGTGCTGCGCGATCTGACGGAAGCCCTGGAACGCGCGGCCCCCCGCAATGCGGGTTACCATCACAGCACCGAGGGGCCGGACGATATGCCTGCGCATATCAAGTCCATGCTCACAAGCACCACGCTGGGGCTTCCGGTGGTCGCCGGCAGAGCCGTGCTCGGCACCTGGCAGGGGGTCTATCTGATCGAGCATCGCGATCGCCCCCACAGCCGCGAAATCGCGCTGCACTACGTGGGGACGCGGGGCTAGCCGACGGCGCTGCGCATGCCAAGGCGTGGTTCGACAGGCTCACCACGGGGCGCGGCGTACGCTTGCCGCATCCTCCACCCTCGTCCTGAGCCCGTCGAAGGACGGGTCGCTCACGTCGCGCCAGATAGCCCTACTTGAACACGCTCTTGATCGTGTCCCAGATGCTGCGCACGCCGGCTGCGGCGTCGGCAGCGACGTTCTTGGCCGCACCCGCAATGTCGGGGATCGACGAGGCCGGCACCTGCGAGGCTTTGACCGTCGCGTCGGTGACTTCGGGAAACAGCTTCATGTGTGCGAGCGTCGCCGGGCCGGCCAATCCGTCGGCGGTCAGGCCGTTCTTCTTCTGATACTCGCGCACGGCCTTCTCGGTGCCGGGGCCGAACTGCCCGTCAGCGCCGACGCCGAGCTTGGTCTGCAGCGCCTTGACGGTATCGCCGCGTGTGCCCTGCTTGAGCAGGATCAGCTCATAAAGCCCCATGGACTTGAAGGTGTCGGGACCCGCAATGCCGTCGGCGCTGAGACCTTTGTCCGTCTGCCACTTCTTGAGGGCGGCTTCGGTGTTGGGTCCGAATTCGCCATCGACCGGGACGCCCAGTTTTGCCTGCAGCCGCCGTACCGGTTCACCGGCCAGGCCTTTTTTGAGGATCGCCATCGATCGTTTCCTTCTGATGATGTTCAGTCGACAGCATAGGATGTTGCAAATGCGGAGGAAAGGCGGCGCGGCAAGGACCCAGCCGTTTCCTTAACCGTCACAGAACAGACGGTTGAGAACGGCTCAAGTCCGCCCGACCGTAGCATGCCGGCGGGTAGCGCCGACCAGCTCGTGCACGATGCCGGGCTCGGTCATGGCATGACCTGCATCACCAACTATGCGCAAGTCGGCCTCCGGCCAGACCCGCGAGAGGTCCCAGGCGCTCTTGACCGGTGTCACGACATCGTAGCGGCCGTGCACGAGGGTGCAGGGCAGATGGCGGATGCGGTGCACGTTGGCGACCAGTTGGTCGTCGCGCTCGAAGAAGCCGCGATTGATGAAATAGTGGCATTCGATGCGTGCGAATGCGATGGCATAGGTATCAGCACCGAACAGCTTCAGGCGTTCGGGGTCTTGCGTAAGGGAGAGTGTGCTGCCTTCCCAGATCGACCAGGCGCGGGCGGCGGCAATCTGCACCTCGCGCTCGGGATGAGTGAGCCGCCGATAGTAGGCGGCGATCATGTCGCTGCGCTCATCGGGCGGAATGATCTTCCTGAATTCTTCGAACGCCTCTGGAAACAGCCAGCCGCAGCCGGCCTGGTAGAACCAGACGAGTTCCTCGCGGCGCAGGAGGAATATGCCGCGCAGGATGAGGTCGCTCACGTGCGCGGGATGGGTTTGCGCATAGGCCAGCGCCAGCGTCGATCCCCACGACCCCCCGAACAGTTGCCAGCGCTCGATGCCCAGACGGCCACGCAGCCGCTCCATGTCGGCGACCAGGTCCCAGGTGGTGTTGGCCTCGAGGCTGGCGTGCGGCAGCGACCGGCCGCAGCCACGCTGGTCGAACAGGATGATGCGATAGCGCGACGGATCGTGGTAGCGCCGCATGGTGGCATTGCAGCCTCCGCCTGGGCCACCGTGCACGATGAGCACCGGCTTGCCCTGCGGATTTCCGCATTCCTCGTAGTAGATCTCGTGCCCGCCGCTGACCTTGAGGCGCTCATGGCGAAAGGGCTCGATGGGAGGAAAAAGTCCGAGCCGCTCGCGTGCCGACATCGTGCGTGCTGTCCCGTTGTTATCAGCCCAGGCGTGTGCCTATTGCTTACAATCGCCGGTGGTCACAACGCAAGTTAAGAGGCGGAAATCTCAAGTCGGCGCAGGACCCTTGAGGCGCTGCAGGCGCACCTCGCGATCGTACAGCGTCTCGCCGCCTGGTACGCGCATCTCGTTCATGCTGTTCAAGATACCCCGTGACGGCGCCGGCGACAGCATGCTGGCGAACATGGCAGCTATGGTCCCGGCGGGAAGTCCGACAGCTCCAGCGAGCGTGCCCGGCAACGGCCATGCGCCGGCTTCGCCGAGCAGGATGGCCAGCGCTGCCGTCCCGAGGCCGGCCAGCATGCCCACCATCGCACCCCAGGCATTGATGCGCTTCCACCAGATCGACAGGACAAGCACCGGAAATACCGCCGACGCGCTGAAGTTGAGGGACCACAGGAACAGCTTGAACGGATCGGCCGGAGCCGCGATGGCGAGCCATGCGGTCACGAAGGCGGCACCCAGCAGCGCCACGCGCGTTGTGGCGATGCGGGCGTTGTCCGGTGCCATCTCCGGCTGCAGCCCGTGCACGACATCCTCCGACATGATAGCGGCGGTCGACATCAGGGCGGCCGCCAGGGCCGCAAGAGCAGCGGCCAGCGCCCCCGCCAGAGCCAAATAGACGAGCGCCTGGGGAAAGCCTGCGGCGTAGGGCAGGGCGAACAGCGTCGCATCACGTTCGAAGCTGACGCTGGTGAAGCTGACAGTCGGATCGGTGGTGTCGACCCGGGCGATGCCCACCTGTTGCAGCGACTGGAACCATGACGGAAGGCGATCGACCGGCTGGCCGATCACCTGGTCGAGCAGCAGCGCGCGCAAGAATACCGCCACGGCGGGCAGCGTGAGGAGAACCACGCCGCACACCAGAACCGCCCAGCCCATCGACTTGCGCAACTCGTATACGCCCGGCGTCGTGCCGGGCCGTGCCAGCAGCGATGGCGAGGAGGCGATGCCGGCCGCAGCTATCAGCGTCATGAGGGTGAACGCCAGGCTTCCGACGCTGCCGAAGGACTGGATGAAGCGTTTGGCCAATGGCTCGAGGCCCTCGCCAGGGAAGTCGAGGGCGAGTGCTGGCGCCAGGAAAATCGGCAATCCGCGCGACCCCTCGGTGCGCGTAAGAATGCGCAGGACGTTGCCATGCGTCATCTGCGGCAGGGGCAGATTCGACATCATGAGGGCGACGATGGTGGCCGGCACGGCAAGCGCAAACAAGGCGGCGATGGCCTTGGCAGAGCCGGACCAGGTGAGCGAGCGCATGCCACCCGCGATGATAGTAGCAGTGACGCAGGCCACGACGGCAACCGCCATGAGGCGCTCGGATTGGCCGGTAAGCCAGGCCGAGGCATAGGCGGCAAAACGGGCCTCGGCCGCGAGCAGCAGAAGAAGTGGCACGGTGAGAACGGCTGCCGACACGACCCTCAGCGTCTGGCTCTCGAAGCGGCGGCCCAGATACGTCGGTATCGTATAGGCGCCGAACTTGCGCAGGAACGGCGCCAGCAGCAGCCCCATGAAAACGAAGCCGGCACAGATTCCCAGGCTCAGACACAAGGCATCGAAGCCGACGCTGAAGAAGGCACCCGTCACGGCCAGGAAACCGGCGCCGCCAAGGGCGCTGATGGCCAGCACCAGTCCGTTGAAGAAGGCCGGCACTCTGCGCCCGCAAACGAAATAGTCGTTCGCCTCACGCGTCGCGGCCAGCAAGCCGATGGCCGCAAAAAGCACAATGGGGCCTCCAAACATCAAAAGCCGCACGGCCAGATCGGCAGTCCCAAGCTGCTCGAACATCAGTGCCATCAGCACCAGAGACGCGTAGGCAGCAGTAAAGATGCCGAAGTAGGTCCCCAGCCGTGGATTGACCAGGCGGGTGCGCAGGGTGAAGGCCATGGCGATCAGATGTCTTCGTGTGCGCCGTGCCAGTGATCGATCGCGTCCTGGCGGTTGACGAATACCGCCACCGTGACCAGCGCGATGATAAGAAGGCCGTGGCACGCCAGGAAATAGCCCAGCGGCATGCCGAGGATGCGCTTGCTGTTGAGTGCGTCCGCGTAGAGCGGGAGCACAATGAGCGCGACGACGAACGGCAGCAGGCTGGTCAGCATCTGCACTTTGGTATGCCGCCAGTAGGCCTTGCGCTCGCTCCACTCGATCATGGCACTTCTTTCATTGTCCCGCCGCCCGGGGAGGCGGCCAGCCTCCGAAATTCCAAGATGCAGGGTTGAGCACCATGCGCCCAATTCATGGTAGTAGTGGGGCGCGCAGGTACCCCGTGCTTGTTGCTTTCGGCCGTCGGCCGCACTCTTAGGCATAGACTGCGGCAAGATTAGCCAACGCAGCCGAAAACCGCTAGATTTAGGCGGCAACAATATACAGGCGGTTTGCGGGCAATGCTTGCCGCTAAGTCAAGATACCGCATGGATACACGGTGTGGCGAGCTACCGTTTCATCATCGTTGACGACCATCCACTGTTTCGTGGCGCGTTGAGCCAGGCGATCGGCGACGCGTTCGACGACTCGGAGGTCCTCGAGGCGGGCTCGCTCGACGAGTTGACCGAGCGCCTGGCCACGGCCAGCGACACAGATCTCATCCTGCTGGACCTGACGATGCCAGGGGTGCACGGGGTGTCGGGACTGCTGTACCTGCGCGCCCAGCACCCGGAAGTCCCGGTGGTCATCGTGTCTGCCAGCGACGATGCCGGGACGATCCGGCACTGTCTCGATTGCGGCGCTTCGGGTTTCATCCCGAAATCCCAACCCGTGGAGGCGATCCGCGACGCCATCCGGAAGATCATGGGGGGGCAAGTGTGGCTGCCACCCGACTTGGACCTGAGCAACGTGCCCACCGGCGAGACGGCGGAGCTGGTTTCTCGCCTTGCTACGCTCACGCCGCAGCAGGTGCGCGTTCTCATGATGCTGGGCGAAGGACTGCTCAACAAGCAGATCGCCTTCAAGCTCGGTGTGTCGGAGGCAACCATCAAGGCGCACGTGTCCGCCATCCTGCAGAAGCTGGGTGTCGACAGCCGCACGCAGGCCGTGATCGCCATTAGCAAGATCGGCACGTCCGCCGATTGGCCGCGGATGACCAACTGACCTGTGAAATTTATTCCGCCGCCACTGCGCGCTGCAACGTCAGCTGATACATGACTGCGCGTAGCGCTGCCGCCTTGAGAGGCTTGCGCAGCAGGGTATATCCGCGCGTGCGAACCTCGCGCTGCAATTCGGCCGAGTGATCCGCGGTTATGATGATCACGGGCACTTGAATTTTCGTCGCGGCATGGAGAGCTGCCACTGCTTCAAGCCCCGTGCCGCCGTCGAGATGGAAGTCGGCCAGGATGATCTCCGGCACTTCGCCAGACCGCCGGATGTGCTCGATGGCCTCCGCTGCATTCTGCGCTACCATGGCAATACATCCCCAGCCCTCGAGCAGAGCCTGCATACCGTTGAGTACGTCAGGCTCATTGTCGATGCACAGCACTCTCAATCCGGCAATGCGCCCTGCTGTTGGTGTCGAAATGGTCACCGCATCTGCCGCTGGCCGCGCGTCCGCCTGCGGCAGCTCCACCGAGAACATGGAGCCGCGGCCCGGCACCGATTGCATGTCGATGGCGTGGCCGAGCACCTTGCCGATGCGCTCGACAATGGCGAGGCCGAGGCCGAGACCGCGCACGGAATGTGCCGTCTCCTCCAGTCGCTCGAACTCCTTGAAGATGAGAGAACGTTTGCCTTTGGGAATGCCCGGGCCGGTGTCGCGTACTTCGACCGTGAGCCTATTTCCGTGTCGCCTCACGCCCACAAGCACCTTGCCCTTGGTGGTGTACTTGATGGCATTGGACACCAGGTTCTGCAGCACGCGTCGCAACAGCCGCCGGTCCGACGACACCCACAGGCGGGTGGGCAGGATGTGCAACGCGAGCCCTTTCCCGCGCGCGAGTGGAGAGAACTCCACCTCCAGCCGTTCGAATACGTCGCTCAGGGCAAAGACCGTAATATCGGGTTCGAGCCTGCCGGCATCGAGGCGTGAAATTTCGATGAGTACATTGAGAATCTCCTCCACCGCCTCCAATGACGCATCGATATTGCGCACCAGCTTCGCCTCGGGGGGCGCCATCTGGCGTTCCACGAGACTGGTCGCATACAGCCGTGCTGCATTCAGCGGCTGCAGCACATCGTGGCTTGCCGCCGCCAGGAAGCGGGTCTTGTCGAGGTTGGCTTCATCCGCCTTGCGCTTGGCGACGGCCAGCGCTTCATTGACCTCGGTGAGTTCGGCTGTACGTTCGCGCACGCGCCGCTCCAGCGTCTCGTTGGCCCGTGCCAGGGCTTCAGCAGCCTCAACTCGCTCGGTGATGTCGGAATAGGTGGTAACGATGCCGCCCTGGGGCATCGGGCTCGTGCAAATCTCCAGGATGCGCCGGCCACCGTCAAAATGCTCCTGGAACGTTTCGTGAGCGACGGCGAGTTTCATCAGCCGATCGGCGACAAGCTCGTTGACGGCGCCGGCACCGAAATCACCGCGCTCGGCGCACGTGCGCAAGATGAGGTCGAGCGATGCACCCACACGCCCCAGCTCGGGTGGTAAATTGAGAAGCTCGCGGAACTGCCAATTCCAGCAGATCAGCCTCATGTCCTTGTCGAACACGCTCAAGCCGTGCCTCACCTGGTCGAGCGCCGACTGGAGCAGATCGCGATTGTACTGCAGGGCTTCGGAGGCATCGTCGAGCAGCTTCAGCGCGGAATGACTGCCGGCGTCACTCCGGCGCAGCAACAGGGAAAGGACAAGCCGCGACGATGCCGCGCCGATGGCACTGGCGAGCAGATGCTCGGTGAAGCGCAGGAGGTGGATGTCTGCTTCGGCGTTTGGTGCAATGGCCGTGGTGCTGCTTTCGGCATATTCGGCGAAGGAGCGGGCAGCACGCTCGGCGCCGAGATAGCGGGCGACGGTGCGTTGCAATTCTCCAGCCGTGATGGATGAGCGCCACATGCGGAAGGCAGGCGCGACCGGCGGACGGGGTATATCGTCGAGCACGAACAAGTGCGCCTGCAGCCGTTCGATGGGCTCGGGCGCCCGCAGCAGCGAGACCGTCACGAACGCCAGCATGTTGGCTGCGATGCTCCACAGCACGCCGTGCGTCAGCGGATCGAGGCGCAGGTAAAACAGGGCATGCGGAGCCAGAAGGCTAAAGCCGAATGGGCCTTCCGTCATGATGGAGCGAGGCAGCCAGGCGGCCTCTATGATCCATGGCAGGAGCAGTGTGTAAGCCCACACTGCAAACCCGGTGACGATGCCGGCAATGGCCCCGCGCGCGGTGGCATTGCGCCACAGGAGGCCACCGAAGAACGCCGGCGCGAATTGCGCGATGGCAGCAAACGAGACGAGGCCGATGGAGGCAAGGCCGTGCGATTGACCGAGCAGCAGATAGAACAGATAGCCCAGCAGAATGATGACGAAGATGGCGACCCGGCGGATGGCGAGCAGCTGCCATGCCATGTCCTCTTGGCCGCGCGCATCATGGAAGTGCCCGCGCAGCAGGAGCGGCACCACCAGCCCGTTGCAGACCATGATGGCGAGCGCCACGGAATCGACGATCACCATGGCTGTGGCGGCCGACAGCCCTCCGACAAAGGCCAGTAGAGTAATGACGTCGGCTCCGGCCGCCAGGGGCAGGCCGAGCACGAACATGTCGGCATCCAGCGAACCTTTGGGCAACATCATGAGCCCGGCTGCCGCAATGGGCACGACGAAGATGTTGATCAGCACGAGATAGACGGGAAACAGCCAGGCGGCCCGGCGGATCTCATTCTCGGAATTGTTCTCCACCACCGTGACGTGGAACTGGCGCGGCAGCAGCACGATGCACACCAGGCTGAGGAACGTGACCGTGATCCAAAAGCTGCCATGAAATTCTTGCGCGAATATTTTCTGGATTTCAGGGCTGCTTGCAGCGCGCTCTATGAATCCGCCGACGCCCCCGAACAAGGAAAAGACAACGAAGAACCCGACCGTCAGGAAGGCGGCAAGCTTAACGAGAAACTCGGCGGCGACAGCCACGATCAGGCCGTCTTGATGCTCGGTTGCATCGATGTGGCGAGTACCGAACAGAACGGCAAAAGTGGCCATCAAGAGCGCGATGACCAATGCCGTATCGAGGTTGAACAGTTGCAGCTGGCGCGCGCCCAGCAGCGCGGTCACGGAGAGAGCCACGGCCTTGAGCTGCAAGGCTATGTAGGGGAGTGTGCCTGCTACAGCGATGACGGTGACGATGGCCCCCACAGCCTGGCTCTTGCCGTAGCGCGCCGCCAGGAAGTCGGCGACCGAGGTGATGTTGTGGCGCTTGGCCAGCCGGACGATACGCAACAGGAAGCGCCAGCCGAAAGCAAAGAGCAGGATCGGGCCGAGATAGACGGGAATGAAGTTGTAGCCGGTCGATGCGGCCAGACCGACACTGCCGAAGAATGTCCACGACGTGCAGTAGACGGCCAGCGACAGCGCATAGATGAGCGGCCTGCCGGCGCCGCTCTTGCGCGTGCGAAAGGTCTTGTCGGCATACCACGCCAGCGCAAACAGGCCGCTCACGTATCCGAGCGCGAGCGCGATGACGCTCCAGCCTTCGATCATGTGTACTCGCAACCCCTGCAGGGTATCGACAGTTGCCGCTTCTGCGGCGTCTCCAGGCGATCATTCCCCAGGCCGCCCATAGTGCTCAATGCGCAGGCGGCTGTCCAATCGGCGTCCGTTAACCCGTTAAGACGCCGGTTTTTTGCACTGCCGTCTGCCATGTTCGCGGATTGCCCAGGGATGGGGCATCGCCTACGCTTGCTAGGCACGAGCCGACGGCAGCGTCCGGGACATCACGTCGAATCCTGCGGGAGATTGGATCACATGAACAATTGGCTGACCGAATTCAGAGAGTTTGCCCTGAAGGGCAATGTCGTCGACTTGGCCATCGGCGTTATCATCGGCGCCGCCTTCGGCAAGATCGTTGCGGCCCTGGTGGACAACGTGCTGATGCCGCCGATCGGTTTCCTGCTGGGCGGGGTCGACTTCAAGGACCTGGCCGTCAACATGGGTACGGCGCAGAGCCCGGTGCTGATCAAGTACGGCATGTTCATCCAGACCATGATCGACTTTGCCATCATCGCCTTCGTGCTGTTCGTGGTCATCAAGGGCATGAACACGCTGAAGAAGCGCTTCGAGAAGGAAGCCGTGGCAGCTCCGCCCAAGCCGTCCGCTTCCGAGCTGTATTTGAAGGAAATCCGCGATGCGCTGGTGAAGAAATAGCGCGTTGCTAGGAACAGCTGCCGCCGCCCAGCACGCAGAATTTGGAGCAGTGCGGATGGCAGAGCTTCACGGCGCCGGCGACGAACATGCCGCTGTCGGCCGATGCCGATTGGGCCAGCGTCGATCCCATCTCGAAGGTGGGATCGTAGGGAATGAGCGTGCAGGGAAGCACCGTGGGCGTTGCAGCGCCCTGCCGTTTGACGACCATGCGACTTGACGCGCACATCATGTCGCCGGGACTCTTGTTCAGGATCGCCCAGCAGCGCGTGGTGATTTCCGGGACGTCATGCTCCCCGTCCATTTCCGGCAGCAGCATGAGCGCGGTGGGAACGACGGTCCAACCGCGCTCGGCGATCAGCCTGCCGTAACCAGCGCGCGCTTCCTCCTCGCTTTCCCCCCAGCACGTCCGGCCGGCGATGGCGACCTTGAAGCCGTTGGATGCGAGCCAGTCCAGCCCGGCGAGGGCTTTCGCCCAGGTTCGTGGCCCGCGCTCGGCTTCGTGCAAGGACTTGCCATGGTGGTCGAGGCTCACGCGCAGCGTAAGGCGCGCACCGAAGCGTTGGTTCAACTCCAAGAGGCCGCTCCTGATGCGGGCCCGCTGCATCGGTTGCATGCCGTTTGTGAGGACGAGCACCTCGAAGCCGCGCGCGAGTGCGTCCTCGATCAGGCCTAGCATCTGCGGGTTCATGAACGGCTCGCCGCCGGTGAAGCCGATCTCTCGCGTTCCCAAGCGCTGGGCGGCGATCTCGTCGTAGTAGGCGACGGCCTCGGCCCGCGTGATGTAGGCAAGGCGATCGTTGGTGGGGCTCGATTCGATGTAGCAGTTCCGGCACGTAATGTTGCAGAGCGTGCCGGTGTTGATCCAGAGTGTCTCGAGCCGTTCCAGCGCCACGCTTGCGCGACGCTCCCGGGTCGCGGTCCAGTCCGGATGCTCGAACTTCCCGGGTGTCTGTTCTGGCTGGAAATCGACGTCCAGGCTCACCGAATTCGCCTCTATCGTTCTGTCGTCGGCGTACCGCGTGCCGAGAGGGTTGCTGTGCGGAGGTTAACATGGGCGGTAAACACGTGCGCTCACATCAACTTTATCGGTCGGCCACATCGCCGTGTGCGATCGACTGTAGCGTTAGCGGGTGCGGTCGCAGAAAGTCCTTGGAGCCCATTGAAGCATCGCGCTGCAAGCCCGCGGCGATGAGCGCGGGGTTTCATGGCTGGTGTGTTCTCTATCACGGGAACTGCCCTTGCATTTGTATGGAGCCGCGACAAAGTTTGACGGTCCGCGGGCCGGCGCGTTAGAACACAGCCAGCGAGAGCTTCATGAGCTCGTGACACCAAGTCATGGACGTGCGGGCGTAGTTCAGTGGCAGAACATCAGCTTCCCAAGCTGATTACGCGGGTTCGATTCCCGCCGCCCGCTCCAGGAACTCTTGGGCGCATTGAAGATACTGCCGCTCGGGTTCCCGGAACTTCTCAATAGCGCGCGTGGAGAGCAACGGGGCTCAGCAGATCACTCAGCCGAGAGAAACGCGCGGGCCTTGCGCCGAGCGCGCGCCCAATAGAAAAGGGCGCCCTCCCGATGGAAGACGCCCTGATTGTTCGAGTCTGCGCTCGTGCGGGGAAAGCGCAGGCTGAGCAACGGTGGCATTGTAGAAATTTCAGACTTGTCCGCAAGCTGAAAGAAATGCGACGTGGCGTTCCAGGGTAGGGTGCTTTTCCAACCCGGTGCCAGGTTGCGCAAATTCTGCTCTCGACGCTGATGAAGGTGGAGGCAGTTTTTCTCTGTCAGGAGCTCTTATGAGCTTGCGGGGGCGCTCTGTCGATTGTCTTGCAAATCCTGGAACTCTCCAGATCACGCTGACGTTTCCGTGCACGCACCCGGAGTTCCACTTATGGCATTTCAAGATATTGAAGCAGAGATTGGTCTCCTCCTTGCCAGTATGCAAAATCAACCGGCAGATCTGCACGAATTACACTTGCAGATCATGCAAAAGCTCAACGAGCTCAGGGCTTTCGGGATGCCGCTGCCAAATGACCTCGTAGAGCTTGAAAAGCAGCTCGAAGCCGAGTTTGCGGCTGATCGCGAGCCGTAAGGGCCCCCGATCAGTGTACATCGGCGCCGGCGTCTGACCCCGCTACACCGCGCGCAGCACCATCACTCCCGACCCGCTCGCTAACTCCCCAGCTCGTCTGAAAACCCCACGAATACAGGCTTCAACAGCTGACAACCTCACGCGATAGAGGGGTCAGGATTGGATGCCGATCGGGGGTCAACGTTGCGTGCTGCTGGACAATACGGCCCCTCCGGCGCGCTTGGCGTCGTGCTGATCGTGGTGCTTGTTTTGGCCTTGATGCGAACGGCGCCAGTATAGGGACCGCGCAAGAATTTCAGATAGACACCGGCGATGAGCGCGTCAGCGATCAAGCCGGGGGTTCCTTTGTCAGGGAACTACCCCCCAGGCGTGGCGTTGCAGTGTCATGAACCCGTTTCGCGACCCTCTATTTTATCTCGGCGTCTTCACAGCCTTCGCCGTCGCGTTCTTCGTAACTCTTGTTTATGTAGCCTGACCCCTGGCGGACAATGACCCTCAATCCCGAGGAGCTGCGAGACGCCAACGAGCGCGTGCTCGAGGGCGAGGAACGAATCGCCGAGCAGAAGGAGCGCATTGCCCAGCTCGAGCGTAATGGTAGCGACGCCGCCGCCGCCCGCGAAATGCTTGTGATCCTGGAGAACTCGCAGAGCCTGCTTGTCGCCCGCCGCGACCTGCTCATGCGACAGAAGTGAAAACGGGCTGCCCCTGCGGGGTAGCCGAGCAACCCGTCTTATTTGCGGCCGCGAAGCGCTTCCAGCCGCACGAACATCGTTAACGGCAATTGCGTCAAAATATTGAGTGCGCCAGAAATTAAGTCGCCCAGAAGCCGAGGCTTGGCTGTACCTATTCGTCCTTGTCGTCGTCCTCGTCGACCCCCTCGCTCTCTTCCTCTTCTTCCCCGGCGAGCACGATGTGTTCGAATTCGAGCCCGCGCTTTGTCATTTCACCTTCAACGGTGTCGCGCCACTCCTTCCATTCAGGACTGTCCTCGACGCCATGCTTGTCTGGCTCGTCGTTGGCGTCGCTGATCGCCTCGTGGATGGTTTCGAGCATCTCGTCGGGCAGAATTCCAAAGTTCATAGTCCCTCCTCGCGTGTGAGCGGTCCATCAATCGTCTTATGCGGCCGGCAGTTCCTGCATTCCGTCGCGCCGACCTCGATTTCACGTGCGCTGTTCACATGGAACGGCCGGCCGAGCAAGATGCGCTTTAGCCGCGCTACGCATCCTCCACCAATAGCGACGTGATCCAGACCGTCTGTTCGGAGATCAGTCGGTGGCGGAGTGAGTTGGGCCATTGACTCGGTCGGTCGACCGAATTATACATAAACGCTCTCTCGGCCGGCGGATGATCGACAGGTCGCCGTTGAGACGAGTTGAGGTCTTCAACACGCAGTGCAGCCAGGAGGACATCCCATGACCGGTATCGCTTCTGTTCTCTACGGTGTGATCGCCTATCTGATTTTCCTCGCCTCGTTCTTCTACGCTATCGCCTTCGTCGGCAATCTGCCGGTGCCAAAGACCATCGACAGCGGCGAGGCCGGAGCCGTCGGCGCGGCGTTGCTCATCGACACCCTGCTTCTTGGGCTTTTTGCCATTCAGCACAGCGTCATGGCCAGGCCTGCGTTCAAGCGTTGGTGGACACGGTTCGTGCCGCAGCCGGTCGAGCGGACAACCTATGTGCTCCTCGCGAGCCTGGCGCTCGCGCTCTTGTACTGGCAGTGGCGTCCGATGCCCGACTTGGTTTGGTCCGTGACGCATCCTGCCGGCGTCCTGCTCCTGCAGGTCCTGTTCTGGACCGGCTGGGCCGTCGTGCTCCTCAGCACCTTCCTCATCAATCATTTCGAGCTGTTCGGCTTGCGCCAGGTCTACGCCCGGCTGCGGGGCCAGACGCTGCCGCCGCCCGTGTTCAAAACGCCCTTCTTCTATAAGCGGGTCCGGCATCCGATCTATCTCGGCTTTCTGCTCGCCTTCTGGTCGACGCCCTCCATGACCGCGGGCCATTTGCTGTTCGCAGTCGCGACCACTGGCTATATCCTGATCGGAATCTATCTCGAGGAGCGGGATTTGATCGGGTTGTTTGGCGATCAATACCGACGCTATCGCGAGCAGGTATCGATGCTTGTTCCCCTGCCTCGTCGAAAGGCGAATGGTTCCGCCGAAACGTCGCCTGGCGAATTGAGACGCCGCTAACGGAGGGCTGGAATGGCGCGCGCGCTGGCAAAGAAGCCGGAGACCAGCATCACGTTGCTGGAAGCGGCCAAGAAGGTGCTGCGCCAGAACGGCTACTCCGGACTGTCGACACGCGACGTGGCTGCCGCCGCGGGCGTGCCACTGAGCCAGATCCACTACCATTTCGGCTCCAAGCAGGGGATGGTGCTGGCGCTGTTCGAGTTTTTGAACGGACAGCTGCTGGCTCGGCAGAACGCCTTGTTCGGCGACGCTACGCTCAAGCTTTCGGAGCAGTGGGACCGGGCGTGCGATTATCTCGATGACGACATCGCCTCGGGCTACGTGCGCGTGCTGCAGGAACTGACCGCCGCCAGCTGGCACGATGCCGAAGTCGCCAAGGTTGTCCGCGCCGGTCTGATCACCTGGTTTGATCTCATCACGGGGCTCGCGAGCAAGGCTGAACGGGAGCTGGGTGGCCTGGGTCCGCTGCCAGCCGAGGAGGTTGCCGCACTCATCGGTTGCGCGTTCATGGGCGCGGAAAGCCTTTATCTGCTCGGTGGCGAGAAGAAAGGTGTGCCGGTGCGCAAGGCGCTGCGGCGCGTGGGGGATCTCATTCGGATTGCGGAAGGCCATTCATCGAAGAGGTGATGCCATGCGAGCGAAGTTGCCGAGCAAGGAGGGCTTTGCCGAGCGCGACGGCGTGAAGATCCACTACGAGGTCTACGGCTACGGCCCGCAGACCATGGTGTTCCTGCCGCCCTGGAGCATCGTCCACTCGCGCGTCTACAAGGCGCAGCTGCCGTACTTCAGCGAGCGCTTCCGCTGCATCGCCTACGATGCGCGCGGCAACGGTAAGTCCGACAGGCCCATGGAGGCCGCCGCCTACTCGCTCGACAACTTCGTGGCCGACGCCCTCGCCGTCATGGACGCGACGAATGCCGGTCAGGCCGTATTGATTGGATTGTCCCTCGGCGGCATGCACGCCTCCGTGCTCGCCGCCCACCACGCCGAGCGCGTGAAGGCCGCGATCCTGGTCGGCACCGTGGCCACCATCGGGCCCGGCTATCCACACATGACGCCACGGCACTTCGTCGCCGAGCGCGATCGGTTCGAAGGCTGGGACAAATACAATCGCGCCTACTGGCTCACCGAGTACCCCGACTTCGCCGAGCATTTCATCCGCAACATCTGCTCCGAGCCGCACTCCACCAAGCAGATCGAGGACGGCATCGAGTGGGCAGGCGAGACGACCGGTCCGGTGCTGGTCAAGACGGTGGAAGCGCGCGGGATCCCGCCCGCGTTCGATGTCGGCGAGGCGATGTATCGCAAGATCCAGTGCCCCATGCTGATGATCCACGGCGACAACGATCAAATCCAGCCCTATGCGCGCGCGCAAGGGGTGGCCGAGGTCACGGGTGCCGAGCTGTTCACCATTCCAGGCGGCGGTCACAATCCGTTGGGCCGGTTTCCCGCGAAGTGCAACGCGCTGATCAACGATTTCCTCGACCGCAAGCTCGGCATTCCCGCGCCCAAACGGCACTCCAGCGGGACGCGCAAGACCAAGAAAGCCCTCTATCTCTCATCCCCCATCGGCCTCGGGCACGGTCGGCGCGACATCGCCATTACGCGCGAGCTACGCAAACTGCACCCGGATCTGCAGGTCGACTGGCTGGCGCAGGATCCGGTGACGCGCTTGCTGGAGGCCAGCGGCGAGCGCATTCATCCGCTGAGTTCACGACTGGCCAGCGAGTCGCGCCACATCGAACTGGAGTCGGGCGAACACGACCTCAACGCCTTCCAGGCCATCCGTCGCATGGACGAGGTGCTGATCGCCAATTTCATGATCTTCCAAGATGCGGTCGACGAGGGCGGCTATGACCTCGTGATCGCTGACGAGGCCTGGGACATCGACCACCATTGGCATGAGCACCCAGAACTGAAAAAAGCGAGCCTCGCGTGGTTCACCGACTTCGTCGGCTACGTGCCCATGCCGTCAGGGGGGGACCACGAAGCCTTCCTGAGCACCGACTACAACGCCGAGATGATCGGGCACATCGAGCGTCATCCCGACGTACGGGACCGTGCCATCTTCGTCGGCAACCCTGAGGACATCGTTCCTTTGTCGTTCGGCAAAGACCTGCCGGCGATGCGCGATTGGGTGCCTAGGCACTTCGATTTCGCGGGCTATATCATTGGCGAGCATTCAGAAACATTTGGCCCGCGCGCAGACCTGCGACAGAAGCTCGGCTACCGGCCCGACGAACGCGTATGCATTGTCACGGTCGGCGGATCAAGCGTTGGATCACATCTGATCCGGCGCATCCTGCAAAGCTATCCGCTCGCCCGGGCCAGGCTGCCCGACCTGCGCATGATCCTCGTGGCTGGGCCGCGCATTGATCCCGCTTCGCTCAATGCGCCGGCCGGCGTCGAGGTGCGCGCGTTCGTGCCGGACCTCGATCGCCACCTGGCGGCATGCGATCTGGCTCTCGTGCAGGGCGGCCTCACGACGTGCATGGAACTCACAGCGGCCGGAACACCGTTCCTCTATTTCCCGCTGCAGAACCATTTCGAGCAGAACTTCCACGTCGCGCACCGCCTGGACCGCTATGGTGCGGGAAGGCGCATGGATTATGCGGCGTCGACGCCCGACGTTATTGCCGACGCTATGGTGGCTGCGCTTGGCGCGCCTACGCAATTCAAGCCGGTCGAAGCGGGAGGAGCCGCGCGGGCAGCCCGCATGCTGGCGGATCTCATCTGACGCGAGGACGGGAGCGAGCCCTAGCTTCTCGGTTGCGTGAAACAGCACGCCATCAAGATCAGCGCGTAGGCGGTTGGGCCGGGGGTGGCACGGCAGGGATGCGTTCCATGGGCGCCGCTGGACCCGGCGCCGGAGCGACGTACGGCCTTGCCGGGGGCATCGGCGGCGGGCGGTTGATCGACGGATCGTTCGGGACAACCCGCTTGGGCGGAGGCTTCGGTTGCGTCTGCTGCGCCAGCGCAGGCCCCAATGAAACTGGAGCGGCTAGTAGGGCAGCAGCCAAGATGGCTCTGGCGAGTAAGGTGCGCATGGGGCCTCCTGCTGACGGCACGCGTAGAGCGCAACGCTCCGCGGCGGGCGTGGTTCCGCCGGTTGTCGCGGCTGGAGGTACATCATCCGGCCAGCACCTGTTTTCGGCTCGGCCGCCAAAGCGCCAGATGGTGCGGCCATGCCGCCGCCGGCGTCGATCGCGACACCAACGGCCCAGCCGCCAAAACCGACCGTTGAATGCAGCGCCATCGTGGCGCCGCGGTAGTCGGGTTGCGCGCTTGCCGATATTCCAGATGGCAAGCGCGTTCGGATGTTCAAGCTTGGCTTGCGGACTTGAAGGTCGCCACCTGCATGACCCAGAAGCTCGGCGCCGAAAGGATCGCGGTGGCGGCGTAGCTGCCGATGGCGGTCACCAGCCGATCCTCGCCGATGGCTCCGTTGGGGACGGTGATGATACGGCTCGTGAAGTCGGTCCCCGCCGCCGAGAACACGCCGCCGGTGGTGCCCGCGCCGAACAGCAGCTCGTTGGCGGCTGTTGTGGTTACAGCGTCGCTGCTGGCAGATGAGCTGTTGCCGGACGCGGAGGCGCCGCCGTCGAATGGGCTCACGGGATCAAGGCCGCTATATTCGGTGGCTCGAATGTCAACGAACTCCGCGGCCTGGTCAAACACGACTGTCAACGTGTTGGTACCTGCCGGAGCGGCGCTGATGTTCTTGGCGAAGTAGATCGCCTGGCTGATGCCGCCGCCGCGCACAACCGGCACCGCAATTTCATAGACGTTACCAGCGGAATCCGTCACCGAGGTGATGTTGGAGGTCGTATCGTCCCAGCCGATTGCGATGATGTTGGTGTTCCCGGCGGTCTGGGCCGAGATGTATCCCACGCTCACCTGGCTTTGGTTCGATTGCGGCGTGGCCGCTGAGACCTGCACAAACGCTGGCGGAGCTTGATTGACGGTCGCCGTGTAGTTTGCAGTAAACGACTGCGAGGTAGAAGGAACCGTGATCGTGTGCTGCTGTGCTCCGCCGTCCGACCAGGACGCGAAGGTATAGGTAGTGCCGCCGATGGTCTGGTTGCGCGCCTCGATGGTGTGATGGAACCCTACCAGCGTATCGTACACGAAAGGTCCGACGTGTGCGATGCCGTCGACATACAGCGTGAGCCCGGGGGGAGTCGCGTCGAAGGACAGGTTGACCTTCTCCGGGAAAACGAAAATCGACTTCGAGGACTGCAGGCCGCTCGAGTCGGTGACCGTGAGCGTTATTCGATAGCGCGTATTGCCGCTGAAATCATGCCCCTCGGTCGGGATCGTCAGAGTGCCGCCCGTCACACCCGTGATGGGCGCGCCGGGATGTACATGGCCCTCGTGCAGGAAGTCGACGTTCCAGGTGAAGACGCTTGCTGCCAGTGTGCCGTCCTCGATATCGGTCGCGCTGCCGCTGTAGGTGATCACGTCGCCCGCGCGGAAGGTGAGGCCATCGGTTGGCCCCAGTATGGTTGCCGTCGGCCGGTTGCCGGCCAGGATATTGAGCGGGGCGGACAGCGCGGTGTTGGTGCCATCGGACACCGCAAGGCGCGCCTGATAGGTGCCGGCGACCGCATAGGTGTGCGTCGGGTTGGCCTCGGACCTGCCAGTCGGAACTCCCTGTGCTTGCTGACGTTGCACTGTCTGGTCCCAGCTCAGTGCGAGGCGCCGTATGTCCGTTGCTTATGACCGCGGGGTGACGGTGCCTGCCGCGGCGCGTCCTGGCGCTATCGTCGAAACCGATATTCCGGCACGATTGG
The DNA here is from genome assembly GCA_963814055.1 of uncultured Alphaproteobacteria bacterium. Classification (GTDB taxonomy): domain Bacteria; phylum Pseudomonadota; class Alphaproteobacteria; order Rhizobiales; family Hyphomicrobiaceae; genus AWTP1-13. The sequence goes on from CAWFBJ010000026.1 coordinate 155,440, forward strand.
ACCGGCTTCCCTGGGGCCGGTTCCACACACTCGTCGTCGTTGCGCTCGGCGTGACCTGGATTCTGGACGGCCTGGAGGTGACGCTTGCTGGTGCCGTGGCGGGCGCACTCAGGCAGAGCCCGGTATCTGCAGTTCAGCAGCACCGACATCGGTCTCGCCGGCAGTGCCTACCTGGCCGGTGCTGTGCTCGGTGCGGTCTTCTTCGGCTGGCTGACGGACCGGCTGGGGCGCAAGAAACTGTTCTTCATCACTCTGGCGGTCTACCTGACGGCTACCGCGGCCACGGCCCTGACGTGGAACCTGTGGACCTTCGCGCTGTGCCGCTTCGTGACGGGCGCCGGCATCGGCGGTGAGTACACGGCCATCAACTCCACCATCCAGGAGCTGATCCCGGCGCGCGTGCGCGGCTGGACCGACCTCGTCATCAACGGCAGCTTCTGGGTCGGCGCGGCCATCGGTGCGGCCGGATCGATCGTCCTGCTCGATCCGGCGCTGTTGCCGGTAGACATCGGCTGGCGCGCAGCGTTCGCGATCGGGGCGGTGCTCAGCCTCTTTATCCTGCTGATGCGCATGTGGCTTCCCGAAAGCCCGCGCTGGCTTCTCACGCACGGGCGCGCGGAAGAGGCGGAGGCGGTCGTCGCCGGTATCGAGCAGACGTTCCGGCTGCAAGGTCACCAGCTCGCAGCCGGGCCGTTCCCCAAAATCCGTCTGCGTGCGCGCACCCACACGCCGCTTAGCGAAGTCGCCGCCACGCTGTTCCGGACACAGCGCCAGCGCACGGTCGTGGGCCTCAGCCTGATGGCGGCGCAGGCGTTCTTCTACAACGCGATCTTCTTCACCTACGCGCTGGTGCTGACGGAGTTTTATGGCATCAGGGCCGACCATGTGGGCTGGTACATCCTGCCGTTTGCCGCCGGCAACTTCCTGGGGCCGGTCTTGATCGGCCGCCTGTTCGACACCTGGGGGCGGCGCCCCATGCTGACCATCACCTATGCGATGTCGGGGCTGCTGCTGGCCGGCACCGGCTACCTGTTCGCCGCCGATCTTCTCACTGCCGAAGCCTTGACCGTCGCATGGATGATCATCTTCTTCTTCGCCTCCTCGGCGGCCAGCGCGGCGTATCTGACGGTGAGCGAGACCTTTCCGCTCGAGATCCGCGCGCTCGCCATCGCCTTCTTCTATGCCGTCGGCACGGGGATCGGCGGCATCGCCGGTCCGCTGCTGTTCGGCGCCCTGATCGAGACGGGGTCGCGCACCAGCGTATTCATGGGCTATCTCATAGGTGCCGCCTTGATGATCGGCGCGGCGGTCGTCGCGGCCTTCTGGAGCGTCGCAGCCGAGCGACGGCCGCTGGAGGAGGTCTCGCGGCCGCTGGCGCTGGAGGATTAGCCCCTTGCATCCTACGAAGGGCTGGTTGCCCATTCCGGCTGGGTGCCGATAATAGGGCAAGCCAAATACGCTGCGTGGGAGGAAGAGCGCAATGTCCGACAAGGTCTATAACGTCCCCGCCGAGTGGGCGAGCCGGGCCTTCCTCAACAACGACAAATACCTGGCAATGTACAAGCGCTCGGTCGACGAGCCGGCCCTGTTCTGGGGCGAGATGGGCAAGCGCATCGACTGGATCAAGCCCTACACCAAGGTCAAGAACACCTCCTACGCGCCCGAGAACGTATCGATCAAGTGGTACGAGGACGGCACGCTCAACGTCTGCGCCAACTGCGTCGACCGCCACCTGAAGACCCGCGCCGACCAGATCGCCATCATCTGGGAGGGCGACGATCCGACCCAGGACGAGAAGATCACCTATCGCCAGCTGCACGAGCGCGTCTGCAAATTCGCCAACGTGCTGAAAGCCAACGGCGTCAAGAAGGGCGATCGGGTCACGGTCTATCTGCCGATGATCCCCGAGGCGGCCTACGCTATCCTGGCCTGCGCCCGCATCGGCGCGGTGCATTCGGTGGTGTTCGGCGGCTTTTCGCCCGACAGCATCGCGGGGCGCATCAACGACTGCGACTCCAAGTTCGTCATCACGGCCGACGAGGGCGTGCGCGGCGGCCGGCCGATCCCGCTCAAGAAGAATACCGATGAGGCCTTGAAGAAGTGCAAGGGCGACGAGAAGGTGCTGGTCGTGCGGCGCACGGGCGCGGCCATCAACTGGGTTGCCGGTCGGGACATCTGGCTGCACGAGGAACTCGTCAAGGTCGATGCCGACTGCCCGCCCGTCGAGATGAAGCGCGGAGGACCCGCTGTTCATCCTCTATACCTCGGGCTCGACCGGCAAGCCGAAGGGGGTGCTGCATACGTCCGGCGGCTATCTCGTGTTTGCATCGATCACGCACCAGTACGTGTTCGACTATCACGACGGCGATATCTACTGGTGCACGGCCGACGTGGGCTGGGTCACGGGCCACAGCTACATCCTGTACGGGCCGCTTTCCAACGGCGCCACGACCTTGATGTTCGAGGGCGTGCCGAACTATCCGACCGCCTCGCGCTTCTGGCACGTGATCGACAAGTGGGACGTGAACATTTTCTACACGGCGCCGACAGCCATTCGCGCGCTGATGGGAGCCGGCGACGATTTCGTCAAGCGCACCGATCGCTCCTCGCTCAAGCTGCTGGGCTCGGTGGGCGAGCCGATCAACCCCGAGGCGTGGGAATGGTATCACCGCGTGGTGGGTGACGGCCGCTGCCCGATCGTCGATACGTGGTGGCAGACCGAGACCGGCGGCATCATGATCACGCCCTTGCCGGGCGCCACCAAGCTCAAGCCGGGCTCGGCGACGCGGCCGTTCTTCGGCATCAAGCCGGCGCTCGTCGATGACAAGGGCGCAACCTTGGAAGGCGCTGCCTCCGGCAATCTGGTCATCCTCGACAGCTGGCCCGGCCAGATGCGCTCGGTCTACGGCGACCACGAACGCTTCGTGCAAACCTATTTCTCGACCTACAAAGGCACATACTTTACGGGCGACGGCTGCCGCCGCGATGAAGACGGCTACTACTGGATCACAGGCCGGGTGGACGATGTGATCAACGTGTCGGGCCATCGCCTCGGAACGGCGGAGGTGGAGTTTGCACTGGTCTCGCACCCGAAAGTCGCGGAAGCCGCGGTGGTCGGGTATCCGCACGACATCAAGGGCCAGGGCATTTATTGCTACGTGACCCTCATTGCCGGCAACCAGCCGAGCGAGGACCTGCGCAAGGAACTAGTTGCTCACGTGCGCAAGGAGATCGGGCCGCTGGCCACGCCGGACATGATCCAGTTTTCGCCGGGTTTGCCGAAGACCCGCTCGGGCAAGATCATGCGCCGCATCCTGCGCAAGATCGCCGAGGACGATTTCTCCAACCTCGGCGATACGTCGACGTTGGCTGAACCTGCTGTGGTCGATGATCTCGTCGACAACCGGCAGAACAAGAAGCAGGCTGTGGCGGGATGAGCTTGCGGGACCGCTTCGCGGCGCGCGCCGGGAAGCGGGAGCCGCAAACGGCAGGCGCCTACTTCAGTTGTTCGAGCCGAACCTGCGCGCGGACCACGCCGAGGTCGCGCGCCTTGAAGTACAGCGATTTGGCCTTGGTAACGTCGGCTGCAACGCCGCGGGTGCCCCACGCCGCCAGCATGTTGGGATCATAGGTCTCCGCCAGCGCGAAGATAATCGGACCCGAGGCAGTGCCTTCGCTGGATGCCAGCATCTCTCGTGCGCCTGGTATGTCGCCGCTTTCGATGCGCCGCTCGGCCTGTGCCAGCAGGTCGTCCACCTTCGATCTCTGCGGCTCGGCTCTCGGCGCAGCGGGCCTGCTCGACTACCGGCGGCGGCTCTATGGTGATGGGGCGAGGCTCGACGGCCGCTGTTACGTACTGCGCCGCAACTTCGGTCCTCTCAACCGGACGGACCTGCACTCTCACGGGCTTGACGTCGGCCGTTCTGATATCGGCGGTCTTTTGTTCTGCTGCGGGCTGCTGGCGCGCGACCGACGCTCTGGTCTGGGGGCCTCCGAGCCAGCCGCTGAGCCATAACACCGCGGGCACCACAACCATCAGGCCGGCGACAAGGCCCAGAACGGCAGCGCTCATCTGCTGACGGTACCAGCGGTCGTCGTTGTTGACCGTAGGCTGCCGCCACGTCGACGGGATCGGCATGGGCTCGTCGTCGTGATGATGTTCGGTGAGCTGGACGCCCTGTCCCGACGATGCCCTCGGCGGCGGCGAATAGGAAAGTGAGGACAGGCCGTCCTTGAAGGATGGCGCCATGGCGCGCTGATTCTGGGATGCTGACACGAGCGCTGCCAGGCTTGCGAGTTCTGCCCCTGTCGGAGTACCGGCGCGCTGGCCGGTCTGACCTTGCGCGATAGACGCTGCCAAAAGCTGGGCCAGTTCTTGCGTCAGGTTTGCGGTGTGGCCGCGGATGTCGAGAGGCAAACCCTGGGTGTTGCTGCTATCGGCCTCATCTGACGGCTGCTGGCCGTCCACCGAATACGCATCTCTCACCATAACTCCCCTCGTACGCTACGCACTCTACCAAACGCCACTGCGCGGTCCTGACACCACCGCGCCCGCCTGGTTCAGAAATAACGACAGCCCGTCCGTCCCCGAAGGCAGCGCGTTCCCTCGCAAGCCTTCACACCCGAATAGACCGATGGAATGTGGCACAAATTATGACGCAAGGCGAGGTAGGTTGCTGGTCCGCGTTCGCATATTTCTTTCCCCGAGACCATGAGAGCACGATCTGGATGACGACTGCTGGCGGACGACTGGTTGGAATAGCCGGACGGATCGGCCGACGCGCGCCCATGCAGGAGCGTGCTGGCGGGCGGATAACGGTTGCTGCCGGCCTCGAGGGCGATTTCAAGGGCGCAAAGTATCCGCGCCGCCAAATCACCTTGCTGGCGCGCGAGGCGTGGCAGGCGGCGCTGAACGAGATTGGGCATGCGACTCTGCCCTGGACGGTGCGGCGGGCCAATCTATTGACGGAGGGCGTACGTTTGCCGCGCGCTGCCGGCGGCATCCTGCGGATCGGACCGGTGCGCCTCGAGGTGACGGGGCAGACCTACCCCTGTCAGCGCATGAACGAGGCGTGCGCCGGCCTCCTGTCCGCGCTGGCGAAGGACTGGCGGGGCGGAGTGACGGCGCGGGTGATCGAGGGCGGATTCGTCGCACATGGCGACTGCGTCGAGGTCCTGGTCGATCCGCCCGAAATCAAGCCGCGGCTACCGGGCTGACCTCGGCCGGCCGACTGAGCCCCGAGCCCGCCGTGGGAGTCGCAAAAAAGCCGAAAATGCACCAACACATCGGAAAAATTGGCTATAAGCCGCCCTGCATGCGCCGCCGACCCTGCGGCGGCACTTGGCGCAGCCATTTCAGATACAGGACCTGGAGCGATCATGCCCGAACCGACAGACATGCTGGCCAGGGAAATCGAGGACGAGCTGCGGCGGGACCGGCTTTTTCAGCTATGGGACAAGTACGGTACCTATGTCCTGGCCGTGGCCCTTGCAGTGGTTGTCGGCGTAGGAGGCTACAAGTTCTACGAGAGCCGGCAGGCACAGGCCAACGAGGCCGCCAGCACGCGTTACATCATCGGGCTTCGTGATTTTGCGATGAACAAGCCCGGCGAGGCGCAAAAAGCGCTCGAGGACTTGGCTGCAAACGCGCCCACAGGGTACGCGACACTGAGCCGGCTCCGGCTGGCCGGATATGACCAGGGCGCCGGCAACATCGCGGAGGCGATGTCAGCCTACGAGGACATTGCCAAGGACGGCAGCGTCGACCCGATCCTGGCAAACTACGCTCAATTGCAGATCGCCATGTTGAAACTGGATAGCGCGAGCTTTACTGAGCTCAAGAATCGGCTCACCCCCATTGCAGCAGAGAAGAGTCCGTGGCGCTACAGCGCCCGGGAGCTATTGGGTATGGCCGCTTATAAAGCCGGCTTGACCGCCGAGGCGCGTAACCACTTCCAGCGCCTGATTGGCGACCGTACGGCGCCGCCGGGCGTTGCCGAGCGAGCACGCACCATGTTGGCTGTTTTGGCCGAAGCGGAGCAAGCGAGCAAGCCAGCACCTGCCACAGAGAAGTCCGAACCGTCTGTCAAGCCGGAGCCTGCCAAGGAAAATAAGGCCCCAGGCAAGGGTTCGGGTAACAAGACCAACTAGAGAAACACAGATCGTGGCAAGGCAGGTCAGCACACGCACTCCGACCCCGGGGAAGTCGGGCACCCGCGGCAGGTTTGCGGCGCCGGTCGTGCTTTTGCTGTGCGCTGCTTTGGTTGCCGGTTGCGGCGACAGCATGCCCAAACTGCAGGACCTCAATCCTTTTGCCGAGAAGGAAGTGCCGCTCGAGGGCAAACGCATTTCCGTCATCCAGCAAGAGAACATCACCTCGGATCTGGTTGCTGCCAGCAGGCCGATCGTCCTGCCCCAACCCCAGGCGAACGACGCGTGGAGCCAGCCCGGCGGCACCGCGACCAACGCACCGGGTCATCTCGCGTTGAATGGCAGCGTCAAATCGACTTGGAGCGCCAGCATCGGCACGGGCTCCAGCTTTTACGGCAAACTGACCGCGAGCCCCATCGTCTACGACGGCAGGGTGTACGCGCTCGACGCCGCGGGCAAAGTGACGGCCCTCAGCACCTCGGGAGGCTCGGTCGTGTGGAAGGCGTCCACCACGCCGCCGAACGAGAAGGATCAGGAAGGTTTTGGCGGCGGTCTGGCGGCGGATGGCGGGCGCGTCTACGCGGCGACCGGGTTCGGGCTTGTCGTGGCGCTCGACGCGAAGGGCGGCAAGAAGCTCTGGGAAAAGAACCTCGGCTCGCCGGTACGCGCTTCTCCGACAGCAGCGGGCGAGCGCGTTTTCGTGGTGACCAAGGAAGGGCAGGTGTTTTGCCTGTCCGGCTCGGACGGAAGCGAAGCTGTGGAACTTCCAGGGTCAATCCGAGCGTGCAAGCATTCTTGTCAACACGAGCCCTGCCGTCGACGGTGACATGGTGGTGGTGCCCTATCCGACCGGCGATGTCGTTGCGCTCCGCGTATCGACAGGCCAACCGATCTGGTCGGAATCCTTGGCAAGGACGCGGACGGCCTCATCGCTGAACGCGATGAGCGACGCGGCGCGGCCGGCCACCAGCTGGTGGCGTTGTCTACGCAGTGGGCCACGCCGGTCGCATGATTGCCACGTCCGAGAAGACCGGAGAACGGCTCTGGTCATTGACAGTTGCCAGCATCCAGCCGCCCTGGGTGGCCGGCGACAACGTGTTTGTCGTCGATACGGGCGGTCAGCTGCTGGCGATCACGCGCAAGGACGGCAAGATCCAGTGGACTGCCAAGCTGACAGGTAGCGGCACCTGGTCCGGGCCGGTGCTGGCCGGCAACCGGCTGTGGCTGACTTCCAGCAAGGGCCAGCTCACGAGCGTCGAGGCCAACAGCGGCAAGGTGGCATCGACGCAGTTGACCTGGGGTCGCCGATTTTCATAGCTCCGGTGGTGGCGGGCGGGCGCATGTATGTGCTGACCGACAATGCGAAGCTGATGGCCTTCAATTGAATTTTGGCCCATTCCGGGTTAGCGGCGCCCGGTCGCTCACAGGATATCCATGCCCGTTATCGCCATTGTCGGCCGGCCCAATGTCGGCAAGTCGACCCTTTTCAACCGCCTGACGGCCAGGCGCACGGCTCTGGTGTCGGACATGCCGGGCCTCACGCGCGACCGGCGCGAGGGCGAGGCCGTGCTCGCCGGCCACAAGGTCACTGTCGTCGATACGGCGGGTTTGGAAGAAGCGGCGGCAGGCTCGATCCCGGCGCGCATGCGGGCCCAGAGCGAGGCGGCGATCGGCAAGGCCGACGTGGTGCTGTTCGTGCTCGACTCGCGCGACGGCGTGATGCCGGCAGACTCTGCCTTCGCCAAGGCGGTGCGTACGTCGGGCAGGCCGGTCGTGCTCGTTGCCAACAAGAGCGAGGGACGCGCGGGCGCCGACGGGTTCTACGAAGCGTTCCGACTCGGTCTCGGCGAGCCGGTCGCCATATCGGCGGAACATGGCGAGGGCATCGGCGAGCTGGTTACGACCGTGCTGGCCGCGCTCGGGTTGAAACCGATCGTCAAGCGTCGCGCAGATCGAACCGACGACGAAGAGCGCAACATCGAGGCGGACGATAAGAGCCGCCCGATACGGGTGGCCGTAGTTGGCCGCCCCAACGCCGGCAAGTCGACGCTGGTCAATGCGCTGCTCGGCGAGGAGCGTATGATCACCGGGCCGGAGCCGGGGCTCACGCGCGATTCCGTTTCCACCGACTTCCAATGGGGCGACCGGGCGGTGCGCCTGTTCGATACCGCCGGCCTGCGCCGCAAGGCGCGCATTTCGGAGACGGCCGAGAAGCTCAGTGCCAGCGATGCTATTCGCGCGCTGCGCTTCGCCGAGGTCGTCGTGGTTCTCATCGACGCACAGAACCCGCTCGAACTCCAGGACCTCACCATCGCCGACATGGTGGAGCAGGAAGGTCGCGCGCTGGTGCTTGCCATCAACAAATGGGATCTGGTCACGGAGAAGCAGAAGACGCTCAAGGATCTGCGCGACAAGCTCGAGTATCGCCTGGCGCAGCTGCCCGGCGTGCCGCTGGTGACGCTGTCCGCCCTCGCCGACCAGGGCCTGGACAAGCTCCGGGATGCGGTCTTCGTCAGCTACGAACGGTGGAACCGGCGCGTGCCTACCCCCGCGCTCAACCGCTGGCTGGCCGAGGCGATGGATCGCCACACGCCGCCTGCGACGCGAGGGCGGAGGATCAAGATCCGCTTCATGACGCAACCGTCGTCGCGGCCGCCGACGTTCGTGGCGTTCTGCTCGCAGGCCGACGCGCTGCCGAAGGCCTACCTGCGCTACCTCACCGGCAGCCTGCGCCACGCTTTCGACCTGCCAGGCGTGCCGATCCGGTTCAAGTTCCGCAAGGGCGACAACCCCTACGCGCCGAAGTGAGCATCGAGTAACGCGAATGACGGAAGTCCTGTTCTATCACCTCGAGCACCAGCCGCTGGAACGGGCGCTGCCCGGCCTCGTCGAGCGCACTTTGGCGCGGGGCTGGCGCGCCGTAGTGCAGGCCGGGTCGGAGGAACGGGTGGAGGCGCTCGACACCTTGCTGTGGACCTACACCGAGGAGAGCTTTCTCCCGCACGGCACCAAGCGCGACGGCAACGCCGCCGAGCAGCCGGTGTTCCTGACGACCGAGGAGAGCAATCCCAACGGCGCCAACGTGCGCTTTCTCGTCGACGGCGCAGGCATCGCCGAACACGCGGGCTACGAGCGCATCGTCTACATGTTCGACGGTCATGATTCCGGCGCCGTCGCCCACGCGCGCGAGCAGTGGAAAGCCGCCAAGGCCGCCGGGTGTGAGATCGCCTACTGGCAGCAGTCGCCGGAAGGGCGCTGGGAGAAGAAGGCATAGCTGCCAGCCGGGCGACGGCGCTGGCCCATCGCGCCGGACTGCGGCATGATCCTGCCAAAAGCCAGGAGGATCGCCCATGCCGCTGCCCGCGGAGACTGATGCGTCGACGCCCAAGCATCTGCGAGACAAGTACGCCATCGTCGGCGTCGGCGAGACCACCTACACGCGCGGCTCCGGCAAGACGACGCGCGCGCTCGGCACCTGGGCGGTGCGCAATGCTATCGAGGATGCAGGGCTCAAGGCTTCCGATGTCGACGGCATGCTGTCCTATCAGTCGGGCGACTCCACCGTTCAGTCCTTTCATCGCCGGCGATCTCGGCATCCGCCTCAATTTCCATATGGACGTGTTCGGCGGCGGCTCCTCCACCGAGGCCCTGATCGGCATCGCCATCGGCGTGATCGAGGCCGGCATGTGCAAGACTGTCGTCGTCTTCCGCGCCATGAACGGCTTTTCCCAGGTGCGCATCGGCGGCACCGGCGCGCGCGCGGCGGCCCCGGTCACGGGCGACATGCTGCACAACCGCGCCTACGGCTGGCAGAGCGCGGGGCAGCTGTTCAGCCCCAGCTTCATGCGCCACATGTACGACTACGGCACGACGCCGGAGCAGGTGGCGGCCGTACGCGTGGCCCACAGCGGGCATGCCTCCAACAACCCCAAGGCCTATTACAAGAAGCGCGTGACGGTGGAGGACGTGGTCAACAGCCGCATCATCTGCAAGCCGCTGCATCTGCTCGACTGCTGCGTCGAGACCGACAACGCCACGGCCATCGTCATCACCAGCGCCGACCGTGCGCGGGACGGGCGCCATCCGCTGGTGCTGATCCGCGGCATAGCCGGGCGCGTGTGCAAGCCGCGCGCCGACATGCACTACCAGCACGGGCCGATCTCGCGGGTTGCGGGCTACTACGGGCGCGAGATCCTGTGGCCCAATTCCGGGCGTCGGGCCCGAGGACATCGACGTCACCGGCTCCTACGACGCCTTCACGTTCACCACGATGCTGCAGCTCGAAGACTACGGCTTCTGCAAGAAGGGCGAGGGTGGGCACTACGTCAGCGACGGCACCATCAAGCTCGGCGGCCGGCGTCCCAACAACACCAGCGGCGGACATCTGTGCGAGGGCTACACCCATGGCATGAACATGGTGATCGAGAACGTGCGCCAGCTTCGCCATGATGCCGATGATAGCTGCCCGATCGGGCCGGGGGGTAAGCGCCAGCACACCTACGACTACAGCGAGGGCGGCTGCCGGCAGGTGAAGCGCTGCGAGGTGTCGGCCAATCTCGGCTGGGCCTCGCCGGGAGTCGGCTCGGCCATGGTCATGCGGCGCGGTTGAGGGCAACGAACATGGCAATCAAGGCCGACTATCTGGGAATGCCGCTCAGCCTCGATGATCTCGATGTCGAGAACCTCGCCTACTTCAAGCATTGCGCAGCGCACGACTTTCACCTGCAGCAGTGCGAGGCGTGCAACTTGCTGCGCTATCCGCCCACGACGGCGTGTCCCTGGTGCATGAGTCCCAAAGCCAGGTGGGTGCGCGTCGAAGCCAAGGGAGCGGTGCATTCCTACAGCGAGGTGCACCACGCCATACAGCCGGCCTTCAAGACTCATGCGCCCTATCTTATTTTGCTGGTGGATCTCGACACGCAAAAGGGCAAGCCCACCGAGCACGAGGCCTTGCGTGTGGTCGGCAACCTCGTCACGCCGGACGGAAAGCTTGCGCCGCAGGAAATCGTGAAAAAAGTGGGCATCGGCACGCGCGTGCGCATGGTGTTTGCCGATGTGGCGCCGGGCCTCGCCCTGCCGCAATGGACCATCGACGAGAGCGCACCGCAACCCGAAAAGCCGTGGCGCTATCCGCAGGAGTGATGCGCCGCGTAGCATAGTGACGGGCGGCATGAAGGGGAGGTATCAAGGGAACTCCGCATCCTCCATCGCCAGCAATGCGAATGGCGCCTGGAAGCCTGGCAGGTGCTTTACTCTTTCAGACCATTTCGCCAAGTTCGCCCAACGGCTTAGATCGAATGCGCAAATCTCCGCAAACGCCACATCGCCATAGCAAAACAGATCGGCGATGGTTGGCTCGGCAGTGCCAAGGTACGTGCTTTCGGCGAGAAGGGTGTCCAGTGTGCCGAGCGCTGTCTCCGCGCGCCTGCGATGATAGTCGGCAATTGCCGGTTCGATGCTGATTGGCAGCAATCCGTTTTCACCGAGCCGAACGCCGTAGCAGCCGAGGATCGGCGGAGACAGGGTATCGACGGCCCAGTACAGCCATTCGCGCACGGCTTGGCGGACCACCGGATCAGGCGCACGGAAACGGGCAAGTGAATTGGCCAAGTGCTCGAGGATGGCTGCGGATTGCAGGTGGACACGTTCGTCGTCGATCAGAAGCGGGACCTGGCCCCAACGCGACAGCCCCAAGAACTCCGGTGCCCTGTGCATCCCTTTCTGAAAGCTTACATAGCGGAAGGAGAATGGCTCGCCCGAGAGGCGCAGCATCAGCGCTACCTTGTACGTCGACGGAGAATGCGGGCTACCGTAGAGGGTGAAGCGCAGCATCACTCATCCCCGCCACAGCAGCAGCCGAAGATACCGTCCTCAACGACACTAGCACCACGGATGGGAAGCCGCCCACGACGCATGTGCGAACAGTCACGCTCTTGTGAATAGTGCCGGCCGTATTGCGCACCCAGAACTAAAGTACAAAGCTCATATCGAGGGCTCCTTCTGGACTGCGATGCGCGGCCTTGACCCGCGCACCGGCTGTCGCGACTCCCGCTTTTCTCCGGCGGCCGCGATTTGATGCCTGCCGAGTCGCAAGAACTCGCCATTTGCAAGAAGAGCCCAGACCACTCGCATTGCCCACGGCGGCAGGGCGAGACCGCCTGCCTGTGGGACGACATGTGCGGGATACAAGGTCGAGGAGGAAGCAATGGCAAATTTACGCGTGAATGGACAGGAGCGCGCCTACGACGGCGATCCGACGATGCCGCTCCTGTGGTATCTGCGCGACGAACTCGGCCTGACCGGCACCAAGTTCGGCTGCGGAGCGGCACTATGCGGCAACTGCACTGTGCATGTCGACGGCACGGCCGTGCGCGCGTGCATCACGCAGATGTCGTCGGTGACCGACAAGGCGGTCACGACCATCGAGGGCCTGCATCCCAAGGGCGAGCACCCGGTGCAAGTCGCCTGGCGCGATCTCGGCGTGCCCCAATGCGGGTACTGCCAGACCGGGCAGATCATGCAGGCAGCATCCCTGCTGGCGAAGAAGCCTGCGCCGACCGACGCCGAGATCACCGAAGCCATGTCCGGCAATCTCTGCCGCTGCGGCTGCTACCAGCGTATCCATGCGGCCGTGCGCGCCGCTTCCAAGGGGGCGTGACATGACAGAGCTCAGCACGCACAGCAAGGTTTCCATCGTCAATGTCAGCCGCCGCGGCCTCCTCAAGGGTGTCGCCGCTACCGGCGGTCTCGTGCTCGCCGCGCAATTCCCGGCGGTGAAAGGCGCGCTCGCGTCCTACCCGACCGGCGGCGATGCGATGCCGAACGGCGTCGTGAACAATCCCAAGGTGTTCATTTCGATCGGCGGTGACGGCACGGTCAGCATCGTCGCTGCCCGCGCCGAGATGGGTAACGGTGCCGCACGCACTGCGTTGCCCATGATGGTTGCCGACGAGCTCGACGCCGACTGGGCGCGCGTGCGCGTCGTGCAGTCGCCTGGCGACGAACGCACCTACGGCAACCAGGACACTGATGGCTCGCGCAGCGTACGCCATTGGATCCAGCCGATGCGTCATTGCGGTGCTGCCGCGCGCCTCATGCTGGAGCAAGCGGCCGCTGCGACGTGGAAAGTGGACATCGGCGAGGTCCAGGCCCAGCTGCACGAAGTCGTGCACAAGCCCACCAACCGCAAGCTCGGGTACGGCGAGCTCGCCGCTGCTGCGGCCGGCCTGCCGGTGCCCTCCGCCGACAAGGTGAAGCTGAAGGACGCGAGTGCCTTCCGCTACATCGGCAAGGGCAACGTGCGCATCGCCGACATCGTCGACATCACGACCGGCAAGGCGATCTACGGCCAGGACGTGATGGTGCCCGGCATGAAGTACGCCGTCATCGCCCGTCCGCCGGTGGTGGGCGGCAAGGTGGCGTCGGTCGACTCCAGCGCGGCCATGAAGGTGCCGGGCGTGGAGAAGATCGTGACGCTTCCCGGTACGCCCGCGCCCTACAAGTTCGGGCAACTTGGCGGCGTCGCCGTCATTGCCAGGAACACCTGGGCGGCGATCAAGGGCCGCGAGGCGCTCAAGATCACGTGGGACAACGGCCCCAACGGCACGCACGACTCGAAGGCCTACCGGGCGCAGCTCGAAGCGGCCGTGAAGAAGCCAGGCAAGGTCGAGCGCAACGTCGGTGACGTCGACAAGGCGCTGGCGTCCGCCGCCAAGGTGATCACGGCCGAGTACTACGCACCGCATCTCCACCACGCCACCATGGAGCCGCCGGCGGCGGTTGCACGGATGAGCCACGGCAAGTGGGAGATCTGGGCCCCGGTCCAGAGCCCCGGCCAGGCGCGCGATGACATCGCCGCTGCGATCGGCGTGGCGCCTGCAGAGATGACGGTGCAGCCCACGCTGCTCGGCGGCGGGTTCGGCCGCAAGTCCAAGTGCGACTTCGCCATCGAGGCGGCGCTGCTGTCCAAGGACCTGGGCGGCACGCCGGTGAAGGTGGTGTGGACGCGCGAGGACGACGTGCGTCACGGCTTCTACCACACCGTGACCGCGGAGCGCTTCGAGGCGGGCCTCGACGCCAACAACAAGGTGATCGCCTGGCGGCACCGCAGCGCGGCGCCGACCATCCTCTCCACCTTCGCGCCGGGTCAGAACCATCCCTTCGACATCGAGCTTGGCATGGGATGGGTCGACACGCCGTTCGATGTGCCCAACATCCGCATGGAGAGCGGTGAGGCGCAGAACCACGTGCGGATCGGCTGGTTCCGCTCCGTCAACAACGTGGCGCACGCCTGGTCGATCCAGTCGTTCGTTGCGGAGATGGCGAGCCAGCTCGGCAAGGACCCCAAGGACTTCCTGCTCGAGCTGATCGGACCGGCGCGGATCATCGACCCGCGCAAGCAGGTGACGACGCCCTGGTGGAACTACGGCGAGCCGTTCGAGACCTATCCCATCGATACCGGGCGGTTGCGGCGGGTCACCGAGCTTGCCGCCAAGGAAGCCGGCTGGGGCAAGCAGCTGCCGAAGGGGCAGGGGCTCGGCATTGCCGCGCACCGCAGCTTCGTCACTTACGTGGCGACTGTGGTGCACGTCGTGGTCGGCGACAAGGGCAAGATCACCATCCCGCGTGTCGATACGGCCATCGACTGCGGCTACTGCGTGCATCCCGAACGGGTTCGCTCGCAGATCGAAGGCGCTGCGGTCATGGGGCTGACGCTCGCCAAGTACGGTGAGGTCACGCTCAAGAACGGCGCGGTCGAGCAGTCGAACTTCAACGACTTCCAGCTTGTCCGCATCGACGAGTCGCCGCTCGATACGCGCACGCACATCGTGCCGAACGGCCTGGAGGTGCCGCCGAGCGGGGTGGGTGAGCCGGGCGTGCCGCCATTCGCGCCGGCGCTCTGCAACGCCATCTTTGCCGCCACCGGCAAGCGCATCAAGCAGCTGCCGATCGGCGATCAGCTGGCGTAGCCCACTGCGACTGCGGGGCGGGAGCGATCCCGCCCCGACGCTTCCTTGGCCGAACCACAAGAACACTCGCGCGGGATGATCCGAGCAGGACAGGCGCCGACGGCGTCGCGTCTTGGCACGTCGATCAATGCGTTCGGCATCAAGCTGGGCGCGCACGGGAGGAGCCCAGTAATGAGCGGACAATCGCGTTGTCTTGGCCTTGCCGCGTTGGCAATGGCGCTTCTGGCCTCTGCAGGAGCAGCCGTCGCCGCCGACGTCAGCGCACAGCGCATCATCGCGGCCGACAAGGAACCCGGCAACTGGCTGAGCCATGGCCGCACCTACTCCGAGCAGCGTTTCAGTCCTCTCACCAAGATCGGTCCCTCCAATATCGAGCAGCTTGGCCTCGCCTGGTCGCTCGACATCAAGAGCCGTACCGCGCGCGGTGTCGAAGCCACGCCCATCGTGGTCGACGGCGTGATGTACACGACCGGTGCCTGGAGCCACGTGCTGGCGATCGAGGCCAAGACCGGCAAGCTGCTGTGGGAGTTCGATCCGCAGGTGCCCGGCGAATGGGCGGCCAAGGGCTGCTGCGATGTGGTCAATCGCGGCGTCGCGGTCTGGGGCGGCAAGGTTTTTCTCGGCGCCTTCGACGGGCGGCTGATCGCGCTCGATGCCAAGACCGGCAACAAGGTCTGGGAGACGCTCACCGTCGACCAGTCGCAGGATTACACCATCACAGGTGCGCCGCGCGTCGTCAAAGGCAAGGTCATTATCGGCAACGGCGGCGCCGAACTCGGCGTGCGCGGCTACGTCTCGGCCTATGACGCCGACACCGGCAAGATGGTTTGGCGCTTCTATACGGTGCCCGGCAATCCCAAGGACGGCTTCGAGTCCAAGACCGTCGAGATGATCGCCAAGACCTGGGGCGGGGAGTGGTGGAAGCTCGGCGGCGGCGGCACCGTGTGGGATTCCATGGCCTACGACCCCGACCTCGATCTCCTCTACATCGGCGTCGGCAACGGCTCGACCTGGAACTACAAGATCCGCAGCGACGGCAAGGGCGACAACCTGTTCCTGTCCTCCATGGTCGCCATCCGGCCCGACACCGGCGACTACGTCTGGCACTTCCAGACCACGCCGGGCGAGGATTGGGACTACACCGCCACCCAGCATATGATCCTCGTGGATCTGATGATCGACGGGAAGCTGCGCAAGTGCATCCTGCAGGCGCCCAAGAACGGGTTCTTCTACGTCATCGATCGCGAGACCGGTGAGTTCATCTCCGGCACGGCCTACGGCACGGTGACGTGGGCGGAAGGGCTCGATCCCAAGACCGGGCGTCCGATCGAAAAGCCGGAGGCGCGCTGGAGCACCACCAACAAGGCGGCATTGGTGCTGCCAGGTCCGCTGGGTGCCCACAACTGGCAGCCCATGAGCTACAGCCCCCAGACCGGTTACGTCTACATTCCGGCGCTGGAAGCGGCCTTCGGCTACGTGCCTGTCGAAAGCAAGGGCTTCGAGCGGCGGCCCGGCCTGTGGAACCTCGGCCTTGATACGCTGGCTGCCGCCATCCCCGATGACGAGGCCACGCGCAAGGCCATCCGCGCCTCCACCAAGGGCCGGCTGGTTGCGTGGGACCCGATTGCCCGCAAGCCAGCGTGGGTGGTCGAGCACCCGTTGCCGTGGAACGGTGGCCTGCTCTCGACCGCCAGCGGCCTCCTGTTCCAAGGCACAGGCAAAGGCATGTTCGTGACCTACGAAGCTGCGTCCGGCAAGAAGCTGTGGGAGTTTCCCACCCAGACGGGCATCGTGGCCGCGCCGATGACCTATGAGGTCGACGGCGAGCAACATGTCGCCATCAGTGTGGGTTGGGGCGGCGCGGCGCCAACGGCCGTCGGCGAGATCGTGCTTGATGCCGCCAAGGCGCAGACCAATCGCATGCTGGTCTTCAAGCTCGGCGGCAAGGCAGAGCTGCCCGCGCTCAAGACGGCGGCAAAGCCGCTCGATCCGCCGCCCGCCGCGGCGCCGGCCGAGAAGGTTGCCGACGGCAAGCGTCTGTATCAGACCTACTGCTGGATGTGCCATGGCGACACGGCGGTCTCCGGCGGCATGGTGCCCGACCTGCGCTACTCGGCGACGCTGCCGTCGGCGGATGCCTGGAAATCGATCGTGCTCGAGGGCGCCATGGTCAAGAACGGCATGATTTCGTTTGCGCCCCATCTCAAGGCCGACGACGTGGAGACGCTGCGGGCCTACATCGTGCAGCGCGCCCACGACGAGAAGAAGCGTCTCGCCAATCCGTGACGCCGCAGCGGCGGAAGCGACTGGCTCCGCTTCCGCCCATACTGGGCTGCCCCGCATTGCAACATTACAACCGAAAGCCGGCGTCCGGCTTTGGAATACGGCACGTGTCTGCGGCGTTTACAGCACGAGCCTTCGCGCGATTGCATGCGCAGATGGTCAGGAACATTTGGAGGAACGCTATGAGAAGAGCGACGCGCATTACGGTGGCCGTGTCGGCTGCGGCGCTGGCCTTGGGGGCAGCGGCGGTGCAGGCGCAGCAAAGCAGCATGACCTTCTTCGTCACCAGCGCCGGGCTAGGCAAGGGTGCGGACCTGGGCGGCCTCGACGGCGCTGACGCGCATTGCAATGCACTCGCCAAGGCCGTCGGCTCGAAGCTGACCAACTGGCGCGCCTACCTGAGCACGACCGCTCCCGGCGGCGACGCCGGCGTCAACGCGCGCGACCGCATCGGCAAGGGCCCGTGGCGCAATGCCAAGGGCGTCGTCGTGGCCAAGAGCGTGGACGATCTGCATTCGGCCAAGAGCAATGTCAACAAGCAGACGGCGCTGACTGAGAAGGGTGAAGGTCTCCAGGGCAGTGGCGACCCCGTCAACGTGCACGACATCCTCACCGGTTCCGACCCGCAAGGCCTGTACTCGACGGCTGGCGGCGACACCACCTGCGGCAACTGGACCAAGAGCGGCGACGGTTCGGCCATCGTCGGTCATCACGACCGCGCCGGCCTCAAGAAAACCACCAGGCACATGACATCCTGGAATTCCTCGCACGGCTCGCGCGGATGCAGCCAGGACCAGCTGAAGGCCTCGGGCGGTGCTGGCCTGATCTATTGCTTCGCGGCGAAATGATCCGGCGGCAAATCTGAAGCGATAAAGGCGTCAGCCAGGTTCGCAGCCGGCTGATGCCTTGTTCGTTGGGCGACGGTTGTTAGTATGGCAACATCGCGAGTATCCACTAGCGCCGTTAGCCGCTTGATGGCTTCGGCGGCGGGCCGCGCAAGGAGTACCCGTCGTGAGTTCCGCCGCCCCTCCCGCAGCCGACGACGATGAGGCCTATATCTTCGTCGACCATCGCGACGAAGAATCCTCGATTGTCGAGCAGGTGTCGGAACGCCTCGCTTCGGAGCATAAGCTCTCGGCGCGCGAGGATGGAGATGACCTGTTCGTAACTTATTGCGACCAGGAGTATCGCATCCCGCTGACCATTTCGCGCCACGACCGCTACATTGCAATTTCGTCGTTGGCAGAGCTGCTAAAGGATGGTTACCGCTTCTTTGTGCTCACGCCTTGGGAAGGCGACGACACGCATGGGCTCTTGGTGGTGCCGCTCTCGGAAGCGCAAGCGTGGGGTCCTCCACCCGAACACTTGACGCCGCTGCAACTCGGCTTCGACTACTTCGGCCAAATCAGCATCCCCTACCTGAACCATGAAGAATTCGACCCCGAACTTCGCAACCGAAAGCGAATCCGCACGCTCAACCAGCAACGCCATGTCGCAGCTGCTGATTTCGGCGGTTCTCGCCGGCAAGGTGGACGCCAAGGCGTCAGCGGAACTCGCCAAGGCTGCGATGGCGCACCCGAAGATCCAAGGGCATCCCGATTTCCCCAAGAACATGTCCGAGGCGGAGATCGCGGCCGAAATCCAGAAAGCGATGAAAGAAGCGCTGGAGGACCCCGAAGTGGTGGGACATCGCCGCGAGATGGGCGACGCCATGCGGGAGTTGCGGAACCTAACCACGCCGAACAAGCCGTGGTGGAAGTTCTGGTAGCAGCTCGCATTTTGCGCGTTCTCCCTCTCTACGTGAAGATGGAGAGAGAGAGCCCTCACGCCTTGCTCCCGTAGTTCAGCAACCCGCCCTTGCCTTTGGGCGGACGGGCACGGATCGCCTCCTCGTTGGGCTCCGTGCCCCAGCCCGGCCGGTCCGGCACGACCAGGTGACCGTTCTCGAACACGGGCGGATGCGAGACCAGCTCGTCGTCCCACGCGAGGCGGTCGATGTCCGTCTCCATGATGCGCAGGTTCGGCACCGCGGCGCAGAAGTGCGCGGCCATCATGGTGCACAGGTGGCCGTAGAAGTTGTGCGGCGCGACGTTGACCTCGTTGGCCTCCGCCAGCGCCGCCACCTTCATCGACTGCCAGATGCCGTTCCACGGCACGTCGACGATGGCGACATCCATCGCCTGTTCGCGGAAATAGGGCAGGAACTCGCGCAAGCCGATCAGCGTCTCGCACGATGAGATGGGATGCGGGCTCTGGCGGCGAATGTAGCCCAGGGCCTCGGGACTGTAGCTGTCGATCTCGACCCAGAACATGTCGAGGCTGGCGATCTCGCGCAGGATCTTGAGATAACCCTCGGTCTTGGCGTTGAAGTTGAGGTCGAGCAGCATGTCGACGTCGGGTCCGGCGCCATCGCGCAGCGCTTCCAGGTGCATGCGCAGGTTGCGCAGCACGGTGCGATCCACGTTGAGCTCGGGATAGAACGGCGCACCGAATCCCGGCCGCCAGCCCTTGGGGTTCTTGGCCCCCTGCTCGTACATGAAGATGTTGGTCTTCATGGCCGTGAAGCGCTTCTCGCGCACCTCGGCGCCCATCGCTTTCACGCCATCGAGGTCGGTGATGGCGGGCTTGTACCAGCTAGGATGATTGATGCGCCACGTCGCGCAGTGCGACCAGTACACGCGAATCCGATCACGCACCTTGCCACCGAGCAGCTGGTAGCAGGGCACGCCCAGCCCCTTGGCCTTGGCGTCGATCAGTGCGTTCTCGATGGCACCCATAGCCTGCGCCACCACGCCGCCGGCACCGGGGCGCGTGGCGCAGTAGAGCTCGGCATAGATGCGCTCATGCTCGCCGACCGGCTGCCCCACCACGCGCGGCGTCAGGTGCGCAATCACGGCGCCGACGCCCGGCGAGCCGAAGCCCTCGTCGAACTCGCTCCAGCCGACGATGCCGCTATCGGTCGTGAGCTTGACGAAATGATAGTTGCGCCAGCCCGCGTCGCAGGTGAGCGTCTCGATGCCCGTCACTTTCATTGCTGTTTCCTCCGGCTTTTTCCGGATGACACATACCACCTGCGCTCGCAGCCATCGAGTTTTGCATGCGGCTCGCGATCTCCCGCCCGTCATTCCCGCGAGCGCGCCAGCGCGGTCCAGCGGGAATCCAGACATTGGCTCCGGTGTTGCGGCTGGATTCCCGCTCTGCGCTTCGCTTGGCGGGAATGACGCAGCTAGGCAAACTCGCCCGGCGCGAACGGATATTTGCGCGAGCAGAATTCGCACGTGACGGAAATGGAGCCGTCCGGTTCGCGCAGGTCGGCCAGCTCCTCCGCGCCGAACCGCTTCAGATACAGCTCGATGCGCTCGCGCGAGCAGCGGCAGGCCTCCGTAATGTCGGTTGCCGGAACCACGCGTACGCCCTCCTCATGGAACAGCCGGTAGAGCAGGCGATCGGGTGACAGCGTCGGATCCAGAAGCTCGTGGTCCTCGACGGTGGCAGCCAGATGCCGCGCGCGGTTCCAGTTCTCGTCGTCGTCGCCTTCCAGGCTCAGGTCGTGCGCCTCGCCTTCCAGCTCGCGCTTGCCGCCTTCGCGCGGGAGCTGCTGGATCATCAGTCCGCCGGCGCGCCAGTGCGAGGTGCGTGCGCCGCCACCCTCGGCAGGGCCGTAGTGGCGCGCGACCGCCAGCCGAATGAAGGTCGGGATCTGCTCGGACTGGCGGAAATAGGTGTCCGCCGCCGTGACCAGCGGCTCGTTGGCGAGCGGCACGATGCCCTGATAGCTGTCCCGGCCACCACCCGGATCGATGGTCATGGCAACATGGCCGCTGCCCAGCAGCGCGCCTTGGTTGCCGCGGCCGCGCGTATTGGCGAGAGCGGCATTACCCTTGTCGAAGTGGGCATAGCCGCGCACCTTGCCAGCCTCGAAGTCGGCGACCAGGAAATCGAGCGGTCCATCAGTCTTGGTCTGCAGGATCAGTTTGGCGTCATCCTTCAGCGCGCTGCCCAGCATGCCCGTCAGCGCCAAAGCCTCACCCAGCGCGTGGCTGACGGGCTCGGGATAGGCATGCCGGCCCAGGATGGCGTCCACCACCGAGCCCAGCCGGATCAAGCGGCCGATCACGTCCGACTTCACCGTGCGGAACGGCAGCACGAGATTGTCGGCCGGCAATGCCAGAGCTTTGTTCCGTTCGGTCGTGAGCATCAATCGACTCCGAGACACCACGCCAGAATGGCCTTCTGCGCGTGCAGCCTGTTCTCCGCTTCGTCCCAGACCGCCGATTGCGGTCCGTCTATCACTGCCGCCGCAACCTCGTTGCCGCGGTAGGCCGGCAGGCAGTGCATGAAGATCGCGCCCCGCGCCGCCTTGCGCATCAGCGCGGCATCGACTGCGTAGGGCGACAGCAGCTGCTTGCGCCGTCGCGTTTCCTCCTGCTGGCCCATCGACACCCAGGTGTCGGTGACCACGCAATCGGCTTTGGCCACCGCCTCGTCGGGATCATCGGTCAGTTCGATGTCGCCGCCGTGACGCTTGGCCCAATCGAGAACCGCCCGCTCGGGATTGAGCTGCGGCGGGCAGGCCAGCGCCAGTTTGAAACCGAGCCGCACCGCGGCCTGGATCCACGACGCTGCCACGTTGTTGCCGTCGCCGCTCCACGCCACCTTGCGGCCCTTGATCGGGCCCAGCCGCTCCTCGAACGTCAGAATGTCGGCGACGATCTGGCAGGGATGGGTCCGGTCGGTCAGGCCGTTGATCACCGGCACGGTCGCGTGCTCGGCAAGCTCGGTCAGGGTTTCGTGCTTGTTGGCGCGCACCATGATGGCGTCGACGTAGCGCGACAGCACCTTGGCCGTGTCGGATATGGGTTCGCCGCGGCCGATCTGCAAGTCGGTGTGGTTCAAGGCGATGGTCTGGCCGCCCAGCTGGCGCATGGCCACGTCGAACGACACGCGCGTGCGCGTCGACGGCTTCTCGAAGATCAGCATCAGCACCGCGTCGGCGATGCCTTCGGGCCTGAGCTTGGCCGGCACGCGCTTGCCGGCCTTCTTCATGGCGCGCGCCATATCGACGATGCGCCTGAGCGTGCGGGCATCGATGCGGTCGAAGTCAAGAAAATGCCTGGGCGCCATGGCCTGAGCCTCTCGCAGCCGGCAAGCTTAGGCGGGCTTGGGCAGGCGCGCCAGCGCCTGGCCCAGGCGGCGCGTAGCCTCCGTCAGCTCCTGCTCGGTGACGTTGAGCGGCGGCAGCAGGCGAACCACATTGTCGCCCGCACCCACCGTCAACAGCTTCTCGTCGGCACAGGCGTTGACCACGTCGCCGTAGGGCGGTTTGACCTTGATGCCCGTCAGCAGGCCGCTGCCGCGCACTTCCTCGATGACATGGGGGTATTCGTCCTTGAGCCCCGCCAGTTGCTGCTTGAAGCGCAAGGACATGGCCTGCACGTGTTCCAGGAATCCGGGCTCCAGCACGGCTTCCAGAACCGCCGTGCCGACCGCGGTCGCCAATGGGTTGCCGCCGAAGGTCGAGCCGTGGGTGCCGGCGACCATGCCCTTGGCGGCTTCTTTTGTGGCGAGCACTGCCCCGATCGGAAATCCTCCGCCCAGGCCTTTGGCCACCGCCATCACGTCGGGCGTAAAGCCCGCCCACTCGTGGGCGAACAGCTTGCCGGTGCGGCCCATGCCCGTCTGCACCTCGTCGAGCACGAGCAGCAGGCCGTGCTTGTCGCACAGCTCGCGCAGCGACTTGAGCCAAACGTTGGAGGCCACGTTGACGCCGCCCTCGCCCTGCACCGGCTCGACCATGATGCCGGCCGTTTCAGGACCGATAGCCTGCTCCGCGGCCTCGAGATCGCCGAACGGCACGATGTCGAACCCGCCGGCAGGTTCGCCGAAGCCTTCCAGGTGCTTGGTATTGCCGGCCGAAGCGATGGTGGCGAGCGTGCGGCCGTGGAATGCGCCCTTGAACGTGATGAGCCGCCAGCGTTCGGGCCGCCCGTTCACGTAGTGATAGCGCCGCGCAACCTTGATGGCGCCTTCGCAAGCTTCGGCGCCCGAATTGCAGAAGAATACCTGTGTCGGCGAACGTCACCTCGCACAGCCGATCCGCCAGTCGCTCCTGTCCTGCAACGCGATAGAGGTTGGAGGTGTGCCACACCTTGCTGGCCTGCTGGGTCAGCGCATGCGATCAGCTTGGGATGCGCGTGTCCCAGCGCATTGACGGCGACGCCGCTGCCGAAATCCAGGTAGCGATCGCCGCCGGTGGAGATCAGCCAGGCGCCTTCGCCACGCTCGAACACGAGATTGGCACGCGCGTAGGTGGGCATCACCGCCGGCGAGGGACCGGAAGACTTGGTTTCGGATGGGGATACGGGGGTGGAGTTCTTCGCGGAGGAAGCAGACATGGGACCTATCTCGCTGTCGAAAATAAAAAAAGCCGCGCTCAAGCGCGGCGCCGATGTCGGGATTTTAGAAGCGATCCCTCATCGCAGCCGCGCGAGCAGGCGCACGCTGGCACGTCGTTGGATGTTGGTCCGATAGGTCATGCAGCGGATTTATGGGGCGGGCGCCCTTTTGTGTCAATGCCGGCCCGGGAGCAAAAAGAAAGACCGGGAACCGCACCCCGCGGCGCTCCCGGTCTTTCCCCGCATCTTTGCCAACGCCCTCGATGACAAAGCCGTCTCGTGTCAGACCACCGCCTTCTCGCCTGGTGCAGCGGGAGCATCCGGCGCGGCGTCGGGTGCCGGTGCCGTTTCCGGGCCGGCAATCACCATCGGCGCATAGTCGCGGTCGCGGCGGCGCGCCTGCGGCGGCTGGAAGGCTCGCCGGGCATGCACTTCGCAGTAGGGCAGGCCGGGAACCTTGTTCTTGCCGCAGAAATGGAAATCGGCTTGCTGCGGATCGCCGATCGGCCAGCGGCAGCAGACTTCCGTGAGCGTCTGGATGTACTTGCGTTCGTTCAGCGGGATCACCAGTTCCTCGGCCGGCGGCACATAGGGCTCGGTATCGCCGAGATAGAGGTTGCGGAGCGCCGGATTGCCGACATTGGCAAAGCGCGGCTTCATCAGGCGCTTGGAGGCGACCTGGGTGCGCGCGCGTGGCCGGTGCGATTTCATGCGCGAGGTCGTGGCGCGGCCCGAGAGGCCGAGGCGGTGCACCTTGCCGATCACCGCGTTGCGCGTCACCCCGCCGAGACGTCCGGCAATCTGGCTTGCGCTCAGCCCGTCGGACCACAGCTTCTTGAGAAGTTCTACTCGCTCGTCGTTCCAGGCCATATCCTGGTTCTCCACCAATGACTACGGCGGGTCCCGGCGACATGACGCACGCGGAATCCGGCCCACACGGCCGAAGCTGGGTGAAACGTTCAACGCGCGCTGGACAAGCACACGGAACGCAGCCAGACCGGCCGACGAATGACGCAACTGAACTTGGAACTGACTGACGCGTACTTGGGACAAACACGGCGCACGACGGTGCGCCCTTACGCGTAGAACCCGCAGCGAACTCCCCCAATCGCACAGAACGCGAGGTGCCGCAGGCGACGAGCAGAGATTACTATGCGGTTAACGGGCGGCTCAAGGACGCCGCGCTCTTCGAGCAGCGATTGCGAATCATTCTGTGACTCGCAGGGCACAGACGGACCTACAACTTGTGAATCCTGTGGAAGCGCTGTTGCATATCAACGAATCTCAATTGGCCTTGCCGTCGAACACGTACCCGGCGCCGCGCACGGTCCGGATCGGGTCGCTGTCGGCGCCGCGGATCAGCGCCTTTCTCAATCTGCCCACGTGCACGTCCACCGTGCGCCCGTCGATGAAGGCGTCCCGCCCCCAGACGCCGTCGAGGAGCTGCTGGCGCGACAGCACGCGACCGGCGTTCTCCATGAAGAACTCGAGCAGCTTGAATTCCGTGGGCCCCAGCCGCACTTCGCGCGTGCGGCGCATGACGCGATGCGCGGCGCGGTCGAGCGCGACATCGCCCCGCTGCAGCGTGTCGACGACCCGCTGCGGAGCGGCACGCCGCAGCAATGCTTTCACGCGTGCCATCATTTCCGGCACCGAGAACGGCTTGACCACGTAGTCGTCGGCGCCGGTTGCCAGACCGCGTATGCGGTCGCCCTCTTCGCCACGCGCCGTCAGCATCAGGACCGGGAGCGCCCGTGTCGCCTCGCCGCGCCTTAGCCGCCGGCACAACTCGAGCCCGGAAATGCCGGGCAGCATCCAGTCGAGCACGATGAGGTCAAAAACATCCTCGGCGAGAAGCACCTCCGCCTCTTCGCCGTCGGGGGCGACCGTTGTGCGAAAACCTTCGGCCTCCAGATTGTAGCGGATGAGTTCGGCGAGTGCGGTCTCGTCCTCGACAACCAGGATGTGGGGGGCGGAGTCTTTCACCGGAGTAACCCGATCACCCCTTGCGAATGAGCGTCGAGGACGTGTCGTCGCCCTTCGGCCGGTCATCGCCCAGCGTCACGCCGTGCACCAGGAAATGCACATTCTCGGCAATGTTGGTGCTGTGGTCGCCGATGCGCTCGATGTTCTTGGCGGCGAACAGCAGATGCGTGCACAGTCCGATGTTGCGCGGGTCTTCCATCATGTAGGTCAGAAGCTCGCGGAACAGGGAATTGTACATGGCATCGATGCGCTCGTCGTGGCGCCACACGGCGCCAGCCTTGTCGGCATCGCGCTCGGCGTAGGCATCGAGCACGTCCTTGAGCTGGCTGAGCGCCAGTTCGACCATGTGCCTGAGGCCGGTCATCAGAGGCTTGGGGTGGCTCTCGCCGGAGACAGCCAGCGCCCGCTTGGCGATGTTCTTGCCCAGGTCGCCGATGCGCTCCAGGTCGCCGGCGATTTTCAGCACGGTCATGACATGGCGCAGGTCGTTGGCCAGCGGCTGGCGCTTGGCAATCATAAGGATGGTCAGTTCCTGGATATCGCGCTCGATCAGGTCGATGTCGCGGTCGCTGGCGGCGGTGGCCTCGGCGAGCTTCGGATCGCGCTTTTCCAGCGCGTCGAAGCCTTGCGCCAGCAGGCGCTCCACCAGACCGCCCATCTGGGCGATCTTTTTGTCGAGTTGTGCCAACTCATGATCGTATGACTTGACGGTGTGCTGGAGGTCCATGAAGTTCCTTGGGTGGCGATCAGCCGGAGCGGCCTGGGATGCAACTGCGAACCCGGGAAGTGTAGTGCGACACGATGCATGCTGCCTTGTAGTCTCTTCGCACGACGGTTTTGTGATAACTCAATTCATTGAATGTACGTGATTTCCGGCGAGACCCACCCGCGCTGATGCGGCGGCGCGCGAAGCCCAGAGCGTGCAACCTTTAGTCCGCCGCCGACGGCAGCAGAACCGAAAACGTAGAGCCGTGACCGAGCTTCGAGGTGACAACCAGTTCGCCACGGTGGCGGTTGAGGATGTGCTTGACGATGGCGAGCCCGAGGCCGGTCCCGCCCTTCTCACGGCTCGCCGCGACATTCACCCGATAGAAGCGCTCGGTGAGGCGAGGCAGGTGCTGCGGCGCAATGCCGGGACCGTCATCGGCCACCTCGATCCTGAAGCGCTCGGACCGGCCGGATGCCGCCGGCTCGCGCATCATGCGAATATCCACCTTGCCGCCGTTGTTTCCGTACTTGACCGCGTTCTGCACCAGGTTCTGGAACACCTGCATCAGTTCGTCACGATCGCCTCGCACCACCGCCGCGTCATCCCTGCGCGACAGGGTGAGCGTCACGCCGGCGCGTTTCGCCAGCGGCTCCAAGGTTTGCGCAACTTCGGCCAGCACGATACCCAGGTCCACTTCGTCCGAGAGCGGCAGGTATTCGCGCATCTCGACACGGCTCAGCGACAGCAGGTCGTCCACCAGGCGCGACATGCGCTCGGCCTGCTCGGCCATGATCTTCAGGAAGCGTCCGCGTGCGTCCGCGTCGTCCTTGGCATTGCCCTGCAGGGTCTCCACGTAGCCCTTCAGGGACGCGAGCGGAGTCCTCAGTTCATGGCTCGCGTTGGCGATGAAGTCGGCCCGCATCCGTGTCAGCCGGTCCTGCTCCGTGAGATCGCGAAATGTGATCATGAGCGTGGGGGCGCCAGGCATGGTGCCTGCGTGCTCCAGGGGCACCACCGTCGCCAGCAGGCGCCGCTCGACCGGCACGCGTGCCTGCAACTCCACAGCGCGCGCCTGGCGTGACTCGAGCGCTTCCTCGACCGCCGCCAGCAGTTCCGGCGCCCGGCTCATCGATGCGAGGTGGCCACCGCGCCGGCGGGCGCCGAACTGCTCTTCGGCACGACGGTTGGCGTGGACGATCTGGCTGTTGATGTCGAGCGCGACGGCTGGTTCCGGCACCGCGTCGATCACCATGCGCCATAGCCGGTCGCCGGATGCGGACGGCTGCGTCGCGGGCTGCTGGCTCTCTGCCGCGCGATCACTGCCGGGCCACCAGGCGACCAGCGCGGCGACGGCAACTAGAGCCAAGGCTGCGACCCGCAGCGACAGCCCGCCTGCGACCACGAAAAGGGCCGTCAGCACGACGGCGCCGGCCAGCTCTGTCCTGCGGGCCTGGAGGCGCGCCAGCGCTGGCTCGAAGCGCACCCCGACCCGCAGCCAAAGCTCTTGCGCACGCGTCAACACGGCACCCGCACTATTCCCGTTCTCGGAGGGGATTGTAGCACACCCAGGAAAAGCTCCGGAAAGGGGAGGGCCGAATTCTCTATTCGGGTTGATTGCGCTGGACCAGCCAAGTCACCAGCAGCGCCAATGCAGCCGGCAGGGCCTGCACGAACAGGATCGACATCTTCGCGGTCGCCGCCCCAAAAATGCCGGCAACGATCACGCAGACGAGAAAGAACACCTTGATCGCGAATGCCCGCTCTCGCGTCGCGAGCCCCCAGATCAGGCCCGCCGCCAGGAACCCGTTATAGAGACCCTGATTGGCAGCGAGCGCGGCGGAGGCTGCGGCAAACTCCGGCGTCAGATTGAAAGTCTTCATGCCGAATGGCGTGGTCCACAGAAACATCTCCAGCACCAGGAAGCCGATGTGCAGAATGGCCACCAGGCCAACCAGGATATTGCTGAGCACTTTCATGTGGTTTCCCCAATCAATTGGTATCTAGCGGACGAGGAACAGCGGACACTCGAGCACGGAAGCCAGCGGACGCAGATCGCCGTCGTCCGGCACGACGAGACCGCCGAACTGGCAGATGATGATTCCGCCGCGGAGCTGGCGCAGGGTTTCCGCAATCACGGCCGCTTCGCCCCGCGCCACCGCGGCCGATTGGATGCGCACGTCTTCCCGGGCTTCGACAACGAGGCGCGACTCGCCGTCCATCTGGTAGAGTTGCTCTTCGTCGGGAGCGATCAGCAGAAGGACGATCTCGGCGCCGTCGAGGGCAGCCAGGCGTTCGGCCGTTCGCAGCAGGTCCGGCAGTTGCGCAATGTCTTCCACGGCAATGATGACGGGGCCGGTGACACGCTGTGCCTTCGGCCCGACGGTGACGAGTCCTGTCGAACCGGAAACGTCCGACAGCAGTTGTCTCAGCATCGCGCTGTTGCCGGTGAACGGTTCTCCCAGGGCCACCACGTTCCACGGCCCCGTCTCCGCGCAGGCGATCGAGAGCGCGCGCAAGGGTTCATCGCGTACGACCCGGCAGCGCAGCGGCACCTCGGCCTTGCGGGCTATCGCCTCGATCTGACGGCGCGCGCCCTGCGCGGCCAGGTGCAGGTCGCGCATCATGGCGTCGAGGGACATGGCCCGGCTCTGCTGTCCCGACAGCGAGACTTCGCGCGCGAAGCTGTAGGCGGCGCAGTCGAAAAGCTGCTCGTCCTCGACGAACAGGCTCTCCAGGTCGGACCCGAAGGCGCGGGCGACGCGCACGGCCGCCTCCACCGCGATGGTGCTCGGATGGCTCGATCTCAGATGCAGCACGACCCGGCCGCGATCCTCTCCGGTCTGGGCGACGTGGGCGATCATGATGCGTCCTTCGGCGGCTCCACAATCTCGCCGCCGGTCTTTGCAAAGCCGCGGCCCCGCTCGGCGAACATTCTCAACTTGTCCTCCACGAGCCGGTTGACGGTGCCGGCCGCAAAGCGTCCACCCTGTCCGCGCTCGCCGGCCTTGACGCCGGTGAGGATCTCGATGCCCTCGTCGATGGTGTCGACGGCATAGATGGCGAACTGTCCGTTCTTCACGGCTTCAACCACGTCCTCGCGCAGCATCAGGTGCTGGACGTTGGACTTGGGGATCAGCACGCCCTGCTCTTCGTTCAATCCCCTGGCGCGGCAGATGTCGAAGAAGCCTTCGATCTTCTCGTTGACGCCGCCGATGGCCTGCACTTCGCCCTGCTGGTTGACGGAGCCCGTCACCGCCAGCGACTGCTTGATCGGCACGTCGGCCAGCGCCGAGAGCAGGGCATAGAGTTCCGCCGAGGAGGCGCTGTCGCCGTCGACGCCGCCGTAGGATTGCTCGAACACGAGCGTTGCCGCCAGCGCCAGCGGCACGTCCAGGGCATAGCGTCCTGCCAGGAACCCCCACAGAATCATGACGCCCTTGGTGTGCAGGGCGCCGCCGAGCTTGGCCTCGCGCTCGATGTCGACGACGCGGCCGGCCCCCAGCCGCACACGCGCGGTGATCCGGCTCGGCCGCCCGAAGGAAAACGACCCGAGCTGCAGCACCGAGAGGCCGTTGATCTGGCCGACCTTGGTTCCGTCGGTATCCACCAGCACGATGCCGCGGTTGATGGTCTCCTGCGCCCTGTCGCGAAGACGGTCGGCGCGCTGGATCTGCTCGTCGATGGCCCGGCTGAC
Source organism: uncultured Alphaproteobacteria bacterium (assembly GCA_963814055.1). Taxonomy (GTDB): domain Bacteria; phylum Pseudomonadota; class Alphaproteobacteria; order Rhizobiales; family Hyphomicrobiaceae; genus AWTP1-13. Next base: position 185,626 of record CAWFBJ010000026.1, read on the forward strand.
GTCCTGTCGGCTCGTAACCTTGCGCTTGGCCTGGCCCGACCAGTAGTCGGCCTCGCGCACGATGTCGGAGATGCGCCCAAGCTCGATCGACAGCTTTTCCCGGTCGTCGGCCAGGCGCGCGCCTTCATCGATGACGCGGGCGACGCCCGCCGCATCCACCGGCTTGAGACCGTGCTCCTTGACCACCGATGCGATCACGCGGGCGTAGGCGTTGTCGTTCTCGGCCGAGCGGTTGATGGTGTCGTCGAAGTCGGCCTGCACCTTGAACAGCCCCGGGAAGTCCGGATCATGGGCAGCGAGCAGGTAATAGAGCTCGCGATCGCCGAACAGCACGACCTTGACGTCGAGTGGGATGGGTTCTGGATCGAGTGTCTGGGTCGAGATCAGGCCGGTTGTTTCGACGGGCTGCTCGATTCGCACCTCGCGCGCCTTGATCGCGCGCTTGAGCGCTTCCCAGGAAAACGGCGAGAGCAGGAGGCGGCGCGCGTCGAGCAGCAGGTAGCCGCCATTGGCCTTGTGCAGCGCGCCCGGCTTGATGAGGAGGAAATCGGTGACCAGCGTACCCATTTGGGCGATGTGCTCGACGCGTCCGACCAGGTTGCCGTAGTTGGGATTGTCTTCCTCGATCAGCGGCGCGCCACCCGATGTGCCGTTCGCGGCCATGACGTTGACCATGTAGCGGCGAAAGCGTGGATCGTGCGCGGTGTCGACCGACTGCTTGACGATGGTGTTTTCTTCCTCGCCCGTGGAGAGGAATAGCCCAACGTTGCGCACCATGTCGTGGCCCGCCGCCTCGAGGAAGGCCGCAGCCTCGGGAATGTCGCTTACAGATTCGTGCAGGTCGTACAGCGCATCGCGGATGGCAGTCTTGGCTGCGTCCTCGTTGAGCTCGCTGAGCTGGCCCCGGCGCTTCTTGTCGGATCGCGGCAGGCGCTCCAGCATCTGGCCGAGTTCCTTCTCGAGCGCGGCGATCTTGGTCTCGACGTCGCGGCGCATGGCCTCGGGCAACGCGTTGAAGACCTCCGGCTTGACCACCTTGCCTTCGTGCATCGGCGCCATGGCAAAGCCCGTCGGCGTACGCAGGAGGGCGATGTTTTGGCTTTGTGCCTTCTTACTCAGCGCATCCAGGGCTTCTTCGCTGCCCGAACGGAATTGCTCGTCGATGGCGCGCCGCCGCGCCTGATAGTCGTCGCTCTCGAAGCGCGCGGGCAGGACATTGCGCAACTCGTCGAGCGCCGCGATCATTCCCTTTGCCAGGACTTTCGCGCGGCCCGACGGGAGTTTCAGAGCCTTGGGGCGATTGGGGGTGTCGAAATTGTAGACATAGGCCCAATCCGGCGGCGTCGGAGACTCGGCAGCTTTGGGCCCGAGGTGGGCCCTCACTGCCGTGGTCTTGCCCGAAGCCGGCGGCCCCAGCACGAACATGTTGAAGTCGTGGCTCTTGATGTTGATGCCGAACTGAATGGCCTTCAGCGCCCGCTCCTGGCCGATCAGCCCCGTTATGGGCAGCAGTTCGTCCGTGGTCTTGAATCCGAGCGATGCCGCATTGACCACGCGGCGCAGTTCGGCGGCCTCCAGCGGCTGGGGCCGGGCGGCAACGGTGGTGACTTCCCCGCCTTGGGTGCGGACAGGCGTGCTGTCGGGAATGCCGGGTTGCTGCGAGCGCTTGAAAAACATGCGATAAGCCACCTGGTTGCTGACCGACCTGCGGGAACGATAAAGGCCACGGGCCCGGCGGCGTCAACTCTACTGTGGACCCTCGCGCCTGCTTGTGCAGCCGGCGCCTGACAACGGTGTGGTTTTTGCAGCAATGGCTCTGGTTCGAGCGTATCCCAGTATACTCCAAGACGGGCGCCAATCGGCCGCCGCATTCGATATTTGCCGCGGCGTGGCTCGTCTTCTGAGAACGCATGGCATGGCCCCCGTGACGGAGGTGTCGCTGGCCAATGGACGGCGGGCCGATATCGCTGCCGTGGCCGCCAGCGGTGAAATCTGGATCGTGGAGATCAAATCCTCGGTCGAGGATTTCCGTACCGACCAGAAGTGGCCCGAGTACCGCGACTACTGCGACCGCCTGTTCTTCGCCGTGGCGCCAGCATTCCCGCGCGAGATTCTGCCCCCCGACACCGGACTGGTCATCGCCGATCGCTACGGTGGCGAGATCGTGCGCGCGGCGCCCGAACACAAGCTTGCCGGAGCGCGGCGCAAAGCCGTGACGCTGCGCCTTGTGCATACGGCTGCATTCAGGCTGCAGGCCGCGATCGATCCCGAGGGCAGGTTCGAGGAGCCGTTCAACCTATAGCGTCGTGTGTCGTGTCGAAGGCGCGCCCAAGGCACGGATCTCAGGCCGTCACTTCGGCGCGCGTTTGGCGAGGATGCGCTGCAGCGTGCGGCGATGCATGTTGAGGCGCCGCGCGGTCTCCGACACATTGCGGCCGCACAGCTCGTAGACCCGCTGAATATGTTCCCAGCGCACCCTGTCGGCGGACATCGGGTTCTCTGGAGGCGGCGCCTTTTCGTCATGCGGTGCGAGCAAGGCGTCCGTCACATCGTCGGCATCGGCCGGCTTGGCGAGGTAGTCGACCGCGCCGAGCTTCACCGCAGACACTGCGGTGGCGATATTGCCATAGCCGGTGAGCACGATGGTGCGTGCCTGGGGCCGCACCTTGGCCAGCTCGGCGACGACATCGAGGCCGTTGCCGTCTTCCAGTCGCATGTCGACCACGGCGAACGCGGGCGCCTTGGCGTGAATGAGCGCCAATCCTTCCGCCACGGAGTGGGCGGTGCGCACCTCGAAGCCGCGGCCTTCCATGGCTTTGCCCAGGCGCAACACGAATGCGCGGTCGTCGTCGACCAGCACCAGGGAACGGTCCTCTGGCAGCTCGTCGGGTTTGAATGTGAGATCTTCGGCCACCTCAGTGCCTCCACAATCCGTATACTCTAGCATAGCGGGGCGCGGCCCGGTGCCCAAGCCTTGTAGGTGGTAGTTCTTAACCGATCCCGTCCAAACGCACGTCGGCCGCCGCCTGAGCGGCCATTGGACGGGCCTCGAACACATCTCGCTGCCAGCTCACCTTGGCGACGGCGCCCGTGGCCGGCTCTGCGCGATTTTCCAATACAACCGTAGCCCCCGACCGTTCAAGCAGGGTTTTCGCGATGAAAAAGCCGAGACCCATGCCGGAGGGCTCGCCGTCCGCACCCTGACCGAGGCGCGGTGTCGGCCGCGTCGTGATGTAGGGCTCGCCCAGCGCATCGAGCACGAGCGGCGGGATGCCCGGTCCATCGTCGGCAATCGTGATCACCACGTCGCGGCTGGACCAGGTGGCCGTGATCTCCACGCGCCGGTCCGCGAAATCGACCGCGTTCTCGACCAGGTTGGCCAGGCCATAAATGACCCCCGGCCGCCGCTCGCCGACGGGCTCGGCACTGGTTCCTGCGCTGTCGGGCTCGGGAGCGGCACTGATCGCGATCTCGGCGTTGAATCCGCGGTAAGGCGCTGCCGCTTCGTCGATCAGCTCCCTGACGTTGATGCGCGCGTGCAGCGGATCGGGCTCCTGAGGTCCGCGCGTCAGCTTCTTGAGGATCTCGCGGCAGCGCTCGGCCTGACTTTGCAGCAGTGCGACGTCTTCGGCAAAGCTGCCCCCTTTGGGTGCTTCGCGCGCCAGTTCCTTGGCCACCACCGCGATGGTGGAGAGCGGGGTGCCGAGCTCGTGCGCGGCGGCGGCGGCAAGTCCGTCGAGGGCGTGCAACTGCTGCTCGCGTGCGAGCACCATCTCGGTCGCCGCGAGCGCCTCGGTCATCTGCCGCGCTTCCTTTGCCAGCCGCCACACATAGAGGGCGAGGAAAACCATGCCGGCCAGCACCGAGGCCAGCACGCCGACGTTATAGAGAAGCGGCAGATCGAATTTCCCCCCCGTGTACCAGGGCAGCGGGCGGTAGAAATGCACGAGGAGGCTGGTGGTGCTGGCCGCCAGCACGCCGAGCGCGATCGTGTTGCGCGGCGGCAGTGTCGCGGCCGAAACCGTGACCGGGGCGACGATCAGGAACACAAATGGGTTTTCGATGCCGCCGGTAAGGTAGAGCAGAGCGGCGAGCTGCACGATGTCGTAGGCTAGGAGGGTAGTGGCAAACGCCGTGCTGAGTCTGGTGCGTGTGGAGTAGCGCATGCGCAGAAACACGTTCAACCAGGCGGTCAGGGCAATCAGCGCCAGGCAGATGCCGATGTCGAACTGGAAGCCCAGGCCGAAGTAAACGTAGGAGACCGTCAGCAGCTGGCCGGCGACGCCGAACCAGCGCAGGCGCACGGCCGTCTGTAGACGCAGCCGGCTTTCGCTCCCCTCCATGCGGGGCCGTTCGGACTGGAGCATGGCAGTACTCGTATCGATCAGCTTGGTCCCGGCATTCATCGTGGTGGCGACATTCGTCAAAGGCGGAAAGTGTCGAACACCTTGCTTCGAACGGGCGGGTACTCCAGATAATGGGCAACCGCCCGCCCGCAAACCTCCGCCTAGGCTATGCCGGGCAGCATCCATTCGTAGCATATTGCATGCAGAAACCCATGTATCAGACTGACGGCGGCGGAGCGGCCCCCGTTGCCGTGCGCGCGCTGCGGAAGGTGTATGGGACCGTCGTTGCCGTCGACGGCATCGATTTCAGCCTGCATGCGGGCACGATCACCGCGCTGCTTGGCGGCAACGGCGCAGGCAAGACCACGACCATCTCCATGCTCATGGGCCTCGTGGTGCCGACTTCGGGAGAGGTGCGCGTGCTCGGTGCCGACATGGCGCGCGAGCGCCACAGGGTGCTGCACCGCATGAACTTCGAGAGCCCTTACGTCGACGTGCCCATGCGGCTGACCGTGCGGCAGAACCTGGAAGTGTTCGGGAGGCTCTATGGCGTGCGCGATTTGCGCGGGCGCATTGCCGAGGTTGCGGAGGAGTTGAGGCTTGCCGATCTGCTTGAGCGACCCTACGGCAAGCTCTCCGCCGGCCAGAAGACGCGCGTCAGTCTCGCCAAGGCGCTCATCAACGAGCCCGAGCTGTTGCTGCTGGACGAGCCGACCGCGTCGCTCGATCCCGACACCGCCGACTGGGTGCGCAGCAAGCTCGAGGAGTATTGCCAGATGCACGCGGCGACGGTGGTGCTGGCGTCGCACAACATGGCCGAAGTGGAACGCCTGGCCGGGCGCGTCATCATGCTGGAGAAAGGCTGTATCATCGCCGATGAGACGCCGCGGGAGCTGATCGAGCGTTTCGGCCGCACCAACCTCGAGGAGGTGTTTCTGGCCATCGCGCGGCGCGGTGACGACGATACGGAGTTGCGGCCATGAGCGCCAGATCGATACCTCATCTGCGCGAGCAGATCGGCGTTGCCGCATCCGCGGGCCGCATCTGGGGCATGGTGCTGCGCTACTGGTATGTGATCCGCTCGTCCTGGCCGCGTACCGCGGAACTGATCTACTGGCCGCTCGTGCAGATGCTGACGTGGGGGTTCCTGCAGACCTATCTCGCGCAGACGACAAGTCTCGCCGGGAAGGCGGCGGGACTGTTCATCGGCGGCGTGCTGCTGTGGGATATCCTGGTGCGCAGCCAGCTCGGGTTTGCCGTTGCGTTCCTCGAAGAAATCTGGTCGCGCAACCTCGGCCACCTGATGATGAGTCCGTTGCGACCCACCGAGCTGGTCGCCGCACTGATCATCGTCAGTCTCATCAAGCTCATGGTCGCCATGGTGCCGGTGGCGGTGATGGCCTACTTCTTTTTCGGGTTCAACGTGCTGAGCCTCGGTATTGCGTTCGCCGCCTTCTTTGCCAACCTGGTCATCATGAGCTGGTCGCTGGGCCTCGTTTCCACCGGGGTGGTGCTGCGCTGGGGGCTGGGCGCGGAGAGTTTTGCCTGGCTGATCGTGTTCGTCTTTCTGCCGCTGTGCTGCGTCTACTACCCCGTGACAACTTTACCTGGCTGGCTGCAACCGGTTGCGCTCGCGCTGCCGCCCACCTACGTGTTCGAGGGGCTGCGGGCCATCGTGCTGAACGGCACGTTCGATGCGCAGCTGATGGTGAAGGCCTTCCTGCTCAATCTCGTCTATTTCGCGTTGGGCTTCGCCGCATTCGCCACCTTCCTGCACCGCGCGCGTGTGCAGGGATCTCTGGTGCAGATGGGTGAGTAAGCCGGGTATCCCGCCGTGATCGCAAACAGACTGACATTGGTGCTTGTCGTGCTCACGGGGCTTGTCGTCGGTGCCGTGGCGGCGCTGGCCGTGTTCCCCGAGGCGCGTGCGCGGCTGATGCCGGCGGCCGGCGTCAAGGTGATGGGGCAGGCGCTCATCGGCGGCCCCTTCACGCTCACCGACCATACCGGCAAGCGCGTCACGGACCAGGACTTCCGCGGCCGCAACATGCTCGTCTTCTTCGGTTTCACCCTCTGCCCGGACGTGTGCCCTTCGGCCCTCCAGGTGGTCTCGGCGGCGCTCGACAAGCTCGGTCCCAAGGCTGACCGCTTCGTGCCGTTGTTCATCAGCGTCGATCCGGAGCGCGATACCCCGGCCCAGCTTGCGAGCTACGTGCAGAGCTTCCACCCCCGCCTCGTGGGGCTCACCGGCACCCCGGACGAGATCGAAGCCGTTGTGAAGGCCTACCGGGCGTATGTCAGGAAAGTCAGCGATCCGAAGTCGACTGCCGGCTACACGATCGACCACACCTCGCTCATCTATGTCATGGGCCCCGACGGGGCCTATCGCACCCATTTCGCGCATACCACCAATGCGGATGCGATGGCGGACCGCCTCGCCAAGCTGTTGTAGCCAAAACATTGCCTTTAACTATTTCACGAATCAGTGCAAATTGTCCTTACGGGGTGTTGAGGTTTCGATTGCCTTTCGGGTCTATAAGCGCATCGCAATGCACGGTGCGTATGCTCGTTTGGGCCTAGAGACAAGAACCGGGGGACACTGCCTTGCTCTACCACTGGTATGAGCTGGGCCGCGCTGCGGTGCGGCCGGCACGGTTTGCTGCGGACTCGATGCGCCTGTTTCTCAATCCGCTCAATCCCTGGACGCACACCGCGATGGGCCGCAATGCCATCGCCGCCTGCGAGGTGTTCGAGCGGGCGACACGGCGCTATCCCAAGCCCGCATTCGGCATCACGCACACGCTGGTCGACCGCGTTCCCGTGCGTGTCACCGAGGAGGTCGTGTGGGAGCACTCTGCGTGCCGCCTGGTGCACTTCAAGCGCAGTATCGATCCGAAACGCGCGGCCGATAACCCGCGGCTGCTGCTGGTCGCGCCGATGTCGGGCCATTTCGCCACCCTGCTGCGCGGCACGGTCGAGACGTTCCTGCCCGACCACGATGTCTACATCACCGACTGGCAGGATGCGCGCGACATGCCGCTGTCGGCGGGCCGCTTCGATCTCGACGACTACATCGACATGATGGCCGACCTGTTCCGCTTCTTCGGCGGCGATGTGCATGTGTTTGCGGTGTGTCAACCCTCGGTGCCCGTGCTGGCCGCCGCTGCGCTCATGGAAGCCGCCGGCGATCCTTGCGTGCCCCTGTCGCTCATCATGGCTGGAGGGCCGATCGACACGCGCATCAGCCCCACCGTGGTGAACAAGCTCGCCGAGGAGCGCGGCACCGACTGGTTCCGCCGCAACGTCATCACCAACGTGCCCTGGTCGAGTCCTGGCCGCGGCCGGCAGGTCTACCCGGGCTTCCTGCAGCTGTCGGGCTTCATGACCATGAACCTCGACCGGCACATGCAGGCCCACAAGGATATGTTCCAGCATCTGGTGCGGGGCGACGGCGACTCGGCCGAGAAACATCGGGAATTCTACGACGAGTATCTGGCCGTGATGGATCTCACGGCTGAGTTCTACCTGCAGACGGTCGACGCCGTGTTCGTGCAGCACTTGATGCCGCGCGGACTTATGACGCACCGCGGCCGCACGGTAGACCTTGCGGCGATCAAGCGCCCGGCGCTGATGACTGTCGAAGGCGAGAAGGACGACATCACCGGGACCGGTCAATGTAGCGCCGCACACGATCTGTGTGTGAATGTTGCAGCGGAGAAAAGAAGCCACTTCGAATGTCCGAAAGTGGGACATTACGGCGTCTTCAACGGCGCACGCTTCCGTTCCGAGATTGCGCCGCGCATGGCCAAGTTCATGCGCGCGCACGATCCTTGCGCCAGCACCAATCTCAGCATTGCGCAGCTCGAGCACATGGCCACCATGCCCAAACGCGGCCGCAAGCCGCAGCCGGCGCAGGATCTCGAAGGGCTTGCGTTCAGTTTTCCGCGCTATGCCTAAAATCCGAATCGAATTGTAGGTCTGTCGCACGCACGCCACACGGCTGCCTTGTATATTGCGCAAGGGTCGATAGTGCTGACTGCAACACGAAAAATTTGCTAGGCCAGAAGTCCGGTCTCGACGCGATGCGGCGGCATGCGCGATGATGACCGGCAGAATACGCAAGCGGGGCTTGCAGGAGGGCATGGATGCCGACGGGCAGAGGGAAGAAGAAAACCGTCGCGAGTGAACTCGAGCTGGAGAACCTGGGTGCGCCCATCGAGGTGCGGCGGCACCCGGCGGCGCGGCGGCTCACGCTCAGGGTCAGCAAGACGAAGCGGGCAGTGATCGTAACGGTTCCCGCCGAATACCGCATGGACGAGGCCGGCAAGTTTCTCAGGAACAACATCGAGTGGGTGCGCGAGCGCCTCGGCAATGTGCCCGAGCCGGTGCCATTTGCCGACGGTGCGCGGATGCCGCTGCGCGGCGGCATGCATCGGGTCTGCTTTACAGGGCCCCGGCGCGCCAGGGGCGTGGTTGAGATCGAGCATGCCGACGGAGGGACGCCGATCCTCACGGTGTCCGGCCGGCTGGAGCATGCCCCGCGCCGGTTGAGGGACTGGCTCGTCGAGCAGGCGCGCGCCGACCTCGACGTTTGCGTCGGGGCTCACGCCAGGAAGCTCGGCGTGAAGGCGCGCAGCATCACGTTGCGCGATCAGACGAGCCGCTGGGGATCATGCACGGCCGGCGGCCTGCTGTCGTTTTCGTGGCGGTTGGTGCTGGCGCCTGCGCATGTGCTCGACTATGTCGCCGCGCACGAGGTTGCGCATCTGGTCGAGATGAACCACGGGCCGCGGTTCTGGAAGCTCGTGGCCCGTTCGATGCCGCGGCTGGAAGAGGCCAAGCGCTGGCTGCGCAATCACGGGCCCGACCTGCATCGCTATGGCGCCGCGCCCTGAGGGGTGTCGCATAGCTCTGGCCGGGCACGCACCAGGGCACCTAGCTGCTCACGCTTCTCGCGATCGGTTTGTTGCGCTCTTCCTCAGTCATGGGTTTTGGCGAGGCGCAGGAGCTGTTGCATCGCGCGAAAGCAAACACGGGCGTCTACTTTGTCATCCCAGGTTTGTTGCAGCGCGACCCCCTGGAATGCCGCGATCAACACGCGCGCCGTCGATTTGGGTTCCAGACGCGGCGACAACTCCCCTCGCTTCTGCGCTCGGTGCAGTAGGTCGGCCAATACCGCAAGTGGCTTGTCGACCCCATCTCGAACCGCCCGCAGGAGTTTCGCGTCGTGGTGGCTTTCGGCCCATAGTTGCACAGCGAGCCTTCGCCACGCACGGTCTTCTTTGCGGGGTGGAGTTGGAAATAGAGCATTGGCGAGCAGCAGGAGGCCTTCCTCCAGGCTGTCGGCATTGGCTGCAAGCTCGACATTACGAAGGTCGTCGCGGTGGCGCTCCTCGATGACGGCGTGGATGATTTCGTCCTTACTGGCGAAATGGGAGTAGATCGATCCAGGGCTGAGACCGGAGATGCGAACCACATCCTGCAATGTCGACTTATGGAAACCGCGTTCGGCGAAGCAAACAATCGCCGCGTCGAGAATTTGTCGACGCCGTGCTGCGGTGCGGGTGGCGCCGAGCTTAGGCATGCCCGGGAACTGAGGCCAGAGCCGCGCGATAGAAGGCGTAGCCGCGTGCCTGCGCATCCTGCGGGCCGCAGTATCGTGCACGATAATCGTCGGCGCCGAGATCTTCGAGGAACTTCAAGCCGTGCGCTGCAAGACGATCCTGCAGCCCAGCGGGGTCGATCCCATACGTCCAGGCCTCTCCAGCTTTCGCAACGCTCGCTAGAACGCGCTCCGCGCCCTCGAATGTCGCCGGATCCTCGAGCACGCGGGCATGGACATAGGTGAATGCCAGCCGGCTGCCGGTTGCGAGGCTGCTAGCCCAGCGCAACACCGCATCTACGGCGTCTTCCGTCAGGTAATTGGTGACCCCCTCCCAAATGACAAACGAGTGGCGGCGCCCATCGAAGCCCTCTCTTTCCAGAGCGTTTGCGAGCGAGTCGCGATCGAAGTCGATCGCCACCTGCGTAACCCGCGATGGGTCGAGGCCTGCTGCCACCAGCCGGCGCCGCTTTTCCATTGATGTAGCTGGATGATCGATCTCGTAGACAGGTATCCCTGCGAGAGCGGCAAGGCGCCATGCCCTGCTGTCAAACCCGGCCCCAAGGATGACGAGCTGGGTTGCTCCGTCGCCAACGGCGGCCGACACCCAGTCGTCAATGAGGCGAGTGCGGGCCACGCCGGATGTTCGCGCACCTGGCCACCAGCTATCCACAACCGCGGAGATCCCCCTTCCGAGTAGTGGAAGCCGCGATAAGGTCACGACCCCTTGTCCCGCGACAGGCAACACCGTTTTTGCAAACGTGTCTTTCAGCAAGCGACCAGTTCCGCCACGCGCAGTTTCCAGGGCCCGGAAAAATGCCATTGCCTGTGCCGTTCGGCTGAATTGGTTCGCTTTCATATCTGGCACCAAACAGAATTTACATTCTGTTTGACATCAGATGGCTCGGCTGTCAATGCCGACGCCAGCGGGCGACTTGGGTTGCTTCCGTGCTGAAGGGATCAACGGGCCGCGTCGAGACCTGCAAGGCGCTCCAACGTTTGCGGGCATTCGATGCAGTAGTAGGCGCTGACGCGGGTCACCACCTTTGCTTTGCACCAATCGGTGAGCTGGCGGTTGATGTTTTCCCGCGCCGCCCCGACCATGCGGCCCAACTCGGCCTGGGACAGTTTCTGACGGATCAGGATGCGGCCGTCCGGCAGCGGTTCGCCGACACTGTGCGCCAGCCGCAACAATGCGCGAGCGAGACGGATTTTCAGCGGCATCTGCTGCAGGTGATTTGTTTCGTTACCTGCGCGCACGCGGGCACTGAGCGCACTGAGAAGCTGCCGGTAGATCGCGAAATCCTCTCTGGCAAGCCATTCAAGCGTCGCCGTGGTCAGCTGGCAGAGTTCGCAGGCCTTGAGTGCCGTAACGGTTGCCGAGCGCGGCAGCAGGTCCAGCAGCGCCATTTCCCCGACCACATCGCCCCTGCCGAGGACCGCCAGAACGGTTTCCTGACCGTTCTTGGAGGGAAGAGAAACTCTTACCGCCCCTTGCATGATCAGGTAGCAGCAACTGTCCGGCGCATCGCCCTTGCGAAAGATGACGCGGCCCGCGGGAACGCGGGAAACGCGCGACGCTGCCACGAGCTTGGCTCGGGTTTCTTCTCGCATGGTGCCGAACGCATTTTCGCTGCTCAGCAAAGCGAGCACATCGGCGCGCAGCGTTTTGGGATGCGTGGGGGCGCGGTGAGACGCTGCCACCTGCCTTTCCGCTGCGCCGGCCGCATCTGCTTTGGCGCCTGCTGACGCCGCCAGGCCACGGCCTCGTCGTCGTTCGTGCGCGGGGATCATGCTTCTTCCATCGGTTTATTGTCCACAAGCCGCCCAGCCCGCGAACGAAATGGGTGCTCGAGCGGGATTGCGCAAATTGATTACTCCAATCGCAATCATTGCAAATGGCAATCATGTTGCCGGTGGTGGTGCCGATCCGCTCGGCACTGAATTACCCGATCAAGAAAAGCAAAAGTGTGACGCGCATCACTTCTCGTTGATCGCATCGAATTCCACGTAGCTGTCATCCAAGCCGTAACCGCGGCATGGAGCCAATCCAGTCGAAGGAGAGCTAACGTGAACATCTCGACAACCAAGAAACTGATCCTGGGTACGACCGTCGGTTTGGCCAGCCTGATGGCAATGCTGGCACCCGCATCGGCCCATCGCCGGCATCACCATCACGGCCATCACCACTTCCGCCACTGGCATGGCCCGGCGTACGTGACCTACGGCTATCGCAGCTGCGACTACTTCTACAACAAGTGGCAGTACACCGGCAGCCGCTATTGGAAGAGCAGATACTTCGACTGCATCGATTGATGCGCTGATGCCGGCCTGGCCGCGCCTCCGGGCAGACGCCCGGAGGCGCGGCACCGCAGCCCACCTACTGCGCCACAGCAAACCTCGAGGACACATCGTGAGCAACCCGGCGACGATTTGGTCGAATGCGAGCCCGCGTGCGTGGCGGGACTTTCACTTGCCAGCCTTGCGGCAGATGGTTCGCATCTTCAGAAACTGGCAGGCGATGCGCCGTGCCGAGCGCGAGCTGTATGCCTTGGACGACAGGACGCTCAAGGACATAGGCATTACGCGGGAGGAGATCCACTTCACCGTTCGTGGACGGCGCAGTGCGCCCTTTTCACAGCTTCCGTTCTGAGGCGCATGCGCATGAGACCCTTTGGCTATATCGCACTTGCGCTGTTCGGCATCGGCCTCGCATTCAGCGCCGGACAAGCCCAGTTTGCGGCAGTGGAGAACGAAGCCGGCATTACCTGCCGCGGGTCCGCAAAGGCAATGGCACGGCTGGAACTGCTGTTTGGCAGCACGCGCCGGCAAGGCGCGCCGATCAGCGAGGAGGAGTGGACGGTCTTCCTCGACGCGGAGGTGACGCCGCGCTTTCCCAATGGGCTCACGGTGCTCAGCGGCCCTGGCCAATGGCGCGGCAAGGACGGACGCGTGGAGAAGGAGCGTTCATTCGTGCTGGTGGTATGGTATGAGCCCAGCCGTGTCGCCGACGCTCAAATCGAAGCCATCCGCACCGTGTTCAAGCAGCGCTTCGCTCAGGAGAGCGTCATGCGCGTCGACGGCGCTTCGTGCGTTTCGTTCTAGGCTTTCCCGGCGATTTCATCGCTGGCCAACCATCAGCCCGCTCGGAACATCAGCCGCCGATCCAGCGGCGTAGTGTCTCCGTGGTTCTGTCCATCCACGTGGAACGAGCGGGTGGCGCGTTCTGGCGGCGTGCTGCAGCGGTCGCTGGCGCCATCTCGTCCTTGCCGAGTACGCGCTCCACGAACTCAGGCTCGATGCGCTCGAGGGGCAAGATGGGGCGATCGCCGGCTCGCTCGGGCGGCGGTGCCTGGCTTGGGGGTGCTTGTGCGAGCGGCGCTGTCGGCGTCGTTCCAGGAAGCGCAGCCGGTGTGCGACCCTCGTGCGCCAGCACCATGATGTCGTGCCAGAGCCGGGCCGGGAGGTTTCCGCCCATAACGCGGTTCATGGAGTGCCGGTCGTCGTTACCCACCCAGACCCCGCCGACGTAATGTGCGGTGTAGCCGATGAACCAGGCGTCGCGGAACTCCTGGGCGGTGCCGGTCTTGCCGCAGGCGGGATGCAGAAGGAGCGCAGCGCGCCGCCCCGTGCCGGCGACGAGGGCCGAGTTGAGCATGTCGTTGATGGCACCCACGTGCCGCGCGGCCACGACGATTTTGGCGGCCTCCTGCGGCCGCTGATAGAGTACACGGCCGGAACCGGTGCGTACGCGCCTGACGATGTGCGGCTCGATGAGCCTGCCGCCGCTGGCGAACGCGCCATAGGCGGAAGCGAGTTCCAGCAACGTCACTTCGGAGGTTCCGAGCGCCAGTGATGCATCGGCGCGCAGCTCGGAGCGGATGCCGAGCCGCTGGGCGGTTTCCACCGTCTTGCGCACGCCGTTGCTCATGTGCAGGCGCACGGCAACCGTGTTGATGGATTTGGTCAGGCCCTCGCGCAGTGTCACGTGGCCGCGATAGCGCCCGTCGTCGTTGCTGGGGCTCCAGCCTTTGCCGAGGATGGGAGCGTCCAGCACCGTGCTTTCGGGTGTCAGTCCGCTCTCGAGTGCAGTGAGATAGATGAAGGGTTTGAATGCCGATCCCGGCTGTCTTTTGGCCCGCAGCGCGCGGTTGAACTGGCTCTCGCCATAGGAACGCCCGCCCACCAGCACCGTGATGCCGCCCTCCATGTCGAGCAGCACCATGGCGGCCTGGCTCGCATCCATGGCCTTGCCTTCGGCCTCGATGAGATCATGCACCAATTGCTGTGCACGCCGCTGCAGGACGCCGTCGATCGTAGTTTCAACAATGATCTCACGGTCGTTGCCGGCGATCAGGCTCGGCAGCCGGTCGAGCACGGCGTCGACGGCGTATTCCACGCCGGTCTCGCCACGCATTACCTGCGGTTCGGCAAACCGCACGTCGGCTACTGAATTGAGCGCGCCATCGATAGGGGAGGCGAAGCCTGCTTCCACCATCTTCGCCAGCACGTCTTCGGCGCGCTCGCGGGCAAGGGCGGGGTTCCAGGCTGGAGAATATTTGGACGGCGCCTTGAGCAGGCCCGCCAGCACGGCGGCCTCGGCCATGGTCACTTCGGTCGCGCTCTTGTTGAAGAAGCGTCGGGCGGCCGATTCCACGCCGTAGGCGCCGCCGCCGAAGTACACCCGATTGAGGTAGAGCTCGAGAATGTCCGGCTTGTCGAGGCGCAGCTCCAGCCAGAGGGCCAGCACCAGTTCCTCGAACTTGCGCATCAAGGTGCGCTCGGAGGTGAGGAAGATGTTCTTGGCGAGCTGCTGCGTGATGGTCGAGCCGCCCTGCACGAAGCGGCCGGCTTTCAGGTTGGTGAGAATCGCACGGCCGAGGCCGGACGGGTCGATGCCCCGGTGCGAATAGAAGCGCCGGTCTTCGATGGCGAGTACGGCGTGGATGAGGTGCCGCGGCAGCGTCCCGATGGCGACGTAGGGAGCAGCACCGCCGCGCTCCGTCAGCAGCGAGCCATCGCGGGCGAGGATGCGGACGACGGGTGCGCTCTGCTTCTGGCGCATCGCCATCGGGTTGGGGATCGTCGCGGTGTAGTAGACGAAGGCGCCCCCGAGCAGGAGACCAGCGGTGCCCGTGAGATAGATGCACCCCAGGACAAGAAGGCGCAGATCCCATGGCAGACGGCGCAAAAAGCCGCGCTTCGGCTCTGGGGGTCTGCGGCCCGGTGACAGTGATGGATCGAAAAGTCCCATCGGCTAAAGCCGGCCCTCGCACGCAACGACGCACCGCGAGAAACGGCATCGCCCCCGTCCCGCCAGGGCAAGGCTAGGGGAGAGGCATTAAGGCCGGGTTAACTACATTGCCACTTGGGTGCGGCGGTAAATGCGCGCTCCTGCCCCGAGCGAAAGTTGCAAGGGGCGCTCGCACCGAAGCGACCTGTCGGAGCCCCTTGGTGCATTTCTTAGATTAGAAAAGCGCTAGCCATAGTTGCGCATTCGATTCGCATTACTGATCTAGGCAAGTGCCGCGTCCGCCATGCTCGGACATGAATGAACTCGCCCGCCCGGATAATCCCCCGGTCGGTTCTTTGGTCAGCGCTGTCCTATCCCCCTTCGGCAGTGCGAGCACCTTGCGTTTCAAGCAAGGTGGCCAACCCTCGTAGCGGCCTTGGGCCTGTTCCCTGTCCAAGGCCGCTACTCTTTGGGCAGGTGAACACATCCCAAGCGCATCATGTCCGACAAGCAATCGCCTGAAGGCGCAACGTTCATCGGGATTTCGACATTACGAATAAAGGAAAAGGATCGATAGCAGCATCACGAGTGGCTGCAGAAGAATGAGCCGGACGAGTTTGCGCCTCTCCAAGCGCTCTGCCTGGTCCAGATTCAGGAGCCACACTTGGATTTGGCCATTGCTGTGTCTCCACTGAGGCATTGGCTACCATCCCCAATTGGGAAGCTGTCGAAGTTTCCAAAGACCTCAAGAGCTTGCGACATAGGAGTGCGCTGGTGTCACTGCCGCCACCCAGTGGGCTAAGGCGGAATCAAATGTTCGAACTATCGAGTAGCATAGCCATAAACGTCCGTTGGCGGGCTAACCCAGGTTAGTGCTTTTCGAATCTGTGGAAGGAAGAGTTGGATTCGGAAGCGTGTCGATGACGTCAGAGCTGATCGCGCTTGAGGGCGGAGACTGCCAATCCTTGGTTCAGTCTAGCATCCAACCCACTTTTGACCGCGCCACATCGACCGCCGGCACGCCTGCGTTCGAAGCGCGCATCAAAACGTCAAAGCTGTGACGCGCGTCACTTCATGCGCACCCAGGGGCTTGCCACGTAGCGACCTGCTGTTCAGTCAAACAGGAGGTCACCCGCAATGTCCATCGCAGTCCGGCCAGCAACCGCAGATGATCAGGACAGGATAGTCGCGCTTGTGCGCAGCGACCGGCTCAAGCCTACGGGTCTCAGTTGGTCGAACTTCGTGGTTGCGGTCGACGGCGCCGAGCTGGTTGGCGCGGCGCAAATTCGCAAGCACAGGGATGGCTCGCTCGAGCTGGGTTCCCTGGTCGTGGCCCGGCGCCGGCGCGGCAGGGGCGTGGCGGTACGCGTTATCAATATGCTTCTCGCCAGCGAGCCGAGGGGCATCTTTGCCATCACCGGACAGGCACGCACGGCCGCCGTGGCACGCTGGGGATTCCATGCGATCGGGCCGCGGCAGGCACCACTTGCCATCAGGCTCAACTACTACTTGGGTTATTTCGGCGGCGGCATGATCTCGCTGCTGCTCCGCCGGCCGGTGAACCGCCTCGTCATCCTGCAGCGCCCTCCCCTGCGAGGCCTGGAACCACGCAATCCAGCAACCGAAGACGGCATCGCTCTGGCAAGGCTGCTGCAAATTCAAGCTGCGCAGTGGCCTTCCTGAGGGAACCTGCGGCCGTGAGACGGCACGCGGCGATCTGTGTCGATCTGGATGCTCAGTGGCGGGTATAGCCCGCATTTACGTGGTCGTCGCGGCGGCCGCGGCCGAACAGGCTCTTGATCAGGAGAACGAACAGCCCCAGCACGAGGCGCATGAGCAGAACGAAACTCATGAGCAGCAGCTGGCGGTCTTCCAGCAGGAAGCGGATGATGGTTTCGGTGCGCGTCGTCCACCCGCGCGAGGCGATCCATTCGCGGACGGTGGCTGCGGTGCGCTGGAGCCGTACGAACTCGTCGGGGAGATAGTACCAGAAGAAGCCCATGGCGATGGCGCCGAGGATCAGCGAGAAGAAGACGTTGCCGAACGATTCCAAGAATCGGATGGTCCTGGATTGACTGAACACAATGCTCTCCTCGCATTCCGGCGCGATCATTGCCTATTGCCGGGCAGCTTAGCATCTGACGGCTGGCTCCCCAACCGCTGCAGTGTTGAGATTTATCGGTGCGCGCGGGTAGGTGCCGAATATAGTGGCTGTGCGCCACGGGCCGGGAGACATAAGCGGCAATGACAAAGCTACGTGAAATCGCGACCGGCCTGCGCTTTCCGGAAGGGCCGGTAGCGCTCGCCGATGGCTCAGTGCTGGTCGTGGAGATCGAGGCGGCGCGCCTGACGCGCATCGCGCCCGATGGCGCCAAGACGACGATTGCGCAACACACCGGCGGACCCAACGGGGCGGCGATCGGACCGGACGGCAAAGTCTACGTTTGCAACAACGGCGGCTTCAATTGGCACGAACTACCGAAGGTGGGGCTGATCCCCACAGGCCAGGCGGACGACTATTCGGGCGGCCGCATCGAGCGCGTCGACCTGGCGACAGGGGCAATCGAGACGCTTTACACCGCGTGCGCCGGTTATCCGCTCAAGGGCCCTAACGACATCGTGTTCGATGCGCATGGCGGTTTCTATTTCACCGACCTCGGCAAGAGCCGTCCGCGCGAGATCGACCGTGGCGCCGTCTACTATGCCAAGGCCGACGGCAGCAGCATCAAGCCCGTCGCCTTCCCGTCCATCACTCCCAACGGCTGCGGCCTCTCGCCGGACGGGAAGACCCTGTATTTTGCGGAGACGGAGTCGGCGCGGCTGTGGGCCATGGATATCCTGGAGCCCGGCGTCGTGAAGCGCGAGGGATGGCCATCGGTGAACGGCGCACGGTTCCTCGGTTCGCCGGGTGGCTATCAGCGCTTCGATAGCCTGGCCGTGGACAGCGCCGGGAACATTTGCGTGGCCACGCTCATCAATGGCGGTATCACCGTATTCAGCCCCGACGGCAGGATCGTGCGGCACGTCCCGATGCCGGACCCCGTGACCACCAACATCTGCTTCGGCGGGCCGGACCTCAAAACGGCGTACGTCACGCTGTCGGGCTGCGGCAGGCTGGTGGCCTTCGACTGGGATCAGCCGGGGCTGCGATTGAACCATCAGTAGAGGGCAGGGAGGCGATGTGAGCGAGCAGGCATTCGAGACCGACTTCTGGAAGGACGCGAACCTGCGCAAGTCGTGGGACGACATCGTTCCGGGCGAACCGCGCAAGACGATCCCCTACGTGCTGACGCTGGATGCGATTCACGCGTATTGCCGGTCCGTGGGCGAGGATCATCCGCTCTACTTCGACGAGGCCTACGCGCGCACCACGCCTTACGGCGGACTGATCGCGCCGCCCTCGATCCACATCCTGCTCATGTTCGCCTGCACGCCCATCGACGACTGGATGCGCAGCCCCGGCACGGTCAACGCCGGGCAGTCCTGGAGCTACAACATTCCCGCGCGCCCCGGCGACACCATCACGCTGCAGGCCCGCGCGCTCGACAAGTTCGTCAAGAAGGACAGGCTGTTCGTGGTGCACGACAACGTGTTCTTCAACCAGCGCGATCAAGTCATCTGCTCCGGCCGCGGCTGGACCATCCGGCCGGCATGAGGGGCGCGATCATGGCAACGACTTACGACACGCTGCAGCCCGGCACCCGCATCGAGGGACCGAAGTTCGACGTCACGCGCGAAAGCATCCGCGCCTTCTGCGACGGCTCGCTCGACTACAATCCGCTGCATCTGGACGACGACTACATGAAGGGCGACTTCGGCAAGACCAACTTCGGCGGCATCATCATGCACGGCATGAACAACTTCGGCCTGATGACGCGCATGCTCACCGACTGGGCCTATCCGCTGGGCGCGACGCATCGCCGGCTCGAGACGCGCTGGGTGAAGCCGGTGCGGCCGGGCGACACCATCCAGCCCACCGGCACCGTCAGGACCAAGACCACGAGCGCCAAGGCGCGCTGGGTCGTGATCGAGGTTCTGGTGCACAACCAGCGCGGCGAGCCGGTGGCGACCGGGGAGGCGCTGGTGGAATTTCCGGCGGCGCACTGAGCGGTGGCGAGCGCCCCACGCAAGCACGTCGCCATCGTCGGTGGTGGCCCCGCCGGCCTGATGGCGGCGGAAGTTGCCGCCCGTGGCGGTGTGGCCGTGACTGTCTACGAGCGCACGCCAACGGTGGGCCGCAAGTTTCTCCTGGCCGGGCGCGGCGGGCTCAACCTTACCCATAGCGAAGACCTTGCAGCTTTTCTGAAGCGCTATGGGGCCGCCGAGCCTGGCCTTCGCGCAGCGATCGAGGCCTTTCCGCCGGAGGCGCTGCGCGCGTGGTGCGAGGCGCTGGGTCAGGCAACGTTCGTGGGGTCGAGCGGGCGGGTGTTTCCCAGGTCGATGAAAACCTCGCCGCTGCTGCGCGCCTGGCTCGGACGGCTCGCCGCCGCCGGCGTCAGCTTCAAGCTGCGCCATCGCTGGATGGGCTGGGATGAGGA
>CAWFBJ010000027.1:0-22271 GCA_963814055.1 uncultured Alphaproteobacteria bacterium
GCTCGAGCACGCTGGCGGTGGCCTCGCCCGAGTGCCACAGCGTGGGGTCGCCGGTCAGCAGGTCCTTGCGGCAAGTTCGGGCTCGGCCTGCGTCTCACCGCGCGGGCCGTAGAAAGGGAAAGCCCGAGGAGAAGACGTCCCCAAAGCGCTCGTAGCGGCGGTGCAGCCAGCCGTGCGGCTCGCGCATCACGTTCGCGGCTTGGACCACGGCCGGCCGCCTGCGGGCCGGGAGGAAACTCGATACTTCTGGCTCACGCCTCCCCGGCGCCGGCCACCGTGGCCCACAGGGTCTGGTAGGCGTCGTAGCGCGGGCTCCAGCCCGGGCCTGTTCCTTGGCCCGGTCGGTGCTCATCAGCGATGGCACTCGCACAGCATGCACCCACTCGAGCGCGGAGGGCATCAGCGGGACACGGGAGATCACCTCGGCGGCGCCCGACACGGCCACGCCCGGGACGGGGATCGAGCCAGCCGAGAGCGCGGGCGAGGTCGCCCATCGTGATCTCGCCCTCGGCGGCCAGGTTGTAGATGCCGGGCTCGCCGCGCCCAGGACGGCGGCTCGACCGCCGCGGGCCACGTCGTCGGGGTGCACGAGCTGGAAGGGGACGCCCGGGTCGGGGATCACGGGCTCGCAGCACCGGGATCGTCGCCGATCAGCGGGCGCACCGGCGGGATGCGCTCGCCGAGTCGAACGTAGGGGATGACTCCTCGATCAGGGTCGGCGCCTCCGGCCCGGCCACGATGCAGGGGCGGAACACGTAGGCGTCGGTCGTCGAACCGTGCCACCGCGCATGTCGACGAGCGGGCCTCCAGGTCGGCCTTCTGCGCCGAGTATAGAACGCCTACGTCCCTCGGGTCGAGGTCCTCGGTGGAGCGCTCCGGGCGGTCGGGTCGTGAACCGTAGGCCGCGACCGACGACGTGTAGACCAGCCGCTTCGCCCGCTTCGAGGCCGCTCCAACAGACGTTGCGCGGACCCCGCGCAGGTTGACCTCGCGCGTCTCCGTCGGGGAGCCGAAGATGATGAAGGCCAGGTGCACGACCACGTCGGCGCCGTCGACCAGGCTCGTCGACCGCCGTCGCGGTCGAGCAGTCGCCCTGCGTGTACTCCGGCCTTCCGCCAGCCCGCTCCGCGGGATCGAAGGGACGACGGGCCATGCCGCGCACGGTCTCGACCTGATCGTTGAGCTCCAGGGCGTTCATCAGGGCCCGGCCGATGTCCCCCGTGGGCCCTGTGACGGCGACGATCACACGAGGAACTTACGTGCTGCGCGGTGTGTCTGGCTTGGCGCCTCCAGCTGGGGCACGTGTCCGCAGTCCACTCGAGGTGGCGCGCGGCCGGCAGCGCCCGCGCGACGTGGCGAGAACGCGATCGGCACGAGTGTCGTCGCGCCCCCACACGAACAGTGCTCGGGCTGCAGCAGGCCAGCCGCTTCCACAAGCCGCTCGCCGTGGGGCTCGTCGAGGTAGATGTTGCGGGCCGCTGCGTAGAAGGCGGCGCGACCGCGGGGGCTCGAGGTAGGAGCGAAGGAACTCGTCGACGCCGGCCGCGGACCAGCCGTCTTGGCGCCGGGCACCAAGCGGCGGACGATCGGCTCGAGATGCGCGGGGGGCGGGCTGGAGCAGGCCCGAGCTCGGCGGCGAAGCAGGCGCAGGAGCGGCGCCCAGCGGCGGTCGCGCGCAGCCAGGCCAGCGGCCGGGCTCAGCAGGACGAGCTTGTCGACGCGGTCGGGGTGCGAGGCCCGTCTCGATGCGCGACCCGCCCGCCCATGCTGTTGCCGACGAGGTCGGCGCTCTCGATCTCGAGCGCGTCGAGCAGCGGCGACCACGGTGCGGGCGAAGACGGCGCGTCGTAGGGGGCGGCGATCGGCTTGACCGAGTCGCCGAAGCCCGGGAGGTCGATGGCGATCACTCGGAGTCGTCGTCGGCGAGCGCCGCGACGGTCGGCAGGAAGGAGGCCTTGGTCGCCCCAGGCCGTGCAGGCAGATCAGCGGGCCGCCGGTACCGCCGGTGGCGAGGGTCGAGCTCCGTCCTCCATGCGCGGGCTTCAGCGAACTCGAAGCGGAGCCCGGCTCGTCGGTGACCCGCTGGTGGCGGCGAGGAAGCCGACGCCCAGGTGGAGGTTCCGCCGAACCGACAGCCGGCCGGGGCGGAATGCGGTCATGCCCGCGCGGACGTCGGCGGCGAGCTTGCCCCAGGTGGCGGCGTCGGCGCAGAGCAGGGCGTCGGGCTCGTCGGGAGAGACCGGCGCAGGGAGGCGCGGGCGGTTGCGGATCAGCACGTCGTAGGAGCGAACCCCGGTCACCTCGAGGCGAATGCGCGCCTTGCCGCCGGGCACGAACAGCGCCGTGGGGTCGTAGCGACCGACCAGCGCCTCGAGTACTGGCGCAAACACAATTCGCTCGCGTCACTCAGTTGAGTCAGCAGCGTGCCGTCTCCACCGAAGAAGTGGACAGCGCGCGCGCTGCGCGCGATGTCGCAGTCGCGCAGATTGCCCGTATCAAGGCAGTCATTGAACGCAAGACTATCCGGGCTCCATTTCGCGCGCGCGTCGGCATTTCGGATGTGCATCCCGGGCAGTATCTCAATGAGGGAACCTACCTCACGACCTTGCAGGGTGTGGACAAGTCCGCGTACGTGGACTTCGCCGTTGCTCAGCACGTAGCAGGAGCGCTGCGCGCGGGAGACAAAGTCAAGGTGTTTGCGGGTGCGACCGAGCCGATTACTGCGGCGATCATGGCCACGGACGCTCGCGTCGATCCGACAACACGCAATGCAACCGTGCGGGCGCAGATTCCGCGCAAACATGGCGCCATCGCCTGGTGCTTCCGTCCGCGTGCAGGTGCCGGTCGGCGTGTCGCGCCTTGCCGCAACTATCCCGGCGAGCGCACTGCGCAAGGGCCCCGGCGGCGATTACGTGTTCGTCGTCGCGGCGGACAAGGAAGGCAAGACGCGCGCGCAATACCGCCTCGTGCACGTGGAAGCGCTCGCCGGCGATGAAATCGTCATTCGCGACGGACTGAAGGCTAGCGAACAGGTGGCCGCATCCGGGTCGTTCAAGCTGCGCGATGCGGCGCTGGTCTCGATCATCCAGAAGCCCGAAGCAGTCGCGTCCACTGCTGACACGCCGGCGGCGACCAGTACAACGAGGCTGTAAGCCTGCTGCGTCCGGGGAGAAGTCATGCGAGCGTTCACTGATACGTTCATCAAGCACCCCGTACTCGCGGCGGTGGTCAATCTCGTGATCGTGCTGGTCGGCGCGCGCGCGTTGTTCACGTTGCCGATACAGCAGTTTCCGAGCGTCGAAAGCTCCTCCGTCATCATCACGACGGTCTATACGGGCGCGAGCGCAGAAACGGTTCGCGGGTTTCTGACGACGCCCATTGAGCGCGCGGTCTCGTCGATCGGCGGCGTCGACTATGTCGAGTCGACGAGCCGCGCCGGCGTCAGCACGATCACGGTGCGTCTGAAGCTCAATCACAGCAGCACCGCAGCACTGGCCGAGGTTACGGCGCGCCTGCAGCAGGTGCGCTCCGAGCTGCCGGCCGAAGCCGAGCCGCCGGTCGTCGAAGTGCAACGCGCCGATCGACCGTACGCGACGTTCTATCTTGGCTTCACCTCGACACAGCGCGACGTCCCAGCGCTGACCGACTGGCTGTCGCGAACCTTGCAGCCGCGGTTGTCGACGCTGCAAGGCGTGCAGCGAGTGAGCCGCAGGCACGTGTCGTGCTCGATCGTGAGCGCCTTGCCGATCTCGGCCTGGATCTGGCGACGGTCGGCGGTGAGCTCGGTACGCTCCTCGGCGGCGCGTACGTCAACCGCTTCAACTATTTCGATCGCAGCTACAAGGTGATCCCGCAGCTCGGCGATGAGGATCGCGCGACGCTCGATCCGCTGCTCGATCTGAAGATCAAGGCGCCCGACGGACGGCTTATCCCCATATCCACGTTCACTCGCATCGAAACCGTCACCGGCCCGCGCCAGCTAAATCGCTTCCAGCAGCGCAACTCCGCCCGCGTCTTCGGCGGCGTCGCTCCTGGCGTCACCAAGGATCAGGGATTGCGAGTGCTCGAAGAGGCGGCGCGCAAGGCCGGCGCCTCGGCGGTCACGCTCGACTACGCCGGCGAATCGCGGCAGATCCGGCAGGAGGCCCAGGCGCTCACGACGACGCTTGGTTTCGCCGTGATCCTGATCTACCTCGTCCTCGCGGCGCAGTTCCACAGTTTCCGCGATCCGCTGATCGTGCTGCTCGGCTCGGTGCCGCTCGCGATCTCCGGCGCACTCGTGTTCACGTTCCTCGAACTGACGACGATCAATATCTACTCGCAGGTGGGATTGATCACGCTCGTCGGCTTGATCGCAAAGAACGGCATCCTGATCGTGGAGTTCGCGAACACACTGCAATCGCGCGGCCTCGCGAAGCTGGACGCCATTCGTCAGGCTTCGTTGACTCGCCTGCGACCGGTGTTGATGACGTCCGCCGCGACGGTTTTCGGCCACTTCCCGCTGGTGCTCGTGGCGGGCCCGGGTGCAGAAGCGCGCAACAGCATCGGCATCGTGCTCGTCACAGGCATGATCGTCGGTACGCTGTTCACGCTATTCGTCGTGCCCGTGTTCTATCAGCTGATCGCGACCGATCACCAGGCGATCACTCGCAAAGAACGGTCTGTGCAGGACGCGGCCGAGCATCCCGATGCGCAGCCGGCGGCGGGCGTAGCCTGATTCTCTGCACGCGGAATCGAAAGATCGCCAAGCGAGAAGAGCGGCGGCACAAAATCCCTTCCTTTCCGGACTTTGCGCTCTTGGCTTCTTGGCGAGAGATATTTCCGTCTCGCCCGACCACGCAAGTGGTCTCTCGCGCGCCTGCGCCTTCTCGACGTGCGTCCTTCCCGAGGCGAGTCCCTTACGACGGTGAGTTCTTCCCCACGCGAGTCCCGCCCTACGCGTTCAGCGCCACCGACAGCGCCGTGCGGCGCGCACAATGCTCAGCCTGCAGCGTCAGCCTGCAGCCCTGGCCATCAGATGATCGCCGAACTGCTCCCGCAGACGGTTCTTCTGGACCTTGCCCGTAGCGCCCAATGGAATCGTGTCGACGAAGATCACATCATCCGGCGTCCACCATTTCGCGATCTTGCCTTCATAAAAGGCGAGCAGTTCTTCTCGCTTCAGTTCCGCTTGCGGTTTCCTGACGACGATCAGCAATGGACGCTCGTCCCACTTCGCGTGTTTCGCGGCAATACACGCTGCCTGAGAGACTGCCGGATGTGCCATCGCGATGTTTTCCAAGTCGATTGAGCCTATCCATTCGCCACCAGACTTGATCACATCTTTGCTGCGATCGGTGATTTGCATGAAGCCATCGACATCGATGGTCGCGACATCGCCGGTCGGGAACCATCCTTGCGCTTCGTGATCGAGCTGCAGCGGATTGCCCCCTTCGTTCCTGAAGTATTCGCGCACCACCCATGGCCCGCGCACCAACAGGTCACCAGATGTCGCGCCGTCCCAGGGCAACTCGATGCCGTCAGCGCCAACGATCTTCATGTCGACGCCAAACACTGCACGACCTTGTTTGGATTGCACGGCATAACGCTCTTCCGGGCACATCTCAAGGTGCTTGGCTTTCATGGTGCCGACGGTCCCGATAGGGCTCAGCTCAGTCATCCCCCAGGCGTGCAATACCGCTACGCCGTATGCTTCCTGGAACTTGCGCAACATGGCCGGGGGGCAGGCCGCGCCACCAATGATGGTGCGTTTCATGCTCGAAAATTGCTGGCCAGTTGCCTCAAGATGGCCAAGCAGGCCTTGCCATACAGTCGGAACGCCAGCGGAGAGCGTAACCTGCTCGGCTTCGAGCAGGTCATACAGCGATTTGCCGTCCAAAGCCGGCCCGGGGAATACAAGTTTGGCGCCGACCATGCACGCGATGTACGGAAGTCCCCAGGCATTGACATGAAACATCGGCACAACTGGCAGGATCACGTCGCGCGCCGAGCAGTTCAGCGCATCCGGCAGCGCGGCCGCATAGGTGTGCAGCAGCGATGAGCGATGGCTGTACAGGACCCCTTTCGGGTTGCCTGTCGTGCCAGAGGTGTAGCACAGCGTACTGGCGGCGTCCTCGTCGAGAATCGGCCAGGAGTAGTCGGACGAACCCTGCTCGATCAGGTCTTCGTAGCACAGCAGGTTGTCAATGCCGGCGTTCTTCGGCATGTGGGCGTGATCGGTCATGGCGATGAACGCCTTGACCGTTTTGCAACGGCCAGCGACGGCTTTGATCAACGGCAGGAAGGTCAAGTCGAAGAAGATGTACTGGTCTTCGGCGTGATTCGCGATGTAAGCGACCTGGTCTTCATGCAGGCGAGGATTGATGGTGTGCAGAATGGCACCCATGCCGGAGACGCCGTAGTACAACTCCAGGTGACGATAGCCATTCCATGCCAGCGTGCCGATCCGGTCGGAGGGCTTGACACCCAGGCTGGTCAGCGCGCTGGCCATCTGGCGCGCGCGACGGTGGCAGTCACGGAAAGTGTAGCGATGGATATCGCCCTCCACCCGCCGGGACACGATCTCCGTATCGCCATGATGGCGGTCGGCATGCACGATGAGTGAGGAGATCAACAACTGCTTTTGCATCATCAAGCCATTCATGGCATCGTTCCCTTCGTAATGTCTGTCTGTGCGTCGCCGCGCGGTCCAGAGGCGAGCCCACCAATGCTCACGCCTCTTGCGGCGACGCACTGAGTGCACGGGACCCGGTGATATCCGGGTCCCCATGAAATCCAGATCAGTTGAATGCCGTGAGGTCTTTCGGCTTGATGCCATGCTGCTCGCAATAGGCAAGATAGCGCTGCAGCGAGGTCTTCCAGTTTTCGAGCGCGACGATGTTGTCGTTCTCGTCGAGGAACAAGAGATCGCCGGTCACCTGAACCAGTGTGACCACATATCCGTCTTCGCCTTCCGCGACGACTTCAAACGTGTGGGTCGATGCGGCGGTCTCGTACACGATGCTGCCGGGCCCGG
This sequence comes from uncultured Alphaproteobacteria bacterium, assembly GCA_963814055.1. Taxonomy (GTDB): domain Bacteria; phylum Pseudomonadota; class Alphaproteobacteria; order Rhizobiales; family Hyphomicrobiaceae; genus AWTP1-13. The sequence goes on from CAWFBJ010000027.1 coordinate 7,016, forward strand.
CGACCCAGTCGTGCTCCTTGTATTTCCACTTGCCTTCGATCGTGTAGACCATGACCGTACCGGTGTGGTGGTGCCTGGGCAGTTGCATGCCGAGCGGTGCCTTCATCAGTACGATCCATTCACCCCGGATCGGGTCAAGCTTGAAGTACTTCAGCAGGACGTTTTCTGCATAGGGCGTCAACGGTACCCACGGCAGCGATTCGCCATCGATGACTGCGGTGTCGACGTGTTCGTAAAGCATGTCTGTCTCCATTGGTGTGGTTGAGGTCGAAAATTGGTGAACGTGCCAGGGCTGCCCGCCTGTCTCTATGGGCGGACGCCCTGGATTCGCCGGAGGGAACCGTTCGGCTCAGGCCAGCGGGGTGCCCGTGAGGGTGGCGCGAAGCATCTTTCTTGGCGCATTGCCGTAGTCAGCCACTGCGTAGTGCTGAACCTGCAGGTTGTCCCACATGGCAACCGTGTTGGTTCTCCACTTCAGACGTACCTGGTATTCCGGAATCGCGGCCTGAGAGGTCAGATAGTTCATCAGATGATGAGCCTCCGGCATGAAGTCCTGGCCGTATCGGATGTCCTCGAAGTTGAAGAAATTCGAGAAATGGGTCGTGAACGCCGAGTTGACGAACAAAACCTTTTCGCCCGTCTCAGGATGGGTGAGCACAACCGGGTGCTCAGCGGCGGGGTTCTTCGCGGCCATCGCGTGACGTTCTTCGATCGGCAACTGGGCGCCAAAGGTGTGCTCGGCACTGTGCTTTGCGTACAAGCCATCGATCCGTTGCTTGATGGTGTCGGGCAGGTTTTCATAGGCCATCACCATGTTGGACCAGATGGTGTCGCCGCCGGTCTCCGGACCCAGTTCGCAGCGCAACACCGCGCCGCGGGGCGGCGCCTTCTTGTAGGTGACATCGGCATGCCAGATGTTTTCGCGGCTGGCCTTTTCGACGAAGCTCTTGGGCTTGCTCGGGTCGAGATTGCGGTACAGCATCAGCAGCTTGTCCGCCTCCGGATGGCTCGGCGCAAGGGGATGGGCTTCCAGTTCGGCGAATTGCGCGGCGAAGTTCTGCTGCTCCATCGGCGAGATGTTCTGATCGCGAAAGAACAGTACTTTGTGCTTCAGCCACAGCGCCCGGATTTCGGCAATGGCGTCAGGATCCAGGGCGGCATCAGCCAGGCTGATGTTGCTGAGTTCGGCGCCGATGGCGGGCGTGCAAAGCTCCACCTTGATCGAATGCCGGCGCACCGATGGCCGGATAATGGCCGGTGCCATGGGCGTGGCTTGTGAAGTGGTGTCTTGGGTTACGGCGGTTGCTGTCATTGATGTCTCCAATCTGTGCTTGTGCGGCGGCGAGCAATATGTGCGTCCGGCAGATGTAGCTTGTCCCTGTCAGCGGGGCAGGGCACCGTTTCGTCGGTCCACGGGCTTCATAGTAGGTATTGAGGCCGCGAGCGGATTTGCGTGGCGGGACAATTTCTTCGCATATTGGGACCCGGAGCCAGGGTCCATGGCTGGAAAGCCGATAGCGACAACGCTCCGGCGCAGTCCGGGCGGCAAAGCCGGCAATCGCGGGAACGTGTCGGGACTGCGGCGGGTTCAGGCAGTGTGGCTGGCTGGGATGACGAAGGGACGCGTCAGACGCCCTCGAACCTGCCTTCCTACTTATGCGAGATGGGCCGGGCTGCCGCCTTGCTCTCCCGGTAGTGGGCGGCCCAATCCGAGGGTGTCCTGCCAAACTGACCGCGGAACCAGCGAGAAAAGTCACCGGCAGAGGAAAAGCCGAGGAGTTCGGCGACCTCATACAACCTGCGTTTGCTGTTGGCCAGATACTCCTCGGCGAGTTCAGCACGTACAGCATTGATGATCGTTGTGACACTCTCACCCTCGGCCGCCAGTTGTCGGTTAAGGGTGCGTCGATGCATGCCAAGATGCTGGGCAACCCGATCGACCGAACAAAGTCCGCTTGGCAGCAGCATCCTGACGATCTGGCGCGCCCGCTGCGCCGGCTCGTCGGGGAGGTTGGCCAGCTGCATGTCCAGCCATCGCCTCACCTCGCGATTCAGCGTCGGGTCTGCAGCAGGGATTGGCATGTCCAGGTCGCGGCCGCGACAAACCATGGCATTGCATTCCTGTGAAAACTCGATAGCTGTTCCCAGCACGCGGCGGTGCACTTCAAGGCTGGCGGGCCGCTCGTGGGTGAAACAGATCCTTACCGGCCGGAAGGTATCGCGACTCAGCACTCTCAACGTCCGCAGTCCGATGCCGGTCGACTGTTCGATAGCCTGGCGGCAGACGCCATGGCGCTGCATATTCACACCCACATGCAGCAGCACGACGTCGCCTGCGTCGTCAAGCCGCAATTGCACGCCGGCGTTGTGCAGTCGCATATAGCGGACGCAAGATTGCACTGCTGCGCGAAGCGTTGGCTCTTCCCGGATCGCCAGCGCCAGCATGCCCAGGTTGGCCAGGCTTCTCGTTTCCGCGAGCAACAGTCCGAAGGCCTCTTGGCCGGACAGGCGTGCCGACTCCTCCAGCAGCCACCCAACCGAATCGGCACTAATCATCATATTCGGATCGTCGAGGACCTTGGCCGGCAGCTTGGCCATCCGCAGCATCCGAAACGGATCGAGCCCCACTGAACGGGCAACGTGTTCATAGTCGGTAAGGCTGGCACTTCGCGTCAAGGCATGCATGCACCGTCACCTGTCCCAATTTCACAAGATTATGTCCTGAGAAGCTTAGCTAGCGCAGGCTGTCAGGGCTATCTTTGAGGCCGAGAACTTCGAAAGATGGAGTAGACAATGGACACGAGCGCTGCAATGCACATCGGTCAGCCGCGCGCCGCATTGGGGCAAGTGGATGCCGACGACCCCGACGCATTCAACCACTGCTTTGCCGAAGTCAACGGCATTCGCATGCATTACATCGACGAGGGGCAGGGCCCGCTCGTCATTCTGCTGCATGGTTTTCCATACCTTTGGTACATGTGGCGGCGCCAGATCGTGGCTTTGGCCGAGGCCGGCTTTCGGGTCGTCGTCCCCGATCAACGGGGATTTGGGCAAACCGATCGGCCAGATTCCATTGAAGCCTACGACATGAGTCAGGCAGTCGGAGACATGGTTGGCTTGATGGCGGCCCTGGGTGAAACGTCCGCGGTGATCGTCGGACACGACTTGGGCGCATGGGTGGCTCAAGCGGCGGCCATGCTGAGGCCGGATCTGTTCCGCGCCCTCGTGATGCTCAATACTCCGGTGCCACCGCGCGGAAAGGTCAAACCGACCGTCGGCTTGCGGGAAATGGCGAAGGGCAGGGTGTACCACCACCTGTACTTCCAGCAGATCGGCAAGCCGGATCGCGAGTTGGCCAGCGATCCGCGCAAGACATTGCGTAGCATCTTCTACTCGGTCTCCGGCAGCGCCGTCGGCGCCGAACGCTGGCGCCTGTTCATCGAACCCGGTGAGCCCATTCTCAACGCCTTCACTGAGCCGAAGGAGTTCCCGTCATGGTTGAGCGCACGGGCGATCGACTACTACGTCGATGAATACACGCGCACAGGATTTACCGGTGCCCTGAACTACTACCGCTGTCGCGACCGGAACTGGGAAATCACAGCGTTTCTGGACGGCGCGGTGGTGCGCCAGCCGAGCCTGTTCATCGGTGGCGCTGCCGACCCTTCCCTCGAACCGATCGAAATCCGCGGCCTCTACGACCAGCTCGACACCTATCTGCCCGGACTGCGGAAGAAGGTGCTGCTACCCGGCGTGGGCCATAGCGCGGCGGAAGAACGCGTTGATCAAGTCAACGAATTGCTCCTGGAATTTCTCGAGCAGCTAGAGCGCTAGCGTCCAGGTTGTTCGGCTGTCGAGGCCCGGACGTCGGGCGTCCAGCGACATCGACTGCTTGAGCACAGGGCAGACTATCACTTGTCAACTTGAGGTTCCAATGCACACGCACTCGCTAGATGCGAAGCAGGGGTCTGCCGACAGCTACCTGTTCGGCCGCCGCCAGGCCTGGTTCGCCTTCGCGATGACGATCGCGCTGATGGTGTTCGACTATGTCGACCGCCAGGTGATCGTCTCGCTCTTTCCCCACATGAAGCAGGACTGGGGCCTGTCCGACAAGCAACTCGGGGCGCTGGTCTCGGTGGTGTCGATCACCATCGCGCTCGGGGCACTGCCGGTGGCGCTGTTCGCCGACCGCACCAGCCGGGTCAAGAGCATCGTCGTGATGGCCACCGTCTGGAGCCTGGCGACGATCTCGTGCATGTTCACGCGCAGCTACGGCCAGTTGCTGGCCGCGCGCGCGCTGATCGGCCTGGGCGAAGCCGGCTACGGCTCGGCCGGCGCGGCCTTGATCGCGAGCCATTTCCCGGCGCGCATGCGCGGTGCCCTGATGGCAGGCTTCTTCGCCGCAGCCTCGGTGGGCTCCGTGCTCGGCGTGATGCTCGGCGGCTTGATCGCGGCGCACTGGGGCTGGAAGGCCGCGTTCGGCGTGGTCGGCTTTCCCGGCTTGTTGCTGGCCCTGCTGTACCTCAAGGTGCGCGACTACCGGACCGTGGAGCTCACGCCCCGGCAGGACCGGGCCATGCGCTCGACGCGCAGCGCCGCGCAGGCCATCGTCAAGGCGCTGGTTCGCTCGCGCACCATGCTGTGGGTGTGCGTGGGCGGTGCGGCGCAGGTGCTCGTGCTCTCGGCCGTCTGGTCGTGGCTGCCGAGCTTTCTCAACCGCGAGTACGGCCTCGCGCCCGACCAGGCGGCCGTCAAGGCGGCGCTCGTCGTGCTGTGCGGCGCCATCGGCAGCGTGGTGTGGGGTGCGGTCGTCGACCGTGCCGGCGCCCGCCACCCGCACGCCAAGCTGCTACGCGATGGCGCTGCTGTGCATCGCCTCGTTGCTGGTGGTGGTTGCCGCCTTCGGCGCTCCGCGGCTCGGCCTGGAGATGTCCGCGCAGGTCCGCTTCGCGCTCATCGCCCTCGGCGGCTTCCTGATGACCTGCACCGTCGGCCCGGTGACGGCGATCGTGATCGACGTGACCCACCCCGCCGTGCGCGCCACCGGCGCATCGGTGCTGGCGCTGTTCTTGAACCTGTTCGGCCTGGCCGCGGGGCCCTTCATCGCCGGCGTGCTGTCGGACGCCTGGGGACTGACGGCTGCGTTGACGGCCATGCCGGCGTTCGGCCTGCTGGCGCCGCTGGCCTTCAGCTTCGCCGCGCGAACCTACGAGGCCGACATGCGGCGCGCCGGCCAGCCCATCGACGAGCCGGCCTATGCAGCGCGCCGGCCAGCCCATCGACGAGCCGGCCTCGACCCCCATAGCGGGCGCGCGCGAGCTCCTCCAACATGCACACCTACTGGGCGGCACAAGGTCGCGCCCGAGAAATGAACAAAGTCCTTCAACGCGGAGCGCACGCTATCGAAGCCGCGACTGTTGTCACCGAGGAGCGCCGCGCCCAATCGGGCACGGCGCCGTTACATCGCATCGTGATCGTGGGCGGTGGGGCAGGCGGGCTCGAGTTGGCCACTCGGCTGGGTGACCAATTGGGTCGCCGCGGTGTGGCGCAGGTCACGCTGATCGAGAAGGCGCGCACGCATTTCTGGAAGCCGCACCTGCACGAGATCGCTGCCGGCACGGTCAATTTGCACGCGCATGCGGTCGACTACCTCGCCCAATCGCACTGGCACGGCTTCCGCTATTGCATGGGGGAGATGACGGGCCTGGACCGGCAGCGGCGCGAGGTGCATGTGGCGCCCTACATCGATCCGGACGAAGGCGAGCACGTCACCGGCCCGCGCGTGTTCGGCTACGACACGCTCGTCATTGCCGTGGGCAGTCTCAACAACGACTTCGGCACGCCTGGCGTCCAGGAACACGCGATCCGGCTGGAGACGCCCGCGCAGGCGGTGCAATTTCACCGCCGGCTCGTCAATGCATGCATGCGCGCAAATGCACAGAGCACCGCTCTTCGACCTGAACAGCTGCAGGTAGCCATCATCGGGGCCGGTGCAACGGGTGTGGAGTTGGCCGCCGAGTTGCACCACGCCACGCGTACCCTGGTGTCCTACGGCCTGGATCGCATCGATCCTGAGCGCGACATCAGCCTCAACCTGATCGAGGCCGGTCCGCGCGTGCTGCGCGCGCTGCCCGAGCGCATGTCCGCAGCGGCCACACAGTTGCTCGAGAAGATCGACGTTCGCGTGCGGACCAGCGCCAGGGTGACCGCCGTCACCGCCGCCGGTGTGCAGCTCGCGAACGGAGAGACCGTTCCCGCTGAGCTGGTGGTGTGGGCTGCCGGCGTCAAAGCGCCGGCATTCCTCGCCCAACTCGACGGCCTGGAAACCAATGGCATCAACCAGCTTGTCGTGAAGCCCACGCTGCAGACCACCGGAGACGACACCATTTTCGCCATCGGGGACTGCGCCGCCGCGCCTTGGATCGGACAAGACGGCAACGTGCCGCCGCGCGCACAGGTGGCGCACCAGCAGGCCGCGCACGTGCTTCGGCAGATCAACGGTCTCTTGCGCGGCAAGCCAATGAAGCCTTGGCGCTACCGCGATTTCGGCTCCCTGGTGTCACTCGGCAAGCACACGACCGTGGGCAACCTGATGGGACGGCTCGTCGGCGGCAACCTGTGGATCGAAGGCCTCTTCGCGCGCGCGATGTATATGTCGCTCTACAAGATGCACGAACTGGCCTTGCATGGTGCGTGGAAGACAGCGCTCGGTACTGCGGCGCGCTTCATTTTCCGGCGGACAGTGCCGCGGGTGAAGCTGCATTGATGCGGATGACAGCCTGCTCGAGCGACTGCAGCCGGCACCAAGCCCGTGGCGAGCGTGCAGGCTGCGGTGTTCAGACCTGGGTGGCGGCTGCCTTTTGCGCCTTGTGTGTGGCGTAGCGTTGCCACAGCAGCAATGTCATGCTGATGCAGGTGAGTGCGGCACAGCCCAGAGCCAGGTGCCACAAAGAATCCCATAGCAAGGGTGCGAGCAGACCGGCCACCACCGCCATCATGCTGTATTGCAGGAACATTTGGCAGGACGCGGCCAGCCCGGCATTGTCAGGAAAGGGATGCAGCGCATGGCCCACGAGCAGCGGCATGGACAGGGCCATCGCAAAGGCGTAGGCCGCAATCGGCAGCAAATGGATCAGGCTGGGCGGCACCAATGCGGCCAGCGTGGTGTTGAGCACGTTGACGAAGACAAATCCTGCATAGGCAAGGTACATGGTGCGTTGCGTGCCCAAGCGTTGCACCAGGCGCGGCAGGCATAGAAAGCCAGCAATCAGCCCCACCATCATGGGGGTGAAGACCAGGTAGACGTCGGTGGGGGAACGCCCCAGCAAATGCGTCACGAGCTGGGGGGCCGCCGCCACATAGAGAAACAGGGCCGCCCAGTTGCAGGAGTGAGCCACGGTCAGGCGCATGAACCAGGGTGAACCCAGCACAAAGCGGTAGTTGCGCCACAGGCTGTCCAGGCGTATGGCTTGGCGTCGTGCCGGGGGCAGGGATTCAGGTAGGTTGCGCGCATAGACCAGCAGCAGCATCACGCCCACCGCGCTGAGGAACGCAAACACCGCACGCCAGCCCCACATCCACGTCAGCCAGCCCCCGAGCATTGGCAGGATGATGGCGCCGGCCGATTGCAACAAGCTGGTGTGGGCAATCATCTTTTGTGCGGCCTCGCCGCTGTACAGATCCCGTATGACAGCGCGGCACAAGATGTGGCCCAGGCCTACGACCAGGCCCTGCACGGTGCGCAGAATCCACAGTTGCTCTATGCGGGTGGCCAGCAGGCTCAGCAGCGAGGTCAGCACCAGCACGACCAGCCCGATGAGCAGTGGCTTGCGCCGTCCCCAGGCGTCGGAGAGCACGCCATGCCACAGGCACATGAAGGCATTGGCTACAAAGAACAGCGAGACGGTTTGCTGTACGGCGGTGGCGGAGGTGCCCAGATCCTGCTGGATGGACACGAACGCGGGAAACAGCATGTCCGACCACAGGGTTGGCAGCGTGCCCATGCTGCCCAGCAACAGCATCGCTTGCAGGGAAGTGAGGTGCGCCAAGGGGTGTGCGCTGCTGGGCGTGGATGGAGAGGGCATGGGTGTCTCTACTTGGGCGTGCTTCCGCGCGAGGTTGCCTCCGGACTCAGCTACCGCATGCGGCAGCCAGCCAGCAGCGCGAAGGCGACGATCTGTCGGACTCAGGCTTTCGGGAGCCGGTAGTCCTGGAACTCTCGCGCTCGGCGAGCGCATGCAGCAGCCAGCCGCTGCTGTTGACAGCGACCAGCAGCGCGAAGTCGGCGATCTGCCGGACTCAGGCTGTCGGGAGCCGGTAGTCCCGGAACATCTCGCGCAGCCGCTATTTCAGCATCTTCCCCGTGGCGCCCAATGGAATGCTGTCGACGAATGCGACGTCGTCCGGCGTCCACCACTTGGCGATCTTGCCTTCGTAGAACGCCAGCAATTCCTCGCGGTGACTTCGGCACCGGGCTTCCTCTCACGACCAGCAGCGGACGCTCGTCCCACTTGGGATGCGCACGCCGATGCACGCGGCCATCGCCACTGCCGGGTGGGCCATCGCGATGTTCTCGAGGTCGATGGATCCGATCCACTCGCCGCCGGACTTGATGACATCCTTGCTGCGGTCGGTGATCTGCATGAACCCGTCGGCATCGATCGTCGCGACATCACCGGTCGGGAACCAGCCCCATCGACGAGCGGATCACCGCCTTCGCCCTTGAAGTAGGCGGAAATGACCCAGGGACCGCGCACCATCAGCTCGCCCAAGTCCGTCCGTCGCGGGGGAGTTCGTCGCCGTGCTCGTCGACGATCTTCATGTCGATGCCGTACAGCGACCGCCCCTGCTTCTCCTGCAGTGCCCGGCGTTGCACCGCGTCCAGGTTGACATGCTTGCCCTTGAGCTTGCCCAACGTACCGATCGGGCTCAGCTCGGTCATTCCCCACACGTGGATCACCGGGACGCCGTACTTGTCCTCGAAAGCCTCGCATCATTGCCGGCGGGCAGGTCGCTCCGCCGATAACGGTGCGCTTCATGGTGCTGAACCTCAAGTCGTTGGCTTCGACATGCGCCAGCAAGCCCTGCCAGACGGTCGGCACGCCTGCCGACATGGTCACGCCTTCGGTTTCGAACAGGTCGTGCAGCGACTTGCCATCCAGCCATGGGCCGGGGAACACGAGCTTCGCGCCCACCATGCACGCGACATAGGGCAGGCCCCAGGCGTTGACGTGGAACATCGGCACAACCGGCAGGACCGTGTCGCGCGAAGAGCAGTCGAACGAATCCGGCAATGCGCTGGCGTAGGTGTGCAGCACCGTGGACCGGTGGCTGTACAGCGCGCCCTTGGGGTTGCCGGTGGTGCCTGACGTGTAGCACAGCGACGAGGCAGTGTTTTCGTCGAACACCGGCCAGGTGAATTCCGGCGAATGCGCGTCGATCAGGTCCTCGTAGCACAACAGGTTCGGCACCGTCGACGACGCCGGCATGTGTTCCCGGCTGGTCATTGCAACGAATGCCTTGATGGTTTTCACGCGCGGGGCGATCGCCTCGATCAGCTGCAGGAAAGTGAGGTCGAAGAAGAGGACCGTGTCTTCCGCATGGTCTGCGATCCACACGACCTGGTCGGGATGCACCTGGGATTCAGCGTGTGCAGCACGGCGCCGGAACCGGACACCGCGTAATACAGCTCCATGTGGCGGTAGCCGTTCCAGGCGAGCGTCGCGACACGATCGCCGAAGCGGATGCCTTTCGCGGCCAGCGCGTTGGCCATGCGGCGCGCGCGCTGGGCGAGGTCGCCGTAAGTCTGGCGATGCAGGTCGCCTTCGACGCGCCGCGAGACGATTTCCTGGTCGCCATGGTGACGCTCCGCATGGGTGAGGAGCGTCGAGATCAGCAGCGGCTGCTGCATCATCATTCCGTTCACTGATGGCTTCCTCTTACCAGCGGGTAGACACGAACTCGATAAATTGTGTGGACGCGGAGATTGTGGCTCTGCTCGCCGTCCAGCGATTGGCCTGATGGGACACCCTCTCCTTGGCCTTTGCGATCAGGCAACGGCTCTGGCTGACACGGGGACCTGGGGGGATACCGGGAGTCCCCATGAAACCCAGATCAGTTGAATGCCGTGAGGTCTTTCGGCTTGATGCCATGCTCCTTGCAATAGGCAAGATATCGCTGCAGAGAGGTCTTCCAGTTTTCTTGCACGACGATGTTGTCCTTATCGTCGAGGAACAAGAGATCGCCGTTCACCTGAACCAGTGTGACCACATATCCGCTTGCGCCTTCCGCGACGACTTCAAACGTGTGGGTCGATGCGGCGGTCTCGTACACGATGCTGCCAGGCCCGGAGACCCAATCGTGCTCCTTGTATTTCCACTTGCCTTCGATTGTGTAGACGAAGACCGTACCGGTGTGCTTGTGCCTCGGCAGTGACACGCCGCGCGGTGCCTTCATCAGAACGATCCATTCACCCCGGATCGGGTCAAGCTTGAAGTACTTCAGCAGGATTTTGTCTGTATAGGGCGTAAACGGTACCCACGGCAGCGATTCGCCATCGATGACTGCGGTGTCGACTTGTTCGTAGAGCATATCTGTCTCCGTTAGTGTTGAGGTCGAAAAGATTGATGGTGGCAGGGCTGCCCGCCTGCTTTGGGCGTTGCCCTGGATTCGCCGAAGAAACCGTTGGGCTCAGGCCAGCGGGGTGCCCGTGAGGGTGGCGCGCAGCATCTTTCTTGGCTCATTGCCGTAGTCAGCCACTGCGTAGTGCTGAACCTGCAGGTTGTCCCACATGGCCACCGTGTTGGTTCTCCACTTCAGACGGACCTGGTATTCGGGAATCGCGGCCTGAGAGGTCAGATAGTTCATCAGCTGATGCGCCTCCGGCATGAAGTCCTGGCCGTAGCGGATGTCCTCGAAGTTGAAGAAATTCGAGAAATGGGTCGTGAACGCCGAGTTGACGAACAACACCTTTTCGCCCGTCTCAGGATGGATGAGCACAACCGGGTGCTCGGCGGCGGGGCTCTTCGCGGCCATCGCGTGACGTTCTGCGATCGGCAACTGGGCGCCAAAGGTGTGCTCGGCATCGTGCTTGGCGTACAAGCCATCGATCCGTTGCTTGATGGCGGCGGGCAGGTTTGCATAGGCCATCACCATGTTGGACCACATGGTGTCGCCGCCGGTGTCCGGTCCCAGTTCGAAGCGCAACACCGCGCCGCGGGGCGGCGTCTTCTTGTAGGTGACATCGGCATGCCAGATGTTTTCGCGACTGGCCTTTTCGACATAGTTCTTCGGCTTGCTCGGGTCGAGATTGCGGTACAGCATCAACAGCTTGTTCGCCTCCGGATGGCTCGGCGCAAAGGGATGAGCCTCCAGTTCGGCGAATTGCGCGGCGAAGTTCTGCTGTTCCATCGGCGAGATGTCCTGATCGCGAAAGAACAGCACCTTGTGCTTCAGCCACAGCGCGCGGATTTCGGCAATGGCCTCAGGATCAAGAGCGGCATCAGCCAGGCTGATGTTGCTGAGTTCGGCGCCGATGGCGGGCGTGGAAAGCTCCACCTTGATCGAATGCCGGCGCACCGATGGCCGGACAATGGCCGGTGCGGTGGGCGTGGCTTGTGACGTCGTGTCTTGGGTTACGGCGGGTGCTGTCATTGATGTCTCCAATCCGTGCTTGTGCGGCGGCGCGCAATATGTGGGTCCGGCGTAGCCGCAGATAAGAAGTGACGCGCCGGAGGCCTGGGCTTGGGTTTCCGCTCTACTCCGCGAGGCTGGGAGGTTTGTGCGGACAGCCCGATGGTGTACCTAGTCGCGCCGCAGCACCCCCTTCTTCAAGAGGGGGGCCATGATGAGCTTGTCAGGGCTACCCTTGAGGGGCCGAGAAGTTTCCAGAAGATGGAGGTAGACAATGGCCCCGAGCGCTGCAACGCGCATCGGTAAGTCTCGCGCCGCATTGGCGCAAGTGGACGCCGACGACCCCGACGCATTCAACCACTGCTTTGCCGAGGTCAACGGCATTCGCATGCATTACATCGACAAGGGACAGGGCCCGCTCGTCATTCTGCTGCATGGTTTTCCATACCTTTGGTACATGTGGCGGCGCCAGATCGTGGCTTTGGCCGAGGCCGGCTTTCGGGTCGTCGTCCCCGATCAACGAGGATTCGGGCAAACCGATCGGCCAGATTCCATTGAAGCCTACGACATGAGTCAGGCAGTCGGCGACATGGTTGGCTTGATGGCGGCCCTGGGCGAAACGTCCGCGGTGATCGTCGGACACGACTTGGGCGCATGGGTGGCTCAAGCGGCGGCCATGCTGCGGCCGGACCTGTTCCGCGCGCTCGTGATGCTCAATACGCCGGTGCCACCGCGCGGAAAGGTCAAACCGACCGTCGGCTTGCAGGCAATGGCGAAGGGCCGGGTCTACCACCACCTGTACTTCCAGCAGATCGGCAAGCCGGATCGCGAGTTGGCCAGCGATCCGCGCAAGACATTGCGCAGCATCTTCTACTCGGTCTCCGGCAGCGCTGTCGGCGCCGAACGCTGGCGCCTGTTCGTCGAACCCGGTGAGCCCATTCTCAACGCCTTCACCGAGCCGAAGGAGTTCCCGTCATGGTTGAGCGCACGGGCGATCGACTACTACGTCGATGAGTACACGCGCACCGGATTTACCGGGGCCCTGAACTACTACCGCTGTCGCGACCGGAACTGGGAAATCACGGCGTTTCTGGACGGCGCAGTGGTGCGCCAGCCGAGCCTGTTCATCGGCGGCGCTGCCGACCCGTCCCTCGAACCGACCGAAATCCGCGGTCTCTACGACCAGCTCGACACCTATCTACCCGGACTGCGGAAAAAAGTGCTGCTACCGGCGTGGGCCATAGCGCGGCGGAAGAACGCCCTGATCAAGTCAACCAATTGCTCCTGGAATTTCTCGAGCAGCTAAAGCGCTAGCGTTCAAATTGCGCCTGTGAGTCACGGATCGGTAGGGCGCCTGTCATTCGCGTTAATCGACCGACCGGCAAGACTCCGAGATGCATGCCCACGCGCTCGAACCGAGTAAAGGTCTGACCGACGAGTACCTGATCGGCAAGGGTCAGGCCTGGTTCGCGTTCGCGATGACGATCGCACTGTATTTGTTCGACTTCATCGACCGCCAGGTCATCGTGTCGCTGTTCCCGTACATCAAGGCCGAGTGGGGGGTGTCGGACAAGCAGCTCGGCGGCCTGGTGTCAGTCGTCTCGATCACGGTTGCGATTGGCGCGCTGCCGATCGCGCTGATCGCCGACCGCACCAGCCGCGTCAAGAGTATCGTCGTAATGGCCGCGGTCTGGAGCATCGCGACGATCTCGTGCATGTTCGCCCGCGGCTACTCGACGTTGTTCGCCGCGCGCTCGCTGGTCGGGCTCGGTGAAGCCGGCTATGGAGCGGTTGGCGCCGCACTGCTGTCGAGCCTGTTCCCGGCGCGCATGCCAGTTCCGCCTCACGCTTGGTGGCTTCGATCGTCAGCGTGGTCTGGCGGGCGACGAGATCCTGCTGCGCGATGTTCACCTCGGTGGTGCGGACGATCTGGTTGCGCTCCTGTTCGCGTTCCCTGGTGATCTTGGTCAGCGTCGTCAGACCGTGGGCGTCGAAGAAATTGCTCGGATTGAAATGCTTGATGTCGCTCTGGTCGAGCCGCGTCAGCGACACCAATTCGAGTTCGAGGCCGTTGTTCTGGATGTCGGCGCCGACCGCTTCCTGCACCGACTTGACGAAGGTGGCGCGCTGCTCCTGCAGCTCCTCGAGGTGCATGGTGGCCGCCACCGAGCGCAGGCCGTCGACGAATTTCGCCTCGATCAGTTCGCGCAGCTCGCCGGCGTTGTTGGTGCGGCTGCCCAGCGTCTGCGCGGCGAGCGCGATCGACGAGCTGTCGGGTTTGACGCGCAAATAGTTCGGCGCCGATGTCGACGCGCATGCGATCCTTGGTGATCATCGAATCCGGCCGCCGCGGGCAACCTCCAGCCGCAGCGTCTTCAGGTTAACTGCGGCGACGGAATGGAACACCGGAAGGACGATCGAGCCACCGTCGAGGACGACTTTCTGGCCGCCGAGGCCGGTGCGGACATAGGCTTCATCACGTGTCGAGCGGCGGTAGAGTTTTGCAAGCAGGAGACCGATAACAAGAACGACAATGACGCCAATAGCGACGGTACTGCAAGTTCCCACATGTTTTAAGCCCTGTCTGATCGTTGTTGTGCAATGAGGTCGGCGGGTGCGGAAATGGCGATAAAACTCTTTGCGTCCCGGTCGACCAGCAGCACGCTGGCGCCGACCGGAAGCGGGGTGGATTCGGGACTGGCGCGTGCGACGAGAGAATGCCAGTTGCCGAAGACATCCTTGAGACGGACACGGCCGGGCAATCCCTGGTCGGCGGCCCAATCGAAACTTCGGCGACGTGACCGATGAAATCGGCCTCCTCGACCGCGTAGGTCTCGTCGCGCGGGATGATACGAGCGATGCCGCGGCTGGTGACCCGGATGACGGGAATGCTTCCGGCTACGGCGGCGAGCGCCGCGATCGAGGCCGGGACCGAAATTCCGACACCGTGCGCCAGCCCTGCAGGAAGAATCCTCCGACCGAGAACACGCCGAGCGCGAGGATGATCAGGATCAACAGCGGCAGGCGCCCCGCATTGATCCACAGGAACAGGCCGCCGAGGCCGTTGCCGTGGTCGACATCGACGGCGACTTCTTTTCCGAAGAATTCGCCGATCGAAAATCCGACCAGCATCGCCAGCAATTCGATGCCGCCGAGCGCCATCATGATCGCGGCAGCCACGGCGAAGGGCCGCACGTCCGGCGCTGGCAGGATGTCGGTCAGGGCACTCATTGCTGCGACTTGATCCTTTCAAGGCGGGCCGCGATTTCCTTTTCGCGGTGCAACCGGTCGAGTTCGTCGAGTTCCTTGTCGCCGGGCAGGCCGGCCGCCGGCACGCCGGTGACGCGTGCGATCGCCGCCATTGCCCGATCGGGACTCACTGTTTTAGTCGCGCCAGCCGCGCGTCCGGTTTCCTGCGGCGAATGCTTTTCGAGGCTAGCTTCGAGATCGGCGAGGCGGGTTTCGGCCTCACGCCGCGCGCCAAGCATTGCCTGTAACGCCTTGGTCTGCTCGTCGATTTCGAGTTGAGAATCCATCGCACGTTCGAGCGCGGTGCCCTGCGATTCCAGATCAATTTGCCGTGCGACGCCAGCACGCGCGAGATCCTCGCGGCTTTCCGCAACTG